>NZ_CM002130.1:0-43208 GCF_000448605.1 Streptococcus sp. HSISS3
GTCCCTTCACCCGCATAAAAGAGATAGCCGGCTTAGCTCAGTTGGTAGAGCATCTGATTTGTAATCAGAGGGTCGCGTGTTCAAGTCATGTAGCCGGCATTCTTTGCGAACGTAGTTCAGTGGTAGAACATCACCTTGCCAAGGTGGGGGTCGCGGGTTCGAATCCCGTCGTTCGCTTGAGGAGCCGGGGTGGCGGAACTGGCAGACGCACAGGACTTAAAATCCTGCGAAAGGAAACTTTCGTACCGGTTCGATTCCGGTCCTCGGCATAATTTAATAAAGAGCACCCTTAGCTCAACTGGATAGAGTACCTGACTACGAATCAGGCGGTTAGAGGTTCGACTCCTCTAGGGTGCATGTTATCGGGAAGTAGCTCAGCTTGGTAGAGCACTTGGTTTGGGACCAAGGGGTCGCAGGTTCGAATCCTGTCTTCCCGATTTATGGCGGTGTAGCTCAGCTGGCTAGAGCGTCCGGTTCATACCCGGGAGGTCGGGGGTTCGATCCCCTTCGCCGCTATATCATATATGGATTACTTGGACCTTTAGCTCAACTGGTTAGAGCACTCGGCTCATAACCGAGCGGTCGTAGGTTCGAGTCCTACAAGGTCCATATATTGTTTATATTATTTGGAGGATTACCCAAGTCCGGCTGAAGGGAACGGTCTTGAAAACCGTCAGGCGTGTAAAAGCGTGCGTGGGTTCGAATCCCACATCCTCCTTAATTTTATCGCGGGATGGAGCAGCTAGGTAGCTCGTCGGGCTCATAACCCGAAGGTCGTAGGTTCAAATCCTGCTCCCGCAATTTGGCTCGGTAGCTCAGTTGGTAGAGCAATGGATTGAAGCTCCATGTGTCGGCGGTTCGATTCCGTCTCGCGCCATTTTGTTTAGCGGGTGTAGTTTAGTGGTAAAACTACAGCCTTCCAAGCTGTTGTCGCGAGTTCGATTCTCGTCACCCGCTTTATTTGGAATAAATAGCCAAGCATTTAGCTTGGGCGCGTAGCTCAGATGGTTAGAGCGCACGCCTGATAAGCGTGAGGTCGGTGGTTCGATTCCACTCGTGCCCATATTGGAGAATTACTCAAGAGGCTGAAGAGGACGGTTTGCTAAATCGTTAGGTCGGGTAACTGGCGCGGGGGTTCGAATCCCCCATTCTCCGTATTATGACGAATTATCTAGTAAGATAATTCGTTTTCTTTTACTGTTTACAGAGGTGACAAAATGAAAAATAGTTTTTACAAATTTCTTCTCTATGGATTTATTACTTTTCTTTTTTTGTTATGTTTTTTTCTTTTCTTTTTACAAATAAAAAGTTGACGAAGGATTTATCTTCTAATGTTTCGGGAGTTATTTCTAAGGTGGATTCTGTGGTCTCAATTCCTTTTGTCGCTTTAACTAAATCGCATAATGTCATCTCTGATTTGTTATCAACTTATTCTGAGAACAGGGATTTAAAAAAGTCCTTATCCTCACTTCAGAATCAATCTGCAATCATTTCCAATTTACAAGAAGAAAATGATTCTCTAAGGGCTTCTTTGAATCTTTCAGATAAGCTTAGTCGAGATAATGTTATAACAGCCGAAGTTTCTATGCGACCTTCAGTTAATTGGTTAAAAGAGTTAACGATTAATGTTGGTAAATCTAAGAATGTTAGCAAGTCTATGTTAGCAACATCTAATGGTGGTGTCATAGGTTTTGTGACAAAAGTTTATGATGATAGTACTACCATTTCTTTACTCTCAGGTAGTCTTAGTGATACTTATTTAGCTTCTAGTGTTATTTCTGAGGATGGAAATCAGATTTTTGGCATCATTTCAAATTATGATAATAAAAAGAAGCTTTTAAAAATGACACAACTTAACTCTTCAGAAAATATTAAGAAGGGTACAGAAGTGGTTACTAGCGGTTTGGATGATGTCTCTGTAAAGGGTGTTCCAATTGGAACCGTTGAATCTGTAAGTGATTATGAAGGAAATCGAACTATTTTTGTAAAACCTTATGCAGATTTTGATAAAATTTCTTATGTTACTTTAGTTGGAGATGGTAAATAATATGAATTTCTCTAAGTATTCTTTTGTTCCTTTTTTACTTAGTTTCATTCCTTTTCTATGGGATGGTCATATTTCGATGATACTTAATCATTATTTGTCTCCAGAATTTTTTCTATCATCTCACCTTTTTATTATATATGTCTTTTTAATGACTTTAAACTTATCTACTAGTAGATTGTCATACCTTTATCTCATTTTTCTTGGCTTTATTTATGACACTTACTATTTTAAAACAATTGGTATAGTTATCCTTACTCTTCCCATTTTATGTTTTCTATTGACACAGTTATCTCGATTTGTTAAACGAAACGCTTACGTTGATTTACTATTAGTCTTCTTATCCTTATTTATTTTTGACATCATCAATTTTGGGTTTGTATTATTATATGGTTACTCAAACGAGTCCATAACTGATTTTATTATTTATCAATTAAGCCCTAGTTTGTTTTTTAATCTTTTAATGTTTATTTTAACTAAACCTATTATTGAAAAATTATTTTTGTATCTGTCAGTTGATAGATTTAAATAGAACTGTAATATTGACGTAACAAAGTTTGCGTCATTTTTTGATACAATTATAAGGTCTTATCGAAAAGGAGTAGTATTTTATATTATGAAAAAACGTATTCTTTCAGCAGTGCTGGTAAGTGGTGTAACCCTTTCAGCAGCTGCAACTGTACATGCAGAGGATTATGATTCGCAAATCGCTGCTGCAGATAACACAATTAGTAACCTTGCTTCTCAACAAGAGACTGCACAAGCTCAAGTTACTACAATTCAATCACAAGTATCAACTCTTAGAACTCAGAAATCAGAATTAGAAGCTAAAAATGCGGAACTTGAAAAAGTATCAGCAGGATTAGAATCTGAGATTCAAGAATTATCAAGTAAAATTGTGGCTCGCCAAGATTCTTTGGCTAAACAAGCTCGTAGTGCTCAACAAAATAATACTGCGACTAGCTACATTAACTCTATTTTGAATTCTAAGTCAATCTCTGAAGCGATTACTCGCATTACAGCTATTTCAAAAGTGGTAACAGCGAATAATGATATGTTGACAAAACAAGAGTCTGATCAAAAAGAGCTTGCTGCTAAGCAAGAAGAAAATCAAGCTGCAATTAATACTATCGCAGCTAATAAGTCAGAACTTGAAACAACAGAAGCTGGTTTGACAACTCAACAAGCAGAACTTGAAGCAGCACAAGTTGCTTTGGCTGCTGAATTGACAACAGCTCAAAATGAGAAAACATCACTTGTTTCTGCTAAATCAACTGCTGAATCTGCAGCTGCATCTACTGCTGCATCGGTAGCACAATCTCAAGCAGTTGCTGAATCAGAGGCAGCTGCACAAGCTGTGGCTTCTTCAGAAGCGGCAGCATCAGTAGCACAATCAGAAGCGGCAGCAACTTCACAAGCTGTAGCTCAGCCTTCAGAGGCACCAGCTTCTGAAACATCGACAGCTTCAGAGGCTGCACAAGCACCAGCTTCATCAGAAACATCAGAAGCACAAGCACCTGCAGCTTCTACTTCAGAAGCACCAGCAAGTCAAGCGACAGAAACATCAGAAGCAGCACAAGAACCTGCAGCGCCAGCTAGTCAAGAACAACCAGAGTCGACTGCTCCTGCAACTTCAGAAGCTGCTCCTGCCTCTACTTCAGAGGCACCAGCTAGTGAAGCACCAGCTGCATCAGAAGCTCCGGCTCCTGCAGCACCAGCTGAAACAGCTAAAGTTGAAGCCGCTGCGACACCTAATACATATCCAGTTGGACAATGTACTTGGGGTGCAAAATCATTGGCTTCATGGGCTGGTAATAACTGGGGTAATGCTAAAAACTGGATTGCTAGTGCGCAAGCAGCTGGTCACTCAGTAGGTACAACTCCTGTAGCCGGTGCAATTGCAGTTTGGCCAAATGATGGTGGTGGTTACGGTCACGTAGCTTACGTTACATCAGCATCAGGTGCAAACTCAATTCAAGTTATGGAATCAAACTACGCTGGTAACATGTCAATTGGTAATTACCGTGGTACATTTGATCCTACATCATCAGCTCACGGTGGTTCTGTATACTATATTTATCCATAATGATATTAAAGATACGATTCGAATGTTTTCGAATCGTTTTTTGTTTTTCAAAATGGGTGTTATGATATAGACATTTAGATAGCAAATTACTGTTATTAATAATTGTATCTTATGATACTTGTTAAGTTCCTATGACACCATTTATTTGACGTTGAAAATCAGTTTAAAAAAAGGTAGAATGGAGTAGTAAATATTTTGGAGGAAATCATGTCTTATACGAATTTAAAGTTGTTCGCTTTGTCGTCTAACCAGGAATTGGCAGCAAAAGTTGCTGATAAAATGGGTATTGAACTTGGAAAATCAAGTGTTCGTGAGTTTTCAGATGGCGAGATTCAAGTTAATATTGAAGAGTCTATCCGTGGTCATCACGTCTTTATTCTTCAATCTACAAGCTCTCCTGTAAATGATAATTTGATGGAAATCTTGATCATGGTTGATGCGCTAAAACGTGCGAGTGCTGAGACAGTTAGTGTTGTCATGCCTTACTATGGTTATGCACGTCAAGACCGTAAGGCTCGTTCACGTGAACCAATCACATCTAAATTGGTTGCTAATATGCTTGAGGTGGCTGGTGTTGATCGTCTTTTGACTGTGGACCTTCATGCTGCCCAAATTCAAGGATTCTTTGATATTCCTGTAGACCATTTGATGGGTGCTCCTCTTATTGCTGATTACTTTGATCGTGCTGGTCTTACTGGAGATGATGTAGTTGTTGTTTCTCCGGATCATGGTGGTGTGACTCGTGCGCGTAAATTGGCACAATGTTTGAAAACGCCAATCGCTATCATTGACAAACGTCGTAGTGTTGATAAAATGAACACTTCTGAAGTTATGAATATCATTGGTAATGTTGAAGGTAAAACATGTATCTTGATTGATGATATGATTGATACTGCAGGTACTATCTGTCATGCGGCAGATGCGCTTGCTGAGGCTGGTGCAACTCATGTCTTTGCATCATGTACACACCCTGTATTGTCAGGTCCAGCACTTGATAATATTCAAAAATCTGCTATTGAAAAACTTGTCGTGCTTGACACGATTTATCTTCCAGAAGAACGATTGATTGATAAGATTGAGCAAATTTCTATTGCTGATTTAATTTCTGAGGCAATCATTCGTATTCATGAAAAACGTCCGTTGTCACCATTGTTTGAAATGGGCCATAAATAGACTAAAGCTAGCCTAGGCTAGCTTTTTTGGTGTTTAAATGCGTTTGAGTTTTTGATATAATGTAAGGCATAATTGCAAAGAGGTGACCGTGATGGATTTAACACAACGTTTTAATAAAAATTTAGATAAGATTGAAGTTTCAATGATTCGTCAGTTTGACCAATCAATTTCAGATGTACCAGGGATCAAAAAGTTGACACTTGGTGAACCTGATTTTACAACTCCAGATCATGTAAAAGAAGCTGCTAAAGCTGCTATTGATGCTAACCAGTCGCACTATACAGGTATGGCAGGTCTTCCTGTCTTACGTCAAGCAGCTGCGGATTTTGTTAAGGAAAAATATAATCTTACTTATAACCCAGATAATGAGATTTTGGTGACTATTGGGGCAACAGAAGCCCTTTCTGCGACTTTGACAGCTATCTTAGAACCTGGTGATACAGTTCTTCTTCCTGCACCAGCATATCCTGGATACGAACCTATTGCTAATCTAGTTGGTGCTGAAATTGTTGAAATTGATACAACTGCTAATGATTTTGTTTTGACTCCAGAGATGTTAGAAAAGGCAATTTTGGAGCAGGGAGATAATCTTAAAGCAGTTTTGCTTAACTATCCAACCAACCCAACTGGTGTGACCTATTCGCGTCAACAGATTTCAGATTTGGCTGAAGTCTTGAAAAAATACGATATTTTTGTTGTTAGTGATGAAGTCTACTCTGAGCTAACTTATGTGGATCATCATGTCTCTATTGCGGAATATTTACCGGAACAAACGATTTTGATCAACGGCTTGTCTAAGTCTCATGCGATGACAGGCTGGCGTATTGGTTTGATTTTTGCACCAGCAATTTTGACGGCTCAGTTGATTAAGAGTCACCAGTATTTGGTGACGGCTGCAGCTACTATGGCACAATTTGCAGCTATTGAAGCCTTATCTGCTGGTAAGGATGATGCACAACCAATGAAAGTTGAGTATTTGAAACGTCGTGATTATATTCTTGAAAAAATGTCTGAACTTGGTTTCAAGATTATTAAACCTGATGGTGCTTTCTACATCTTTGCTAAGATTCCAGAAGGCTATACTCAAGATTCCTTTAAGTTCTGCCAAGACTTTGCACGTGAAAAGGCTATTGCGATTATCCCTGGTGTTGCCTTTGGGAAGTATGGTGAAGGCTATGTTCGCTTGTCATATGCAGCTAGCATGGATACTATTGAAACAGCTATGACTCGTTTGAAAGAGTTTATGGAAGAACATGCAGAAGCTTGAGAGTAGAGGGCTTGTCCTCTTCAATCGTAATTATCGTGAGAATGATAAACTAGTTAAGATTTTTACTAAGCAAGCTGGAAAACGGATGTTTTTTGTTAGAGGTGGTGGGGCAGGTAAATTAAGTGCTGTCATTCAACCTTTGACCATCGCTGAATTCATGATGACTGTAAATGATGAAGGTCTATCTTTCATAGAAGATTATAGCCAGGCAGAGTCCTTCAAGGAAATTACAAGCGATATTTTCAAGTTGTCTTATGCGACTTATTTGGCTGGATTGACGGATGCCGCTATTGCTGATGGTATGGTGGATGAGCAATTATTTGCATTTTTGGAGAAGACGCTTGAATTAATGGAAGAAGGTCTAGATTACGAAATTCTGACTAATATTTTTGAGGTTCAGGTTTTGGACCGTTTTGGTGTAAAATTGAATTTTCACGAGTGTGTCTTTTGTCATCGTGTAGGGCTTCCTTTTGATTTCTCGTATAAGTACTCAGGTTTACTTTGTCCAAATCACTATGCAGAGGATGAAAGGCGTAGTCACTTGGACCCTAATGTGCCTTATCTTTTAGATCGCTTTCAGGGACTTTCGTTTAAAGAATTGAGAAGCATATCTGTGAAGGATGACATGAAACGAAAGTTGCGACAATTTATTGATGAGCTCTATGATAATTATATTGGGATACATCTTAAAAGTAAGAAGTTTATTGATAATCTAAATTCATGGGCTTATATCATGGATAAGGAAGATAGTGCTGATTAGGCATTGTCTTTTTTTGTTTCACGTGAAACAGTGAATCAAAGGTTTTCAGGCTCAGGGGTTAAAATGCAGGTCAGTTCGTGCTATAATAAGAAGATAATAAGCTGAAAGACTCTGCTGGAAATAGAAAATTGGATATGTCTATTTTAATTATAGATTGTTTGATTGATGAAAATTCGAGTCTATTTTTTTAGAGCAGAGGATGAGAGGGAGAATGCTATGCATGTAATTGCAGTTGATGCTATGGGTGGCGATAATGCGCCACAAGCAATTGTAGAAGGAGTCAATCAGGCTTTGTCAGATTTCAAAGATATTGAAATCCAGCTTTATGGTGATGAAACTAAAATTAAGACCTATTTGACAGCGTCTGAACGTGTGAGCATTGTACATACCGATGAAAAGATAAATTCAGATGACGAGCCAGCTAAAGCCATTCGCAAGAAAAAGAAAGCATCTATGGTTTTGGGTGCACAAGCTGTTAAGGAGAAAAAAGCAGATGCAGTGATTTCTGCAGGGAATACAGGTGCTCTCCTGGCAGCAGGTCTCTTTGTGGTTGGACGTATTAAGGGAGTTGAGCGTCCAGGTCTGATGTCAACAATGCCAAGTTTTACAGGTCAACCCTTTGATATGCTTGATTTAGGTGCTAATGCAGAAAATACAGCTAGTCACTTGCATCAATATGCGATTTTAGGATCCTTCTATGCAAAAAATGTTCGTGGAATTGCCAACCCTCGTGTAGGTCTACTTAATAATGGGACTGAGGAAACTAAGGGTGATAGTCTTCGTAAGGAAGCTTTCGAACTCTTGTCTCAGGAGCCCAGTATTAACTTCGTCGGAAATGTTGAGGCGCGTGAAATCATGTCTGGTGCTGCTGACGTTATTGTGTCTGATGGCTTCACAGGAAATGCGGTTCTTAAAGCAATCGAAGGAACGGGACTTGGTGCCATGAAGACTCTTAAGTCGGCCATCATGAATGGTGGGCTTAAAGCTAAGTTAGGTGCTCTTCTCTTAAAGGATAGTCTACAAGGTATGAAAAAGACTATGGATTACTCAAGTGCCGGAGGTGCGGTTCTCTTTGGTCTTAAAGCTCCCGTAGTAAAATGTCATGGATCTAGTGATGCTAAGGCAGTTTATTACACCATTAAGCAAGTTCGTACGATGCTTGATACTAAGGTAGTTGACCAACTAGTTGAAGCCTTTAGTCCGAAAGAGGAGGCTGAATGATGAGTAGAGTAGAAATTCTTCATAAAATGCAACTTGTTATTCAGGATCAGATGGGGAATAAAGACATTGTTTTAACCGAAGATACTAAATTAGATGACTTGGGTGTGGATTCAATAGAACTTATGGAATTCATTATTAATTTGGAAGATGAGTTTGCTCTTGAAATTTCTGATGATACTATTGATCATATGGATAAGGTAGCCGATTTGTTGGATTATTTGTCTGAGCAATTGAATAACAGATAAGCTAGTTAAACTTTAGTTTCTAGATTTCAAGTGAATCTAGTACTGCAGTTATGCCAGCATTTATAGTTCATATCTTATAGGAGTGGGACAAGAAACTAAATGTTACCTTGATTTAGTTCTGTCAGGCTCCTTTTTTTCTATACATTATTTATTAAAAAAATCTAAATAACCCACTAAACACGAACGATTTAATTTTACCTAAGTAACAAAGTTTGTTATATGTTGGTTTTTGGTTTTTTGTATGGTATAATGAAGAAGAAAAAACTTGAAAGGCGAACAATTCCATGTCAAACCAACTGATTTATACTGGGAAAGCTAAAGATATTTATAGTACAGAAGACGAAAATGTGATTAAGTCGGTCTATAAGGACCAAGCAACCATGCTTAATGGTGCTCGTAAGGAGACTATTAAGGGTAAAGGTGTGCTGAATAATCAGATTTCGTCTCTTATTTTTGAAAAATTAAATGCTGCCGGTGTGGCAACACACTTTATCGAACGTATTTCTGACACAGAACAACTCAATAAAAAGGTGAAAATCATTCCTTTGGAGGTTGTTCTTCGTAACGTGACTGCAGGTTCATTTTCAAAGCGTTTTGGTGTTGAAGAAGGAATAAACTTGGATACACCTATTGTTGAGTTTTATTATAAAAACGATGATTTGGATGATCCGTTTATCAACGACGAACACGTGAAATTCTTGGGTGTTGCAAATGATGAACAAATTGCTTATATCAAGGAAGAAACACGTCGTATCAATGAATTGTTGAAAGATTGGTTTGCACAAATTGGTCTTCGTTTGATCGACTTCAAATTGGAGTTTGGCTTTGATAAGGACGGCAAGATTATCTTGGCAGATGAATTTTCACCAGATAACTGCCGTCTTTGGGATGCTAAAGGTCACCACATGGATAAGGATGTTTTCCGTCGTGATCTCGGTAGCTTGACAGATGTTTATGAAGTTGTATTGGAAAAATTACAAGGGTTGAAGTAATTTTTTGAATTCCTCTCCAATGCAGTTTTTAAGTAGAAATAAATAAAGGAAATAAAATGGATAAACGTATTTTCGTTGAGAAAAAAGCTGATTTTCGTGTGAAATCTCACTCTTTAGTAAAGGAATTACAGCATAATCTTCAGTTGAAAACCTTGAAGGACCTTCGTATTGCACAAGTTTACGATGTCTTTAATTTGGCAGAGGATTTGTTTGCACGTGCAGAAAAACATATCTTCTCTGAACAAGTGACAGATACTGTTTTGGATGAAGCTGCAGTGAAGGCTGATCTTGAGAAGTATGCTTTCTTTGCCATTGAAAGTTTGCCTGGTCAATTTGACCAACGTGCGGCCTCTTCACAAGAAGCTTTGCTATTGCTGGGTAGCTCAAATGATGTAACGGTGAATACTGCTCAATTGTACTTGGTTAACAAGGATATTGCTGCTAATGAATTGGAAGCTGTCAAAAACTACCTCTTGAACCCAGTGGACTCTCGTTTCAAAGATATCACTGTTGGCATTGCGAAACAGGATTTCTCTGAGTCCGACAAGACTATTCCAAACTTGGATTTCTTTGAAACTTATACGGCTGAAGATTTTGCTAAGTATAAGGCAGAGCAAGGATTGGCAATGGAAGTGGATGACCTTCTCTTCATTCAAGATTACTTCAAGTCTATTGAACGTGTGCCAACTGAGACTGAGTTGAAGGTTTTGGATACTTACTGGTCTGACCACTGCCGTCATACAACTTTCGAGACTGAGTTGAAAAACATCGACTTCTCAGCTTCTAAATTCCAAAAACAATTGCAAGCGACTTATGATAAATATATCGCCATGCGTGATGAGTTGGGACGTACAGAAAAACCTCAAACTTTGATGGATATGGCGACTATTTTTGGTCGTTATGAGCGTGCCAATGGTCGTTTGGATGACATGGAAGTGTCTGATGAAATCAATGCCTGCTCAGTTGAAATTGAAGTGGATGTCAATGGTGTGAAAGAACCATGGCTTCTTATGTTCAAGAACGAAACTCACAACCACCCAACTGAAATTGAACCATTTGGTGGTGCGGCTACTTGTATCGGTGGTGCCATTCGTGACCCATTGTCAGGTCGTTCATACGTTTACCAAGCTATGCGTATCTCAGGTGCTGGTGATATCACAACACCAATTGCTGAAACTCGTGCTGGTAAATTGCCACAACAAGTGATTTCTAAAACGGCGGCTCATGGTTATTCTTCATACGGTAACCAAATTGGTCTTGCAACAACTTATGTTCGTGAATACTTCCACCCAGGTTTTGTTGCTAAGCGTATGGAGTTAGGTGCCGTTGTTGGTGCGGCTCCTAAGGAAAATGTTGTCCGTGAAAAACCAGAAGCAGGTGATGTGATTATCTTGCTCGGTGGTAAGACTGGACGTGACGGTGTTGGTGGTGCGACAGGTTCTTCTAAAGTTCAAACGGTTGAATCTGTTGAAACAGCTGGTGCTGAGGTTCAAAAAGGGAATGCCATCGAAGAACGTAAGATTCAACGTCTTTTCCGTAATGGTGAAGTGACACGTCTCATCAAGAAATCAAATGACTTTGGTGCTGGTGGTGTCTGTGTGGCTATCGGTGAATTGGCAGATGGTCTTGAAATTGATCTAGACAAAGTGCCATTGAAATACCAAGGTTTGAACGGTACAGAAATTGCCATCTCTGAATCTCAAGAACGTATGGCCGTGGTGGTTCGTCCGGAAGATGTAGATGCCTTCGTTGCTGAATGTAACAAAGAAAATATTGATGCTGTTGTCGTTGCAACAGTGACTGAAAAACCAAATCTTGTCATGCACTGGAATGGCGAAACCATCGTTGATTTGGAACGTCGATTCCTTGATACTAATGGGGTACGTGTAGTTGTAGATGCTAAGGTGGTTGACAAGAATGTCAAGCTTCCAGAAGAACGCCAAACCTCTGCTGAAACCCTTGAAGCAGATACTCTTGAAGTCTTGGCTGACCTTAACCATGCTAGTCAAAAAGGTTTACAAACCATCTTTGATAGCTCAGTTGGTCGTTCAACAGTCAATCACCCACTTGGTGGTCGTTACCAAATCACACCAACTGAAGCTTCAGTACAGAAATTGCCAGTCCAACATGGAGTGACTCATACGGCTTCTGTCATGGCGCAAGGGTTCAACCCATATATCGCAGAATGGTCCCCATATCATGGTGCTGCTTATGCGGTCATCGAAGCAACAGCCCGTTTGGTTGCTGTTGGTGCAAACTGGTCTAAGGCTCGTTTCTCTTATCAAGAATACTTCGAGCGTATGGATAAACAAGCAGCCCGTTTTGGTCAACCAGTATCAGCTCTTCTTGGATCAATCGAAGCTCAGATTCAACTTGGTTTGCCATCTATCGGTGGTAAAGACTCTATGTCTGGTACTTTTGAAGAATTGACAGTACCACCAACCTTGGTTGCCTTTGGTGTGACAACAGCAGATAGCCGTAAGGTTCTTTCTCCGGAGTTTAAAGCTGCTGGTGAAAACATCTATTACATTCCAGGTCAAGCTTTGGCACAAGAAATTGACTTTGATCTTATCAAGTCTAACTTTGCTAAGTTTGAAGCTATCCAAGCTGATCATAAAGTCACATCTGCATCAGCTGTTAAATATGGTGGTGTCCTTGAAGCTCTTGCCCTTGCAACATTTGGTAACCATATTGGTGCCACTGTAACCCTTGAAAATCTTGAGACTGCCTTGACAGCTCAATTGGGTGGATTCGTCTTCACATCTCCTGAAGACATTGCAGGTGTTGCCAAGATTGGACAAACAGTGGCTGACTTTACACTGGTTGTCAATGGCGTAATCCTTGATGGACACAAGCTTGACAGTGCCTTCCAAGGTAAATTGGAAGAGGTTTATCCAACTGAATTTGCACAAGCAACTGAACTTGAAGAAGTGCCTGCTGTAGCATCGGATGATGTTATCAAAGCTAAAGAAACAGTTGAAACACCAGTGGTTTACATCCCAGTATTCCCAGGTACCAACTCTGAGTACGATTCAGCTAAGGCCTTTGAAAAAGAAGGTGCAAAAGTCAACTTAGTACCATTTGTCACACTTAACGAAGAAGCAATTGTCAAGTCTGTTGACACCATGGTTGACAATATCGAAAAAGCTAACATTATCTTCTTTGCAGGTGGCTTTTCAGCAGCGGATGAACCAGATGGATCAGCTAAATTCATCGTAAACATCTTGCTCAATGAAAAAGTACGTGCAGCTATCGATAGTTTCATCGAAGGTGGTGGTTTGATCATCGGTATTTGTAACGGATTCCAGGCGCTTGTCAAATCAGGTCTCCTTCCATACGGTAACTTTGAAGATGCAAGCAGTACGAGTCCAACCCTCTTCTACAATGATGCCAACCAACACGTGGCTAAGATGGTTGAAACACGTATTGCCAACACGAATTCACCATGGCTTGCCGGAGTGGAAGTTGGTGATATCCATGCCATTCCAGTATCACACGGTGAAGGTAAATTTGTCGTAACAGCTGAAGAGTTTGCTGAGCTACGTGACAATGGTCAAATCTTTACCCAATATGTTGACTTCGAAGGTAAACCAAGCATGGATTCTAAATACAATCCTAACGGATCTGTTAATGCTATTGAAGGTATCACAAGCAAGAACGGTCAAATCATTGGTAAGATGGGTCATTCAGAACGTTTTGAAGATGGACTCTTCCAAAATATTCCAGGAAGCAAAGACCAACACCTCTTTGCCTCAGCTGTGAAATATTTTACTGGGAAATAATCGAGCGTGGTGAGCTCATTAGGGATATTTTTCACTACAGCAGTAGTCTTAGAGAGCTTGAAAATGATGCATTTTTGAGTTCAACACTTAGAAAAAGATGTTAGAAATGTCTGCTTTTGTTTAGGCTAGCTAAGGAAAATATCAAAAATAAAAGGTATAAAAAATGACATACGAAGTTAAATCTCTTAATGAAGAATGTGGTGTTTTTGGTATCTGGGGTCACCCAGATGCTGCCAAATTAACTTATTTCGGACTTCACAGTCTCCAACACCGTGGTCAAGAGGGAGCAGGAATTCTCTCTAATGATGCGGGCCAATTGAAGCGTCATCGTGATATGGGGCTTCTCTCAGAAGTTTTTCGTAATCCAGCCAATTTGGACAAGTTGACTGGTACAGCTGCTATCGGTCATGTCCGCTATGCGACTGCTGGTGAGGCTTCTGTAGATAATATTCAACCTTTCATGTTTAAGTTTCACGATGGACAATTAGGTCTTGCTCATAATGGAAACTTGACTAATGCAGAGTCACTTAGACGAGAGTTGGAAAAGAATGGGGCTATTTTTAGCTCAACTTCTGATTCAGAAATCTTAGCTCACTTGATTCGTCGTAGCCACAACCCATCATTTATGGGTAAAGTTAAAGAAGCTTTGAATACTGTTAAAGGTGGATTTGCTTATCTTCTTATGGTTGAGGATAAGCTCATTGCAGCCTTGGATCCAAATGGGTTCCGTCCACTTTCTATTGGTAAGATGGCCAACGGTGCTATCGTGGTTTCATCTGAAACTTGCGCTTTTGAAGTGGTTGGAGCAGAGTGGATTCGCGATGTAAATCCAGGTGAGGTTGTTATCATCGATGATAATGGCATCACTTACGATACCTATACAACGGATACGCAATTGGCTGTTTGTTCGATGGAGTATATCTACTTTGCCCGTCCTGATTCAAATATCCAAGGGGTCAATGTCCATACAGCTCGTAAACGTATGGGTGCTCAATTGGCACGTGAGTTCAAACATGAAGCAGATATTGTCGTTGGTGTGCCTAATTCATCACTTAGCGCAGCCATGGGATTTGCGGAAGAATCAGGCTTGCCAAATGAAATGGGCTTGATTAAAAACCAATACACCCAACGTACCTTTATCCAACCAACACAAGAATTGCGTGAGCAAGGGGTTCGTATGAAGCTCTCTGCCGTATCAGGTGTTGTTAAAGGAAAACGTGTGGTTATGATTGACGACTCTATTGTACGTGGGACAACATCACGTCGTATCGTTAATTTGCTAAAAGAAGCAGGAGCAACAGAGGTCCACGTAGCAATCGGGAGCCCAGCCCTTGCCTACCCATGTTTCTACGGTATCGATATTCAAACACGTAAGGAATTGATTGCGGCCAATCATACAGTTGAGGAAACACGCGAAATCATTGGAGCGGATAGCTTGACTTACTTGTCTATTGATGGATTGATTGATTCTATTGGAATTGACACAGATGCACCAAACGGTGGCCTTTGTGTGGCTTACTTCGATGGTAAATATCCAACACCATTGTATGACTACGAAGAACGCTATTTGGAAAGTTTGAAAGAACACACTTCTTTCTATTAAGAGCAGTGCAGAAGAAAAAAGAGGAAAAAATTATGTCTAAAAATGCTTACGCTCCACGTCTCACTACTAACTAAAAGCTAAAGCATTTGTCAGTAGACACTTTGCCCTATGGGGTCAAAGCTAGAGACCTGACTAGTATTTTTAGATAAAAAGATGGTTCATCTAAAAATACGTCGCACTCTTTCTCGAAAAAAAAAAGGAATAAATAAAATGACAAATAAAAATGCTTACGCTCAATCGGGTGTGGATGTTGAAGCAGGTTATGAAGTTGTTGAACGTATCAAAAAACACGTTGCCCGTACAGAGCGTGCAGGTGTTATGGGAGCTCTCGGTGGCTTCGGTGGTATGTTTGACCTTTCAAAAACAGGTGTCAAAGAGCCTGTTTTGATCTCAGGTACAGATGGTGTCGGTACTAAACTCATGCTTGCTATTAAGTACGACAAACACGATACTATCGGTCAAGACTGTGTTGCTATGTGTGTTAACGATATCATCGCCGCAGGTGCTGAGCCCCTTTACTTCCTTGACTACGTAGCAACTGGTAAAAATGAACCAGCTAAATTGGAGCAGGTCGTTGCTGGTGTTGCTGAAGGTTGTGTGCAAGCTGGTGCAGCCCTTATTGGTGGTGAAACTGCTGAAATGCCTGGTATGTATGGTGAAGACGACTATGATTTGGCAGGTTTCGCGGTAGGTATCGCAGAAAAATCTCAAATCATCGACGGCTCAAAAGTAGCTGAAGGTGACGTGCTTCTTGGACTTGCTTCAAGTGGTATCCACTCAAATGGTTACTCACTCGTGCGTCGTGTCTTTTCTGATTACACAGGTGAAGAAGTTCTTCCAGAACTTGAAGGCAAAAAACTTAAAGACGTTCTTCTTGAACCAACTCGTATCTATGTCAAAGCAGCTTTGCCACTCATCAAAGAAGAATTGGTTAACGGTATTGCTCACATCACAGGTGGTGGTTTCATTGAAAATGTACCACGTATGTTCTCAGATGACTTGGCTGCTGAAATTGACGAAAGCAAAGTGCCAGTTCTTCCAATTTTCAAAGCCCTTGAAAAGTATGGCCAAATCAAACACGAAGAAATGTTTGAAATCTTCAACATGGGTATTGGTCTCATGCTTGCGGTTAAACCAGAAAATGTTGAACGCGTCAAAGAACTTCTTGACGAACCTGTTTATGAAATCGGTCGTATTGTGAAGAAAGATGGCGCAAGTGTGGTGATTAAATAATGGTGCTATCACCATTTTGTACGGAGAAATTGTAGAAAGGAGTGTTTGGTTAGTAAGCCTAACTGAACACGGGACTCATTTTCTAGGAAAAAAGAGAAATCATTTTGTGTGCAAGCACCCAGCAATGATTTCCTATTTTTCTACGAAACTGTTCGGCTAGCCGAAACGTCCCTTTGTATCGAATATGAAGATTGCTGTTTTTGCCTCTGGCAACGGCTCAAACTTTCAGGTGATTGCGGAACAATTTCCAGTAGAATTTATCTTTTCAGATCACCGTGATGCCTATGTCTTAGAACGTGCCAAAAATCTTAATGTGGTTAGCCATGCCTTTGAACTCAAGGAATTTGACAATAAAGCGGCTTATGAAGAGGCTATCGTCAAACTCTTGGATGATCACCAGATTGATTTGGTTTGTTTGGCCGGTTATATGAAAATCGTTGGCCCAACCTTGCTAGCAGCTTATGAAGGTCGTATCATCAATATCCATCCTGCCTATCTTCCAGAATTTCCAGGAGCTCACGGCATTGAGGATGCTTGGAATGCAGGTGTTGACCAGTCTGGTGTAACTATTCACTGGGTGGATTCTGGCGTTGATACAGGTAAGGTCATCAAACAAGTCCGTGTGCCACGCCTTGAAGATGATACCCTTGACACTTTCGAAACTCGCATCCACGAAGCAGAGTACAAACTCTATCCAGAAGTGTTGGATAGTTTGGGAGTTGAGAAGAAAGAAGATGGGTAATAGTTTTAATAATTGGAAGAACAAAGCTGGTAGAGATGTTAACATTCAAATTAATCAAGATCCACCAGAAAAAGTTGCTACTTATGAACCTGAACCAATTTGGAGAAGTCCAATTACAATGGCAGTATTGAGTTGGATTGGTTTCTTCGCTTCAATAGGAAGTTTATTACCACTTTACAATTTTTTTGAACCGTTTGTAAAATGGGCTAAAAATTCTTTTAATGGGAATATTCCTAATGTTCAAGAAAAGCAAATTTATTTGTTTATTTTTTAGGTTTGTTTATTTTTTCAGGTATCATTTTTTCTTTGCGAAAAATTACTAAGAATCAAACTCGTTATCCCCTTAAATTTAATTATGCAATTAGTGGTGAGAAAAAGAGATTGAATATTGAAAAATTACATATCGAACCGTGTCCAAAATGTGGTGGAAAATTGAAATACTATAATAAACCATATGAGTGGCTTGATTATTATGATGAAAATGGAAACTTTAAAAAAGAAAGATTACCAAGAAAGTACCAGCTTTAGAATGTAAAAGAAATAGTAATCATTTTTGGTATGTAGATCCAGCTGGGACAAAAATTTGATAAATGAAAGGAAAAAACATGACTAAACGTGCACTAATTAGTGTTTCAGATAAAGCGGGCATCGTTGAATTTGCCCAAGAACTCAAAAAATTAGGTTGGGATATCATCTCAACAGGTGGTACCAAAGTTGTCCTTGACAATGCGGGGGTAGACACTATCGCTATTGATGATGTGACTGGTTTTCCAGAAATGATGGACGGTCGTGTGAAGACCCTTCACCCAAATATCCACGGTGGTCTCCTCGCTCGTCGTGACCTCGATAGCCACCTTCAAGCGGCTAAGGACAATAATATCGAATTGATTGACCTTGTTGTGGTAAACCTTTATCCATTCAAGGAAACCATTCTCAAACCAGACGTGACTTACGCTGACGCAGTTGAAAACATCGATATCGGTGGTCCATCAATGCTTCGTTCAGCAGCTAAAAACCACGCTAGCGTAACAGTTGTGGTAGACCCTGCTGACTATGCTGTTGTTCTTGACGAATTGGCAGCAAACGGTGAAACAAGTTACGAAACTCGCCAACGTTTGGCAGCAAAAGTATACCGTCACACAGCTTCATACGACGCTTTGATTGCAGAATACTTCACAGCTCAAGTGGGTGAAACAAAACCTGAAAAACTCACTTTGACTTATGACCTCAAGCAACCTATGCGTTACGGTGAAAACCCTCAACAAGACGCAGATTTCTATCAAAAAGGTTTGCCAACGGCTTACTCCATTGCTTCAGCTAAACAGCTTAACGGTAAAGAATTGTCATTCAATAATATCCGTGATGCTGATGCTGCTATCCGTATCATCCGTGATTTCAAAGACCGTCCAACAGTTGTGGCTCTCAAACACATGAACCCATGTGGTATCGGCCAAGCTGACGACATTGAAACAGCTTGGGACTATGCTTATGAAGCTGACCCAGTGTCAATCTTTGGTGGTATTGTAGTCCTCAACCGTGAAGTTGACGCTGCGACGGCTAAGAAAATGCACGGTGTCTTCCTTGAAATCATCATTGCACCAAGCTATACAGATGAAGCACTTGAAATCTTGACTACCAAGAAGAAAAACTTGCGTATCCTTGAGTTGCCATTTGACGCTCAAGATGCCAGCGAAGCAGAAGCAGAATACACTGGTGTTGTCGGTGGACTTCTCGTTCAAAACCAAGACGTTGTTAAAGAAAGCCCAGCTGACTGGCAAGTGGTTACCAAACGCCAACCAACTGAGACAGAAGCAACAGCTCTGGAGTTTGCTTGGAAAGCTATCAAGTACGTCAAATCAAATGGTATCATCGTGACTAACGACCACATGACACTTGGTGTTGGCCCTGGTCAAACCAACCGTGTGGCATCTGTCCGCATCGCCATTGATCAAGCTAAAGACCGTCTTGATGGCGCTGTTCTTGCTTCAGATGCCTTCTTCCCATTTGCAGATAACGTGGAAGAAATCGCTAAAGCAGGTATCAAAGCAATCATCCAACCGGGTGGATCAGTCCGTGACCAAGAGTCAATCGAAGCAGCTGATAAACATGGTTTGACAATGATCTTTACAGGCGTGAGACATTTCCGTCATTAAGAATTCACAAAGCATCCAAGGAATTGGATGTTTTTTTAGATGCCTTAAGTTTCCTTTAAGCTACCCAAGCTATACTAATACCATCCTAAAAAACTTTTCTTTTTCATAAATCTCCTAAAAGCTCAGCACTAGCTGGGCTTTTTTATTTCAGTGCATGAAAAAACAACCGTTCGCACGATTGTTCAATAGATTTAAACCTTTTCAAGGACAGACTGGGTTACCCAAGTCTTGCGATTTCCGATTTGGACGAGGACGCCATCGCTTGGTGGATCAATGGCAAGCACTTTGAAGTTACCTGGAATGGTAAAAGTCTCACCAGGATTGAGGTATTGGTCTGATGTTGGATTGCCTCGTCCATCAACTTCAAGAACGGGTCCAGGATCTACAATATTGTGTTTGGTTGGTGTACCTCCAGCTAGGTCTTGGCTAGTGATATTACTTCCTACGATTGATGTGACACGGAAAGTACCTGTAAATCGGACAGTATCGCCAACCTTGATAGAAGAGTTGGTTGGATTACTAGTTTGAGCTCCTGATTCGAGGTCTTTAAAGTGGATATAACCAGACACTTGACTCTTATGGAAACTGCGTTTATGGTATTTCTCAGGCCCTTGCCCAGCATTATAGTTGTATTCTTCAATAGTGACCTGATCGCCATTCACCTCGGCTACCCAAGCCACATGTCCCATATATCCAGCTCCGTTGACACCGTCTGAAAACCAAGCGATGCTTCCAACAGCAGGATTCATGTCTACACGATGTCCATTCGCTCGTGCAATTGGTCCCCAGGTGATGGCATTTCCATAACCTACTGGTAAGGTGAATCCATTGGTGTTGCTGAGGCGATAGGCTGCAAAGGACGTACACTGACGCCAGTACATAGTCCAAGGGTCCACGCCGAAGCCCCCATATTTCCAAGAGGAAGGATAGTCATCTCCGAGGACAGCCGCCTGAGCAGAGCTTCCACACGAAACCGAAACAGTCGCTAGACAAGCTAGCGGTAAGAGACAATTTAGTAATTTTTTCTTCATTTTAACCTCCACCTACCTATTCGCAGTTTTTCAGGAAAATGGAGATAATTTTTGCGTTTAAGCCTCCCTTAAGCTGTTTAGACTATACTATCATTAATCCTAAATAACTTTTTTCATTTTCATAATCTCCTAAGAGGTGGTCCAAGTGGCCGCCTTTTTTGTGTTCAAATTTGGCTACACCCCCATATCTCCGAACAAATATGTTATAATGGTTATGTATAATTCGTGAAAATTGCTAATTTTTCCGAATGATTGTCGTTAACGGGCATTTGCCCCTAGTCTTATTTGATATTGAGGTATCTTTCAAATGAAACTTTTGGTTGTTGGTTCTGGTGGTCGTGAACATGCGATTGCCAAGAAATTATTGGAGTCTAAGGACGTTGAGCAAGTTTTCGTGGCTCCTGGTAATGACGGGATGACATTGGACGGTCTTGATTTGATCAATATCGGAATTTCCGAACATTCTAAGCTGATTGACTTCGCAAAGGCGAACGATATTGCTTGGACCTTTATCGGTCCAGATGATGCCCTTGCGGCTGGTATCGTGGATGATTTCAATGCGGCAGGACTCAAAGCCTTTGGTCCGACCAAGGCTGCGGCTGAGTTGGAGTGGTCTAAGGATTTCGCTAAGGAAATCATGGTCAAATACGACGTTCCGACAGCAGCCTATGGCACATTTTCAGATTTCGAGGAAGCCAAGGCCTACATCGAGGAAAAAGGCGCTCCAATCGTCGTCAAGGCAGACGGCTTGGCCCTAGGTAAAGGTGTCGTCGTTGCTGAAACGGTTGAGCAAGCCGTCGAAGCTGCTCACGAGATGCTTTTGGACAATAAATTTGGTGACTCAGGTGCGCGAGTGGTCATCGAGGAATTTCTTGACGGGGAAGAGTTCTCTCTCTTTGCCTTTGTCAATGGGGACAAGTTCTACATCATGCCAACGGCTCAGGACCACAAACGTGCCTATGATGGCGACAAGGGTCCTAACACTGGTGGGATGGGTGCCTATGCGCCGGTTCCTCACTTGCCACAGAGCGTGGTTGACACAGCGGTTGACACTATTGTCAAGCCAGTTCTTGAAGGCATGATTAAAGAAGGTCGTCCTTACACTGGTGTGCTTTACGCTGGTCTTATCTTGACAGCTGACGGACCTAAAGTCATCGAGTTCAACTCACGGTTCGGAGATCCTGAGACGCAAATCATCTTGCCTCGTTTGACATCTGACTTTGCGCAAAATATCACTGATATTTTGGATGGTAAAGAGCCAGTCATCACTTGGACCGACAAGGGTGTGACACTGGGTGTGGTTGTAGCATCAAACGGTTACCCACTCGCTTATGAGAAGGGTGTCAAGCTTCCAGCCAAGACAGAGGGTGACATCATCACTTATTATGCAGGTGCTAAATTCGCTGAGAATGGGCAAGACCTCCTCTCAAACGGAGGACGTGTCTACATGCTTGTCAAAACAGCAGACACCGTCAAAGACGGCCAAAACATCATCTACAACGAACTCAGCAACCAAAACACAGAAGGCCTCTTCTATCGAAATGATATCGGTAGCAAGGCGATAAAAGATTAACAGACATTATTATTTGTCAATGGCGAGCGAAAGCGAGCCTAACTAAGATAATGGTCGCCGTGGTGAAAAGACCAGAACAGTCTTTGTTCTGGTCGGGGGAAACTTTGAGACCTTAGGCTCAAAGTTTAGGAATGAAACCGAAGGTTTGCTTCCGTCCCCACCACCTAAGACCATTATCAAAAAGAAAAAGGATATTAACTATGAAACCAGTAATTTCCATTATCATGGGCTCAAAATCCGACTGGGCAACCATGCAAAAAGCCGCTGAAGTCCTCGACAACTTTGGTGTCGCTTACGAAAAGAAAGTTGTTTCCGCACACCGTACACCGGACCTCATGTTCAAACATGCTGAAGAAGCACGTAGCCGTGGCATTAAGGTCATCATCGCTGGTGCGGGTGGCGCAGCTCACTTGCCAGGTATGGTTGCTGCCAAAACAACCCTTCCAGTCATCGGTGTACCAGTCAAATCACGTGCTCTTAGCGGTGTAGATTCGCTCTATTCTATCGTTCAGATGCCAGGTGGTGTACCAGTCGCAACCATGGCTATCGGTGAAGCTGGTGCGACTAATGCTGCCCTCTTTGCCCTCCGTCTTCTCTCAGTAGAAGACAAGGCCATTGCGGATGCGCTTGCTAACTTTGCTGAAGAACAAGGAAAAATCGCAGAGGAGTCTACAAATGAGCTCAACTAAAACCATTGGTATCATCGGTGGTGGCCAGCTCGGTCAGATGATGGCTATCTCAGCTATCTACATGGGCCACAAGGTTATCACCCTTGATCCTGCAGCAGATTGTCCATCTTCTCGTGTGTCTGAGGTTATCGTGGCACCCTACGATGACGTAGATGCCCTTCGTCAGTTGGCAGACCGCTGTGATGTTCTTACCTATGAATTTGAAAATGTCGACGCTGACGGCCTTGACGCTGTTATCAAAGACGGTCAGCTTCCACAAGGGACAGACCTGCTTCGCATTTCACAAAACCGTATTTTTGAGAAGGACTTCCTCTCAAACAAGGCTAAAGTAACCGTTGCTCCTTACAAGGTCGTGACATCTAGCCTTGATTTGGAAGATATTGACCTTTCTAAAAAATACGTCCTCAAGACTGCGACAGGTGGTTACGATGGCCACGGTCAAAAAGTCATCACATCAGCTGACGATTTGGAAGAGGCAAATGCCCTTGCTAACTCGGCCGAGTGTGTCTTGGAAGAGTTCGTTAACTTCGACCTTGAAATTTCTGTCATCGTGTCTGGTAACGGCAAGGATGTGACGGTTTTCCCAGTTCAGGAAAATATCCACCGCAACAATATCCTCTCTAAAACTATCGTGCCTGCTCGCATTTCTGACAGTCTAGCTGAGAAAGCTAAAGCTATGGCAGTGAAGATTGCCGAGCAACTTAACCTCTCTGGCACTCTCTGTGTGGAAATGTTTGCGACAGCTGATGACATCATCGTCAACGAAATCGCACCACGTCCGCACAATTCAGGACACTACTCAATCGAAGCCTGCGACTTTTCACAGTTTGACACGCACATCTTGGGTGTTCTCGGAGCACCACTTCCAGCAATCCACCTTCATGCACCAGCTGTCATGCTCAACATCCTCGGCCAACACGTCGAAGCAGCTGAGCGTTATGTCACAGAAAATCCAAGTGCTCACCTCCACATGTATGGTAAACTAGAAGCGAAGCACAACCGCAAAATGGGTCATGTGACTTTGTTTAGTGATGAACCAGATAGTGTGGTTGAGTTTGGGAAAGGAATTGATTTTTAAATGGATAGAACTTCAAGATATTTAATCATCTCGAAAGAAAATAAGTCAAAAAAAATATACATTCTGATATACACAAATTATTACAGTCGATTAATGATACTACAGGTTTATCTTGTGATAAGAATCTTGTTAGTGTTCAAGGACGTTCGTTTAGATATGAATTAAAGATGATGAACACTGATTCCCAAGAAGATAATAAAAAATTTTTCGTATTAATTTTTTACTTAGAAAAAGAGTCAGATATCGAACAGTTTGAGTTCATGGATAGTGAGCTTAATAATTTTATTGAGTCATACAATAATTTAGAAATGTTTATATTAGAGGATGCTTTATCTCAATATTATAGCAAGGAAGCTTATGAATTAATTCATGTTATTGAAAATAAGACTCGTGCATTAATCTCTGAGGTAATGTTTTTGAAATCTAATACTCAAAATTGGGAGACCCGTCTGACAAATAGTTTATCAATTAGAGACAATAGAAAATCGAAAGAGAAAAAATATAAACCTTTAGATGGCAAATATTTTAGTGATTTATCCAAAATATTATTTACTATCTATGAAGAAAAAATGATGAAAACCATGGCCAAGAAAATTTTATAGAAGCTCTAGGAAATTTAGATTCAGTTATATCAAACATTTCAAAAAATCTAGAAGTAGGGGACTTAAATAATTGGCAGGATATAGAAAAAAACTACGGATGGCAAATAGCGAAATTTTAAAGACTTCTCCAAGGTCTATATGGGATAGATATATATCAGATAGCATCAAAGAGAGTGATAAACTATCAAATAGTTTGAGTACTGTTCTTAGTCAGTCTATCGCAAAAAGAAATGCTATTGCTCATAATACGTTTTTTCGCAAAGATGACTATGAAACATTAAAAAAGGATGTTGAAAAGGTTGTTTCTCAAATATCAAAAGCCTTAAATTCTTTTGAAGATAATCTTATTTCTAAATATACTTATGTTGAAGAAAATGAAATGTTGGATACATTGGACGCTTTAGTTGGTGTAGATTCAGATAAAGAAAACAATCCAGATGATATAGAAGATGATTTAACGATAATAGTCCCAGCACAAGAAGAAGGGTTTCAACAAGTATTCTTAGAAGATCATGAATGGTATGATATTCGTATAGGTAAGACAAAGAAAAATAAAATTCGATATATTGCGGGCTATGAGGTTGCACCTAGAAGTGGTATACAATATGTTGCAAAAGTAAAAGATATTGTTGAATCAGATAATTTTTTAGGATATTGGAAACTTATTTTTGATGGGAAACCAGAAAAATATGCCAACTTAATTCCGTTAGGAGATACTTACCCACCACAAAATATTAGATATACAACAAAACATGCACTAGATGAAGTTGCAAAAAATGGTGAAACTCTAGAAAAAATTTTTAATAATCCGTACTAAATAGAAATTATTGTATGAAATTAAAATATGATTATAGAATGACTAAGAATATGTCAATCCTTTTATAAACAAAAATTTAAAGAAAAGGTAAAGTTCTAGTATTTTTACTTAGGTTAAAAACATCTTTTTATTTATAAAAAATATAAATAAAAAGAAAGGAACATGGGTACTTGTATTTTCTAAAACGGAATACAGTGTTCGAATTTAATCAATTTTTATGATTCAACTCATCGTCAGCGCATTTGTTGAGAAAGATAAGACTGGAGCAGTCGTTGAAGTCTTGTATGCTAGTAGCAATCACGAAAAAGTGAAAGCTAAGTATGAAGAGTTGGTTGCTCAATATCCTGAAAACTATATAGCTATCTATGATTTGCCGATGGATACTGATTTGAATAAACTAGATCACTATCCATCAGTGTGGATTGGGAAAGAGGAGTTTGAGTAGGAGACCTTAATGGCGATATTTAATTTTGGAAAACCCAAAGATGAAGCTTTAGAAAATAAAATTCAGAGATTAAATCAAGAGATTGCTATTCAAAAAGCAAAACTGGCAGATTTAAAAGCTCAAATAAAGATAGCAGACGATATAGTCTCGTTAAATACTGAGTTATCTCAGAAACGGTCAGAATTATTTGCTATTCAGAACGAGATTTCCTTAGCTAATGACACACTTGGATTACAAGAGTTTGGATTTTTTGAAAGACAGTATAAGTTTTCTGATAGCACAAAATATAAGGAAGCTTTAGATAATTTGAGAAAACAGCAGAAAGACTTAGTTAAATCTGGTCAGGCTGGTAGAATTATAGTACCTATGCTTTTAGATAATAATCAAAGCAAGGGAAGGGCAATGCAGAATCAGCTTATTAAAGCAGCTATTCGTGGCTTTAATGGTGAAGCGGATGCCTTGTTAGTAAAAGTTTCTGTTTCGAATGTTGAAAAGAAAATTCAGGCATTGAAGAAAGCATTCCAACAACTGAATAGAATGTATTCACGTAATCAAATTGAAATTACGATACCCTATCTAAATTTGAAAATTGAAGAATTACGTCTAGCTGCTGAGTTTGAGCTACAAAAGCAAGAAGAAAAAGAATTACTTCGAGAGCAAAGAGCAAAAGAGCGTGAGGACAAAAAACTTCAGGCTGAAATTAAAGCACGTCGAAAGCAATTGGAAAAAGATAGAACTCACTTTAAAAATATGGTTTCTAAGGTTGAGGAACTTTTGAAAAATGCTACTGGTGAAGAGTTTGAAGAACTTCAGAGACAGTTATCTGAGTACCAAGATAAATTATCTGAATTAGATGAAATCGAAGAAGATATTGATTATCGTGAAGGTCATGCAACTGCCGGCTACGTATATGTAATCTCTAACATTGGTTCTTTTGGTGAAGATGTTTATAAAATTGGAGTTACTCGTCGTTTAGAACCTCTTGAACGCATCAGGGAATTAAGTAGTGCGTCTGTACCTTTTCAATTTGATGTTCATGCTTTGATTTTTAGTGAGGAAGCCTTTGCATTAGAGACTGAATTACATAATCAACTAAGTGAGTATAAGGTTAATAAAGTAAATAACCGTAAAGAATACTTCAAGGTTCCATTTGAAAAAATTAAGGCACTTTTGGATAAACACGAAGAGTTAACTATAGAATTAAATGAGAACGCTGAAGCATTCGAATATAGACAGACTCTACTGAAGGGGTAGCTATAGATGAAGTGGTTATTTTTAGTATTATTTATTGGGTGTGGGGTAAATGCATTAGGTTTATCTTCTGATGATAATGAAGATGAATTAGATGAAAACGAAACATTTTATTCAAATGTAACTTCTGCAGAACAACCTCAGACCTCTAAAGAAGAAAGACTAAAGTGGGCAGTTGCTACGGCAGTATTTCTAGTTTTATTTTTGATATTTGCATTTTTTAGATAATTTAAAGGAGAAACAACAATGATCGAACGTTACTCTCGCCCTGAGATGGCGAATATTTGGACTGAAGAAAATAAATACCGTGCTTGGCTTGAGGTGGAAATCTTGGCTGACGAAGCATGGGCTGAGTTGGGGGAAATCCCTAAGGAAGATGTGGCTTTGATTCGTGAAAAAGCGAACTTTGACATCGACCGTATTTTGGAAATCGAGCAGCAAACTCGTCACGATGTGGTTGCCTTCACACGTGCGGTTTCTGAGACGCTTGGTGAAGAGCGTAAGTGGGTTCACTATGGTTTGACGTCTACTGACGTGGTCGACACTGCCTATGGTTACCTCTACAAACAAGCCAATGAAATTATCCGCAAGGACCTTGCAAACTTTACTAAAATCGTGGCAGATAAGGCCAAAGAACACAAGTTCACCATCATGATGGGTCGTACCCACGGTGTGCACGCTGAGCCGACAACTTTTGGTCTTAAATTGGCGACTTGGTACAGCGAAATGAAGCGCAACATCGAGCGTTTCGAGCATGCGGCTGCTGGTGTGGAAGCTGGTAAGATTTCTGGTGCGGTTGGTAACTTTGCCAATATCCCACCATTCGTTGAAAAATACGTCTGCGATAAGTTGGGTATCCGTGCTCAAGAAATCTCTACACAGGTCCTTCCTCGTGACCTTCATGCTGAGTACTTTGCGGTTCTTGCTAGCATCGCCACTTCTATCGAGCGTATGGCAACGGAAATCCGTGGTCTTCAAAAATCTGAACAACGTGAAGTGGAAGAGTTCTTTGCCAAAGGTCAAAAAGGGTCTTCAGCAATGCCGCACAAACGGAACCCTATCGGTTCTGAAAACATGACAGGTCTTGCGCGTGTGATCCGTGGTCACATGGTAACAGCTTATGAAAACGTAGCCCTTTGGCATGAACGCGATATCTCTCACTCATCAGCTGAGCGTATCATCGCACCAGACACAACAATCTTGATTGATTACATGCTCAACCGTTTCGGAAACATCGTTAAGAACTTGACAGTCTTCCCAGAAAACATGATCCGCAACATGAACTCTACATTTGGTCTTATCTTCAGCCAACGTGCGATGCTTACTTTGATTGAAAAAGGTATGACACGTGAGCAAGCTTACGACCTTGTTCAACCAAAGACTGCCCAATCATGGGATAACCAAGTAGACTTTAAACCACTTCTTGAATCAGATCCAGAGGTAACATCTCGCCTCACTCAAGAAGAAATCGACGAAATCTTCAACCCAGTTTACTACACTAAACGTGTTGATGAAATCTTCGAACGCATCGGTTTGGGTGACTAATCTAAACAAAATAGCAGAAAGCAGGTTTGCCCTGCTTTTTTTGATGGTGACATTTATGTCACTAGTTTTGTTTTCTTTTCAGCCTTATAATAGGGTCATGGCAAGAAAACTATCAGAAAGGAGAAGTTAGTAATCTTAAAAGGACGACTTAACTATTTACCGGAACTTAGCCTCTTAATAGTAAGCATTGCTTATAATATCATCCGCATCATGAATGATCTAGGAAGTATTAAAGCCCCCTCTTGGTTTTTAGATATGGATATTCCTAGTGGTTCCTTACTATTACTTATTTTGCTTATCATTTTAAAAAGTGACAAAAGATAATAATCTCTTAAGCTACTTTTAAGTTTATTAAGATATATTATAACCATCCTAGTAAGGAACTAGCTTTTGTGAGCTAGAGGTAACATAATTTTTTTCATAACAAATCTCCCCGAAGAAAGTCTAGAAATCTAGGCTTTTTTCTTCTTTTTTGAGGTTTTATTAGGATATTTTAAGAAAATACTTGAAAACCCTTCCAAAACAAGGTAATATAGTTATATAAAGATTCTATTGGACAAGCGGTCACCTTGGAGGATTAGGAAGAAGAGGTTGGGAAGCCTGTACAATCGTATCTTTTCAGCGGTCTTTGGACTGTTGTGAAAATCCCTTAGGGGATTTTTTTCTGCGATTTAAGGTTTCTTTAAGGAAGTCAGGTTATACTTTAAGTCTCCTAAATAACTTTTACTGAACGCCGTTCAGTAAGTCTCGTTGGCTTACACTTTTTGTAGAACAACGAACTTTTCTTTTTCATAATCTCCAAAAGAGCTCAACACGCTGTGTTGGGTTCTTTTTTTGGTCACTAAAAAAACGCCCTTAGGCGTTTTGAATATGGCTTACATCTCGTCTGGAGCTTCAACACCGAGAAGGCGAAGAGCTTCTTTGAGGACTGTTGCTGTTGCGTAGCAAAGAGCCAAACGGCTATCACGTTCTGGGCTTTCATCCAGGATACGTGTGTGCGCATAGTATTTGTTAAAGGCTTGGGCCAAGCTGATAGCAAATTTAGCAACGATAGATGGTTCAAAGTTGTCTGAAGCACGGTTGATGATGCGTGGGAAGTCTTGGATGAGTTTGATGATTTCCCAGCTTTCAACGTCGTTTAGGCTGTATGTAGCATCTGCAGATGGCGTGAAGTCAGCCTTGCGCAAGATAGATTGGATACGAGCGTGTGCATATTGAACGTAAGGTCCAGTTTCTCCCTCAAAGGATACCATAGCATCAAGGTCGAAGTCGTAACCATTCATACGGTCTGTTTTAAGGTCGTAGAACTTGATAGCTCCAACACCGACAGCATGAGCAACAGTTTCCTTGTTAGGTAAGTTTGGATTCTTAGCTTCGATTTGAGCTTGGGCACGGTTGACAGCTTCAGCGATAGTTGGCTCAAGCAAGATAACATTACCCTTACGAGTTGACAATTTTTTACCGTTCTTAGTGACAAGACCAAAGGCAACGTGAGTCATGTCGTCAGACCAGTCGTAGCCCATTTCTTTAAGAACAGCTTTCAATTGTTTGAAGTGGGCAGATTGTTCATTACCAACCACATAGATGGCTTTGGCAAAGTCGTAAGTACGTTTACGGTAGAGGGCAGCAGCCAAGTCACGTGTGATGTAGAGTGTCGCACCATCTGATTTTTTGATGAGGGCTGGGTGTTCAATACCGTATTTTTCAAGGTTAACCACTTGGGCACCTTGAGATTCTTGGAGAAGTCCTTTTTCTGTCAAAATGTCAACGACTTCATCCATCTTATCATTGTAGAAGGCCTCACCATTGTAGCTATCAAAAGAAACACCGAGTTCATCGTAGAGACGGTTGAATTCCACCAAGCTTTCGTCACGGAACCATTGCCAGAGGGCAGTTGCTTCCTCATCACCAGCTTCCAATTTACGGAACCACTCACGAGCTTCTTCGTCTACAGATGGGTCTTCTTCAGCTTCGGCATTGATACGTACATAAAGTTGAAGGAGTTCATTGATAGGATTGGCTTTGACAGCTTCCTCGCTACCCCATTTTTTATAGGCAACAATCAGCATACCAAACTGTTTACCCCAGTCACCCAAGTGGTTGATGCGGACTGGTTTGTAACCTTGTTTAGCTACGATGTTGGCAAGAGCGTCAGCGATAACTGTTGAACGCAAGTGACCGATAGAGAAAGGTTTAGCGATGTTAGGACTAGACATATCAAAGACAATGTTACGTCCGTGGCCGATATTTTGGTCAGCGTAGTGGTTACCTTGAGCAATAACTTGTCCAAGAACGTCTGCTGAAATTTTTGATTTATCAAGGAAGAAGTTGATATAAGGACCAACAGCTTCAACCTTTTCAAAGTTTGAGGCATCGATTTTTTCAGCGATGTCTGCTGCAATCATTTGAGGAGCCTTGCGCAAGACTTTTGCCAATGAGAAGGCAGGAAAGGCGAGGTCCCCCATGTCAGCGTTTTTAGGGGTTTCAAGCAGATTTTGAATGTTTTCTTGTTCCAATTCGGGAACAACTTTGGCAATCTCTGCTGCAATGAGTTCTTTAGTATTCATAGGTACTCCATTTCAAATCTTGTCATTAACTTCTATTTTACCATTATTTCAGTTAATAGGGTAGGGACAAGAAGCTATCTCTTAGGAAGTATTCCATGAAAAAATACAAAAATTCTGTTATAATATGCAAGGAATATACATAAAAAGAGGAAAGATAATGAAGAGAGATCGCCAAGCTGTTATCAAACAGATGATTTCAAGAGAGAAGATTGGGACACAAGAGGAAATTAAGCAACGTCTAGAGGCGGAAGGTATCACGGTTACACAGGCTACCTTATCACGTGATTTGCGTGAGATTGGCCTCTTGAAGCTTCGTGATGAGGAAGGTAGACTTTACTACAGTCTGTCTGAACATGTGCTTCCAAGTTTGGACCCTACGGTTAAGGACTATGTCAAATCCGTTTCCCGTGCCCAGTTTATGCTGGTCCTTCACACAGAGTTGGGTGAAGCTGATGTTTTGGCCAACCTGATTGATAGTGACGGCAATCCTGAAATTTTAGGAACTGTTGCTGGCGCAGATACCCTTTTAGTTATCTGTAAGGACGCTATGGTTGCTGAAAAATTGGAAAGCGAGTTTCACTGATGAACACTTCTCATCAGGATCTCCAAAAAGCCAAAGAAGAGTTAATTGACCTCCTCAAACACCATGAGGCGGTTCTTGCTTTTCAAGAGGCTGAGAAAGCTATCGGGCAGGTCCCTCAAATCAGTCATATGGCTGGACAGATGAAGGCTTACCAACAAGAAGCCGTGCTTTTTCAAAAAATTGAGAAACAGCGTGCCTATGAGGAGGCAGGTGAGCAGGCAGATTTGATTCAGAATGAGTTGGAAAATTTGCCCATTGTTCAGGACTACCGTCAAAAAATGCAAGATGCCAGTGACTTGATCCAATATGTGACCAAGTCTATCGAAGAAAGGATTAACGAGGAGTTAAGACATGGCTAAGGAAAAAATATCTCCAGGAATGCAGCAGTATTTGGATATCAAGGAAAATTATCCAGATGCTTTTTTGCTGTTTCGGATGGGGGATTTTTACGAATTATTTTACGATGATGCCGTTAAGGCTGCCCAAATATTGGAAATTAGCCTAACCAGTCGTAATAAGAACGCAGATAATCCCATTCCTATGGCAGGTGTTCCTTATCATTCGGCTCAAGCCTATATTGATGTCTTGGTTGAGATGGGCTACAAAGTAGCCATTGCTGAGCAGATGGAGGACCCTAAACAGGCTGTTGGTGTGGTTAAGCGTGAGGTGGTTCAGGTTATCACGCCAGGGACAGTGGTTGACAGCTCTAAACCTGATAATGCCAACAATTTCTTAGTAGCCATTGACAAGGTTGGAAGTCGATTCGGCCTGGCCTATATGGATGTGTCGACGGGTGAATTTTTTGCGACAGAGTTGGATGATTTCAGTTCAGTTTGTAGTGAAATTCAGAACCTTAAGGCACGTGAAGTAGTGGTTGGTTATGATTTACCTGAAGTTGACGAACAAGTTTTGGTCAAGCAACTCAACCTGCTTCTCTCCAAGGAAACAGATGTTTACGATGATGTCCACTTGATTGACACTAGCTTGACAGATTTGGAAAGCAGTGTGGCTGGTAAACTTCTCCAGTATGTGCACCGTACTCAGATGCGTGAGCTTAGTCATTTACAAAAGGCTCAGCACTATGAGATTAAGGATTACTTGCAGATGTCCTATGCGACCAAGTCAAGTTTGGATTTACTGGAAAATGCTAGAACGAGCAAGAAACACGGATCTCTTTTCTGGCTTTTGGATGAAACCAAGACAGCTATGGGAATGCGTCTCTTGCGAACTTGGATTGATCGTCCTTTAGTGAATCAAGCCACTATCACCGAGCGTCAGAATATTATCCAAGTTTTCTTGGATAATTTCTTTGAGCGTAGTGACTTGACCGAGAGTCTTAAAGGGGTTTACGATATTGAGCGCCTAGCTAGTCGTGTTTCCTTCGGAAAGGCTAATCCTAAAGATTTGATTCAACTAGGTCATACCCTAGCTCAGGTTCCGGTCATTAAGGCGATTTTGGAGTCCTTTAATGACGATGCCTTGTCAGCCCTTTTACAAGACTTAGATACTCTGCCAGAATTAGAAAGTCTGATTCGGTCTGCTATTGATCCAGATGCTCCTGCAACCATTACAGAAGGTGGCATTATCCGTGCTGGTTTTGATGAGACCTTGGACAAGTATCGCAAGGTGATGAGTGAGGGAACGTCATGGATCGCAGATATCGAAGCCAAGGAACGTGAAGCGTCTGGTATTACAACACTAAAAATTGATTATAACCGTAAAGATGGTTATTACTTCCATGTGACCAACTCTAACCTTAGCTTGGTTCCTGACCATTTCTTCCGCAAGGCAACCCTGAAAAATTCAGAGCGCTTTGGAACTGCTGAGTTGGCTAAAATTGAAGGTGAAATGCTTGAGGCACGTGAAAAATCATCAACGCTAGAGTATGATATTTTCATGCGTGTCCGTGAGCAGGTTGAACGCTATATTGACCGTTTGCAATCTTTGGCTAAGGCTATTGCTACAGTTGATGTGCTTCAGAGTCTAGCTGTTGTAGCAGAGACCAATCATTATGTCCGCCCTATTTTCAATGATGAGCATCGTATTGTTATTGATCAAGGCCGTCATGCAGTGGTTGAGAAAGTTATGGGCGTTCAGGAATACATTCCAAATACGATTACCTTTGACAGTCAGACCAATGTTCAGCTCATTACAGGGCCAAATATGAGTGGTAAATCTACCTATATGCGTCAGTTAGCCTTGTCAGTAGTTATGGCTCAGATGGGGTCTTACGTGCCAGCAGATAGTATTGACTTGCCAGTTTTTGATGCTATCTATACACGTATTGGTGCTGCAGATGACCTGATTTCAGGGCAGTCGACCTTCATGGTTGAGATGATGGAGGCTAACCAGGCTATTAAGAGGGCGACACCTAATTCCTTGATTATTTTTGATGAGTTGGGACGTGGGACAGCCACTTATGATGGTATGGCTCTGGCCCAGTCTATCATTGAGTTTATTCACGACAAGGTAGGAGCTAAGACCATGTTTGCTACCCATTATCATGAGTTGACAGCCCTGTCAAATACTTTGACACACCTTGTCAATGTTCATGTTGCGACACTTGAAAAGGATGGTGAGGTGACTTTCCTTCACAAGATTGTCGATGGACCAGCCGACAAATCTTATGGTATTCATGTAGCTAAGATTGCAGGTTTACCAGCAGATTTACTGGAACGTGCTGACACCATCTTGACACAACTAGAGGGCGAGACAGTTACCATCCAACCTCAGGAAAAGGTATCGCCTCAAGAGAAGACTATCACTGAAACACATGTCAACGAGCAAATCTCTCTCTTTGATGATTTTACTGAAAATCCGGTTCTTCAAGAGTTACGTGATTTAGACATTTACAATATGACACCGATGCAAGTCATGATGGCTGTAGCCGATTTAAAACAGAAACTATAAAAGAAGCTTGTCAATTGACAGGCTTCTTGTCTTTTATAGATGTTTTAATTCTTGATTCAGTTTCTCAATTTCTTTTTCATTTTCCAATAAGAGATGACCCAAACGATGAGATAGATAAGGCTGAATTCAATGACGAGTTCCAAGTAGAAAGCCAAACGTAGAGGAAACCATCCGCTGAGGGTAGCTAGTGGAATGAAACCGATGCAAGTCAAGGCATAGTGAGTGAGGGTTGCACGAAGCAAACTCCATTCAGCCTTACGGAAAATATAACTAGCGACTTCAAAAAGAATACCGATAGCAAACCAAGTGATAAGGCAGTAGGCCAATACGAAGGATCCGTGAATCTGATGTGAGGTCATCCATTGTCCAATGGCTGAGTGAGGATTTAGGGGCATGTAGCTTGGCGCCCAGATAAGAGACATAACCATGGATACGACTAGTCCAATAAGGATACCAACTGTGCCTGATTTAAAAAATTGTTTTTTCATTGTAATTTCTCCTTTATTGCTTTTAGGTAACGGCGTGATGAGTAGGTGGTTTCCTTGTTTTTAAGGTGAATTTCGACGAGGCCGTTAGGGGTGATGTTGAAACGTTCAATTTCTTTGAGGTTGACAATCTCTGATTGTGAGATTTTGAGAAAATGTGATGGCAGTTTTTCTAAAACTTGATAGAGACGTAGGCCTAAGTGATACTCTCCTTGAGTAGTTTCAGCTAGAACTTGACGATTTTCGATGTAAATTCTGGAAATAGCATCAGGTTCGATGAGGTAAGTTTCGCCATCTTTTTTCCTTTGAGTCGGTGGTTGCTATCCAAACTTTCGACAAACTCGACGACTTGCTGAATCTTAGGCGTCCGACCAGGAGCCTGAATCTGCAATATTTCTTCTTGAAATGCTGAGTCAATCTGAACTTTTATTTTCATAACTATCCTTTCTTATTTGTAATTGAGGAGGCCTCCTCCCTTCCACACCTTTATTAAACACTATTTACTAGCCCACAGCAATAGCACTTGTCTATGTGGTCCTATATGGTGTCTAAGTGGTTGAAAATATTTTAGAAAACCCCTATACTTAATGAAAACGTACTGACGAGGTAATCACATGAAATCTATAATGAAGTGGCTAGCAGGAATTTTTCTTGCCTGTAGTCTAATTTTGAGCTTTTTTACACCTTTTGAAAAGTCACTAACACTGAACTTGCTCTTGCTTTATTTCTTCGTGAAGCAGTTTATGGATTCGACAAGCTTTACCAAAACCTATCAATGGATTTTCCAAGTCATCTACCTCTTGATTTTTTCTGGGCTCATTTGGTTCAACCTTCGTCATGGAGATATGATTGTTATAGCCACAGCCTTATCTTGGCTAACAGTTGTGTGTGAGTTATGGTTGTATAGTAAGCATTAGTAACAGTTAGAAACAGTAGTCTCTCAACTTTTTAGAAGGGAAAATAATTATGCCAAAAATCATCGAATTGCCTGAGGTGCTAGCCAATCAGATTGCTGCTGGTGAGGTCGTAGAGCGCCCAGCCAGTGTTGTCAAAGAGTTGGTGGAAAATGCTATTGATGCAGGTAGCACCCAGATTACCATTGAAGTTGAAGAATCAGGCCTCTCAAAAATTCAAATCACAGACAATGGCGAAGGAATGGCTCAAGCTGATGTAGCCATGAGTTTGCGCCGTCATGCAACGAGTAAAATCAAAAATCAAGGAGATCTCTTTCGTATTCGAACTCTTGGTTTTCGAGGTGAAGCCCTGCCATCAATAGCTTCTATCAGTCGCCTAACTATTGTGACCGCAGCGGATGGAGAAGCCTACGGGACTAAACTGGTTACCAAAGGTGGAGAAATTGAGAGTCAGGCTCCTATTTCAACCCCAGTGGGAACAAAGATTACCGTTGAAAACTTATTTTATAACACCCCAGCTCGTCTCAAGTATATGAAGAGTTTACAGGCTGAGTTGGCTCATATTGTCGATGTTGTCAATCGTCTGAGTCTAGCTCATCCTGAGGTTGCCTTTACCTTGTTTAATGACGGTCGTCAGTTGACACAGACATCAGGTACTGGAGACCTCCGTCAAGCTATTGCCGGGATTTATGGTTTGACAACGGCTAAAAAAATGGTGGAAATTTCAAATTCTGACCTTGATTTTGAAGTTTCTGGCTATGTTAGTCTTCCTGAATTAACTCGTGCGAATCGTAACTACATCACGATTCTCATTAACGGACGTTATATTAAAAACTTTTTGCTTAACCGTGCTATTTTTGATGGTTATGGTTCTAAACTTATGGTGGGACGCTTCCCTATTGCGGTTATTGATATTCAAATTGATCCTTATTTGGCTGATGTCAATGTTCACCCAACAAAGCAGGAAGTACGTATCTCTAAAGAAAAGGAGCTTATGGCTCTCATCAGCTCTGCCATTGCTCAAAGCCTTAGAGAGCATGATTTGATCCCTGACGCCCTTGAAAATCTAGCTAAGTCAAGTACTAGAGGTGTAGCTAAACCAGTTCAAACGAGTTTACCTCTCAAACAAACCAATCTTTATTATGATAGCAGTCGTAATGATTTCTTTGTTAAACCAGAGACTGTCCAAGAAGATATCAAACCTCTAGTATCAGAGTCCAAGTCTATAGCAACACCGGATGAAAGCAAGGCGAAGCCAACTGTAAAACAGGCACAGCGTTCGGTAGATGAAGGTGATAACGAACACGAAAAACTTGATTATAAAAACAAGTCGAAAATGAAGCGCATGCTTGAAAATCTGGACAATGAGGAAACATCAACCTTCCCTGAGTTGGAGTTTTTTGGTCAGATGCATGGAACCTATCTCTTTGCACAAGGACAAGGTGGACTTTACATCATTGACCAGCATGCTGCCCAAGAACGTGTCAAGTATGAGTACTATCGCGAAAAGATTGGTGAGGTTGACAGTAGTTTACAACAGCTCTTGGTTCCCTATCTCTTTGAATTTTTAGGTTCAGATTACATTAGCTTACAAGAAAAAATGCCCCTTCTTAACCAGGTTGGTATCTATCTAGAGCCTTATGGAAATAACACCTTCATTCTTCGTGAACATCCTATCTGGATGAAGGAAGAAGAAATCGAATTTGCAGTATATGAGATGTGCGACATGCTTCTTTTGACGAATGAAGTATCCGTCAAGACATATCGTGCTGAGTTAGCTATCATGATGAGTTGTAAACGTTCAATCAAGGCCAATCATGCTCTGGATGATTACTCTGCGCGTGATCTACTGGTACAGCTTGCCCAGTGTAAAAATCCCTACAATTGCCCTCATGGACGTCCAGTTCTTGTCAACTTTACCAAGTCCGATATGGAAAAAATGTTCCGTCGTATCCAAGAAAATCATACGAGTCTACGTGACCTAGGTAAGTATTAAAACTTTTTTTGGTCTTGCTTTACGAATAGGCATGTTAGATTTATAATAGTGGTGAAGATAAGGAATCTTCTAATGTTTTAGCATATCATTGTAGGATGATTGCCTGATTTTTAAGTTAGGAGGTAGAGTGATGAGACACCTAACAAAAACTAATAAATACTTTTTACTTGTTGGCTTAACATTTTTAGCGACTAGCTTGATTTTCTACATTTTAGCTTGGTTAGGTCGACCAAGTTTTGAGAATACTCTAGTAAACGTGTCTAGCATTGCCCTCACCTTAGGTATTTCAACATATGTTCTCTTAGGCTTGAAGATGATTATTGATATTTTAAAGACGAGTAGTCATCCTTAAAATAGAGCAAACAGAATCCACTTTCGAGTGGATTTTTGTTACAATAGTACAGCAGTCCTTGAGAGGACAAGATGGACACTCAAGACAATTATCTTACCAATATAAAATGATAAAGTAATCCATTGAAGATACGAACGAGAAAGGAAATTACACACTATGTATGATTACATCAAGGGAACTCTAGTAAAAATTACTGCCAAGTATATCGTTATAGAAGCAAACGGTCTAGGTTACATTGTCACTGTAGCAAATCCCTATAGTTTTTCTGACCAAATGAATCAGACTATCCAAGTCTATCTTCATCAGGTTATTAGAGATGATGCCCACCTTCTTTTTGGTTTCCATACTGAAGATGAAAAAGAAGTTTTCCTTAAGCTTATTTCGGTTTCTGGAATAGGACCGACGACTGCCCTAGCCATTGTTGCCGTAGATGATAATCAAGGACTTGTTGCTGCCGTTGATAATAGTGACATTAAGTACTTGATGAAATTTCCAAAGATTGGTAAAAAGACTGCTCAACAAATGGTTCTGGATCTGGCAGGAAAATTTGCAGAATTACCAGCAGAAACGACCAAAGCCACACCAAATCAGCCTGCAGGGAATCATCAGTTGGATGAAGCTGTGGAAGCCTTGCTTGCTCTTGGTTACAAAGCCACAGAGCTTAAGAAAGTGAAAGCCTTTTTTGAGGGTACCAATGAAACAGCAGAGCAATATATTAAGTCAGCTCTTAAAATGTTGATGAAGTGAGGTAAGCAATGGTCAATCGATGTCGTTGGGTTCCAACCGACAACAAACTCTATTGTGATTATCATGATAAGGAATGGGGAAAACCTATTGTTGATGATCAAAAACTTTTTGAGCTTCTTTGCTTAGAAAGTTATCAGTCAGGGCTTTCCTGGTTAACGGTTTTAAATAAGCGTCAGGCTTTTAATCGTGTTTTTCATAACTATGATATTGAGTGTGTTGCCCAGTTTAGCCTAAGTGAACTTGAAGAAGCGCTTCAAAATCCGGATATCATTCGTCACAAACTTAAACTAGAAGCAACTGTAAATAATGCCAAACAAGTACTTAAACTCCAAGATGCATTTGGCTCCCTATCCCAATATTTTTGGCATTTCTTTGACGGGAAGCCCTTGATAAATAACGTTCCCACATATAAGGACGTCCCATCATCAACAGACCTTTCTAAACAAATAGCAAAGGATTTAAAAAAGCGAGGGTTTAAATTTTTAGGCCCGACTACCATTTACTCTTTTTTACAAGCTACAGGATTTGTGAACGATCATGAAAATGATTGCGACTTTAAATAATGAGTATATTTGATTGACAATATGACAAAAACGTGTTAGTTTATAAACAAACATATTTTTGAGATTTTTTACGAATAATAATATAGGTGAACCAATGAAAGCTGAATTGATTGCAGTAGGAACTGAAATTCTTACAGGGCAAATCACCAATACCAATGCCCAATTTTTATCTGAAAAACTAGCTGAACTAGGAATTGATGTGTATTTTCACACAGCAGTAGGGGACAATGAAAACCGCCTTCTTTCAGTTCTAGATCAAGCTAGTAAACGTAGTGACTTAGTCATACTTTGTGGTGGACTTGGCCCTACGGAGGACGACTTAACCAAGCAAACACTGGCTAAGTTTCTAGGGAAAAAACTTGTCTTTGACGAGGAGGCAAGTAAAAAACTGGATAGATTCTTTGCTACTCGTCCTAAACATATACGGACACCTAATAATGAACGCCAAGCGCAAATTGTTGAGGGGTCTGTGCCCTTGCAAAATCTCACGGGTTTAGCAGTTGGGGGGATTATCACTGCTAAAGGAGTGACTTATGTCGTCTTGCCTGGTCCACCAAGTGAACTCAAACCAATGGTGAACCAAGAGCTTATTCCAGCGCTTACAGAGAATCATACTACTCTTTATTCTAGAGTTCTAAGATTTTTTGGTGTTGGAGAAAGTCAATTGGTTACTATCCTGAAGGATTTTATTGTTAACCAAACAGATCCAACCATAGCTCCATACGCTAAAGTGGGCGAGGTGACACTGCGCTTGTCAACCAAGGCTTCCTCGCAAGAAGAAGCAGATCAGAAATTAGAAGTTTTAGAAAAACAAATTCGTTCTACTAAAACTTTAGATGGTAAGTCCCTATCCGATCTCATTTATGGATATGGAGAATCAAATAGCTTAGCTTATGAAGCATTTCAATTGCTTAAGAAATATGGCAAAACCATTACTGCAGCTGAAAGTTTGACAGCTGGCTTATTTCAAGCTAGTATTGCTGATTTTTCAGGAGCTTCGCAAGTGTTCAAAGGTGGATTTGTTACCTATAGCATTGAAGAAAAATCTAAAATGTTGGGTATTTCTTTGTCTCAATTAGAAGAACATGGTGTTGTTAGTCATTTTACTGCAGAAAAAATGGCAGAAGGTGCTCGAGCTAAAACAGATAGCGATTACGGAATTGCACTTACCGGTGTAGCTGGACCAGATTCATTAGAAGGACACCCAGCAGGCACAGTATTTATTGGTATTGCTGATAGGAATCAAGTAAGGTCAATCAAGGTTGTTATAGGTGGAAGAAGTCGTTCTGATGTTAGATATATTAGTACCCTCTATGCCTTTAACCTAGTTCGCCAAGCTTTATTACAAGAAGACAACTTGATTTAAATTTGTCTTTAACTATAGAAAGAAGAGGAAAATAAGTGGCTAAGAAAACAAAAAAACAGAAGAAATTACTAAGAAATTCGGTGATGAGCGTCGTAAGGCCCTTGATGATGCATTGAAAAATATTGAAAAAGATTTTGGTAAGGGTGCTGTAATGCGCCTTGGTGAGCGTGCAGAGCAAAAGGTTCAGGTGATGAGCTCAGGCTCACTAGCTTTGGATATTGCTCTTGGTGCAGGTGGTTATCCTAAAGGTCGTATTATCGAAATTTACGGACCAGAGTCATCAGGTAAAACAACTGTGGCCCTTCATGCTGTAGCTCAGACACAAAAAGAAGGTGGCATCGCAGCTTTTATTGATGCCGAACATGCTCTTGACCCTGCTTATGCGGCAGCCCTAGGTGTTAATATTGATGAGCTCCTTTTGTCACAACCTGATTCAGGTGAACAAGGTCTCGAAATTGCAGGTAAGCTGATTGACTCTGGTGCAGTTGATTTGGTTGTTGTTGATTCAGTTGCGGCCTTGGTACCACGTGCAGAAATTGATGGAGATATTGGTGACAGTCATGTCGGACTTCAAGCACGTATGATGAGTCAAGCTATGCGTAAGCTTTCTGCATCTATCAATAAAACGAAGACAATTGCTATCTTCATTAACCAGTTGCGTGAAAAAGTTGGTATCATGTTTGGTAATCCAGAGACTACACCTGGCGGACGTGCCCTAAAATTCTATGCGTCAGTACGTCTTGATGTCCGTGGAAATACACAAATCAAAGGAACTGGTGATAAGAAAGACCAGAATGTTGGTAAAGAAACCAAAATTAAGGTTGTTAAAAATAAAGTTGCTCCACCATTTAAAGAAGCTTTTGTTGAAATTATGTATGGTGAAGGTATTTCACAAACAGGTGAGCTTGTTAAAATTGCTAGTGATTTAGGGATCATTCAAAAAGCAGGAGCTTGGTTCTCATACAATGGTGAGAAGATTGGTCAAGGATCTGAAAATGCTAAAAAATATTTAGCAGATCACCCAGAAATTTTTGAAGAAATCGACCATAAGGTACGTGTACACTATGGTTTAATTGAGCCAGATGAAGAAGATGTTGTTGAAGAAAAGCAGGTTGACGAAACGTCAGATGAACTCGTTTTAGACCTTGACTCAACAATCGAAATTGAAGAATAAGTCGAAAAAGAGCTGAAAGGCTCTTTTTCTTTGTCCAAGTGTAGTTTTTGAAAATAAAGAGATGTTTAATATCTCAATAAGATATCCCTTAAGTATAAAATAGGTCGCTAGACCGATTTCTAAAATAAAGGACAGTGATAAGATTATAGTATCATGTGACAGAAAGAGAGAATTAACATGATTAAAATTTATACAATTTCAAGTTGTACAAGTTGTAAAAAAGCAAAAACATGGTTGAATAACCATCAACTTCCTTATAAAGAACAAAACCTTGGTAAAGAACCACTTACAAAAGAAGAAATCCTCAATATCCTTTCAAAAACGGAGAACGGTGTTGAAAGTATTGTTTCATCAAAAAATCGTTATGCAAAAGCTCTGAATTGTGATATCGATGAACTAAGTGTTAGTGAAGTCATTGATTTGATTCAGGAAAACCCTAGAATCTTAAAAAGTCCAATACTAATTGACGATAAAAGATTGCAAGTGGGTTATAAAGAAGATGATATTCGTGCTTTCTTACCACGCTCAATACGTAATGTCGAAAATTCACAAGCACGTATGCGTGCAGCACTTTAAAACAAAAAAGAAGATTGCCTAGATCTTCTTTTTTAATGAAATTCATGATAAAGAAAAGAAAAGGTATTGACTTTAGTTCATAAACTTGATAGACTATTAAGGTCTCAAGCGTACAACCAAGTAACAAAGTAATTAAAACTTTAAAAAAGTTATTGACAAGGTAAGCAAGAGATGATAATATGAATAGGCTACATCGGAGGATGAAGCAGAGACACGAGGAAGTTTGGAAAAAACTTTTCAAAAAGTGTTGACAAGATATTCTAGATTTGCTAGAATATAGGAGTTGTCTTAAGAGAGACAAAGACCTTTGAGAACTGAATAAGAAACCAAGTGCAGGGTTATGATAGAAGAAATTATAACCTGTCAATTTACAAGAAAAAAACGTCAGAAGACGGAAATGAGTTAACGCTCGAACGATTATTAAAGAATTTAATGAGAGTTTGATCCTGGCTCAGGACGAACGCTGGCGGCGTGCCTAATACATGCAAGTAGAACGCTGAAGAGAGGAGCTTGCTCTTCTTGGAAGAGTTGCGAACGGGTGAGTAACGCGTAGGTAACCTGCCTTGTAGCGGGGGATAACTATTGGAAACGATAGCTAATACCGCATAACAATGGGTGACCCATGTCATTCATTTGAAAGGGC
>NZ_CM002130.1:43220-93442 GCF_000448605.1 Streptococcus sp. HSISS3
CCCATGATTATATATCAGTAAGAGCCCTGAGAGATGATCAGGTTGATAGGTTAGGAGTGGAAGTGTGGTGACACATGTAGCGGACTAATACTAATAGCTCGAGGACTTATCCAAAGCAAGTAACTGAGAGACATTGATAGCGTGAAGGTTTCTTGAGACGGTATAGATATTCAATTTTGAGTTGAGAATACTCAGAGTTAAGTGACGATAGCCTAGGAGATACACCTGTTCCCATGCCGAACACAGCAGTTAAGCCCTAGAACGCCTGAAGTAGTTGGGGGTTGCCCCCTGTTAGATATGGTAGTCGCTTAGCATTTAGGGAGTTTAGCTTAGTTGGAATTGAGAGGCAATCGAGATTTCAATCGGCGGATAAGAGAAACGAAGTTTCTGACCGTTGGCTGAGTTAAACGACCAAGAGGGAGTTTAGCTCAGCTGGGAGAGCATCTGCCTTACAAGCAGAGGGTCAGCGGTTCGATCCCGTTAACTCCCATTTAGCGGGTGTAGTTTAGTGGTAAAACTACAGCCTTCCAAGCTGTTGTCGCGAGTTCGATTCTCGTCACCCGCTTTATTTGGAATAAATAGCCAAGCATTTAGCTTGGGCGCGTAGCTCAGATGGTTAGAGCGCACGCCTGATAAGCGTGAGGTCGGTGGTTCGATTCCACTCGTGCCCATTATATGGTCCGTTGGTCAAGGGGTTAAGACACCGCCTTTTCACGGCGGTAACACGGGTTCGAATCCCGTACGGACTATATTATTTGGAGGATTACCCAAGTCCGGCTGAAGGGAACGGTCTTGAAAACCGTCAGGCGTGTAAAAGCGTGCGTGGGTTCGAATCCCACATCCTCCTTAATTTTTATCGCGGGATGGAGCAGCTAGGTAGCTCGTCGGGCTCATAACCCGAAGGTCGTAGGTTCAAATCCTGCTCCCGCAATTTGGCTCGGTAGCTCAGTTGGTAGAGCAATGGATTGAAGCTCCATGTGTCGGCGGTTCGATTCCGTCTCGCGCCATTTATTTATATTTGGAAGGGTAGCGAAGAGGCTAAACGCGGCGGACTGTAAATCCGCTCCTTCGGGTTCGGGGGTTCGAATCCCTCCCCTTCCATAGTAACGGGCATAGTTTAAAGGTAGAACTAAGGTCTCCAAAACCTTCAGTGTGGGTTCAATTCCTACTGCCCGTGTTAATATAATGGCGAATGTGGTGAAGTGGTTAACACATCAGATTGTGGCTCTGACATTCGGGGGTTCGATTTCCCCTCATTCGCCTATACTTTGGGGTATAGCCAAGCGGTAAGGCAAGGGACTTTGACTCCCTCATGCGTTGGTTCGAATCCAGCTACCCCAGTTATACTTTGCCGGCGTGGCGGAATTGGCAGACGCGCTGGACTCAAAATCCAGTGTCCGCAAGGACGTGCCGGTTCGACCCCGGCCGCCGGTATAAGTTACACTCCATGAGGAGTGTTTTTTTGTATATAGGAGTCATTTTTTATGTCTGATAAATTTCAGCTTCTTTTAAAACAAATTCGTTTTCCTAAGGATCATAAAACTTATAATGAAATTAAAGATGGTTCTATTCACTCTGTAAAATTATCAAAATCAAAACGTCGTTGGTTTTTTGTTTTTACTTTTCAAAATGTTTTGTCAAGTGAGGGCTTTAACCTTTTTAATTCGTTACTTCAGTCTACTTTTAATACCCTTGGTGCAGAAGTTTCTTATGAGTTTATTTTGGAGTCATCGTCTTGTGATAATGACTTACTATCTTTCTATTTTTCTTATGCTTTAGAGTCTTTAAAAGTTTCACATTTTTCCCTTTATTCTTTATTCTCCAATCTCAGTGTTGAATTTTTTAATAAAGAAATTCTCGTTAAAGCTCCATCTCATATTTTTAGAGAGAATGTTCAGGATAGATTTATTTTTTAGTTTCTAATGTTCTTTCAAATGTTGGATTGTCTGATGTTAAAGTTTCCGTTATTGAAGATAAAGATGTATCTTCTTCTTTCGAAACGGCTTATGAAACAAATAAAGTTTCCTTGCAAGAGCAAGCTGAATCTCAAGCCAAACAAGTTCTTCAATCTATTGTTGAAAGTGAACCAGTATCAACTTCTCGACTTGAGCAGAGTCCAAGATCTACCGAGAAACAAAGCCAACGTCAGGCAAGCTTTGATAAGGCTGAGATAACCCCGATGATTGATGTTAATTCTGAAGAAAACAGAATTGTCTTTGAGGGATATATCTTTGATGTTGAACAACGTGAAACGAAGACAGGACGTATTATCATTAATTTTAAAGTAACTGATTATACTTCAAGTTTTGCGATGCAACGTTGGGCGAAGGATAGTGAAGAGCTCGCTAAGTTCGATATGATTAAAAAGGGAAACTGGGTAAGGGTTCGAGGACGTATTGAGAATAATCCTTATACACATAGTTTGACGATGAATGTACAAGATATTAAGGAGATTTCTCATACACCTCGTAAGGATTTGATGCCTGAGGGACAAAAGCGTGTTGAATTCCATGCTCATACCAATATGTCAACTATGGATGCGATGCCTACCGTTGAGGAGCTTATTGATACAGCGGCCTCTTGGGGGCATCCAGCAGTTGCTATAACTGACCATGCCAATGTTCAGAGTTTTCCTCATGGTTACCATAGGGCTAAAAAAGCAGGGATTAAAGCTATTTTTGGTCTTGAAGCTAATCTTGTTGAGGATAAGGTTCCTATTGTTTATAATTCTGAGGAATTGGAATTAAAAGAAGCAACATATGTTGTTTTTGACGTTGAAACGACGGGCTTGTCTGCTGTTCATAATGATTTGATTCAGATTGCGGCATCAAAAATGCATAAAGGTAATATTATTGAGCAATTTGATGAATTTATTGATCCAGGTTACCCCTTGTCTGCGTTTACTACTGAATTGACTGGTATTACTGACAATCATGTTAAAGGTGCCAAACCTTTGTTACAAGTATTACAGGAGTTTCAAGTTTTTTGTCAGGGAACGGTGCTAGTAGCCCACAATGCGACCTTTGACGTTGGGTTTATGAATGCCAATTATGAAAGAAATCAATTACCAACAATTTCACAACCGGTTATTGATACTTTGGAATTTGCTAGAAATCTTTATCCTGAGTATAAGCGTCATGGTTTGGGACCTTTAACCAAACGTTTTGGTGTAGCTTTGGATCACCACCATATGGCCAATTATGATGCGGAAGCTACGGGTCGTTTGTTGTTTATTTTCATTAAAGATGTATTTGATAAGCATGGTTTGACTAATCTGGAACAGTTGAACACGGAGTTGGTTTCTGAGGATTCGTATAAAAAGTCTCGTGTCAAACATGCGACGCTCTATGTTCAGAATCAAACTGGTTTGAAGAATATCTTTAAATTGGTCAGCCTATCAAATGTATCATATTTTGAGGGAGTAGCCCGTATTCCTCGTACGGTTTTAGATGAGTATCGTGAAGGAATCATTGTAGGTTCTGCTTGCGCGGACGGTGAGGTTTTTGATACGCTCTTGTCTCATGGTATTGAAAAGGCAGTTGAAGTTGCTAAATATTATGACTTTATTGAAGTTATGCCACCGGCAATTTATGCGCCATTGATTGCAAAGGATTTAATTAAGGATGAGGCAACTGTAGAACAGCTGATTCGGGATTTGATAGAGGTTGCTAATCGTCTTGACAAGCCTGTACTTGCTACCGGAAATGTACATTATATCAATCCTGAGGATGCCATTTATCGTGAAATCATTGTTCGTGCTTTGGGACAAGGAGCCATGATTAATAGGCCGATTGGTAAGGGAGAAAATGCTAAACCGGCTCCTTTACCCGAAGCACATTTTAGAACAACCAACGAGATGCTAGATGACTTTGCCTTTTTGGGGAAAGAGTTGGCCTATGAGGTTGTAGTAACGAATACGCAGGCTATGGCTGACCAAATTGAAGAGGTCGAGGTTGTCAAAAAAGACTTGTACACGCCTTTTATTGATCGTGCGGAGGAGCAAGTTGCTGAGATGACTTATGCTAAAGCATTTGAGCTATACGGTAATCCTCTACCTGATATTATTGACCTACGGATTGAGAAAGAATTGTCTTCAATTCTTGGTAATGGCTTTGCCGTAATCTATCTGGCTTCGCAGATGTTGGTTAACCGTTCAAATGAACGTGGTTACTTGGTTGGCTCTCGAGGATCTGTTGGCTCTAGTTTTGTTGCGACAATGATTGGAATTACTGAGGTAAATCCTATGCCTCCTCATTATTTATGTCCTAAATGTCAACATTCTGAGTTCATCACAGATGGTTCTTATGGTTCTGGTTTTGATTTGCCTGATAAGAAGTGTTCAGAATGTGGAACCGAGTATAAGAAAGATGGTCAAGATATTCCTTTCGAAACCTTCCTAGGGTTTGATGGGGACAAGGTTCCTGATATTGATTTGAACTTCTCAGGAGATGATCAGCCGTCAGCCCACTTAGATGTTCGAGATATTTTTGGTGAGCAATATGCCTTTCGTGCTGGAACAGTAGGTACTGTTGCAGATAGGACGGCTTATGGTTTTGTCAAGGGTTATGAGCGTGATTACAATAAGTTTTACCGTGATGCCGAGGTCGATCGTTTGGCCATGGGAGCTGCTGGGGTTAAGCGAAGTACAGGTCAACACCCAGGTGGTATCGTTGTTATTCCAAATTATATGGATGTCTATGATTTTACCCCCGTCCAATATCCAGCCGATGATGTGACTGCTGCTTGGCAAACGACTCACTTTAACTTCCACGATATTGATGAGAACGTGTTGAAGCTTGATATTCTGGGACATGATGATCCGACGATGATTCGTAAGTTGCAGGATTTATCGGGAATTGATCCCAAAGATATTCGAGCAGATGATCCGGATGTAATGAAGCTTTTTTCAGGTACCGATATTTTAGGTGTAACACCTGAACAGATTGGGACACCAACGGGAATGTTGGGAATCCCTGAGTTTGGGACTAACTTTGTTCGTGGTATGGTCGATGAGACGCATCCGACGACCTTTGCGGAACTCTTACAGTTATCTGGTTTGTCTCATGGTACAGACGTTTGGTTGGGTAATGCACAAGATTTGATCAAGGAAGGTATTGCCACTCTGAAAACCGTTATCGGTTGTCGTGACGATATCATGGTATACCTAATGCATGCGGGATTAGATCCTAAGATGGCCTTCACCATCATGGAACGTGTGCGTAAGGGAATGTGGTTGAAGATTTCTGAAGAAGAGCGTAATGGCTATATTCAAGCCATGCGTGAAAATAATGTTCCAGACTGGTATATTGAATCTTGTGGAAAAATCAAGTACATGTTCCCGAAAGCCCATGCGGCAGCCTACGTTATGATGGCCCTGCGTGTCGCTTATTTCAAAGTACACCATCCTATTTATTACTATTGTGCCTACTTTTCTATCCGTGCCAAAGCTTTTGAACTTAAGACTATGTCGGCAGGGCTTGATGCTGTTAAAGCGAGAATGGAAGATATTAAAGAAAAGCGTCAACGAAATGAAGCGACTAATGTGGAAATTGATTTGTTTACGACTCTTGAAATTGTCAATGAAATGTTAGAACGTGGCTTTACCTTTGGTCAGTTAGATCTTTACAAAAGTCAGGCAACTGAATTTCTGATTGAGGGAGATACCTTGATTCCACCGTTTATTGCACTTGAAGGTTTGGGCGAGAATGTTGCTAAGCAGGTAGTTGCTGCACGTGAGGAAGGAGAATTCCTTTCTAAAACAGAATTGCGTAAACGAGGAGGCCTTTCATCCACTTTGGTTGAAAAGCTAGATGAAATGGGAATCCTAGGCAATATGCCAGAAGATAATCAGTTAAGTCTTTTTGATGATTTCTTTTAGGAGATAAAAGAAGTCGTGCATAAACTTGAGAGAATGGAGTTAGTCTCTGTTCTCTTTTTTATTTTTCTTGCCAACTGTAGTGGGTAAGGCAAGGTTAAAGCTGTGAGGAAACTTTTTTCTTAGTCTTATGGTATACTGTTAGAAAATTATAGTTTCAGGGAGTTGATTATGGTTTTACCACATTTTAAAGAAAATCTTGAAAAATATGCTAAATTATTGGTTGCCAATGGGATTAATGTACAACCTGGTCATACGGTGGCCTTGAGTATAGATGTAGAGCAAGCAGAGCTAGCTCATCTTTTAGTTAAAGAGGCCTATGCTCTAGGAGCAGCTGAGGTAATTGTTCAATGGTCGGATGATATCATTAATCGAGAACGATTTTTGCATGCTGGTATGGACCGAATTGAAGAGGTTCCTACCTATAAAAAAGCTGAGATGGAATATTTGCTGGACAAGAAGGCAAGTCGCTTAGGTGTTCGTTCATCAGATCCAGGGGCCCTTAATGGTGTAGCTCCTGAACGTCTATCTGCTCATGCTAAGGCTACTGGGGTGGCCTTTAAACCTATGCAGGTGGCAACTCAGTCTAATAAAGTTAGTTGGACTGTAGCTGCTGCAGCTGGTAAAGAATGGGCTAAGAAGGTCTTTCCTGATGCTTCGAGTGATGAGGAAGCTGTAGATTTACTTTGGGACCAAATTTTCAAGACCTGTCGTGTTTATGAAGAGAATCCTGTACGTGCCTGGAAGGAACATGCTGATCGTTTAGATGCTAAAGCACGCCTACTTAATGAGGTACAATTCTCAGCCTTACACTACCAAGCACCTGGAACAGATTTAACTCTAGGATTACCCAAAAATCACGTTTGGGAATCTGCAAGGGCAATTAATGCACAGGGTGAAGGCTTCCTACCTAATATGCCAACCGAAGAAGTCTTTACGGCACCAGATTTTCGTCGTGCAGATGGCTATGTCTCAAGTACAAAGCCTCTAAGTTACAATGGCAATATTATTGAGGGAATCAAGGTAACCTTCAAAGACGGTGAGATTGTAGACGTTACAGCAGACCAAGGTGATGAAGTGATGAAAAATCTTGTCTTCAACAATAGTGGAGCGCGTGCTCTAGGTGAATGTGCCTTGGTACCAGATCCAAGTCCTATTTCGCAGTCTGGTATTACCTTCTTTAATACCCTTTTTGATGAAAATGCCTCCAACCACCTAGCTATTGGAGCAGCCTATGCTACCAGTGTTGAGGGAGGAGCAGACATGACAGAAGAGGAGCTTAAGGAAGCTGGTCTTAACCGTTCAGATGTACACGTAGATTTTATGATTGGTTCAAATCAAATGGATATTGATGGTATCCGTCAAGATGGTAGTCGTGTACCAATCTTCCGAAATGGTGATTGGGTAATTTAAGTAAGAAGGAGGAATTCTTATGATTGGAAGTATGATAGTTGGTTTTCTAATTGGTCTTATTGCCTCTGCTATTTCAAACCGAGGTGAGCGAATGGGCTGTATTGGTAAGACCTTTTTAGGATGGCTTGGCGCTTTTGTTGGGCAACTTCTTTTTGGAAATTGGGGACCGATGCTATCAGGCACCGCTATTGTTCCTTCAGTATTAGGTGCGGTGATTTTATTGGCTCTTTTTTGGAATCGTAATAGTTAGTAAATGAAAGAGTTCTGAGGTGTTGGTTAGATATCTAAGAACTCTTTTTCTTATTTCTTCTTTTTCATATACCACTTTTAGAAAAACTGTGGTAGAGTAATAAATACAGCATCTATTTGGAAAGGACTATAAATGAGCGACTTAGATAAAAACATGGCTGTCAAGAGTATGGTTGTTATGCGTAAGGCTTTTCGTACCATTGATGCCAAGGTCTCTGAGACTTTTAAAGAATTTGATTTAACACCAACTCAATTTGGAGTTATGGATGTGTTAAATGCCAAGGGACGTATGAAGATTGGTGAATTAATTGATTGCATGCTTGCCACTTCTGGTAATATGACTGTTGTCATAAAAAATATGGAGAAAAAGGGCTGGTTGAGTCGACAAGCTTGTCCAACGGATAAGCGAGCTTTCGAGGTTGATTTGACAGATGAGGGCCGTCGAATCATTCAAGCAGCAATTCCACCGCATCAACGAGCAATTGAGGAGACTTTTTCCGTTTTGACTTCTGAAGAACAAACACAGCTGGTGGAGCTCCTGAAAAAATTTAAGAATGTCTGAACATATTTATTTGTGTTTTAAATATTACAATCTTAGTTTGATTAAAGTTTGAGAGCGTATCTTTAAGATAGCTGCTATTAGATATGCTCATTAGTTTATGATTTATGGATTCCTGAAGCTTCTGGCTTCGGGGATTTTTTATGCGATTATAGCAAAAAAAGACACCCTTAGGTGTCCTCAAATTATGAAGGCGGTAGACGGATTTGAACCGACGATCAAGCTTTTGCAGAGCCGTGCCTTACCACTTGGCTATACCGCCATAACAAATACCATTCTATCGAAAAAAGAATGATTCGTCAAGTCTCTTTTATCAAATAGGCGATTGGACTATTAAAGCTACGTATATTCAAAAAAAGAGGCTGAAATTTAGTCAACCTCTTTATAGTAATTATAACTGTTGCAGACAGATTACTAACACGTAAGTTTTGATTATTGTCTAATCAAGTAATCAAATGCACCAATAGCTGCTGTAGCGCCAGATCCCATGGAGATAATGATTTGCTTGTAGGCGCTGTCAGTACAGTCACCTGCGGCAAAAATGCCAGGGATGTTTGTTGAACCAAATTTATCAACGACAATTTCTTGGCGTTCATTGAGTTCAATGCCACTATCTTTGAGCCAAGCAGTACTTGGTACAAGACCAATTTGAACAAAGACACCTTCAAGATCAAGATGTTTTTCTTTATTTGTATCACGCTCAACATAATTCAAACCAGTCACATGATCGTGACCAACGATTTCTTTGGTTGCAACATTTTTAAGAATAGTTAGATTATCAGTTTTAGCAGCACGTTCTTGTAAAACTTGGTCTGCCTTTAGTTCAGGTAAGAACTCTAAGACCGTAACGTGTTTAGTAATACCCGCTAAATCCAAAGCGGCTTCCAAACCTGAGTTACCACCACCGATAACAGCAACATCTTTTCCTTCAAATAGAGGACCATCGCAGTGTGGACAGTAAGTAACCCCTTTGTTACGGAATTCATCTTCACCAGGAACATTGATATTACGCCATTTGGCTCCTAGGGCTAGAATAGCAGTTTTAGCCTGTAGAACAGCACCATTAGCTAGTGTGACTTCAATGAGTTCTTTCTTCTCAATACCAGTAGCTAATTGACTTTTGATGATATCAACATTGTAAGATTTCGTATGCTCTTCAACTTGGGCCATTAACTTAGGACCTTCTGTATATAGCGTACCAATCATGTTTTCAATACCGACTGTCTCAATAACTTGTCCACCAAAGGTTTCTGCTAAAAGACCAGTTTTTAGTCCTTTACGGGCAGCATAAATTGCAGCACTGTTTCCAGCAGGACCCCCACCAATGACCAAGACATCATAGACCCCTTTATCGGCAAAAGCATCAGCATCAAGTGGACCATCCAATTTTTCTACAAGCTGTTCAATGGTTGCACGGCCAGATGTAAATTCTTCTTGGTCTTTGTAAACTGTAGGAACAGACATGATACCTTTGGCTTTGACTTCATCTTGATACATACCACCTTCAATCATAGTGTGGGTGATATTTGGGTTCAAAACAGCCATTATATTAAAGGCTTGAACGACGTCTGGACAATTATGGCATGTTAGTGAAACATAAGTTTCAAGATTGATAGTTTTGTCAATCTTTTTGATGCGTTCAATAATATCCTCATCAACTTTTGGTGGACGACCAGAAACTTGCAAAAGAGCTAAAATGAAAGACGTAAATTCGTGCCCCATCGGTAGGCCAGAGAAAATAACACGACTTTTTTGCCCTTTCTGTGCAATACCAAAACTAGGTTGACGTTTTAAATGTGTTGATTCAAGACTAATGCGGTCAGACATAGCGACAATCTCATCTAGAAATTCTTTTACTTTTCGAGAATTATCGTCATCTCCCAAATCGGTTTGTAATACAATATCAGATTCTAGTAAATTTAAATATTGTGCTAATTGAGCCTTGATTTTTTTATCTAAGACCATGGATACGATACCCCCTGGTTGTTAAATTTTACCTACAAGATCCAAGCTAGGAGTCAATGTTTCAGCTCCTTCTTTCCATTTGGCTGGACAAACTTCACCTGGATGTTGGCGAATGTATTGAGCAGCACGAACTTTATCAATAAGAGTGCTTGCGTCGCGTCCGATACCATCAGCGTTAACTTCCATCATTTGGATAACGCCATCTGGATCAATGATGAATGTTCCACGTTGTGCAAGACCATCTTGACCAAGAACATCAAAACCTTGAGAGATGAGATGTGAAGGATCTCCAATCATAGGATAAGTGATAGTTCCAACAACATCTGAGTCATCATGCCAAGCTTTGTGAACAAAGTGAGTATCTGTAGAGACAGAGTAAACCTCTACATCAAGAGATTTAAGTGTTTCATATTGCTCTTGAAGGTCGCCGAGTTCAGTTGGGCAAACAAATGAAAAATCTGCAGGATAGAAGCAGAAAACAGCCCATTTTCCTTTAACATCTTCATCTGTAACAGTGATGAATTCTCCATTGTGATAAGCTTGTGCTGAGAATTCAATAATTTCTTTTCCGACTAATGACAAAATAATGTCCTCCTCTATTTTTGATAGCCTAATTATAAACGAAATATTTTCGAATCTCAAAGGAAACGATTACCTTTTATAAGGAGGGAGTGCTCTGCTAATGGATAGCTTGATTTTATAGCTTGTCAAATGTCACTTTTTTTGATAAACTACTATAGTTGCGTAAAGTAACAAATACTCATTCTAAGCCGATTGTGGTCTTGTTGCCGCAGGGTGGGACTGCAAGTCTAAAGCTTAGAAGAGGAAAAAAACAATTTTTAAGGAGAAATACTCATGGCAGTAATTTCAATGAAACAACTTCTTGAGGCTGGTGTTCACTTCGGTCACCAAACTCGTCGCTGGAATCCTAAGATGGCTAAATACATCTTTACAGAACGTAACGGAATCCACGTTATCGACTTGCAACAAACTGTAAAAATGGCTGATACAGCTTACGAATTTGTTCGTGAAGCAGCAGCTAACGATGCAGTAATCTTGTTCGTTGGTACTAAAAAACAAGCAGCTGAAGCAGTCGCTGAAGAAGCTACTCGTGCTGGTCAATACTACATCAACCACCGTTGGTTGGGTGGTACTCTTACAAACTGGGATACTATCCAAAAACGTATCGCTCGTTTGAAAGAAATCAAACAAATGGAAGCTGATGGAACTTTCGAAGTTCTTCCTAAGAAAGAAGTTGCACTTCTTAACAAACAACGTGCACGTCTTGAAAAATTCTTGGGTGGTATCGAAGATATGCCTCGTATTCCAGATGTAATCTACATCGTTGACCCACACAAAGAACAAATCGCTGTTAAAGAAGCTAAAAAACTTGGTATTCCAGTTGTAGCGATGGTTGATACAAACGCTGATCCAGATGAGATTGATGTAATCATCCCAGCTAACGATGACGCTATCCGTGCCGTTAAATTGATCACTTCTAAAATGGCTGATGCTATTATCGAAGGTAACCAAGGTGAAGATGCTTCTGCAGATTTCCAAGAAGCAGCTGCAGCTGATTCAATCGAAGAAATCGTTGAAGTTGTCGAAGGTGACAACAACTAATCTTTAAGGTTAGTTAGGGCTCGATGCCCACTAAAAATAAGACAAACACCTAAGGGGCGGGGCTCAGCCCTGCCCCTTAGTTTGATAAAATAAATTTGGAGAAAACACAAAATGGCAGAAATTACAGCTAAACTTGTTAAAGAATTGCGTGAAAAATCTGGTGCTGGTGTCATGGACGCTAAAAAAGCATTGGTTGAAGTTGATGGTGATATCGAAAAAGCGATTGAATTGCTTCGTGAAAAAGGTATGGCTAAAGCAGCTAAGAAAGCTGACCGTGTTGCCGCTGAAGGATTGACTGGTGTTTATGTTCACGGTAATGTTGCAGCAGTCGTTGAAGTTAACGCTGAAACTGACTTCGTTGCGAAAAATGCTCAATTCGTTGAATTGGTAAACGAAACAGCTAAAGTAATCGCTGAGGGTAAACCAGCAAACAACGAAGAAGCACTTGCTTTGACTATGCCTTCAGGTGAAACTCTTGAAGCTGCATATGTATCTGCAACAGCTACTATCGGTGAAAAAATTTCATTCCGTCGTTTTGCTTTGCTTGAAAAAACAGATGCACAACACTTCGGAGCTTACCAACACAACGGTGGACGTATCGGTGTTGTTACAGTTCTTGAAGGTGGAGATGAAGCTCTTGCTAAACAAATCTCAATGCATATCGCTGCAATGAAACCAACTGTTCTTTCATACACTGAATTGGATGAACAATTTGTTAAAGATGAATTGGCACAACTTAACCACACAATCGATCAAGATAATGAAAGCCGTGCAATGGTTAACAAACCAGCTCTTCCACACCTTAAATTTGGTTCTAAAGCTCAATTGACTGATGCTGTTCTTGCTCAAGCTGAAGAAGATATCAAAGCTGAGTTGGCTGCTGAAGGTAAACCAGAAAAAATCTGGGATAAAATCATCCCAGGTAAAATGGACCGCTTCTTGCTTGACAACACTAAGGTTGACCAAGCTTACACTCTTCTTGCTCAAGTTTACATCATGGACGACAGCAAAACGGTTGAAGCTTACCTTGAATCAGTAAATGCTTCAGTAGTAGAATTTGTTCGCTTTGAAGTTGGTGAAGGTATCGAAAAAGCATCTAACGACTTTGAATCAGAAGTTGCAGCTACAATGGCAGCAGCTCTTAACAACTAATTCTAGTTGCTAGATAAAAAGAAAAGAAGTTACGTAATCGTAGCTTCTTTTTTGTCGTAAATAGAAAACGTCTGAGTATTCCCTAGACGTAAAAAATATTAATGAGCGAAGGTATTGACACCAAGGAGAAGAGAAAGCGTCCCCATGATAATACCTGCAAGGATAACTCCAAGCATAACAGCTAAAACGCTGCGTTTAAAGTCCCAATCTAGGATGGATGCTGCCAGTGTACCTGTCCAAGCTCCTGTTCCTGGAAGTGGGATACCCACAAAGAGTAAGAGGGCCCAGAAGATACCTTTGTCTCCAGCGGCTTTTTCAAGCTTTTGCCCCCCACTGTGGCCTTTTTTAAGACACCAGGTAAAGAAGCCACCAATAAGAGGTTTGTCAGCACCCCACTCGAGAACACTGCGGGCGAAGAAGAAAATAATTGGAACTGGAAGCATATTCCCGATAACACAAAGAATGAGGGCTTGCCACCAAGGAATACCTGAGGCAATAGCGACAGGTACGGCTCCACGGAGCTCAACAAGGGGAATCATAGAGATTAAAAATGCAATGATGTATTTCATGAATAACCTTTCATAGGAAAATAAAATTAGTGAGAAGTCCCAGGTGAAGTGAGTATTTCTCGATAGTGGTAAGAGGAATATTACCATAGTATAAAGTGAAAGGCTCTTGTTCTGATGAGGATTAGCTCTTCGATTGTTCAAGTTGTTTCAGCAGAATACCTAGGTTGCCTTTTCATTTTGTCTTATTTATTGTATCTTATATGACCTCTAATGACAACTTTAAAAAGCTTTTTGAGACTATAGTTTCCCATGTGCTGACATTTTTGGTATAATAATAGTCAGTTATAGTCAAATTAGACTGGAGGAATTAAGATGGCAAGAAATACATCAGACAGTATAGAAGAATATATTAAAGAATTGCTGGGCCAGTCTGGGATTGCTGAGATTCAACGTTCGAATTTAGCAGATACTTTTCAAGTTGTACCGAGTCAGATTAACTATGTTATTAAGACACGTTTTACAGAGAGTCGTGGTTATATTGTTGAGAGTAAGCGTGGTGGTGGCGGTTATATTCGTATCGTCAAGGTCAGATTTTCTGATAAACATCACAGAATCAATGCTCTACTTCAAAACTTAGCAGATCAGCTCAGCGAACAGGTTTTTACGGATTTGATTCAGTTGCTATTTGATGAAAAAATTATCACAGAACGTGAGGGGAATTTGATTTTAGCAACTGCTAGTGATGATATTCTCGGTGAGGATGCTGCTACAATTCGTTCGCGTATCTTACGCTCGCTTTTACTTAGATTGGATAGAAAAGGAAATTAGATGACGACATATTCAAGAAAAATGCAAGCCATTTTCCATCGTGCTCAGCTTGAAGCAGAGCGCTTTGGTAGTCCTTTTCTGGAGACTTGGCATGTGCTTCTAGCTATGCTTGAAGTTCCAGGAACTGTAGCCTACCTAACATTTACTGATTTTGAAGACCGTATTCGTGCGGAAGAAATTGAGACGGCTGCTGTCTTGGCTTTGGAGAAGAGTCCAACAGAGTTGTCCAAATCAGATATTATTGATTTACGTGCACAGTCACATGCTTTAGAGGCTATGCTGCAAGAGGCAGAGGGAATTGCTAAGGTGACTGGTGCCGTTGAGGTGGGTTCTGAACATGTTTTGATGGCTTTTTTGCTCCATAAGGATTTGATGGTTTGCCGTCTCCTTGAAGTTGCTGGTTTTCAATATAAGGATGACAGTGACAAGCCTCGTATTATTGATTTGCGACGTTCTTTGGAGCGTTATGCAGGTCTTAGTAAGCAAGATTTGAAGGCGATTCATGACCAGCGTAAGCCTAAAAAAGCAAAAGCATCTGGAAATTTTGCTAATATGATGCAGCCTCCTCAATCTTCTACTGGGGAACTGTCAGATTATACAAAAGATCTGACTGCAGTAGCAGAATCGGGAGCCCTTGATCCAGTCATTGGGCGTGACGAAGAAATTTCACGCATGATTCAGGTCTTGAGTCGTAAAACGAAGAATAATCCTGTTCTTGTAGGTGAAGCAGGTGTTGGTAAGACGGCCCTTGCCCTTGGTTTGGCACAGCGTATTGCTTCGGGTGACGTACCTTTCGAATTAGCTGATATGCGTATCTTAGAACTTGATATGATGAGTGTGGTTGCAGGGACTCGTTTTCGTGGTGATTTCGAAGAGCGTATGAATCAAATCATTGATGAGATTGAAGCTGATGGAAAAATCATTCTCTTTATTGACGAATTGCATACGATTATTGGCTCTGGTTCTGGTATTGATAGCACCTTGGATGCGGCAAATATTTTGAAACCTGCTCTAGCACGTGGAACACTTCACATGGTTGGAGCAACCACACAAGCTGAGTACCAAAAGCATATTGAGAAAGATGCAGCCCTTTCTCGTCGTTTTGCTAAGATTACAATTGAAGAACCAAGCGTATCTGAAGCTATTGATATTTTGAAGGGCTTGCGTTCGTCATATGAAGTCTACCATCGTGTGACTATCACTGATGAAGCCGTTGAGACAGCTGTCAAGGCAGCACACCGTTATTTGACGAGTAAAAACTTACCTGATTCGGCTATTGACCTTCTAGATGAAGCGAGTGCAACTGTTCAAGGTCGTATCAAAAAAGAAGCCAAACGTGAGATAACGCCTTTGGATGAAGCACTTTTAGCTGGTGATATGAAAGCTGCTATTAAACAATATAAGGCTAGTCAAAAGGCAAAATTACCAAAACCAGCTTTGGTGGATACGGACCAGATTATGCAAACCCTTAGTCGCCTATCAGGTATTCCTGTTGAGAAGATGACTCAGGCAGATAGCAAACGTTACCTGAATCTTGAAGCTGAGCTTCACAAACGTGTTATTGGTCAAGACGAAGCAGTTTCAGCGATTAGTCGTGCTATTCGTCGTAACCAGTCAGGTATTCGTACTGGAAAACGTCCGATTGGTTCCTTCATGTTCCTTGGACCTACTGGTGTTGGTAAGACGGAATTGGCTAAGACTTTGGCAGAAGTCCTCTTTGATGATGAGTCAGCTTTGCTTCGCTTTGACATGTCAGAATACATGGAAAAATTTGCGGCTAGTCGTCTGAATGGTGCCCCTCCAGGTTATGTCGGATATGATGAGGGTGGTGAATTAACAGAGAAAGTTCGCAATAAGCCTTACTCAGTCCTTCTCTTTGACGAGGTCGAAAAAGCTCACCCTGATATTTTCAATATTCTCTTACAGGTTTTGGATGATGGTGTTCTGACAGATAGCCGTGGACGTAAAGTTGATTTTTCAAATACCATTATCATCATGACTTCAAACTTGGGAGCGACGGCTCTTCGTGATGACAAAACTGTTGGTTTTGGTGCTCAAGACATTTCTCATAACCATCAAGCCATGCAGGCACGTATCATGGAAGAACTTAAGAAGGCCTACCGTCCAGAGTTTATCAACCGTATTGATGAGAAGGTTGTCTTCCATAGTCTAGAGGAAGAACAGCTTCGTGAAATTGTCAAGATTATGGTAAAACCGTTGGTATCAGCTTTGGCTGAAAAAGGGATTGACTTGAAATTCCAACCAGCTGCCCTCAAGTATTTAGCTCAAGATGGCTATGATGTTGAGATGGGTGCTCGTCCGTTGCGTCGTGCGATTCAAACTCAAGTGGAGGATAAGTTGTCTGAGCTCTTACTAGGTGGCCAAGTAGTGAGTGGACAGACCCTTAAGATTGGCTGCTCTAAAGATAAATTGACCTTTACAGTAGTGTAAAGACTAAACAACAAAGACAGATTGCGCTTGTAATCTGTCTTTTTGTGTCAATAGGAGTCAAGCGAGTGTAAAGGCTTCAGTCAAGCGAGTGTAAAGGCTTCAGTCAAGCGAGTGTAAAAGAAAAAGTCGAGCAAAGCTCGACTGTAACGGTTAAAGTTTCTCGTTGACAAAGGTGACAAAGTGATTCCACCAGACCTTGAGGAAGAAGCTTTTCTTAACTTCTTTACCAGCAACAAGTTCCATGCTAGGCATGCCCTGATCCGGTAGGTAGCCCTCTCCTACAAGGGTATTATCTTCAAAGGTAGCTGTTCCCACCTTGTCTCCTGATTTGACAGGGGCTTGAATCTGGTTGGTGGAGACTTTAATATGTTTAGTGTTGTCGTCATCTATTTTTTGGATGATATTAAAGTCAGACTTGGCTACAGCAGAGACCTGTTTAGACTTACCATCAAGGACATTTGCTTGACTCTTATCTATGTCTTGACCTTTCTTGGCAACGGTCTTACTTTCCCAATGATAGACCACATAGTTAAGCAGGTCATTGGTTGCGGTAAAACGGGCGTAGTCATCCGTATCGGTATGTTCAGCATTTATGATGACTGTGATAATACTCATACCACTTTCATTTGAATGGGCTACGAAGGCAGCTCCGGCCAAATCAGTGGTACCTGTTTTGAGGCCATCAACACCCTTGCGGTAACTAGGTTGCCCCTTAAGCATATAGTTAAAGGTTTTGAGTTTATTAACACCATCAAATTTGGCTTCTGTTTTTTTAGTGATATCGAGAATTTCAGGATATTCTTTAATCACATGTTGTGCAATGATAGCAACATCCTTGGCACTCATGGTGTTTTCTTCGTCAGATTTAGAACCTGGATAGATATTATCACCCAAATAGGAATTATTGAGACCAGAGGCGTTGACAATTTTAGCATCAGTGATTCCCCATTTTTTAAGTTGGGCTTTCATTTTGTCGACAAATTTACTTTCTGTTCCTCCGATTTCCTCAGCTAGGGCAATGGATGCACTATTGGCACTGGAAATAAGAGTTGCGTCAAGTAGTTGTTTGACGGTGTATTTTCTGGCATCTAATGGGATGTTGGAAACTCCAGCACTAACAGTCAATTCAAAGGGATAGTCGGAAATATTAACCTTTGTGTTCCATTTAAGATCTCCCTTGTCTACCGCCTGATAAACCATATAGGCTGTTAGGAGTTTGGTGATAGAACCAATTCCTGTAGAAGTAGTGGCATCTTTTTCGTATAAAATCTTACCGGTAGTTGCTTCTACAGCGATAGCATGCTTGGCTGCGGCGTCAAATCCTTTTTTCTTCTCTGCTGCAAAAGCAGGAGCTACGCTTCCCAGACAGAGTAAGAAGGTCATAATAAGCGTAATTAGTTTCTTCATGGCTTGTTCCTTCGTGTATTTTGGATATTCATTATACCACATTTTGAGAGGAACTTAAGGTGTTGAGAAGAAGGTTTTATGATTTCATCATTAATTCATAAGGCAAAAAACTCCCTTTTGATATCAAAAGGGAGTTCAGTGCCTACTTGTTTCCGGTAAAGAAATTAACGATATGATTCCACCAAACTTTTAAGAAGAAGCTTTTCTTAATGGACTGGTTGGCTGTTACAGCAACTTGAGGTGGATCAGAGATATATCCTGTTCCTACGAGGTCTTTATCATCATAGGTTGCTGTTCCAATGGTATCTCCTTTTTTGATAGGTGCCGTTACCGTTTTTGCTTTGATGTTAACAGTGTCATTTTGGCTATTTATCTTTTGGACAACAGTAAGGTCTGTTTCAAGTTTAGCAGAGACGGTCTTACTGACTCCATCGGCTACCTTGATATCATTTTTCTTGACGATTTGTCCCTTAGTGTTGAGTTTATTTATCTTCCAGTGTTGGACGACATAATCTAAGAGGTCATTGGTAGCTGTGAAACGGGCGGCTTCATCCTCCCCACCATTGTCAGCGTTCATAACCACTGTAATCAAGCTCATGCCATTTTCATTAGAGTGAGCAACAAAGGATGCTCCTGCGAGTTCGGTTGTTCCGGTCTTAAGTCCATCAACCCCTTCACGGTAGTTGTCTTGACCTTCCAACATATAGTTATGAGTGGTTAATTTGTTGTCACCTTCAAAATCAACTTCGCCTTGCTTGGTGATGTCAAGTACTTGGGGATAGTCCTTGATGAGGTGGTCTGCGATAATCGCAACATCCAGAGCACTCATGGTATTTTCGTCATCTGGTTTAGAGCCAGGATAACGGTTATCTCCTAGATACTTATTATTGAGCCCTGAGGCATTGTACAGTTTTGCATCAGTAATTCCCCATTTCTTTAATTGGGCCTTCATAGTATCTACAAAAGCACTCTCTGTTCCTGAGATCTTTTCAGCTAGAGCAATTGCTGCGCTGTTAGCACTACTGATGAGGGTGGCATCTAAGAGTTGTTTGACAGTATATTTTCGAGAGTCTAGTGGGACGTTTGAAACTTCTGAATCAACTGTTAAGTTGAATGGATAATCTGAGATATCTACTTCAGTATCCCAAGTAATTTTACCTTGATCAATAGCTTTATAGACCATGTAGGCTGTTAGGATTTTCGTCATTGAAGCAACACCATCGGGAGTGGTAGCGTCCTTTTCATAGAGGACTTTCCCTGTAGTTGATTCGATAGCAATCGCATGTTTAGCAGCAACATTGAAGTCATCAGTCTGCTCTTGTGCTAGGGCAGGTGTTACTAAGCCTATTAGGATTAAGGCAACCATAATGATGTGTTGTAATTTTTTCATACTCATTCCTCTGTCTCTTATGAGTGTTTATTATATCACAAAACCACCTAAATATCTGGAGCCGAGAAAAGCTTGGGAGACAACTTATGCCGAAGCTCTGCCATTTTTGACTATAATATGGTAAAATGGAAGTTATATCAAATGAATGACATAAAGTTGACCAGTTCGTTTTTGTAGGGCTGGTTATGGATAAAAAGAGGGATCAAACATGGCTAAACAAACTTTTGAGATGACCTTTGCAGGACGCCCGCTTGTTGTGGAAGTGGGACAGGTAGCCAAGCAGGCTAACGGTGCTGTTGTCGTGCGTTATGGAGATACAACCGTATTATCAACAGCTGTCATGTCTAAAAAGATGGCAACGGCAGATTTCTTTCCTTTACAAGTTAACTATGAAGAGAAAATGTATGCGGCTGGAAAGTTCCCAGGTGGTTTTAACAAGCGTGAGGGACGCCCTTCAACTGATGCCACTTTGACTGCTCGTCTTATTGACCGTCCTATTCGTCCCATGTTTGCGGAGGGCTTTCGTAACGAAGTGCAAGTCATTAACACTGTTCTCTCTTATGATGAAAATGCTAGTGCGCCAATGGCAGCTATGTTTGGGAGTTCTTTAGCACTTTCTATTTCTGATATTCCTTTTAATGGTCCGATTGCTGGGGTTCAAGTAGCTTATGCAGCGGAAGATTTTATCATCAACCCAAGTGCAGCAGATAAAGAAGTTTCGCATTTAGACTTGACAGTGGCAGGGACCAAGGAAGCCATTAATATGGTGGAATCAGGAGCTCAAGAATTATCAGAGGATATTATGTTGCAGGCACTCTTGAAAGGGCATGAAGCTATTCAAGAGTTGGTTGATTTCCAAAATTACATTGTTGCGGCTGTTGGTAAGGAGAAGGCTGAGGTTGAACTGCTCCAAGTTGATGCTGATTTGAAGGCTGAAATTGAAACAGCTTATTATGATCAGTTAGCTAAGGCTGTTCAGGTGGAAGAAAAATTAGCGCGTGAAGCAGTAACCCAGGCTGTAAAAGAAGAGGTCCTCGCTTCTTATCAAGAACGCTTTGCAGAAGATGACGATAAAGATACTATCTTACGTGATGTGGCAGAAATTCTTGAACAGATGGAACATGCTGAAGTGCGTCGTCTCATTACCGAAGACAAGGTCCGTCCCGATGGTCGTCGTGTGGACGAAATTCGTCCTTTGGACGCAGAGATTGACTTTCTGCCAAAGGTTCATGGATCAGGTCTCTTTACACGTGGGCAAACCCAGGCTTTATCAGTCTTGACCTTGGCTCCTATGAGTGATACACAACTTGTTGATGGTTTGGACCCAGAATACAAGAAACGTTTCCTTCACCACTACAATTTTCCTCAGTATTCAGTAGGTGAAACAGGGCGTTACGGTGCGCCAGGCCGTCGTGAAATTGGTCATGGAGCTTTGGGTGAGCGTGCCCTTGCTCAAGTTCTCCCAAGCGTTGAAGAGTTTCCTTATGCTATCCGTTTGGTAGCCGAAGTCTTGGAGTCAAATGGTTCTTCTTCACAGGCTTCTATTTGTGCAGGCACTTTGGCTCTTATGGCAGGTGGGGTGCCGATTAAGGCGCCTGTTGCAGGGATTGCCATGGGTCTTATTTCAGATGGAACAAACTACACTGTCCTAACCGACATTCAAGGTTTGGAAGATCATTTTGGTGATATGGACTTTAAGGTAGCTGGTACACGTCAAGGAATTACAGCTCTTCAGATGGATATTAAGATTTCGGGGATTACACCTGCTATTCTTGAGGAAGCTTTAGCTCAAGCCAAGGTGGCTCGTTTTGAGATTCTTGATGTTATTGAGTCAACGATTGCTGAGCCACGTCCAGAATTGGCACCAACGGCTCCTAAGATTGACAGTATTCAGATTCCTGTTGACAAGATTAAGGTTGTCATCGGTAAGGGTGGTGAAACCATTGATAAGATTATCGCTGAGACAGGTGTCACAATTGATATTGATGAAGAAGGACTTGTTCAGATTTTCTCTAGTGATCAGGATGCTATTGACCGTGCCAAAACAATCATCTCCGACCTTGTGCGTGAAGCTAAGGTTGGTGAGGTTTACACAGTACCAGTTGTGCGTATTGAAAAGTTTGGTGCCTTTGTTCACCTATTCAATAAAACCGATGCTTTAGTCCACATTTCAGAATTATCTTGGAAACGTACAGAGCATGTCGAAGATGTGGTTAAGGTTGGGGATATGGTAACTGTTAAAATCATCAAAATCGATGAAAAAGGCCGTGTTGATGCTTCAATTAAGACCCTGCTTCCAAAACCTGAAAAAATTGAGGACGGAGAAAATGGAGGAGAGTCTCGTCATCGCCGTCGTTCTCATCATAAACCACGCCACCATAAGGAAAGTGGGGAAGCACCGAAAAAATTTGATCAATCAGAAACGAAAGAACAAACAGAAGAATGACAGAAAATCAAGAATTGCAAGTCTTTGATGAAACCTTGAGAGAATTTTTAACAGAACCAGACCATTTTTTGACTAGTCTGGCTTTGGTTAATCACCTGCAACGTACTCCAGTATTGGCGGCCCAAGACCTCTATGCGGTTGAAGTAGAAGGGAAGAAGGTTGTTCCTGTCTTTACAAGCGAGCAGGATTTGCAAGCCTTTAAAGATACTCAAGAGAGTGCTCGAGAACAAGCATGGGTAAAACGTTCAAGTTTAGATATTCTATCGCAGCTCGTTGAGGCAGGACTTTTTGGCCTTGCTTTCAATCTTAAATCCGATGGTGATTTTTCGAACACCACTCTTTTTGCAAGCAGTGAATTGATTCAATTTATCAACTACTTTACTCAGACTCTTAATAATCTTTTGAGTGAGGAAAATCAAAAGGCAACCCCTAAAGACAAGATTTATCTTGTTCCGGCCTTTGTTCATAAGCGTGAGACGGATGGACAAGAAGATCGTTTCTTTGCAACCATGTCTAATGCAGAGGGACAGAGCTATGTGCCTGTATTTACGAACTTGACGAGCTTTGCCAAATGGTACGGAAACGAGACTTTTGGACTTCCTTTCCGTAAGGCCAAGGGAACTATTCTACAGTGGCCGTTGTCAGAAATTTATAAGCCTTCAACAGGTGAAAATGAGTTGGATAAGGTTCAAGGTATTGTCATCAATCCTTTTGATGAGCAGCCTGAGTTAGTGGATTGGTCTTATTTTGAGGATGATAGTAAGTAGTCCTAGTATTATCAAATCTCTGAAAAGATAATAAGGCCACAGTAAACAATAATGATATAAGGAGTGACCTATATGGGGTGGTGGAAAGAAAGTATTGATATTGTAAAGAAAAATGACCCAGCGGCTCGGACAAGTTTGGAGGTTCTTTTAACCTATCCTGGTCTAAAGGCTTTGGCAGCTCATCGTATCTCACATTTTCTCTGGCGCCACCATTGCCGACTTTTAGCTCGTATGCATAGTCAATTTTGGCGATTTTGGACTCAGATTGAGATTCACCCTGGGGCTCAGATTGCCGAAGGTGTTTTCATTGACCATGGTTCTGGTCTTGTCATTGGTGAAACAGCCGTTGTGGAAAAGGGAGCTATGCTCTACCATGGTGTCACTTTAGGTGGTACTGGTAAAGATGTCGGAAAACGTCACCCAACCGTTCGTGAAGGGGCCTTGGTTTCAGCTCATGCTCAAGTTATAGGTCCTATTGAGATTGGAAAAAATGCCAAGGTCGGTGCAGCAGCTGTGGTAGTTGCAGATGTCCCAGAAGATGTTACAGTTGTTGGTGTTCCTGCTAAGGTTGTACGTGTTCATGGCCAAAAGGATGAAGAAGTGATTCATGACATTGAGGAAGGCCGTGAATATTATAGCGAAAAGCTAGAAGACCTTCTAAAAGCAGCTAGCTTTCACTCATCACGTCTATAAGGAAAGAAAAAGATGAAACTCTTTAGTTCAAAGGTGACTCGACTGACCGTTGTAGGTCCGCTCGCTCTTGTTTACATAGCTTTACACCGAGCTGATTATAGCATGGCAGCTTTATGGTTCTGTATTTCACTTTTATGGGCAGGTCTTGTTTACAAACAACGTCATAAGTGAGAGCTGAATCATGAACCATTTTTTCAAAAATAATCCTTTTTTGGTCTTCTATATGGTGGGAAGTTTTGTATCAGTCGTCTCTCTCTTGGCTCAAGGTAAGTTGGTTTTGGCTTTATTGATTATCGTCCTTGTTGTAGTTTTATGTTTATACCTAAACCATATCAAGGATAAAAAATAGTTTCCAGTTAATTGAAAGGAATCTCTAGTGATTAAAATTTATGATACGATGACGCGTTCGCTCCGTGATTTTGTACCTTTGACAGAGAATGTTGTCAATATGTATGTTTGCGGACCAACTGTTTACAATTATATTCATATCGGAAATGCCCGTTCAACAGTAGCTTTTGATACCATTCGTCGTTATTTTGAGTATCGTGGTTACACTGTTAACTACATTTCTAACTTTACAGATGTAGATGATAAGATTATTAAGGCAGCCAATGAAGCTGGTATTTCGACCAAAGAATTATCAGACAAGTTTATCGCAGCCTTTATGGAAGATACTGCACAGCTTGGCATCAAACCAGCGACACAGAATCCTCGTGTTATTAACTATATGGATGAAATCATTGCATTTGTGTCAACCTTGGTTGACAAAGGGTTTGCTTATGTCTCTGAAGGTGATGTTTACTTCCGAGTAGCTAAGTCAAAAAATTATGCTAAGTTAGCTAATAAGACCTTGGAAGATCTTGAAATTGGTGCTAGTGGTCGTACGGACGCCGAAACCGCTCGTAAGGAAAATCCTTTGGATTTCGCCCTTTGGAAAGCAGCCAAAGAAGGCGAAATTTCTTGGGATAGCCCTTGGGGACCTGGTCGCCCTGGTTGGCACATCGAATGTTCCGTTATGGCGACTGAAATTCTTGGGGATACTATTGATATCCACGGTGGTGGTGCAGACCTGGAATTTCCACACCATACCAATGAAATTGCTCAATCAGAAGCCAAGACTGGCAAGACCTTTGCTAATTACTGGATGCACAACGGTTTTGTCAATGTGGACAATGAGAAAATGTCAAAATCTTTGGGTAACTTTGTAACGGTTCATGACATGCTTAAGACAGTTGATGGTCAAGTGCTTCGCTTCTTCTTAGCGACACAACAGTACCGTAAGCCAATTAACTTCACCGAAAAAGCTATCCATGATGCTGAAGTCAATCTTAAGTATTTGAAAAACACCCACAGTCTTCCATTAACAGGTCAGGTGGACCAAGCTGAGTTACAAACTTATCTGGACGCTTTCCAGGAAGCTATGGATGATGACTTTAACACAGCAAACGGTGTAACTGTCCTGTTTGACATGGCTAAATGGATTAATTCAGGCCATTATGATCAAACGGTTAAAGATGCTTTTGAAAAAATACTTCAAGTCTTTGGAATTGTTTTCAAAGAGGAAGTCCTTGATGAAGATATCGAAAAACTCATTGAAGAACGTCAAGCGGCGCGTGCTAACAAGGATTTTGCGACAGCGGACCGTATTCGCGATGAGTTGGCTGCTCAAGGTATCAAACTTCTTGATACCAAGGATGGTGTGAGGTGGACACGTGACTAAACACCTTGATGTCAATCTTATCAATGGTATTGCACTTGCCTTTGAGGGAGATGCTGTTTATTCCTTGTACATTCGTCGTCACCTGATTTTTCAAGGTCAGACCAAGCCAAATCAACTGCACCGTCTAGCTACACGCTATGTTTCGGCCAAAGCTCAGGCTAGTCTCATTGAAAAAATGCTAGATCAAGAAGTCTTGACTGAAAAAGAACTGGACATCTACAAACGAGGTCGTAATGCCCATAGTCACACCAAGGCTAAAAATACGGATGTTATTACTTATAAAATGTCAACAGGCTTCGAAGCCGTCATGGGCTATCTTCATATGACTGAAGACCTGACTCGCTTAGAAGAATTAATTACTTGGTGTATTGATCAAGTTGAAAGAGAAATCTAAAAAATTCTGCCATTGCAGGATTTTTTGCTTATCTTACAACTCCTATTAGTCGTAGCAAATAATAAAATCCTCAAAATCAAAATGATTTGAGAATCAAAGAAATTAAGCGGTTTGCCAATAAAAAATAAGATAAAACTGATATTTAGAAGGTCAAAAATGAGAAAATTAAGGAGGGTCTGACACGTGTAAAACCCTGATATTATAACGTTTTTTAATAAAACTAATTTGACAGAAAGTAAAAAAAAGTCTATAATATTAATAAATAAAGCCATATAAAAAATGAGGAGGTGAATGGAAATAGCTAAGAAAAAAGTTTTATATACAACGTTTGCTGCTTTGATTTTATCTAGTTTTACGCTACAAACAGGTAAAGCAGATGAAGTTCAGGCAAGTCCTGACAAAGCTAATATAGATTATGTTAAGAGTGAGACTCCGGCTCCAGCTCCTCTTGCTCCGCAAGTTGATTTTTCAGCAGTGGAAGCAAAGGCAGAGCCAGCGAGTCAAGTAACTTCAGTAGTGACATCAACATCACTAATGGTCGTTTCTTCGAGTGAAACGGATGAGGGACTTCTTGAAGTGCACTCTCAAGTTGATATCGTAGAGACAAGAGTTTCTAAGGCTACACCTCATTCAGAAGGGGCTCAAGTACAAGCTTTTAGTGCAGGTAGTTCAACAGCGACATCTGAGCGAGGTGATGCAAAGCCGGCATCTGATTCTGAGCAAACCAAGCCAAACATTGTGCTTACTTATGATAAGTCTCGTGAGGCTACAGCGACAGCTGAATCTCAAGCGGTGACATCCATGTATAAAAGTGAAAGCACACTTTATACATCTGAACTTGCTGGGAATACACATGCTGTTGAAAAATCGGAATTTTCTTCCCTAAATTCTCATACGACATCTGTAAGTGCTACTAATTTTAGCCAAGCCGTTGCAACTTCCGAACTTGCTTCAGAAGCTGCAAGCACTGCCAGCTCTCTTGCGTCAACGAACGCAGAAGCAAGTCAGTCAAATAAAAATACAGAGGAGAGTCTGACTGTCCTCACAGTTGGATGGAAAGATTCAACATCAACTTCTGAAGTTTTTGAAACTTCTGTAGTGGTTTCAATGTTGCAGAGCGAGAGTTTGACTTATTCGTCAGAAGTAACCTTTACGGATGGGCTTATCTCAGAGATTCTAGCGACTCCAATCACCTCCGAAGTTTACACTGTAGTTCCTAAACGTGATAGTACCGGTTCTCTTCTTGAAGATCACCCAGCTGTTACAGGAAATACAGATATTCTCTATTTGGCACGTGGTGAAATCTTTAACGTCAACTTCGATGTTAACAAGATGGACGGTAAGAAGATTAAGGGTCTTAATCTTGTTTTTGATGGGAAACAAATTCACCATAGCTACTTTGTTGAAGGAACTTTGGATGAAGTAAATGCTGGTTTGAGTGCCTACCACTTGGCAGAGCAAACGACTGGTATCCATAAGATGACCTTTGAGTTGATCGATACAGATAATAATATCCATTATCTGACACAAACATTTAGCGTCTTCAATGATGGAGATCTGCCGGTGACTCCTGGTGGTTATCAAAGGACCCAGTACCCATCGACCACGACAACAATGACTATACCGGTAACCTATAATACTAGTGTAAACAACTATACTGAAGCAGCTAATCACATTCAGGCTACAGCAGTTAATGAGTTGGCTGAGACAACTAGAGCCTTGACACAGCAATTGGCAGATCAAATTGCTGAGGTTTTGAGTGGTTGGTCTTCAGCGATTTCTGGAAATAGTTCAACAAGCACAGGTTCAATTGATATCTTCCAAGCAGCAGGTAAAACCATTACTCAAGCTGCGAGAAAGATTGCAGAATCAATCTCAGATCCAGATACAATTGGTAAGCAAGCTTTGGCTGCTGCAACTGTTGTTCTTGTTCTTCTCGTGCTTTACCTAGCAGCAATTACGTTTATTTAATATGCTTTGCCCTCGTAAGAGGGCCTTTTTTATGATAGAATGGGCTTATGAAAACAACTAAAGAATCAAGTCTAGACATTGTTTATGGCGTGCACGCTGTAACAGAAAGTCTCGAGGCTAATACTGGTAATAAACTCTATATTCAAGATGATCTTCGAGGGAAAAATGTTGATGCTATCAAGGCTTTGGCAGCTGAAAAGAAGGTCTCTATTTCTTGGACACCTAAGAAAACCTTGTCTGATATGACAGGTGGAGCTGTCCATCAAGGTTTTGTTCTTCGTGTGTCGGAGTTTGCTTATTCTGAGCTCTCAGATATTATGGACAAGGTTGAGCAAGAGGAAAATCCTCTCATTCTTATTTTAGATGGACTCAACGATCCTCATAACTTTGGGTCCATCTTGCGTACGGCTGATGCTACTCAGGTAACAGGTGTTATTATTCCTAAGCACCGTGCTGTGGGGGTAACACCTGTCGTTGCCAAAACCTCAACAGGAGCAGTGGAGCATATTCCCATTGCTCGAGTGACTAATCTTAGTCAAACTCTTGATAAGCTTAAAGAAGCAGGCTTCTGGATATTTGGAACAGACATGGATGGTACACCATCTCATAAATGGAACACCGCTGGGAGACTTGCTCTGATTATCGGTAATGAAGGAAAAGGTATCTCTGCTAACATCAAAAAACAAGTAGATGAAATGATTACTATCCCTATGAGTGGCCATGTACAGAGCCTTAATGCTAGCGTGGCAGCTGCAGTACTCATGTATGAAGTTTATCGAAACCGATTGTAACGATGAAAAAAAGAATACTTTTGGTTGATGGTTATAACATGATTGCCTTTTGGCAAGAAACCCGTCAACTCTTTAAGACTAATCAGCTTGATGAAGCTCGTGAAACACTGCTTCGTAAACTTAATCATTATGCCAACTTTGAACATATTGATGTCATCTGTGTATTTGATGCTCAGTTCGTTCCAGGAGCCCGTCAGCGCTATGACCAATATCGTATCAGTGTTATTTTTACTGAGGAAGACGAGACAGCAGATAGCTACATTGAGCGAGCAGCAGCTGAGATGAATACCGTTCAACATCTAGTTGAGGTAGCAACCAGTGACCTAAATGAACAGTGGGCTATATTTTCTCAGGGGGCTTTACGTGTTTCAGCACGAGAGTTGGAAGAACGTGTCAATACCGTTAAATCGGACTTAGACAAGATGTCGGCACATATTGACTTAAAAACACCCAAGTTAGGTCCATGGGATGATACACAATTAGGTCAATTACAGGATCTTTTAAATGAAATAGAATAGAGGGACATATGACATTCAAAATTTTGACAGATTCAACAGCAGATTTAGATGAAAAATGGGCTCAGGAAAATGAGGTAGAACTCGTTGGTTTGACCATTACTCTGGATGATACTACCTATGAGACCGTTGGTCCTAACCGTTTAACGAGTGACCGTCTCTTAGAACGTATGCGAGAAGGTGCTCAGCCGACTACTAGCCAAGTGAATGTTGGTCAATTTGAAGAGGTTTTTCGTCGTCACGCCAAAAATGGTGATGCCCTTCTTTATATTGCCTTTTCATCAGTGCTTTCAGGTACTTATCAAAGTGCTGTTATGGCGCGTGACATGATTTTGGATGAATACCCAGAAGCTGTCATTGAGATTGTAGATACTTTAGCGGCAGCAGGTGGGGAAGGTTATCTCTCTATCTTGGCGGCAGAGGCCCGTGACAAGGGTAAGAGTTTATCTGAAACCAAAGCCATGATTGAAGCTATTTTGCCACGATTACGCACTTACTTCTTGGTTGATGATCTCTACCATTTGATGCGTGGGGGGCGTCTTTCTAAGAGTTCAGCCATTATTGGTAGTTTGATTAATATCAAGCCTCTCCTTTGGTTAGATGCCTCAGGCAAGTTGGTTCCTTTGGCCAAGATTCGAGGACGTAAAAAAGCTATTAAGGAAATGTTTCTGCATGCTACTCAAGATATTGGTCATAGCACAGCAATTGTTGCTTATGCTAACGACATCGAAGCGGCAGAAAAGCTCAAAGAAGATTTGTTAGCAGTTGATGGCATTGAGCAAGTTCTTATTATGCCACTTGGTCCAGTCATCTCTACCCACGTCGGACCAGATACCTTGGCCGTCTTCACGATTGGTAAAGAAGCTAGATAGAAAAAGTGTCAGATAGGATTTCCTATCTGATTTTTTGTTTCTAAAATGATATGTTAATAGCAAATAAAAATATAACTTATACAAAATGAATGATATATTTGACATTGTGTAAAATAATGATATAATGAATCTAGAAAATGGAGGAAACAAAATGAAAAAGTCAAAGAAAAAAGTAGCTAGCACGATGGATGAACGTGCTCGGTTAATCAGTGGAGAATCTGCTGCTGGAGGTTATTGGGTGGCCATGCTTGGTCTATTTGTAACGATTATGGTTGCTAGTAAGACACACTCCGTCGAATTAGTGCAGTCACTATTAATCATCACTTTCTTTGGTTCTATGTGCGTGGTTTTAGTCCACAGCGTATCACGTAATGGGCATCCATGGTTACTAGACAAAAAACTTGAGAAGAAGATGCTTATAATTTCCTGGGTAATGTGTTTTTTGGGAATTTTTATATTGCTAATGGGCCTCTTAAGTCTATTTCAGTCATTTAAGATAGGGAAGAATCTTATGAGTAGTGTAGCATTTTTGACATTGGGTTTGATCCTTATTTGTGACTGCTGGGTTATTATTAAAAGAATCAAGAAAAACCGTTTGGAAGAGCTAGAAGACGAAGAGTAGGTTTTTTAAATGAAAAATTTAAAATTAAAGTCAGCGCGTGTGGCAAAAGACCTCACTCAACAAGGCTTAGCAGATGCTATAGGGGTCTCTCGTCAGACCATCTCTGCTATTGAAAAGGGAGACTACAACCCGACTATAAATCTGTGCATTGCTATCTGTAAAACATTAGACAAAACTCTGGACCAGCTTTTTTGGGAATCTGAGGACTAGTTTGCATCCCTTAGAGGAGGGGGTGTTGAGGGCTAATTCTATTACCTACCTTATAAAACAGAGGCTAAAAAAATAAAAGAAAAACACCTCCAAATGACTTGCCTTGGACGTGTTTTTTTGATATTATGTTAAACGGTATTGTTTACCCCATTTGAAAGGCCCCGGAACCTTCCAAATACTTTTCGATGGGAAGGAACACCCATCACTCGTAAACAAAAATCGAACTATATATAGGAGAAATCATGAACAAAACAACATTTATGGCTAAACCAGGCCAAGTTGAACGTAAATGGTATGTCGTTGACGCAACTGATGTGCCACTTGGACGTCTTTCTGCAGTAGTTGCTAGCGTACTTCGCGGAAAAAACAAACCAACTTTCACACCACACACTGATACAGGTGATTTCGTAATTGTTATCAATGCTGAAAAAGTTAAATTGACTGGTAAAAAAGCAACTGATAAGATCTACTACACTCACTCAATGTATCCAGGTGGATTGAAACAAATCTCAGCAGGTGAACTTCGTTCTAAAAACGCTGTTCGTTTGATTGAAAAATCAGTTAAAGGTATGCTTCCACACAACACTCTTGGACGCGCACAAGGTATGAAATTGAAAGTCTTCGTTGGCGGTGAGCACACTCACGCTGCACAACAACCAGAAGTACTTGATATCTCAGGACTTATCTAATTCTAAGAGGAAAGGAGCACTAATATAATGGCACAAGCACAATATGCAGGTACAGGACGCCGTAAAAACGCTGTTGCACGCGTACGTTTGGTTCCAGGTACTGGTAAAATCACTGTTAACAAAAAAGATGTAGAAGAATACATCCCACACGCAGACCTTCGTCTCGTTATCAACCAACCTTTCGCAGTTACTTCAACTGAAGGTTCATACGACGTACACGTTAACGTTGTAGGTGGTGGATACGCTGGTCAATCAGGTGCGATCCGTCACGGTATCGCTCGTGCACTTCTTCAAGTAGACCCAGACTTCCGCGATTCATTGAAACGCGCTGGACTTCTTACTCGTGATGCACGTATGGTTGAACGTAAGAAACCAGGTCTTAAGAAAGCTCGTAAAGCTAGCCAGTTCTCAAAACGTTAAGAAACGGCTACAATACAGCATTTATCAACACTTCATGGTTCACACCATGGGGTGTTTTTTGATGTTTTTTTAGCAAAATTCACACCACTTTTCACACCAAATTCACACCATTACTTTTAAGGTTACGGTAGGCAATTTCACCAACAGCCATTGGTATGACATTTGAAGTGTTGACATAGGTCTTAGTTGTGAGAGTGTCACTGTGAGTTAATGCTTCTGAAATAGCTTCGAGTGATGTTCCTGCTTGTCTAGCTAATGTTGCTCCAGTATGGCGTAATTTGTGCGGTGTGGTGTGTTTTAGTCTAGGGTGACGGCGTTCAACTGATTTCATTTTATTATTTAAGTAATCAATGTGTAGAGGACTGTTAACATTACCTTTTGTATTGATATAGGTAAAAATCAGCTGTTCAGGATTTTGTATTGTTTTCCATTGGGCTAATAGTTCTACTAAATGGCTAGGTATATTAAAGAGAGTCTTTTTGTTTCCTTTTGTCACTTTGATATTTATATATTTATCAAGGGATTGTTTGAGGTCTATGATTACCAAAGTTGAGAAGGAAAAATTGAAGAGCATTTCACATAGTGCTACTAAACAGATTATAGATAGTATCCACTTCAATAACCGACTTAATAGTATCCAGTTAATTCTCTTTTTGTAAAGTGAAATTGTAGGCTCTTTATTATGATTAAAAAACATATTTTCCTCCTTACTTAAACTCAATAGGAATTAGTGACTCTCCGTCTCTAATACTAAGATGTTTCCTTAAATCAAGGTGATTTTTCAAATTAATATCTCCTACTATAAAATTTTCAGCTTCTTTTTTGATAACTCCAAAACAAGCGAACCAGTCTCCATAACTAGAAATGGGAATCATTTCATCATTAAAAAATGACTCTATATTTTTTCCGTTAAGTGTATGACGTGGGTCAGCAATGACAAGAATATCATGACCAAAAATGAATTCAAATTCTTGTCCTTGTGCTATGTGTTCATCTAGCACTGGGAAAACGATGTCTGTATCCGAATAGTCCAAAATAATATCTTCCGCAATGATATTTTCTTTATTAGTTTGAATTAATAAAATATGAGGATTATTCATAAAACCTATTTGTGCCATATTGGTTACTCCTCTATTAAAACCTTAGCTATTACAGCCTTATGGTCTGATTCAATAAAATTTTCATGTATTGCTTCTATAACTTGTTGATTTGTCAAAATGTGATCAATATGAGTTCCGCATTTAGGTAGTGTAATTTTATTTCCTTTGGATATCTCTGCAATATTCCAAGCAGAGTATTTATCAATTACATTTTTCCATTTACTACGAAGTCTATCACAATCATATTGTGAGGAAAAATCTCTTTGATACTCGCTAAAGAAACTCTCTGCATCGCAGTTTGTATCTCCCAGCAGTATTTTTACTTTGTTACCTAAAAAGAAATTAGTAATTTTTTTCAGAGCATTTTCTTTGCTCCGTTGTTTAGGGGAGCCAGCAGGAAGGTATACTGAACAAATTTCAATATTTGGACCTGTTAAGTAACAATTTCTGTATTGAAGAGGATTTTTATAAAGGAAAGGTCTGGACTCTTGGTTAAGCTTATATTTTTTTACTATTGATTTTTTTATAAGTAAAGCTGTGGTGAGTTGATTAAAAGAAATACTTTTTAAAGCTAATGGACTAAATAATTTATAGTTATTTGTATGCTGAAGTTTAGAAAGGTTGTAATTCCAAATCTCTGATATTGAGATAATATCAAAGTCATGATTCAATAGTTTTAGAATATTAGTAGTGTTATTTTGAGCAGAACAATAACCGTTAAAATTTATTTGTATTATTTTTAGCATAAAGTCTCCTTTTATAATTTATTAATCAATAGTAATTCTATTTTTTATAACACCTCTAAACTATCAATAAAATACTATATACTTGATAGTCAACGGAATAAAATAATATGATAGTATTACTATCGTTATTATTTTATTCCAAGTACAGGACTGGAAACATTAGTTCTATAAACATAAGTTTTTTTATCTTCTAGCTGATGTCTATTGAGCATACCTTTATTAAACATAGCTATTAATAATCTAGCAACATTAGGAGATTGCCAACCAAGGTGGGCACCAATCTCTTTAGAAGTATGCTCCGATTCATAGCAAAAAATAACAACATTCATTTCAGATTTGCTCAGACTATTATTTCGCGACAAGCTTCTATAAAGTTCTAGTTCGGTCATTTAAGTTTCGTCCTATAATTAATATCAAGTTGATACTATCATATTAAAACTAATAAAGGTATTTGTCAAATTAAATGCATACTTTCCCCATATTCACCCCATTATTATTTTAAGCTGCGAAATGCGATGTCACCGACAGTTTGATTTACTACATCTCTAGTATTAACATAAGTCTTTGTAATTTCTTCGTCACTATGAGTTAGAGCCACAGAGACAGTTTCAAGAGAATAATCTGCTTCTTTGGTAAGATAGGACTCAACAGGATTTATCGGATTAAGTCGGAATACAAAGCGAAACGATTGTTTACTTATAGGATAATCGCCATAACCTATCTATGGAGATGGTTTCGAATGTGGTACAAGTGCTTAACGGGCAGAAGGAGGGATTAGTTAGACTAGAATAGATGGTTGAGGATCTGATTCTAAAATTATTTTTCCCAATATACTTCTTTTATAGGTAGACAAGTTGGAAAATATCCTTATTTTGAGTTTTACTCATAGTGTATACGAAAAATTTGTCAAAATCATTTTCTTAAAAAATTTTAGTTTAAACTCTATCAAAAATAAGATAGCAGCTTATTTTTTCATAATTCTAACTGATGTAAACGAATTCCTAAACAAAACAACTCTCATAAATCCTAATTTTTATCTAATGGAATGAACTAAAGTTCTGCATATTATGTATTTATCATCCAAAAACACCAGAAAATAAGTAGGTGAGATAACTTGAAAGTTGATATTGTTCTACACCTCAAATAACTTAGATTTGGTTATTTTATAGGACTCTTCTAGCCATTGTTTTTTATGATAACGAATGTATATTTTACTGGTTTTATCTTTATATATGAAGAAAGGTTTGTATTTTAACTTAAGATAGCGTATAATAAATTGTTCAAAATAACACTAAAATTAAAAACCGTTAATTATTTTTGAGCAATAATATCCCCTTCGACTCCTTTATTCGTAGGAATTGTAGTGTATATTAAAAATTTAAAAAAGTTTTTAAAAAATTGTTGACATACCTCTAAATAGTGTTATAATCTATAAATGTCAGGCAGTCCTGATGTAAATATAATGATCCATTAGAGGAGACACAATTATGAAAAAAGTATTGCTTACTTCAGCTGCAGTTCTTGCCCTTTTTGCAGCAGCAGCGCCAGCAGTGGCAGATATCAATGGTGGAGCTAACACTCCAGGAGCATATGATCAACCAACAAATGGTGGTGGTGTGAATGATGCATACAACTCTCAAACAGAGTTTGCAAATGCTCGTAAAGTAAATGAGTACTTGGCAGGACACCAAGAAGATATTGATGCTGAAGCAGCTCAAGATCCAGCAGTAGTTGCAGCTAAATCTGAGTTTGATGCAGTTGAAGGTGGATCACACCTTTACACTGAAAAGAAAGAAGCTTACGAATCAGCTTTGAATACTGCTCGTAACAATGTTCGTAACCGTTACACTGAAGAACTTCAAAAGAAATGGAATACAGCTTCTAAAAAAGAAGGTAACTATTACATTTTGAATGAAACTCCAGAACAAAAGAATGCTCGTTATGAAGCAGAACATGGATCTCAAGCAGAGGATAAAACTGCTCCATCACAAGAAGATGTGAAAAAAGCCCAAACTTCAGCAGAAAAAGTTAAAAAAGCAGAAGCAAAATCTGAAGCAGCTAAAGAAAACAAATCTGGCTCTAAAGCAGAAGCAAAAACTCTTCCAAACACAGCAGCAGTTAAATAATTAACCGTTATTGCTGAAAAGAATATCACTGGGGCTTAGGCTTCGGTGATATTTTTCTATAGATAAAGAAAAGGATTTCATATTTCATGAGTAGTCATAATCGTAAATCTACTGGATCTCGCAAAAAACTGGTTGCTGGGATTTCAGCTTTAGTGATTGCTGCTTTGGCAATTTTCCTTGGCTTCCAGTACTTGTCGCCAACAGCGTCATCTTCCAATGGTATTAAGAGTGCTTTGACTACCAAAAAAGCAAGCACTTATAAGGTTTCAGGTGAGGAAAAATCTTATCTAAAGAACAAGTTTGATGGCCTTACTGCAACTAACCCTGACACCATAGCCTATATTTATGCACCAGGTACAAAGTTAGATGAGCCTGTTGTACAAACTAAAGATAATTCTACATATCTAGATAAAACATTTGAAGGAGGTAATGAACCTCTGTTTGGTACTGTGTTTATGGATATGGACAATAAGAAAGACTTTAGTGACCGCTTGACTTGGCTCTTTGGTCATGCTCGAGGAAGTCAGGTAGAAGACCACCGTATGTTCAATGATGTTAACTATTACAGCGATCAGTCATTCTTCGACCAACACAAATATGTTGTCGTAGAAACACCTCAACGTAAGTATTATTATGAAGCCCTTGCGATGGTCATCGTACCTGAGGATACAGCGTTTTATCGTACGTCCTTTAAAGATGATAAAGACTTTAAGGAACAATTGGATATTATTTATAATACAGCCGATGTTAAAAACAAGGATTTGAAGGTTAGTGCTTCAGATAAATACCTCGTTCTTTCTACTTGTCGTGAGGAGGATGAAACGATTCGTGCTAATCTCTACTTGCGTCAAATTCCAGATTCTGAAATGACAGATTTTGTTGCTAAGCATGGCAAAGATTTGGAATATACACCAACACGATAATGATTAATAGAACTCTACTTCTGCTGAAGTAGGGTTTTTATCTTGTTTCGAAACAGCTTCTATGCTTGTCAATCATTATAGAGGTGAGATGTAATCGTTTATTAATCTTATTTACGATTTATGGATAACTTTTTTTGGTACACTAGAAGTGTGAAAAAGGAGATTATTATGGAACAGAGCCGTGCTAAAAAGCGTGACATTGCAATGACTAATAAGATTTTGATGGGGTTGATTGCTCTCGTCTTAGGTTTGCTTTTTCTTGAAATTTTAATTGTTAATGGGAATAATGAACAGCGGAAAAATGGTTCGAATCAAGTAAAGACGGCACGTATCATGGCAAATGGTGACTTGCTTTACCACGACGGTCTTTATATGAGTGCCCTTCAGGAAGATGGTAGCTATGATTTTACGGAAAATTTTACTTATGTGAAACCGTGGTTAAAGCAGGCTGATTTGGTTTTGGGTGATTTCGAAGGGACCATTAATCCTGATTATCCTCTGTCGGGTTATCCCTTATTTAATGCTCCTCAAGCAGTGACTACGGCAATCAAGGATGCTGGCTATAATGTCATGGATTTGGCCCACAACCATATTTTGGATTCTGGTTTAGAGGGGGCTTTTACAACAGCTAATGCCTTTAAAAAAGTAGGTATTGACCCTATCGGTGTTTATGAAAAACCTGTGCGTGACAAGGCACCCCTACTCATCAAGAATGTTAATGGTATCAAGATTGCGATACTCTCCTATTCTTATGGTTACAACGGTCTGGATTCAAATCTGACTAAGAAAGAGGTTGCGGATCATTTGTCGAATCTAGATGAAAAACGTATGAAGGCTGAGATTGAACGTGCTGAAAAAGAAGCTGATATCACTGTTATCATGCCACAGATGGGTGTCGAATATCGCTTGGAACCGACAAAAGAGCAGATTACCCTTTATCATAAGATGATTGATTGGGGGGCTGATGTTATCTTTGGAGGACATCCTCATGTGGTTGAGCCGTCTGAGGTGGTTAAAAAAGATGGACAGCAAAAGCTTATCATTTACTCGATGGGGAATTTCATCTCTAACCAGCGTATAGAGACAATGGACGGTGTGGATAGCGCGAAATGGACAGAGAGAGGTGTTTTGATGGACCTTACTCTTGAAAAGAAAAATGGTCAAACCACGATTAAGACAGCTCAAGCGCATCCAACCTGGGTTAACCGTACACCTAAGGGAACAGTTTCACCAGAAGGTTATCCTTTGTATACCTACCAAACCTACATCTTAGAGGATTTCATCAAAGGTGGAAAATATAGAAATCAACTAGACGAAGAAACCAAAGAACGTGTGGATACTGCCTATAAAGAAATGAATGCTCATGTTAATTTAAAGTGGAAATAAATTGATAATATCACCTGAATTGTATTGATCTCAAAAGTTAGATTTTTTCTGTCTAACTTTTGGGATGCCGTTCAATTGGGGTGGTTTTTTTATTTATCGACAAGTTACCCACAGAGTTATCCACAATTGTGGATAAGTCAGTGGACAGTGTGCATCATTGAATTTTTAAGATGAGAAATCATAAAAAAGACTGACGCTGTAAATTTAGTTATCCACACGTTTTTAGATATTGGTATGAATCTAATTCATAAACGATACTAGCTAAAACGGGTGAAAATATTCGTCTTTTTCGCTTAAAAAGGTATATTTTCTATAAAAAATAGCCTTTTTACGTAAAATATGCTAAAATTATACAAAATAAAATGATGGAGGCTTGTCATGAAAGCGATTATTACAGTTGTAGGTAAGGATAAAGCGGGTATTGTTGCAGGAGTTGCGACTAAGGTTGCAGAGCTTGGCTTGAACATTGACGACATTTCCCAAACAGTCCTTGATGAGTTCTTTACGATGATGGCAGTGGTATCATCAGAAGATAAGCAGGATTTTACTCACCTACGTGGTGAATTGGAAGCCTTTGGTGAATCATTGAACGTTAAAATCAACATCCAAAGTTCAGCGATTTTTGATGCTATGTACAACTTGTAAGATAGGAGTAGCTAAAAAATGGATATTAAACAGGTTACAGAAACCATTGCCATGATTGAGGAACAGAACTTTGATGTTCGTACCATTACCATGGGAATCTCACTCCTTGATTGTATTGATTCAGATATTGATAAGGCTGCGGAAAAGGTATACAACAAGATTGTTTCTAAAGCTAAGAATTTGGTAGCAGTTGGTGACGAAATTGCAGCTGAACTTGGTATTCCAATTGTTAACAAACGTGTCTCAGTTACGCCAATCTCAATCATTGGTGCAGCGACAGATGCGACAGACTATGTACCATTTGCCAGAGCACTTGATCGTGCGGCTAAAGAAATCGGTGTTAACTTTATTGGTGGTTTTTCTGCCCTTGTTCAAAAGGGCTACCAAAAAGGTGATGAGATTCTTATTAATTCTATCCCACGTGCGCTTGCTGAGACTGATTTTGTCTGCTCATCTGTAAATATCGGTTCAACAAAAACTGGTATTAACATGACGGCAGTACGTGACATGGGACGTATCATCAAAGAAGCTTCTGAAGCAGATCCAATGGGTCCAGGTAAATTGGTCGTCTTTGCTAATGCGGTTGAAGATAATCCCTTTATGGCAGGTGCCTTCCATGGTGTTGGTGAGGCTGACGTTGTAATCAATGTTGGGGTTTCAGGCCCTGGTGTGGTGCAGCGTGCTGTTGAGAAGGTTCCAGGTGAAAGCTTCGATGTTCTAGCAGAAACAGTTAAGAAGACGGCTTTTAAAATCACACGTGTTGGTCAGTTGGTTGGTCAGATGGCTAGCGAACGACTAGGCGTTGAATTTGGTATTGTAGACTTGTCTCTTGCACCAACTCCAGCAGTAGGTGATTCAGTGGCTCGTGTACTTGAAGCAATGGGTCTTGAAGTTGTTGGTACGCATGGTACTACTGCAGCTCTTGCCCTTCTTAATGACCAAGTTAAAAAGGGTGGTATCATGGCATGTAACCAAGTCGGAGGTTTGTCAGGTGCTTTTATCCCGGTTTCTGAAGACGAGGGGATGATTGCAGCTGTTAAGTCTGGTCATATCAACCTTGAAAAATTGGAAGCTATGACGGCTATCTGTTCTGTTGGTTTGGATATGATTGCTATTCCAGCTGATACGCCAGATACAACAATTGCAGCTATGATTGCTGATGAAGCCGCTATTGGTGTCATTAACCAGAAAACAACAGCTGTTCGCATCATTCCTTATGGTAAGGAAGGTGATATGCTTGAACTTGGTGGTCTCCTTGGCTATGCGCCAGTAATGAAGGTAAATAAAGCTTCTTCGGCTGATTTTATAGCGCGTGGTGGTCAAATCCCAGCTCCTGTTCATAGCTTTAAAAACTAAAGTGATGATAAGTGCTTTACCGATTGGTGAAGCATTTTCTGATGGTTTCGCTAGCTAGATAGTCAGGTAGATTTGTGCTATAATGAATTCAAAATGACGGAAAGAAGGGGGCGCCATGAGTAAGGTTAAGTTGTATATTGCGAGACATGGAAAAACCATGTTTAATACTATTGGACGTGCGCAAGGTTGGTCCGATAGTCCTTTAACGCCATCTGGGGAAGAGGGCATTCGTGAGCTGGGTGTAGGTCTAAAAGCGGCAGGTATTCCTTTCAAGTCTGCCTATTCTAGTGATTCGGGACGTACCATTCAAACCATGGACATTATCTTACGTGAGACTGGTTTTGAGAGCATTCCGTATAAACGGGACAAGCGCATTCGTGAGTGGTGCTTTGGTAGTTTAGATGGTGGCTACGATGGCGAACTTTTCTATGGTGTGCTACCGAGAACAGATGCTTTTCAAGGTAAGGATTTATACGAAGTGAGCTACCCCGAGCTTGCACAGAGTATTCTTGATGTGGATACGGCTGGTTGGGCAGAACCTTGGGAAGTTCTTAAAAAACGTATTATAGAGGGTTTTACAGCTATTGCAGAGGATGTGTTAAAAGCTGGTGGTGGTGATGCTATTGTCGTCAGTCACGGCATGACTATTGCGACCCTAGCTTGGTTAATTGACCCTTCTGTCGAACATCCTTCATTAGATAATGGTTCGGTAACTGTCGTTACATATGACAATGGGAAATTCACATTAGAAACGCTTGGCGAGATGACTTATCGTCAGGTTGGACGAGAGATAATAGAAAAAGAAAATGGCAAAAAATAAGTATCCAAGTCGTCGTCAGACGAAAAAACAAACCAATTGGTTTTTGATTGTTAGTAGTGTCTTGATTGTAGTATTGCTAGTTGTGGCGGGAGCCTATTCACTATTTGGTGTGCATCATACGGTTCAACAAACCAGTGGAACATCAGTCACAAAGAGTGACAAGCAAACTGCAAGTGCAACTCAGAGTAAAGATACGAAAGGACTTCCTGATGTATCACCGAAAGACTGGGAATTGCTTTTGGTAAATCGAGACAATAAGTCTAAAGAGCTTAATCCAAAGATTGCAGATGTTGATGGTATTTCCGTAGATTCCAGAATTGCTAAGAACGTCAAAGAATTTTTAGCAGCAGCTCAAGAAATTGATCCAAGTTATCATCTCATTTCAGGTTACCGCAGTGTTGCTTATCAAACAGAACTTTATAACACCTATGTTCAACAAGAAATGGCTACGGATCCAAGTTTGACGAAATCTCAAGCAGAGAAAAAGGTTCAAACGTACTCACAACCTCCTGGTGCTAGTGAACATCAAACAGGTCTTGCAATTGATATGAGTACCGTTGATAGCCTAAACGAAGCAGATCCTGATACGGTTGCTAAGGTCAAGGAGTTAGCACCAAAATACGGCTTTGTTCTTCGCTTCCCAGAGGGAAAGGCGTCATCAACAGGCGTAGATTATGAGGACTGGCATTTCCGTTATGTTGGTGAAAAGTCGGCAGAGTATATGACCAAGCATGACCTTACCTTAGAAGAATATCTGGCACTATTAAAGGAGAAGACTAAGTGAGACGACGTTTTAAACTAAAAGCCTTCATAATCTTAGTTGCTGTTTTCGCTCTAGGTATCCTTTTGCCACTCATCTTGCATGCGTCTACGGATGACAATGCTCGTTCAGTCAAAGTTGCCTACACACAGAAAGAATTCGTTGACAACTTGGCTCCTACAGCGCAAAAGATGTCCAAAACCTACGGTGTACCTGCCTCTATTCTCCTTAGTCAAGCGGCGTATGAGTCTAATTACGGTAGCAGTCTTTTGTCGGTCAAATATCATAATCTATATAGTCTATCTGCTCAGCCGGGTCAGGAGCATATCCTTCTGAAAGATAACGTTTATAGTAAAGGTAAATGGCAATATCAAAAGGTAGATTTTGCAGTCTTCAAGGATTGGTCAAGTTCTATGTTGGCTTATTTGGAAGGTCTTCGTCAGGGAAGATGGGGTGAGTCAACCTATAAAGAGGTAGCAGAAACGACTAGTTATAAAGTTGCGGCGGAAAAATTACAAGCTGCAGGTTTCAACAGTGATCCGGACTATGCTAAGCATCTCATTTCTATTGTTGAAACCTATCATTTGTCAAAATATGATCGCTGAGATTAAAATGCCCCTTGAGGGTATTTTTTATTTTTCTAGGTCTTTAGATGTATTTTTAGCACTCTTGTAAAAAGAGTGCTAATTTTTTTGGTTTTTTGTGTTGACATGTTAGAGTTTAGGTGTATAATAGAATCATAAGTTAGCAGTCGGCATATGAGAGTGCTAATAAATAGAAATGAGGTGACATCGTGATTACGCAAAGACAAAATGCTATTTTGAATTTGATTGTTGAGATGTTCACTCGTACCCATGAACCAGTTGGTTCTAAAGCTTTGCAAGAATCTATCGATTCAAGTTCAGCGACTATTCGAAATGACATGGCCAAGTTAGAAAAAATGGGTTATCTTGAAAAAGCCCATACTTCTAGTGGGCGTATGCCAAGCCGAGCAGGTTTTCAATATTTTGTCGCTAACTCTTTGAATCTTGATACGATTGATGAGCAGGATGTTTATCAGGTTGTCAAGGCCTTCGACTTTGAGGCTTTTAAACTTGAAGACATTTTGGACGCAGCAGCAAAGTTGCTGGCAGAAATGACAGGATGCACAGCAGTGATTCAAGATGTGGAACCGACAAGACAGCGTCTGACGGGGTTTGAAATCGTTCAGTTGTCTAATCATGATGCTTTAGCAGTTCTTACTTTGGATGAATCTAAGCCGGTGACAGTTCAGTTTGCTATTCCGAAGAATTTCTTGTCTAGTGATTTGGAAATTTTTCATAAACTTGTTCAAGAACGTTTCTTGGGGAACACTGTTTTAGATATCCATTATCGATTACGGACAGAGATTCCTCAGATTGTGCAAAAGTATTTTAAAACAACAGATAATGTTTTGGATTTGTTTGATTATATCTTTTCACAACTCTTTAGGGAATTGATTTTCATCGAAGGTAAGGTTGCATCATTGACCTATGCCGATTTAAAAACTTATCAGTTTTTGGATAATCCACAACATGTGGCGCTTGAGCTTCGATCAGCTATCTCCGATGATGAAGTGACCAAGGTTTCGGTTGCTGAATTAACTGAAGAAGCTCTTGAAAATATAACAGTCATCAGTCATAAATTCCTGATTCCTTATCGTGGGATGGCACTTATGCATGTGATTGGTCCTGTTGAAATGGATTATCATCGCATGATTAGTTTGGTCAATGTTATCGGTAGGGTTTTGGTTATGAAGTTGACGGATTATTATCGGTATCTCAATAGTAACCATTACGAAGTTAACTAATATATAAAGTTTAAAAAGTATAGAAAGAGGTGTATGCCTTGACAGAAGATATTAAAAAAGAAGAAGAAACTACTGAAACAACTGAAAAAGTTGTAGAGGAAGCAAAAGACCCTTCTGAACTTGAAGAAGCACAAGCGCGTGCAGAGGAGTTGGAAAACAAATATCTCCGTGCCCATGCAGAAATGCAAAATATTCAGCGTCGTGCAAATGAAGAACGTCAACAATTGCAAAAATATCGTAGTCAGGATTTGGCAAAAGCTATTTTGCCATCATTGGATAATCTCGAACGTGCTCTTGCCGTTGAAGGTTTGACTGATGATGTTAAAAAAGGTTTGGAAATGGTACAAGAAAGTTTGATACATGCTCTTAAAGAGGAAGGAATCGAAGAAATTCCAGCCGATGGTGATTTTGACCACAACTTCCATATGGCTATTCAAACCATGCCAGCAGATGATGAACATCCAGCAGACACCATTGCACAAGTCTTCCAAAAAGGCTACAAACTTCATGAACGCGTCCTACGCCCAGCCATGGTAGTGGTTTATAACTAGGATACAAAGCCCGTAAAAAGCTCACAGTAAAAATAGGAGATTGACGAGGTGTTCGATGAACACAAGGAAATCTATCTTTTTTACCCAGAGCTTAGGGCGTGTTCAACTAGGCAATTCTGACGGTAGTTAAAGCGACTCGTCAGAAAACGGCAGTCGCTATGGCGTTTGCCTAGCCTCCTTACTAACTCGTCGTCGAAATAATATTGATTTCGACTCCTCGTGTTGTAACATAATAGGAAACTTGTCCGAAACGACACTAAACTATGAAAGAAAGATAAGAAGCAAGCCATAGGCTTGCAAAGCAGATATTTCCCGTCGTGGTGAAAGTTTCAGTAGCGTGTGCTACTGAAACAGGGGATTTTTGAGACAGTAGGCTCAAAAATAAGTGATGAAATCCCGAAGGGAGTTGCTCACGTCCCCACCACTTAAGGGAAGTATCAAAAAGAAAAAAGAAGATAGATTCAAGGAGAAAAACATATGTCTAAAATTATTGGTATTGACTTAGGTACAACAAACTCAGCAGTAGCAGTTCTTGAAGGAACTGAATCAAAAATTATCGCAAACCCAGAAGGTAACCGTACAACACCTTCAGTTGTTTCATTCAAAAACGGTGAAATCATCGTTGGTGACGCTGCAAAACGTCAAGCAGTCACAAATCCAGATACAGTAATCTCTATCAAATCTAAGATGGGTACTTCTGAAAAAGTTTCTGCAAACGGTAAAGAATACACACCACAAGAAATCTCAGCTATGATTCTTCAATACTTGAAAGGTTACGCTGAAGATTACCTTGGTGAAAAAGTAACCAAAGCAGTTATCACAGTTCCAGCTTACTTCAATGATGCACAACGTCAAGCAACTAAAGACGCTGGTAAAATCGCTGGTCTTGAAGTAGAACGTATTGTCAACGAACCAACAGCCGCAGCTCTTGCTTACGGTTTGGACAAGACTGATAAAGAAGAAAAAATCTTGGTATTCGACCTTGGTGGTGGTACGTTCGACGTATCTATCCTTGAACTTGGAGATGGTGTCTTTGATGTATTGGCAACTGCAGGGGATAACAAACTCGGTGGTGATGACTTTGACCAAAAAATCATTGATCACATGGTTGAAGAATTCAAGAAAGAAAACGGCATCGACTTGTCAACAGACAAGATGGCTCTTCAACGTTTGAAAGACGCAGCAGAAAAAGCTAAGAAAGACCTTTCAGGTGTCACTTCAACACAAATCAGCTTGCCATTCATCACTGCTGGTGAGGCTGGACCTCTTCACTTGGAAATGACATTGACTCGTGCGAAATTTGATGATTTGACTCGTGACCTTGTAGAACGTACTAAAACTCCAGTTCGTCAAGCCCTTTCAGATGCTGGCTTGAGCTTGTCAGATATTGATGAAGTTATCCTTGTCGGTGGTTCAACTCGTATCCCAGCCGTTGTAGAAGCTGTTAAGGCTGAAACTGGTAAAGAACCAAACAAATCAGTTAACCCTGATGAAGTTGTTGCCATGGGTGCTGCTATCCAAGGTGGTGTGATCACTGGTGATGTTAAAGACGTCGTTCTTCTTGACGTAACACCATTGTCACTTGGTATTGAAACAATGGGTGGAGTCTTTACAAAGCTCATCGACCGCAACACTACGATTCCAACATCTAAATCACAAGTCTTCTCAACTGCAGCAGACAACCAACCAGCCGTTGATATTCACGTTCTTCAAGGGGAACGCCCAATGGCAGCAGATAACAAGACGCTTGGACGTTTCCAATTGACAGATATCCCAGCTGCACCTCGTGGTATCCCACAAATTGAAGTAACATTCGACATCGACAAGAACGGTATCGTATCTGTTAAAGCGAAAGACCTTGGAACTCAAAAAGAACAACACATCGTTATCCAATCTAACTCAGGCTTGACTGATGAAGAAATTGAAAAAATGATGAAAGATGCCGAAGCAAATGCTGAAGCAGATGCAAAACGTAAAGAAGAAGTAGATCTTCGTAACGAAGTCGACCAAGCTATCTTTGCTACTGAAAAGACAATCAAAGAAACAGAAGGTAAAGGTTTCGATACAGAACGTGATGCTGCTCAATCAGCCCTTGACGATCTTAAGAAAGCTCAAGAATCAGGAAATCTTGATGACATGAAGGCTAAATTGGAAGCTCTTAACGAAAAAGCTCAAGCTCTTGCCGTTAAACTTTACGAACAAGCTGCAGCAGCACAACAAGCTCAAGCAGGAGCAGAAGGTGCACAAACAGCCGATAACTCAGGTGACGATGTCGTAGACGGAGAGTTTACGGAGAAGTAAGATGCAAAGCCCGTTAAAACCTCACAGTGAAAATAGGAAATCTGACGCAGAAACTTTAGTTTCTAGGAAGATTTGTCTTTTTCACCAAGAGGTTAGGGCGTGCTCGATTTAGCCGAAACTCAATTCAGATTTACTAGTTCTAAAACAAAGTATAATCGACTTTGTTTTAGAACATCGTAATGATAAAAAGAAATCCAGAGGTTGCAAACCAGCCTCTGTTTTTCGGTAAAATAAGTGAAGTAAATGCAAGATATGCTTCTGCTTCATGTTGTGAAAAATAAAAAAGAAAGGAACAAAGAGTGTTCGTTGGTGAACACGGGCTATGAACCAAGCCAGAAAGATAGCTAATTAAAAGGTCCATTTATCCCTCTTAAAAACTATTGTTTTGGCTTTCTTCATTGGATGCCCTTTGTATCTTAAATTATGAACAATACTGAGTATTACGATCGTCTTGGGGTATCTAAGGATGCCTCTCAAGATGAAATAAAACGTGCCTATCGTAAGATGTCTAAGAAATACCACCCAGACATTAATAAAGAACCAGGCGCAGAAGAAAAATATAAAGAGGTCCAAGAGGCCTATGAGACATTAAGTGACGATCAAAAACGTGCAGCTTATGACCAATATGGACCTGATGGCGCTAATGCAGGCTTTGGTGGTCAAGGTGGCTTCGGTGGTTTTGACGGTGGAGCAGGCTTCGGAGGCTTTGAGGATATCTTCTCAAGCTTCTTTGGTGGCGGTGCTGCTCGCAATCCGAATGCTCCTCGCCAAGGAGATGACCTTCAGTATCGTGTCAACCTAAGTTTTGAAGAGGCTGTTTTTGGTGCTGAAAAAGAAGTTCACTACAACCGTGAAGCGACATGTAAGACATGTTCAGGATCTGGTGCAAAACCGGGAACAAGCCCTGTAACCTGTGGTCGCTGTCATGGTCAAGGGGTTATCAATGTTGATACGCAAACACCACTTGGGGTGATGCGACGTCAAGTAACTTGTGATGTCTGTCATGGAACAGGTCAAGAAATCAAGGATCCTTGTCAAACTTGTCATGGAACAGGACATGAAAAACAAAGCCATAAAGTATCTGTCAAGATTCCAGCAGGTGTTGAAACAGGTCAGCAAATCCGTCTTGCTGGTCAAGGTGAAGCCGGATTCAATGGCGGTCCTTACGGAGATCTCTTTGTCATCATCAATGTAAATCCAAGTGACAAATTTACTCGTGACGGATCAACGATATACTACACTCTTAACATTTCCTTTGTTCAAGCAGCTCTTGGTGACACTGTTGAAGTACCAACAGTTCATGGAAATGTTGAGATGACTATTCCAGCTGGAACTCAAACAGGTAAAACTTTCCGTCTCAAAGGTAAGGGTGCCCCACGTCTTCGTGGTGGATCACAAGGAGACCAACACGTTACAGTGAAGATTGTGACACCTACGAAGCTCAATGATGCTCAAAAAGAGGCTCTTCTCGCCTTTGCCAAAGCAAGTGGTGATGAAAAGATTGCCCCACAGAAAAAAGGGTTTTTTAACAAAGTAAAAGATGCTTTAGAAGACCTGTAATGAAAAGACGCCTTGAGCGTCTTTTTTTACCACAAAAACTGTATGGGGTCAATTTATAGCCTAACCACTTTTTATCCTCAATTAAATTTGATATGATAGGCTTATGGTTAGATACAAAGCAATAATTTCCTATGATGGTACACTTTTTTCAGGTTTTCAAAGACAACCAGACGCTCGCTCTATTCAGGAGGAAATTGAGAAAACGCTATTGCGGCTAAATAGTGGCACACCTGTAGTAGTTCACGGAGCAGGTCGAACGGATGCTGGTGTTCATGCCTATGGACAAGTTATTCACTTCGATTTGCCTCAGGAGCGGGATCCAGAGAAGCTGCGTTTCGGTTTAGATACGCAATGCCCAGATGATATTGATATTGTTAGTATCGAACTTGTATCAGAAGATTTCCATGCACGTTACAATAAACATAGTAAGACTTACGAGTTTCTAGTAGATGCAGGCCGTCCTAAAAATCCTATGATGCGAAATTATGCCACCCATTATCCCTATCCACTAAGCTTAGCTCCTATGCAAGAAGCTGCCAAAGATTTGGTTGGTACGCATGATTTCACAGGTTTCACAGCTTCGGGTACCTCTGTAGAAAATAAGGTGCGCACAATTACCCAAGCTCGAGTCTCAATTGATGAAAAAACTGGATTCTATGTCTTTACTTTTTCTGGCAATGGTTTTCTTTATAAGCAAGTTAGAAACATGGTCGGAACATTGTTGAAAATTGGAAATGGTCACATGCCTATTTCTCAAGTTAAGACAGTTTTGGAAAGTTGTGATCGTAATCTTGCGGGACCGACAGCATCAGGTAATGGATTATATTTGAAGGAGATAAAATATGAGTGATGAATTAATTTTAGCCATTTCAGGTAATGACATTTTTAGTGGTGGAGGGCTTCACGCAGACTTAGCAACATTTACAACCAATAAGCAACATGGCTTTGTAGCTTTGACTTGTCTGACAGCGATGACGGAACATGGTTTTGAGGTCATTCCGATTGATAGCAAGGTCTTTAAGCAACAACTGGAATCACTAATAGATGTGCCTTTCTCAGCACTTAAAATTGGGTTATTACCAAACGTTGAAATCGCAGAGCTAACTTTGGATTTTGTTAAGAATCATCCTGGAATTCCAATTGTTTTGGACCCTGTATTAGTTTGTAAGGAGACCCATGACGTTGAGGTTTCTCGGCTACGTAATGAATTGGTTAAATTTTTCCCATATGTTACAGTCATAACTCCAAATTTACCAGAAGCTGAGCTCCTTATTGATAAAAAAATCCATACTCTTGACGATATGAAGAGTGCAGCATGTATTTTAAATGAATTAGGTGCTAAGACAGTCATCGTTAAGGGTGGTAATCGTTTAAATAATCATAAAGCAATAGATGTCTTTTATAATGGAAAAGACTATAAAATCTTTGAAGAGGCTGTATTGGATAAAAATAATACAGGTGCAGGTTGTACATTTGCCTCTAGTATAGCAAGTGAACTAGTTAAGGGATATTCAGAAATTGACGCTATAGCTAATGCTAAAGCCTTTGTTTTTGAATCAATTAAACAATCAAATGAGTTTGGAGTAGTTCAATATGCAAAATGATAAAACAAAAAACTAACATTGTTAGCTGTTTTAACAGCGTTGTCAGTCACTTTTGGATTTGTAGCTAAAATCCCCACACCAACAGGATTGTTGACTTTGGTAGATGCAGGTATCTACTTTACCGCCTTCTATTTAGGTAAAAAAGAGGGAGCTATTGTAGGAGGTTTATCAGCATTTCTGATTGATCTCTTATCGTCTGCTCCACAATGGATGTTTATTAGTTTACTGATTCATGGTGCGCAAGGATATTTTGCTGGATTTAAGGGAAAATATCGTATTGTAGGTTTGTTACTTGCTACAATTTCAATGGTTGGTGGTTATGCTCTTGCTTCAATATTTATGTATGGAATAGGATTTGCCGTCGCAGAAATCATACCGAATTTCTGTCAGAACACTCTAGGGATACTAATCGGTTGGATATTATATCAAGGATTCCAAAAGGTTCAATCTAGAAAAGGGAAATAAGTTTCGTTAAAAACATATTGACATCCAATGTAATGAATGATAAGATATGAAAGTTGTCTCAAGTAGACTGACATTAACTTAAAATAGTTCTAAAACTTTAAAAAAGTTATTGACAAGGTAAGCAAGAGATGATAATATAAATAGGCTACATCGGAGGATGAAGCAGAGACACGAGGAAGTTTGGAAAAAACTTTTCAAAAAGTGTTGACAAGATATTCTAGATTTGCTAGAATATAGGAGTTGTCTTAAGAGAGACAAAGACCTTTGAGAACTGAATAAGAAACCAAGTGCAGGGTTATGATAGAAGAAATTATAACCTGTCAATTTACAAGAAAAAAACGTCAGAAGACGGAAATGAGTTAACGCTCGAACGATTATTAAAGAATTTAATGAGAGTTTGATCCTGGCTCAGGACGAACGCTGGCGGCGTGCCTAATACATGCAAGTAGAACGCTGAAGAGAGGAGCTTGCTCTTCTTGGAAGAGTTGCGAACGGGTGAGTAACGCGTAGGTAACCTGCC
>NZ_CM002130.1:93454-107506 GCF_000448605.1 Streptococcus sp. HSISS3
CAATATCTGTTAGTGACACCTTTTCAGTAAGGAGCTGTGCAACTTTTTGCCGGACTAGATTGGAGATTTGGCAGTTTTTCTCAACGATTGATGTCTTAGCTACCGTGACTCTCCTACAACTTTTACACTGGAAACGACGCTTTTTAAGACGTAATAGTGTAGGTGTTCCAGCCTGTTCAAGGAGAGGAATTTTAGAAGGCTTTTGAAAGCCATATTTGATCATCTTTCCTTGGCAGTGAGGACATGGTGGTGCAGGATAATCAAGTATTGCTTGAACCTCAATGTAGGTATCTTTTTCAAAAACAAGAGAAATAATGATGTTTGGGTCTTTAATTCCGATTAATTCTGTGGTACTCTTAATAAGTCTCATAAGTTCTTCCTAATGATGGTTTGGTTGCTTTTCATTATAGTTTCTTATGGGACTTTTTGTCTGCATTCAAAAAGCTCTATAATCTCTATGGTGGTTTTACCCACTACAGAAATTATAGAGCCACAGGATATTAATATCTTAGCGCATACTTTTTAGTAGTTCACTTCAATTTTATTGAGTAGTAAGATTTTTTACGGATGAAATATGAAAATTAGCTCTGCTATATCGGTTGACTTGAATAGGAAAAGGTTTTCAGCTTGGAGACCAAGTCACTTTTTTACTTGAAAGTAGTTTTTTTAATGTTATCTAAGCTTTGGATGTTTAAAGTTTTTTGGATTTTCTTTCAATTTTATAGTGACATTTATGTCGCTATTTTATTTTGCTGACTTCATTTATAATGGATTTGTAATTTAATTAGATTACATTATTTTATTTTTATTGGAGGTTTTATGCAGCAAGAAGTTTTTGTTCACGCATATGAGGTTGTACGACCGATTGTCCTTAAAGCTTTTCGCCAATACTTTATTCAACTTTGGGACCAAGCAGATATGGAGCAAGAAGCTATGATGACTCTTTATCAACTTTTAAACAAATTTCCCGAATTAGAAGGTGATGATGATAAGCTACGTCGTTATTTTAAAACGAAGTTTAGAAATAGACTGAATGACGAAGTTAGACGACAGGAGTCAGTTAAGCGTCAAATCAATAGGCAGTGTTATGTAGAAATTTCAGATATCGCTTTTTGTCTTCCAGATAAGGGATTAGATACAGTAGACCGAATCGTTTATGATCAGCAAATTAAGACTTTTCGTAATCAGCTTTCTGCTGAAGATTCTGCTAAGTTAGATCGATTGTTGGCTGGTGAATGTTTTAGGGGAAGAAAGAAGATGATTAGAGAGTTAAGATTTTGGATGGTTGATTTTGATCCTTACAATGAGGAGGATTAATTTTCGATTTTATAACGTTTTTTATCTTGTTCTATGATATCTATTCACTTTTAGTAATGATCAAAGTTTGAGATGATTGCTTTTAACCCCTAGCTTATAACGATAAATACTATCTTAATAAGCTGATTTCATAACTAAATACCCCCTATGTTAGATAGAATAAAATCTAACATAGGGGGTGCAGTGCATTCATTTTTGGGTGTTTTTTCAGTTGATGATTATTGTGATGAGTAATTGAATCTTAATTATTTTACAACTATGGAATTTCCGGAAAATTTTGGAAGTTCAACCTTTTCTTTTATCAGAGCTTCTTGGTAAAGTTTTAGGAAGTCTGAGTAGATATGGGTCTGTTGTCCATTTTGTGTAAAAATGTCAACTCGAAAAACTAATTGGCCTGACGGTGTTGTGATTAATCCAATAACATTTGGAGTTCCACAGATTTCGGGATATTTTTCAATGTTATCTTGATTAACTTGTTCTATGATACTCATAACTTTATTGATATCAGTCGATATATAAACTGGGATGTCAATTTGTGCTCTCATGTCTCCTCGAGATTTGTTGGATACGATTGTAATATTTCGATTGGGTATGAAATGGAGCGTTCCATCAAATCCTCGAATTTGTGTTGTTCGGATACCAACAGTTGAAATCCGACCCGTAACAGTTCCTACTTCTACTGAATCTCCCACTTCAAATTGGTTTTCTAATAAGATGAAAAATCCGTTAACAACATCTGATAAAAAGCCTTGTGCGCCTAAACCAAGTGCGACTCCAGCAAGTCCTGCTCCTGCAAGGAGGCTAGATACAGGGACACCAAGGATACTGAGGAGCCAGTAAACAAGGAAAAAGTAAAGCACGTAGTTCATACTATTGTGTAGCAGGCGCTCAATTGTTTTTTGTCGGGCAGGGGTTTGAATAGTCCAGGATAGAGATCGTCCCACAGTATGTTTAAAAAGGAAGTCAATGATTTTTTTACTGAGAAGGAATATAGTGAGGAGAATAAGGAGTTTGATTCCTTTGGTAATAAGTACCATTAAGATTTCTTCGAAATTAAATTGTTGGATATACTTTTGTAAAATATTCATAGCACTAGTTTATCAAAATTTGAGAAAAGAAGCAGTTTGTAACGATGTTCTTGTGATTAAATTGGAGAAAAAACTTTTAAAAGGCTTTGAAATATGGTAAACTAAACTGTATCTATAAAATTTTAAGGAGAATGACTACATGTCTGTATCATTTGAAAACACAGCCACTAACCGTGGTGTGGTGACATTTACTATCGGTCAAGATAAAATTCAACCAGCTTTGGATCAAGCGTTTAACAAGGTTAAAAAGAATTTGAACGCACCAGGTTTCCGTAAAGGACACATGCCTCGTGCCGTATTTAACCAAAAATTTGGTGAAGAAGCTCTTTATGATGATGCTTTGAATGCAATTCTTCCAGCGGCTTATGAAGCAGCGATTACTGAACTTGGTCTTGATGTTGTTGCACAACCAAAAATTGATGTCAAATCAATTGAAAAAGGTCAAGATTGGACACTTACTGCAGAAGTTGTTACAAAACCAGAAGTAAAACTTGGTGCATATAAAGATCTTGAGGTTTCAGTTGAAGTTTCTAAAGAAGTTACTGATGAAGATGTTGATGCTAAGCTTGAAAACGAACGTAAAAACTTGGCTGAATTGGTCGTTAAAGAAGGTGCAGCTGAAAATGGCGACACTGTTGTTATCGACTTTGTTGGTTCAGTAGATGGCGTTGAATTTGATGGTGGTAAAGGTGAAAATCACTCTCTTGAACTTGGTTCAGGTCAATTTATCCCAGGTTTCGAAGACCAATTGGTTGGTTCAAAAGCTGGTGATGAAGTAGAAGTTAAAGTAACTTTCCCAGAAGACTATCAAGCTACTGATCTTGCGGGTAAAGATGCTGTATTTGTTACTAAAGTTAACGAAGTTAAAGCTAAAGAAGTTCCTGCTCTTGATGATGAGTTGGCTAAAGACCTTGATGACGAAGTTGAAACTCTTGATGAGTTGAAAGCTAAATATCGTAAAGAACTTGAAGCAGCTAAAGAAATCGCATTTGACGATGCTGTTGAAGGTGCTGCACTTGATTTGGCTGTTGAAAATGCTGAAATCGTCGAATTGCCAGCTGAAATGGTTGAAGACGAAGTTCACCGTGCTATGAACGAATTCATGGGTAACATGCAACGTCAAGGTATTTCTCCTGAAATGTACTTCCAAATTACTGGTACAACTCAAGAAGATCTTCACAAGCAATATGAAGCTGATGCTGACAAACGTGTGAAAACTAACCTTGTTATTGAAGCTGTTGCTGCTGCTGAAGGATTCGATGCTACTGAAGAAGAAATTCAAAAAGAAATTAACGATCTTGCAGCTGAATACAACATGGAAGTATCACAAGTTTCTTCACTTCTTTCACCTGAGATGCTTAAACATGATATTACGATGAAAAAAGCTGTTGAACTTATCACAAGCTCAGCAAAAGTTAAATAATAGAACTAAAATCAAGTTTCTGTTGAGACTTGATTTTTTCTTCTATAAATGCTTTGACTATTGACTCTTTTTAGCGTAAAATAGAGGGTAGCGAAAAATTGATTGCCGAGCTATTTTTGTTTCGACATTAGCTTGAGTAAGAATGAAGGAGAACCACTTTGGAACTAGACGTATTTGCTGGACAAGAAAAAAGTGAATTATCAATGATTGAAGTGGCCCGTGCTATCTTAGAAACACGTGGTCGTGATAATGAAATGTATTTCAATGATTTGGTCAATGAAATTCAAAATTACTTAGAAAAATCGGATGCTGATATCCGTAAAGCTTTGCCATTCTTTTATTCAGATTTGAATACGGATGGGAGCTTCATTCCTCTAGGAGATAACAAATGGGGCTTACGTTCATGGTACGCTATTGATGAAATTGATGAAGAAGTCATCACATTGGAAGATACTGATGAAAATGCGCCAAAACGTAAGAATAAAAAAGTTAATGCCTTCATGGATGGTGATGAAGATGCCATTGACTACAATGACGATGACCCAGAAGATGAAAACTTTACACCTAATTCTGATAGTCTTGAATACGATGATGATAACGATGATGATGAGAAAGCCGAAGTGGAATCTTATGACTCTGAGTTGAATGAAATTATTCCAGATGATGATTTAGATGATGTTGAGCTGTCTGAAGAAGATGACGATGATGACTATGAAGATGAGTCAAATGATTAATTTTTCATTGACAAATAGTCTTGGATAGTTTAGACTATGTATCGGGCACCTCTTTTGAAGAGGTCATGATCAAGACTCCCAGAGTAAAACTCTAGGGGGTCATTTTTGTTTTTTGTCATTTACTGGTTTTGTTGATATTGAGTTACTAAATAGTACTCATGTTGGACACTGGTAAAGGACTATCTCGATTATCGAATACGGTAATCAATCTGCTATTTTTATGGTTTTACATTATATTAAAGGAGTTAACATGACAAAATATATTTTCGTCACTGGTGGTGTAGTATCTTCAATTGGTAAAGGGATTGTAGCTGCGAGTCTTGGACGTTTGCTTAAGAATCGTGGACTTAAGGTTACCATTCAAAAATTTGACCCTTATATCAATATTGACCCAGGAACGATGAGTCCTTACCAACATGGTGAAGTTTATGTCACTGATGATGGTGCTGAAACTGACCTTGACCTTGGTCACTACGAACGTTTTATCGACATTAACCTTAATAAATACTCTAATGTGACTACTGGTAAGATTTATAGTGAAGTTTTACGTAAAGAACGTAAAGGAGAGTATCTTGGTGCGACTGTTCAGGTGATTCCGCATATTACAGATGCTTTGAAAGACAAGATTAAGCGTGCGGCGACAACGACTGATTCTGATGTTATTATCACTGAAGTTGGTGGTACGGTTGGTGATATTGAAAGTCTTCCATTCCTTGAAGCTCTTCGTCAAATGAAGGCTGATGTGGGTTCTGATAATGTTATGTATATCCACACAACACTTCTTCCTTATTTGAAAGCTGCTGGTGAAATGAAGACAAAACCAACGCAACACTCTGTTAAGGAATTGCGTGGTTTGGGTATTCAACCAAATATGTTGGTTATCCGTACAGAACAACCCGTTGGTCAAGGAATCAAAAATAAGTTGGCTCAGTTCTGTGATGTTGCACCTGAGGCTGTTATTGAATCGTTAGATGTGGAACATATTTATCAAGTACCACTTAATATGCAGGCTCAAGGTATGGATCAAATTGTTTGTGATCATTTGAAACTGGATGCTCCAGCTGCAGATATGACAGAATGGTCTGCTATGGTTGATAAGGTGCTTAATCTTAAGAAGACAACGAAAATTGCTCTTGTTGGTAAGTATGTAGAGCTTCACGATGCTTACTTGTCAGTGGTTGAGGCACTTAAACACTCAGGCTTGGCAAATGATACTGCTATTGATATTGACTGGGTTAATGCGAATGACTTGACTGCGGAAAATGTTGCTTCTCGTTTGGCTGATGCTGATGGTATCATCGTTCCTGGTGGTTTTGGCCAACGTGGTACTGAGGGCAAAATTCAAGCTATTCGTTATGCTCGTGAGAACGATGTACCGATGTTGGGTATCTGTCTTGGTATGCAATTGACATGTATTGAGTTTGCTCGTCACGTTCTTCACTTGGATGGGGCTAACTCGGCTGAACTTGACCCAGAAACTAAATACCCAATTATTGATATTATGCGTGATCAAATTGATATTGAAGATATGGGTGGAACTCTTCGACTTGGTCTTTACCCATGTAAGTTGAAACCAGGTTCTAAGGCTGCTGCAGCTTATGGCAATCAAGAAGTTGTTCAACGTCGTCACCGTCACCGTTATGAATTTAATACTAAATTCCGTGAACAGTTTGAGGCTGAAGGCTTTGTATTCTCAGGTGTGTCACCAGATAATCGTTTGATGGAAGTTGTAGAACTCCCAGACAAGAAATTCTATGTGGCAGCGCAATACCACCCAGAATATCATAGCCGTCCAAACCATGCTGAAGAACTTTACAGTGCCTTTGTGACAGCAGCGGTTGAAAATGCTAAATAACGAACTAGAACAGAGTGGGACAGCCTACTCTGTTTTTTATTGGCTCCTTTTATGCTAAAATAAGGGGGATACTAAGAAAGAACGAGGAAAACAAATGGCTAAGTTTGGCTTTTTGTCAGTATTAGAAGAAGAATTAGATAAGCATTTGGATTATGATTTTGCGATAGACTGGGATAAAAAGAATCACGCTGTAGAAGTAACCTTCATCCTAGAAGCGCAAAACAGTGGTAATGTGGAGACTATTGATGACAAGGGTGAAGTGTCTGATGAGGATGTTATTTTTGAAGACTACGTGCTCTTTTACAATCCAGCAAAATCACGTTTTGATGAGGAGGACTACCTAGTAACAATTCCATATGAGCCTAAGAAAGGTCTATCTCGTGAGTTTTTAGCTTATTTTGCAGAAACCTTGAATGAGGTGGCAACAGAAGGGTTGAGTGACTTGATGGATTTCCTATCTGATGATGGACCTGAGGAATTCGGTTTGGTTTGGGACAAAGACGCTTTCGAAAAAGGGAAAGCTGGCTTGGAAGAGGGAGAATTTTATCCATATCCGAGATATTAGGAGGGAAAGCTCAGATTTATGGATTGCTTAGGAGTACTAACTGGTTGTAAAATGTTATTTTTTTGCGATGATAAGAATTTAACCATCTTTCGGAATGACAAGGAAGCTTTGTATGACTTAGGTTAGGATTCTATCTTAAAATAGTTTTTGAAATTTACATGTATATTGTTTAGAATTCCTTTAAATTATTTTATGTGTTGATCATTAATAACGGGGGAGTGGATACTTGTTTTTAGCAGGTCTCTTTCTTTGTTAATATAGTTAGAATAACTCTTACAGTTTCACATAAATGATTGAAAATGAGATACGGTTAACATTATATTTTGATTTTGAAAAATATGGTATAATTCTAGTACTGAAATCTAAGTTGAACATATATTGCTACTTTACATATGTTTTTCGATTCGAATAAAATACATTTCAATGAATAGATAAACAAGGAACACATGAAAAGAATTTATTATCAGAAAGATAAGAAAAAAGTTGTAGCTATAGATATAAAAAAGATAGCTACGTATTCTATATTTGCAAAAGACTATGAGAGTGCACACAAAAAATTACTTAAGAAGCATGTAACCTTGTCACAGGAGATGGACAAGCGTTTAGGAAAAATTTTCTCAGTAAAAGAAACTAAACCAAAGGCAACCCAATTAAATGACTTTCTTGGGCAATTATATGTATGTTTAGTAAAATTTTTAAAGACAAATAGGGTAAAAATACTTGGAATATTTGCAATTATGGGGATGGTCAATTATTTCACTTTAAGTTGGTTGAAGGCTAACATTTCTTATCTATCTCATATAGAAATTAATCACGCCTCTCTGACTGATAATTTTATGAATTTACCATTGATGATTACAATCTTTTGTATTCTATTTCTTTTGTTTCTTATTCCAAAGAAAAAAGAATGTTATATTAATGTTCATTATACTAGTTGCTGATTTGACATTCTTTTGGAAAGACAAAGATTCATTTATTAATTTGGATAATAGTAGCTCCTATATTCTGAAGATAGGGCAGAGTGTATTAGAGAATACTTGTTTTTTGGTCCTTCTATTGGTCACAGTTTTTGTAGTATCACTTATAGTATATGATACTTTTGAGACAATTTATAAATGGTTAGTTGGAACAAATAAAAGTATTGAAGCTCCCAAACTATCACTTATATGGGCAATCGTTGCTTTTCTCTTAGGATTACTTTTAAAATAGAAATGATGGTGAATTTATGAACTACTTTAAAGATTATGTGGAAAATCCAGTGAAATTAGGAATGATATGTATAATTGAGATTGTCATGTCTTGGTGGATAAATAAATTTAAGCATAGCCCAGAAATTATTAGTATAAAGCAACAAAGACTAGGAGCGCTTCGTGAAGCGTTTAAAATTGTGCAAGTAGATGGGTATTATTTTCATTTATTTTTAGGATTATTTTGGGCAATATCCCTTTTATTTCTTATTTTTTGGGGGATTAAAGAACGAAAATATATAGCCTCTTTGATTTATATTGTATTCTTAATTATTTTTTGGGGTATATTTTGGGATCCAATTGTCACTACTTTTTTAACTATTTTAATTGCAGGCAGTTTAATCGTGTTATCTATGGATTCATAAGTAGTCGATTTAATTGCACTTAAAACATACTTACATGATATGTTAAATATGTGATTTATAAATGTGTAAAATATCAATGTTAAAGTTAGTCATAATTGATTAGATATTCTGATAGGCTAAAGAAAATTTAAAAAATGTTATGTCATTTATTTTTACAAAGTATGACTTTGAAAATGAGGGAAGTACGTTTAAGAATAAGTCTTTGAAGAGAAGGAATTTTTTGCTTATCCAAGGTATTAAAGGGAGCGAAAAGGGATGGATGCTTATTTAAAAGATCAGTTCGATTTTACAGGTGTTAAGGCTGCCTTACTCGTAGAGCAAAGTATTTTGGTTATTCTCAGAGATAATAAACCAGCTATTCCTTGGCCCAATATGTGGGAATTGACTGGTGGTGGAAGAGAAGGCCTGGAAACGCCTCTTGAGTGTCTTCGACGTGAAGTCTGGGAGGAACTTGGATTGGTTCTGAAAGAGGAATCAATTATCTGGTCGAGAATCTATCCTAGTATGTTGGATAAAGACAGGTCAGCTGTTTTTGTGGTTGCTCAAATCAGTCAGGGGCAGTATCAGGAGATTTATTTTGGAGATGAAGGCCAAGAATTTAAATTGATGCCTATAGAGGACTTTATAAAAGCAGAAGGAATCATTCCACAGTTGCAAGAACGATTTAAAGATTATTTATCAGAAAAGGAAGAAAATAATATATGGACAAATGGCAAGAACTAACGATTGAGGTTAATCGTGAGGTCGAAGAGGCAGCTTCTAATATTTTAATTGAGTCTGGGAGCCAAGGTGTGGCTATTGATGATAGTGCAGATTATTTGGAAAATGCGGACCGTTTTGGGGAACTTTATCCTGAGGTTGAGCAGGTTGAGACGGTTAAAATTACAGCTTATTATCCGGAATCAGCAGATATCGAGGCCATTACCAAGCAAGTTAATGAGCGTTTGGCTGAGTTAACGGATTTTGGTCTTGAAACGGGAGATATTCACTTGGCTACTCAAGAGTTGGTTGAAGAGGATTGGGCTGAGAATTGGAAAAAATACTATGAACCAGCTCGCATTACCCATGACCTGACAATCGTGCCGTCATGGACAGACTATGAGGCATTAGTAGGCGAAAAAATCATCAAACTAGATCCTGGCATGGCCTTTGGAACAGGAACACACCCAACGACTAAGATGAGTCTTTTTGCACTTGAACAGGTGCTCCGTGGTGGTGAGACGGTGATTGATGTGGGAACTGGATCGGGTGTCCTCTCGATTGCTAGCTCTCTTCTTGGTGCTAAGGAGATCTACGCCTATGACCTTGACGACGTAGCGGTTCGAGTGGCACAGGAAAATATCGACATGAATCCTGGTATGGAAAATATCCATGTTGCTGCGGGAGATCTTTTAAAGGGCGTGACGCAAGAAGCTGATGTTATCGTGGCTAATATTTTGGCGGATATTCTCATCCACCTGACGGAAGATGCCTACCGTTTGGTTAAGGATGAAGGTTACTTGATTATGTCAGGAATTATCTCTGAAAAATGGGATATGGTACGTGAATCGGCCGAGAAAGCTGGTTTCTTCCTAGAAACTCACATGGTTCAGGGAGAGTGGAATGCCTGTGTCTTCAAGAAGACAGATGATATTTCAGGTGTGATTGGAGGCTAAATGCAACAGTATTTTATAAAGGGGCAGGTTGAAAATCCAGTAATCATCAAAGACAAGGATGCTGTGAAGCATATGTTTAACGTTATGCGTTTAACAGAGGATGATCAGGTTGTCTTAGTTTTTGAAGACGGTATCAAGCGTCTTGCACGTGTGACTGACCGTGAGAATCATGTCTTTGAAGTGATTGAAGACTTAGCTGATAATGTTGAGATGCCTGTTTCAGTGACCATTGCCTCTGGTTTTCCAAAGGGAGATAAGCTAGAGCTGGTGACACAAAAGGCAACGGAGCTTGGAGCACAGGCTATCTGGGCTTTCCCTGCGGACTGGTCTGTGGTTAAGTGGGATGGTAAGAAGCTTGCCAAGAAGGAAGATAAGCTTGCCAAGATTGCTCTAGGAGCTGCAGAACAATCCAAACGTAATCGTGTTCCTGAGGTCAGGTTGTTCGAGAAAAAGGGGGAATTTCTATCAGAATTAGCTAATTTTGATAAGATTTTTATCGCCTATGAGGAAACCGCTAAAGCTGGCGAGTTGGCTACTCTAGCTCGTGAATTGGCTCAGGTGGAACATGGACAGAAGCTCCTCTTTATCTTTGGACCAGAAGGTGGTATTTCTCCGTCTGAGATTGACGCCTTTGAAGATGCTGGTGGCGTTAAGATTGGCCTTGGACCACGTATTATGCGGACGGAAACAGCTCCTCTCTATACTTTGAGCAGTGTGAGTTACGCTTTAGAATTGAATCAATAAGAGAAAGTTGGCCTTGTTCCAACTTTTTTTGTATTTGACACTTTTAAGCTGAGACATACTCCCGGCTGTTCATTTTGACATAGACTTTGTAATTTCTAAAAAGGTTGATAATCTTATTTAGGTTTAATATAATTGTATTATCTTTATAAAAGGGGAAGATTTTTAATGAAAACGAATCGTTATGTGACTCAATCCGCTGTGGTTTTGGGCCTTTTTGCCCTCTTGACTGTGCCACAAGTCCTAGGGCATGCTGATGAAGCAAATACATCAGTAGCAACTACTTCAACTGAAAGTGTGACAGATAGCGGGACTTCTGTTGTATCAGGACAAGGAACTTCGGAGACAGCTGTTCAAGGAGGAGCAGAGACTGTATCTGCTACCCCAACACCAGTAGCGGCAAATGCGTCTGCAGAGCCATCATCTAATACTTCAACGTCCCAAGCAAATCAAGAAGCCAGTGCTGTTTTGACCAATGCTAACCAGGTGACACCAGCAGTACCAGTACAGGCCGAACCTGTTACAGAGCCTGCTCATGAGGGGCAAACCGTTGATATGCAGATTTTGTCAACAACAGACCTTCATACCAACTTGGTTAACTATGATTATTATCAAGATAAGCCGTCTCAAACAGTTGGTCTGTCTAAAACTGCTGTTCTTATCAAAAAAGCCCGTGAAACCAATCCCAATACGGTCTTGGTGGACAGTGGGGATACGATTCAGGGAACTCCTTTTGGAACTTATAAGGCTTTGATTGATCCTGTTGCCCAAGGTGAGACTCACCCTATGTATAAGGCCTTTGAGATGCTTGGGTATGATGCCGAAACGCTTGGAAATCACGAGTTTAACTATGGCCTCGAATTTTTGAACCGTATGGTTAAGACTGCTAAGATTAATATTATCAATGCAAATGTGCGTGATGCTAAGACAGGTGACTACTATTACAATCCTTATAAGATTGTTAACAAGACCTTTACTGATATGGACGGCAAACAGGTAACACTAAAAATCGGTATTACGGGTGTCCTTCCAACACAGATTTTGGTTTGGGATAAGGCCAATCTTGAAGGTAAGGTAACCGTTGATGATCCAATGGAGGCTGTTAAGACAATTGTTCCTCAAATGAAAGCTGCAGGAGCTGACTATATTCTGGTCGCAGCTCACTCTGGTATTGGTGACAATGAATACACTAAGAACGAGGAAAATGAAGGTTACCAAATTGCTGGTATTGAAGGCGTTGATGCTGTTGCGACAGGGCATTCTCATGCAGATTTTCCAAATGGAGATGGCACAAGTTTTTATGCTAAATATCCTGGTGTAGATGATGTTAATGGTCTCATCAATGGAAAACCTGTGGTTATGGCTGGTAAGTTCGGAGATCATCTCGGAATCATGGATGTCAAGTTGACTTATACGAATGGTAAATGGAAAGTTGTCAACAGTAAGGCCAAGCTTGAAAAGATTGACACTAAGTCAGATGTTGCGGACAAGGACTTAATTGACATGGCTGCTCATGACCATAATGGGACAATCAACTATGTCCGTAAGGAAGTTGGTGAGACCACTGCACCAATCACTAGCTACTTTGCTCAGGTTCAGGATGATCCATCTATTCAGATCGTTAATAATGCACAACTATGGTATGTTAAGAAACAAGTAGCCGGAACAGCAGATGAGAATCTTCCACTCCTTTCAGCTGCAGCACCTTTCAAGGCAGGAACTCGTGGTGATGCGACCTACTATACTGATATTCCAGCGGGGCCATTGGCCATTAAGAATGTCGCAGACCTCTACCTCTACGATAATGTTACAGCCCTACTCAAAGTGACTGGAGCACAAATCAAAGAATGGTTGGAAATGTCTGCGGGACAGTTCAATCAAATTGATCCTAACAGCAAAGAACCACAACAACTTATTAACAGTAGTTATCGCTCATATAATTACGATGTGATTGATGGGTTGACTTACAAGTTTGATTTGACACAACCTAACAAATATGATCGTGAAGGTAAGTTGGTTAACCCAGACGCTAGTCGTGTTCGTGACTTGGCTTATCAAGGTAAACCTATTGATTTGAATCAGACTTTCCTTGTGGTGACTAATAACTACCGTGCGACTGGTAATTTCCCTGGTGTTAAGGATGCTGCAGAAAAACGTCTCCTCAATCTTGAAAATCGTCAGGCCATCATTGACTATATCGTCAGCGAGAAAACGATCAATCCAAGTGCCGATGGAAATTGGAGTTTCGTTCCTAATATTACCAATGCAGACATCCGTTTTGCCTCTTCTGACAATGCGCGTGCTCATCTTGCTGGTCAGGATGCCATTAGTTATGTAGGACCATCAACACAGGCAGGATTTGCAGAGTACCGTTTGGTTGTTAAGGAAAAGGCAAATCAAGTTGAGGATGCGACTAAGAAAGAATCTGAGAAGTCACCAAAAGATGTTGAGATGGCAGACCACACTAAGCATGTAAAACCAAATGCTACTGCAGTTGCTAGCATGGCTAAACCTGCTTCAGCTATCCAGTTATCAAACGCTCAAGTCGTTATCTTACCTCAAGCTCAAGTGCAAGAAACTCAACCTTCAAGCTCAGCCAAGAGCTTGCCAAACACGAATTCAGACGAATCTGTGTCAGCAACTTTAGCTGGAATGGTTCTTTTGACCTTGGCTGGATTCTTTGGAATCAAAAAGCAAGAGAAAAATTAAGCAAGATAAAAAGCCCCTATCAGTGATATAGTCCTACTTAAGTAGACAGTAAAAATACATAAAGTACTGTTTACGAAAGTAGGATTTTTATTATGTCTAGAAAAAGTAAGGTTTCTTTTGAAGGCAAGCTGAGGGCTGTTACCTGGTATCTTGAAGGTAAAGCCTCCTGTTCTCAACTAGCTCGTCAGTTTGGGGTCAATCCTTGTACTATTAAAGACTGGGCTACAGCCTATCAATATCAAGGGCACGAGGGGCTAAAGTCTCTAAAGCATAACCAAAATTATTCTACAGAGTTTAAGCTAAAATGCATTGAAGCCTATTTAACAGGAGAAGGTTCCCTTCAAGAATTAGCT
>NZ_CM002130.1:109689-123246 GCF_000448605.1 Streptococcus sp. HSISS3
ACGCAGGGCATGACACAGTCAATGTCTAGAGTCAGTCGTTGTATCGATAATGGGCCAATGGAGAGCTGGCAGGGAATTATAAAGGAAATGAGAGCAGTTCTTTATCCTAATGTGTCAAGTTTTGAAGAGATGAAAGAGGCTTACGAAAAGACCATTCACTATTACCTATATCATGATCCCCAAGAGAGATTCAATGGGAAAACACCAGCTCAAGTGAGAGCTGAAGCACAAGAAAATCCAGAACAAGCTCCATATTATCCAATTAAACAATCTAAAAAATATAGAGATTACTGGAAAACTATTGCCGATAAGAAAAACCAGACTGCTTAACCCAAAGCAACCTGGTTCCTCACATTTTATTTATTTCAATTGTCTACTTGACACGGTACGTATCACAGGGCTTTTTGGCTTTAGTTTGATAGTTGTTTAAAGTTCTTTTGTGCTTCTAGGATAATGGGTGCCAGACGTTCGATATCAGACTGTGTACCACGAAGCTCGAAGTCCCCTAACATAGGGAAACCAAAACGTTTACTATATTGCTTAGCAGTTAGGCAGTATTGATTGTTGAAGTTGCGGTTACCAGAACCGATGATACCAAAGCAACGTTTGTAGTTATCATGGGCTGCGATAAAGTCTCCCAGTGGATTAGTTAGGATTTCGACATCTCCATTGTCGATGCCATTGCCTCCTTCAAGGTAGGTTGGCAATAGAGCAACAAAGGGTTCGTCCACTTGGAAGGTTTCATGATTGAGTTCTTTAATATTGATTTGGCGACAGGCAATTCCGTGTTTTAGGGATAAATAATCAGACATCCGTTTGACAAAGCTTTGGGTATTGCCACTAAGACTAATATACACGAGGGTAAGTTGAGACATAAGTGTCCTCTTTCTATCTATATCTTGTGTTTGCTCAATCATTCTAACACAAGATATTGTGTTTTTCAAGTTGCCTCCTTCTGACTAAGAATTGCCTATCTAGCTCTTTTTCTTTACTTGTAAAAGTGATAAAATAAAGGATAATTAAAAAGTAGCGAAGGAAGAAATCATGGCTAAAGATAAAAATATAACAGGCGAAGAAATTTTAGACATTTGCTCGGCTTACATGTCAGCAGATGATTTAAAATTAGTGGAAAAAGCCTGGCATTATGCGACGGAGGCTCATAATGGGCAATTTCGTCAGTCAGGAGAACCTTATATTATCCACCCTATTCAAGTGGCAGGTATCTTGGCAGATCTCCACCTTGATGCAGTGACAGTGGCCTGTGGTTTCTTGCATGATGTCGTTGAAGACACCGAAAAGACGCTAGATGATTTGGAAGCAGATTTTGGCCTTGATGTACGAAATATCGTAGATGGTGTTACCAAGCTTGGTAAGGTCGAGTACAAGTCACACGAAGAGCAACTAGCTGAAAATCACCGTAAGATGCTTATGGCCATGTCTAAGGATATTCGTGTTATCTTGGTTAAATTAGCAGACCGTTTGCATAATATGCGTACCCTTAAGCATCTTCGTAAGGACAAGCAAGAGCGTATTTCTCGTGAAACAATGGAAATCTATGCTCCCTTGGCTCACCGTTTGGGTATCAGTCGTATCAAATGGGAACTGGAAGATATGGCCTTCCGTTACCTTAACGAGGTGGAATTCTACAAAATTTCCCATATGATGAAGGAAAAACGCCGTGAACGTGAGGAACTTGTGGATGATATTGTCGCTAAAATCAAGACCTATACTTCTGAACAGGGACTTGTCGGAGACATTTATGGCCGCCCCAAACACATCTACTCAATTTATCGTAAGATGCGTGATAAGAAGAAGCGCTTCGATCAAATTTATGATTTGATTGCCATTCGCTGTGTCATGGAGACGCACAGTGATGTTTATGCCATGTTGGGCTACATCCACGAGCTTTGGCGCCCCATGCCTGGTCGCTTCAAAGACTATATTGCCAATCCTAAATCCAACGGTTACCAGTCTATCCATACAACGGTTTATGGTCCAAAAGGGCCTATTGAAATTCAAATCCGTACTAAGGAAATGCACCAAGTTGCTGAATACGGGGTTGCAGCTCACTGGGCTTACAAGAAAGGTATCAAGGGTAAGGTAGATTCGAAAGAGTCTGCTTTGGGAATGAACTGGATTAAAGATCTCGTGGAACTCCAAGATGCTTCAAATGGCGATGCTATGGGTTTTGTGGACTCTGTTAAGGAGGATATTTTCTCAGAACGTATCTACGTCTTTACACCAAATGGTGCTGTTCAGGAATTGCCTAAAGATTCGGGGCCTATTGACTTTGCCTATGCCATTCATACCCAAGTCGGTGAAAAGGCTACAGGTGCTAAAGTCAATGGTCGTATGGTTCCTTTGACTGCTAAGCTCAAGACAGGTGATGTGGTTGAGATTGTCACCAATGCTAATTCTTTTGGTCCTAGCCGTGACTGGATTAAGATGGTTAAGACCACTAAGGCCAGAAATAAGATTCGTCAATTCTTTAAAAATCAAGACAAAGAAGCTTCTATCACCAAGGGGCGTGAGCTTTTGGTTGGCTACTTCCAAGAGCAGGGCTACATTGCCAATAAATATCTGGACAAGAAGCATATAGAGGAAATTCTTCCTCGTATGAGCGTACGCAGTGAGGAGGCTCTCTATGCGGCTGTTGGTTTTGGTGAAATCAGTGCTGCTGCTGTCTTCAATCGTTTGACGGAAAAAGAACGTCGTGAAGAAGAGCGTGCTAAGGCTAAGGCTGAAGCTGAAGAGCTAATGAAGGGTGGCGAAGTCAAGACTGAGAAGAAAGAGGTTCTTAAGGTCAAGAGTGAAAATGGGGTTATCATACAAGGTGCCTCAGGTCTCCTCATGCGTATTGCCAAGTGCTGTAACCCAGTGCCTGGAGACGAAATTGAAGGTTACATCACTAAAGGACGTGGTATCGCCATTCACCGTTCAGACTGTCATAATATCAAGAGTCAGGAAGGTTATGAACAACGGTTAATCGAAGTAGAGTGGGATGAGCGTAATGCTAATAAATCTTATTTGGCTGAGATTGACATCTATGGTCTTAACCGTTCAGGTCTGTTGAATGATGTTCTTCAAATCTTGTCAAATACGACTAAGAGTATTGCGACGGTCAATGCGCAACCAACTAAGGACATGAAGTTTGCCAATATTCATGTTAGTTTTGAAATTGCCAACCTCATTGAATTGACTGGTCTTGTGGATAAAATTAAAATTATTCCAGATGTTTACAGTGTTAAACGTACCAATGGTTAAGGAGCTCTTGCTATGAAGATTGTGATTCAGCGCGTGCAAAAGGCCTCCGTAGCTATTGAGGATCGTACGGTTGGTGCTATTAAGCAGGGTCTCTTACTCTTGGTCGGAGTGGGTCCAGAGGACACCAGAGAGGATTTGGATTATGCGGTGCGTAAGATTGTCAATATGCGTATTTTTTCAGACGAAGCTGGTAAGATGAATCTCTCTGTTAAGGATGTTAGTGGCCAGATTTTGTCGATTTCTCAGTTTACGCTTTTTGCGGATACGAAAAAAGGGAACCGACCGGCCTTTACAGGAGCTGCAAAGCCAGATATGGCTAGCCAACTCTATGACGATTTCAATCAATCCTTGTCAACCCATGTTCCTGTAGAACGAGGATGCTTTGGTGCAGATATGCAGGTTAGTCTAGTTAATGATGGGCCTGTGACCATCATTTTAGATACCAAAAATAGATAAGCAAACCATTTCCCACCTTGTATGGGAAGTGGTTTTTTGCTAGTCTAGATGACCTTCAAGACATTATAAGTGGCTAGACTGAATCTTCAGCATTTATGAATTATCTTTGTCATTTTGGAGAGATAAAAATAAAGAATATTTAATGATATTAAAAAATGTTGCTCTAGAATTTCTAAAAAAAATCTGACCATTCATGATGAAAAAGTTACCGTTTACGAGGATTACCGGAAATTCCCTTGTTTTACAAAAAAGATTAAGTTAACATTAATTTCATAAGAAACACCAAGCGGTTTTTATGAAACTAAAAACGACTCGAGTTTACTGCATGCAAATAAAATAGTGATAATTTGAAACGCCGAGGTGATAAAGATTTTGTAGAAGGATAGAGATAGATGTCAAAGAAAGTATCGTCAACTAAATTATTATCAGGTTTGTTTGTAGCTGGTGGTGTCTTGGGAATTAGTCAAGTAGCCAAGGCAGATAACTTGGTCGTGGTACCAACTGAGGTGGTTGCTCCAGTTGCAACAACAGAAATAAGTCCATCGTCTGCAGCTGTTACGACAGATACGGCAACAACTGCGACTGCTACCACAGTATTTTCCCAAGCGGTACCAACAGAGAGCGCTAGCTCAGAAACTCTTGTAGCTAGTGAAGCGATAGCTCCTGAGTCAGCTGCTGTGGAAACCATCACATCATCATCTGATAATGCTACGGAAGCAGGACGTCATTCAACAGCCCAAGTAACACCAGTTACTGAAGTGACAGAACAAAACTTGAATGGCGATGCTTACTTGACAGATCCAGAAACAACAAAAGCAGCCTATAGTAAGGCTGATGGTGATGTTAACTACTCTGTTGTTGTATCTAACCCAACAGCAGAAACTCAAACTTTGACTGTCAACTTGACCCTTCAACAGGCTTCAGAAATCATCGGTCAAAATAATGTTGATGTGACACTGGCAGCGGGGGCTTCGGTTAAGGTTTCAAATTTGACTGTTGCGTCAGAATGGTTGACAAACAACACAGGTTACTTGGTGACAATTAGTGTCAACGACAAATTGGGTAAAGCCTTGACAAGTAAACGTGTTGGCTTATCTGTTGAAGATGATTGGACAGTCTTCCCACGTTACGGTATTGTAGCAGGTTCACCGACTGATCAAAATAGTATCCTTGTCAAAAATTTTAAGGCCTACCGTAAAGAGCTTGAGCTTATGAAGTCTATGAATATTAACTCATATTTCTTCTACGATGCTTATAGTGAAGCTACCAATCCTTTCCCAAAGGGTGTTGATAGCTTTGTTCAAAAATGGAATACCTGGAGTCACACCCAGGTTGACACTAAGGCCGTTAAAGAATTGGTGAATCAAGTACATAAGTCTGGCGCTGTTGCCATGCTCTATAACATGATTTCAGCAGATTCAAATCCAAAGAATCCAGCCCTTCCGCTCGCTGCTTTGGTTTATAATTTTTATGACAGCTTTGGTAAGAAGGGTGAGCCGATGACTTATACTATCGGTAACAACCCAACTCAAGTTTACTATGATCCAGCTAATCCTGATTGGCAAAAATACATTGCAGGTGTCATGAAATCAGCTATGGACCGTATGGGATTTGATGGTTGGCAAGGTGATACAATTGGTGACAACCGTGTGACAGATTATGAGCACCGTCACAGCACAGACGAAGCTGACTCACACATGATGTCTGATTCATATGCATCATTTATTAATGCCATGAAAGCCCTTATTGGTGAGAACTATTACATCACAATCAATGATGTCAATGGCGGTAATGATGATAAATTAGCCAAGGTACGTCAAGATGTTGTTTATAATGAGCTCTGGACAAACGGTGGTTCAGTGCTTCCAGGACGTATGCAAGTTGCCTATGGGGATTTGAAAGCACGCATTGATATGGTCCGCAATAAAACTGGTAAATCACTTATCGTCGGTGCCTACATGGAAGAACCAGGTATTGATTATACTGTTCCTGGCGGAAAAGCAACTAACGGTGCTGGTAAAGATGCCCTGGCTGGTCAGCCATTGCAGACCGATGCGACCCTTCTGGTAGATGCGACAGTAGCTGCAACTGGTGGTTACCACATGTCCATTGCAGCCCTTGCCAATGCTAATGCAGCCCTAAACGTCCTTCAAAGTGCTTATTACCCAACTCAATACCTCAGTGTGGCTAAGGATGCTATTCGTAAGCTTTACAATTACCAACAGTTTATTACTGCTTATGAAAACCTTCTTCGTGGCGAGGGTGTGACTAACAGCATTCAAGCTGTGTCTACCAAGAATGCTGCTGGTGAAAACCTTTCTAAAGATGCGCTAGGTGTGACGGGAAATCAAGTTTGGACATTTGCTAAATCAGGAAAAGGTTTCTCAACTGTTCAAATGATTAACATGATGGGTATCAATGCGGGCTGGCATAATGAAGAAGGTTATGCGGATAATAAAACACCGGATGCACAAGAAAATCTCACAGTTCGTCTTAGCCTAGCAGGTAAAACAGCTCAAGAAGCCGCTAAGATTGCCAATCAAGTCTATGTGACATCACCAGATGATTGGGCAACTTCAAGCATGAAGAAGGCACAAGCAAGCCTTGAAACAGATGACAATGGTCAACCAGTCCTTGTCATTTCAGTTCCTAAGTTGACTCTCTGGAACATGCTTTACATCAAGGAAGACACAAGAGCAACACCGGTAGCACCGGTTATCTTAAAATCAGTTACTAACCAAGCTGGTAAGAAAGCAGATAATACCGTAACAGCTGAAGCAAGCTCAGAAACAGCTCATTCAGAAAACACATCAGTAACCAAAGATTCAGAAGTTTCTACAGATGTGAAACCGATTGTTGAACATGTTCAACCAGATGAAACAATGCAACCAGCACCATCAGTTGATACACTCATAAAATCAGCAGCTATCCTAGTATCTATGGAATCAGAAGCACCATTTGATGAGAAAGATGGAGACCTGGTATCTAACTCTGGTCAAGGAGCGCTAGAATCAGCTTCAGTAAATACACTAGCTTCGGAGGCCCTAAGCTTAGCGACTTCAGAAGCATCATCAGACATTTTAGAAAGTGCAACGGTATCATCAGCAACCTCAGTCAGCACAAGGGCTTCAGCATCTTCAATATCTGAATCAGAGCCTGCAAGCAGTGCCATGGTCTCAGAGTCGGCCATTGCAACGACAACAGTCGTTTCGGAATCACATGTAGTTGCTGAACCAGTCCTTTCATTGACAGAATCAGAAAGTCAAGTGAGTCCTTCAGAAGTGGCTTCGGCGACTTCTGAAACAGTAGGCACATCAGAAGAGGTCATCCTTGGTGGACTATCAGAAAACATCAATAGTTGGAATAGATTCCCTGATTCTCCACGTGTATCAGAATCCTTACCAAGTACTTCAGAAACAATCACAGAAGCAGCGTCACTCTTTAGCAATTATGCAAGATATTCAGAAACAGCAAGCTCAGAAGTTCATTCTATGGTAGCAGCATCTTCAGAAGCTTCTATTGAAAAATTAGCGGTATCTATTTTAAAGGATACTGAGGGTGGTTTATATGATGCAAGGACAATTAGAAATATTGTTGAGATGATTGATAGCATCACGACAAATGTTCGTTACACTCATGGGACCCTTCAAGAAGTTGCTAACACAGCCTCATCAGATAACACCTACAGTGGTAGTCAAAATCTTAATATTGCCAATAAAACCACAACACAAAAAGGTGATAAAGGAACGACAGAAGGTCTCAAAGAGACAATTGTCAAAACAGCAAAATCTCATAAGTGGGGGGAACATGCTGTGGCTATCCTTACAGCCATTGTTCTAGCAGGTGCAGCCGCACTGGCAGCTCTTCGTAATTTCTTGATGTCAAAAAAGATAACAAATAATAGGTAAAACTCTTTGTGCCAACAAGGAGTTTTCTTTGGGTAGACTGCTATTTTTCTGAAAATTGTGATACAATAGAAATAGTTTGAATATTGTGTCAAAGGAGAGCCAATGATTACTGCAAATGATATCGTAAAGGCTAACGAAGTCTTAAAAAACGTAGTGGAACGTACACCACTAGATTTTGATCGCTATTTGTCTGAAAAATACGGAGCAACCATCTATATTAAAAAAGAAAACATGCAAAAGGTGCGCTCTTTCAAATTGCGTGGAGCCTACTATGCCATCCACCAGTTAAGCGATGAGGATAAGGCACGTGGTGTGGTTTGTGCTTCAGCCGGAAACCATGCTCAAGGGGTTGCTTATACTTGTAATGAGATGAAGATTCCTGCAACCATCTTTATGCCAGTAACCACGCCTCACCAAAAAATTGGTCAAGTACGTTTCTTTGGTGGTAAGTTTGTAACAATCAAATTGGTGGGAGATACCTTTGATGCTTCTGCTCAAGCAGCACAGGAATATACCAAGTCTGAAGGCATGACTTTCATTGCTCCATTCGACGATTATAATGTCCAAGCGGGTCAAGGAACAGTTGCTTACGAAATTTATGAGCAGGCTCAAGAGGAGGGTGTTTCCTTTGATAGCATCTTGGTTCCAGTAGGTGGTGGTGGTCTCATCTCTGGTGTTTCTACTTATATCAAAGATGTGGCACCATCTATGGAGGTTATCGGTGTTGAAGCTAGTGGCGCTCGTAGCATGAGAGCAGCTTTTGACCGTGGCTATCCTGTAAAACTCGAAGAAATCGATAAATTTGCGGATGGGATTGCTGTCCAAAAGGTGGGAACCAAAACTTACGAAGTGGCTCGTAAACATGTGGATCGCCTCTTGGGTGTTGATGAAGGGCTGATTTCAGAAACCTTAATTGATATGTACTCTAAAGTTGGTACCATCGCAGAACCTGCAGGTGCAGCCTCTGTAGCGGCCCTTGAAGTGATTAAAGATGAGATTAAGGGAAAAACCATCGTTTGTATCATCTCAGGAGGTAACAATGACATCAACCGTATGCCGGAGATGGAAGAACGTGCCCTTATTTATAATGGCATCAAGCACTATTTTGTGGTTAATTTCCCACAACGTCCAGGTGCCCTTCGTGAATTTGTAAATGATATCTTGGGACCAAATGACGACATCACTCGTTTTGAGTACATCAAACGTGCCAATAAAGGCAAAGGTCCAGTTCTTATTGGCGTGGCTCTTAGTGATAAGAATGATTATGATGGTCTGCTTGAACGTCTTTCGGACTTTGACCCAAGTTACATTAATCTTCACGGTAATGAAACACTTTACAATATGCTTGTCTGAGGACAGGTTTACCTAAGGAGAAAAGAACCGACGAAAGTTGGTTTTTTCTATTTGTAAATAGAAGAAAGTTCTTGTTTCCAAACTAAAACCCTCAGTATTTCTACTGAGGGCTATTGTCGTTATTCGATAATTAAGAGTCCATCTTTGATGGCGAATGGATTGTCTTTGTTAATATGGTCGTAGAACATGATACCGTTAGTATGGTCAATTTCGTGTTGGACAACGATTGAATTGTAGCCACGGAATTTGATGCGTTTCTTTTCACCTTCTTTGTTGAAGTATTCAACGGTTACACGTGCGTGGCGAACAACATAGCCAGGGACATCACGGTCTACTGAAAGGCATCCTTCTCCCTCACCTAGGGCAGCATCCTGAACAGAATGGGCAACGACTTTAGGGTTGTACATAATCTCTTGAAGGCTGTAGGCTTCTTTTGGTGGATTACCCTCAGCGTCTTCAGGATTTGGAACAAGAACGGCGATAATACGTTTTGAAATATCTAATTGTGGGGCTGCGAGACCGACACCTCCACGAAGCCCCATTTTTTCAGCAATGATAGGATCCTGTGAATTACGAAGAAATTGCATCATTTTTTCACCCAGGATAATATCTTCATCTGAAAGTGGAAGGGTTACGTCTTCAGCGACAGCACGCAAGGTTGGGTTACCTTCACGAATGATATCATTCATATCAATCATATGGCTGGCGCGGATAATTTTAGTTTGAGCGTCCATTTATTTACCTCTATTTTCTTTGATTTACTTGTTTATAACTATAGCACAAAAGGGGTGAAAATTAAACCATCAAGGGTTCAGCGAAAGCTTTTTCTAATCAATAAAAGCTAGTGTTTCCAAGGTCTGTCGCTGTAAGATACCATAGGTCTTAAAGGCTACCTTTTCAATGATTCCTTGGTCGATAAACTGTTTGATGACTCTTTGGACATGGCGGTAGCTAGTCCCAAAACTGGCTGCTAAAATAGATGGCGACAGTTGGAAGTTACCCTCTTCCTCAATACTCAAGATGTGGGTAGCCAAACGCTCCCTGACAGGGTAGCTAACATTTCTTGAGGCAGTAATACCTTGCTTATGTAGTGCCATTGCTAGGTTACGTCCAATTTGATAGAGAAAAACTGGGTCTTCGAGGAGCGATTCTTTATCATTTAATGGCAGTTGAACTGCCTGAACGTCTTCGAGGGCAATGACTGAGGAACCCGCTAATTGATTAGTCATGAGTTCAACGTCTCCCAGTAGCTGTGGTTGGTGAAGCATTTCTAGGATATGTTCTTTACCATTGGATAGGGAGCGAACAATTTTTACTCTACCTGATAAAATGTAGGTTAGCTCAGTGATAGCTTGCCCTTGTGTGCATATGTAGTCGCCTTTCTGAAAGGTGACCTTTTGTAATTGATTAAGGTAGGCTGCAGGAAAGACCTGGTCAAGCTGAGGTCTTGTAGTGGGATTAGGCATATGTCTCCTTTTTAGGACCTAGGTCCTATTTTTTAGCTCTTCTTAGATTATAATGAAAAAATAACTATCAGACAAGTAAAGAAAGGATGATCTTATCCCGATATTATGACAAAAATTTTAGAAAAAATAAGCCTGCTTGGGCTATCTTTGCTTTTGATTTCGGCCTTCTCGATTTCAACCGCTCTACCACCTATGTTGGACTACTATAGTCCAACCTATACTGCTTCTCAAGTCGAGCTTTTAGTGTCTGTTCCTTCATTTTCTGTAGTGGCTATGCTCTTACTTAACCCTTTGGTTGACAAATGGTTAAATGACAGACAATTGATTATGACAGGTTTAATCTTACTAAGTAGTGCTGGAATCTTCCCCTTCTTTGTTCAATTGTATCCACTTGTTTTACTGTCACGTCTTATTTTTGGAATGGGTATCGGTTTAATCAATGCCAAGGCTATTTCTATCATTAGTCAGCGTTATCAGGGCAAAGAGAGGGTTCAGATGCTTGGGATTCGAGGTTCCGTGGAATTGATTGGTGGGGCATCGTGTTCCCTTTTGGTTGGACAATTACTGAAAATTCATTGGACACTTGCTTTTCTTATCTATGGTTTTGGTTTTATCATCCTAGCCATGTACCTCCTCTTTGTACCACCAATGGAGCAGACAGAGAAGAAAGAGGCACAAAAAAGTAAACAAGGTCTGGATAAAAAAGATTTGGCTATGATTTTAGGTATGGCCCTCTTAGCAGGCTTTGTGATTTGCATTAATTCATCGATTAGTTTGCGCGTGCCCCTGTTTCAAATTGATGGTAAGACCATTGCAAGTGGTCAATCAGCTCTGGTCCTTAGTTTGGAGCAGGGAATTGGGATTGTAGCTGGACTTAGTTTTGCCTCACTAATCGGTCACATTAAGCACCGTCTCTTGCCAATGGCGCTGTTTTGCCTATCTACTTGCCTACTTGGAATATCCCTAGCTAACAACTTGCTGATATTGATTCTGTTTTCTGTTGGTGTTGGTTTCTTTTACAATATTGTTTTGACCATTATCTTTAACCGTCTTTCTGAACGTGTTACTAGAAATTTGCTGAATAAGGCGACGGCTTATGTTCTCCTAGGATGCAACTTAGGCTCAGCCGTATCTCCTTATGTTTTAAAATTGTTGGCACTGGTCTCTCCAAGTTTTAGTTGGATTTTCCTAGCTTATGCTGTGGTCAGTTTTCTACTTTTCCTAGGATTCCTTCTGAATTCAAAAATGGTCAAAAAAGCCTAGGCCATGAAAGTCTTAAACAGGGAATCTTACGATTGACAAAGATTAGTAGATAAGCTAAAATAGAGAGGTCGTAAAGACAAACCAACTCTTTCTTGGTTTTAGGAGAGCCAATCCTAAGACTCGGATGGAGCAAAAAAAGGAGAAAAAACATGGCAATCTCAAAAGAGAAAAAAAATGAAATCATTGCACAATACGCACGTCACGAAGGTGACACTGGTTCAGTAGAGGTTCAAGTTGCTGTACTTACTTGGGAAATCAACCACCTTAACGACCACATCAAACAACACAAAAAAGACCACGCTACTTACCGTGGTTTGATGAAAAAAATCGGTCACCGTCGTAACTTGTTGGCATACCTTCGCCGCACAGACGTTAACCGTTACCGTGAGTTGATCAGCTCACTCGGACTCCGTCGTTAATAACGATACTAAGGGCGTAGAAAATCCGTATGAAAATAGGGAAACGACGTCGTGTTCAAGGAACACAAGGAGTTTCATCTTTTTCACTAGGATTTTAGCCCGAGTTCAAAACAGCTCTCTAGACTCAGAGGGCTGTTATTTTTGTCTTTTGGTTTATGTTTAATTCAAGATACAAAGGCCGTCAAAAGCACAAAGCAAAAATAGGAAAATTGACGAAGAAACCTCAGTTTCTAGGAAATTTTATCTTTTTTGCCAAGTGCTTAGGCCGTGTTCGATTGAATACAAAAAAGTTAAGTTACTCTGTTATAGGGTAGCTTTTCTTTTTCACTAGGATTTTAGCCCGAGTTCAGGGGAGGGTGTATTCCTCTCAAAATGTCGTTTACAATTAGTAACAATGACTTAAACATAAAACAAAAATGACCTCCAGATTTTAGGTCTGGAGGCATCTTCTATGTTAAGATTTTTTTGATGAGTGTTTGAAATTGAGGAAGTTGATGAATGGCATTTCCAATAAGAATACCTAACATATTTAAGACAATATCTCCTAAATCAAATATTCCCATATGCCCAAAGTATTGAATGGATTCGATAGAAAATAGGGCAATAAGGCAAAGCAGTAGGTTACTTAACCGTGAAGGGAAGAGGAGCCCTAGAGGAATAAACATTAGTAGGTTCATGATGGGAACAAAGTGGCTTCCCCAGTACAGTTCTCGGGCGAAAGAAAGGGGGTTAAGCGAGAGGCCTTGTAGGCCGATATTTTTCAAAAAAAGCAGATAAAAGAGGGCTATAAAGTAAATCAGATAGAGTAAGAATAGAGTCTGCTTTTTAAGTTTTCTAGTCAGGAGGAGTTTCAAGAAGGCGTAGATGACATAACTCAGCAAAACGATGATTACAATGTTAAGTAGAACTTGAAAATAGAAGCCATAATGGGCGATGTAATGAACGTACTGTTCGAGATGGCCTCTGTAAAACCAGTAAGATAAGCCGAATGAAACGATTCCGAGTAAGATGTCACCCAATGATTTTAATCCTTTTGCCATCGTAAGCCTCCTTTTGCATGTGATGAGTACACATTATATCAAAAAATCGTTTAAAGAAAGTTAAGAAACTGTAACGAAAATTTGGTAAAATAAATAGATAAGGCAAATTCAAAGACTAAAAAAGGACTTTGAAACAGCATTTCTACTTTTGACTAACAATTTAATATTTTTTGTAAACAAGCTGTGAAAGCTTATAAAACAATTAAATTTTAAAAATTAGGAGTCAACATCTTGTTTCAATATTATTAAAATGTTATTATATAGTAGTGAATTTTTAACATAAAAAGGAGTTCGTCTTATGAATAAAAAGGTTTTGGCGACAGCCGGAATTGCAGCTCTTGCGGTTTCTGCCACAGTTGCTAAAGCTGATGAGGTAACGACAAACGAT
>NZ_CM002130.1:123931-187131 GCF_000448605.1 Streptococcus sp. HSISS3
GATGTCACCCAATGATTTTAATCCTTTTGCCATCGTAAGCCTCCTTTTGCATGTGATGAGTACACATTATATCAAAAAATCGTTTAAAGAAAGTTAAGAAACTGTAACGAAAATTTGGTAAAATAAATAGATAAGGCAAATTCAAAGACTAAAAAAGGACTTTGAAACAGCATTTCTACTTTTGACTAACAATTTAATATTTTTTGTAAACAAGCTGTGAAAGCTTATAAAACAATTAAATTTTAAAAATTAGGAGTCAACATCTTGTTTCAATATTATTAAAATGTTATTATATAGTAGTGAATTTTTAACATAAAAAGGAGTTCGTCTTATGAATAAAAAGGTTTTGGCGACAGCCGGAATTGCAGCTCTTGCGGTTTCTGCCACAGTTGCTAAAGCTGATGAGGTAACGACAAACGATCAAGCCTCAACAACAGCATCAGTATCATCGACAGCTACACAAGCTGTCCCAACTCAAGCCCAAGTCGAAACGGCTAGAGAACAAGCTAACACTGCTAATCAAGCAGTATCACAACAAGCATCAGTAGTTGCTAATAACGAAGCGACTGTTAACCAGGCGCAAGCAAACCTAGCGACAGCAGATGCCAACTTGCAACAGGCGCAAACAGCAGCCAATGAGGCAAGTCCAGAAGCTATTGCAGCTGCTCAAGGTCAAGTAACTACAGCTGAAAAAGCAGCCAATGACGCTAAGTCAGCAGTTTCTAGTGCTCAATCAGCAGAAAAATCTGCTAAAGCTGCAGCAGACAAGCAACAAGCTGCGGTAAATGCAGACCAAGCTAAGGTCAATGCTAAAGCAACAGAAGTTGCCAATGCTCAAAAATCAGTTGATGCCGCTAAAGCTGCTCTTAATGGTTCTAGTGCTGCTGATGCAGCCTCTAATCAGGCTAAAGCACAGACTGTATTTGATGCAGCAACGGTAGCTGAGAAGAAAGCCCAAGAAGAATTGGCAGCCGCTCAGGCAGCTGATAAAGAAAAGGCAACTGCTATTGCAGCTAAAGAAGGGCAATTGACTGCAGATCAAAATGCAGCTAACCAAGCTAAAGCAGCTTATGAAAATGCCCAAACAGTAGCCAATGAAAAAGCAGCCGCTCTTGCAGCCGCTGAAGTAGCTAAGAAAAAAGCAGAAGCTTCAACAGCTACTACAGCCAATGCTCGCCAAAGATTCACAGTATCGTCAGAGTATGTCAATGCTCTTAAGACATATGAGTCAAAAACAGCTACAGCAGCAGAAAAAGCACAAGCTGAACAGACTTTGAAGAACGTTAACAAACGTGATCGTAGTAACAATAGCTACCAAGATAATGAAGCAGATAAAAATGTGACAATCAGTGATTTGAACAATCTTAGTGAAGCTCAAATTACAGATTTGTCATTGTATGCTTCAAGTTTGGTTAACCAAATCCGTACAGCCTTTGGTACAACTCAAACATCTGTATCTAAAGGTAGTGTATTGGCAGCAGACCGTGTTACAGATGGTTATGTTGCTGACAACTGGGGTTGGGAATCTATCCGTAATAACCAACATGATGGTGCAGCTCTTGACCGTGCTGGTAAGTCTTTCCATAGTGTAAGTATTGGTGAAAACCTCAACACATGGCAAGGTTTGACAGGTCCGTTCACTCTTAATGACCTTAAGAAATATGTATTTGAAGCTATGCTTGACTTCATGTTTAATGGTAGAGAGTGGAACCACGCTCGTTCTATTGCAGGGCTTCTAGCAGATGGAGGCGAAACTTACCTTGGTACAGATGTCAGTGTCGTTGCAGGTGCCTTTAACGTTCACGTTAACAATGTGAATAAAAACTCTACTGGTCCTGATAGTGACTTTGATACAACTAAGATTCCTAATCCATATGAGACTAACCAATCTCAACCAGCCCCAAGCTCAAACCAAACAGCTACTAAGCAAGCATATGAAGCTGCTAAACAAGCTAACGATCAAGCACAAAGTGATCTAGCAAGCAAGAAAGCAGCCTCTGAGTCTGCGACTCTTAAACTTAATAATACACAAACAGAACTCGCTACTCTTAAAGCTTCAGCAAGTAAGTTAGCAGCAGCTCAGACTAACCTTTCTGAAAAACAAGCAGCCCTTGCAACAGCCAAATCGGAATTGGAAAAGGCTAACGCTACTGTTGCCAACCTTAATGCTAATGCACAAGAAAAAGCAGCAGCTCTCAGCAAAGCTCAAGCAGCTCTTGATGAAAAACAAGCTGAGCTTCAAACAGCTAAAGCTAATCTTGCAACAAGCTCTGCGACCTTGCAACGTTTGACAAATGCTTATAACGCTGCTAAACAAGACACTGCTAAGAAACAAGCAGCCTTGACACAAGCAAACCAAGCTTTGACAGCTGCTAAGAACCGTGTAGCAGCCCTTACGAATGCTTCAGGTAATCTAGCTAAGGCTAAGGCAGAACGTGCAACAGCCTTCGATAAATTGACTGCGGCGAAAGGTGTTCTTTCAGCTGAGCGTGCGAAACTTGTTGAATTGTCAGCTAAACGTGATAAATTAACAAGCGACTATACGACTCTTCAAACTGTCTTTGATAACTATATGAAAGCTAAGGCGGACAAAGAACGTCAAACAGAATTGGCTAAAGAGTTTGCGGACGTCACATCTAAAGGTCTTACACCAGTACCTGTTTATGATGCAGATGGTAAGGTTGTCGCTTTCACAACACAAGAAAAGGCAGCTCAAACAGTAGATCAAATTCCTGTAAGTTATGTTCAAACCAAAGCTGAGAAACAAGCTCCTGTACAAGAAGCAGATAGCTTGCCAGCAACAGGTGAGTCAGCTGCAGCAGGACTTAGCCTTGTAGGTTTCTTTATGACCATCTTGGCCTTCCTTGGTTTTGTTGACAGACGTACACGTCGTAACTAATCATAGACAAAAAAACGGCATCTGCCGTTTTTTTTATATATTTGAGAATCTAAAAAAAGTTAAGGTCGAAACCTTAACTTTTTCGTTTTTAACCCAAGAAACGTTTGAGGAATTCCTTGGTACGTTCTTCTTTAGGATTTTCAAAGAGTTGTTCTGGACTCCCTTGTTCAGCGATAACACCCTGATCCATGAAAATGACACGGTCTGAAACGTCACGTGCGAACTCCATTTCATGGGTTACGATAATCATGGTTAAACCAGTTTGAGACAGTTCCTGCATGGTCTTGAGAACTTCCCCAACCATTTCTGGGTCTAGGGCTGAGGTAGGTTCGTCAAATAGGATGGCTTCTGGATTTACAGAGAGGGCGCGAGCGATAGCAACACGCTGTTTTTGTCCCCCTGAAAGTTGTTTTGGTTTAGCTTTCCAGTATTGTTCACCCATGCCAACTTTCTCCAAGTTTGCCTTGGCGATGCTTTCAGCTTCTTTGCGATCACGTTTGAGAACAGTTGTTTGAGCCACGATGGCATTTTCTAAAACGTTGAGGTTTTCAAAGAGGTTGAAGGATTGGAACACCATTCCTAGCTTTTCACGATAAGCAGTAAGATTATAGCCCTTTTCAAGAACATTTTCTCCATGGAAGAGAATCTCACCGCCTGAAGGTGACTCAAGCAAGTTAATGGAGCGAAGGAAGGTTGATTTACCTGAACCTGACGAACCAATAATTGAGATAACTTCCCCTTCTTTAACACTGAGGGAGATATCTTTGAGGACTTCATTTTGTCCGTATGATTTTTTGAGGTTTTTGATTTCTAAAATCGTCTCAGTCATTAGTGAGCCCCTCCTTGTGTGTATGTATCTTGGTCAAAGCGGCGTTCTACGTAACGTAGGACACGTGTCACTGTAAAGGTAAGGACAAAGTAGATGGCTGCGATAACAAAGAATGTTTGGAAGTATTGGTAAGTTTGTGTTGCCACAGTATTACCAGCGAAGTAAAGTTCGACAACGGAGATAACGTTCAAAACAGAAGTATCCTTGATGTTGATAACGAATTCATTACCAGTGGCTGGCAAGATGTTACGGATAACCTGTGGAAGAACAATCTTACGCATGGTTTGACCGTGAGAGAAACCAAGAGCAGTTGCGGCTTCGAATTGTCCCTTGTCTACTGCGAAGATACCACCACGAACGATTTCACTCATGTAGGCACCGGTATTAATAGAAACGATAATAACAGCGGCTAGGGTGCGGTCAATATTGATACCAAAGGCTTGGGCAGTACCGTAGTAGATAACCATAGATTGTACAATCATAGGAGTGCCACGGAAAACTTCGATATAGACATTAAGAACCCAACCGAAGAGTTTTTGGAGCAAGGCTACAAATTTATTAGCAGCTTTAGGAGCTGTGCGGTAAACACCGATCATAAGACCGATGAAAGTACCCACAACTGTACCGATAATTGAGATAAGAAGGGTAATTCCTGTACCACGTAAGAATTGTGGCCAGTTTTTACTTAGAATAGTTGCCATTTGGCTAAAGAAGCTAGTCTTCTTTGTTTCATCATGTTTTTCAGCAGGCTGAATACTAATGATGTGGTTCATGAGTTTAGCTCGGTCATCTTGACTAATAGTGGCAAGGACCTTATTAACTTGAGTGAGTGTTTCTGTATCGTCCTTACGAAGACCAACGGCAATCGAAATGTCGTCGTTAGAGACCTTGAATCCGTCACCTTTTTTGAGAGCTATCATCTTGTAAGTTGAGCTAGCTGCCTCAGCTGTAAGTGCTTCAGGTCTCTCAGAGATATAACCATCAATAATGCCAGAAGATAGCGCTTGACGCATGGCACCAAAGTCACTCATGGGTGTTTGTTTATCAACATTTGGAATTTGTGTGATTAGGTCTACCAAGTAGTTTCCCTGTTGGGCAGTAATCTTGGCCCCCTTGAAATCGTCAATCGTTTTTGCATTGGCATACTTACCTTTTGCATCGACCACAACTACAGGTTCACTCGTATAGTAGCTATCTGAGAAGTTGATTTCTTTACGGCGTTCAGCAGTTGTACTCATACCTGCAACAATCATATCAATCTTACTAGATGTGAGGGCAGGGATGAGACCGGTCCAGGCCGTTTTGACGACTAAAGGTTTCTTACCTTGAGCTTCAGCGATTTTTTTAGCGATTTGCACGTCATAACCGTTGGCATACTGTTTTGTTCCTTCGATTGGAACAGCTCCATTTGAGTTATCGTCCTGTGTCCAGTTAAAAGGTGCGTAGGCAGCCTCCATCCCGACACGGAGATACTCGTCTGCTTGAGCGCTTGATACCCCACCAAAAACGAGGAGAAGCGCTGCAAAGCAGGCTACAATAATTTTTTTCATTGAAACAATGTCTCCTATAAAAATGTCATTCCTTACTATTTTACAGGAAATTAGGACTGATGACAATAAGTTAAGACTAGAAAAAACTGTATATCAGGATTGTCTTTAAATACAGTTGCTAATTTGATATAATGGGAAGGACAATTTAGAGCCTTACTCACTATTAGTGTGATAAGACTAACATTTTAAAACGGAGAGAATTATGCAAACGGCACAGTATATTATTGAATTACTAAAAGCGGTTTTTCTAGGGGTTGTTGAAGGAGTCACTGAGTGGTTGCCTATTTCGTCAACAGGTCACTTGATTTTGGTTAATGAATTCTTGAACTTGAGACAAAGTAAAGCCTTCATCGATATGTTTAATATCGTAATCCAACTTGGTGCTATTCTGGCGGTTATGGTCATCTACTTTAAACGTTTGAATCCCTTCCAACCTGGTAAGACAGCACGTGAAGTGCAATTGACTTGGCAACTTTGGCTTAAGGTAGTCATTGCTTGTATCCCTTCAGCTTTCATTGGACTCTTTTTGGATGATTGGATGGAAGCTCACCTCAGTAATTTCCTTGTTGTAGCCATCATGTTGGTGGTTTACGGGATTGCCTTTATTTGGATTGAGGACCGTAATCGACGTGTTGAACCTAAGGTAACCGATTTGGCACGAATGTCTTACAAGACAGCTTTCTATATCGGTCTTTTCCAAGTTTTGAGTATCATCCCAGGGACAAGCCGTTCAGGTGCTACTATTCTTGGGGGTATCATCGTTGGTACTAGCCGTAGCGTAGCCGCTGATTTCACTTTCTTCCTTGGTATTCCAACCATGTTTGGTTACAGTGGTCTTAAGGCAGTTAAGTACTTTATTGATGGGAATACATTGACTGGAGGACAAGTAGCCATTCTCCTTGTAGCTAGTGTAACAGCCTTTGTTGTCAGCTTGTTTGTCATTCGCTTCTTGATGAACTATATTAAGAAACATGACTTCACGGTTTTCGGAAAATACCGTATTGTACTTGGTATTATCGTGCTTCTCTATGGAGCGATCAAACTTATTTTTGGATAATATAAGCAACTTGACAAAGAGATCACAATCAAGGAGTCTCAAGGTAATAAGCAAGTAAAAAACGAGGAATCTCTCAAAAAATCAGAGCAGGTTCCTCGTTTTTTTATTTTCACTACACCGTATTGCATCTCTTTTTTATCGGTCACATCCTTAGTAAGGCTATCTTTCGGGATGTTTATTTTCTATACACTTAGAAAAGGCCTATTTTTTCGGAACGGAATAAACTTCAATGTGATTTCCAAGTATTTTAATGTCCACTGGCAAGTTATCAGATTTATCACCATCAACATCTGATTCCAAGGCGATATCTGAAGATATTTTTATCGTTTTTGCTTTGATATATTCAATATTAGCGTTCTCAACGACTTCCCCTTTTAACAAATCTGGAATAGTAGATAGCTTAGAGAGAATGGACGCATCTTTCAAAATCAAGATATTTCCATAGCCGTCTTTGTTTTCATCAAATAGTTTTTTGTCAGCGTAATAGTTAGATAAGAGTACTAATACTTGACTTGCTTCTCCCTTATAATTGCCATTTTCGGTTTCAATAAGAATATTAAATACTTCGTCTTTTATGACAGACTTCATTGTATTGACTGCATATGCGAAGATTCCATATTTAGTTTTATCTTCTATTCCAACATTATGGATGGCTTCCGGCAAAGATCCTATACTAAAAATATAGCCGAAATAATTTTGATTAGCTTTTCCAATGTCAATGGTATTCGTGCAATTGAAATCAAGTTCTTCAATGGCTTTGTCAATATCTTGATTTATTTCCAGTAATTTTGTGATTAAATTACCAGTTCCTCCAGGAATGATGCCAAGTCTTGGAATGTAATCTTTTTCAGCGATTCCTGAAATGACTTCGTTTACCGTACCATCCCCACCAAAAACTATCACCGCTTCATACTTTTCCTTAGACGCCCTCTCAGCAAAGTGGGTAGCATCTTTAGATTTTTGTGTGATTTTAGTTTCAACATCGTCAAAATATTCCCTAGCTTTATTTTCTATATTTGCTTTATAATCTAGCGCCTTTTCTCCACCTGAGGTTGGATTAATAATTAACATGGCTTTTTTCATTGCTTTATTCTCCCTGCAACTTTAATTAGTTGTATTGTATCACATCAACTGGTTGTGTGCTCTTTCTATTGTTTTTATTAGCTAGGGTAGTATATAGCCAAAACTTTCTATCTCAATAATTCTAATCCTCTCCGTCTATGAAGTAGTAACTGTTATGAACAATTGGGGAAGAAAGTTAAAAACGTACCTTCCATATAGTTTAAGGTCTATTTGCTGAGGAGTTTTCCAAAGATGAGATAAGCTAGTGTCCAAAGGACCAGTCCGCAGGTTAAGAAACTCGCTAGGATTTTCAAGAAGTCCACGACATTATGCAAGGGATACCATCCAGAGAAACATAGAATTGGAAGGATGGTAACACACATGATTGAGAAGTGAAGGAGTGATTGTTGTCTGAGCGATAAACGGTTATCGTCGTAAATGGGGGCAGTTGCCAGTATGATGGCAATGATTAGTCCTGTAAGAAAGGTAGATTTGTTTACTTGATGAGGTTGCCCGGATAAGTAGAGAAAAAGCGTCAAAAAACTCGTTATTCCTCCAGCAATGCTAGCTCGAAGCCATCCTTTTTTATAAGTAGTCATGGTCATCACCTCCAACTATATATCCGTTTTTATTATACTCCTTTCTAGGATATATGACGGCTATAAAAAGGGAAATTCAGGTCTTTGCTAGCATTAGAGAATTTTTAGAAAAGCCTCTTAAAATAAGATCTAAACTTGCTCAGAAATTGCTATCTCTTGGCTTTTCTAGTATAATGAAATAACTACTCGTGCGAGGTTTTTACATATGGAAATGAAACAAATAAGCGAGACAACTCTAAAAATCATGATTACCATGGAAGATCTTGAAGAGCATGGTATGGAGTTGAAAGATTTCTTGATTCCCCAGGAAAAAACAGAGGAATTTTTCTACACTGTTATGGATGAGTTGGACTTGCCAGATAACTTTAAAAATAGCGGAATGCTGAGCTTTCGTGTCACGCCACGCAAGGACCGTGTGGATGTTTTCGTAACCAAATCAGATATTAAGGAAGAACTTGACTTCAACGATTTGTCTGACATGGATGAGTACTCTGGCCTTTCTCCAGAAGAGTTCCTAAAGGCTCTTGAAGGAAACTTCATGGATAAGGGAGATATTGAGGCTCACCATAAGCTTGAAGAACTCGAAAAGACTTTGGAAGAAGTTGATAAGTCAATGACAGAACCTAGCAAAGAAGAAGCTGAGGAAAACATTCGTGAAGATTATACCCACTACGTCTTGGCTTTCTCTGATTTTGATCAAGTGGTGACCTTTACGCAAGGCTTGAAGGATGTGCCTGTAGAAGGTTCTGAGCTTTATAAACTTGGCGATGTCTACTATATGACAATCCTTCTTTACTTGGCCGATGAGCCTGATTACTACGCGAACAATATGTATGCGCGTTTCCTTGAATATGCAAATGTGGCAGATCGCACACGTGCCTACCTACAAGAGCATGCAATAATCTTGATGGAAGAGGACGCCTTACCGGTATTACAAGCAACGAAATGGAGCTAAGATATGCCTTGGACAATTAACTATATTTTTGTCTTGATTGGGGCTTTTTTAATCGCTGTTGTGACGACCCCTATAGTTCGCTCTTTGGCCTTTCGTGTCGGAGCCGTTGACAATCCAAATGCTAGACGTATTAATAAAAAACCAATGCCTAGTGCAGGTGGTTTAGCCATTTTGTTGTCTTTTGTATTATCAACCTTGGTGTTCATGCCCATGGTCATCCATAAGGAAATCTGGCATATTTCATATATTAGGTACATTCTACCCGTTGTCGTGGGGGGGGCTATCGTCGCATTGACAGGCTTTATTGATGATATTCTAGAATTAAAGCCTCTGCCTAAGATGATTGGTATTATGACCGGAGCAATCGTCGTGTGGGCTTTTACGGACTTCCGATTTGATAGCTTTAAGATTCCTTTTGGTGGTCCTATGATTTATTTTGGGCCAGTATTGACCTTGATTTTAACGGTATTATGGATTACTGCCATCACCAATGCTATTAATCTGATTGATGGTTTGGACGGTTTGGTCGGAGGAGTTTCCATCATTTCCCTTATGACGATGGGGGTAATTTCTTATTTCTTCCTCTATGATACTGATATTTTCTTGACCATGACCATCTTTGTCTTGGTGGCGGCTATTGTTGGCTTTTTCCCTTATAACTATCACCCTGCTATTATTTATCTCGGTGATACGGGGGCTCTCTTTATTGGTTTTATGATTGGTGTCTTATCGCTTCAGGGTTTGAAAAATGCAACGGCTGTAGCGATTTTATCGCCAGTTATTATCCTTGGGGTACCGATTGTAGATACGGTGGTGGCCATTGTCCGTCGTAAGTTGTCTGGGCGTCCAGCTATGGAAGCTGACAAGATGCACTTACACCACCGACTTTTAGCTATGGGGTTCACTCATCGAGGAGCTGTTCTAGTAGTCTATGCTATCGCTATCCTATTTTCATTGATTGCCCTCTTGCTCAATGTTTCTAGCCGTCTAGGTGGTATTCTCTTACTGTTAAGCTTGATATTGGGAATGGAAATTCTGATTGAAGGGCTTGAGATTTGGGGCGTTGGTCGGACACCACTCTTTAATCTCTTGAAATTTATCGGGAATAGCGACTATCGTCAAGCGACCATGTTGAAATGGAAGCAAGAACGAAAAAATAAACATTTGAAAAGCCAAGTAATGGCTTTTTTGTTATAATGATTCTAATTAAGGAAGATGGAATTTGTTTCCTATTTTCCAGAAAATAGCAATGCTGTTTTCAAAAATAATGGTATTTTGCGAGCTAAGTCTCGCTGTATATATGAAAAAGGAGTATACAATGTCTGTACTTGAAATCAAAAATCTTCATGTTTCTGTTGAAGATAAGGAAATCTTGAAGGGTCTCAATTTGACCCTTAAAACGGGTGAGATTGCTGCCATCATGGGTCCTAACGGAACAGGTAAATCTACCCTCTCAGCTGCTATCATGGGTAATCCAAACTATGAGGTTACAGAAGGTGACATCCTTTTTGATGGTGAAAGCATCCTTGACTTGGAAGTTGACGAACGTGCACGTCTCGGTCTTTTCCTTGCCATGCAATACCCAGCTGAAATTCCAGGGATTACGAATGCTGAGTTCATCCGTGCGGCTATGAACGCTGGTAAAGAAGATGAGGATAAGATTTCTGTCCTTGATTTCATCACTAAATTGGATGAGAAAATGGAATTACTTGGTATGCGTGAAGAAATGGCTGAGCGTTACCTTAATGAAGGTTTCTCAGGTGGTGAGAAGAAACGTAACGAAATTCTTCAATTGCTCATGTTGGAACCTAAATTTGCCCTTCTTGATGAAATTGACTCAGGTCTTGATATTGATGCCCTTAAAGTAGTTTCAAAAGGGGTTAATGCCATGCGTGGTGAAGGTTTTGGTGCCATGATTATCACTCACTACCAACGTCTCTTGAACTACATCACTCCAGATGTGGTACACGTGATGATGGAAGGGAAAGTGGTTCTTTCAGGCGGTCCTGAATTGGCTGCTCGTCTTGAGCAAGAAGGGTATGCGAAAATCGCTGAAGAGCTCGGCTACGAGTACCACGAAGAAGCTTAAGTCAGTTACTCGAAATAACTAGAAAAGGAGTAACCTATGTCAAAAGAATCTATTATCGCTTTTTCTCAAGCAAAAGCAGAGCCACTCTGGTTGCAAGACCTTCGTCAAGCAGCCTTTGATAAGCTTGAAAGCTTGGATCTTCCAAGAATTGAGCGTGTAAAATTCCATCGTTGGAATCTCGGTGATGGCACGCTTACTGAAAATGAACCATCAGCCAATGTGCCTGATTTTACAGCGCTCGGAAACAACCCTAAATTGGTTCAAGTAGGAACAAATACTGTTCTTGAACAATTGCCAGCTGACTTGATTAGCCAAGGTGTGGTCTTCACAGACCTTACAACTGCTCTTGAGGAAATCCCAGAAGTCGTTGAAGCCTTCTTTGGTAAGGCCGTAGCCTATGATGAGGACAAATTGGCAGCTTATAACTATGCCTACTTCAATAGTGCAGCGGTCCTTTACGTGCCAGATAATGTCGAAGTTGATTTGCCAGTTGAGGGCTATTTCTACCAAGATGGGATTTCAAATGTTCCGTTTAACAAACACATTTTAATTATAGCTGGTAAAAACAGTAAATTGACTTACCTTGAACGTTTTGAAACCCTAGGTGAAGCGACTGAAAAAGCCAGTGCTAATATTTCTGTAGAAGTTATTGCTCAAGACGGTGCCCAAGTTAAGTTTGCGGCCATTGACCGTTTGGGTGAAAATGTGACAACCTATATCAGTCGTCGAGGACGTATCGGTCGTGATGCGAGTCTTGATTGGGCTCTTGGTATTATGAACGAGGGTAATGTCATTGCAGACTTTGATAGTGACTTGATTGGTGATGGTAGCCATGCTAATCTTAAGGTTATCGGACTTTCATCTGGCCGTCAGGTTCAAGGGATTGATACTCGTGTGACTAACTATGGTAACAACTCTGTGGGTCATATCCTACAACATGGGGTTATCTTAGAACGTGGTACCTTGACTTTCAATGGTATTGGTCACATTGTCAAAGGTGCTAAGGGTGCTGATGCGCAACAAGAAAGCCGTGTGCTCATGCTTTCAGACAAGGCCCGTTCAGACGCTAACCCAATCCTTTTGATTGATGAAAATGAAGTTACAGCAGGACATGCCGCTTCAATCGGTCAGGTGGATCCAGAGGATATGTACTACCTCATGAGTCGTGGACTTGATCAAGACACTGCAGAACGTTTGGTTATTCGTGGCTTCTTGGGAGCAGTTATCACTGAAATCCCAGTTAAAGAAGTGCGTGACGAGATGATTTCTGTAACAGATACCAAACTAAACAAACGTTAGGAACTATCGACACAGATAGTCTAACTTATGATATATCTAGATAGGGAGATAAGATGTCAACTTTAGATGCCTATAAGATTCGACAAGATTTTGCCATTTTAGATCAAGTAGTTAATGATGAGCCCTTGGTGTACTTGGATAATGCAGCGACGACTCAGAAACCTCAAGTAGTTCTAGACGCCCTTATGGCCTATTATCATGAGGATAATGCCAATGTTCACCGTGGCGTGCATACCTTGGCAGAGCGTGCAACAGCTGCTTACGAAGCTAGTCGTGAAAAGTTACGTCAGTTTATCAATGCGAAAACAACTAAAGAAGTTCTCTTTACACGTGGAACGACAACCGGTCTTAACTGGGTTGGTCGTTTTGCGGAGCAGGTTCTTGAACCAGGAGACGAAGTGCTTATTTCCATTATGGAGCACCACTCCAATGTCATTCCTTGGCAAGAAGCTTGTAAGAAGACGGGTGCTAAGCTTGTCTATGCCTACTTAAAAGACGGTCAGTTGGATATGGAAGACTTGACCAACAAGATTACAGAAAAGACAAAATTTGTAAGTCTGGCTCAGGTTTCTAACGTTCTAGGTTGTATCAATCCTGTTAAGGAGATTGCCCAGCTAGCCCATCAAGTTGGGGCTTATATGGTTGTGGATGGTGCCCAATCTGCCCCTCACATGACCATTGATGTTCAAGATTTGGATTGTGATTTCTTTGCCCTTTCTGGGCACAAGATGTTAGGTCCAACAGGAATTGGTGTGCTTTATGGCAAGGAAGAAATTCTCAACCAGATGAATCCTATTGAGTTTGGTGGTGAGATGATTGATTTCGTCTACGAACAAGAAGCTACTTGGAAGGAACTGCCTTGGAAATTCGAGGCTGGGACACCTAATATTGCAGGAGCTATTGCTCTTGGTGCTGCTGTGGACTACCTCACTAACCTGGGTATGGAAAATGTTCATGCTTACGAGCAAGAATTGGTTGACTATGTTTTGCCTAAGCTTCAAGCAATTGAAGGTTTGACGGTTTATGGCCCAGAAGATCCTAATCAACATACTGGTGTTATTGCCTTTAATATTGATGGACTTCATCCCCATGATGTGGCGACTGCCCTTGATTATGAAGGGGTGGCCGTGCGCGCAGGTCACCACTGTGCCCAGCCGTTGATCACTCATTTAGGTATTTCATCAGCTGCCCGTGCAAGCTTCTATGTTTACAATACCAAAGAGGATTGTGACAAGCTTGTGGAGGCAATTCTTGCGACGAAGGAGTTTTTCAATGGCACTCTCTAGACTAGATAGTTTATATATGGCTGTTGTGGCCGACCACTCTAAGAGCCCTCACCATTATGGTGTTTTGCCTGATGTGGAGCAACTTCAACTGAATAATCCGACTTGTGGAGATGTTATCAATCTGTCAGTCAAATTTGATGGGGACGTGATTGAAGACATTGCCTTTGCTGGCGATGGTTGTACCATTTCGACAGCCTCATCAAGTATGATGACGGATGCTGTTATTGGTAAGACTAAGGCAGAAGCTTTAGAACTGGCGGAAATTTTCTCGCTCATGATTCAAGGAGAACATGACATCAATACAGATAAATTAGGTGAAGCTAAGCTCTTGGCAGGAGTTTCCAAATTTCCACAACGTATCAAATGTGCAACCCTCTCTTGGAATGCTCTCAAAAAGGCTATAGAGAGAAGCGAGCTTTAAAATAAGAAAACTAATCAACCCTTTAAAAAGGAAAATACTATGACTGAAACAAATGAAAAAGTAGAACCAAAACCCATTGATCTTGGGGAATATAAATACGGTTTCCATGATGATGTGACACCAGTCTTTTCAACAGGAAAAGGAATCAGTGAAGACGTGGTTCGTGCCATGTCTGCTGAAAAAGGGGAACCTGAGTGGATGCTTGAATTCCGCTTGAAATCATTGGAAACCTTTAACAAAATGCCTATGCAAGAGTGGGGACCAGACCTTTCTGAAATCGACTTTGATGACTTGACCTATTTCCAAAAAGCGTCAGACAGACCTGCTCGTGACTGGGAAGATGTTCCTGAAAAAATCAAGGAAACCTTTGAACGTATTGGTATCCCCGAAGCTGAACGTGCTTACCTAGCAGGGGCTTCGGCTCAGTATGAATCAGAAGTGGTTTACCACAATATGAAAGAAGAGTACGATAAGTTGGGAATCATCTTTACGGATACAGACTCAGCTCTTAAAGAGTACCCAGAACTCTTCAAGAAGTACTTCTCAAAACTGGTTCCTCCAACAGATAACAAATTTGCGGCCCTTAACTCAGCCTTCTGGTCAGGCGGTACCTTTATTTATGTGCCAAAAGGTGTTAAGGTAGATATCCCACTTCAAACCTACTTCCGTATCAATAATGAAGCTACGGCTCAGTTTGAACGCACACTCATCATCGTTGATGAAGGGGCCAGCGTTCACTATGTGGAAGGCTGTACGGCACCAACCTATACTTCAGCCAGCCTTCATGCGGCTATCGTTGAAATCTTTGCGCTTGAAGGAGCCTATATGCGTTATTCAACCATTCAAAACTGGTCAGATAGCGTCTATAATTTGGTAACCAAACGTGCTACTGCTAAGAAAAATGCGACTGTTGAGTGGATTGACGGTAATCTTGGTGCTAAGAAAACAATGAAGTACCCATCAGTTTACCTAGATGGTGAAGGTGCGCGTGGGACTATGCTTTCTATCGCCTTTGCCAATGCTGGTCAGCACCAGGACACAGGAGCTAAGATGATCCATAATGCGCCACATACATCATCATCTATTGTCTCTAAATCAATCGCCCGTAATGGTGGTAAGGTTGACTATCGTGGCCAAGTAACTTTCAATAAGGACTCTAAAAAATCTGGTTCCCACATTGAATGTGACACGATCTTGATGGATGATTTATCTAAGTCAGATACGATTCCATTTAATGAAATTCACAACTCGCAAGTGGCTTTGGAACACGAAGCCAAAGTTTCTAAAATTTCTGAAGAGCAACTCTACTATCTCATGAGTCGTGGTCTTTCCGAACAAGAAGCTACTGAAATGATTGTCATGGGATTTGTAGAACCATTTACCAAAGAGCTTCCAATGGAATATGCTGTTGAGCTTAACCGCTTGATTAGTTATGAAATGGAAGGATCAGTTGGGTAAGAAGTAAGCTTGTGTATAAATACAGAGTAAACTGAGAATTTAGTTTAAAACAAAAAAGGTTAAGATATGCATCTTAGCCTTTTTTTGTTGGCATTGTTGTTGGCATTGATTGTAAATCGCCTATGTATAGTGAAGCAAGAGCTATAAATGCATCATTTTTGGGATATTTCGAGTCTTTTTAAAGACAAAAATGACTGAATTGTCGAATTATTAAGAATTACGTCTTTACTTTAGCTTATTTTGAGGTATAATTATACACGAAAGTAAATTTTTTATTGGAGGAGGTTTCTTATAATTATGATTAAGAAACGTAACTTTAAGAGTATTGTAGCTGTTGGAGTAATTGCTTTAGCTTCTGCAACACTTCTTGCTGCTTGTGGCTCAAAATCAACCTCAAGTAAAGATGAAATTAACTGGTACACCCCTACTGAAATATTGACCCTTGATATTTCTAAAAATACAGATCACTATTCAGCCTTGGCGCTTGGGAACTCAGAAAGTAACTTGCTTCGTGTTGATAAAGATGGGAAGTTGCAACCTGATTTGGCTAAAAAGGTTGATGTATCAGCTGATGGTTTGACTTATACAGCGACTCTTAGAGATGACTTGAAGTATTCAGATGGTACTAAGCTTACTGCTGAGGACTTTGTCTATACTTGGCAACGTATGGTTGATCCTGCTACAGCTTCTGAGTATGCTTACCTTGCTTCAGATTCTCACCTTGTTAATGCTGCAGACATTATTGCTGGTAAGAAGAGCGTTGATGAATTGGGTGTTAAGGCTGAAGGAAATAAAGTTATCTTTACTTTGTCAAATCCTTCTCCACAATTCAAGAGTCTTTTGTCATTCTCAAACTTTGTTCCACAACATAAGGAATTTGTAGAAAAGACTGGAAAACAATACGGAACGAAGTCTGATAAACAAATTTATTCTGGACCTTTTAAAGTTGAAAATTGGAATGGTACAAGCGGTAGCTTCAAACTTGTCAAAAATGACAATTATTGGGATGCTAAGCACGTTAAAACAAAGACAATCAATATTCAAACGGTTAAAAAACCTGATACAGCCGTCCAAATGTATAAACAAGGTCAACTTGACTTTGCAAGCATTTCAAGTACGTCAGCAATCTTTAATTCAAATAAAAAGAACAAAGATGTTGTTACAGTTCCAGAAGCAACAACAAGTTATATGACCTATAATGAAACTGGTAAAGTTAAAGGTCTAGATAATCTTAAAATCCGTCAAGCTCTCAACCTTGCTACTGACCGTAAAGGTATTGTCGAAGCTGCGGTTGATACAGGTTCAGTCCCAGCAACTAGTCTTGCACCTACTGGATTGGAAAAATTACCTGATGGTACTGATTTATCTAAATATGTGGCACCTGGCTATAGCTATAACAAGGAAGAAGCAGCTAAGCTCTTCAAAGAAGGTCTTGCTGAAGCTGGTTTAAGTGACTTGAAATTGACAATTACAGCAGATTCAGATTCACCTGTTTCTAAAGCTGCAGTTGATTACATTAAAGAAACTTGGGAAAAAGCTCTTCCTGGTTTGACTGTTGAAGAAAAATTTGTGACATTTAAACAACGTCTTGAAGATACTAAGAATCAAAACTTTGATGTTGCTCTTGTCTCTTGGGGTGGTGACTATCCAGAAGGATCAACATTCTATGGCTTGTTCACTTCAAATTCCGCTTATAACTATGGTAAGGCAAATAGCTCTACATACGATGCAGCCTATGAAAAAGCTATTTCGACTGATGCATTAGATCCAACAGCCGCTGCAAATGATTATAAAGCTGCTGAAAAAGCACTTTATGATGAAGCGATGTATAATCCGATTTACTTCCGATTTACAAAAGGCTTGCAAAATCCTTCAATCAAAGGACTTGTACGTAACTCAACTGGTCTTGATGTTGACTTCACCTATGCTTATAAAGATAAATAGTTGCTATCATTATAATGACAGAGTAAAGTAGAACATTCATCAGCTACTGTATGTACGTTTATCGCAAAATGAACTAAGAAGCTGGCGGCTTTAGTCCCAGCTTCTTTCGTTGTTACATAAAGGAAATTTTATGACGAAATATTTATTGAAAAGGATAGCTATTTTGCTAGTTACCCTATGGGTGGTTGTCACTCTATCTTTCTTCCTAATGCAAGTTATGCCGGGATCACCATTCAATAATCCCAAATTAACGAATGATATGATTGCGGTTATGAATAAGCAATATGGCTTAGATAAGCCAGTATGGCAACAGTATTTGCAATATCTATGGAATGTCCTGCACGGTGATTTAGGAACAAGTTATCAGTCTGCAAATCAGCCTGTTAGCATGATGATTAGTCAGCGTTTGGCAGTTTCAGCGCAACTGGGTATTCAAGCCCTTGTCGTTGGGGTATTGTCTGGTCTTTTTGTAGGAGCAGTGTCAGCACGTAATAAAAATAACTGGATTGATAATATCTTGAGCGTGCTATCAACACTCGGTATTTCAGTACCTTCATTCATTATTGGTCTTTTGCTTTTGGATTACCTTGGATTTAAGTGGGGAGTTCTTCCTTTATCTGGATGGGGTTCATTTAGCCAAACGATTTTACCTACTTTAGCTCTTGCTATTCCAGTATTTGCTCAAGTCACCCGTTTTTTCCGTAGTGAAATGATTGAAACCATGAATACTGATTATATTCAACTAGCTAGGGCTAAAGGGTTAACAGCACGTCAAATTAGTAATCGACATGCTTATCGCAATTCAATGATTCCTGTTCTTACCTTAATCGGTCCAATGGCTGCTAATATTTTAACAGGTTCAGCACTCATAGAGCAGATTTTCTCAATTCCTGGAATTGGCCAACAGTTTGTTACCTCTATTCCAACAAAAGATTATCCTGTCATTATGGGAACCACTATCGTTTATGCCGTTATGCTTATGGTAGCTATCCTATTGACAGATATCATTACTAGTTTTGTGGATCCACGTGTCCGTCTGAAGTAAGGAGAGTATCATGGAAGAAAAACAACTATTTAAACTTGTTGGTGCTGGAAATACTGAATCACAAGAAAAAATTGAAAAACCGACTCTCTCTTTTACACAAGATGCTTGGAGACGTCTGAAAAAAAATAAATTGGCGACCATATCCCTTTGGTTTTTAGCCATTCTACTGGTCTTTTCAATTGGCTCAAATTTCTTTGTTAATGCCAAGGATGCTAATAGTTTTAATGGTGATGAAGTTAAGACATATCGTAATTTACCACCTAAACTATCAGATAGCTTACCATTCTGGAATGGTAGTATTGTATTTTCAGGTAATACGGAGCCTAATGATGTGTACTCTGATCAATCAGTTCCAAAAGACGATAAATTTATTTTGGGAACTGACAATCTGGGACGTAGCTTAGCGAAACGTGTGATTGTTGGTATACGTATCTCTCTCTTAATTGCCATTGTTGCTACTTTAATTGATTTGATTATTGGAGTGACCTATGGTCTGGTGTCAGGTTTCTTAGGTGGAAAGATTGACCTCTTCATGCAACGTGTTATTGAGGTCATCTCATCTATCCCTAACTTGGTCATAGTAACGATGTTAGGGCTTCTTTTGGGTAGTGGTGTGTTGTCAATCATTATCTCAATTGCCATAGTCGGATGGACGTCCATGGCGCGTCAAGTACGTAATTTGACCCTATCTTACCGAGAACGTGAATTTGTTTTAGCCTCACGTGCTTTGGGTGAAAATAAATTCAAGATAGCTTTTAAACATGTTTTACCAAATATTTCAGGTATCATTATTGTTCAAATTATGATGACAGTTCCAAGTGCTATTATGTACGAAGCGGTTCTGTCAGCTATCAATTTGGGAGTTAAGCCACCAACAGCTTCTTTAGGTTCGTTGATTACAGATGCTTCTGAAAATCTTCAATACTACCCTTATCAGGTGGTTATTCCTGCCTTGGCTCTTGTTTTTATCTCTCTTGCCTTCATTCTTTTAGGGGACGGCTTGCGTGATGCGTTTGACCCTAAATCTAACAAAGAAAACTAATAGGAGCGTAATAATGATGAAAGAAACGATTTTAAGTGTAAAAAATCTCCATGTTAATTTTCATACTTACGCTGGAGAAGTAAAAGCGATTCGTGATGTCAATTTTGACTTGAAAAAAGGTGAAACACTAGCGATTGTTGGTGAGTCTGGTTCAGGAAAGTCTGTAACGACAAGGACGCTAATGGGTCTATCAGACAAAAACGCTAAGGTAACTGGAGACATTACCTTTAAGGGGCGTGATATGCAAACCTTGAAGGAGGAAGATTGGGTTAAGGTTCGTGGAAATGATATTGCTATGATTTTTCAGGATCCTATGACCAGTCTTGACCCTACTATGAAAATTGGGCGCCAAATTGCTGAGCCTATCATGCTTCATACCAAGGTATCTCAAAAAGAAGCCATAGATATGGCTTTACAATTAATGAAAGATGTTGGCATACCTAATGCCGAAGAACATATAAATGACTACCCTCACCAATGGTCAGGGGGAATGCGTCAAAGAGCAGTAATTGCCATTGCTCTAGCTGCAAATCCTGAAATTTTGATTGCTGATGAGCCTACTACTGCCTTAGATGTTACGATTCAAGCACAAATTCTTCATCTGATGAAAAAAATCCAAGAAAAGCGTGATTCATCCATTATTTTTATTACACATGACTTGGGTGTTGTTGCTGGGATGGCTGATCGTGTGGCGGTAATGTATGCTGGTAAAATAGTGGAATATGGGACTGTGGATGAGGTTTTCTACAATCCGCAACACCCATACACATGGGGTCTTCTTAACTCTATGCCTACAACAGAAACAGAATCTGGTAGCCTAGAAGCTATTCCAGGGACTCCTCCAGATTTGCTTTATCCTCCTAAAGGTGATGCCTTTGCTGCTCGAAATGCCTTTGCTTTAGATATTGATTATCAGGAAGAACCGCCAATGTTTAAGGTATCAGATACGCATTTTGCAGCAACATGGCTCTTGGATGAACGAGCTCCTAAAGTAACCCCTCCTTCACCAATATTGAAACGATGGGAAAAATGGTCAAAGATGAAGGAGAAATAAGATGACACAAGAACGTAAGAAGTTAGTAGAACTAAAAAATGTGTCTCTAACTTTTAATAAAGGAAAATCAAACGAAGTTAAGGCGATTGATGACGTTAGCTTTGATATCTATGAGGGTGAAATTTTTGGCCTAGTTGGTGAATCTGGTTCAGGTAAAACAACCATTGGGCGTTCTATTTTAAAGCTTTATGATATTGATTCGGGTACTGTTACCTTTGCAGGTAATGACATATCAAGCTTAAAAGGGAAAGACCTTCATGAATTCCGTAAGACAGCTCAGATGATTTTTCAAGATCCTCAAGCTAGTCTTAATGGACGCATGAAAATCCGTGATATTATTGCTGAAGGTATTGATATTCATAAATTGGCTAAAACCAAAGAAGAACGTGAAGCCAAGGTTAAAGAGCTCATTGATTTGGTAGGATTAAATGAAGATCACTTATCAAGATATCCTCATGAGTTTTCTGGCGGTCAACGCCAAAGGATTGGTATTGCGCGTGCTTTAGCGGTTAATCCTCATTTTATCGTAGCAGACGAACCGATTTCTGCTTTGGATGTCTCTATTCAAGCACAGGTGGTTAATTTGATGCAGAAGTTGCAACATGAACAGGGATTAACATATTTGTTTATTGCCCATGACCTATCAATGGTTAAATATATATCCGATCGTATTGGTGTAATGCATTGGGGTAAACTCCTTGAAGTAGGACCTGCAGATGAGATTTATCATAACCCGATTCATCCTTATACGAAGAGTTTATTATCTGCAATTCCAGAACCAGATCCAGAAAGAGAGCGTAAGCGTCAACATTTGATTTACGATTCCTCTATTGAAAATGATGGAGAAAGTAGACAAATGTATGAAATCCGACCAGGACATTTTGTTTATGCTACAGAAGCAGAGGCTAAAAATTACAAAGAAGAAGCCAAGGCAAATTAAACCGTAAAAAGGTGGTGATTCCTTAGTCGCCTCCTTTTTATTTTTAGGTGAGCAAACGTTTACAATACCTAGGCAAAACAGTATAATAAAGGTGATACAGCAATAGTGAAAGGGGACTAACATGGGAGTGTATAATAACGACTGGTTGCTCAATCAGATTCGTGGGACAGCTAACGTCGTCAGTAAGGTTTTTAAGTTTGAGAGTCTGGATATTGATTTGGGTCAGGTCGAAGATGAAAATGGTCAAATGGTTAGTGGAAATGACTACATTGATGATTTGGTGCTTCGTTCCAAATACCGTCAGGCAACTGATTTTGTCCATAGTCAACTCAAACGTTTGACGCCTAATGATTATAAGCTTTTGGTGAGTGTTTATATTGATTATTTGGAGAATTTACCGCCATTAATAAGGGAAAAACATCAGCTTGATAATCGCCAAATAATGGACTGGAAAGCTAAACTTTCAGAATTTTCATGGTAATTTGCTAGAGAGAGTGGGAGAGGAGACGTCAAGCGTTTACGACTTTTCCACCCTCTTTTTTGTGTTATAATAGAGTCACTATGGATAAATTAATAAAAACAATTTCAGAATCAGGTTCTTTCCGTGCTTACGTTCTTGATAGCACTGAAACAGTTAGAACCGCACAAGAAAAACACAATACATTATCATCATCAACAGTCGCTTTGGGGCGTACCCTTATTGCCAATCAAATCTTGGCTGCTAACCAAAAAGGTGATAGCAAGATTACGGTAAAGGTTATTGGAAACAGCTCTTTTGGACATATCATTTCTGTAGCCGATACCAAGGGGCATGTTAAGGGCTACATCCAAAATCCAGGTGTAGACATCAAGAAAACAGCGACCGGTGAAGTCTTAGTCGGTCCTTTCATGGGACAAGGTCAGTTTGTTTCAATCATCGATTATGGAACTGGTAATCCTTACACGTCATCAACACCACTTATTTCTGGTGAAATTGGTGAAGATTTTGCCTATTATTTAACAGAGTCTGAGCAAACCCCGTCTGCCGTTGGTCTTAATGTTCTTCTCGACGAGGAGGACAAGGTCAAGGTTGCCGGTGGCTTTATGCTTCAGGTCTTGCCAGGAGCCACCGAGGAAGAAATCGCTCGTTATGAAAAACGTATCCAAGAAATGCCTGCCATTTCAACACTATTGGAATCTGATGACCATATTGAAGCGCTTCTGCATGCTATCTATGGGGATGAGCCTTTCAAGCGTTTGTCTGAAGAGGAGCTTAGCTTTGAGTGCGATTGCTCACGTGAACGCTTTGAAAATGCTCTCTTGAGTCTAGGTAAGGATGAACTTCAAGCTATTAAAGATGAAGATCACGGTGCTGAAATCGTCTGCCAATTCTGCCAAAACAAGTATGAATTTTCAGAAGCTGACTTGGAGGAACTCATCAATGACTAAACTTAATTCGTCCTTCATGATTGGGAATGTGGAGATTCCTCATCGTACAGTGCTAGCTCCGATGGCAGGTGTGACCAACTCGGCCTTCCGTACCATTGCCAAGGAGTTTGGTGCTGGTCTTGTGGTTATGGAGATGATTTCTGAAAAAGGGCTCCTCTACAATAATGAGAAGACCCTCCACATGCTTCATATCGATGAGAATGAACATCCAATGTCTATTCAGCTTTTCGGTGGTGATGCTGAAGGCTTGAAGCGAGCAGCAGACTTTATTCAGACCAATACCAAGGCTGATATTGTTGATATCAACATGGGTTGTCCGGTCAATAAGGTCGTCAAAAATGAAGCTGGTGCCAAGTGGCTCAAAGATCCAGACAAGATTTACCACATTGTCAAGGAAGTAACGTCAGTACTTGATATTCCTTTGACTGTTAAGATGCGTACGGGTTGGTCAGACAGTGATTTGGCTGTAGAAAACGCTCTTGCAGCTGAGTCCGCAGGTGTTTCTGCCCTTGCCATGCATGGTCGTACCCGTGAGCAGATGTACACAGGTCACTGTGATCATGAGACTCTGGCTCGTGTTGCTAAGGCTATCACTAAGATTCCATTTATCGGAAATGGTGATGTTCGTAGCGTTCAAGACGCTAAACTCATGATTGAAGAACTTGGTGTAGATGCCGTTATGGTGGGTCGTGCAGCTATGAACAATCCTTATATCTTCACGCAAATCAACCACTTCTTCGAAACAGGAGAGGAGTTGCCAGAGCTTCCATTTGATAAGAAATTGGACATCGCTGAAGACCACCTCAAACGTTTGGTAGACCTTAAAGGTGAAAAGATTGCTGTCCGTGAATTCCGTGGTCTGGCACCACACTATCTTCGTGGAACAGCAGGAGCAGCTAAGGTTCGTGGCGAAGTCTCACGTGCTGAGTCTGTCGCTCAGGTCGAAGAAATCTTTGCGACTTTGCGATAAGCTTCTATATGATGAAAACTTAACCAGATTGGTTAGGTTTTTATTTTCCGTCTATTCTTCCTTAATAGTATTGATAGAGTTTTTCCATTTTTTTCGTCCTCCCTTGCAAAACCTCTGTAATTTCGATATAATTAACTGGTTAAGTAAATGGAGAAAGCAATGCTAGAACTAGAAGAACAAGTCAATCAATTGATTAATCAAATCGTGCTCAAGTCTGAAAATCAGCATGAGCTCCTTATTGGGCAGTGCCGTAGTCAAGTTAAATTGACTAATACTCAGGAACATATTCTGATGCTTTTGGCTGAGGGTCGCAAGACCAATTCGGAGCTGGCAAAGACCTTAAATGTCAGTCAGGCTGCTGTTACTAAGGCTGTTAAGACCTTGGTCAAGGAAGGAATGTTGGAGGCCAAGAAGGATAAGGATGATGGACGGGTGACCTACTTTGTCCTGACACAAGAGGCTCAACCCATTGCCCAGGAGCATGAGGAACACCACCAAGAAACGTTAGGCGTCTATCGCTCTGTATTGGAGCAGTTTGATAGTAAAGAACGTCAGATTATAGGGCGTTTCTTGACGAAATTAGAAGAAAAAATCGAGGAATAAGATGCGTTATATTACAGTTGAAGGACTGAGCTTCCAGTATGATGCGGAGCCCGTTCTGGATAATATTCACTATCACTTGGACTCTGGAGAGTTTGTGACCTTGACTGGGGAAAATGGTGCTGCCAAATCAACGCTTATCAAGGCAACCCTGGGTATTCTCAAACCTAAGAAGGGGACTGTGACGATTTCTGATACTAACAAAGATGGCAAGAAGCTTCGAATGGCCTATCTACCACAACAAATTGCCAGCTTTAATGCAGGATTCCCAAGTACCGTTTATGAGTTTGTCAAGTCAGGTCGTTACCCCCATCAGGGATGGTTCCGTCGTTTGAACAAACATGACTTAGAGCATGTTCAACGTGCTCTAGAATCTGTTGGTATGTGGGAAAATCGTCACAAGCAGATTGGACATCTCTCAGGTGGGCAAAAGCAACGTGCCGTCATTGCTCGTATTTTCGCTTCAGATCCAGATATTTTTGTCTTGGATGAACCAACGACAGGGATGGATGCAGGAACAGCCAATACCTTCTATGAACTTATGCACCACTCAGCTCATAAGCATGGTAAGTCTGTCTTGATGATTACCCATGACCCAGAAGAGGTCAAGGAATACACGGACCGTAATATCCATCTGGTTCGTAATCAGAAATTGCCTTGGCGTTGTTTTAACGTCCATGAAAAAGATGGAGAGGGGCACAAACATGATTAGTGAATTATTAACCTATGATTTTATGCAGCGTGCTATTCTCGCCGTCATCGCTATCAGTATCTTTTCACCTATTTTGGGACTCTTTTTGATTCTTCGTCGTCAGAGCTTGATGAGTGATACCTTGAGTCACGTTTCTTTAGCTGGGGTGGCTGTGGGAATTTTCTTGGGGCAATCAACTACTTGGACCACCTTGCTGGTTGTGGTGATTGCTGCTCTAGTCCTAGAGTATCTAAGGGTTAGTTACAAGCACTATATGGAGATTTCAACGGCTATCCTTATGTCTATGGGCTTGGCTGTAGCCTTGATTATCAGTAGCAAGGCGGGTAGCAGTAGCATGAGCTTAGATAGCTATCTCTTTGGATCTATTATCACCATTAGCTCCGAACAGGTGCGTGCCCTCTTTGTGATTGCGGCGATTGTACTGGTCTTGACCTTATTCTTTATTCGTCCTATGTATCTTTTGACCTTTGACGAGGATACTGCTCATGTCGATGGCTTACCAGTACGTCTTATGTCTCTCCTCTTCAATATCGTAACCGGAGTAGCCATTGCTTTGATGATTCCAGCAGCAGGATCGCTCTTGGTTTCTACTATTATGATTCTTCCAGCAGCGATCGGCATGAAAATCGGTCAAACCTTCAAATCCGTGATTTTTTGGGCCATTGGTATTGGATTGGTCGGTATGCTCTCTGGTATCTTCATTTCCTATTATTGGGAAACGCCAGCAAGTGCGACCATCACACTGATCTTCATTGCTTTCTTTGGACTGGTATCAATCTTTGAACCCCTTTTAAAAGCAGAATAAATAGAAGAAAAGAGCTTGAGAAATCAAGTTCTTTTTGTGATATACTAAAGTAGTTTTTGAGATATTGTTTGAAAAAGGCGTTAAATGTGGTCAAACAAATCCATTGGCTATTTGTTAATGTCTATCATTCCCTCATAAAAATAATAAAAAGGAGAAAACATGGAAATCTTTTTAACAAGTATATCTGGAATCCTAGTCATCTTGGGTATGATTTTAGTGGGCTTCGTCATGGGTGAAAAGGGCTGGTTTGATGACAAGTCGCGTGGTTTAATCGCTAAGTTGGTTACTCAAATTGCTTTGCCCTGCTATATGCTTTATACCATCACGCAACGTTTCACAGCGGCTGACCTCCTAAAAATGTTGCCAGATTTACGTTTTCCAGCGCTATCTATGGTTATCTTACTTGGTATTGCGACAGCCGTGGCTAGGATTTTTGCCGTGAGACAGGACCGCCGTGGCCTCTTTATTTCCATGTTTTTTAATTCCAATACGATTTTCGTGGGGCTTCCCATCAATCAGGCCCTTTTTGGAGATGCTAGTATTCCCTATGTTTTGATCTATTACATGTGTAATACGACCTTTTTCTGGACCTTGGGGACCTATCTCATCCAGCGTGATGGTGAAGGAGAAGCTGAGTTTGACCTAAAAACAAGCTTGAAAAAGGTGTTTTCACCTCCTTTGATGGGCTTTATGCTGGGGCTTCTTATCGTTATTCTACATATTAAGTTCCCCGCTTTTCTAGCCAGTGATTTGCAGTATCTAGGTAGTTTAACCACTCCCTTATCTATGATATTTATTGGTTTGTCGGTCTCCAATGCAGGTGTGAAGCAACTGACTCTTAAAAAGGATCAAGTCTTAATTCTGCTTGGTCGCTTTGTGGTTGCCCCACTTTTGATGGCTGCCATCGTTTATTGGTCACCCTTACCAACTTTGATGAAGCAAGTCTTTATCATCCAGTCCGCTATGCCTGTTATGACCAATGCACCTGTGGTTGCCAAACTCTACGGAGCAGATAGTGATTACGCTGCAGTCATGGTGACGGAGACAACACTTGCAACCATGGTGGTGATTCCTATTCTCATGGTTTTGATGGCTTAATACGTATCAAAAGCCCCGGTTTTACTGGGGTTTTAACTTTTTTTAAAAAAATCAAAAAAAGTTAAGGAAAGCGCTTTACAAATCAGTAAAAGATGCTATAATAATTACATAAGGTATGCAAACGTTTGCATCAAAAGTAGGAGGAAATGAAATGAATAAGCTAAAAGAAAAATTTGGCTTTGAGTTCTGGCAGAAATTCGGTAAAGCCCTCATGGTTGTTATCGCGGTTATGCCAGCAGCAGGTCTTATGATCTCTATCGGTAAAACGATTGCCATGATTAATCCAAACGTGGCACCACTCGTTATTACAGGTGGATTTCTTGAGCAAATTGGTTGGGGGGTTATCGGTAACCTTCACATCTTGTTTGCCCTTGCCATTGGTGGTAGTTGGGCTAAGGAACGTGCAGGAGGTGCTTTTGCAGCAGGTCTTGCCTTTATCCTGATTAACCGCATGACTGGTTCAATCTTTGGTGTCACTTCGGATATTCTTGCTGATAAAGCTGCTACAGTCCACACCGTTTTTGGTCAATCAATCAAGGTATCTGATTACTTCATCAGTGTTATGGAAGCTCCAGCCCTTAACATGGGTGTGTTCGTAGGTATCATCTCTGGTTTCATCGGAGCTACTGCCTTCAATAAATACTATAACTTCCGTAAATTGCCAGAAGCTTTGTCATTCTTCAATGGTAAACGTTTCGTACCATTCGTAGTCATTCTTCGTTCAGCTATTGCAGCTATCGTTCTTGCCATTGTATGGCCAGTTATCCAATCTGGAATCAACGGTTTTGGTATGTGGATTGCCAACTCAAAAGAAACTGCTCCAATTTTGGCACCGTTCTTGTTCGGTACATTGGAACGTCTTCTCTTGCCATTTGGTCTTCACCACATGTTGACTATCCCAATTAACTACACTCAATTGGGTGGTACTTATGAAGTCTTGACTGGTGCTGCAAAAGGTACTAAAGTTTTGGGTCAAGACCCACTCTGGCTCGCATGGGTTACTGACCTTGCTAACCTTAAAGGTGCTCACCCAGATCAATACAAACACCTTCTTGAAGCCTACACACCAGCTCGTTTCAAAGTTGGTCAAATGATTGGTTCATTTGGTATCTTGATGGGTATGGTCGTAGCTATCTATCGTAACGTTGACGATGATAAGAAACATCAGTACAAAGGTATGTTGACTGCCACTGCGCTTGCAACATTCTTGACAGGGGTAACAGAGCCTATCGAGTATATGTTCATGTTCGTGGCTACTCCACTTTACATCATTTACGCATTTGTACAAGGTGCTGCCTTTGCAATGGCTGATATCGTTCACCTCCGTGTTCACTCATTCGGTTCTATCGAATTCTTGACACGTACACCACTCGCTATTAACGCTGGTTTGGCGATGGATATCGTTAACTTCATTTGGGTAACTGTACTCTTTGGTGTTATCATGTTCTTCATCGCTAACTTCATGATTAAGAAATTTGATTACGCAACACCAGGACGTAACGGTAACTATGAACAAAACGATGATGCTCCTGCAGAATCTGCTGGATCAGCAGGTGCTGGAACAAGCTCAGCAAGTTCACAAGTTATCAACATTATCAACCTTCTTGGTGGACGAGCTAACATCGTCGATGTTGACGCATGTATGACTCGTCTCCGTGTTACTGTTAAAGACGCTGAAAAAGTCGGAACTGAAGCTCAATGGAAAGCTGAAGGCGCTATGGGTCTTGTTATGAAAGGTCAAGGTGTCCAAGCTATCTACGGTCCTAAAGCTGACGTATTGAAATCTGATATCCAAGATGTACTTGATTCAGGTGAAGTTATCCCTGAAACACTTCCAAGTCAAATGACTGCTGTTCAAAAAGCAGAAGCTAAATTCAAAGGTGTTACTGATGAAGTGCATTCAGTCGCTGATGGTCAAGTTATCAATATCGAAGATGTTAAAGACCCAGTATTCTCACAAAAAATGATGGGTGACGGTTTCGCTGTAGAACCAGAAAACGGTAAAATCGTTTCACCAGTAGCTGGTAAAGTGACAAGTATCTTCCCAACTAAACACGCTCTTGGTTTGGTAACTGACAATGGTCTTGAAGTTTTGGTTCACATCGGACTTGACACTGTTAGTCTTGAAGGTAAACCATTCGACGTTAAAGTTACTGAAGGTCAAACAGTTGCTGCAGGTGATCTCTTGGTTGAAGCAAACCTTGATGCTATCCGTGAAGCAGGTCGTGCAACATCTACAGTTGTTGTCTTTACAAATGCAGATGCAATTAAATCAGTTAAAGTAGAACATACAGGTAAATTGGCTGCTAACGCTCCAGTTGCAAAAGTAGAACTTTAATTTGCTAAACGATAAACAAGCAGACAGCCCTTGGGCTGTTTTGTTTGTAAATGACCCTATGTCATTTCTAGATGCAAGTCAGAAGAGGGATAAACTTATGAAATTTCTAACTTTAAATACTCACAGTTGGATGGAAGAAGATGCAGAAGGAAAGTTCCAAACCTTAAAGGAACAAATCCTAAAGGCTCAGTATGATATTATTTGCTTCCAGGAAGTTAACCAAGAAATAGAGACTTCTGTTGTAGACACGGATGCTTACTATCATGCACTTCCATCAGCAACACCAATCCACCAAGATCACTTTGTCCGTCTTCTTGTGGAAAAGTTAGCTGAAGAAGGGCTTCAATACCATTGGACTTGGGCCTACAATCACATTGGTTATGATCACCTTAATGAGGGGGTTGCCGTCTTGTCACGTCAACCATTGACAGCGAGCGAAATCTTGGTTTCAGATGTTGATGATCCAACTGACTACCATACACGCCGTGTAGCAGTTGCTGAAACTACTGTAGATGGCCGAGAAGTTGCTGTTGCTAGTGTTCACCTTTCATGGTGGGACAAAGGTTTCCAAGAAGAGTGGGCACGTATTGAGGAACGTTTCAAAGCTATTGGGAAACCGCTCATCCTAGCAGGTGACTTTAATAACCCAGCAGGTCGCGAAGGGCATCAAGCCATCTTGGCTAGCTCGCTCAATCTTCAAGATAGTTTTGAAGTAGCTAAAGAAACAACTGGTAGCTATACAGTTGGACCAGGTATCGATGGCTGGAAGGGCAATGAAGAGCCTTTACGTATCGATTATGTCTTTGCTAGCCAAGATTGGACAGTCAACCGACTTAGTGTCATTTTTGACGGCAATAATCAACCTTTGGTAAGTGACCACTACGGTCTTGAAGCAGAATTAACATTTAAGTAGAAACTGTATCCTATTATGACCTAATAAGGGTAAAAAACATTGTCAAAAGACAAATAAAAGAGTAAACTAGAAGCTATAATTGAATTTTTATAAGGAGAGACTAATGGCTCATATTACATTTGATTATTCAAAAGTTTTGGATAAATTTGTAGCACCACACGAAGTGGACAACCTTCAAGCACAAGTAACAGTAGCAGACGAAATGATTCGCAAAGGAACTGGCCCAGGGGCAGACTTCCTTGGATGGCGTGACCTTCCAGAAAACTACGATCGTGAAGAATTTGATCGTATCTTGAAAGCTGCTGAAAAAATCAAAGAAGAAAGCGATGTTTTGGTTGTTATCGGTATCGGTGGTTCTTACCTTGGTGCCAAAGCAGCCATTGACTTCTTGAATCATCACTTTGCTAACCTTCAAACAAAAGAAGAACGCAAAGCACCACAAATCGTTTACGCTGGTAACTCAATTTCATCAACTTATCTTGCAGACTTGCTTGAGTATGTTGAAGATAAAGACTTCTCAGTTAACGTTATCTCTAAATCAGGTACAACAACTGAACCAGCTATCGCTTTCCGTGTTTTCAAGGAACTCCTTGTTAAGAAATACGGTCAAGAAGAAGCAAACAAACGTATCTACGCAACAACTGACCGCCAAAAAGGTGCAGTTAAAGTTGAAGCAGATGCTAATGGTTGGGAAACTTTCGTTGTTCCAGATGACATCGGTGGACGTTTCTCAGTATTGACAGCTGTAGGTCTCTTGCCAATCGCAGCTTCAGGTGCTGATATCAAAGCCCTTATGGAAGGTGCTAACGCTGCACGTAAAGAGTATTCTTCATCTAAAATCTCTGAAAACGAAGCTTACCAATACGCTGCACTTCGTAACATCCTTTACCGTAAAGGTTACACAACTGAAATCTTGGCTAACTACGAACCATCACTTCAATACTTCTCAGAATGGTGGAAACAATTGGCTGGTGAATCTGAAGGTAAAGACCAAAGAGGTATCTACCCAACATCAGCAAACTTCTCAACAGACTTGCACTCTCTTGGACAATTTATCCAAGAAGGTACACGTAACCTCTTTGAGACAGTTGTTCGTGTGGAAAAACCACGTAAGAACGTGATTATTCCTGAATTGGAAGAAGACCTTGATGGACTTGGTTACCTCCAAGGTAAAGATGTTGACTTTGTTAACAAAAAAGCAACAGACGGTGTTCTTCTTGCTCACACAGATGGTGACGTGCCAAATATGTTCATCACTATCCCTGAACAAGATGCCTTTACATTGGGTTACATCATCTACTTCTTTGAAATTGCGATTGCTCTTTCAGGATACTTGAATGCTGTTAATCCATTTAACCAACCAGGTGTAGAAGCTTACAAGAAAAACATGTTTGCTCTTCTTGGAAAACCAGGATTTGAAGAACTTGGAGCAGAACTTAACGCTCGCTTGTAATTATCAGATAAGATCAGCTTTGGCTGGTCTTTTTTTATCCATTTGTAGGCTAAAACTCTCCATTAATTATTTCTTGTAGGTTAATTTACGATTTTTGTTTTAAACATGTTTGAACCGGCTAGTTGGGTTTTATGACTCTTTAATTTAGGGATGATTGTTGCTATAATTAATTCATCATAGGAGGATGGATTATGATTGGACCTACGGAAATGGGTGCTTTATTGAAAAAAATTCGTTTATCAAAGAATTTAACATTGAAAGAACTTGCTAGTGATTATTTATCAGTATCTTTCCTATCCAAGTTTGAACGTGGAGAATCTGATATCTCATTATCTAGATTTTTTCTTTTGTTAGATAAGTTGGATGTCAGTATTGAAGAGTTCTATGGCATTTTATATCAAGATAATCCAACTCATACCGAAAAGTTATTAGAAAATGCTAGTAAGGCGTATTATCAAAACGATGTTTTATTGTTACAGAAGTATGCAGGAGAAGAGCGTCATAAATTTGAGCTCACACAAGAAAAATCATTTCTCTATAACAGTATTATGCTAGAATCTTTTTCGGCAAGTGTTTCCAATAAAGAAGTTGATGAAAATAAGATAAGGGAGTTAACAGACTATCTTTTTAGCATTGAACAATGGGGAAAAAGAGAGTTAATCATATTCGGAAATAGTATGTCATTTATTTCCACCCAGACACTTAATATTTTGACCAAGGAGATAGTGTATAGAACTAGCCTTTTTGGAAATAGCGACTCAAATCAAAGAGTTCGACTTAGTCTTCTCATTAATGCAGCTTATGAATTTTTACGACGTGATGAATTAGATTCTGCGAAATACTATTTAGATTTAGTCAATGATATTGGAATTCCTGAGGTTTTATTATATGAAAGACATGAGTTGATATTTGTAATGGGGTTCTACTTGATAAAGTCGGGTGAAGTTGCTGAAGGAAGAAATCTAATTGAGGGGTGTTTAGAAACACTTAGAAATTTAGGTGCAGAAAAGTTATTGCTTATGAAGGATGCGGAGTATCAAGAGTTGCTGAATTCCACTATATGACAATTTTATAGAATGAGCAAAAAAATAGGATAAACTAAGACCATAGTACAACATCACTATGGTTTTTAAATTTCAATGGATACAAGGTATTCCAATGTCTTCGATTTATCCAACTAGCTATATACTAAGGTGATGTAGATTGTGAGGAAGTCTATGAGAACCCATATTCTTAAATACAAGTATGAAAACTTAGTTCATATCTTACTGTTAGCGCTGAATGCCGCTATTTTTGTGAGTGCTTCGGTTACTTTAGCTTTAATGACTAATCAGCTGGTATCAAAGCAAATCCAATCTTTTTTGGCCTTATTAGGTCTGGAGGTAGGACTTTACGTTATTTATTTAGTTTTGAATTATATTATCACAGTTCATCAGGCAAAATTAATTCAGAAGATGTCTTTGGTGATTCGGCAATCTTATCTTAGTAAAATTACTCATCATTCTTTTAGTGAATTCAGAAAGATTGATATTGGAGAACATCTCTCAGTATTAAATAATGATATTCAATTGATTGAATCGAACGGCTTTACAAGTATTTATATCCTTTGTTCAACGGTTTTTACTACCTTATTTTCGATTATCGCCTTATTAAGTTATGATGTAAGGATTGTTCTGTTAGTCATTTTATTAACTTTGTGCCTGACTTATCTTCCTAAACCATTTGCCACTAAAATGCAGAAAGCAATGGAGAGATTTTCCAAAGCGAATGAGGAACTTGTCTCAGGAATAAGTGACCAGTTATATGGATATGCAGATGTTTATTACGCCAGTCGTAAACATATTTTTCTTAGACAAGTGAAATCTATTGTTGAGGACTATATTTCCCAGAAAATCATTTATACAAAAAGGAGCACTAGTACAGAGACTCTGATGTCCTTGTTTTCAGTCATCGCTCAGATGTTGATACTACTCTTAACCGGTTTGTTAATTATTTTTGGGAATATTGCTGTAGGTACCATTGCTTCTGTGGGTCAGATTTCAGGTAACATATTTAACTCTCTATCAACTATTAATCAGCTACAAGTAACCATTAAGTCTGTTGAACCTATCTTAAGAAAATTCGAAGATTATCCTACGGTCTCAAAGTCTGACCTACCTATTTTTCAGGATATTAATTTTGAGAATGTGCGTTATTCTTTTGGAGAAAATGCTATTATTAAGGGATTCACTCAAACCTTTAAAGAGGGAGGTAAATACGCTATTACTGGATGCTCAGGTAGTGGGAAGTCAACCCTGATTAATTTGCTCCTAGGAAATCTTAAAGATTATGAAGGAAAAATCTTGTTTGGAAAATTGGAGTCAAAAGAGATTGATGAGAATTCAATCGTGTCTTCATGTGCCTATGTTGGGAGTCAAACCCATATTTATAATGACACCTTGAGGAATAATCTAACTCTTTGGAATGATGCTATTACTGATACGCACATCAAGGAAGCTCTTGAAAGAGTTAATCTTTTATCTTTCCTAAGTCGTATAGATGAGCAAGTAAATGATGGAAGCTTTTCGGAGGGACAAAAACAAAGAATAGGTCTTATAAGAGCATTCTTAAAAGGAAGTTCAGTTGTGATTTTTGATGAAGCTACTGCAAATCTTGACCATGATAATGCTACTCGTATTGAGTACCAATTATTAAGTGATCCCGATATCACTTTTATCACGGTTACCCACCATCTTATAAAGGGAAATGAACTATATTTTGATAAGATTGTTCGTTTGGGAGAGAGTGATGAGTAGATGTTTTGTAAGCTAAGTGGTTCGTCTTTATTTCAATTTTACTAACGGCAGTCAAAGTGCTATAATGTAAGGGATTGTGAATTTAGCGTGTTTTGCTATTTTCAAAAAAGAAAAAACAAATCAGAGATGTCAGAACATCTCTTAGAAGAGGTGAATCCCATGGGACGTAAATGGGCTAATATCGTTGCTAAGAAAACTGCTAAAGATGGTGCTAACTCAAAGGTTTACGCTAAGTTTGGTGTTGAAATCTATGTAGCTGCTAAACAAGGTGAACCAGATCCAGAATCAAACTCAGCTTTGAAATTCGTTTTGGAACGTGCTAAACAAGCACAAGTGCCAAAACACGTTATTGATAAGGCCATTGATAAAGCCAAAGGTAACACAGATGAAACTTTCGTTGAGGGGCGTTATGAAGGATTTGGGCCTAATGGTTCTATGATCATCGTAGATACTTTGACTTCAAACGTTAACCGCACAGCTGCCAATGTACGTACTGCCTTTGGTAAAAACGGTGGTAACATGGGTGCTTCAGGTTCAGTATCATACATGTTCGATAAAAAAGGTGTTATTGTATTTGCTGGCGAAGATGCAGACGCTATCTTTGAGCAGTTGCTTGAAGCAGATGTAGACGTTGAAGATGTAGAAGCAGAAGATGGAACAATTACTGTTTACACAGAACCAACAGACCTTCACAAAGCTTTGGAAGCTCTCCGTGCTAATGGTCAAGAGGAATTCCAAGTCACTGAACTTGAAATGATTCCACAATCTGAAGTTACTCTCGAAGGTGAAGACCTTGAGGTCTTTGAAGGACTCGTTGATGCACTTGAAGCAGATGACGATGTTCAAAAAGTTTATCATAACGTAGCAGACTTGTAATGTGATTAAACACTTTCCTCAGAATGGAAAGTGTTTTTATGTGATTTGTCTAAAGATTTGCCTTGCTTGTCCTGCTTTAATCTGATATAGTAGTAGCCAAGTGAATTATTGGAGGAACACGAAATATGAAAATAATACCTATTCTTGCTATTTATGTGATTGCATTTATTGCTTACATCGCTTATAGCCGTCGTCGTCAGGCAAAAGCTCAAGAAGACCGCTTTTCAGGTCTTGCTAAAGGTGCTGAAGTTGAAACAATTGGTGGTTTAATTGCTATCGTTGATGAGGTTGATAAAGAAAATAATCGTATCGTTTTGGATGCTGAAGGTGTTTTCTTGACCTTCGATTTGAGCCGTTCAATCATGAAAGTGATTACGCCTGCACCAAGTTTAGAAAAAACAGAAACTAGTGAAGAGACTGTCATTGAAGAAGATTCAGCCATTGAGTCTTCTGATGAAAAGTAAGTTGTGAAGTTATAATTCCAATTCAGAGGTTGGCGACTTTTGTTCCAGCCTCTTTTTACGTTTTCTAATCTCCCTAGTGTTAAAAACTGTTCAGAACCCCTAAAAATATGGTAAAATAAAGGGTAAACTATATTTAGAGGATATTCCATGTTTAAATTTGAAAAAAATCTCATCAAGAGGTTCTAGACAAGATTCCTAACCATATTGGTATTATTATGGATGGGAACGGCCGTTGGGCTAAAAAGCGTCTGCAACCACGTGTGATGGGTCATAAGGCTGGGATGGATGCTTTGCAAAAGGTAACCATCGAAGCGTCACAACTTGGAGTCAAGGTGTTGACGGTTTATGCCTTTTCAACGGAGAACTGGTCACGCCCACAAGATGAAGTAAAATTCATCATGAATTTGCCAGTTGAATTTTTTAACAAATATGTACCAGAATTAGACAAAAACAATGTTCGTATTTTGACGATTGGGGATAATAGTCGTCTACCTAAGGAAACTTTGGAGGCTCTTGAAAAGGCGGTTGAGCAGACTAAACATAATTCAGGTCTGGTTCTTAACTTTGCGCTTAATTATGGTGGCCGTGCGGAGATTGTGTCTGCTGTTCAAGCCATTGCTAAAGAAGTTGAAGCAGGTAAACTTAGTTCTGAGGCTATTGATGAAGATCTTATTGCAAAGCATTTGATGACGGATAAGTTGCCGTACCTCTACCGTGATCCGGATTTGATTATTCGTACGAGTGGGGAGCTTCGTCTAAGTAATTTCTTACCTTGGCAGTCTGCCTACAGTGAGTTCTACTTCACAGATGTTTTCTGGCCAGATTTTGACCAGAAAGGGCTACGCCAAGCCATCTCTGACTACAATAAACGTCACCGTCGCTTCGGTGGTGTCTAGAAAGGACCTCTCATGCAAGAACGTTTAATTGGTGGGGGTGTGGCAGCAGCCATTTTCCTCCCATTGCTCTTTATCGGTGGTCTTCCTTTCCAGCTTTTGGTTGGGGCTATGGCCATGGTTGCAGTGTCTGAGATGCTTCGTATGAAGCACTTGGAGATTTTCTCTATCGAAGGTATTTTGTCTATGTTGGCAGCCTTTATTTTGGCAGTGCCGATTGACCATTACTTTGTCAGTCTTCCGACAAATGCCAGTGTGACAGGCTTTGCTATTATTTCTTTTTTGATTTTAGCAGGGATTGTCCTTAATAGCGACCACTATTCTTTTGACGATGCAGCCTATCCGATCGCATCTGCCTTTTATGTTGGTTTCGGTTTCCAAAATCTTATTGCGGCACGTTTGGATAGTTGGGAAAAAGTTCTTTTTGCGCTTTTCATTGTTTGGGCGACAGATATTGGAGCCTACCTCTTTGGGCGTCAATTTGGTCAGAATAAGTTATTGCCAAAAGTATCACCAAACAAAACCATTGAAGGTAGTGTTGGTGGTATCTTATCAGCAATCATTGTAGCACTTGTTTTTGGTTTGATTAACCATGGAGTCTATGCTCCACACAACTTCTTCTGGTTGCTTATCTGTACGATTCTCTTTAGTATTTTCGGTCAATTTGGTGATTTGGTGGAATCAGCTATTAAACGTCATTTCGGCGTTAAAGACTCAGGAAATCTCATTCCTGGGCACGGTGGTATTTTGGACCGTTGTGATAGCTGGATTGTCGTTTTCCCAATTATGCACTTCCTAGGACTTTTTTAAGGGTGGTGGTGTCTAAATGAAAGCTATTATTACTTTTTTACTGATTTTCTGTGTAATTGTCGTCTTCCATGAATTTGGTCATTTCTTCTTTGCCAAACGCTCGGGCATTCTGGTTCGTGAATTTGCCATCGGAATGGGACCGAAAATCTTTGCCCACACTGGTAAGGATGGTACCGTTTATACTGTTCGTATCCTCCCCTTGGGTGGTTATGTCCGTATGGCTGGTTGGGGTGAAGATACAACTGAGATTAAGACGGGTAGCCCTGCCAGTCTAACGATTGGGACTGATGGTAAGGTAAGGCGTATTAATCTTTCTAATCGTCAGGTTGACCAGACGGCTTTGCCTATGAATGTCACTGCCTATGATTTAGAAGATAAGTTGACCATTACTGGTCTAGTTCTAGATGAAACCAAGACTTATGACGTTGACCATGATGCTACTATTGTTGAGGAAGATGGTACAGAACTTCGTATCGCTCCAAAGGACGTCCAATATCAAAATGCTAGCATTTGGGGACGTTTAATAACCAACTTTGCTGGTCCTATGAATAACTTCATTCTTGGAGTGCTTGTTTTTATTATCTTAGCCTTTGTTCAAGGAGGTGTCCACGACACATCAACCAACCGTATTCAAGTGGCAGATGGTGGTGCTGCTCAGGTGGCAGGCTTGAAAAATGGAGATGCCATTGAGGCTATCAATAAGGACAAGGTTACGGATTGGGATAGTTTAAAAGCAGCTTTGACAAGTAATACTCAAAAATTCTCCAAAGGTGACAGCCTTTCTGTGACAGTTAAGAGAAGTAGTGGTCAGGAAGAAACAGTTTCTATTAAACCGAAGGAGAGCCAAGGTAGCTATCTTTTGGGTGTCTCTCCTGCCTTAAAGACAGGTCTTAAAGATAAGATTTTTGGTGGTTTCCAAATGGCTTGGGAAGGGACAACAACCATTCTTGTGGCGCTGAAGGGCCTTATTACCCACTTTAGTTTGAACAAGCTCGGTGGACCTGTTGCCATCTTCCAGATGTCTGCTCAAGCTTCTGAAAATGGGTTGGTTGATATTCTCAATCTTATGGGAATGCTCTCTATTAACTTGGGAATTTTCAATCTTATTCCAATTCCAGCCCTTGACGGTGGTAAAATTGTCATGAACCTTATTGAAGCCATTCGTCGTAAACCCCTTAATCAAGAAATTGAAAGCTATATCACACTTGCAGGTGTTGCGGTCATGGTCGTCCTCATGATTGCAGTCACTTGGAATGATATTATACGTGCTTTCTTTTAATTAGAAACAAAAAATGAAATGAAAGGAAGTCTAAGGGACTTGACCCAAGGGCCAGCTCCTTAGTATGTAAATGATGAAACAAAGTAAAATGTTGATTCCAACACTTCGTGAAATGCCAAGTGATGCTCAAGTTATCAGTCATGCCCTTATGGTACGTGCGGGTTACGTGCGTCAGGTCTCTGCTGGTATTTACGCTTATATGCCATTAGCAAATCGTGCTATTGAAAAATTCAAAGCGATCATGCGCGAGGAATTTGAAAAAATCGGTGCGGTTGAAATGTTGGCGCCAGCGCTTTTGACAGCAGATTTGTGGCGTGAATCAGGCCGTTATGAAACCTATGGTGAAGACCTGTATAAATTGAAAAACCGTGATAAATCTGACTTTATCTTAGGTCCAACTCATGAAGAAACGTTCACAGCCTTGGTTCGTGATGCGGTTAAATCATACAAGCAATTGCCACTTAACCTCTACCAAATCCAATCTAAATATCGTGATGAAAAACGTCCACGTAACGGTCTTCTCCGTACACGTGAGTTTATCATGAAAGATGGCTATAGTTTCCACCAAAACTATGAAGATTTGGATGTCACTTATGAAGACTACCGTAAGGCCTATGAGGCTATCTTCACACGTGCTGGTCTTGAATTTAAGGGTATCATCGGTGACGGTGGTGCCATGGGTGGTAAGGATTCTCAAGAATTCATGGCGGTTACTCCTGAGCGTACAGACCTTGATCGTTGGGTCGTTCTTGACAAGTCAATCGCTTCATTAGATGAAATCCCAGAAGATGTCATGGAAGACATCAAGCATGAATTGACATCATGGTTGGTATCAGGTGAAGATACGATTGCTTACTCTACAGAATCAAGCTATGCCGCTAACCTTGAGATGGCAACAAATGCCTACACACCAGCGACCAAGGTTGTGACGCAAGAAGAAGTGACTCGTGTTGAAACACCAAATTGCAAGTCAATTGATGAAGTTGCTGCTTTCTTGAATGTTCCAGAAGAACAAACTATCAAGACCTTACTCTTTGTGGCGGATGATGAGCCTGTAGTGGCCCTCCTCGTGGGTAATGATCATGTTAATGATGTGAAGTTGAAGAACTTCCTTGCAGCGGACTTCCTTGAACCAGCTACAGAAGACGAGGCTCGTCAAGTCTTTGGTGCTAACTTTGGTTCTCTTGGTCCGGTCAACCTTCCTGACGATATTCGTATCATTGCCGACCGTAAGGTTCAAGATGTGGCTAATGCTGTCGCTGGAGCTAACGAAGATGGCTACCACTTGACAGGAGTTAACCCAGAGCGTGACTTCAAGGCGGAATACGTGGATATTCGAGAAGTCAAAGAAGGTGAGATTTCTCCAGACGGTCAAGGAGTTCTTAAGTTTGCGCGTGGTATTGAAATCGGCCATATCTTCAAACTTGGTACGCGTTACTCAGAAAGTATGGGGGCTAATGTTCTTGACGAAAATGGTCGTGCAGTTCCAATTATCATGGGATGTTACGGTATCGGTGTTAGCCGTATCTTATCAGCGGTTATCGAGCAACATGCACGTCTCTTTGTTAACAAGACTCCAAAAGGTCAATACCGTTATGCTTGGGGTATTAATTTCCCTAAAGAATTGGCGCCTTATGATGTTCACTTGATTACGGTTAACACTAAAGACGAGGAAGCAACTGCCTTGACAGAACGTTTGGAAGCTGCTCTTATGGCTGAAGGTTATGATGTCTTGACAGATGATCGTAACGAACGTGTCGGTTCTAAGTTCTCTGATAGTGACCTCATCGGACTTCCAATCCGTGTGACAGTTGGTAAAAAAGCCAGCGAAGGTGTTGTTGAAGTTAAAATTAAGGCAACTGGTGATACTATTGAAGTTAACGCAGATAACTTGATTGAAACACTCGCTATCTTGACAACAGAACAAAATGCTTAATCTTTAAAAAATCTTTTCTTGCAGGAGCAGGAAGAGATTTTTTGTCTTAAGTGTAAATATGGTTAAGAAAGGAGAAGGAGACAAATTCCAATTTGACAGAATTGTCTAAATAGTGTAAACTTAAAACTATCTTAACTACGGAGGCATCACATGCTTAATAAAGCGACCCATTTGGGAAATCTTAAAGCTTTTTATTACTTTAGTTTCTTTAGATAGGACGTTTGTGTTTCAGGATACAAGCGTCAGTCAGTTTGTATCTATGAAGCTAAAGCATTTTGTGGTGGATTAGCCGATTAGATGAATAGGTCTAACCGGTGACATAAGCTAGCTTATGCTAGTCAAGATGCAGAAAACCAGTTGGGCCTGTCCTAGCTGGTTTTTCCATGCCGTGGTCTATTTTTGATATCTCTTTTTACCACACGCATTTTCTATATCTTGGTTACTTGTCGCTGAGATGTAAAGCGTGCCAGTGTTTACTTGATGGATGACTTGGGAAAGTGCTTCCTTGAAGTAAACAATGAAACGACGAAGACGCATGTTTGTAGTCTGACCGCTTCAGAAAAAGGAATCGAAAATAGATAGAATAAAAAAATAGAGGTATACAAGATGAAGAAATTCTTGGTCAGTATGATGGCTGTTCTCACAGCTGTCCTCTTGGTTGCATGTTCCAATGTTTCTAACAAAAAAATGGTTCACGTTGGTGTTCTCCAATATGTGGAGCACCCGTCCTTGTCAGCAGCACGTAAGGGGTTCATTGAAGAACTCAAAAAGGAAGGCTATGTCGATGGTAAGAACATCAAGATTGATTATCAAAATGCGCAAGGAGATCAGTCTAACTTACAGACGATTTCTCAATCGCTCATTGAAGATAACGATCTCATGTTGGCTATCGCAACCCCTGCGGCCCAGTCTTTGAGTAGTTTGACAAAGGATAAACCCATTCTCTTTACAGCTGTTACGGATCCAGTCTCAGCTAAGTTGGTTAAGTCTATGGACAATGTTGGTAGCAATGTCACCGGAACGAGTGATATGTCACCTATCAATAAACAAGTTGAATTATTGAAAAAGGTCCTTCCGAACACTAAAAAAGTTGGGATTATGTACACGACTAGTGAGCGTAATTCAGAAGTTCAGGTTGAAGAAGCCAAGAAATACTTCAAGAAAGCTGGTATAGAGACAGTTGTTAAGGGAATTTCATCAACCAATGATATCCAAGATACAGCCAAGAGCTTAATGAGTCAGACAGAAGTTATCTTTATCCCGACTGACAATACCATTGTTAGTGCAATCAATACCTTGGTCGACCTTTCGAAGGAGACGAAGATACCAGTTGTCGGTGGTGATGCTGGAAGTGTTGAAAAAGGTGTTCTCTTTACCTACGGAACGAACTATGAAGCACTTGGTCGCCAAACCGGTAAGTTGGCAGGTCGTGTTATCCGAGGTGAGAAAATCAAGGATGTAGATGCCGAATATCCTAAGACCTTGAATGTTGTGATTAACCATGACATGGCCAAGGAACTCGGTATTGATATGTCTAGTATTAGTGATGAGGAATCTAATTCTGCAATGAAAGATGACAAACCTATCGCTAAAAAAGACAAGGGTGTCATCAAGCTTCAAGTGAAGAAATCATCTAAAAATGGTTTATCGAATGTGGTGTTGACAGCTATTTCTCAAGGTCTTCTCTGGGCCATTATGGCCATTGGGGTGTTCATTACCTTCCGTATCTTGGACCTTGCTGATTTGACAGCTGAAGGGGCTTTCCCACTTGGTGCTGCGACAACAACTATCATGATTATCCGTGGGATTAACCCAATCTTTGCGACTATTGGTGGTTTTGTAGCTGGTATGTTTGCAGGAGCTGTTTCTGGATTTATGCATACCAAAATGAAAATACCGGCTCTCTTAACGGGGATCATCACCTTGACCGGTCTCTATTCAGTTAACCTTTTGGTTCTTGGTAGCGCCAACGTCTCTCTTGCAGGGCATAACACGCTCGTGACCATGGTTATGGGGCTTGGTTTGTCTAAGTTAAATGGTGTCATTCTACTCGGGCTTATCTTTGTTAGCCTAGTCGTGCTCATGTTGGTTGTTCTTCTCAATACGCAGGTTGGTCTAGCTCTTCGTGCGACCGGTGATAACCTTGCTATGGGTGAAGCCAATGGTATCAAGGTAGACCGTATGAAAATTCTTGGCTACATGATTTCTAATGGATTGATTGCCCTCTCAGGTGCCCTCTTAGCCCAAAATAATGGCTATGCAGATATGAACATGGGTACTGGTACAATCGTAAACGGCTTGGCTGCTATCATCCTGGCTGAAGTTATTGTTAAGTACTTACCACTTGGCAAACGTCTCTGGTCAATTGTCCTAGGTGCTGTTCTCTATCGTTTGGTTTTGGTTATCATCCTTGCTATGAACGTTGACGCACAGATGTTGAAATTGGCCTCAGCTATCTTGCTTTCTATCATTCTTTATGTACCTGAAGTGCGAGGAAAATTGAAAATCAAGCCCAATAAATCATTGACTCCAGGAGGTGACAAGTAATGGCTTTGCTTAGTTTACAAAAGATTCATAAAACATTTGAAAAAGGGACAGTCAATGAAAATCACGTCCTACGTGGTTTGGATCTTGACATCGAACAAGGAGATTTTATCTCTGTTATCGGAGGAAATGGTGCTGGTAAATCAACCTTGATGAATTCCATCGCTGGTGTCCTCAGCATTGATGAGGGAGATATCTTATTAGAAGGGCAGTCTATTAAGAAAGCATCTGTAGATGTGCGTTCTAAGGATATTAGCCGTGTCTTCCAAGACCCTCGAATGGGGACAGCGACCAACCTTTCTATCGAAGAAAATATGGCGATTGCCTACCGTCGTGGTAAGAAACGTAGCTTCTTTAAAAAGTCAATCACCGAAAGTGAACGCCAACTTTTCAAGAAAGCCTTGGTAGACCTTGGTCTTGGTCTTGAGAATCGTATGAAGACCGATGCCAATTTCTTGTCAGGTGGTCAACGCCAGGCTTTAACACTTGCTATGGCAACCCTAGTCCGTCCAAAGATTTTGCTCTTAGATGAACATACTGCGGCGCTAGATCCTAAGACAAGTGACATGGTCATGCATCTAACTCGCAAGATTGTCGAAGAACAAGAGTTAACGACCCTCATGATTACCCATAATATGGAACATGCCATCGAATATGGAAATCGTCTAGTTATGCTCTATCATGGTAAGATCGTAGTAGATGTGCGTGGTGAAGAAAAGAAAAACCTCACTGTGGCAGAACTTATGGATCTCTTCCATAAAAATAGTGGACAGGTCCTCAATGACGACGCCTTGGTACTTGGTTAAGAGATTAGAAAAGAAACTATCCAAAGTTTATGTTTTGGGTAGTTTTTTCTTGACTATTTTTGACCAAGTGCTAAAATGAATATATAGATTAGCACTCATCGTGTATGAGTGCTAAAAACAACGTTTAAAACGTTACTTATACGAAATAACATTTGGAGGTAATTGGTATGGCATTGAAACCATTGGGCGACCGCATCGTCGTCCGTTTTGAAGAAACAGAAGAAAAAACAGCCAGTGGCTTTGTATTGGCAGGAGCTAGTCATGAAGCTACAAAGACTGCAGAGGTTTTGGCAGTAGGTGAAGGCGTTCGTACGCTTACTGGTGAATTGATTACACCTAGTGTTGCAGCAGGCGAAAAAGTCCTTGTCGAAAATGGTGCAGGTGTCACTGTTAAAGACGGTGATGATTCCGTTTCTATTATTCGTGAAGCAGATATTTTAGCAGTCCTAGCCTAGGCATTTGCTAATCAGAATATAAACTAAGATAAAGAAGGAGTAACTATGGCAAAAGATATTAAATTTTCATCAGATGCACGCGCAGCAATGGTGCGTGGTGTTGATACTTTAGCTGATACAGTTAAGGTAACGCTTGGCCCTAAGGGTCGTAATGTTGTTTTGGAAAAGGCTTTTGGATCACCTCTTATCACTAATGATGGTGTGACAATCGCTAAAGAAATTGAACTTGAAGATCACTTTGAAAATATGGGGGCCAAACTCGTTAGCGAAGTGGCTTCAAAAACGAATGATATTGCCGGTGATGGAACAACCACAGCAACCGTTTTGACACAAGCTATTGTCCGTGAAGGGCTCAAAAACGTAACGGCTGGTGCTAATCCAATTGGTATCCGTCGTGGGATTGAAGCAGCTGTAGCTACAGCTGTGGAAGAGCTTAAAGCCATTGCCCAACCAGTTGCCAATAAGGAAGCTATTGCTCAAGTCGCAGCGGTTTCATCTCGCTCTGAAAAAGTTGGTGAATACATTTCAGAAGCTATGGAACGTGTTGGTAATGACGGAGTCATCACTATTGAAGAGTCTCGTGGTATGGAGACAGAACTGGAAGTGGTCGAAGGTATGCAATTTGACCGTGGTTATCTTTCTCAATACATGGTGACTGACAATGAAAAAATGGTAGCTGACCTTGATAATCCATTTATCCTTGTGACTGACAAGAAAATTTCAAATATCCAAGATGTTCTTCCACTCTTGGAAGAAGTGCTTAAGACAAGCCGTCCACTTTTGATTATTGCTGATGACGTGGATGGTGAAGCTCTTCCAACCCTTGTTCTTAACAAGATTCGTGGAACTTTCAATGTCGTAGCTGTTAAGGCTCCTGGCTTTGGTGACCGTCGTAAAGCGATGTTGGAAGACATTGCCGTTTTGACAGGAGCAACTGTCATCACAGAAGACCTTGGCCTTGAGCTTAAGGATGCGACTATGGCAGCGCTTGGTCAAGCATCAAAAGTAACTGTTGAAAAGGATAGCACAGTTATCGTTGAAGGGGCAGGAAGCCAAGAAGCTATTGCCAACCGTGTCAACCTTATCAAATCTCAATTGGAAACAACAACTTCTGAATTTGACCGTGAAAAACTTCAAGAACGTTTGGCTAAATTGTCAGGTGGGGTTGCTGTCGTTAAAGTTGGTGCAGCCACTGAAACAGCCCTCAAAGAAATGAAGCTTCGTATCGAAGATGCCCTTAATGCCACTCGTGCCGCTGTTGAAGAAGGTATCGTAGCTGGTGGTGGTACAGCTCTAGTCAATGTTATTGCTAAGGTAGCTGAACTTGACCTTGAAGGTGACGACGCTACAGGACGTAACATTGTTCTTCGTGCCTTGGAAGAACCAGTTCGTCAAATTGCTTTCAATGCTGGTTATGAAGGTTCAGTTATCATTGATAAATTGAAGAATAGTCCAGTTGGTACAGGCTTTAATGCTGCCAACGGTGAGTGGGTAGATATGGTTGAAGCAGGAATCATTGACCCAGTTAAGGTAACACGTTCTGCCCTTCAAAATGCCGCTTCTGTAGCTAGTCTTATCTTGACAACAGAAGCAGTCGTTGCTAATAAGCCTGAACCAGAGGCTCCAGCAGCGCCAGCTATGGATCCAGGTATGATGGGTTACTAAGATTTTAAGAAATAAACAATAAAAACCTAGAAGAGTTTTCACTTTTCTAGGTTTTTTGTGTCAACTAAGGAAATTTAGTTAGTGTTATTTGGATTTGAGTTAGGGCCAAACGAAGCATCTTGGAATTGTTGAGCCGTCCTTGCTTGTGTTTGGAAGGAATTATAGGTAGCAGTGTTTCCGAGTTCTCCCGTTATCTGCATCATCATTTGTTGCTGTTTAAGACGTTCTGCTTCCTTATTCATGTTGATGGAAACAATGAGTAAGATGATCCATCCAAGGAAAGTCCAGCTTAATAGTATTGAGAAAACAAAGATTAGCCATTTCTTATCTGTTTTGTTTAGAAGTGCTGGTAGGATGTCAATAATGATTGCTGGTAGCCCCACAACCAAAGTCCAAAATGCCAAACCCAAGCCCATACTAGACTCGTCTCCAACAACTCCAAGTATGAACATTCCAAGAGCCCAAAGGATAACAGGGATGGTAGCGATGGCTATCATGATGAGGTTTGTTGGGGATTTCTTTTCTGGCTTCTTCCAAGGCTGGTTGAGGGTGCTATTTGTTTGTTGGAAGCTTGCATTAGCTTGCTCTGCAAAGGAATTTAAAGACTTATTAGTAGTGCCCTGTATTGGATTTACTTGCGCTTGAAAGTTAGCTGTTGGAGCTTCTTGACCTAGGTTAGGAGTTTGGAAAGTTTGTCTTTCTTCAATACTAGAATCAACTAAGGGTTCTTCAGCGACATCATAGCTCTCAACGACAGGTTCAACACTTTCTGTGGCTTCTTTAGGGAGTGTCGTTTCTACTGTTTTTTCAGTTTTGGCTGGTTCGACAGGTGCCAAAGGTTCCTTGATTTCTACCGTTTCCTCAGCTTTTTTTACCTCAACAGGTTGTTCCTGTCTTTTAGAGCTTTCTCGGACAAATTCGCCTCTCTTGGCTGCGTCAGCCATCTCTTGGATACTTGGATTGCGTCCGTTAACTGCCTGGAAAAAATCAATCCAATCTTTTTGATTCATGTTTTTAACCTCCGTTTGAGTTGATTATAAAATTTGATAATTACAATTATAGCAATAGTGTTAATGATGTGCAATGGGAGTCATATAGGAATGGTTACTTTATTTGCCTGGCACTTTTGTATTGATGTTCTTATCGCTGAAAATAGGAAAAAGAAAGACATAGGCAAAGATATATATTACCAGAGGATAGATTAAGGGATTATAGTCCCAAGCTCCCTGCCAATCTAGGTGAAAAAGCCTAACACTAGCCCGTGTTAATCCGGCACTCCAACTTTTTATGCCAAAAGGTTTAAGGATAAGGCTGAGTGGTGTTGGAAGGTGTAGAAGATAAATTCCGTAGATAGCCACTAAAAGTAAGAGGTACAGTCTAAAAAAACGCTGGTGGTAAGCCCACAAGCGTGTGAAATAAATTTTCATTAGCCGATAAGAGAATAAAGTTTTTGAGCATTTGCTTGACGAGTAGCATCCATGATAAGGAACCAGTCAACGATTGTCCAGATACCACAGCCACCGACTGTCAATAGTTTACCAACACCTAATCCCACGTGTCCTAAGATAAAGCGGTCAATTCCAAGAGATCCACCGAAAAGTGAGATAACCAACATCATGGTTGGGTCTTGGAAACTAAGTGTATAGAGCAATTGGACTTGTGCCTCTGGAAGAGCCTCAATACGTTGGCGAATATATTGAACTTGTTCTGTTGGGAAATACTTGGCATTGATAGCTAACCATTGATCTGCTGGATTCATAATGAAATACTCCTCTAATTTATATGATATGTAAAGCTTAACATAATGTCTAGGGAGATTCAAGGTGGTCAAGGCTTTCGAAGTCAATAAAAGCAACTTATTTGCAAGCTTCCACTGTCCTATAAATAAGAATAATCTTTTCGCACCATGTCTGAGAATGAGCTTGCTTCTATGGTTTGTGATTTCTCAACCCTTGTTCAAAACTTTCTGATCTAGCCTGCACAGTGATTTTTTCGAGTGTTAAGGGATGGGTGAAACTAAGAGAGTGGGCGTGGAGCATGAGACGGGATGCATGTCGGTGGCTATATAGTGGATCTCCCAAGATAGCATGCCCATGATGGGCTAGATGAACACGAATTTGGTGGGTACGGCCAGTCTTCAACTGACAGTTGACCAGACTAGCACCATTGAATGTCTTGAGGCGCGTGACCGTCGTATAAGCACGCTGTCCTTTTCGAGGGTCCACCACACGTTTTCTGCGATCGTGGCGGTCACGACCAATCTTGTCTTTATAAACGGTTTCCTTAGTCTGAAACCTTCCTTCTGCCAAAGCCCAATATTGACGTTGGATGAGCTTATCTTCCAGGAGTCGGTTGAGGATTGGTAGAATAAAAGGATTTTTAGCAAAAAGAACAGCTCCGCTGGTCTCCATGTCTAGTCGATGAACAACATAACAGGTTTGATCACAGTAGGCTGCGACATGGTTAAGCAGGGCTATCTCTGTAGGCTCATTACCATGCGTCTTCATCCCCTCGGGTTTATTGACAACGATGAGATGCTGATCCTCATAGAGAGGCTCTACAAGACTGGCTTCCCCCATGAGAATAGTTTTATCAGGATAGTCCTCTGTGTCAAAGGTCAGGCTAATTTTATCGCCTTTTTCAACTGGACTTTGCCAATTAATGGTCTCTCCGTTGATGAGCACGTGTTTTTTAGTGCGTAGGAAATGACGAATTTTACGAGGAATAAGGAGTTTTGACTCAAGCAGGTCTTTGACCGTTGTTGCGGGATAGGGATTGATAATATCTACGTGTAAAGTCATGGTTTCATTATATCATGAACGCTTCAAAGAGGACAGAATCCCTTAAAACTTGGTATAATAAAGTTATGACATTTTTTGATAATCTAAAAAACAAACTTTTTAAAGAAGAAAATGGCAAAAGGGTTAAGAATGATCAATCTGTAGGAAAATCCAAGGATTTTCAAGACAAGATTAAGGGTCTTTTCACCAAGAAGCCTGATGAGGTCGAACAGGCTGTTGAAGACCTAGATATGTCTCGAGAAAATCAAGAAACCTCACGTTATCAACGTTCTAAGCAAAAGAAACCTATTGATACAAGCAAGCCACTGGGTAAGGTTCAGGCTTTCTTGAGCAAATTCACCCTTTCACCAAGAAATCCTATTCGTCGTTTCTGGCGTCGCTATCATATTGGCAAGATTCTCTTTATTTTAGTGGCTATACTGGTTCTGACTATAGGTTCCTACCTCTTTTACATTGCTAAGACAACCAATGTCTCAGATCTTCAAGATGCTCTGAAGGCAACTACGGTTATCTATGATAAAGACGGCAATCAAGCCGGTTCTTTGTCTGGACAAAAAGGAACCTATGTGGAGCTTGATGCCATTAGCGATAGCTTGGAAAATGCTGTTATCGCAACAGAAGACCGGACTTTCTACAAAAATAGTGGTGTCAATGTTCAACGTTTCCTCTTGGCGATTGTGTCTATGGGACACTTTGGTGGTGGTTCAACCATTACGCAACAATTGGCTAAGAATGCCTTTTTGACTCAAGAGCAGACAGTGACACGTAAGGCCAAGGAATTCTTCCTTTCTTTGGAATTAACCAAGAAGTATAGCAAAAAAGAAATCCTCACCATGTACCTTAATAATGCTTATTTTGGCAATGGGGTTTGGGGTGTTGAAGATGCCAGCCAAAAATACTTTGGTACGAGTGCTGCTAATCTAACCGTTGATGAGGCGGCTACCCTTGCTGGTATGCTTAAGGGACCTGAAATTTACAATCCCATTGACAATATCAAAAATGCGACCAACCGTCGAAACACAGTCCTTGCCAACATGGTTGATGACAAGAAGTTGAGCCAGGCTGACGCTGACAGTGCTGCTGGAGTAGATATGGCGAGTCGTTTGGATGATACCTATCAAGGAACTGGTGATGACTACAAGTATCCTTCTTACTTTGATGCCGTCATCGAAGAAGCCACTAAGACCTACGGCTTGAGTGAGGATGAGATTGTTAAGAACGGCTATAAAATCTATACAGAGATGGATGCCAATTCACAGGCTAATATGCAACAGACCTATGAAAATACCTATCTCTTCCCAACATCAGAAAGTGATGGTAGTACAGCTCAATCAGCCAGTGTGGCCCTCGATCCGTCGACTGGAGCAGTCCGTGGTTTAGTCGGTCGTGTAGGTGGTACCAGTGATGCAACCTTCCGTAACTTCAACTATGCCACTCAAGGGAAGCGTAGTCCTGGTTCGACCATCAAACCTTTGGTAGTCTATGCCCCGGCTCTTGCTTCGGGATGGAGTATTAACAAGGACCTTCCAAATAAACCGATTGACTACAACGGCTATACGCCAACCAACTACGGTGGTGTTGAGACAGAGGATGTGCCCATGTATCAAGCCTTGGCTAATTCGTACAATATCCCAGCAGTTTACCTCTTTAATCAAATCGGTATTCAAAAAGGAATTAGTTATGGTCAGAAATTTGGTCTTAACTTTGACAATGTCCCAGAAGAATTGGGAGTTGCCCTTGGTGGTGGTGTGACAGCTAGTCCTCTTCAAATGGCTCAGGCTTACGCGACCTTTGCCAACGGTGGTGAGATGAACACTGCTTATTTCATTACTAAAATTGAAAATGCCAGTGGAGATATCATCGCTACTCATAGTAAGAAGTCTAAACGTGTTATCAGCCAGTCAGTTGCCAATCAAATGACCAGCATGATGCTTGGAACCTATTCAAATGGTTCTGCTGTTAATGCCAATTATACAGGTTATACTATGGCAGGTAAGACAGGTACTGTTCAGGCAGAATTTAATAAAGATTTGACCAGTGACCAGTGGGTGATTGGTTATACGCCTGATGTGGTCATGACAACTTGGATTGGTTTTGACAAGACCGATGAGAGTCACTACCTGACAGGGGCTAGCTCAGGAACGGCTTCAACTATTTTCAGCTATATCGCTGCAGATGTTTTGCCAAATACACCAGGAACTGAGTTTACTGTTGAAAATGCTTATGCGGCTGATGGTCAAACCTTAGATTATACAGCAAATCCAAACGATTCACGTAATAGCAATAATAAGTCATGGACAGACAAGGCTTCTGACGTTGTGAATGATGTCAAAGACCAGGCAAGTAGCCTATGGGATAAGATCTCAGACTCCTTCTCAGGTCTATTCAGATAGCTTGTCAATTAAGTTTAAAAGTGGTAAGATAAAAAGAACGGAGGCGTTATGGCACAAAAAAAAGCAAGCCTAGCGTGTGCAGATTGTGGGAACCGAAACTACTCGATTAGTGTTAGTAGCACTCCCAAACCAACACGACTAGAAGTGAACAAGTTTTGTAAAAATTGTAAAAAATATACCTTGCATAAAGAAACAAGATAGGAGACACCGTGAGACAAACTGGAAGTATTTTCAAAGTCTTGAAAGACACGACTTGGCCAGATCGCAAACAACGCTGGCACGATTTTATTTCAGTTCTTGAGTATACTGCGTTCTTCACAGTCATCATCTATGCGTTTGATGTATTGTTGAGTCGCGCTATGTCAGCACTGATTAACTTTTTCTAAAGAAAACATAAAAAGAGTAGGAATGCCTGCTCTTTTTTGTTATAATAAGTGCAGATAAAAGCGAAAACAAAGGCCACGAGGCTTTTTTATTAGGCTTTGAATGAAAACAGATACTCCACGTGCATTTACCACTCAGATGGCTATCTCATCCAGATTCCTCTGAGTCTAAGTGCCATTTTAGTAAAAAAGAAAGGAATCCTAAAATGTTAGATTCATTCGATAAGGGCTGGTTCGTCCTTCAAACGTATTCAGGATACGAAAACAAAGTTAAAGAAAACCTTTTGCAACGTGCTCAGACTTACAACATGCTTGAAAATATCTTGCGCGTTGAAATCCCTACTCAAACTGTCAATGTTGAGAAAAATGGTAAGGTTAAAGAAGTGGAAGAAAACCGCTTCCCAGGATACGTTCTTGTTGAGATGGTAATGACAGACGAAGCATGGTTCGTTGTTCGTAACACTCCAAACGTTACTGGTTTCGTTGGTTCTCACGGTAACCGTTCTAAACCTACTCCACTCTTGGAAGAAGAAATTCGTCAAATCTTGATTTCAATGGGTCAAACTGTTGATGTCTTTGATACTAATATCAAGGTTGGTGATGTGGTTCAAATCATTGATGGTGCCTTTATGGGTCAAGAAGGCCGTGTTGTGGAAATTGACAATAACAAGGTTAAAATCATGATTAACATGTTTGGTTCTGAAACAGCAGCCGAACTTGAACTTTACCAAATCGCTGAACTTTAAGATAGACAAAAAGAGGTCAAAATAAGAGATTTCAACCTCGGAAGACTATCTCATTAAACATGAGGGAGAGACTAGAAGCTAGATTTTTTAAATTTAGTTCTGTGTCACTCCCTTTTTCTAACGGATGATGATGAATTATAAACGATTTTACGATAGGATTAGCGGTCCATTGCGTCCTTATACTAGTATTTTAGAGAGGCTTAATAAGGTTATAACTAGGACTTTTTACCTACTTTTTCCTATATTTCTTAGTTTGGTTTGGTTGAGGAATGGCTGGTTTGTTCTTTTTACGACAGTGCTTATTATGGGAGGAGGCTTCTTTCTCCTTTCTCTTGGTCGTAGGCTCTATAATCGCCCACGCCCTTATCAGACTTGGGATATTCAGCCCCTTATTAAGAAGGACAGTCTTGGCAAATCTTTTCCCAGTCGGCATGTTTTCTCAGCGACTGTCATTGCTATGTTGGCACTGATGATTAACCCCTGGCTAGGTGGGACTATGCTTTTTTTGGCAGCAATTCTGGCTATCTTGCGTGTGCTAGGTGGCGTTCATTATCCTAGTGATGTTTTGGCAGGCTATGTCATTGGAATTCTTGTAGGTCTCCTTCTTTACCTTTAGAAAATTTTGGTCTTCTTCGATAGAGGAAGGCTTTTTTCCTTGAAAAACAAAAGGCCCCTTAGGGTACCTTTCCTTCTGTTCTAAAATCGAGTTGGCAATTAAAAGTTGTTTCCACCATTGAATAGTATTTAGTTTAGGACGTGCTCTGTAATGGCTTGAGCGACACCATGATCATCGTTTGAAGCCGTTACTAAGTTTGCAGTTTCCTTGACCCCTTCAGGTGCATTGCCCATAGCAATTCCTAGTCCAGCCAGAGCCAGCATAGGGCTATCGTTGAAGTTATCACCAATAGTCATAACCTGTTCAAGCGGGATGCCATAATATTTGGCAACCTCAAGGAGAGCATGCTCTTTAGAAACGTGTTTGGCTGTGACTTCAAGGTAGTTATCTTTGGATAAGTAGAAGGCTGTCTGTGGAAAATCCATGCTTAGGAGTTTTTGGTGGAGGTTCTGGATAACTTCAGGCTTATCAATCAACAATAGCTTGTGGACAGGTGGTTCAGAGTCTGAGACAGTTTCTTGTAGTTCCTTAAGAATAGGAGATTCACCTGTGATACCTGCTTCCAGCTGAGACCATTTGTCTAGTTGGTTGGTAATCCAATCCTTGCCAGAGTAGATATTCACAGATACACTCGGGTAGTCTGTAGATAAGTAGCTAAGAAGTTCTTGGATTTCAGTTTTATCCACAGGATGTTCGATGATAGTACGATTACCCTCAAGTACTAAGGCGCCGTTGTAGCAGGCGATAGGATTTTCATGAAGTCCCAGTTTATGAGCGATTGGTTGCATCCCTAGTGGAGAACGGGCAGAAGCTAAAACAAAGGGAATCTTTGCCTTTTCAAGCTCTGGCATGACCTCAATCAGTTGCTTATCTACCTGGTGGTGACTGGTGAGAATAGTGCCATCAATGTCACTGATAATCAAACGAATACTACTCATAATTGCTTTCCTTCCCGTCGTATAAAATTGTTACCTTGTCTTTAAGAGCTTCGACTAAATCAGGCTCAGGTTTCTTATCTGTAATCCAGTAGTCGAAGTCTTCAATCTTGCCCAATATATATTTGGAATGTTTTTCATACTTGTCTACTTCAGCAATAAGTATCTTGGTTCTGGCAGCCTGCATGGCTAGTTGTTTGACAGCAACGTCCTCTTCATCTTCATAGCTAACCACTCCTTGACTGAGACTAGCCGCTCCAAAGAAAGCTAAGTCAAATCGTAGATGTTGCAAGAGCTGGGCTTCGTGAAGCGAATAGTAGAAGCGGTTTTTACTGTAAAATCTTCCTCCCAAGAGATGGAAGTCAACGCCTTCTTTGCCACTTAGTACCAAGGCGTTGTCCAAAGAGTGGGAGTAGACGGTAACGCTTTTATCTAGCTTTTGAGAAACCTCAAGCATCAAGGTAGAGACATCAAAGAAGAGGAGAGACTGGTCTTTGACAAAACTAAGTGCTAGGTCTGCCATTTTTTTCTTGTCTTCTGTTAGTCCTTTCTGACGTTCTTGGAAGCCAAGAACAGTGGTATTTTTAACTGGCAGAATGCCACCATGGGTACGTTGAGCCAGATTCCTCTGGCTGAGACAGTCGAAATCTCTTCTGACGGTATCTTTGGAAACACCTAATGCGTCAACCATTTCCTTGACGGATAGATTTCCTCGCTCGTCTAAGAGATCCAAAATTTTCTCAAATCGTTGTTCCTGATACATGAGTCACCTTCTTTCTGATTCTAGTATAGCATCTTTTTGCTTTTTTATAACATAAAGTAGCAAAAAAACTTAAAAAGAACGAAAAAAGCGCAAAACCTACTAGGGTGAATTTGCCTCTTAAAGTTCCCTTATCATCTTTAAAAATCCCTCAAAAATGCTATAATAGAAGCATTACGAATATTGGAGAGAAACCATGAGTTTTTACAATCATAAAGAAATCGAGCCTAAGTGGCAAAAATACTGGGCTGACAATCACACTTTTAAGACAGGAACAGATGCCTCAAAACCTAAGTTTTATGCGCTTGACATGTTTCCTTACCCATCTGGAGCGGGTCTTCACGTAGGACACCCAGAAGGTTATACAGCAACTGATATCCTCAGCCGTTTCAAACGTGCACAAGGCTACAACGTCCTTCACCCAATGGGCTGGGATGCCTTTGGTTTGCCTGCTGAGCAATACGCTATGGATACAGGGAATGACCCAGCAGAATTCACAGCAGAGAATATTGCCAACTTCAAACGCCAAATCAATGCGCTTGGCTTCTCTTACGACTGGGATCGTGAAGTCAACACAACAGATCCAAACTACTACAAATGGACGCAATGGATTTTCACCAAACTTTACGAAAAAGGCTTGGCTTATGAAGCTAAAGTGCCAGTAAACTGGGTTGAAGAATTGGGTACAGCCATCGCCAACGAAGAAGTCCTTCCTGATGGAACGTCTGAGCGTGGAGGCTATCCAGTTGTCCGCAAACCAATGCGCCAATGGATGCTCAAAATCACTGCCTACGCAGAACGTTTGCTTAATGACTTGGATGACCTTGACTGGCCAGAGTCTATCAAGGACATGCAACGCAACTGGATTGGTAAATCAACCGGTGCCAATGTCACTTTCAAAGTAAAAGGGACTGATAAGGAATTTACAGTCTTTACGACACGTCCAGATACTCTTTTTGGTGCAACTTTCACTGTCTTGGCTCCTGAGCATGACTTGGTAGATGCTATCACAACACCTGAACAAGCTGAGGCTGTAGCTGACTACAAACACCAAGCCAGCCTTAAATCAGACTTGGCTCGTACCGACCTTGCCAAGGAAAAACAGGGGTTTGGACTGGTGCTTATGCCGTAAACCCTGTCAATGGTAAAGAAATCCCAATCTGGATTGCCGACTACGTTCTTGCTAGCTACGGAACAGGTGCCGTTATGGCCGTACCTGCCCACGATGAGCGTGACTGGGAATTTGCTAAACAGTTTGGCCTTCCAATCGTAGAAGTGCTTGAAGGTGGCAACGTTGAAGAGGCTGCTTACACAGAAGATGGCCTTCACGTCAACTCTGACTTCTTGAACGGTCTCAACAAAGAAGAAGCGATTGCTAAAATCGTGGCTTGGTTGGAAGAAAAAGGTTTCGGTCAAGAAAAAATCACTTACCGTCTTCGTGACTGGCTCTTTAGCCGTCAACGGTACTGGGGTGAACCAATCCCTATCATTCATTGGGAAGATGGAACTTCAACAGCCGTTCCAGAAAGTGAATTGCCACTTGTCTTGCCAGTCACCAAGGACATCCGCCCTTCAGGTACTGGTGAAAGCCCATTGGCTAACTTGACCGACTGGCTGGAAGTGACTCGCGAAGATGGTGTCAAAGGTCGTCGTGAAACCAACACCATGCCACAATGGGCTGGTTCAAGTTGGTACTACCTTCGCTATATCGACCCACATAACACAGAAAAATTGGCTGATGAGGACCTCCTCAAACAATGGTTGCCAGTAGATATCTATGTGGGTGGTGCAGAACACGCCGTTCTCCACTTGCTTTACGCTCGTTTCTGGCACAAGTTCCTCTATGACCTCGGTGTCGTTCCTACTAAAGAACCATTCCAAAAACTCTTTAACCAAGGAATGATTTTAGGAACTAGCTACCGTGACCACCGTGGTGCTCTTGTGGCAACTGACAAGGTTGAAAAACGTGACGGTTCCTTCTTCCACATGGAAACAGGAGAAGAGTTGGAGCAAGCACCAGCCAAGATGTCTAAATCCCTCAAGAATGTTGTTAACCCAGACGATGTGGTGGAACAATATGGTGCGGATACCCTTCGTGTCTATGAAATGTTCATGGGACCACTCGATGCTTCTATCGCTTGGTCTGAAGAAGGCTTGGAAGGAAGTCGTAAATTCCTCGACCGTGTTTACCGTTTGATTACAAGTAAGGAAATCGTTGCGGAAAACAATGGTGCTCTGGACAAGGTTTACAACGAAACCGTTAAATCTGTCACTGAGCAAATCGAGTCCATGAAATTCAACACAGCCATTGCCCAACTCATGGTCTTTGTCAATGCTGCTAACAAGGAAGACAAACTCTATGTGGATTACGCCAAAGGCTTCGTCCAATTGATTGCCCCATTTGCCCCTCACTTGGCAGAAGAACTCTGGCAAACAGTAGCAGAAACAGGTGAGTCAATCTCTTACGTAGCTTGGCCAACATGGGACGAAAGCAAATTGATTGAAGATGAAATCGAAATCGTCGTCCAAATCAAAGGTAAAGTCCGTGCTAAACTCATGGTTGCTAAAGACCTATCACGCGAAGAGTTGCAAGAAGTAGCTCTTGCTGATGAAAAAGTCAAAGCAGAGATCGATGGCAAGGAAATTGTTAAGGTGATTGCGGTACCTAATAAACTCGTTAATATTGTTGTAAAATAACCAATTTATTTGCTCATTTGCAACCTCAAACAGTTTCCCAAACAGTTTGATCCAACTAAACTTGTTAACATCGTTGTTAAATAAAAATGAATCCTTCAGAGCTAAGCTCTGGAGGATTTTTTGTATCGCTATATGCTATAATAGTCCCAACTAAGATAAAAACACAGTTCTGGTTGGTAGTCCAGACGTAGGCAAGCCTATCAGTAACCTTCCTCCTTGGTTGTCCATTCTTAGGGATAGATTTAAGGAGGTGCTGTCGTGGAAATAATTTCAATTGGATTGACAGTTTATTTTGAAGATGGATTTTGGCATGGTTTGTTCGAACAAGTGTATCTAGAAACTTATCAAGTTTGTCGTGTGACATTTGGTCAGGAGCCAAAAGATGATGAATTTCTAGAGATCTTACAGACTCAGTTTACTCAATTATCTTTTAGTCCAGAAGCTATAGTTAAGCAACATGTAAAAATCAAGAATCCTAAACGATTACAGCGAATGGTGAAGAAACAAGTAAATCAGAAAGTTTCTTCCAAGTCGAAAGAACTATTGCAGTTGCAGTATGAGGAAAGGAAAAAGATTTCAAAACATCAATCTAGTGTCCAAAAGCAATTGCTCAAACAAGAGAAATTTGAACGCAAACAGCAAAAACGAAGGGAGAAGCATAAAGGACATTAATGTGTTTCTCTTTATAGAAACAGCTCTTTTCTAAGTAGAAAGGAGCTATTTTTATTAGTATTGAAGAATGGATTTCAACTGTTTTCTAATCTAGTTACTTGTCGTCAAAAGATTTACTGATGATAGTCTCAAATTCCGGACAATACTTACTTACCTCAAATTCAATGATATCATACTGGGCAATCTCATTTTGATAGAATGGATCCTGCATAATGATTTCTTGAACTGTTTCCTTGTTTTTAGCTCTCATGAGAATGATACCGCCGGTCCTTGGATTTTTCCTTCCAGATGCGATAAAATGACCTTTTGTATAATACTGATTTAAAAAATCTATGTGTTTTTCTAAGAATTTTTCAACTTTATCAAGGGGCTTGATATAGGTAAGATTTACAATAAACATAAGTGACTCCTTTAAAATAAATGATAAATAGATTATAATACTTTACAAACTACCTGAATAGTAGGCACATTTTTGTAAGGAGAAAAAATGTTAACAAATAAAAATTGGAACTGTAGTATGTCTCGAGTCTTAGATGTGGTTGGTGGGAAATGGAGGATGAATATATTATGGGTTATAAACAAGCATAAGAAAGTTCGTTTCAATCAATTGAGAAGAGAAGTTGAAGGGATTACAACGATCAGTTTGACACGTGGACTAGATGTTTTAATAGAGAACCAATTGATTGAGAAATATGATTTTGAAACGATACCACTCCATACAGAATATGAGCTGACAGAAAAAGGCAAGTCACTAATGCCGATTTTAAGGGACTTGAATCAATGGGGTAAAGAATGGCTGCAATAAATTTGTCCTCATTTTTATCTCTCCCATCTCACCACTTGGACTCTCATTTTGACCACTTATCCCAAAAGGCCGTTTTTTAAACGGCTTTTTTGCTAGACTGGTTCTATCAAAAGGAGAGAGAACATGATATTACAAGCTAAAAACATAAGCAAACGTTACGGAAATCATCTTGCCGTGGATAATATTCACTTACAATTTAAAAGAGGGACGTTCAATGCGATTCTAGGTCCGAACGGGGCCGGCAAATCGACGACAATTTCCATGTTGATTGGTTTGAAGCAACCAACGCAAGGCGAAATTATCTATGAACCCGGTACTAAAATTGGAGTGGTCTTCCAAACCAGTGTTTTAGATGAGATGCTGACGGTTAGGGAAAATCTGATTATTCGTGCTAAACAGTATAAAGGTCTTAAACCTAATCGTGTGTCAGATCTCATTGATCAATTAGGTCTATCAGCCTTCCAAAAACAAAAATACGGGACGCTTTCAGGTGGCCAAAAGCGTCGGGTTGACATTGCGCGTGCACTTCTCTCACAACCAGATATTTTATTCTTGGATGAGCCAACAACGGGTTTGGATATCCAAACTCGAAAGTCTATTTGGGATTTGCTCTATCAATTGCAGAGGGAAGAGGGGATGACCGTTGTACTGACCACGCATTATCTTGATGAAGCAGATGAAGCTGATCAGATTTATATTGTGGACCATGGAAAAGTGATTGCTCAAGGATCGGCATTAGATATTAAGAGTCAGTATGCAAAAAACATCTTGAAGATTCGCTTCAAGGAGAGACAGCAGATAGAAAGTCTCAAATCTTTGGGAATGTCAGTAGAGCAACAAAGTCAATTGGAGTATGTTCTTCAACCCGAGAGTGAAAGGGAAGCCATTGATTACCTGGCGCAAGTTAGAGATAAAATAGCCCATTTTGAGTTTCGTCCAGGGACCATGGATGATGCCTTTATTGCACTTACAGGAAGGGAGGTTCGCTAATGCTAGCCTTACTAAAGCGGAATTTTTTATTGTATTTTAGGAATCTTTCAGGGGTTTTCTTCTCCCTGTTGGGAGCCTTGATTTCCTTTATTCTCTATATTATTTTTCTTCAAAAGAATCTAACAGATGCCTGGGCTCAGCTTCCCAATAGTGGTCCTTTGTTAAATAATTGGCTGATGAGTGGGACGCTGGCTGTGACAGGGATTACGACAAGTCTGGCTGCCCTGACTCAGTTAGTAAAGGACCGTGAACATCAAGTAGATCAGGATCTTTATTTATCGGATCAAGGAAAGTGGCGGTTAGCATTTTCGTATCAAACGAGTGCAATCATCATTTCTTTTTCCATGCAGATCCTTATGTATGTGCTGATGTGTGGCTATTTTAGAGAAGTTCCAACCTTATCTCTATTACCTGAAGTGCTCCTCATTATGCTCCTTAGTAGCCTACTTTCTAGCTTAGTGAATGCCATTTTTGTTCACTTTTTCCAATCAGTAGATAGTCTTGGAAAGTTTGCGACCATAGTGGGTACAGCTTCCGGTTTTTTGGTAGGGACTTATGTACCTTTGGGCGTTCTACCTAATTTTGCTCAACTACTAATGAAATCTACCCCAGCAACTTATATTGCTGCACTTTATCGGCAAGTCCTCATGAATGAAACATTAAGTGAGACCTTTAAAGGTCAAGATGATCTTCGCCAAGAGTTCCAAGAGAAAATGGGTGTTCAACTCAAGTGGCAAGAGTTGTTGACAAAGGAAAATACTTACTTTATAGTGTTAGGAGGTATTCTTCTAGTAGGCATTCTTTGGGCTGTTTTAGTGAAAAAGTCTAGTAAGAAAAAATAAGTGAGAGTTGGAATAGGAATGAAACTTCGTTTTGAAGAAAAATCAGATATTTCGACAAAGGACCCCTGTGTGGTTATCCAAGCAGAGCGATTGTCTGATCAAGCACGAGAGGTAATGGATTACCTCGAACAATTTTCAGTTGTAAATCAAGTGGTGATTCCTATTAAAACGGATGATCATTTGGTTATGGTAAAAATTGATGACATTATCCTAGCTGAAATTGATAAGAATGTGTTAACGATTTATACAATAGACAAAACCTATACGATGAAAGAGACACTGACAAACTTTCAGCATCGCATCAATCGTCGAAGTTTTTTACAGATATCACGTCATGCTGTTATGAATATAGACCATTTGGAATCCCTATCGGATAGTTTTTCTGGCAATATGATGGCAAAAATGACAGGTGGTGTTAAGTCTAGTGTCAGCCGAAAATATGTCAAATCCTTGATGGATTATTTAGGGGTCTAGGAGGAACCTATGAAACGTTTTATTGCTTATTTTGTATCCGGCGTGAGAACGGGATCGTTCTTCTATCTTACCCTCCTTTTACTAGGTCAATTATTTCCCCAGATTATCTATCCAAAAGTTAGTATGGGAAATATTTTAGCCCTCTTTATGATGAGTGGCTTAATGGGGATGCTCTCGTGGATTTTGGAAGACCTTGACCGTATGTCCTACAGACTTAGAGTAATCTTGCATTTCTTGTTGACGGCGATTGTACTGATAGGGACTTGTCTAATAGCGGGTTGGATTGATGCTGTGCTGAATCCTATCCTATGGATTGTCTTCATTTCCGTTTATATTATTATCTGGCTTTACCTCATTTGGCAAATGCATATGAGAACCCAACGTATTAACCAAGCCTTATTACATCGTCGAAGCCAGAAAAAGAAAGAAAAGTAAGAAATTGTACGAACTTCAAAAAAAGACTCTTTTGCCCCTTGACCCTCACGCGACGTCATAGCCTATACTCTTAATCAGAGAGGAGTTCTAATGAAATCTGTAAAAGAAGTGAGCCAACTATCAGGTGTCAGTGTGCGCACCCTTCATTATTATGACGAAATTGATTTGCTGAAACCGTCAGTTGTGGCTGAGAATGGTTACCGTTACTATAATCGCGATGCGGTTGTCCGTTTGCAAGAAATCTTGCTTTACCGTGAGTTAGACTTTCCTCTCAAAAAAATTAAGGAAATCGTAGGTCAAGCAGGCTATGATAAAGTCCAAGCGCTTAAGGATCAAATCAAGCTTTTAGAGCTGAAAAAGTCCCGTTTAGAAGCCGTCATAGCTCATGCTAAGGCCTTACAAATGGAGGAAGAAGAAATGTCATTTGAAGCATTTGATCAAAAAGCTGTGGAAGCATTTCAGGAAGAAGCTCAGGCTAGATGGGGTCAGACAGAAGCTTATCAAGCTTTTGCGGCTAAGGGGGAAGAGTCCTTCCCTGAAGTTACCAAAGAGATGACTGCAATCATGTCTACCTTTGGACAGCTCAAGGAGTCTAATCCTAATGACAATAGTGTTCAGGAGCAAGTAAAGGTGCTACAAGATTATATTAGTCAGCATTTTTATCCATGTGACCAAACGGTATTAGCTGGTCTAGGTCAGATGTACCAAACAGATAATCGCTTTTCTAGCTTTATCGATAAAGTCGGAGGACCAGGTACTGCAGTCTTCCTTGCAGAAGCCATTCGTATTTATTGTCAATAAACTAAAGCCAAAGCCAAAGTCTGATATAGTCCTACTTAAGTAGACAGTAAAAATACATAAAGTACTGTTTACGAAAGTAGGATTTTTATTATGTCTAGAAAAAGTAAGGTTTCTTTTGAAGGCAAGCTGAGGGCTGTTACCTGGTATCTTGAAGGTAAAGCCTCCTGTTCTCAACTAGCTCGTCAGTTTGGGGTCAATCCTTGTACTATTAAAGACTGGGCTACAGCCTATCAATATCAAGGGCACGAGGGGCTAAAGTCTCTAAAGCATAACCAAAATTATTCTACAGAGTTTAAGCTAAAATGCATTGAAGCCTATTTAACAGGAGAAGGTTCCCTTCAAGAATTAGCTAGAAAATTTGGGCTAAGAAGTCATGAACAAATCAGACAATGGGTTTTCAGGTATAATAGTCATAAAGAACTAAAGGATTACAATCCTATTCCGGAGGTTTATCATATGACTAGCAGAAAAACAACGAAAG
>NZ_CM002130.1:189125-271830 GCF_000448605.1 Streptococcus sp. HSISS3
ATCTTTTACCTACATGTTGAAAGCGCAGGGCATGACACAGTCAATGTCTAGAGTCAGTCGTTGTATCGATAATGGGCCAATGGAGAGCTGGCAGGGAATTATAAAGGAAATGAGAGCAGTTCTTTATCCTAAATGTGTCAAGTTTTGAAGAGATGAAAGAGGCTTACGAAAAGACCATTCACTATTACCTATATCATGATCCCCAAGAGAGATTCAATGGGAAAACACCAGCTCAAGTGAGAGCTGAAGCACAAGAAAATCCAGAACAAGCTCCATATTATCCAATTAAACAATCTAAAAAATATAGAGATTACTGGAAAACTATTGCCGATAAGAAAAACCAGACTGCTTAACCCAAAGCAACCTGGTTCCTCACATTTTATTTATTTCAATTGTCTACTTGACACGGTACGTATCAGTCTTAGGGACTTTGGCTTTTTCTCATGCCATAGTGACATTTATGTCACTATTTTTATAATCATTTAATGTTTATAATTAATGTATCGTTTTAGAAGGCGATTAGTTAAGTTTTTCTGCTATTTTGCTTGAAATTTTCTTACAGATAACCAGAGGAAATCTAATCAAAATCTAATCTAAATCAATTTTACGGAGGAAATCATGTCCATTTTAACCATTGACCACATCTCAAAGTACTATAATCTCGATGGTACAAACCAAGAGCGCGCTTTGAACGATGTCACACTTGAGATTGCACCAGGCAAGATTACTGCTATCTACGGTCCATCTGGCTGTGGTAAAACCAGTCTGCTCAGTATTATTAGCGGCTTGGATAGTCATTATCAGGGAAATCTGTATTTCAAGAATCAGAACATGCGTGATTTTTCAGAGCGTGACCTGACCTATTTTAGAAAGGCCCATATTGGCTTTGTTTTTCAAAATTTCAATCTGATCCCTCATCAATCAGTCCTTGAAAATGTCAAGATGCCTCTTTACGTTAAAAATATGACTGACAAAGAGATGGTCGAGATTGCGGCAAAAGAGCTCAATCGTCTTGGAATTGGAGGCTTTATCAAGAAAAATGTTAAGCAGCTTTCTGGTGGGCAAAAACAACGTGTGGCCATTGCCCGTGCCTTGGTCAATAATCCAGAAATGATTGTAGCGGATGAACCGACAGGTTCTCTTGATTCTCAGTCTCAGGAAAATGTTCTAGAAATTTTTAAAGAGCTAGCTGAGGCAGGCAAAACTGTGATTATCGTAACCCATAACCCTGAAGTGGCGGATTATGCGGATGTTGTCATTAAAATGAAGGATGGTGAAGTCGTTGAAACAATCGAAAAATAAGGGGTTGACCCTCAAGCATAAACTTAAATTGTCATTGAACAACTTTATGGAACGTAAGTGGCGTAATCTTTTGATTGCGACGGCCACATCCATTGGTTTTATTGGTGTCTTGATTTCCTTTGGTTTGGGAAATGCTATTGTTGGTATGATTAATGACAGTACCGATGGTGGTAACATTCCATCTCAAATTCAGATTAGTCTTAGTGCTAAGTCAGCAGGCAGAGGGGTTCTCAATGCAGATGACGAAAAGTTTATTCGTAGCCAGATTAAGAGTGATGACATTAAATATTTGGAAAGTCCCTTTGGCATGAATATGACCAGTCTTACCCTTGATGGTAAGACCATGGATTTCAGCAAGGACCTTCCTAACTATTCTCAGGTTATCAGTCTCTACAAGAACACAAAAATATCTACATCTCGCAATGGTAAGGATAAGATTTCAGCCGGGAAACCTTTTAAATCTGCAGATGAAGAGGGCTTGACCCTTCCGATGAGCTTTGTCAAATACTACAACCAAGAAACCGGCAAGAAGCTCAAGGCTAAAGACTTTATCGACAAAGAAATCTCAGCTCAGATTGTTGAAAATACTGCTGAGGAAACTAAAGTAGCGGATATCAAGACTAAGATTGTCCGTATTGTTGATGACAGCGAGGATGCTGAAGAAAGCACTAGTTATATGCCTGCCAAACAATTGGAAGCCCTACTCAAAGAAAATGGTTTTACCAAGACAGTCTCTTACATGCTTTTGGAACTTAAGGATCCAGCCAAGACTGAGCAAGTCACTAAAAAATTGCAGAGAAACAAAAAGTACCTGGTGCTTTCTCAACAGGCCATCCTAGATGTGATTATTAAATTCATCCGTGTTATCCAGGCTCTCTTGATTATCCTTTCGTCACAAGCTATCCTAGTTTCAGCTGTTATGATTGGGATTATCATCTATATCAATATCATGCAACGCTCAAAAGAGATTGGTGTTATGAAGGCCGTAGGTTACCTTAATCGTGATGTGAAAGCCATCTTTGTTTACGAGGCCCTTTGGATCACGGGTATCTCCCTGGCTCTTGCCCTCCTTGTATCGCAGGGAGTTGGAAGCTTGGCCAATATGATTGTTTCACATTTCTACCCAAGTGTCAGCAAGGTATTTGACCTCAACCTGACATCAATTCTTATCATGTTTGGCTTCTCGCTCTTGATGGGCTATGTATCAGCCTACCTTCCAGCCCGTAAAATCAGTAAAATGGACCCTGTCGAGTCCCTAAGATATGAATAGAAATGAAGAGTAGTTCACCAAGACTACTCTTTTTTAATATACAAACATTAGAAAAATTTGAAAATCCAAATAATAATTAACTTTCTGAAAAGTGGAGACAATTGCCCAAAAATGCTATAATAGTCGCATATAAAAGCAATTGACAACAAAATGAAGCACCGATTAGATTGGAGAAATTCTATGTATAAAGATGATAGTTTAACCTTGCATACCGACTTGTACCAAATCAATATGATGCAGGTTTACTTTAACCAAGGTATTCATAATAAGAAAGCTGTTTTCGAAGTCTTTTTCCGTCAGCTCCCTTTCAAGAATGGTTTCGCCGTTTTTGCCGGTTTGGAACGTATTGTTAACTATCTTGAAAATCTGACGTTTTCAGAAACCGATATTGCCTATTTGAAGGACCTTGGTTACCCTGCTGATTTTCTAGATTACCTAGCTAATTTAAAACTTGAATTGACCATCAATTCGTCACTTGAGGGAGATTTAGTGTTCGCTAATGAACCGATTTTTCAGGTGGAAGGTCCCTTGGCCCAGTGTCAACTCGTAGAGACTGCTTTGCTTAACATTATCAATTATCAGACGCTGATTGCGACCAAGGCAGCTCGAATCCGCTCAGTAATTGGCGATGCCCCTCTTTTAGAGTTTGGAACACGTCGTGCACAAGAGATGGATGCAGCAATTTGGGGTACCCGTGCAGCTGTGATTGGTGGTGCGGATGCGACATCAAATGTTCGTGCCGGTAAGATTTTCGGCATTCCAGTTTCTGGTACTCACGCTCATGCTCTTGTTCAGGCCTATGGCAATGATTACGATGCCTTCAAAGCTTATGCATCTACTCATAAAGACTGTGTATTCCTTGTGGATACCTATGACACTCTCAAAATTGGTGTTCCTAATGCCATTCGTGTAGCTAAAGAGCTGGGTGATAAGATCAATTTCTTGGGTGTCCGTCTTGATTCAGGTGACTTGGCTTACTTGTCTAAACAAGTACGTAAGCAACTAGATGCGGCTGGTTTCCCTAATGCCAAGATTTATGCTTCAAACGATCTTGATGAAAATACCATCCTTAACTTGAAGATGCAAAAGGCCAAAATTGATGTTTGGGGTGTCGGTACCAAACTTATCACTGCTTATGACCAACCAGCCTTGGGTGCTGTCTACAAGATTGTCTCAATCGAGGATGATCAGGGTGTCATGCATGATACTATCAAATTATCCAACAATGCTGAGAAGGTATCAACACCAGGTAAGAAGCAAGTCTGGCGTATTACAAGTCGTGCTAAGGGTAAATCAGAAGGTGACTATATCACCTTTGCGGACACAGATGTTAATGCTTTAGAAGAAATTAATATGTTCCACCCGACCTACACCTACATCAATAAAACTGTCCGTGGTTTTGATGCGGTACCACTCTTGGTACCTATCTACGATAAGGGTCAACTCATCTATGACTTGCCTAGTCTTAATGAAATCAAGGCTTATGCGACTAAGGAATTGGATGAGCTTTGGAATGAGTACAAGCGCATGCTAAACCCTCAAGATTATCCAGTTGACTTAGCTAAAGACGTATGGGATAACAAGATGACCCTTATTGACAATGTACGAAAGAAAGCCCATAACTTGCCAGAGTAAAAGGAGACATTATGACTTTGCAAGAAACAATTATTGATCAACTAGGGGTTAAACCTAACATTGATCCAAAAGAAGAAATTCGAAAATCTGTTGATTTTTTGAAGGCTTATATGCTCAAACATCCTTTCCTTAAGACTTATGTTTTAGGGATTTCCGGAGGTCAAGATTCTACCTTGGCTGGCCGTCTAGCCCAACTTGCTGTTGAAGAGCTTCGTGCAGAGACAGGGAAAGACTATCAGTTTATTGCCATTCGCTTGCCTTATGGAGTGCAGGCAGACGAGGATGATGCCCAACATGCCCTTGCTTTTATCAAGCCAGATGTGAGTCTTGCGGTTAACATTAAGGAAGCTGTTGATGGTCAGGTTGCTGAGCTTGCCAAGGCAGGTGTAAGTATTTCTGACTTTAACAAGGGAAATATTAAGGCTCGTCAACGCATGATTACTCAATATGCAGTTGCTGGTGAAAATAGTGGTGCAGTCATTGGTACGGACCATGCTGCTGAAAATCTTACAGGCTTTTTCACAAAATTTGGTGATGGTGGTGCCGATATCTTGCCACTTTTTCGTCTGAACAAGCGTCAAGGTGCAGCCCTTCTTGCGGAACTTGGTGCTGACAAGGCTCTCTATGAAAAAGTGCCAATAGCAGATTTGGAAGAGGACCGGCCAGGAATCGCTGATGAAGTGGCTCTTGGTGTGACCTATCGTGAGATTGATGATTACCTTGAAGGCAAGGAAGTATCAGCAAAAGCTCAAGAAACCATTGAAAATTGGTGGCGTAAAGGTCAACACAAACGCCATTTGCCAATCACTATTTTTGACGATTTTTGGAAATAAGAGGAGAATATGATTTATGATTAAAGCTTACATTGACTTTTGGAAGCGTGCTTTTGACTTTAGAGGACGTTCAACACGTCCAGATTTTTGGTGGACTTATTTGGTTAATGTCATTATTATGACCATTCTTGTCGTATTTTGTATTCTCATTCCATTGTTCAGTAATGTTGATTTTAACGACCCAGCTCTGTTAAATAATCCGGCTGAACTGCGACAATTGATTATGGGCTATGCATGGCCAGTCATGCTCTTTGGTTTAATTGAACTCATCCCACAATTGTCCCTCCAAACACGTCGCTTGCGAGATGCAGGCTTTCATCCAGCATGGGTACTTCTAAGTTGTATGGGGTTCATACCGATCGTGGCTTTATTCTCAATTTTCGGAAGCATTGCACTTTTAATCATGTCTTGTATGCCAAGTAAAGCAGAGCCTCAAACAGTTTTTAATCAAGCGGAATAAGATTGTTGGTAACCCTAGGTTTGACCTAGGGTTATTTTTAAATTGAATTTTCAGAAATTAGTGATAAAATAGTAAGGAATAAGGCTTAAAAGGAGGAATCTTATGACTTCACTATCAAGAGATTTCACAGATAAACTATTTGCGGATTATGAAGCCAATGCTAAATACAGTGCTATTGAGAATGCTGTAACACACAACGGCTTGCTTAAATCCATCGAAACACGTCAATCAGCAGTTGAAAATGATCATGTATTTTCAATTGATTTGACTAAAGATGAAGTGTCTAACCAAAAGGCTTCAGGTCGTTGCTGGATGTTTGCGGCACTTAATACTTTCCGTCACAAATTGATTTCAGACTTCAAATTGGAAAGCTTTGAGCTTTCTCAAGCTCATACTTTCTTCTGGGACAAGTATGAAAAATCAAATTGGTTCTTGGAACAAATCATTGCTACAGCAGATCAAGAGATTGGCAGTCGTAAGGTTAAATTCCTTCTGGATACCCCTCAACAAGATGGTGGACAATGGGATATGGTCGTATCACTTTTCGAAAAATATGGTGTCGTTCCCAAATCAGTATATCCAGAGTCTGTAGCTTCAAGTAATAGTCGCGAACTTAACCAATACCTTAATAAACTCCTTCGCCAAGATGCTCAGATTTTGCGTGATTTGATTGCTGGTGGTGCTGATCAAGCTGCTGTTCAAGCTAAGAAAGAAGAACTTCTTCAAGAAATCTTCAATTATCTAGCTATGACTCTTGGCTTACCACCACGTCAGTTTGATTTTGCTTACCGTGATAAAGATAACAACTACCAATCTGAGCAAAATATCACTCCACAAGCTTTCTTTGAGAAATATGTAGGTCTTAAACTTAGCGACTATGTGTCAGTCATCAATGCTCCAACAGCTGATAAACCTTATGGAAAATCATACACTGTTGAGATGTTGGGAAATGTTGTAGGAGCGCCAAGTGTTCGTTATCTTAACCTTCCGATGGATCGTTTCAAAGAGCTTGCTATTGCACAAATGAAGTCAGGAGAAACTGTTTGGTTTGGTTCAGATGTTGGTCAAGTCTCAGATCGTCAAAAAGGTATTCTTGCAACTAATGTATATGATTTTACAGCAAGCATGGATATTAACTTGACGCAAGACAAGGCAGGACGTTTGGATTACAGTGAATCTCTCATGACCCATGCCATGGTATTGACCGGAGTGGATTTGGACGCTGATGGCAAATCGGTTAAATGGAAGGTTGAAAATTCTTGGGGAGATAAGGTCGGACAAAAAGGATACTTTGTTGCTTCCGATGCTTGGATGGATGAATACACCTATCAAATCGTTGTTCGCAAAGACTTCCTTACAGCTGAAGAATTGGCTGCCTATGAAGCAGATCCACAAGTGCTTGCGCCTTGGGATCCAATGGGAGCCCTTGCTTCAAAATAAGAGGATATTTCAAAAACACTGGAATTTTATCCAGTGTTTTTAGTTGGCTTCATTAGAATTTATGGTTGTAAAAAAGAGCTATCCAATGGATAACTCTTTTCGATTGCTTTTACTCATCAGCTGTAGAGGTGTTTGAATTTGAATGTTCAGAGCTGTTAGAACCCGATGTTGAAGGATTTGTTGATGCATCAGGGCCATACTGTTGACTATCTTGTGAGCTTGATGAATCACTGCTTTGACTTGAACCTAGGCTTGATGAAGAACTAGAAGTTCCAAGTGAACCTGTATAGACGTTTGATGTCGAAGAACCAGTAAGGAAGACATAGCTACCATTGTTATAAACACCGCTAGGCATATCAAAATCTTCAGAACCGGCACCATACATTTGGTTCAGATAGCTACTTGTGATACCGTAGATTTGTTTAGCGATATCAAGGTCTGAGCCATAAAGTGGAGTTTTACGGTTTTTATAACCTGTCCAAATGGCCATTGCATATTTAGTATTATAACCAACGAACGTTTCGTCAGGAACCATAAGGTCAGCATAGACACCACTTGATCGTTGTACTTGGTAGTACTCATCATCACCGTAGTTAGATGTACCTGTCTTACCGGCATTAATCGTACCAGGAACATAAGCTTCAGTCGCCGTACCACCTGTCAAAACCTGTTTCAACATGCTATTCATCATATAAGCTGTTTGTGGCGACATGGCCTTGGTACCTTTAGAATCAAATGATTTCGTTGAACCATCTTCAAACTTAATTGAACTAATATAAGATGGTTTATAGTAAGTACCACCATTGGCAAAGGCTGCATAGGCGGCTGCCATCTTCTCACTTGAGGCACCATATTTAGAATCTGATGATGATGTTGAAGATGAGATGGCGTTTGAGTAGAACATCTCTGGGTATTCAATACCCAAATCTTTCAAGAAGGATTGAGCATACTCCAAACCAGTCGCTTGAAGGGCTTTAACCGCAGTGACGTTACGTGATTGTTGAAGCGCATAAGTCAGAGAGATGCTTCCGTAATACTTGTGGTCCCAGTCATAAACAGGAGTTGAAGTACCTGGGAAATTATAAGGGTTATCATAAACGGTAGTACCGGTGTTAGTGTATACCCCTTTTTCAATAGCAGGTGCGTAATCGGTGATAGGCTTCATTGTAGAACCCCAGTCACGGTCAGTTTGAACCGCTTGGTTTGTACCAAGGGCGATATTTTCGTCTTGGTGACGTGATCCCAATTGAGCAACCACATGTCCATTAGTAACATCAATGATAGTAGAAGCTACTTGAAGTTTATCGTCAGGATAAGCAATATAATCGTTTGAGTTGTAGACATTCCAAATGTATTTTTGGATGTCAGGATTAAGGTTAGTGTAGACGTCCAATCCAGCTGAGTAGATGTCAGCATTAGCATCGTCAGATACTTGTTCAATAACTTGTTTAATGTAGTTATCTAAATAAGGTTCATAGCTAGCTTTTTTCGTAAGTGGGAGAAGGCCATCTGATACACTTGTTGCCTTTGCCTTCTCATACTCGTCTTTAGAAATGTTTTTATCGTCATACATTTCTTTAAGAACAGTATTACGACGTTCTGTTGCTGCATCAGGATTAGCATACGGATCGTATTGTGTCGGAGCCTGTGGAATACCAGCAAGCAAGGCAGCTTGAGCCACAGATAAGTCACTCAAATCTTTACCAAAGTAAGATTTTGCAGCGGTCTTCATACCATAATAACCGTTACCCATGTATACCTTGTTAACATAGAAAGTCAAGATTTCTTGCTTAGTGAATTGTCGCTCCATCTGAAGAGACAACCAGATTTCTTGAGATTTACGTTTAAGAGTTTGGTCTGAGGTATTTGTAGAGAAGTAAGCCAATTTAATCAACTGTTGGTCAAGTGTAGATCCCCCTTGGGTGCTACTATGACGAAGGTTATTAACGGCTGCTCCCATGATACGATAAACGTCAATACCACGGTGAGTAAAGAAACGCTTGTCTTCGATAGAAGTAATGGCATTAACGAGAGTTGTTGGAATTTCATCTGTTGATGCACTTTCACGTTTTTCAGACCCCAAGTCAGCGATAAGACTACCATTGGTATCGTAGATCTTACTTGAGTTTGTGGATTGAAGTTTGTTTTCGGTGAGTTTAGGGACACTGCTAACATAGTAAGCAAAGAGCCCACCACCTGCGATGACACAGATTACAAAGAAAGTTAGTAGTCCAATGAATCCGTATTTTGCAATACGCCAACCGAGACTTTGATCAGACGAAGCTGAACGCTTTCCTTTACTATAGCGAGAAGAATCTGAACGATTGATCTTTATGTTTTTAGCACGTTTAGTCAAACCGTTAAGTGATTCTTTAAAGTTGCTGAAATTAAATTTAGCCATTATGTGTTACCACCTAATAATTTTTCAATGATTTCTAAATAAGGAACTTGAGGATAAGCTGCTTCTGCAATTGCGTAGCCTCTTTTTTTGATATAATCAAGAGGCATTGATTTTGTCCCCTTATCAATCTGATAAAAGGCAATCAGGTCTTTAGCGGGCAGAAGGTAGGTTTCCTTAAGCGTTGAGAAATGAAGTAGCACAAAGCAAATCCCATCTTGATTGATAACCTGAGACATGTGTTCAATTTGATGCGCATGAAAATTTTTCATAGGCATCGATGTCTTTTGTCGTGTCTCTTTGGCTTCAAAATCAATGTAGTATCCTTTGTAAACACCAGAGTAATCGGTAGTGGAGGCTTGTCTAAAGTAAGCCTCTACAATCTTTGCTCTTGAACGCTTTGGATAATCAACTTTGACAATCTGAACAGGAGTGGGTTTTTTGTGAATAACAGCTAAACCACGTGACAAATAATAATCATTAGTCGCATTAATAGCAGATTCAAAGCTCATTCCCCGATTGGCAAAGTCAACACTATTGGATTTTTTAGGACGTGCCTGTGCAATCTTACGAGATATCTGATGGGGATAGTTTACCATTTCTTTCCCTTCTTCTTTATAAGATATGCATAAAGACTATTTCATTATACCATAAAATGAACGAGGAAAACAAGGAATGACATCACTACTGGTAACTGGCTATAAGAGCTTTGAACTTGGTGTTTTTAAAGATAATGATCCCAAGGTAACTATCATAAAAAAAGCTATTAAGCGTGATTTTAAGCGTTTTTTGGATGAAGGGGTAGACTGGATAATTTTTACTGGAAATCTTGGTTTTGAATTTTGGGCGTTGGAAGTGGCTAAGGAACTTCAAGAAGATTACTCTTTGAAATTAGCCACCCTTTTTCCATTTGAAACGCATGGGCAGAATTGGAATGAAGCGAATCAGGCCAAACTTGCAGCTTTTAAGCAGGTCGATTTTGTTAAGTATAGTTTTCCTGCCTACCAATCACCAGCTCAATTCAAACAGTTTAACCAGTTTCTCATTGACAATACCGATCAGGCCTATGTGTTTTATGAACCTGAAAATGAAACAAATCTGAAATATTTTTACGATATGATGTTAGAAGCAAAGGACTATCCTCTATCTAGGCTGACTTTTGATGACCTCAATGAGTTGATGTCAGAATAGGATATAATTGTTTTTTAAGCTTGCAATTTTATTATTTTTTCTGTATCATAAAAACATTAGACAGTAAAGTATTAGTAAGTTAGATAAGACAAGTATTGGAGAGTATCATGGCTAAAATTAATTTAACGCCCAAGAAAATCTACGAACAAGAATTTAAAACTAGTATGCGTGGGTACGATAAAAAAGAAGTTGATGAATTTCTAGATGATGTCATCAAAGACTATGGTGTTTATATTGCACTGGTTAAGGAACTGCAAGAGGAAAATGCAAAATTGAAGGCTAAAGCCTCAGCTGCTCCTGCGAGTCGTTCAGCTTATGCAAGTGCAACAAGTGAACCATCACGTGCCACTGCCAATGTAGCTTCATCTTCAAACTACGATATTTTAAAACGTATCAGTCGTTTGGAAAAAGAAGTCTTTGGAAAACAAATTGTCAAATAACTCTGGTTTTGTGCAATTTTTGGATAATCGCATGGTTGTTAGTCTTCCATGAGGAAAGTCCATGCTAGCACTGGCTGTGATGCCAGTAGTGTTTGTGCTAGGTGAATCAATAAGCCTAGGGACTTGATTCTCAAGTTACGGCGAGTGAACCGGCTAAGTCGTTGGATAGGTCTTAGTAGCTCTGAAAGTGCCACAGTGACGGAGTTTTTAGGGAAACCTAAAAAGTGGAACGCGGTAAACCCCTCAAGCTAGCAACCCAAACTTTGGTAGGGGCATGGGATGGCTGGAAACGAACGGACCATCCTGACTGCTTTGCAGTAGACAGATGATTATCGAAGGAAGTGGTGCCTAGTCACTTCTGGAACAAAACATGGCTTATAGAAAATTGCATATAGGTGAGGCTGAGACGCATGTCTCAGCCTTCTTTTAGCAAGAATTCCCTCATTTCAAATTTTTTAAGGATACAGAGGAAAAAGATAAGCGAGAGGTTAATGACATTTAGATTTGTAATGATTAGATAAAAGGGTAACAATGAAAGAAACATTTACATTAGTAGCAACGGCTGCGGCAGGCCTTGAAGCAGTGGTTGGACGTGAATTGCGTGAGTTAGGGTATGATACTCAGGTTGAAAATGGTAAGGTACGTTTTCAGGGTGATGTTCGTGCTATTGCTGAAACCAATCTTTGGTTGAGAGCTGCAGATCGCATTAAGATTGTGGTGGGTGAGTTTCCAGCACGTACCTTTGAGGAACTTTTTCAGGGGGTCTTTGCCTTAGATTGGGAGAATTACCTTCCCCTCGGAGCGAAGTTTCCAATTTCAAAGGCCAAATGTGTTAAATCAAAACTTCATAACGAACCATCTGTTCAGGCAATCTCCAAGAAAGCTGTCGTTAAGAAACTACAGAAGTATTTCCACCGTCCTGAAGGCGTACCCCTTCAAGAAACGGGTGCAGAATTTAAGATTGAAGTGTCTATCTTAAAGGATAAGGCTACGGTATTGATTGATACCACAGGTGCTAGTCTCTTTAAACGTGGTTACCGTACCGATAAGGGTGGAGCACCGATTAAAGAAAATATGGCGGCCGCCATTCTTGAACTGAGTAATTGGTATCCCGATAAACCCCTGATTGACCCGACTTGTGGTTCAGGTACCTTCTGTATTGAGGCGGCGCTAATTGGTATGAATATTGCTCCCGGATTTAATCGTGATTTTGCCTTTGAAGCCTGGAATTGGGTGGATAAAGATTTAGTACAGTCGGTCCGTGATGAAGCGGAAGGTAAGGCAAATTATGATGCTGAATTGGATATCATGGGTTGTGATATTGATGGCCGTATGGTTGAGATTGCTAGAGCTAACGCACGTGAGGCTGGTCTTGAAGATGTTATTAAATTGAAACAAATGCGTTTGCAAGACTTAAAAACGGATAAAATCAATGGTGTTATCATTTCAAATCCTCCTTATGGGGAGCGCTTGTTGGATGACAAGGCTGTGGATATCTTGTATAATGAAATGGGCAAAACTTTTGCGCCGCTTAAAACTTGGAGCAAGTTTATCTTGACCAGTGATGAACAATTTGAAAGTAAATACGGTATGAAAGCCGACAAAAAACGTAAGCTATATAACGGTACCCTTCGAGTTGATTTATATCAATATTTTGGAGAACGTGTTCGCCGTTCAGAGGCTAGAAAGGTAAATTAAACGTGTCAGAAGATAAAACACAAAATGGCTATGAAGGTAGCCAAAAACTAGATTTTCAAGAAGCTAAGGAAATGACAGTTGGTGAGGCTGTCCGCAAAGAAGCTGAGATTAATGCTGGTGTAACAGAAACGGATAGCATTTTGGATAAGTATATCAAGCAACACCGTGAAGAAGTTGCTTCTCAAAAATTCTCCAAAACAATTGAAGCTGATGGTGATACCTCACCTTTGGATGCCTTTATTCAAAAGCAACGTCAAGAATTTGCGGATTCAGGTTTAATTGGTCAATCAATGGCTAATGAGTCAATCAACTCAACAACAGCTACTGAAGAGGTTACACCGGTCACATTTGGTTTTGATGTCACTGATACTAAGGAAGAAGAGACTTCGCCTGCTGTTGATAGACAGTTGCCAGATGCTCCTGTGGAACCTGAGGTGATTGTTCAACCTGAAAGTCAAAGCTCTGAAACGGTTATCACTTCATTGAACGCAGATCGTTTTATCACATCAGAAGCAGAAAAATTTGATCTTGGCGATGCTATCGCAGAACCAGCTACTTCAGTTGAGCAACCGGTCTATAGCGAAGCAACTGTAGATAATATTGATGATAACAATCCTTTGATTGCGAACATTGATGATCCGCTACCCCAAGGCCCTGAAGTAGCTAATAGCAATACTCCTGAGCCCCAAGAGTCTAAGCCTTTGTTAGATGATGTTGCTATTTCACAAACCATTGATTTATCAGCCATTGCTGCATCGGTTGCAGGGGTAACAGGGGCTAAAGCTGATGATGAGACAGCGACACCAAAAGTTTCAATGAGTGTTAATCGTCCTTCAGCAGAAGAAAGAATCTCTTCAGAGTCTGTTTCACCATCTCATAAGGGTGCTTTTGATGATGATATTCCAGTTTACCGCCGTAAGGGAGTTGTCATCGGTGCTTTAACGGTTTTGGCTTTAGCTATAATTGGTGGGGGCTATGCTCTTTATCACGGCACTCATAGTCAATCTGCTAAAACTGCCAGCACGGCTTCTTCAGCAACGTCATCATCATCAAGCAAGGATACAGCAGCTGCGGATAATAAGGCCTTCGAAGAAATGTATAAGAATTTCTTCACAGATGATGAGCAAACAAAGCTTGCTAATGATCAATTTGGCAAGTTACCAGATTTGGAAAAACTGCTTAAAAAATTGGAAAAAACCAAGTATTATGAGTCAGCTAAAACCAAATATAATAATTTGAAGAAACAAATTGAAGCAGTTCAAAAGATTAATAGTAAGTATGAATCAGATGCTCTTGTAGATGGTAGCTACAATGGATCTATCTCTGTTAAATCTGACGCTAATTTCAATGATCTTCCAGAAAGTGTGACTACCACTGGTAACGCTAGTCTTGATAGTACCATTCAAGAAGCAATCAAGGGTGGTAAAACACAGCTTGAAGAAAAAGCTAAGGTTGCTAGTGCAACATCTGCGGCGACAGCTTCTGCCAGCGACAATACCGCTAGTCCTGCTGCACCATCAGGTGGTAACACATCTGGAGCTGCTTCTAATACTGGTGATGCCACTGCGTCAAATACTTCTGGGGCTCAAAGTGATTCAGCTAACTCAGCTTCAACAGGTGTAGCTAGTGGAACTACAGGTGGTTCAGCTGCAGCTTCAACAATTGTGACACGAGGGATTACTAATTACAATCCATCTATCCTCCAACGTGATCGCTCACGAGTACCATACAACGCAAACGTCGTAGCGGACACAAGTAACCCAGCTTGGACTTGGGGAGATGGTATTCTTGATAAGGTTATCAGTACTTCACACTCACGTGGTTACTTCTCAGGAGATAACTTCATCCTTGAACCAATTAACATCATCAATGGTAATGGTTACTACAACTTGTACCTTCCTGATGGAACTTACCTCTTTAGTATCAACTGTAAGACAGGTTACTTTGTTGGTAATGGTTCAGGACATTCAGACAAACTTGATTACTAATAAAAGTTGAGAACACTCCCTGAGGGGGTGTTTTTGATTTATCGTGATACAGGCCTAGTTTATAAGGAATTTGTGCTATAATAGAGGGATAGGATAGGGGTGAATACTATGGCAAAATTGATGCCGGGTAGAGTCCGTAATGAGGGTATTAAACTATTCGAAAAGGGCGTAATTACCATTCATCAGGTCTCAGAAACTCAGTTGGACACAACAGTGGACCAACATCATTTAATTTATGCACTCAATGATTCTGAAATTACGTGTGACTGTGATGCTTTCGCTCAAAAAGGCTATTGTCCGCATTTAGCTGCAGTCGAGTATTATCTCAAAAATGATAAGGAAGGTCAGCAACTCTTAGCAGAACTGGAAGAGGAGCAAGAATCCGCTCAGGGACAGGAGCGAGGCCATTCTTTTGGTGGTCTATTTTTAGAAGGGCTTTCTCTGAATGAAGATGATACAGTTAGGTATAGCTTGACTGTAGAAGGTGAGGAGTCTACCTATGGTTCAGAAATTTGGTGGAGTTTACGTTTAAGACGTCTGCCAGATGAACGTTCCTATGTCATTCGTGATATTCCTGCCTTTCTTAAGTTGGTAGAGACTGAAGGGTATTATCAGATAGGTAAAAACTACTATGAACCCCTATCGCTTATCCAGTTTGATCAGGCTTCACAATCATTTTTGAATTTTTTAGGGCGGATGCTTCCGGATGAGTCAAAGACTAATTTGGACTTCATGTTGCCAAACAATGCCCGACACCTGCGACTCTCTTACGGTTTTTTCGAGGAGGGTTTGAAATTAATGCAAGAACTGGACGGCTTTAGTTTTGAATGGGAGGGCTTGGAATACCATCAGCTTTTGGTTGAAGATTTGACTGCTGAAGCCAACCTTTTCTCATTTGAGATTTGTGTTGAACCTAAAATGATTGAATTGACTGTTGCTGAAAAGAATAGCCAGGCGTTCTTTAATAATCGCATCCTCTTTTATCAAGGTGTTTTTTACCGTCTCAATCGCAAGCAACAAAAGCTTTTGGTTGGTTTACGCTCACTGCCTATCGGGAGTGATTTGAATAAGCATGTCAGTTTTAATTTGGATGAGCAATCCATTTTAGCTGCTAGTCTCTTTGATTTTAAAACTATGGGACCAGTTAAGGCTCCTAAGGCCTTTGATATCAAGGATTTTACGCCCAGATTTCATTTCGATTTGAAGTCTGAAAATGAGGTTACCTTGGCACTGGCCTTTGATTTTGATGGTCTCCTCGTGAATAATCATCATGAGTTGAGCCATTTAGGCTTTACGAGTAATTATCGGCATGAACAGGCTGTTTTTCGTTTGATGGACAAGTATGGTTTCCCTCCCGATTTTCAATCAAACAAATTGTTAAATAGCAGCCAGGAACTCTATGATTTCTTCACCAACACTATTCCAGCTTTTGAAAATGCAGGTATGGTCCTGATTGGGGAGACTTTGCGTGACTTACGTGTTGAGCAGAGTCCACAAGTTCAGGTAGAACGTCAGGGAAATCTATTAGATATTTCTTTTGATTTTTCAAGTCTTGATGACGAGGACGTGGATCATGCTTTGGAAGCTTTGATGGAAAGCGCACCTTATTTTATCAATCGTAGTGGTCAATTGATTGTCTTTGATGAGGCGACACATCGTGTTAGCGAGAGTCTAAAAAGCTTGAGGGCTCGTTATTCAGGACAGGGGCATCTGGAGCTGACTCAATTAGCTGCCTACCAATTAATGGATGCTCTTTCAGAGAATCATTCGGTTAGTTTTTCGAAGGATTTTCAACTGTTGACGCAACATTTGAGACATCCTGAAACCTTTGACTTACCGGCCTATCAGGTAGAAGTTGCGCTTCGTCCCTATCAGGAACGAGGTGTTCAGTGGCTGTCCATGTTGCACCACTATGGTTTTGGTGGTATTTTGGCCGATGATATGGGCTTGGGAAAAACCTTGCAGACCATTGCCTACCTCTCTGCACATTTGGAAGAGGGACAACGTGTCTTAGTTTTGTCACCTTCAAGCCTCATTTACAACTGGCAAGATGAATTTAAAAAATTTACGCCTCAGTTAGATGTAGCGGTTTCTTACGGACTCAAACCTAAACGTGATGACATTATTGCTGAGGATCATCAGATTATTATTACTAGTTATGCTTCCTTCCGTCAGGATTTTGAGGCATACAAGGCTGGTAAATATGATTATCTTATTTTAGATGAGGCTCAAGTCATGAAGAATACGCAAACAAAGATTGCGAAGTATCTTCGTGATTTCTCTGTTCCGCATTGTTTAGCCTTGTCTGGAACCCCTATTGAAAATCATTTATTGGAAATTTGGTCTATTTTTCAAATTATTCTTCCCGGACTTTTGCCTGCTAAAAAAGCTTTTCTTAAGTTGACACCTAAGGAAGTAGCCCGTTATATTTCACCCTTTATACTCAGACGAAAGAAGGAAGAGGTACTTCCTGATTTACCAGATTTAATTGAAGTGACTCACCAAAGTGAATTGTCGGATGATCAAAAGGCGATTTATTTGGCGCAATTGCAACAGATGCAGCAAGGTTTAATCTTGGCCAGTGACCAGGAAATCAATCGACGTAAGGTGGAAATCCTATCAGGTATTACCCGTCTTCGTCAAATCTGTGATACACCTGCTTTATTTATGGATTATGCTGGAGATAGTGGAAAAATAGATAGTCTGAGGGATCTGCTTAGTCAAATTAAAGAATCCGACCATCGAGTGCTTATCTTTTCACAATTTCGTGGCATGTTGGATATTACAGAAGGTCTTTTGGAAGAATTAGGCATTTCCTCTTATAAATTAACGGGGTCTACACCATCTGATAGTCGTCAGGAGATGACCAGAGCTTTTAATCAGGGAAGTCGAGATGCCTTCTTGATTTCTTTAAAAGCAGGAGGTGTGGGACTGAACCTAACGGGTGCCGATACTGTTATTCTCATTGACCTTTGGTGGAATCCAGCGGTGGAAATGCAGGCCATTAGTCGAGCCCATCGTATAGGTCAGGAACAAAATGTCGAAGTTTACCGTTTGATTACAAGAGGGACTATCGAAGAGAAAATTCTTGAGCTTCAAGAGGGCAAGAAAAACCTTGTCACGACAGTTTTGGATGGCAATGAAAGCCGTGCCAGCATGACAATTGAAGACATTAAAGAAATTCTTGGTATTGCAATATCTTAAATTGTTATAATTGATATTTCAATACTAAAATACAAAATCCTACTAGGCAAATCTTTTGAATTAGGCTATAATAGAATACTGCAAGACGTATCTACCCATTCTCGATTGTTTTATTAAGATACGCATCATCTCGAAAATGAAAGGAAGTCTTTTATGTATCGCCAAAGACGACAATTTCCGCTGATTCCAGACGGGGAATCTTGCTTGCAAGAACCGGTCTCTATGCGCCTATACGAAAACGAAGATTTAATCACAAATATCCGTGGCCCTTACCAAGAAAAGGACTACAATGATTTATTACCTAATTATGATTTCTTGTCAGCTAAGCCTAATAATCGTAAGAAAGAGTCAAAACGAGTGGAGACGCATGAAGCTGGTATGACTTACGCTGAGGAAGCTCGTGAGAAGGCTAAGCGTGATGTTCGTGAGAAACGCCAAAAATTCTTGCGCCAAGAGGTTCAACAAACGAAACATACGACTAGCCGTCAATTGGTTACTAAGCCTAAGGAAGAAGCTAAACCAAACTTTGAGGCTACAGTTGAACCAGCTGCTATCACGACGGATAAAAAACCTGTGACAGCATCTATCTTGGGTGCTCCGGTAAGTGCTATCAAGAGAACTTTGGCACCTAATGGTAAACATTCAAAGATTCATCATTTGGCCAATCGTCTGCAACAAGATACTTATATCTTGGCAGAAGTGGCTCCAACTTATCAACAGCCTAGTAACCCTTCTCGTAAGAATGTCAAGAAAAATAGTTATGATTTCTTGAAACGTAGCCAGGTTTACAATTATCCAGAACGTCAAACTTACCGTGAACACCGAATTGCTCAAGAATTGAATTTGACGCATTTAGAAGACGCAAACTAATCGCAATGCGATTGTAAGGAGAAACTATGTCAAAAACTTATCATTTTATTGGAATTAAAGGATCTGGTATGTCAGCTTTGGCTTTGATGCTCCACCAAATGGGACACAAAGTTCAAGGTTCAGATGTGGAAAAGTATTACTTCACTCAACGTGGTCTTGAACAAGCAGGTATTCCTATTCTTCCTTTCGATGAAAAAAACATCACAGATGATGTTGAATTGATTGCTGGAAATGCTTTTCATGAAGATAACAACATTGAAATTGCCTATGCCGTTAAAAATGGTTATAAGTTCAAGCGTTACCATGAGTTTTTGGGTCATTTCATGAACCAGTTCACTAGCTTTGGTGTGGCTGGTGCACATGGTAAGACTTCTACAACAGGTCTTTTGTCACATGTTATGAAAAATATCACAGATACATCATACCTTATTGGTGATGGAACAGGCCGTGGTTCTGCCAATGCGCAATACTTCGTCTTTGAAGCTGATGAATATGAACGTCATTTCATGCCGTACCACCCTGCTTACTCAATTATCACCAACATTGACTTTGACCATCCAGATTACTTTACAAGTATTGATGATGTTTTCTCAGCTTTTGATGATTATGCAAAGCAAGTACAAAAAGGGCTCTTTGTTTATGGTGAGGATTCTTACCTCCGTAAAATCACTTCTAATGCACCGATTTACTACTATGGCTTTGAAGAAAATGATGACTTCATGGCTACAGATATCGTTCGTACAACGACAGGATCTAATTTCAAGGTGAAACATGATGGACAAATCATAGGGGAATTCCATGTGCCAGCCTACGGACGTCATAATATCTTGAATGCAACTGCGGTTATCGCTAACATGTATGTGGCTGGTTTTGATATGGCCTTGGTTGCTGAACATCTTAATACTTTCTCAGGTGTTAAACGTCGTTTCACAGAGAGAATCATCAACGGGACTGTTATTATTGATGACTTTGCTCATCATCCAACTGAAATCATTGCTACGCTTGATGCAGCACGTCAAAGGTACCCATCCAAAGAAATTGTTGCCATTTTCCAACCACATACCTTTACACGTACCATTGCATTGCTTGATGAATTTGCTGAAGCTTTGAATGAGGCGGATGCGGTTTATTTGGCGAAAATTTATGGTTCAGCGCGTGAAGTGGATCATGGAGATGTTAAGGTTGAAGACCTTGCGGCTAAAATTAAAAAGCCTGCTAAAGTTGTTACAGTTGAAAATGTTTCGCCTCTTCTTGACCATGACAATGCTGTCTATGTCTTTATGGGAGCAGGAGATATCCAACTTTATGAACGTTCGTTCGAAGAGCTACTTGCGAGCTTGCAAACACATATGTAATAAGATTAAGAGCTGTAGCGATTTCGCTCAGCTTTTTCTCTTGATAGAAAGGAAATTGATATGCTTATTCGACACGCCCGAAAGGAAGACTGGGCCGATGTGGTTCGTATTGAACAGGACAATTTTTCGCTTGAAGAGGCTGCAACACCAGAGGCTATTTTAGAGCGCCTAGAGACTATTTGTGATACCTTCTTAATTGCTGAGATTGATGGTAAGGTGGCTGGTTATATCGAAGGACCTGTAATTGATAAGCGTTACTTAACAGACGACTTGTTTCATAAGGTAACTCCGAATGCCAGTGAAGGAGGTTTTATCGCAGTCACTAGTTTATCTGTCTCAAAAGAGTTTAAAGGGCAGGGTGTTGGGACGGCCTTAATTGCAGCACTTAAAGATCTGGCTATTGCACAAAAGCGTCAAGGGATTAGTTTGACTTGTCATGATTATCTTATTGCTTATTATGAAATGAATGGTTTCACTGATGAGGGAGAATCAGAATCAAATCATGGAGGTAGCTCATGGTACAATTTGGTCTGGGAAAAGTCTAAATTCCAGTGATTTCAGTATTAAGTTACTGTGACAAAGGGCTAATTGATTTGCATTAACTGACTTTTTAAGATATAATGGCGTTTGTTACTATAGAGGAGGTATGCCTTGACGGACAAGTTTAATGAACACTCGGAATCTGTTGAAGATAGCTTAAGTTTTAAACATCAGATTCTTCGAGATTTACAAGAAGCAACACGGCTCCGTTCTCTTCGTGAGGAGGAGCATAATAAAAGTGCAACTATGCCCAAGACACCACTTTCAACGTCAGCTGACAGCCAAAATACTCATACGGAATCAGCATCTAATAAAGTAAGTAACCAAGATTTTAGTTCGCATGCTGTTTCTGACAGTGATACAGCTAAATCCATGACTTCTGAGTCGAAACCAGATGTCCAAGAGAGTGTTAGTTTGTCTTCTCAGTCTCAAGCTGAGTCCTTAGGAGCTGACAGTCATTCAAAATCAGTATCTAGCCTAAAAGAACCACTTAATGAGGAGAAGATTACCGATATTCCTCAACCTAAGGTAACTTCGAAGCGTCGTTTCCAACGTCCAGTTTGGGAAACAAGTCTTGATGCGGCCTCTGAGGAGGAATACATCCCTGCAGATGTTGCTCAGGAGCTCATTGAAGCCAAGTCTAAAGAAGCTATTTACACAGACCCTAAAGAATTGGAGGCCAAGATGACCTCAGATCTTAAAAAAGAAGATTTCTTGAAAGAACATCAGGTGACAAGTGATAAGGCTGTATCAGAGGGGACTCAGCCAGATGCAGTCACTAAAGACAAAGAGGAGGATGAGAGCATTGCTCTAGCAGCTTCTGATAAACCTGAAAAGAAAAAGCGTAAGAAAACAAAAAAGAAAAAGGCTTCGCAGAAAGATGCCATCCCTGATGAAGTTGACGACGAAGAGCCAATTTCACGTTCTAACCGAAATCAAAAGCGTAATAAGAATAACCGTCGTGCTGGGAAGATTGCACGAAATATTATTATCTTCTTGATTCTTATCTTGTCACTAGTAGGTTTCTTTGGTTACCGTTACGTTAGTCAAGCTGTAGGGGCAAAGGATGCTAATTCAACTAAGTTTATCAGTGTTGAAATTCCTAAAAATTCAGGTAGTAGTTACATCGGTCAACTCCTAGAATCAGCTGGTGTTATTAAGTCTGGTAAGGTCTTTAATTACTATACCAAGTTTAAGAATGTTTCAAATCTAAAAAGTGGTTACTATAACCTCCAAGCCAGCATGACCATGGATGAAATTATTGAGGCCCTTCAGAAAAAAGGAAGTGATAAACCTCAGGAGCCATCTCTTGGCACAGTCCTGGTTAAAGAAGGATATACGATTGATCAAATCGCCAAGGCAGTAGAAGTTAATTCATCAGCTAAAAAGGGTAAAAATCATCGACTGGACTAAAGGCTAAAGACTTCTTGAAACTTATGAAGGATGATGCTTTCATTGCTAAGATGAAAACCAAGTATCCAACCTTGTTGGCTAATCTTCCGGACTCTAACCAGGCTAAATATGTTCTTGAAGGTTATTTATTCCCAGCAACTTATAATATCCATGATGATACAACGGTGGAATCTTTAGCAGAGGAAATGTTGTCTACGATGAACACTTATCTATCACCTTACTATGCTACGATTTCATCAAGTAATCATAATGTAAATGAAGTTTTGACCCTAGCATCTCTCGTTGAAAAAGAGGGAGCTACGGATGATGACCGTAAAAACATTGCCAGCGTCTTCTATAATCGTCTTAGCTCAGACATGGCCTTGCAAAGTAACATCGCAGTTCTTTATGCCCTTGGAAAACTTGGGCAAGAGACGACCCTAAAGGAAGATGCAAACATTGACACAAGTATTGACTCTCCTTATAATGATTATGTTCATAAGGGGTTGATGCCAGGTCCTGTAGACAGTCCGAGTCTATCAGCGATTGAAGCAGTGATTAATCCATCATCTTCTAAATATATGTACTTTGTAGCAGACGTGACCAATGGAAATGTCTATTTTGCGGAAAATTATGAAGACCATCAACATAATGTTGAAACTTATATTAATAGCAAGATAAAAGATAAATAGTCTCATTGACTAATCAAAATCAAGGAAACAAGTAGTAATCTTGTTTCCCAAGCCAATCGGCTTAACAACAATAGAAAAGAGATAAACATGGCAGAAAAAACATATGTAATGACCCTAGCAGAGAAAGAACAACTTGAAGCAGAATTGGAGGAGTATAAACTTGTCCGTCGTCCAGAGGTTGTAGAACGTATCAAGGTGGCCCGTTCTTACGGAGACCTTTCAGAAAACTCTGAGTATGAAGCAGCTAAAGATGAGCAAGCTTTTGTTGAAGGTCAAATTCAAATTCTTGAAACAAAAATTCGTTATGCAGAGATTGTTGACAGTGACGCTGTTGCGAACGATGAAGTTGCTATTGGTAAAACAGTAGTCGTTCAAGAAGTTGGCACAAGCGATAAGGATACCTATCATATTGTTGGTGCAGCTGGTGCCGACATCTTCTCAGGTAAGATTTCAAATGAAAGTCCAATTGCTCAAGCCTTGATTGGTAAGAAAGTTGGAGATAAGGTAGCTATCGAGTCACCAGCGGGTAGTTATTCTGTTGAGATTCTTAGCGTTGAAAAAACAGCCTAAGCTAACGTGGCTCTTCCTAGGAAGGGCTTTTTGTTTGCTGTTAATATAGATGTAATCTAAAGAATGGCTAATAAGGTATGCCTCAAAATAGCATAAGAAAAACTCTCTCGGAATTGCCAAGAGAGTTGATGCATTATTTTCGATTTTGCTTACCGGCGTTACGGTTTTTCTTTGGTTTATTAGCAATAGCTTGAGTATTTTTAGGTGTCACATCTTTGCGAGTGCCTGGTGTTTTACGAGGTGCTTTTGGAGGATTCTTTGCAAACTCTTCAGCAACCTTTTCTTGCAAGCGAGGCTTAATAATATAGTTGGTAATCAATTGTTGGATAATAGAGAAGATACCACCGACAAACCAGTAGAGGATTACAGCTGCAGGAGAGCTGATACCAAAGACAATCATCATGATTGGCATACTGTACATGGTTACTGCCATTTGCTTACGTTGTTCCTCAGGAACTTGTTGAATAGACAACCAAGATTGGAAGTAGTAAAGGGCAGCAATAATGATGATCAATGGGAAGTCACGGCTATTAAGATTAAACCAGAGGAAGTGATCATGTAGTACACCAGGAGTGTAACGAGCAGCATAGTAGAGAGCTGAGAAAAATGGAAGTTGAATCAATAAAGGCAGACAACCAACGCCCCCCATCAAGCTGACACCATTTTCACGTTGAGCCTGCATGAGTTCAGATTGGGCAGCCATCTTTTCTTCTTGAGTTTCAGCATTACGCAAACGTTCGTTGATTGGTTCCAAGATAGGTGCAAGGTATTCACGTTTTGCGGCTTGGTAGGCTGCACCACGAGATTGATGAAGACCAAGTGGCAAGATAATCAAACGAACAATGATGGTTACGAAGACGATACCAAGTCCAAACCCAAGTCCTAGATTATTTGCAAAGTAGGTGATGATGTGGCTCATTGGGCGACCAAGAAGGTTCCAGACCCAACCAGTAGGATTACCAGATTTATCAAGGCTCACACATCCTGATAGGAAGAAAAGCATGCTGGTAGCAAGCCCCATGAGGGCTAGTCGTTTTTGATTTTTATTCACAATATCATTCCTTTTGTTTTTAGTTATACCTGTCTATTTTACCTTTTTTTAGGAAAGAGAACAAGCTAAAAATGGTAGTCCCATCTTAATTGGCCATGCGAAAATCACTGTAATTAGAGAAGTTAGCCATGGTGACATCAACGTAGGTCACCTTAGACCATTTTGAAGGTCCCTTTCGAACTTCTTGAATAAATTTGGCCAATTTGGCAGGCTGGTCAGATTGTGCTAGAATTTCAACTGTCCCGTCATCGTTATTCCAGACCCGGCCGTAGATGTCACCGATTTCTAATGCCAAGGCATAAGTTGAGTAGCGAAAGCCAACGCCTTGCACCCTTCCTGAGACAATTAATCTTACTTTTTGCATGGTCTATGACCTCCTATTTGAAAGCTCTTTCTTTTAGTATAATCCTTGCTATAAAGTCGGTCAAGCCCAAGATTTATCAAGGAATTTTTGCTATAATGAGGGTATGGAAATCATTCAATCAAAGCAAAATGCTAGTATTAAGACTGCTAGAAAATTATTGCAAGGCAAGCATCGTAAAACTAGCTATCTTTTAGAAGGATGGCATCTTTTTGAGGAGGCCAAAGCAAGTGGCGCTGAGATTCTTCAAGTTTTCGTGCTTGAGGAGATGGCAGATCGTGTGGTAGATGTGTCTAAGGTCAAGTTAGTCAGCCCCGAGGTGCTCAAGGAGCTCTGTGAAACTCAGACGCCTCAGGGAATCGTGGCAGAAGTTGCTAAAGAATCTCAGAGCCTGCCAGAGTCTCTTTCAGGTAAGTATCTTCTCTTGGAGGATGTGCAGGATCCTGGAAATGTTGGAACAATGATTCGTACAGCAGATGCAGCGGGTTATGACGGAGTTTTTTTGTCGGACAAATCGGCTGATATTTATAATCAGAAGACTCTACGTTCTATGCAGGGAAGTCATTTTCACCTACCAATCTATCGCGGACCAATTTTTGAGATGATTGAGACTTGCCAAAAACAAGGTTTCCCCATCCTGGCAACGACACTTTCAACTGTTTCCGTTGACTATAGAGCAGTTAAGACAGATGGCAATTTTGCCCTAGTGATGGGAAATGAAGGTCAGGGAATTAGTCAGGATATGGCTGAGTCTGTGAATCAACTTGTACATATTAATATGCCAGGTCGAGCAGAAAGCTTAAATGTTGCTGTGGCAGCAGGAATCCTCATGTTTAGTCTCTAGGTCTCAGGGATGATTTTAGACGAAAAAGGCGAACCTTTTAAAGTAAATTTAAGCTCTAGTGGTATAATGAAAAAGCATTAGAAACGTTAATGAGGTATTATTATGAAACGACCAGAAGACGATAAAGAATTCATGGAAGTTGTGGGACATTTGATCTCACACCCACGTTTTCAAAAATTGGATGGAATTGTACAGCATCACCATTCGACACGTTTGAAACACTCGGTCAATGTTAGTTATACCAGCTACAAGATTGCTAAAAAATTTGGCTGGGATGCTAAGAGTACTGCTCGTGGTGGTCTTTTACATGATTTTTTCTATTATGATTGGCGGGTGACCAAATTTAATAAGAGTCATGCTTGGGTGCATCCACGTATTGCTGTGCGTAACGCTAGGAAGCTTGTTAACCTAAACAAAAAAGAAGAGGACATTATCCTCAAGCATATGTGGGGAGCAACGATTGCCCCACCAAAGTATAAGGAATCTTATATTGTTACCATGGTAGATAAGTATTGGGCGGTTAAGGAAGCGGCGACACCCTTACGAAACCGAATTAAAAATCGTAAGCATTTTCGTCGTAAGGCGCTACGAAGTCACCACCATTAATTTATTATTTTAAGGAGATATTTATGGAATCCAATGCAATTTATACAACTAGTGATGCGGGATTAAACCGCTTTTTCGGAAAAATTTATGGCCTTGTTGGTATGGGAGTAGGTCTATCAGCAGTCATTTCTTATTTAATGTTGGGCCCCTTCTCACATCTTTTTGTTAATATTCTCATGAACTATTCTTGAGTTTATACGGCAGCCATTTTTGTTGAGTTAGCTCTGGTTTTTTTGGCTAGTGGTGCTGCACGAAAGAATACACCTGCGGCCCTGCCGTTATTCTTAGTTTATTCAGCCTTAAATGGTTTTACATTAAGTTTTATCATTGTCCAATACACGCAGGCTACTGTTTTTCAAGCCTTCATTAGTACTGCGATTGTCTTCTTTACCATGTCACTTATTGGTATTTCTGTTAAACGTGATTTGTCAGGAATGGCTAAATTTCTTATGGCAGCCTTGATTGGGATTATTGTTGCCAGCTTGGTAAACATCTTTTTAGCAAGTGGTACAATGAGCTTCGTCATTAGTATTATATCGGTCCTCATTTTTTCTGGATTAATTGCTTATGATAACCAAATGATTAAAAAGGTTTATTACGCTATGAATGGTCAGGTCTCAGATGGCTGGGCAGTTTCAATGGCGTTGAGTCTCTACTTAGATTTTATTAACCTATTCTTAAATATCTTACGACTCTTTGCAAGTCGTGACTAGTTAAAAAAATCAGCCAAACGGCTGATTTTTTTGATGATTAACGATAACTTGTAAGTGTTCCTTGTTGCCCTGTGTATGCATAGAAGAGAGGATAGTGTTCCCAATTTCCTACATAGTTTTCTTTATCTGGGAAGGTCCATTTATCATCTTTTTTGGTTAGTTCGACTGAATAACCATCAAATACATTGGTTCCTTCAGTTTTTGGCGTTGATGGATTGACTTCTTTGATTGAATTAGGCAAGTAAGTTTCCATGTAGTATTGCTTGGTCAATTGGTCGACATTATCAGCGTTAGCTCCCTTACCTTGCAGATAGTTTTTAAGCTCATCTGTGAGATTTGGATGGCTAGCAACATAGGCATCGTCAGCTTCTTTCATACTAATGGTTGACAAATCAAGGTTAAATTCTGCCTTATCCTTAGTGACAATAATATTGTCAACAGTATAATGACCACGCTCACGGTTAGCAGTTTGAACCCAGTCGAAAACTTTTGGAACTTCATCTCCAGTTGGTTTGATATTGCCAGTTCCTTCATAACTGTATTGAAGGTGATCTGAGAAATATTGGCTGAGTTCGCCTTTAGACTTGTCTAAATCGTTAGAGACGAACTTGCTGTAGTCCTTGCTCTCTCCGCCTAGAAGAACAGCACTGAAATACGCATCTACAGCCTTTTTAACATTAGTAGTTGCGTTACCGTCAAAGCCTTTTAGGTCGGTAGAAACAGTTTCACCCTCGGTTTTTTCATCTTTAGATTCAAAGTATAGTTTATAGGTTTGGTTGTTTTTAACTTCGAAGAAGAGGGATGCAGACTTATAGTCGTCTGATTCAACTTTTCCAAAATCATCCGTAGCGTCCTTGACGTCCTTATTCTTCTTAAAGAGAGAAGGTAGGTCACTCTTGTCAAGCTTACTTGCTGTGACTTTTTTACCATCTTTATCTTTGAGGTAGAATTGTTTAGCAGATGTTTTCAAATCTTTTTCCATATCTTCAGAAGTATTCTCAAGTTTAAAAGATACTTCAATCAGACTTTGGTTATCCTTAAGTTTGAGGTTGCTTCCTGACATCTGAACGACATCATTAACAGATAACTTGGCATCGAGTTTTGGCTTGGCACATGCTGATAATGTCAAGATGGTTGCTAGAGCAAGTGCCCCAGAGTAAAGATATTTTTTCATAAATAATCTCCCATTTTTTGTTTAAGTGATATGTCTATTGTAACATGAAAACCCCATCGAGATGATTAGAATTTTGGTTTTCAAACCTTTTCTTATGCTATAATAAGGTTACTATGCAAAAAATGGAGAATAAAATGACAAAAACACCTTTTATTACGGCAGATAAACTTGAACAGATTACTGCAGAATTTCCAACACCTTTTCATCTTTACGATGAAAAAGGCATTCGTGAAACAGCACGTGCTGTAAATGCAGCCTTTTCATGGAATCCAGGTTTTAAAGAATTCTTTGCTGTCAAGGCAACACCTAATCCAGCAATCCTCAGAATCTTGAAGGAAGAAGGCTGTGGAGTGGACTGTGCAACAGATACAGAGCTTGTCATGAGTAAGAAAATTGGATTTGATAACACTACGATTAGTTTTACTTCTAATGACACACGTGCTGAAGAATTTGTATATGCTCGTAACATTGATGCGACAATTAACCTTGATGCTTACGAAGATATTTTCTTTTTAGAAGAAGTTGCGGGACTTCCAGAGACCCTTTCTTTGCGTTTTAATCCAGGTGGTGTCTTTTCTCTTGGTACAGACATTATGGACCATCCTGAAGAATCTAAATTTGGGATGACTAAGGAACAACTCTTTAAGGGTTATGCCTACCTCCAAGAAAAAGGGGTTAAATCATTTGGCTTGCACGCCTTTTTAGCATCTAATACCGTCACTAATGAGTACTATCCAACCTTAGCTGCTCAGCTATTTGAATTGGCTGTAGAAATCAAGAACGAATTAGGTGTCAGTCTTGATTTTATTAACTTGTCTGGTGGTGTTGGAGTCGACTATACTCCGGCTAACAAACAAAATGATATTGCAGCTATTGGTGAGGGCGTCCACGCTAAATTTGATGAGATTTTGGTTCCAAATGGTCTAGGTCACATCAGTATTTATACTGAACTTGGTCGCTACATGACAGCGCCTCATGGTCTCGTAGTAACTAAAGTTCTTCACATTAAGGACACTTATCGTCGTTATGTAGGTGTCGATGCGTCTGCGGTTAACTTGCTCCGTCCAGCTATGTATGATGCCTACCACCACATCACTAATATGACCAATCCCAATGGCGAGATTCAAGTAGTTGATGTGACAGGTTCGCTTTGTGAAAATAATGATAAGTTTGCTAAGAACCGTGAATTGCCAGAAGCTCGTATTGGAGATACTTTGGTTATCCATGACACTGGTGCCCACGGCTTCTCAATGGGTTACAACTATAATGGTCGTCTTCGCTCTGCGGAAATCCTTTATCAAGAAGATGGAACAGCTCGCATGATTCGTCGTGCTGAGACCATGAATGATTACTTTGCGACACTTGACGGTTTTGATTTTGAAATCTAACAAAAATAAGCTAGGCCTATAAGGCTCTAGCTTATTTTACTTTAATGATAACAGCTTCAAGAATGATATCTGCTAACTCCTCAGGAGATTCGATACAGTCTTCCTTGAGCCAAAGTGTCAGAATGGTAACAATAGTGCTAACGTAAACTTCCAATGAATACTTGGCTGGGATATGATAGCTTTGTTCCATAAGCTCTGTGACGTTTTCAATATCAGAGTTAAGGATAGTCTCGATAATGAATTCACGGATCATTCCATTGATGTTGGGAATATGCGTCATTAGTGTGAGACATAGTTTGCGATTGTCCTTAAGATAATGTAGCATCTCAGTGACAACACCTTCTTGGTAAGTCATGTCTTCTTGCAAAATGCTTGAGACGTTATCTAAAATTTTTGAGAAGGTGGTCTCAACCAAATCCTCTTTATTTGAATAGTAGTAGTAGAAGGTTGGTCTGCTAAGATTAGCCTTCTTGATGATGTCTGTGATGCTGATTTGTTCTAGTGAACTCTCTTCTAAGAGTTCAATAAATGCGTTGACAATTTTTCGTTCGGAAATAGTTGCTTCCTTTAGCATAAATAAACCCCTTTATATAAACATAATAATAATTCCACAACCTATATAATAACCTATTTTTTTCTAGAAATCTTACAAGTCCTTTACAGTTGTAAGTAAAATAAACTGAAACTCTCATTTTACTAGTATTTTAGTCAAAAAATTTTTTGGTGGTTTAGAAACCATCGTCTTATTTGTCAGTAAGTGGCATTTTTGCTATAATAGGAAATAATTAACGTTATAGGAGAATAGAATTTATGAACACCGTCCTTTGGATTATTCTTGTTTTTGTAGCCCTCTTGGCTGGCTTCTACGGAGGCGCATATTTTGCCCGCAAACAAATGGAGAAAGAGTTAGCTGAAAATCCTCGTTTGAATGTGGACGCTGTTCGTACCATGATGTCTGCAGCAGGACAAAAACCTAATGAGGCAAGGGTACGTCAAACATATAACCAAATTATCAAGCAACAAAAACAAGCACTTGCGAATAGCAAGAAAAAGAAAAAATAATGGTGGGGAGCTGGGACGTGAATCTCAGCTTTTTACATGTAACGTAAGGGGATAAGGAGGCAAGATGGATAATCGACCTATAGGATTTTTGGATTCTGGCGTCGGAGGCCTGACGGTGGTACGTGAGCTTAAACGTCAGTTGCCTCATGAGTCTGTCGTCTATATTGGCGACTCTGCTAGAGCCCCGTATGGTCCAAGACCAGCGGAACAAATCAGAGAGTATACCTGGCAGTTGGTTAGGTTCCTTCTGACTAAAAATGTCAAGATGATTGTTATTGCCTGTAATACAGCAACGGCAGTGGTTTGGGAAGAAATCAAAGAAGCCTTGGATATACCAGTGTTGGGTGTGGTTCTGCCAGGGTCTAGTGCAGCTATTAAGTCTAGTCAGTCTGGCAAAATTGGTGTGATTGGCACCCCTATGACGATTGCCTCTAACATCTATGAACAAAAAATCAAACGTTTGGCACCACAGATGGCTGTTTTGAGTTTGCCTTGTCCTCGCTTTGCCCCCATTGTTGAATCCAATGAGATTAAATCAAGTGTGGCTAAAAAGATTGTCTACGAAAGCATGGCGCCCTTAGTCGGTAAGGTAGATACCTTGGTCTTGGGTTGTACCCATTACCCACTATTACGCCCTATTATCCAAAATGTCATGGGACCAAGTGTCAAGTTAATTGATAGCGGTGCTGAGACTGTTCGTGATGTATCCGTTTTGCTCAATTATTTTGAGATTAATCGTAGTCGTGAAGTTGAAGATAAGACAGAAGAATATTACACCACAGCCAGTGTGCGAGGTTTTAAAGAAATTGCGGATCAATGGCTAGGTGAAGCCGTTACTGTTCAGCACGTAGATCTGGACAAGGAGTTAGAAAATGACTAAATCAATTTTTGAATATAAAGATGAGCAAGACTGGTACTTGGCTAGTTTTGGCAGTTACAATCAGTTGACCTGTTTTGGTGGCGATGAGGCTTATGAACAGTATGTTGATTTTTTCCAGGGATTGACAAATGCACTTGCTGTTAGTGGCTTCCAGTTGCATATTGTTAAGCACTCATCAGATCTTCGCTTGGTGTCTTTTATCTTAGACAGTTTGAAGGAGAATACTGGTCGCGATTTGGCTGTTACACAACATCAGGGTGCCTTACTCGTCAGTGAAGGTGAAAAACTTGTCTATGTCCATGTGCCTAAAGAAGGAGTCGCTTTGGAAGATTTCTTTGGTTCTAAGAGTCAGTCCACATTTGGCGACGTTTTGTTGATTGCAACACGTAATGAAGGAAAAACTAAGGAGTTTCGTAAACTTTTTGGAAAACTCGGTATTACGGTAGAAAATCTTAATGATTATCCAGACTTACCTGAAGTTGCTGAAACAGGCACAACCTTTGAGGAAAACGCTCGTTTGAAGGCAGAAACGATTTCTGAGTTAACTGGTAAAATGGTGCTTTCAGATGATTCAGGATTGAAGGTTGATATTCTTGGGGGCTTGCCTGGAGTTTGGTCTGCTCGATTTGCGGGTCCTGATGCGACCGATGCTGAGAATAATGCTAAGTTATTACATGAGCTCGCCATGGTGCTTGATGATGATAAACGCTCAGCTCAGTTCCATACAACCTTAGTGGTTGCAGCCCCTGGCCGTGATAGTCTAGTTGTTGAGGCAGACTGGGAGGGATACATTGGTCGAGAACCAAAAGGTGACAATGGCTTCGGTTATGACCCTCTCTTTTTAGTGGGTGAGACAGGTAAGACGGCAGCAGAGCTTTCGTCAAAAGAAAAAAATGAACAGTCGCATCGTGGTCAGGCTGTTAAGAAACTTATGGAGGTTTTTCCAGCATGGCAGAACAATCAATAATTGTAATGAGTGACTCTCATGGAGATCGTGATATTGTAGAAGATATTAAGAAGCGTTACCAAGGTAAAGTAGACGCTATTTTCCATAATGGGGATTCTGAGTTAGAATCAAGTGACCCGGTTTGGGACGGTATTTATGTGGTTCGTGGGAACTGTGATTATGACTCAGGTTATCCAGAACGCTTGGTGGTTAAACTTGGTGATGTGATTATTGCTCAAACGCATGGTCATCTTTACGGTATCAATTTCACCTGGGATAAGTTAGATCTTTGGGCACAACAAGAGGACGCTGATATTTGTCTTTATGGGCATTTGCATGCAGCAACAGCTTGGCGAAACGGTAAAACAGTATTTATCAATCCAGGCTCTGTTTCGCAGCCACGAGGGCCTATCAATGTTAAGCTTTATGCTAAGGTGCTTATAGACAATGCTAAGATTCGTGTGGAGTATTACACACGTGATCATGAGCTTTATCCAGAACTGACACAGGAATTTGAACGATGATTGCTAAAGAATTTGAAGATTTTTTATTGGCTCATTTGGATAATTATTTGATTCCGTCAGATCAGCTTGCCATTTTTATTGATAGCCATAAGGCTAATCATGTGGTTTTGCTTTTGACAAGTAACGGGTATTCTCGTGTTCCAGTTTTGACCAAAGATAAACACTATCTTGGAACGATTTCTTTGACAGATATAAAACGTTATCAAGAAGAACACAACTTGCAAGAGTGGGAAATGGTTAACCGTGATATTAGACCGATGACATCAGACGTTATGGAAACAGTGGAAGATAATGCTAGTCTGAATGAGGTCATGCATAAGTTGGTCAATAATCCTTTTCTTCCAGTCGTTGATAGCCAAGGTATTTTCAAAGGAATTATTACGCGAAAATCGATTCTCAAGGCAGTCAATAGCCTTTTACATGACTTTACACATGACTATATCATCATTCCAAAAACAACTGGCAACTCAGATCACTGAGTTTCTGAGTACCAAGACTATCTCTGATAGTTCAAAGAAGGCTTATGTGTATGACCTTAAGCAGTTTGCTAACTTAATCTCTGGACAAATTGATGCAACCAGCCTCAAGGTTTATGAAAACCAATTGAAGGATTGGAAACCGTCGGTACAAAAGCGTAAGCGGTCCGCAGTTAATCAATTTTTGCGATACCTCTATCAAAAGGGTGACTTATCTGAATTTTTAACACTTTCAGAAATAGCAAGGGTGTCTACTCAAGAAGAGGAGCTAGAGAGACTGGAGCTTTTAGCGCTTTATGAAGGGCAGGAGGGACCCGGTAAACTAGCTTGTCTGTTTATTCTAGAGTTAGGACTCCTACCTTCTGAATTTTTGGAGCTAGACTGGGCTGATATTGACTTGGCATTTGGTATTGTAACTGTGGCCAAGGGAAGCACTAAGCGTGTTCTCAGACTAGATGGCGCTTTGAAGCAATCCTTGTTGATGATTAAGAATGAGAATAGTCAGGGATTACTTCTGGGTAAGCCCTTCACTCGTCAATGGTTGTATAAGCAAATTCAGACTTATGTTACTGCATGTGGATTACCTGGGGTCACCGCACAGATTTTGCGACAGCAGTTTATTCTTAGACAGATTGAAAAGGGAACGGGCGCCTTTGAACTGGCTCGTTTGCTAGGGCTAAAAAGTCCAGTGACCTTGGAGAAATACTACAAGACCTAATGGATATTAAGTTAAAAGATTTTGAGGGGCCACTGGATTTGTTGCTCCACCTGGTTTCTAAATATGAAGTAGACATTTACGATGTTCCCATTGTTGATGTCATTGAGCAATATTTGGCTTATCTGGCAACCTTGCAGGCAATGAAGCTCGAGGTTGCTGGTGAATATATGCTCATGGCCAGTCAACTCATGCTAATTAAGAGTCGCAAGCTTTTGCCGACAGTTGTAGAGTCTGAGCCCGAAGCGGATGATCCGGAGCTTGAGCTCTTGAGTCAATTGGAAGAGTATGCTCGCTTTAAGACGGCTAGTCAAGAGCTTGCCAAACAACATGAAGAGCGAGCCCAATATTTTTCAAAGCCAAAGGTTGAATTGGTTTATGAAGACGTGTCCCTTAATCAGGACAAGACTATTCAAGATATTTTCTTGGCTTTTTCAAAGATTATGGCGGAAAAGCAGGAGGAGATTCGTCGAAATCACACGACCATTGTGCGTGATGATTATAAGATTGAAGACATGATGTTGGTTATTGAGGAGGCCTTTAGTGCTAAAAATGAGTTGATTCTAGCAGATCTTTTCACAGATGCTAAGGATATGAACCAAGTGATTACCCTCTTTTTAGCAACCCTTGAATTGATTAAGGTACATCGCATTTCGGTACAGCAGGAAACCATTTTTGGAACAATCACACTAAGAAAGGAATGGACGAATGAGTAGCCACTTAGCACGATTAGAAGCCCTACTTTTTGTGGCTGGTGAAGATGGACTCAGTCTACGTACTATGGCACAGCTTTTGGAAATGCCAGTTACGGGACTTACTCAGTCCTTGGAAAAATTGCAGGCAAAGTATGAGGCAGATGAGGATTCAGCTCTTTGTTTATTGGAGTCCTCAAATACTTACAAGCTAGTGACTAAGGCAGGCTTTGCAAGTCTTCTTCGTGAGTACTCAAAAACGCCAATTAACCAAAGTCTCTCTCGAGCGAGCCTTGAAGTTCTTTCTATAATTGCTTATAAACAGCCTATTACTCGTGCTGAGGTTGATGCTATTCGGGGTGTTAATTCCAGTGGCGCCATTACTAAGCTTCAGGCTTTCGATTTGGTACGAGAAGCTGGTAAAAAAGATGCTGTTGGTCGCCCTAACCTTTATGCGACGACGGATTATTTTCTAGACTATATGGGAATTAACAGTTTGGATGAATTGGTGGCTATCGACCAACTAGAACTCGAGGATCAGGAAACCAGTCTCTTTAAGGAAGAAGATTTGGAAGAACATGTGGATTTCGATAATCAAGCTTGAGATTTGGTAAAGTTTGATTACCAAAAGCTAAAGGAACATAGCAGAGATGCTAGGTAGAAAGGATACAGCGCAAAAGCTGCAGAAAAAGAATGCGTATTAATAAATATATTGCCCACGCTGGTGTGGCTAGTCGTCGTAAGGCTGAGGAACTCATAAAAGAAGGTCGTGTGACCCTAAATGGCAAGACAGTTACGGAATTGGCAACAATTGTCAAAAACGGTGATACTGTTGAAGTCAATGGCAGTCCTATTTACAATGAGGAAAAAGTTTACTATCTTCTGAACAAACCACGTGGGGTCATCTCTTCAGTATCTGATGAAAAGGATCGTAAGACGGTTATTGATCTTATGCCTCATGTTAAGGAACGTATTTATCCAGTCGGTCGCCTTGACTGGGATACGACGGGCCTTCTTATCTTGACTAATGATGGTGACTTTACTGATAAAATGATTCACCCACGTAATGAGATTGACAAGGTTTATTTGGCGCGTGTGAAAGGCATTGCGACCAAGGAAAATCTTCGTCCTTTAACTCGTGGTGTGGTGATTGACGGTAAGAAAACCAAGCCAGCACGTTACAATATTGTTAAGGTTGATCATGAAAAGAACCGTTCAGTTGTTGAATTAACCATTCATGAAGGCCGTAACCACCAGGTTAAGAAAATGTTTGAGTCAGTGGGCTTGCTTGTTGATAAGTTGTCACGTACCCGTTTTGGGACTCTTGATTTGACAGGCCTTCGTCCAGGTGAATCACGTCGTCTCAATAAAAAGAAATCAGTCAGCTTCATAACGCTGCTGTTAACAAGGTTAAATGATAAAGAGGTTTCTGATTGTTCTGGTTATGGCCTATCAGAGATGGATTTCTCCCCTCTTTCCACCGTCTTGTCGCTTTCGTCCAACCTGTTCGGTTTACATGATTCAAGCCATTGAAAAACATGGTTTAAAAGGTGTTCTTATGGGTATTGCTCGTATCTTACGATGTCACCCTTTTTCAGAAACTGGAGAGGATCCGGTTCCAGATTATTTTAGCCTAAAACGTCATAAAACTCCTTTGGATAAGTAATCCAAAGGAGTTCTTTTATGCTTAAATTTTTGACCAAGTTTTTGGTAGGAATAGGAGCAATACAGGATAAATTTCCAAGCGTCCAGCAATCATAGCGAATCCCATGATAAGCTTAGACAAAGGACTAAAAATAGCGAAGCTATCACTGGTTCCTAGTAATGGTCCAATGTTGTTGAAGGTTGAAGCAGCAGCGCTTGTCACTACTAAAAGATTTTGATTATCCAATGACAGAATGGCTACTAGACCTAGCATAATAAATACATATACAGCTAAGTATTTAAGGACACTATGTTGTGTTTCTTTATCAAGAACGCTTCCATTAATGTGAAGGGAAAGGATTCTGTTAGGGTAAAGACTTGCTAGGGTTTGATTACGAGCAATTTTAGCAATAATCATTGCACGGATAACCTTGAAACCACCAGCCGTAGAACCTGCTGATCCCCCAATAAACATCAAGGTGAGCAGGAGATACTGAGAAAATAGAGGCCAATTGGTAATATCTGTTAGACCAAAACCAGTGGTTGTGATGATGGTTGACACTTCAAAGAATGAATATTTAAACGAATCAGCCAAATTGTGGTAGATACCAAAAATATTGAGGACGATTAAACCTGTTGAGATTGCAACAATCGCAAAATAAGTACGTAATTCTTCATCTTGGAAGAAGAATTTGACTTTGCGCAGCAAAATATAGAAATAAAGGTTGAAGTTAACCCCAAAAAGAAGGGTACCAACTGTAACCACATAGGTAATCAAGTCGCTATGATAGTGAGCGATAGAGTCATTGTAGACTGCAAAACCACCGGTACCAGCACCTCCCATAGCAATGATAATACTATCAAAGAGTGGCATACCACAAATCCATAGAATCATAGCAAAAATCACAAACATGACCAGATAGATGATGTACAGAATCTGAGCTGTATTTTTCAGCTTGGCAACAACCTTACCAAAGACTGGGCCAGGGACCTCTGCACGCATAACCTCATGGTGACCATTTTTACTGTTGTTCATGATAGCTAATGCAAAAACCAATACCCCCATCCCTCCAATTAAGTGGGCGAAGCTTCGCCAGAAGAGAAGAGAGTGTGTCAGGACCCCAGTGTCAGTGAGAATTGTAGCTCCTGTGGTTGTGAAACCCGAGCTCATTTCGAAGAAAGCATCAATAACACTTGGGATTTGCCCAGCGAAAACAAATGGTAAGCCTCCAAAGAAGGACCAAAGTACCCAACAGAGGGCTACAATGAGCATTCCTTCTTTTGTGTAAATATGGTAATTTTTTGGTTTAAAGAGAGAGCCAATACCACCAAGGAGGAGAAGTATCCCCATCGTCCCCAAAATACTAGCAAATACCTTAGCATCCTCATGGTAAATAAGGGCAACGATAAGTGGTACAACTAAGAGACCAGCTTCAATAAGCAGAAGTTTTGAAATAAGAAAACGGACAATAGATCTATTCATAGCAGCTTACCTCTTTAACAAGTCGTAAATGTGAGTCACGTTTTGTAAGAGGGTAACGACCACGATTTTATCACCATAAGCCAGTCTATCCTCACCAGTAGGGAAAATCGCTTTCCCATTACGGATGATAGCGGCGATAAGAACACCGTTAGCGAAATCAATGTCAGAAAGCTTCATACCGGCAATTTGGTTATTTTCCTTGATTTGAAATTGCAAGGTTTCGATGCGACCATTTGCCACATGGTGAAGAGCATCAAGACTAGAATCTTTGGCATTATAGCGTCCACGGACAAAGTGCATGACAGTATCAACGGCAATACTCTTTGGTGTGACAATTGTTGAAGTCTCACGTGTATCGATAATCTCTAAAAGACTGGTACGGTTAACCTTGGTAATGTTTTTATGAATACCAAGACTCTCAAGGAACATAGAGGTAATGATGTTTTCTTCGTCTACCCCAGTGAGCGTAGCTACCGCATCATAACTAGCAGCACTTTCCTCAAGAAGAAGGTCTTTGGCAGTACCATCTCCCAGAATGACAGAAACTTCTGGGAAGACCTGACTAAAAGTTTGTGCTCGATCCATTTTCTGCTCAATCAATTTGACCTTAATACGAGTGTTTTTCAAGATATTGAGCAAATAGTAGGAGATACGTCCAGCACCAATTAACATAAGATTTTTAATGCTTTTTGATTTGATGTAGCTGTGGAAAAGTGCCATGTCAACACGTTTCCCAGTTACATAGATCTTATCGCCAACTTGAATGGTGGCATTCCCATCTGGAATGATGAGTTCATTTTTACGATCAATCGTACAAACCAAAATGTTACTAAATTTCTTCCGGAATTGTTCAAGGCTCATGCCAGATAATTGACTGTTTTCGGTAACTTTAAAGGCCATAAGAATGACGCGCCCATTAGCAAAAGTCTCAACCGATAAAGCATTCGGAAATTCAACTGTATTGGCGATATACCGAGCTGCTAGCAGTTCGGGGTTAACTACCGCTGAGAATCCAAGGAAGTTTCTGTCTTTGAAATAAGCATTGGAATATTCTGGGTTACGAACACGAACGATGGTTTCTTTAGCCCCCATTTGTTTGGCCAGAACCGCTGAAATCATGTTTACCTCATCTTTGTCAGTCATTGCAATAAAAACATCACAATTATTGACCTCGGCTTGTTCTAAAATTTTGAAGTTGGCGCCATTACCGGCAAAGCCCATAATATCGTAGCGCTTGATGAGGCGTTTAAGGACTTCTTCCTTCTGCTCAATTAAAATAACATCGTGCTTCTCTTCGACAAGAGAACGACAGAGTGCGGCACCGACTTTACCGGCACCTACGACAATAATACGCATGAGTTACCTCCAAGTAATCACTTCTATGATACTCTATTTTGGCTGAAAAATCATCCTTTTCAGGCCTTTATAAGTGATTCCTATGAAAATTAGATGACAAGATCACAAATAATAATTTTTTCTGTCAATAGTATTGACTTTTATAACAATAGTGCTAAAATAGTGTTTAAAGATTCGTTATTTTAAATCTAACCTGTCATGATTTAAGCTAATGAACGTCCACAACCATGTCGTCTGCTGAGCTTGACTCCGGGCGACATGGTATTTTTTATGTCTAGGAGAATTGTTATGTCACGTAATCACATTGTCTTGTTTGAGCCTCGTATCCCACAAAACACAGGGAATATTGCCCGTACCTGTGCAGCGACCAATAGCCCTCTTCATATTATTCGACCAATGGGTTTTCCGATTGATGACAAGAAAATGAAACGTGCAGGTTTGGATTATTGGGATAAACTCGATATTACCTATTACGATAATTTAGCTGATTTTATGGCTAAAAATCAGCAAGGACGTTTACATTTAGTTACGAAGTTTGCGGATAAAACTTATTCTGATGAGGCCTATGATGATGGCAAGGACCACTACTTTATGTTTGGACGTGAAGATACGGGTCTACCCGAGGAATTTATGCGTGAGCATGTTGAAAAAGCTATCCGTATTCCGATGAATGATGAACATGTCCGTAGTCTTAATGTATCAAATACGGTTTGCATGATTGTTTATGAGGCTCTTCGTCAGCAGCAGTTCGAGGGGTTGGAATTGAGTCACCGTTATCAGCATGACAAATTAAAATAAACAGCCTTATCTCCATACCAAGAGTATATAGTTAATGGTTATCAATAGATTAGAAATCCATAATTCCAAAACCTTGTCACAAAGGTTTTTTTATGTTACTCTTAAAAGGTCTTCAGGGCAGGGTGAAACTCCCGACCGGTGGTGATTCTATAATCTACTGTTAGGACCTAATTGAAAGAGATTCTCTAGATAGCTCGTCAGCTTTTGGAGGATTTTAGACATTAATGGTATTGATAGTAATCTTAGATAAGTCCGCGAGCGCAAGCTGATGAGGTGTGATTCCTCAACCGACAGTACAGTCTGGATGGAAGAAGACCAGTCTTTTTGCGTAGGCTTTTTTGGCATAGGCAAATCCATTGGGAACTTCTTTCAAATTGTTCAAATTTGGAGGAATTTTTTTATGACAAACACACGTAAATTGGCTTATATCGCCATTTTATCCGCAATTTCATTCTTGTTGCTTTATTTTTCATTTCCATTGATTCCGGCAGCAGATTTTTTGAAGGTTGATTTTTCAATCCTTCCTGTTCTGATTGCCTTAGTCATCTTTGATTTTAAGAGTGCTATTGGCGTTCTCTTGTTGCGTTCATTGCTGAAGCTTTTGCTAAACAATGGGGGTCCAGGTTCAATAATTGGACTTCCTATGAATTTTATTGCTTTAGGATTCTTTGTTTGGGGACTTAGCTATTTCTGGAAGAAAAACCAAACAAGTAAGAATTTTATTCTTGGTTCAGTTGTAGGAACACTAGCTCTTACACTTGCCATGGTTGTCCTCAACTACATTTATGCAGTACCACTCTATGCTAAATTTGCTAATTTCGATATTGGACAATTCATAGGACTTTATAAATACCTTTTTACTATGGTTGTACCTTTTAATTTGCTTCAAGGTTTGATTTTTGCAGTAGTCTTTGCTATGATTTATGCTCCGCTTAAGTCAATTCTAGTAAAATTATAAAAATTCTAGTAAAATTATAAATATGAAACACAAACAAATACATTATATTTATACTTCTTTTGCCCTTTTACTATTTGTTGCTCTCGGTTACATGGTCAAGTTCTACCCTGAAGCCTTGACAGGATTTGATAGCAGCATCCAGACCTGGGTTCGAGGAGATTTGCCAACAGAACTGACGCATTTTTTTAAGGCGGTTACGGTCCTTGGGAACACGCCTGTTCAGGCCATTATTGCAATTGTAGCGGTAATTTGGCTTTATTTAAACCAGTACAAATCTGAAGCTATCTTTGTGGGAACCAGTGGCGTTCTCGCTAGTATCATGATTGTAAGTCTGAAATATATTTACCAACGCCCACGTCCATCAATTACGCATTTGGTCCATGCTGGTGGTTATTCTTTTCCTAGTGGCCACTCCCTGGGAACCTTCATGATTCTTGGTGCGATTGCTATTGTCCTTGCTCAGCGTCTGGCTAAAAAAGGAGCAAAAGTAGTCATTTATATTGTTACGGGGCTTCTAATTGCGCTCGTCGGACTTTCCCGTATTTACGTGGGGGTTCACTATCCTACAGATGTTTTGGCCGGTTTTACCTTGGCATTTGGTTTACTGAATGCTATTTACCCGACTTACGACCGTATTCGCTTTGAATGGCGGTTCCAAAGTAAACAGAAATAGCATCAAGAGGTTGGAACAGATGTTTCCAACCTTTGACTCATTATTAAGGCAACGATACAGGTCCGTATTTCTTAAAGATCATATGAATTATCGATACATTAAAAAATATTAACTATATGTCAATTACATTACAACTGTGATATAATAGCCTTAAGCTTTTGAATTGAATAAAGGAGATTTTATTGAGTATTAAGAACAGTATCGGATTAAGAATAAAAACTGAGCGTGAAAGTCAACAGATGTCACGTGAAGTGCTCTGTTTAGATGGTAAGGAGTTGACCGTTCGCCAGTTAATTCGTATTGAAAAAGGAGAGTCTCTCCCTTCTTTGGATAAATTATCCTACATAGCAAAACGTCTGGGAAAAAGCATGGCTGACTTATTGGATCATGACAGGATTGAAATTCCTGATACTTACTATGAGATGAAAAATCGTTTAATAAAGTTCCCAACGTACGGAGATAAGGAGAGAGTTAAACAGAAGTTGGATCTTATTGAAGATGTGTATGATCAATTCTTTGATATTCTTCCAGAAGAGGAACTATTGACTCTAGATATTCTCGAAAATATATTGAGTTTTACCAGTTGGTAGGAGAGACCTAAAGTCGAAGAAATCTATGAAGATTTGTTTGAACAAGTCAAAAGAAAGAAGAAGTTTTCAACTAATGATTTGTTAGTTATTGATTATTATTTCTATCATCTTTATGGGAGAAAGCAGTATGATAAAAAGATTTTTGACAGAATAGCAGGTAGAGTATTAAAGCAAAACATCCCAACGGATGATGCTTATAATATTGCCTTATTTAATGATTTGATGGCTATAGCTGCTTTAAAGATTTCTCATGAGTCCTTCTCAGATTTCTTAACAGTAATAGATAAACTTTTAGCTGTCATAGAAAAATCACAGTTTCATAGTTACAAACCAGGTGTCTATATTTTAGAAGCTAAGTATGAGCTTATACATAATGGGAACAAGAAAAAAGCTGCTGAAAACTATGATAAGGCTATAATGTTTGCGTCGGTTTTAGAAGATTCCGTTTTGGAAGAAAAGACTCGAGCAGAGAAAGCGGCAGATGGTTTGTAAACAACTGCGTAGTGACATTTATGTCACTACTTTTTTTATAGTTAAACGTTTATCATATAGTTAATAAAAATATTAAGGAGTTTAATTTTGAAAAACTTAAGAAAATTTTTAGTATTACTTATTGCAGCAGCACCATTCTTCATTATTTATTATTAAATAGGAGTCACCATGTCAAAATATCCATATATTTCTCAGGTTGATCAGCGTGATTGTGGTGTAGCTGCCTTGGCCATGATTCTTAAAAACTATGGTTCATCTTATAGTTTGACTTATTTGAGGGAGTTGGCTCAGACTTCTCGTGAAGGCACTTCTGCGCTTGGCTTGGTTGAAGCAGCCAAGCAGTTGGGTCTTGAAACGCAAGCTATTCGTGCGGATTTAGACTTGTTTAAACAAGAAAATCTATCTTATCCTTTTATTGCACATGTGGTTAAGGATGGTGGTCTTCAACATTATTATACGGTGTTTGGTCAAGCCAAGGGTCAGGTCGTTGTTGGTGATCCAGATCCTAGCAAGAAGGTCATTAAAATGTCACTTGAGGAGTTTGCTAAGGAATGGACAGGGGTTACTCTATTTTTTGAACCAGGAGAAACCTACATTAAATATAAGGAAGAGGTACCTGGTCTCCTTTCATTCCTACCAATTTTATTTCGTCGTAAGGGATTGATAGCAGTCATTGTCTTGCTGAGTTTTCTAGTGACTCTTGTTAATATTATTGGTTCTTATTATTTGCAATCTATTATTGACCGCTTGATTCCTCAAGAAGACTATGCTCTTCTGACCATGATTTCTCTAGGCCTGTGTATCGCTTATCTAGCTCAACAAGTTTTTACTTTCTTCAAAGATTATCTATTGCATCGATTGGGTAATTACTTGTCCATTGCGGTCATCCTTCCTTATATCAAGCATGTGCTTTCTTTGCCCATTAGTTTCTTTAGTTCACGTCGTACTGGGGAAATCACGTCACGTTTTGGAGACGCCAATACCATTATCGATGCCCTGGCTTCAACCATTTTATCGATTTTCTTAGATGTGACCATTGTGATGACTCTAGCCGTGGCTCTCATTTTACAAAACCCTTCGCTTTTTGCGATGACTTTAACTGTAGTACCTCTCTATGTTTTGATTATTCTAGCTTTCTATAAGCTTTTTGAGAAGGAAAATTATCAGTTGATGGAGGCAAACAGTCAAGTCAATACCTCCGTTATTGATGATTTGAGAGGCATTGAAACGCTAAAATCTTTAAGAGTTGAAGAGAGACGTTATCGAGAAATTGAGGTGAAATTCCATGACTACTTGAAGAAGTCCTTGTCTAAGGCCAAGTGGCAATTAACACAAGATGGTTTAAAGACTGGGGTTCAGCTAGTTTCCAATGTCTTTATCCTCTGGTATGGAGCGCAATTGGTCATGGAAGGACAGCTATCTGCTGGTCAGTTGATTACCTATAATATGTTGCTGAATTATTTTACAACTCCTTTAATTAATATTATCAATCTCCAATCCAAAATTCAGCAGGCCAAGGTAGCCAATAATCGTCTTCAAGAAGTTTATGTTGTGGATAAGGAAGAAAAGGGAAAACTCAAGGATTTGTCCTTTAAGCAATTAACTCTCAGAGGTGTTAGCCATCGTTTCAGTTATCAGCAAGAGACTCTTAGTGATGTTGATTTGACCATTAACAAGGGTGAGAAGATTGCTCTCATGGGGCAGAGTGGGTCTGGAAAAACAACTTTGGCTAAAATTTTGTCGGGTTATTATACAAGGTCTGCTGGACATGTTTGTCTGGATAAAAGTGCCATTAGCCATGCAGAGTTACGTCAATTGGTAACCTATGTCCCCCAGCAGACCTATGTGTTTACGGGAACCATTTTAGAAAATCTGCTATTAGGATTTGAAGGAGAAGTTGATGAGAGAAAACTTCTTAAAGTTTGCCAACAAGCTGATATCTTAGACGATATTCAAAAAATGCCACTAGGCTTTCAGACCCAAGTATCTGAAGATGGAGGCCTCTCTGGTGGTCAAAAACAGAGGTTAGCGATAGCAAGGGCTCTCTTGTCTAAACAACCTATCTTGATTTTTGATGAAGCGACAAGCGGTCTAGATAGTGATACAGAGAACAGGGTGTTGACTAATCTTGCTAAAATGAAACGAACAGTGATTTTCATTGCTCACCGAGCCAGTGTCCGTCAGCATGTTAGTCGCATAGTGACCATGACTAACGGACAGGTCGAAGGAGATAGTCCTATTTTCAATCCGTTTCAGTTTATTTAAAAAATTTCCTTACTTATATGAAAAAAACTTAAGAAGTCTAACATTTCACATCTTGCACCTATAAAGTTTCTATAGTATACTGTTAACATCATATTAAGAGGTGTAAACATGTTAGAGGCATATAAAAATTTTTGGTTAGGCTATCTCGATTTTTATGGTCGTACAAAACGATCAGACTATTGGTGGGTAGTCTTGATTAATGGCGTTATCGGTAGCTTGATTTTCCTACTGATGGACTTACTTGGTCAAACAAAAGCTGCTGGCTTTACATTGACGGCTTTCATTTTATTCATAGCAGCAACAGCACTTCCTACAATTGCAATTCAGATTCGTCGTCTACGTGATGCTGATTTTAATGTTGCTTGGATAGTTTTAAAGGCAACTCCTTTAACGGTAGCTCTCTGGGTAATGTACGCCTTCCCAACAAGAAATTCAAAATAACTCCAATGAAAAAAGGGTGAGACTAGGAAATCTAGTTTCACTCCTTTTTCTTATAAAATAAAGCTACCTAAGAGGCTAACGAGGGTAAAGCTGATAGTCGCATAAAAGATGGCTAGACGAGTTGTTTGAATGGGTTTATAAAGTCTAATAAGCGTAAGGATACACCAAACGAAGAGCACGGTCACAAACCATCCTGACAGTAAGCGACGTGGTGTAATGCCATAAAGTGCAATATAGACCCCAAAGAGTTTCCAACCAGCGATAAGGGCAAAGAGGCTAGTAAAAGTAAAGAGTAGAGTACTAATCCAACGGAGTCCTTTGTGGTTAAAGATATTTTCTTTTGAGTAAAGATAGAGTCCCACTAAGACACCAAAATTCAGAATAGAAACGCGAACCAATTGCCAGAAGCCCTGAACAGCCATATGTGAGGCTTGATGGGCTGGGATATTGACTTGGTTGAGAGAAAGTAGCTCTCCCATTTGACTTGTGGCAGTGAGTAAAAATAGGGCATAAGTGAAGCAGAGACTTCCAATCACAATATAAGCTGCCAGTTTTGGGAAAAGACGGGTCTTTTTGAGACTAGTTTCAAGTTGAGTTTGACTGAGTGGCTTATCCTTGGCTAAATAGACTGCAGCCAGTTGGGCAAAAAGTCCCAAAGCTAGAGGAATACTTGAAAGCAAACGGAAGATGATTAGGCCACTGTTTTCGAAGTGAATGTTGAAGTTAAACAAAGTAGCAAGTGTCTGGAAAACTTGTTTCCAAAGTTGTCCGAAAGCAGGTAATACCTGACTGAGCTGGCTGGCAGCAAATATAGTAAGTATCAAGGCTACAAAAATACTAACTAAAATCATCCCCTTATGGAGCTGGCGGTTGTGTCGTTCTTCTTTAGAAAGTTCTTGCTTAGGTCTTGTTTTATAGGGGAGTGTAAAAACTCCAAGGAAAAATATTTCAGAGGGAAGAGGCAGCTCGTGTAGATGAGGTCTATCCAAACCATAATTCCCAGTCTATTCTGGCTACTTTGTCCAGTTCGTGCCATTAAATAAAGTAGAAAACTGGCATGAAGGCAGAGCATTTGAGCACTTTCCCAACTGTCGTGTAGTCCCCAAAGACTTATTTGCAGACCTTGTAGGAGGCTAGTAGTCATAAATATTCCTGATTCAAGACGCATTCCTCTCTTTTCTTTTCCTGCCAGTAAACGACAGCCAAGTTCGACAGTCATTATGAGTACAATTATTGCCGGTAAGGCAAAAGAAAGATTGGTAAGATAAGCAACATAGAGGAAGCAGGCGACAAGTAAACCGATAATCAAGCTCTTGAGTTTCCAGATGTCTCTTGGTGAAATATGTTTCAAGAGTTTTTTTGTTTTGGTTTGCAGACTTTCCTCTTCGTAGGGATACTCCTGAGAGACTACCTGTAAATCGGTATTGCAGTTATTTGTTTCCATCATAATTCTCCTTTAGATTTTAAATCCAAAGAAGACTTTATCATAAAAAATGAAGATAATTGTTACGCAACCGTAAAATTACTAAAAATAGGTCTATGGACTTAGGACTAGAGAAGGAGAGAGGAATAAAACGCCACCATAAAAATTTTTCTCACACGAGATGATAGAATCTGGCTGATGATTGGCAGTATTTTTCTCATTCGAAAAAAGTGTTTGCCTAATTTATAAATGGTTTGTCCACCTTCATCCGAAATAGTACAAGGAATCATCTTGCTTGATGGTCAAAAGTGACGCTATTTTTTGACATTTTATGTGAGATTGAGGCCTACAGTGATGTTGCAAAAATTCTGAAAATTCGTTGACATGTGTTGTCAAAGTAGTATGATATTAACATAAAAAAGAATTTAGGAGGTTCTTATGTTAGGTGTCATCCTACTCTATGTTGGCATGGTTTTAATGAGTAATGGATTTCATCGCTTGGAAGAGATTCCCGACAAATCAAATGTTGTCATGAATATCTTTACAGGTGGTTTGGGATTGATTCTCAATATTATTGTCATTGCTTATGGGGCCTGCACAGGAAAAGGTGCTGACTGGTTTTATGGTAGTGCCACAGGTCTTTTGTTTGCTTTTACCTATCTTTATTCAGCTATCAATACGATTTTTGATTTTGATCAACGTTTGTACGGCTGGTTTAGTTTATTTGTGGCAATTAATACGATACCAGCAGGGATTCTTTGCTTAACATCTGGATATGGTGGTAATGCTTGGTATGGTATTATTTGGTTCTTGTGGGGCATTCTATGGCTAACTGCCTTTATTGAAATTAACCTTAAGAAGAACCTAGGGAAATTTGTTCCTTACCTAGCTATTTTTGAAGGAATTGTAACAGCTTGGATTCCAGGGCTTTTGATGCTTTGGGGCAAGTGGTAAGCATTGATTTAAGGAGGAAAAACGATGCAATTGACAATGCGTGAGCAGGAAAAAATGATGATTAGTCTTGCGGCTATGATTGCTCAACGACGTAAAGATAAAGGGATCAAACTGAATCACCCAGAAGCAGTCGCTTTGATTACAGATTATGTACTTGAGGGTGCAAGAGAAGGTAAAACGGTTGCTCAATTGATGGATGAAGCTCGTAATCTCTTAACACGTGAAGATGTTATGGAGGGAATTGCGGAAATGATTCCAATGATTCAAGTTGAAGCTACTTTTACAGACAGTACAAAATTGGTTACTGTTCATGATCCTATTCAGTAAGGAGAAAATGTAATGATTCCAGGTGAATACCATGTGGCGAGTGAGCCAATTGATTATAATGGTGGTTATGAGGCCATTAGTCTTGAAGTGAAAAACGTGGGTGACCGTGCTGCCCAAGTAGGGTCTCACTATCATTTTTACGAAGCAAACGAAGCTGGTCTTCAATTTGACCGTGAGAAAGCACGAGGCAAACGTCTAGATATTCCAGCAGGTACAGCCATTCGTTTCGAACCAGGTGAAACGAAAACAGTGCAACTTATTGACTTTGGAGGCAAACGTCGTATTTTTGGTTTCAATAACAAAGTCAATGGTTTCTTAGACTAGAAAGAGGGCAGATAGATGAGTTTTAAAATGGATCGTAAAGAATATGCTCAACACTATGGACCAACTGTAGGAGATAGCGTACGTCTTGGAGATACCAATCTTTTTGCAGCCATTGAAAAAGACTTCACAGTATATGGACAGGAGTCTAAGTTCGGTGGTGGTAAAGTTTTGCGTGATGGTATGGGTGTCAGTGCTACGGAAACACGTGAAAATCCATCAGTTGTGGACACGATTATTACAGGTGCTACCATCATTGACTATACAGGTATCATTAAAGCGGATATCGGTATTCGTGATGGTAAGATTGTTGCTATCGGTCGTGGTGGTAATCCAGATACAATGGACAATGTGGACTTTGTTGTGGGTGCTAGTACAGAAGCCATTGCAGCAGAAGGTTTAATTGTGACTGCTGGTGGTATTGACCTTCACGTACACTATATTTCTGCTGACCTTCCTGAATTCGGTTTGGATAATGGAATCACAACCCTCTTTGGTGGTGGTACTGGTCCTGCTGACGGAAGTAATGCAACAACATGTACGCCAGGTAAATTCCACATTACTCGTATGTTGCAAGCTGTAGACGATATGCCTGCTAACTTTGGTTTCCTCGCTAAAGGTGTTGGTTCTGAAACTGAAGTGGTTGAAGAACAAATCAAGGCAGGTGCAGCAGGTATTAAGACACACGAAGACTGGGGTGCAACTTACGCAGGAATTGATAATTCTCTTAAAGTTGCGGATAAATATGATGTTTCCTTTGCGGTCCACACTGACTCATTGAATGAAGGTGGATTCATGGAAAACACTCTTGAGTCTTTCCAAGGTCGTACCGTTCACACCTTCCACACCGAAGGTTCAGGTGGTGGACACGCTCCAGATATCATGGTTTTTGCTGGTAAAGAAAATATTTTGCCATCATCAACAAACCCAACTAACCCATACACCACAAATGCTATTGGTGAATTGTTGGATATGGTTATGGTTTGTCACCACTTGGATCCAAAAATTCCAGAAGATGTTTCCTTTGCGGAATCACGTGTTCGTAAGCAAACTGTTGCTGCAGAAGATGTTCTTCACGATATGGGTGCCCTTAGTATCATGACTTCTGATGCCATGGCAATGGGACGTGTCGGTGAGGTTGCTATGCGTTGTTGGCAACTAGCTGATAAGATGAAGGCTCAACGTGGTCCACTTGAAGGGGATTCAGAGTTTAACGACAATAACCGTATCAAACGTTATGTGGCTAAATATACTATTAACCCTGCTATCACTAATGGTATTGCAGACTATATTGGTTCTGTAGAAGTTGGTAAATTTGCGGACCTCGTTATCTGGGAACCAGCTCAATTTGGTGCAAAACCTAAATTGGTGCTTAAGGGTGGTATGTTAACTTACGGTGTTATGGGTGATGCTGGTTCAAGTCTTCCAACACCTCAACCTCGTATCATGCGTAAATTATATGGTGCTTATGGTCAAGCGGTTCACCAAACAAATCTTACATTTGTTTCTCAATATGCCTATGATCACGGTATCAAGGAAGAAATTGGTTTGAATAAGATTGTTCTTCCGGTTAAGAATACACGTAACTTGACTAAGCGTGATATGAAACTTAATGATTACGCTCCAAAAACAATCCGTATTGACCCACAGACCTTTGATGTCTTTATTGATGATGAATTAGTTACTTGTGAACCAATCCATACGACATCATTGTCTCAACGCTATTTCTTGTTCTAAGAAAAAGTGTCATATAAATGAGGCTGGAATTTTTCCTCCAACCTCTTTTGTATTTTATGGCGAAAACGTTTTTAGTGCTTTCTTAAAGCGCTAAATGACTTTGATGCAGTTTTTAAATGTAATAGAAAAGGAAAAAGTATGATTTTTACAAAAGTAGATGCTCTTGTTAAAGATATTGATGTTGATAAATATCATATTGAAACAGTCATTCTTTCAAGTGATGATCTTAATAAAAAAATTATTCGTGTGAAAAGCGACCACGGCAATGAATTTGGTATTCGTCTTGATAAGGGGCAAAAATTGCAAAATGGCTCTGCCTTTTTCATTGATGACCATCATGTTTTGGCGATTGGTGTTGAATCACAGGATTTGATTGTCATTTCTCCTAAAGATATGGATGAAATGGGAATTACAGCTCATATTCTTGGGAATACTCATAAACCAATTGAGGTGAAAGATGCCAAGATTTATTTGGAAGTTGACCCTGTTGTAGAGCAAGTATTGACTCAAAAAGACATTGCCTACACGATTGAGGAAGTGGTCCTTGACAAACCCCTTCGTCACGTGAATTTGACTGCCCATGAACATTAATCCTTTTGCTAACGTGTCTTTGCGAGACTATCTTGAAATTGTTCAAATTGTTGATTCAACCTTTCCAATTGGATCATTTAACCACTCTTTTGGGATGGAAAATTATCTGCGTGAAGACACTGTAACAGATGATAAGGGCTATGAGGAATGGCAAGAGGCTTATTTAGATAGCCAATTTAAGTATGGTGAAGGACTTGTGATTAAGCTAGTCTATGATGCCATGACTTCTGATGATTTGGCTCAAGTTTGGCAATATGATAAGACTTTGACTGTTTCGACGCAAGCGCGTGAAACCAGACAAGGAACGAAGATGATTGCTAAGCAAATGTTGCGCCTGATTCAAAGGCTACATGCTATTCCAGTATTGGATGACTATCAGTCCAAAATACGTAAGGGTGAGGTTTATGGCAATCCTGCTATTGTCTTTGCTCTTTATGTCTTCAACAAGGGGATTGGTTGCAGTGAGGCCATAGCACTTTATGGCTATAGCGTTATCTCGACTATGGTTCAAAATGCTGTTCGTGCCATTCCCCTTGGACAATTTGCTGGACAAGAGATCGTTTTACGTAGCTTTTCACAATTAGAACACATAACACAAGCCATTCAAGAGCTGGATGCGTCCTACCTTGGGGCCAATACACCTGGTCTTGAATTGGCTCAGATGAAACATGAAACTCAGGTGTTCCGCCTATTCATGTCTTAAAATATCAACAAGGTTGAGAGGAAAAAACAATGACAAAACGTACTGTAATTATTGGAGTTGGTGGGCCTGTTGGTTCAGGGAAGACTCTTTTGCTTGAACGTCTCACACGACGTATGTCTGACCTAAATTTAGCGGTTATTACCAACGATATTTATACCAAAGAAGACGCCCTTTTCTTGGCGAAAAATTCAAGCCTAGATGAAGACCGTATCATTGGTGTAGAAACTGGTGGATGTCCTCATACTGCGATTCGTGAGGATGCTTCTATGAACTTTGAAGCGATTGAAACCCTTCAAGAACGCTTCAACCATGATTTGGATGTTATCTTCCTTGAAAGTGGTGGAGACAACTTGGCTGCGACATTTAGCCCTGACTTGGTTGATTTCACTATTTACATTATTGACGTTGCTCAGGGTGAAAAAATCCCTCGTAAGGCTGGTCAAGGGATGATTAAGAGTGACCTCTTCTTGATTAACAAGACTGACCTTGCACCTTATGTTGGAGCTAACCTCGACCGTATGCGTGAAGACACCCTTCATTTCCGTAACGAGGATTCTTTCATTTTCACAAATCTGAATAATGAAGACAATGTTAAGGAAGTAGAAACATGGATTCGCAAGAATTTCCTACTAGAGGATTTATAAGATGACGCAAACATATGATGGTTTTGTCCATCTTGGTTTTTCGAATCGAAATGGTCGCACAATCTCTCATAAGAAATACCAAGAGGGTAACTCTCGAGTGTCAGCGGATAATTCGGATGCCAATGGTGTGCCTTACTATTTTCTCATTAATATGGGTGGGGGATTTGTCGAGGGTGAACAGTATCAAGTAACCATTGATGTTAGTAAAGATGCTCATGCCCTAGTGACAACCCAAACACCGACTTATGTCTACAAGTGTGAAAAGGGACAGTTAACGCAACAGAATACGTCCATCACACTTGAAGAAGATAGTTATTTGGAGTACATGGCTGATGAAGTGATTCCTTATTTAAAATCACGCTATTTTCAAACCAGTCGTATTGATATGGATAAGTCTGCTCACTTGATTTATTCAGATGGTGTGACGGCGGGCTGGTCACACGAGGATTTACCATTTCAATACCATTATTTTCGTAATTTGACACAGATTTACCAAGATAATGAGCTTGTTTACAGTGATCAGACCCTTTTGGAGCCTCAAAAACAAGATATGTTTAAGCTTGGTTATTTTGAGGGATGGCGCAATTACAATAGTTTGGTAATGGTGTCTCCAGCTATTGATGAAGCCTTTGTCAAGGCTTTGCAGAAGCACTTAGAAGACTTGAATCTAGAGTCTGACTTTGCTATCTCAGCCTTGGATATTCCGGGTCTGGTTTTACGTATCTTGGGAAAGACTGCTGAAGATAATCGTCGTGTGATTTATGCTTGTGCTGATTATTTTAGACAAGAAATATATGGATTAAGTCCTTTAAATTTGAGAAAAAATGATATGAGGAGATAAAAATGCATATTCCTGAAAATTACCTAAGTCCTACGACTTGTGCAGCAATGGGAGCAGTGATGTTGCCTATTTGGTATAAGGCTGTCAAAGAAGTGAAGGTAAAGGTGGATACAGATAAGCAAACGATTCCTATGTTGGGAATTGGGACTTCCTTGTCCTTCCTTATCATGATGTTTAACCTTCCAGCGCCAGGTGGAACGAGTGCTCACGCCGTTGGTGCGGTATTGATTGCTATTTTATTGGGTCCGTGGGCCTCCTGTTTAGCGGTTAGTGTTGCTCTGGCTATGCAGGCCTTACTCTTTGGTGACGGTGGTATTTTGGCTTTTGGTGCTAATACTTTTTGTATGGCTGTTGTTATGCCATTTGTAGGTTACGCTGTTTATACTCTTTTGAAAAAGTGGACCAAGAACAAGATAATCGCAAGCTTCTTTGGTGGCTACATTGGTATTGTGGTTGCGGCCTTGACAGTTGCTGTCTTACTTGGTATTCAGCCGATTTTCTTTAAAGATAGCAGTGGTAACCCTCTTTACAATCCTTACCCATTGTCGGTGACGATTCCAGTTATGGGTGTGACTCACCTCTTAATTGGTCTGGTAGAAGGTTTTTTCACAGCAGGTGTACAACAATTCATTGAACGTTTGAATCTTGAGAATAATAAGCAAACGACTGTCAAAAAGCTTCGTCCTTTATTGTTGTTTATCTTGGCGATGATTATTTTAACCCCTCTTGGTTTATTGGCCACTGGAACAGCTTTTGCTGAATGGGATGTTCAAGAGTTGGTGGAAAAATTGTCCCACTATCATGTGGTAGCTCAAGCGCCCAAAGGTATGCTAAATGGATTCTCATTTCACGCCATCTTCCCTGATTATAGTATTGCAGGAATTCCTGAAGTCTTGGGATATATCCTAAGTGCTGCGTCTGCTGTTTTGATTTCCTTTATCCTCTACCGCTTGATTTTTGGTAGAAAGGTTGAAAAATGATTCTGCCAGATTGGATGCTAGAAGAACGCCCAGCAGTGACTAAAGTTGGTAAAAATAGCTTTCTTATCCGAAATCGTCACCATTTGGAAGCTCTTATCCAAAAGTTTGAGACACATCCTGTGCCAGTCGCATCAATCTTTCATCCAACGGCTAAGGTTTTACTTCTCCTCTTGTTTCTTTTTTCAGTTGGGATTAGTCGAAACCTCACAGTCCTATGGATTCTAGGCTTAGTCTTAGGATTTGGTGTGGCTTTCCTACCTCATTCTGTTTTAGTTAGGACCTTAAAAAAGACCATTTTATTATTGGTCTTCCCTATAATTATTTATCTACCCCATCTCTTATTTAGCGGTGGACAAACCCTCTTTCTTTTAAGGCTCCCCTTGATTGCTTTGGCCATTGCCTATTATTCGGAGACGAGTACGATAAGTGAGATGTTAGCTGCCCTAAAGGGTCTGCATTTTCCTGACCTTGTTCTACTCCAGTTGGATATTACCATAAAATATATTGATGTTTTCGGGAAACAATTAATGGACTTGCTTAAAGGAATTGAGGCACGTAGCTATGGTGGTAACCACCGTTTCCAAATTGGGAGCAATGTCTGGGGAATTCTCTACCTTAAAGCAATACGTTATGGTGAGGAACTCACTCAGGCCATGGAAGCCCGTTGCTTTGTTGGTGAGTATGTCAAGTCATCACGGTCGTTCACATGGAAGGATTGGGTTGCCTTGGTTGGACTAGTGGTAGTAATTTTAGGACAAATTCTTTTAGGAGGATGAGATGTTTCAATTGAATCAAGTGGCCTGTGCCTATGAACAAAAAAAGGTCTTTACTGGTCTTGATTTGGAGATTAGACAAGGGCAATATGTGATGTTGATGGGGGAAAATGGGACTGGAAAGTCGAGTCTCATCAGTCTATTAATAGGCTTCAAACAAGAAGAGTCTGGCCGTATTCTTTTCCTAGGGAAAGAGGTCAGGGAATGGTTGAAGGACAAACGTCAAAAACGTGATTTCTATAGTCGGTTAGGTATTCTTTTTCAAGATGTAGATAGTCAGCTTTTTAATAGTACGGTCTATGATGAGATTGCCTTTGGGCCTCGTCAGTTAGGTTTGACTGAAGAAGAAGTCTCAAAACGTGTTGAGGACACTCTAACCCTACTTAAAATTGACGATTTAAGGGACCGAGTGCCTTATCAATTGTCTGGTGGTGAAAAGAAGAAAGTAGCCTTTGCCAGCATTATGGTAACCAATCCAGATGTCTATATTCTTGATGAACCCTTCAACAATCTCTCTAAAGAATATGAAGAATTTTTTAGAGAGCTCTTACATGAGCTTCATTCGGCTGGCAAAACCATTATCATGTCAGCCCATCACTTTAAGCATCTTCATCATGAGAAGGCAGATGTTCTTCTTTTTGAGAATGGGAAGGCTGATTTCTTTCCTGCAAGGGAGGTTCTCAGTAATCAGCAAGTGATTAAGCGCTTATCACATTACTAATGAGTAAAAAGGTAGAAAATCGTTATTGGTTTTCTCCCTTTTTTATTTTGTCAAACAATTGATACTTCAGAGTGATAGGATTTTCTTATCACCTTGATTATGTTTAAGTATTAGTTAAGACTAGTGATTTTTGTTACAATTAGAACAATCAATCTCAAAGGAGACAATTATGAAACTTAAAAAAATTCTTGGAATCACAGGTGTAGCCATTGCCTCAGTAGCATTGCTCGCTGCATGTTCTTCAAAATCAAAAGATACATCTTCAGATACATCTTCGTCAAAATCATCTGGTGCTAAAGAAACTGTTAATTTTGCAACGGTCGGAACAACAGCACCATTTTCATACGAAAAAGACGGTGAATTAACTGGTTACGATGTAGAAGTGGCTAAAGCGGTCTTCAAAGACTCTGACAAGTATGAAGTGAAATTCCAAAAAACAGAATGGACTTCAGTCTTTACAGGTCTTGACTCAGCTAAATACCAAATGGCTGGGAACAATATCTCTTACTCAGAAGAACGTGACCAAAAATACCTCTTCTCATATCCAATTGGAACAACACCTGCAGTCTTGACGGTTCCAAAAGATAGTAAAATCAAGAAGTATGATGACATCGCTGGTCACTCTACACAGGTAGTTCAAGGAACATCAACAGCTACTCAATTGACTGAATTCAATGATAAACATTCAGATAAGCCAGTTGAACTTAACTACACAAATGAAAATATTACACAAATGTTGACAAGTTTGAATGAAGGTAAGTATGACTTCAAGATTTTTGATGCCCCAACTGTTAATTCAATTATCAAAAACAATAAGTTGACAAACTTGAAGACCATTGAACTTAAGTCTGATCAACAACCATACATTTACTTCTTGTTTGCTGATAATCAAAAAGACCTTCAAAAATTTGTAAATAAACGTTTGGAAGAACTCCAAAAGGATGGTACTTTGGCTAAATTGGCTGAAAAATTCCTTGGAAATAAAGATTATATCCCAACTAAAGATGCCTTGAAAGTACCAAGCAAAAAATAAGAAAATAGGCTGAGGATAGATATTTCTCAGCATTTTCTTATAAATAAAATTTAGGATAGGCTATAGCTAATAACTATAGATTCATACAATTATAAACAATTTGCTACAATTCTCATCCTATGGGATAATAGTTTTACACTTAAAACAATTTAAAGGAGCTTATGATGAAATTTAAAAAAATTCTTGGAATTGCAGGATTAGCAGTCGCTTCAACAGTAGCCTTGGCTGCATGTGGTGCTGGTGGTAACAAGTCAGCTAAAGATGATAAAACATTGACAGTTGGTATCATGACATTGGATGATGCAACTGAACCAGTATGGGATAAGGTCAAAGAATTGGCTAAAGAAAAAGGCGTAACGATTGAGTTGAAAGAGTTTACGGACTACAACCAACCAAACGAAGCCCTTAAAAACGGTGAAATCGATGTCAATGCTTTCCAACACATTTATTTCTTGAATAACTGGAATAAAGAAAACAAGGGTGATGTTGTTGCTGCAGCAGATACACTTCTTAGCCCTATCCACCTTTTCTCAGGTACTGAAAACGGAAAAGCTAAATATAAAGATGTGAAAGATCTTCCTGAAGGGGCTACTATCTCAGTGCCTAATGATGGTACAAATGAAAGCCGTGCTTTGACTCTTCTCCAAACAGCTGGTTTGATTAAATTAGATGTTAAAAAAGGTGAATTGGCAACAATCAAAAACATTTCTGAAAATCCAAAGAAATTGGAAATCAAAGAAATCGCAGCTGAACAAACAGCTCAAACTCTTTCATCTGTAGATGCAGCAGTTGTTAATAACTCATATGCCCAACAACAAAACGTTAACTACGATACAACCCTCTTCCAAGAAGATCCAAGTCAAGATTTGAAAGATTGGGTTAACATCATTGCAGCTAACAAGGATTGGGAAAAATCAAATAAGGCTGATGCAATCAAAGTTTTGATTAAAGCTTACCAAAATGATGAAGTTGCCCAAACCATTTATGATGCTTCTAACAAGGTTGACCTTCCAGCATGGAAAGGTGCACCAACACAAGATCAATTGAAAGCTAATTCAAAGAAATAAGCTAAGGGCGGAAGGGCGTGTGAGAACACGCCGTTTTGTCTTGTATGAAGGAGACGAATTTGATGGCATTTTCTAGTGAAGAAGAACAGTTACAGAAGTTCCGTAATGATGAAACTGCTCAACACTATTTTGAAGTTTTGCGGACTTTGATTTCTAAAAAATCTATTTTTGCTCAAAATATTGGTCTCTATGATGTGGCTGCCTACCTTGGTGAAATCTTTTCAAGGATAGGTGCAGAGGTGACGATTGACGAGACCTATACGGCACCTTTTGTCTTGGCAAAATTTAAGAGTTCAAATCCGGATGCTAAGACCATTATCTTTTATCAGCATTATGATACTGTTCCTGCGGATAACGATCAGCCTTGGACGGATGAACCTTTTCGTTTGACTGTTCGAAAGGGTTACATGTATGGTCGTGGTGTTGATGATGATAAAGGGCATATCACAGCTCGTCTGACAGCCCTTCGTAAATATATTCGAGAGGTCGGTGACCTTCCTGTTAATATCACGTTTATGATGGAAGGCGCTGAGGAATCTGCCTCAACTGATCTTGAAAAGTATTTGGAAAAATACCGTGATGACCTTCTTCCGGCAGATCTTCTGGTTTGGGAACAAGGTAACCGCAATAGTAAAGGACAACTAGAAATCACAGGTGGCAACAAGGGGATTATTACCTTTGATTTGTCTGTCGAGAGTGCCGATGTTGATATTCATTCTAAATTTGGTGCTGTGATTGAATCTGCGTCATGGTATTTACTCAATGCTATCTCTAGTATGCGTGATGATCAGGGACGGATTCTCATTGATGGTATCTACGATAAAGTGATTCAACCTAACGAACGCGAGATGGATCTCATTGAGACCTATGCTATTGAAAATGCAGACAGCCTTCGAAAAATTTACGGGCTAAAACTTCCAATTTTGGAAAGTGACAGTCGTGATTTCTTAAAGACTTATTACTTTGAACCAGCCCTTTCTATCGAAGGGATTTCGACAGGTTACCAGGGGCAGGGGGTTAAGACTATCTTACCAGCGCAAGCCAAAGCTAAAATGGAGATGCGTTTGGTTCCTGGTTTGACACCTGAGTATGTTTTGGAGCGTATCAAGGCCCATCTTAAAAAAGAAGGATTCGACCGTATTAAGGTAACCTTAACTCTTGGTGAAGAAAGTTATCGTAGCGATATGTCTGATCCGGCTATTGTCAATGTTATTGAGTTGGCAAAAGGCTTTTATGAGGAAGGTGTCGCTGTACTTCCAACGGCTGCCGGTACTGGACCTATGCATATGATTTACGAGGCTTTGGGTGTTCCTATGGCAGCTTTTGGGATAGGAAATGCTAATAGCCGTGACCACGGTGGGGATGAAAATGTTAGCCTAGCAGACTACTATACCCACATTGAACTAATTAAGGAGTTAATTGCAAGTTATGAGTAATGTCATTATTGATTTGAAAAATATTGATATCACCTTTACACAGAAACGCCGCACTATCCAAGCGGTTAAAGATGTATCTATCCAGATTGAAAAAGGTGATATTTACGGAATTGTTGGTTATTCAGGGGCTGGGAAGTCTACCCTGGTGCGTGCTATTAATCTTTTGCAAGTGCCTACAGCTGGTCAAATCACTATCGGTAAGGATGTGACTTTTGCAGATGGTAAGGTCCAATTAACGACAAAAGAGTTGCGTCAAAAACGTCAAACAATTGGGATGATTTTCCAACACTTTAACTTAATGGCTCAGAAAACGGCTTATGAAAATGTTGCCTTTGCCCTCCGCCACTCTAAGTTAAGCAGTGAAGAAAAGGACAAAAAAGTTCGTGGCCTCTTGGAGTTGGTTGACTTGGCTGACCGTGCAGAAAACTATCCTGCACAGTTGTCAGGTGGACAAAAACAACGTGTAGCGATTGCACGTGCCTTGGCCAACGATCCTGAAATCTTGATTTCAGATGAGTCTACATCAGCCCTTGACCCTAAAACGACTAAGCAAATTCTGTCACTTCTGCAAGATTTGAATAAGAAACTTGGTTTGACAGTGGTTATGATTACCCACGAAATGCAAATTGTTAAAGATATTTGTAACCGTGTGGCTGTCATGCAAAATGGTCAACTTTTGGAAGAAGGCAGTGTCCTTGATATTTTCTCAAATCCACAAGAAGATTTGACACAAGAATTTATTGAAACTGCAGCGGGAATTGAAGATGCTTTGACTAAGATTAATGCGCAACCTTTGGTTAAAAACTTGCCAAGTTCAGCTCTTCTTGTTCAACTTAAATACGCTGGTTCTTCCACAGATGAGCCACTCTTGACTGAAATCTTCAAAGATTACGGTGTTTCAAGTAATATCCTTTATGGGAATGTTGAAATTCTCGGTGATACACCTGTTGGTGAATTGGTCGTTGTTTTGGATGGCGATTCTGACAAGGTTATTGCAGCGCAAAAAGCGATTGAAAATGCAGGTGTTAACTTGCAGGTACTTAAGAAAGGAGCCCAATAATGGCAGATTGGATTCAACAAAACTTTCCAGATATTTATCGTATCGGTATGCAAGGGGTTAACTCTTGGCCAGATGCCATTTACGCAACTCTCTATATGACCGTGATTTCCTTCATCATTGGGGGACTTCTTGGTCTGGTCATGGGACTCTTCTTGGTATTGACAGGACCTCGTGGGGTTATTGAAAATAAATTTGTTTTCCAAATCCTAGATAAGGTGACCTCTATCTTTCGTGCCATTCCTTTCATCATCCTCCTAGCGATTTTGAAAGGCTTTACTTACTTCATCGTAGGGACTAACCTTGGGATGACAGCGGCCTTGGTTCCATTGTCAGCTGCAACCTTCCCATTCTTTGCCCGTCAAGTACAGGTGGTACTTGCAGACTTAGACCGTGGGGTAATTGAAGCAGCGCAAGCTAGTGGTGCGACTCTTTGGGATACGATTAAGGTTTACCTTGGTGAAGGTCTACCTGAGTTGGTTCGTGTATCAACCGTGACCCTGATTTCACTCGTGGGTGAAACTGCTATGGCCGGTGCCATCGGTGCAGGTGGTCTTGGTTACATTGCCATCTACTATGGATACAACCGTTCAAATACTTCCGTCACTATCTTGGCAACCTTGTTGATCCTGATTTTGATTTTCCTTATCCAATTTGTCGGTGACTTCTTAACTCGTAAATTGAGTCATAAATAAGAGTGGAAAGCCTGCTTTCAACAGGCTTTTTTCATGTCTTGACGATTTGAGAAATATATCATAATATGGAAGTCAATGAATGTTTTGTGGTTTCGTTAACCACATAAAAGGAGTTAATGAGTTATGCAACGTTTTATTTCAACGTGGAATAGAACCAGCTTGATAAAGCGTATTGCCATTGGTGTGGTAATCGGTGCTTTGCTTGGTTTGCTTATTCCTAAGATAACAGTTATTGGTCTCTTGGGAGATATGTTTGTTGGTGGTTTGAAGGCTATTGCACCCCTCTTGGTTTTTGCCTTGGTGGCCAATGCCCTTTCCCAAACACGTGAGGGCCAACAAAGCAACATGAAGACGGTAATTGTTCTCTACCTATTTGGGACCTTTGCTGCAGCTTTGACAGCTGTGATTTCCCACTATATTTTTCCAATTTCATTGAAATTGGGAGCAGCCGCAGCTACCAAAGCAAGTGCACCTCAGGGGGTTGGTGAGGTGTTTAAGGATTTATTGCTTAAGATGGTGGATAATCCTATTAATGCCTTGGCTCAAGCCAACTATATTGGGGTTTTGGTCTGGGCTGTTGTCTTTGGTTTCGCTATGCGAACAGCCAGTCAACACACTAAAGAATTGCTTAATACCTTGGCTGAGGTAACCTCTCAAATCGTGCGTTGGATTATTAACCTAGCACCATTTGGTATTCTTGGTCTTGTCTTTAATACGATTTCTGAAAATGGTATTGGCGTCTTGGCAGATTATGGAGTTCTTATCCTTGTTCTGGTTGGTACTATGGCCTTTGTTGCCTTGGTGGTCAATCCAGCCATTGCCTTTGTGATGATGGGCAAGAATCCTTTCCCATTGGTTTTCCGTTGTCTGAAAGATTCTGGGATTACTGCCTTCTTTACCCGCTCATCAGCTGCCAATATCCCCGTCAACCTTCAATTGTGTGAAGACCTTGGTTTGAATCCTGATACTTACTCAGTTTCTATCCCTCTGGGCTCAACAATTAACATGGCAGGGGCAGCCGTGACAATTAATGTTTTGACACTGGCTGCAGTGACTACTTTGGGAATTGAGGTTGACTTTGCGACAGCCCTTATTCTTAGTGTAGTTTCAGCTATTTCTGCCTGCGGTGCCTCAGGTATTGCAGGAGGTTCCCTTCTCTTGGTCCCCGTAGCATGTAGCCTCTTTGGTATTTCAAATGATCTGGCCATGCAGGTTGTCGGTGTCGGCTTTATCGTCGGTGTCATCCAAGACTCATGTGAAACGGCCCTCAACTCGTCAACAGATGTTCTCTTTACAGCAGTAGCAGAAAAAAGCCGTTGGAATAAGGCTTAGATAATAAAAAAGGTCAGCCTCTGGGGCTGACCTTTTTGAGGTTATGTAGTCAACATAGGCAAAGACTATAGCTAGCTCAAGGATTTGTCATCTTTAAAATACCCATAAAATGTGGTAAAATAAACGTCTCTAATAGAAAAGGGTGAGATATTTATGACTAATAATCTATTAGTACTTCAATCGGATTTTGGTTTGGTTGATGGTGCTGTTTCGGCCATGATTGGTGTGGCTTTACAAGAAGAGCCAAGCCTAGGAGTGCACAACTTAACCCACGACATCACTCCCTATAACACATTTGAAGCTTCCTACCGTCTCTTTCAAACCGTTGAATACTGGCCAAAAGGGACAACTTTTGTATCCGTAGTTGACCCTGGTGTCGGATCGTCACGAAAAAGTGTGGTTGCTCTGACTAATACTGGGCAATATATCGTTACTCCCGACAATGGCACACTTTCTTATATTAAAAAGAATGTTGGTATCGTGGCTGTTCGAGAAATTTCAGAGGTTGAGAACCGCCGTAGTAATACCGAGCTATCTTATACCTTCCACGGACGTGATGTTTATGCTTATACAGGTGCCAGATTAGCCTCTGGTCATATCAGTTTTGAAGATGTTGGACCCGAGTTACCTGTGGAGAAAATTCTAGAACTTCCAGTGGTTGAAACCATCATAGAAGATCATTTGGTTCGTGGTGCGATTGACATTCTAGACGTCCGTTTCGGATCGCTTTGGACCTCAATCACACGTGATGACTTTTACGCTTTGGAACCAAACTTTGGTGATCGTTTCGAAGTGACCATCTTTAACAATGATATGTTGGTCTACCAAAACCAAGTTACCTATGGAAAATCTTTTGCGGATGTTCGTATTGGTCAACCAATTATTTATATCAACTCCCTCTATCGTGTGGGACTAGCCATTAACCAAGGGTCTTTTGCCAAGGCCTATAATGTCGGTGTAGGATCTAACTGGCACATTGAAATTAAACGTTTAGGAGATTAAAGTAAAATTATGAAAAATAATTCAATTCGTACAGTAGTTGCGACAGGTATTGGTGCAGCACTCTTTATTATCATTGGTATGTTTGTTAACATTCCTATTTTTGGGAATACTAGCATCCAACTGCAATATGCAGTTCAGGCTCTGTTTTCAGTAATATTTGGCCCCATCACAGGTTTCTTCATGGGCCTCATTGGTCATGCGCTTAAGGATGGTATCCAATACGGAAGTATTTCATGGGCTTGGGTTCTTGCTAGTGGTGTTATAGGTCTTGTCATTGGTCTATTTCGTAAAAAATACGATGCAACAAAAGGGGTTCTGACATTTGGAAATATGATTTGGTTTAACCTCATCCAACTCTTATCTCTTATTATTGCGTATGGTGTTGTGACACCAATCGGTGATAAAATCCAATTTGCGCAAGAATGGTCTTACCTCTATGCTCAAGGTTTTGTTGCTGGATTGGCAAACTTTATTACAATTGCAGTTGGAGGGACGGCTCTACTTGCAATTTACGCCCACTCACGTACACAATCAGGTAGTCTTACTAAAGACTAGAAATAATTTATAGCAGAGTGTGGCTTGTCAAGATTTTTTTGATAAGCCCTCTCTTTTTTAGTAGAAACATGGATAAATACATTAGTTTTAATCAGTTTACATTTCAATATGATGCGCAAGCGGAAGCTACAATCAAAAATATCAGTTTTGATATTGCCAAGGGTGAGAAAGTACTTATCTTAGGCCCGTCTGGTAGTGGAAAATCAACCCTGGCCCAGTGTCTTAATGGTATCATTCCTAACATTAACAAAGGTCAAGCGCAGGGGCAGGTGACTATAGGCGGCCAAGACATTTTCAATCAATCAATCTATGATAGGTCTCAATTGGTATCTACGGTGTTACAGGATCCAGATGGTCAGTTTATTGGATTGACGGTAGCTGAAGATTTGGCCTTTTCCTTGGAAAATGATTGTGTCAATCAAGGTGAGATGAAAGATAAGGTGGCTCTCTGGGCCGAACGTTTGAATTTGAGTTCTCTCTTGGGTCATCGTCCTCAAGATTTATCAGGTGGACAAAAACAACGGGTCAGTCTAGCTGGGGTCTTGATTGATGAGAGTCCGATCCTCTTATTTGATGAGCCGTTGGCAAATTTGGATCCTAAATCGGGCCAAGAAACGATTGCCCTTATTGATAAAATTCACAAGGAAGTAGGAGCCACGACGATTATTATTGAGCATCGTCTGGAAGATGTTCTTTATCGTCCTGTTGACCGTGTTTTATTGGTCAATGATGGGAAACTCCTCTTTAACGGTAGCCCGGATGAGCTTTTATCAACTCCTCTCTTGTTGGATAATGGTATTCGTGAACCCCTCTATGTGACGGTTTTACGTCAGTTGGGATTTAACACAAAAAGTGCAGAGCAACTCAGCCAACTAGAAACTTTGGACCTGTCTGGTTTAAGCTTGCCAGACAGAACGAGAAAGGTTCCATCTGAAAGTCAAACAACTCCTATTTTAGAGGTGGGGAAACTTAAAGTTGGCTACGGAGATAACCTACCTATAATTGAGAACATGTCCTTTAGTCTGAAAAAGGGTGAGCGTCTAGCAATTGTTGGTAAAAACGGAGCTGGTAAGTCAACGCTTGCCAAGGCTTTATGTGGCTTTGTCCCTAGTCACGGCAGGCTGATTTATAAAGGTCAGGATATTAGCCAGGATAGCATCGCTGAGCGTTCGGAACGTATCGGGTTTGTTTTACAAAATCCTAACCAGATGATTAGTCAAGCTATGATTTTTGATGAAGTAGCTTTAGGTTTACGTTTGAGAGGTGTTGACGAGTCAGAAGTTGAAGAGCGTGTTTATGAGGTTTTGAAGACCTGTGGCCTCTATAGTTTTCGTAAATGGCCCATTTCTGCCCTATCATTTGGTCAGAAAAAGCGTGTGACTATAGCTTCTATCTTGGTTTTGAAACCTGAAATCATTATCTTAGATGAGCCAACGGCTGGTCAAGATTACCAAACGTATACGGATATCATGACTTTCCTTGACAGTCTTCAGCAGCAAGGCCATACGATTGTAATGATTACCCACGACATGCAACTTATGTTGGAATACAGTGATCGTTGTTTGGTTGTCGTTGATGGTGCGATTATTGCAGATGATAATCCTGTCGCCATCCTCAATCAGCACGACCTGTTGAAGGCAGCTAATCTGAAACAGACATCACTCTATACCTTGGGTCAGAAATTGTCCTGTGATCCAGTAGACGTGACAGAGTATTATATTGATAAAATTAACAAAGGTGGCCCTTATGTCTAATCGTTTAATTGGTTATCAATCAGGTCAAGGTTTCCTTTATGGATTATCTGGTGCAAGTAAAATGATTTTCTTCATTTTAGTATCAGTTGCTTGTATGGCAACTTACGATCCTAGATTTATATTAGTAATAGGTTTTCTATCTATTTATCTTTTCAAGCGAGCTAATATTCGATGGAAAGATGTTTCATTTGTTGTTGAAATCATTGGAGCCGTTGCCCTCTTTAACTTAGTCATGGTTTATCTTTTCGATCCTAGCTATGGTGAGGAGATTTATGGTACTAAGACCGTATTGGTTGAAGGATGGGGCCGCTTTTATTTAACCAGTCAGGAGATTTTCTATCTTGCTAATCTCTTGCTTAAGTATTTTTCAACGGTTCCTCTTGCCATTCTCTTTCTGATGACTACCCATCCGAGTCAGTTTGCAGCTAGTCTTAATCAGATTGGATTGCCTTATAAATTTGCCTACTCCGTTAGTTTGACATTGCGTTATATTCCAGATGTTCAAGAAGAATTCTTTACGATTCGCAAGGCCCAGGAAGCGCGTGGCTTAGATTTGTCGAAGAAGGCAGGTCTGGTTAAGCGCATTCGTGGGAATCTACAAATTGTTCTTCCATTAATTTTTTCTTCGTTAGAGCGTATTGATACCATATCGACAGCTATGGAATTACGCCGCTTTGGTCGCTATAAAAAACGTACCTGGTATGTTCATAAATCTTTGACTAAGCAAGATTATCTTGTAATCTTATTAGCGTTTCTGCTGTTAGGGATTAGTCTAGGATTGATTTTCCTGAATCAGGGTCGATTTTACAATCCTTGGTTATGATATTAGGGTTAAAGATTGTATGGATTTTTGCAACAATAAAAAACGTTCTAGTCCTGTTCATTGTGAACAAGATTAGAACGTTTTTCTGTTATTTCAAATACCCCAAATAGTCAAATTTTTCTAGTGTTCGATTGTCAGCAACGACTAGGATAGTTCCTTCATTAGGCAGCTGTTTCGTAGGGTCAAAATGAGTGTTTAGTTTTCCATTTTCATCGTTTCTAAAACCAATGACATTGACGTTGTAAGTTTTTCGGAGATTCAAGGTGTGCAAAGATTTTCCTGCCCATTCATGAGGAATCCTAAGCTCGATTAAAGCCACGTCATCCTCTAGATGAAAGACATTTGAAATGTTATAGCGGAGTATGTTGGAAGCCAGTTCTTTTGCCGTACTGCGTTCGGGTGTAATGACGAGGTTGGCTCCCATACCATAGAGAACCTCTTCGTAATTGATGCTTTTAGCTTTAGCAATGATACGTTTAATCCCTAGCTTCTTACAGTGCAAAAGAGCCAATGCTGAAGACTCCAGATGCTCCCCTGTAGCAATAATAACGGTATCACAGCTCTCAATACTAGTTGAGCGAAGAAAATCAATGTCAGTAATATCCCCCACAGCAGCCTTAGTTACCCGATCTGCTAGAGAATCAATGGTTTTAGGATTGTTATCTAAGGCAATGACATCTTGGCCAAAAGTGGAAAGTTCGGTTGCGATGGTTTGTCCAAAAATCCCCAAACCGAGGACGCCAATAATTTGTGTTTTCATGTAGAATCCTTTCAGAATTTTGTTAATGAATTGGTTGCTTTAGCCAACAGAGATGTCAGTTGGTGAGTAGGAAACCTGTTTTTCTTTTTGGTCATCAAACTCAAGAGAACAGTGATGGGACCGACACGACCAATGAACATGAGAGCCATGATAACGAAGCGCCCTATGGTATTAAGACTAGGAGTCAAATCCATAGACACACCGACTGTGGCAATAGCTGACACACTCTCAAATAGCAAGGCCAGTGGTGAGAGATTTGGATTGGTTTCAAGCAGAATAACATAGCCGACAAAGAGCATTGTTAGGAAAAAGAGTATAACTGTGAATGCTTGCAAAACAGTCTTATTAGATATAATACGATTTCGAAAAACAACGCTCGAGTTACCAGATAGCTCTGACTTAAAAAGTAGGAACATGATGGAGGCAGTTGTCACCTTGATACCACCCGCAGTTCCTCCAGGTCCACCACCGATAATCATCTGAATCATAAAAAGAAGATTTGTGGAGAAATCGGCCTTGGTATAGGAAATCGTTGCGAAGCCAGCAGTACGCATGGTTACAGTTTGAAAGAAACTGACCATAAGTTGCTGCCAAACGTTGAGAGTACCGATTGTCTTAGAGTTATCCATTTCCAGTAGCCAAGCTAACAAGGTTCCCACCAAGAGGATACAAGTTGTACTAATAAGCACAAGACGGCTTTGATTACTAAGGGGTCTACAAGCTAATTTCCAATTCCTTGGACGATCTTTAATATAACGTCGCAATAGTTGAATCAAATCAATCCAGACTGCAAAACCCAAACTTCCAGACATGATGAGACCTGCGACAGCAAGGTTTATTGTTGGATTGGTCGCATAGTCTTGTAGACTGTTAGCTCCTAAGTTATCAAAACCAGCGTTACAAAAAGCTGAGACCGCTAGAAATAGACTGTTAAAAATGCCGTGACCAAGTCCAAAGCGAGGGATAAAATCAGTCATAATCACTAGTGCCGCTAAAGCTTCAATGGAAAAAGTTATTTTATATACCTTGAAAAGATAGGATTTTAAATCTTTTTGATTGTCCCTGCTGAGTGCAGATTGAAGGAGATCTTGATCGCTCAAGCCCAATTTATTTTTAAGGCTATAGGTACTGATAGCAATCAAAGAGACTAGCCCAAGACCCCCGGTCTGCATGAGAAGCATGGAGACAATTTGACCAAAACCATTGTAAGCTTTACTAACAGGAACCACAGAAAGTCCAGTCACACAGACCATTGATACCGTGTTGAAAAGATGGTCTAGATAGTTTGTTTCTGGACTATTAGCATAGTGACTAATGGGAAGACTAAGTAAGATACTTCCCACCAGAATGACAAAGACAAAACTAAGCACAAGTCTTTGAGTGACAGAAAAACGATTAATCAATGAAAACCTCCAAATTTACCATAAGGGGAAACAATAATCCAAGGAATCAAAAACATCCTTGGATGAACGTTATAGTGGCTTCTTATTAGGCATTCCAGCACGACGAGGGTACTTGTTTGGAGTTTCTTTTTCTTCTCGACAATGGTAATATGACGCCCATCACCATTTGGTAAATGGTAGTTATCGTTGAGAATAGGTTTGGCAAAAAGGAGGTTCAAAGCATTCTTAGCTTCAGCCAATTCTTCATCGGCAGCTGCAGCCTTAAGTGCAATGAGTTGTCCACCAACCTTCAAGAAAGGAATGGTCAATTCTGAGAGAATCTGCAGACGTGCAACAGCACGGGCAGTCACCACATCAAATTGAGCACGGAAGGACTTATCTTGACCAAAATCCTCGGCACGTCCATGATAGAAGTGAACACCGCTAAGTTGCAGCTCATCTGCCAAGAGATTGAGAAAATTGATGCGTTTATTGAGAGAATCAATGATGGTCACTTCAAGCTTAGGACAAAGAATCTTCATAGGGAGACTTGGAAAACCAGCTCCAGCCCCAATATCTAAGAGTCGAATATCTTGATTTTTGATATGTCCTTGCAGAACGGGAGCCAACGAATCATAGAAATGCTTAAGGTAAACATCGTTTTTATCAGTGATTGCCGTAAGATTGATTTTTTCGTTCCATTCTACCAATAGCTCAAAATAGCGTTGAAATTGGTCTTTTTGCTGCTGACTCAGATTGAATCCCTCTTCTTGTAGAGCCTTGTAAAAATCTTCAGGTGTCATTTTTATATTCCTTTTAAATAGTTTCAATGCTCTTATTTTACCATAATTAAGGCCTTTCATCTAACACCAAAAATGAGCGAACATTAGGAGCAAACGTATTTTTCATTATCTTTTAAAGAAGTTCTAAGTTTAAGAAATATGTAATATTTAAGGTGTTATTTTTCTTAAAAATCTGATATAATACTAATTAAGTCTAAAATCATAATTACTCGCTTAAAAGAAAGTGACAATATAGTTGCTTTAATGAAAGGCGGTTGTGGGGGATTATGGTCTTGTGGATTAAAAATCACTCCCCGTGGGGAAATTTAGTTTGAGGATTGACAATGATTTATCTTTCAGAAGTTAGAAAGTCTCCAGAAGGGCTTGCTTTTAACGAAGCACCTTTACTTTTGGAGTCTATTAAAGAACGCTATAATCAGGTTTTAAATCTTGAACAGATTCAAGCAAGTGGACAGGTAGTCTATGATAATGGATTGTACCTTTTGGATTATCAATTAGCTTATAATATTACATTACCATCTAGCCGTTCTCTTGAGCCTGTAACGCTTAGTTTTAACTATCCAGTCTCGGAGACCTTTATTCAAGAGGCGGATGCCCTTCTACAAAAGGAATTAGTCGAAGAAAACTTGGTTCTTATCTTGGATGGTGATGCCATTAATCTAGATGAGAGTATATTGGACAATATTCTTCTTAATATTCCTATGAAAGTCTTAACACCAGAAGAAGAGAAAGGTCAAATTTCTCTTTCAGGAAATGACTGGGAAGTCCTGTCGGAAGAGAAATATGCAGCCCTCCAACAAGAGAAAAAGAGGCAAGCAATCCTTTTGCCCAATTGAATGGTCTATTTGATGAAAATTAATTCAAAAAAACAAACTAAAAATGTTTGACAATTTTAAAACTGTATATTATTATATCATTAGAAGTTAATTTTCAGATTTATTTGCTAAATAAATCGACAGACTTTTAAAGGGAAATGGAAGTCAAAAAAATTTAAGAAAGTGGTAAATACTTATTATGAGCAAACGCATTTTGATTGTTGAAGATGAGAAAAACCTTGCTCGTTTTGTCTCGTTAGAACTTCAACACGAAGGATACGACGTTGTGACAGCAGACAACGGACGTGAAGGACTAGAAATGGCACTTGAGAAAGATTTCGATCTTATTCTCTTGGATCTTATGTTACCTGAGATGGACGGTTTTGAAGTAACTCGTCGTCTCCAACAGGAAAAAGATACTTATATTATGATGATGACAGCTCGTGACTCAATCATGGACATCGTTGCCGGATTGGATCGTGGTGCTGATGACTATATTGTAAAACCATTTGCGATTGAAGAACTTTTGGCACGTATTCGTGCGACCTTCCGTCGTCAAGATATTGAAGCTGCTAAGAATGCACCAGCTAAAGCGTCAACTTACCGTGACTTGAAATTAGATGTTCAAAACCGTACAGTTGTACGTGGTGATGAAGCTATCCCATTGACAAAACGTGAGTTTGATTTGTTGAACACACTTTTGAGCAATATGAACCAAGTGATGACCCGTGAAGAACTTTTACTTCAAGTTTGGAAATATGATGATGCTATCGAAACAAACGTTGTAGACGTTTATATTCGTTACTTGCGTGGAAAAATTGATGTTCCAGGCAAAGAATCATATATTCAAACGGTACGAGGCATGGGTTATGTTATTCGTGAAAAATGAGTAAATTACAAGATAAATTATTCGGTAAAGTAACCATTAGAAAAAGTTGACCATGACAACTGCTGTGGTCTTCTTTCTTGTATTGTCGATGTTCACGCTCGTTGTTGTTTTTTCAGCTAATACGCTTCTTTTGCAACGTGAACGTCAAAATGTAAATGCTACCATCTCAAAGGTTGTTACATACATTGAAAAAGACTGGGATTCTGATGAAGAATTAAGTCCGGAACCGCTCTTAGCTGCCCTTTATTCGCCTAAAAATATCTATGCATCGATTATTAATGGCGTGCTTTCTGAAAAGCATTCTCTAGATGGCCAAGTTGCGATTTCTAATAAACTCTATTCAAATCAGTCAGTCTTTGTTTATGACAAAAAAGGAACGTTTATCTTTACCTCTGAGGAGAATACAGATTCTCCACCAGGCATGTCTGAGGTTAACAAACTAAAGTCAGTGTCTTATAAGGGAAAACGTGGCTTCTTGCTAGAGGTTCCGATTTATGGTAAAGATAAAAAGACAATAGTTGGTTATGCCCAAATCTTCCATGATTTGGAATTCTATTATGCCCTCAAAGAGCGTCTGATTTTCTTATTGATTTTCCTTGAAGTAGGGATGACGGTCTTGGTCATCGCAGCGACTGTCGTTGTCTTGACATCTATTCTTCGTCCGATGAGACAGTTGCACGAGACTATGGGGGTTATTACCGATTCACCAAGTGATTTGGAGCTCCGTTCTAAGATTGAAAGTCATGATGAAATTGGTGATCTGGCGGTTAACTTTAACCGTATGATGGATAAAATCCAAGAGAATAATCAGATGCAGATGCGCTTCTTGAGTGACGTGAGTCACGAGTTGCGTACTCCGATTGCCGTTATCAAGGGACATATGGACCTCTTGCAACGTTGGGGTAAAAATGACCCTGAGATTTTGGAAGAAAGTCTGGAGGCTGCAAGCCATGAGGCCAACCGTATGACCATTATGATCAATGATATGTTGGATTCTATCCGAGTTAAGGGATCCTTTGAGAATCACAGAAATGACACTTGTGATTTGAATTCTTCAATTCGTACGGTTATTGGGAACTTCCGTGTTTTGCATGAAGATTACCAATTCTATCTCAATGACTTTGAAAGTTCTGAGCGTCCAGCACAGATTTACAGCCAACACTTTGAACAGGCTATCACAATTTTGATTGATAATGCCGTCAAGTATTCACCTGTTGACAAGGAAATCCAGGTAACAATTAAAGCTCTGGAAAATGAAATGTTGGTACAGGTACAAGATAATGGTGAAGGAATTTCTAAAGAGGACATCGAACATATCTTTGAGCGCTTCTACCGTTCAGACAAGGCACGTAATCGTACTACAACTCAATCTGGTGTGGGTATTGGTTTATCAATCCTTTACCAAATTGTGGAAGCTTACCGATGCCGTATTGAAGTTAGTTCTGAATTGGGTGTCGGTACACGTTTCGACCTCTATATTCCTTTTGCAGGGGCAGAAACTACGTCACCACAACTTGAACTTTAAGTAAGAAAAATGAGTGCTATAGCGACTCTCTTCATAAGCATGTCCTAGCTTAGGGCGTGCTTTTTACGTGCTTTTATGGTAAAATAGAGTACCGAATTTCGAAGATTGGTGGTGAAATGCATGCGTTGTCCAAAATGTCAACATAATAAATCTAGTGTTATCGATAGCCGTCAGGCAGAGGATGGGAATACCATTCGTCGTCGTCGGGAGTGTGATACGTGTCACACTCGTTTTACAACATTTGAGCGTGTGGAGGAAGTTCCACTTTTAGTTGTCAAAAAAGACGGTACGCGTGAACAATTCTCTCGTGATAAGATTTTCAATGGTATCTTGATGAGTGCACAAAAACGCCCAGTTTCTAGTGAGGATATTGAAAATGCTATCACTCGGATTGAGCAAAACATTCGCCGCAACCATGATGGAGAGGTTGATAGCGAGGTTATTGGGAATTTAGTCATGAAAGAACTCGCTGACCTTGATGAAATTACCTATGTCCGTTTTGCCAGTGTTTACCGTTCTTTCAAAGATGTTGATGAAATTGAAGAGTTACTTCAAGAAATCACCAAGACAGTACGTGCGAAAAAAGAGTCTAAAAAATGAGACCTATTGAAGAATTTGTCTATGTTGGCAATCAGGTTATCGTTCCCGATCAGGCAAGTTTAATGCGTTGCTACTACCCCATTATTGGGAGTGAGGGTTACGCTCTTTACCAGTATTTTGTGGCTTTCTATGACAATGGAAATCGCCGTCATAAGTTTGCGGCTATTTTGAATCACCTCAATTTTGGCATGCAGCCCCTCAAGGAGGCTCTGGCCGTCCTGACAGCGGTGGATCTTTTAGCCTTCTACCAATCACCCCAAGGAATTTATGTTGTTGAGCTTAAGTCTCCTTTATCCATTGAGCAATTCCTCAAGCATGCGGTTTACAGCTCGCTTTTGGAACAAAAAATTAGCGAACCATCAGTAGATGCTTTAAAACCGGCAAGTCTACACGGTTTGCAAGATTTATCCAAACGTTTTTCAGATGTCTTTACAGATGAGCGTTTGGCTCAGAAGACCGTGTCAGACATCAAGCCTAAGAATTCATTTGATTTAACTAGCTTCAGAAATCGGATGCAGGCCGATGGTCTTGTCTTTACAGATGAAAAGACAGATGTGCCTGAAATCTATAAATTGTCTGAGATTCATCATATGAATTGGTATGATACCTATCTCTTGGCTAAAAAAACAGCTGTGAACCATCAGATTATTGTCAAGCGTATGCAGGTGCAATTAGAGCAGGCACAAGCTCAAAAATTGGGTACTGACTCTGCTTTGACGGAGACTGAAGAAAAGATTCTTAAGGCGGTCAGGTCTGAAAAACCTATAGATTATCTACAAGGTGCCAAGGGTCCTGGTGGTGCTGTGACTAATTCTGAGAAGAAGATTCTCACAGACTTGGCTCAAAGAGGCTTTATGGATGAGGTCATCAATCTCATGGTTGCCTATAGTTTGGGTAGGACACATTCAACCAATGTGAATAGAGAGTATATTTCTAAACTTGCTAATGATTTTGCCTTTAAGAAAATTATCAGTGCTGAACAAGGGCTTTTAGCTTTGCGTAGTGGTTACGATAAGAAATCAAAGCAAACTAAGGCTGATGCTAAGAAAAAACAAATGTGCCGAGCTGGAGTGATCCTAATTATGACAATCAGACCAGCCAGGCCGATCAAGCCAAATTAGACGAAATTAGACGCCGTGCTTTGGCTAAACTAGAAAAAGGAAAGGAGTAGCCCATGGAAAGAGTTGGACAAACCCTCAACCGAACGGGTCATTATGGATCTGTTAATGCAACAGATTTAACCAAGCAAATCTTGGCAGATCCAAGAGTGGCATGTTTTATTCAAGAGCATGGCTTAAGTCAGGATGAAATCAAGCGTAGTCTCCCTAAGTTTAATCAATTCTTGGTGGAATGCCGTAAGGTCAAAGAAGGTGATGTCTCCTACATTGCCAAGGGGTATGAGCCAATTCTAACCATGAATGAGGGCTACGCCGATGTGACTTATAAGGAGACACGTCAGCTCAAAGAGCAGCAGGAGCAACAGGCTATTGCCAATCGGATTAACTTGGTAAGTCTCCCTCAATCTTATCGTAAGATTACTTTTGCGGATATTGCTTTAGACGATGTGGCTCGTGTTGATACCTATGAGAGTCTTGTAGAGTTTGTGGCTGATTATCCAAGTCCAGATCAAAAGGGTCTCTACCTCTATGGTGACATGGGAGTTGGAAAGTCCTTTATGTTGGCTGCCATGGCTCATGAACTTTCAGAGACCAAGAAGGTTGCTACGACCATTATCCACTACCCATCCTTTACCATTGATGTTAAAAATGGTATTAAAGATGGTTCTGTTAAGGAACAAATTGATGCTGTAAAAGAAGCAGAAGTCTTGGTTTTAGATGATATTGGTGCAGAGCAGTTCTCTTCTTGGATTAGAGACGATGTTTTGCAGGTCATCCTCCAGTACCGCATGATTGAGGAGCTACCGACCTTCTTCACATCTAACTATAGCTTTGTGGACCTAGAAGCTAAGCTATCTAATGGACGTCAGGGAGACGAAACATGGCAGGCTAAACGTGTCATGGAGCGAATCCGTTTTCTAGCCAAAGAGGTTCACTTGAGAGGCGTTAATCGTCGTTAAGTTGACCCCAATAAATGATAAAAAATGATTGATTTTGCTTTCCTTGTGGAAGGTAAGGTTGCTAAACGAAGAAAGGAATCCCTGTTTTAACTAGGGACTTAAACATATGACATTACCTACAGTTGCTATCGTGGGTCGCCCCAATGTTGGGAAGTCGACCCTATTTAACCGAATTGCGGGTGAACGTATCTCTATCGTCGAAGACGTCGAGGGGGTAACACGTGACCGTATTTATACTTCTGCTGAATGGCTTAACCGTCAGTTTAGCTTGATTGATACGGGTGGTATTGATGATGTTGATGCCCCATTCATGGAGCAAATCAAGCATCAAGCTGACATTGCCATGACTGAAGCAGACGTTATTGTCTTTGTTGTTTCAGGCAAGGAAGGCGTAACAGATGCGGATGAATACGTTGCTCGTATTCTCTATAAGACTCATAAGCCAGTTATTCTAGCTGTCAATAAAGTGGATAACCCTGAGATGCGTGCAGACATCTATGATTTCTATTCTCTGGGACTTGGTGATCCCTACCCAGTTTCATCTGTACACGGTATTGGTACGGGGGACGTTCTCGATGCTATCATTGAAAACCTCCCAACAGAAGTTGAAGAGGAAAATCCAGACATCATTCGTTTCAGTTTGATTGGGCGTCCAAACGTCGGAAAATCAAGCTTGATTAATGCCATTTTGGGCGAGGACCGTGTGATTGCCAGCCCAATTGCTGGTACGACTCGCGACGCCATTGATACAAACTTTGTGGACAGTGAAGGTCAAGAGTATACCATGATTGACACCGCTGGTATGCGTAAATCTGGTAAGGTTTATGAAAATACAGAGAAATACTCTGTCATGCGTTCTATGCGTGCCATTGACCGTTCTGATATTGTTCTTATGGTTATCAATGCAGAAGAAGGTATCCGTGAGTATGACAAGCGCATTGCTGGTTTCGCCCATGAAGCTGGTAAAGGGATTATCATCGTAGTTAACAAATGGGATACTATTAAGAAAGACAATCATACCGTTGCTAACTGGGAAGCAGATATCCGTGACCAGTTCCAATTCTTGAGCTATGCACCAATTATCTTTGTATCGGCTGAGACCAAACAACGTCTTAACAAGTTGCCAGAGATGGTTAAACGCATCAGTGAAAGTCAAAACCGTCGTATTTCATCGGCTGTCTTGAATGATGTTATCATGGATGCCATTGCCATCAACCCAACACCAACTGACAAAGGAAAACGCCTTAAGATTTTCTACGGCACACAAGTTTCGGTTAAACCACCAACATTTGTTATCTTTGTCAATGAAGAAGAGCTGATGCACTTCTCTTATATGCGTTTCTTGGAAAATCAAATTCGTCAGGCCTTTGGTTTTGAAGGAACACCAATACACTTGATTGCTCGCAAACGTAAATAAAAAGAGACCAACCAGAATAGAATCTTTATGGGTTGGTCTTTTGTCATTGTAAGGAGAAAATGATGTTAGAAAATATTAAAGCTTATTTATCTAAACAAGGGGTTAAGTATATCAAACCTGAAAAAGCGGGACCGCATCAAGAAGAGATGGAAGTGCTCAAGGCACTTGGCCAAGCAGCTCGTAAGGAAATGCAGACTTTGTCAAAAGTTTTAGAGGAGCGTTTGGCACCCTTTAAGATGGATCGTGTCAGTAATTGGGCCAATCAGGCACAAATATGTCGCCCACACTTTTGGTGCTATTACAGAGCTCCTGAGGACAGTTTAGATGATGTTGCCATGGCGATTCGCCTTTATGGTCAGCCTGAAAATGGGGGATTTCAGTAGAAGTTAGCTTTGTCGAACGGAAAAAATCAGACACCACTCTAGCGAAGCAACATAAGGTTCTAGACTTACCGATTGCCCCCTTTCTGTACTATTTTGCCCAGGAAGATGGTGTCAGCCATCGTGTGGAAGGAACTGAAGCGAACCGTCAGATGCTTAAAGAAGCAGTTAAAGATGGTCGTGTTCGTAAGGTGTTGGTTAAATATGATGTACCTGTGACGAGTAGCTTGACTGAGGCTGACTTGATAGATCAACTAATGGAAGGCTTTCAACTATTAATGCCCTATTATGATAGTTGTCATGACACAAATGAGTTATTGTAGTAATAGTGTAAACGAGGAGAATACATACACAGGGCTTACTGCTTTGAATGAGAATTTTAAATTAGCCCCCAAAGGTATTGCTTTCTTAATCTTAGCTCCTCAAGCTTAACTTGGTTTCTTCCGAGTCGGAAAGTGGACGAAAAGCTCAGTTGGCTACTGCATTAATGCTTTAAAGTAAAATAAAAATGAGGTTGGAACAATTGTCCCAGCCTCGTTTATTCGTTTATTTATTTTGGTGCAATAACTTCAGCACCACCCATGTAAGGACGAAGAACTTCAGGGATAGTTACTGAACCATCTTCGTTTTGGTAGTTTTCAAGGATAGCGGCTACTGTACGTCCAACAGCAAGTCCTGAACCGTTAAGAGTGTGAAGAAGTTTCACCTTACCATCAGCTTCGTCACGATAGCGGATTTGTGCACGACGGGCTTGGAAATCTTCTGTGTTTGAACATGAAGAAATTTCGCGGTAAGTGTTTTGCGCTGGAATCCAAACTTCCAAATCGTAAGTTTTGGCAGCTGAGAATCCCATATCGCCAGTACACAAAGTGATGACACGGTATGGCAAGTTAAGTTTTTGAAGAATATTTTCAGCATTAACTACCATTTTTTCCAATTCATCGTATGAGCTTTCTGGTTTTGAGAATTTGACCATTTCAACCTTGTGGAATTGGTGAAGACGGATTAATCCACGTGTATCACGACCGGCTGAACCAGCTTCTGAGCGGAATGAAGGGCTCATGGCTGTGAAGTAGATTGGTAATTCTTTTCCGTCAAGAATTTCACCACGGTAGTAGTTTGTCAAAGGAACTTCGGCTGTTGGGATAAGGACGTAGTCAGTACCATCAAGTTCGAAAGTGTCCTCTTTGAATTTTGGATATTGACCAGTACCAAACATTGAGTCGTGGTTAACCATGTAAGGTGTAATCATTTCAGTATAGCCTTCTTTAGCGTGTTCATCCAACATGAAGTTGTAAATCGCACGTTCCAATTTTGCTCCCAAGCCTTTGTAGAAGAGGAAGCGAGAACCAGTGACCTTAGCACCACGTTCCCAATCAAGAATGCCAAGGTCTTCACCAAGATCCCAGTGAGGTTTAATCTCAAAATCAAAGTCACGAGGTGTTCCCCAACGGCGAACTTCTACATTTTCATCTTCGTCAGCACCAACTGGTACAGTCTCGTGTGGTGTGTTTGGAAGTGTCACAACGATACTGTTAAGTTTTTCATCGATAGCAGCAAGTTCAGCATCAATTTCTTTGATTTCGGCAGAAACTTTTTGCATGGCTGAAATTTGCTCTGAGGCGTCTTCTTTATTACGTTTTGCTTGAGCAATACCGTCTGAGGCAACGTTACGTTGAGCTTTGAGTTCTTCAGATTTGATAAGAAGTTCACGACGTTTGACATCAAGTTCTTTTAGTTCATTTAAAGTTTCAGCAGCGACACCACGTGTAGCCAATTTTTCAGCAAGGGCATCGAAGTCGTTACGAATACGTTTTACATCTAACATAGGTTCCTCCAAAAAATAAAACACCCCAGTGAAACTGTTGGAGTGACATGAGCCACGGTTCCATCCAACTTCACAGGAGTGCACTTGTTTATGTCTTTAATTAAATGAAACGGTAGAATTTCGTAGGTTAACCCTACCTGCTCGCAGCAACCGCAGGCTTTCTGGAAAGGTCTAGCTATTACTTATCCGTCCCTAACATTATACAAAAATTATGATTTTTTGGCAAATAAACCTTTGAAACGAGCGCCAATAGTCTGAAGAAGAGTTGGTAATTTGACTACCTTGTCATTTCCTAGATGTTCCCTTGCAATCTTTAGAATCTTTCCAGAGTCCTTTGAAGCAAAGAGAAATTTGCTCTTGTCGGTTAGGATTTCAAAATGACGGCTGATCCTCTTTCCTGACACATTAGCACCAATTTGAGTGATGCTGGTCCAAGGAATTTGAATATATTGTTCAACATTAATATCAGGATAGAATTCAATAGCCACATCGCCAATTAGAAACTTCCCCACCTTACCTCCTATGGCCATGTAGGAGACGCCTGTTGTATGCAATTCAACTGTTTTGTTTAATGATTGTGCCATATTTTTCTCGCTTTTTGATAGTAGTACCCTTATTATAGCATAAGAAAAGAGTTTAGCTCGGCTAAACTCTTACTCTTTTTGTTACATAATTTTGAAGAAGCTTGCAATAATACCAACTACAAAGAGTCCGATAATGATTGTGATTGGTGAAACTTTCTTCTTAAGCAACCACATACATGCAAACGTAAGGAGAAGTCCCATCAAACCTGGAATCAAAGAATCCAATTGTTTTTGTAGGGTATCGACTTGAATCTTATCAAAGCTGAGTTTATCGTTGACTTGACCAAGGATAGTTTTAAGTTGGTCACCAGAAACATTTCCTTTTGGCCATACAATGTAAGCACCTTTAGAAAGGACCTTACCAGGAAGATTTACGATGAAGTTGATTGAAACCCAACGTTCAACCAAGACGGCAAGGATGAACATACCAAGGATTGAAGCCCCTTTAGTAATATCTTTCAAGATACCACCAGACATGTCTCTAGTGATTTCTGAACCTGCTTTGTAGCCAAGTTCTTGAGTATACCACAAGAAGGCCATACGAATAATATTCCAACCGATGAAGAAAATAAGTGGACCAGCAATGTTACCAGATGCAGCAAGAGAAGCACCAAGTGCCCCAAGGATAGGACGGATTGTGAACCAGAAGACTGGGTCACCGATACCAGCAAGAGGTCCCATCATACCAATCTTAACCCCTTGAACAGCAGCATCTTCGATAGGAGTACCATTAGCTTTTTCTTCTTCAAGAGCTAGGGTAACACCCATGATAGGAGCGGCAACATAAGGGTGAGTATTAAAGAATTCCAAGTGGCGTTTTAAGGCAGCAGCTTGATCTTCTTTCTTTGAGTAGAGTTTTTTAATAGCAGGAATGAGTGAGTAAGCCCAACCCAAGTTTTGCATACGTTCGTAGTTCCATGAACCTTGCAAGAATTGTGAGCGCCACCAAACTTTTTGACGATCTGATTTAGATAATTGAATTTTTTCAGCCATGAGAGCACTCCTTCCTAGTAGTCTTCCAAGATATCGCCGATTGGGTCGCCTGAACCAGTTGAAGTTCCGCCACCATTTCCGCCACCTTGTTTAGAAAGGTTGAGGTAGATGAAGGCAATAGCGACACCGATAGCACCAAGAGCGATAAGTGTCAATTGGCTAATAGCAGCAAAAGCAAAACCGATGGCGAAGAATGGCCAAACTTCACGAGTTGCCATCATGTTGATAACCATGGCGTAACCAACGGCTACGACCATACCACCACCGACAACCATACCGTGGTTGAGCCAGTCAGGCATCAATCCAAGAGCATGTTGAACAGATTCTGCTGGGATAGCAAGAAGAAGGGCAGCTGGCACAGCAATACGCAAACCTTGAAGAAGGAGGGCGAGGTAGTGTGCGCGTTCAACACCAGCGATGTTTCCGTTTTCTGCAGCTTTATCTGCGGCATGAACAAGGGCAACAGATGCTGTACGAACAAGCATAGTTAGGAAGAGACCGGCAACCGCAAGTGGGATAGCTGTTGCAGTCGCAACACCGATACCTTCAGTTGTGAAGTTACCACCTTTAACCAAAATAATGGCAGCAGCAACAGAGGCAAGGGCAGCGTCAGGAGCGACAGCGGCACCGATATTAGCCCAAGCAAGGGCGATCATTTGAAGAGAACCACCAAGCATGATACCTGCAGTGAGGTTACCTGTAGCAGCACCGATGAGGGTACATGCAACAAGTGGTTGGTGGAATTGGAATTGGTCAAGGATACCTTCAAGACCAGCAAGGAAGGCAACAACTACGACCAAAATTGCAGAAATAATTGACATATCTGACATGGTAATAATTCCTTTTCTATTGAGTTGTGATTAGCTGAGATTATCAACTAATTTATCTGAATGAAGGTTATTGAACGTTAGCTTTTTTGATAAGGTCGAACAAATCTTTCTTAGAATCATTTGGTACCTTACGGACGTCGAATTCAACGCCAAGGTCACGCAATTTTTCGAAGCAAGCAACATCGTCTTTGTCCATAGACAAAACGTTGTTAACCATTGTTTTACCAGTTGAGTGAGCCATAGAACCAACGTTAAGTTCTTTGATTGGCACGCCACCTTCGATAGCACGAAGTGCGTCTTGAACAGTTTCGAACAAGATAAGCGCGTGTGTGTTACCAAAGCGAGGGTCCTTAGAAGCATCAATCAATTTTTGAATTGGAACAACGTTTGCTTTAACCCCATTTGGTGCTGCTTGTTTGATCAATTCTTTACGAAGCTCATCTTTAGCAACGTCATCTGAAGCAACAATGATACGGTCTGCTTTAGAAGCAGGTGTCCAGTTAGTTGCTACCTGACCATGCAAGAGACGTGTGTCCAAACGTGCCAAGTTAATCTTGAGTTTACCATCTCCGATAACTGTCCCTTCTGGGATAGCTCCTTGAGGTGCAGCAGCTTCTACAGGAGCTGCTGTTGTTTCCTCAGCTGGATTAAGCTCCTCTGGAAGTGCCTTGATACCACCCTTAGCTTCCTTGATGATATTAGCAGCAACTTGCTCTGCAGTAGCGTTAGCATCCATCATACGTTCAGTGTATGCTTGGATTAGCATTGGCAAGTTTAGTCCTGTGATGATAGCAATCTTGCGATCTGGATTTTCTCCAGCAATTCGGCTGGCTTGGTTAAATGGTGAACCAGACCAAAGGTCAGCCAAAACAAGAATTTCATCATCAGCATCGAATTGTGCAATGGCGTCGTTGAAGTGAGCGTACAAGTCATCAGGACCTTCACTTGGCATGAAAGTTACGACTTGAACTTTCTCTTGGTCTCCAAAAATCATAGAGCCTGATTGGTGGATCCCTTCAGCGAACTTACCATGGCTGGCAATAATAATACCGATACCCATTCGTGTTCTCCTCCTTATAAATTATTTTTTCCTAGGCTTAAAAAGACTATCTCCGATTTTTATCAAGACGCTAAAAAAAGCGTCTCTCAATCTTTTTAAACATAAGAAATCAAGAACAATCATATTGTAAAACGCTTTCACGCAGATGTCAATAGCTAGTGAGAAAAAATTTCAAAAGAAGTCAATTTCTTTCAAAAATGAGCAAAACATTATAAAAAGATTGCCCAACCATTAGATTGGGGCTCTATAATTTCTGTAGTGGGTAAAATCACTATAGAGATTATAGAGCTTTTTGAATGCAGACAAAAAGTCCCATAAGAACTATAATGAAAAGCAACCAAACCATCATTAGGAAGAACTTATGAGACTTATTAAGAATACCACAGAATTAATCGGAATTAAAGACCCAAATATCATTATTTCTCTTGTTTTTGAAAAAGATACCTACATCGAGGTTCAAGCAACACTTGATTATCCTGCACCATCATGTCCTCACTGCCAAGGAAAGATGATCAAATATGACTTTCAAAAGCCTTCTAAAATTCCTCTCCTTGAACAAGCTGGAACACCTACACTATTACGT
>NZ_CM002130.1:271842-292026 GCF_000448605.1 Streptococcus sp. HSISS3
TTGACCTGAGACACTACGAATCTGGGAACTTCTCGCCAAGGAACACATCACTAAACGAGGTAACCCCTATGCCAGAAAAATCTTGTTCAAGTGCATTCACAACATCGCTTCAGCTAGTCATACTAATCCCTGCCATATCGCTGACTTTTATGAGAAACGAAAAAGACAATCGACAATAGCTTCAACTAAGCCACATACGATTGCCTCTATACATCGTCTCATTCGAACAATGTATTACCTCATTACGCATAACAAACTTTACGATTACTCTTTGACCCAAAATCGATAAGGCTGTCTATGCCGTATTATTGTAACACCTTGTTTCAAAAAATACCAGATGAGGTGTTTTTTTAGCATGCCCATTTATGGATAAAAAAGGGTTAAAAATAAGACAGTAACCTCAGAATAGATACTGTCTTATCTCTTTTTTTACTTAAAGCCTTGATAGACTTGACAAATGGTAGAAAAGAGCCTAGATTGGACAATCTTTTTATAATACTCGGAGATTATTTCTTCTTGACAATGAGTCGGAAAAGATTCTTAAAGCCTTGTTTGAGAACAACGATGAAGCTAGGTGCTTTTCTTAAACTTTCTCGAGGAATTCTTTTTTGAATTTCTTTCAAAGTTATTCGGCTTTTTCGACTGGCAAAACGGAAACGTCCATTTTGCTTAGTACGGATTTCAAAACGTGGGATGAACTTACCACCGAAGTAGACATCGGCAATCACATAAGTGATTTCATCCCAAGGAATTTGAACGTAGTCTTGTAACTTCGTATCATTGTAAAATTCGAAGGCCTTATCACCGACCATGATATTTCCGTAAATAGGCCCTTCACGGAACCAAGTTCCCTTAGATGTGTGAGCCATTTCGGTATTGAGCGATTTAACCATACCTTGCTCCGATTAGAGTAGACCAATAATGTGGAGTACAATAGCTAGAACAAAGATACCCAAGATGATAACAATTGGAGAAACTTTTCTCTTAAGAAGGTACATGCAGAGGAAAGTCAAACCAAGGGCAGCAAGACCAGGAATCAATTGGTTCAAGTTATCTTGCAAGGTTGTCACTTTGTTAACGTCAAGAGAGCGACCGGCAGCTTGTTGATGGAAGGCTTCTTTAACACCGGCAATACCTTTTGGAAGTTTATCCCAATCGATATAAGCTCCTTCTTGTTGTTTAACAGTAGAGACAACTGGTGTGAAGGTAATGCTTACCCAACGTTGGATAAGAGAACCGATAACGAACATCCCCATCATTGATGCGCCACGAGTTACTTGTTGAAGAAGGTTACCAGACACGTCGTCTGTAATCGCAGCGCCAGCTCTATAACCGAACTCTTGAGTGTACCATTTAACAGCGGCAACCATAACGTTCCAAAGAACGAAGAAGACGATTGGGCCTAGGACGTTACCTGAAACTGCCAAACCTGCTCCTAGTGAAAGGAAGATCGGACGAAGGGTAAACCAGAAGAGAGGGTCACCGGCACCTGCAAGAGGTCCCATCATACCAACCTTAACCCCTGAGATAGCGGCATCATCGATGTCCGCACCGTTGGCACGTTCTTCTTCCAAAGCAAGTGTAACCCCAAAGATTGGGTTAGCCATGAAAGGTTGTGTATTGAAGAATTCCAAGTGGCGTTTAAGAGCCGCAGCTCGGTCTTCTTTTGATTGATAAAGTTTTTTGATTGCTGGGATAAGAGTGTAAGCCACACCACCATTTTGCATACGTTCATAGTTAAATGAAGCTAAAAGGAAGTATGAGCGCAAGAAAGCTTTGAAACGATCTGCTTTTGTTAATTTAATTTTTGAATCAGCCATTTTCTTTCCTCCTAATTAAAAATCTTCCAGAATTTCACCGAGGGGATCACCTGATCCTCCGTCGTTTGAAGAACCCAATGAACCACTAGCTTCAAGTGCAAGGTACATAACGGCAAGGCAGAGACCGATGATACCCAAGCTAATCAAGGTCAATTCTTTGAGGGCAGCCAAAGCAAAACCAAGGAAGAAGAATGGCCAAACTTCGCGACTAGACATCATGTTGATAACCATGGCATAACCAACGGCTACAACCATACCACCACCGATTGTCATACCTGATGTTAACCATTCAGGCATAGATTCAAGACCAGATTGTACAAGGTGCGCAGGAATCAAGAGCAAGAGGAGGGCAGGGATAGCAACACGGAGACCTTGAAGGGCCATACCGATAAAGTGCCATCTTTCAACACCAGCGATATCAGCCTCTTCAGCACGACTATCCATAATGTGAGAGATGAAGACAGTTGCAGTACGGACAAACATTGTCAAGGCAAGACCTGCAACAGCCAAAGGAACCGCAAGGGCGATGGCTGGACCAATTCCTTTAGCTCCTTGACCACCCAAGATAAGGATAATCGTAGAAGCTACAGCGGCAAGTGAAGCATCTGGTGCCATGGCAGCACCAACGTTAGCCCATCCCGAAGTAATCAACTGCAAGCTACCACCCAACATTACGCCGAGTTCGAGATGACCAGTAACAAGACCGATAAGGGAACAAGCCACAACTGGCTGGTATGTTTCGATTTGGTCGTTAACTGAGCTACAACCGATGATGAAAGCAACAATTACGACTAAAATAATTTGTACTAAACTCATTTATGCATCCTCCAAAATTATTTCTTCTCTGCTAATTTAGTTTCAGCTGACTTAATCAAGGTATCAACGTTTGCTGGGCTATCACTTGGTACCCCACGAACGTCAAATTTGACACCCAATGATTGCAACTCTTTGATAGCATCCACATCTGTTTGGTCAAATGAAAGAGCTTTAGTAACGTTGACTTTTCCTTCTTTATAAGCTGAAGAACCAAGGTTGATTTCTTTAACATCAACACCTGCTTTAACAGCAGCAAGAGCATCTTCAACAGATTCAAAGAGAAGCATAGCACGTGTATCACCAAAACGTGGGTCATTGTTTGCTTTAACCATATTTTTAATTGGGATAACGTGAACTTGAACACCAGATGGAGCGGCTTGTTTAATCATGCTTGTACGAAGTTTATCATGACAAACAGTGTCTGAAACAACGATAATACGGTCTGGGTGAGTTGAGTGAGTCCAACCAGTCGCAACCTGACCGTGGAGGAGACGTGTGTCAACACGAGCCAAAACGTATTTGATTTTTCCATCACCAAGAACAGTTCCTTCAGGAATGGTACCCTTAGGAACAGAAGGCTTAGCGTTGGCTGGTTTAGTGTCTTCTTCAGGAATAAGGCCTTCTGGAAGGACTTTAACGCCTTCTTTTGTTTCCTTATAAATGTTGGCGACAACCTCTTCAACCCCCGCGTCAGGAGCTACCATACGTTCCGTATATGCTTGGATAAGCATTGGCAAGTTGAGTCCTGTCACGATAACCATCTTGCGATCAGGATTTTCTTCCTTGATACGGCTTGCCTGGTTAAATGGTGATCCAGACCAAAGGTCTGCAAGGACAAGAATTTCGTCGTCAGCGTCAAATTGAGCGATGGCATCTTTGAAGTGAGCGTACAAGTCGTCTGGACCTTCATTTGGCATGAAAGTAACCACTTGAACTTTCTCTTGTTCACCAAAAATCATAGAACCTGATTGGTGAATACCTTCAGCGAATTTACCATGGCTAGCAATAATAATACCGATACCCATTAGTGTTCTTCCTCCTTTTATATATTGCTTCTTAGGAATAGAAAAATGATTATTGGTATTATCATTCATGACATGAAAATGACAACAATATTTTTTTAGCCCCTCGAAAATTAGAACAATCTAATTGTAAAACGTTATCATAGATTTGTCAATACTTTTCGTAACAAAAGTGTCATAAAATTGAAAAAAATATCAAATTATCGCAAATATACTTTCTTTTCAGACAAAAAGAGTTAGATATAGTTTGAAGCTATATCTAACTAGAAGAAATGGGATTAAGAAAAAATGAGATAAATGCTTGTAATAGCTATTAATGGCTGCTATAATTTCTTCAATTAGCTATTTAAGGTTAAATCTATAAGAAAAGAGGACCTCCTTATGTCAGATTTACTAAGTATTTATAATGAATTGCAATCTAAGAAATGGGTTGACTTGACCCACAAAATTAATGCAGAAAGTCCACACTTTCCAGCTCTCCCAGCTTTGAAACAAGAAGACCTTTTCACATTAAAAGATGTTTTCCATGTTCAAAAATTTACAGTAGTTGGTCAATACGGAACGCATATTGATGCACCGATTCACTTTGTAGAAGGTGGTCGTTGGTTGGATGAGATTGCTCTCAAAGATCTTCTTTTACCACTCTATGTTATCGACAAGTCTAAAGAAGTTGCTGCGAGTCCAAACTTTGTCTTGAGCAAACAAGATATCTTAGACTTTGAAGCAGAACATGGACGAATTGTTGAAGGGGCCTTTGTCGCTTTTCGTAGTGATTGGTCGAAGCGTTGGCCAGATCAAGATGCTATGCGCAACCTTGATGAAAATGGGGTTCAGCAAAGTCCAGGTTGGAGCCGCGAAGCTCTAGAATTCTTGATTCATGAACGCCATGTTAAGGCTGTCGGTCATGAGACTTTTGATACAGATGCTGGTATTCCAGCAGCAGAACATGGCTTGGTTAACGAATACTACCTCTTGGAACAAAACATTTATCAGGTAGAAGTCTTGAACCAATTGGATCAAGTTCCAGCCGTTGGTGCTTTGATTTCAATTGCATTTCCTCACTGGGACAAGGCGACAGGTTCCCCAGTGCGTGCAGTGGCTATTTTACCTTAATCAGAACAAAAGACACCGAAGAAATTTTCAGTGTCTTTTCTTGTTTATAAAAAGAGTTCTTGAAGTTTGCGAGCAACGCCATCCTCTTCATTAGTCCACTCAATTTGTTCGTTAGCGTGGGGAAGAAGGACAGAGCTAGCATTCTTCATGGCATAACCAGTTTTAGCAAGTTCCAACATCTCTGTGTCATTGTGTTCGTCACCAAAAGCAATCAAATCATCCGTTGATTTACGCATGGCCTTAAGTAAGTAGTTCAGGGCGTAGGCCTTGTTAATACCTTTAGGCGAAAATTCCAAAATATTAAGTGGGCCACCCCAAGAATCAACTTCAATTTCTTCCTTGAAGTCTTTCTTGATGTCATCGGCTAGTTGGTACTTATCTTCATGGCGAGTTTGCATAAGGAGAGCGTTAGGGTTGCGCGTGATTTTAGTTGGTTCTAAACGCATAGCCTCAATAATTTTATCAACACCAAAGAGTTGTGGTTGAATACGCTCTGGGTGATTCATAGTGATATAGAAGTGTTTTCGATATTCACTAGCCAGAAAATCCATCTCTAATTCATCATGGCGTTGTAAGAGGCTAATCAGATATTTCTTATCTAATTTAACCGAATGCTCATAAGCCCAGTCTTGGTCTGGAAGATTGGTCAAAGAGCCGTTGAAGGTGATGAGTGGTGTTTCTAACCCTAGTGTTTTGTAATGGTCAATAGCCATACGATAAGGACGACCTGTAGCAATAACGACTTGGTGTCCTTTGTTTTGTACGTCTTTAATCGTTTTTTGTGTAAATTCTGAAATAGTTCCATCTGGGCGTAATAACGTTCCATCAAGATCTAGTGCAATCAATTTTTTTGTCATGTTCCTATTATAGCAAAAATCTGTCCTTTGTTGGTGATTAAGAAAGAGCTTTCTAAGAACGTTCGGTTTTTCATAAGAAAAGTCTCAGGAAATAAACCTTGCACCGTCAAATGATTTCATGTAGAATAGTAATGTTGCATTCTACATGAGAATGTTCCGAAATTATTCGGATTTTGACAATATTTTTTATTAAGGAGTCTAAACTTTCATGGAAAAGTTTTTCAAATTGAAAGAACATGGTACTGATGTCCGCACAGAAGTGACTGCCGGATTGACAACTTTCTTTGCCATGTCTTACATCCTCTTTGTTAACCCAGCGATGTTGGCCCAAACAGGAATGCCTGCACAAGGTGTTTTCTTAGCAACAATTATTGGTGCGGTTGCAGGGACATTGATGATGGCATTTTATGCTAACCTACCATACGCTCAAGCGCCTGGTATGGGGCTTAATGCCTTCTTCACCTACACAGTGGTCTTTTCTTTGGGTTACACTTGGCAAGAGGCCTTAGCAATGGTCTTTCTATGTGGTGTTATTTCATTGATCATCACGGTAACTAAAGTACGTAAGATGATTATTGAGTCTATTCCAACAGCTCTCAAATCTGCTATTTCAGCAGGTATCGGTGTTTTCCTTGCCTATGTTGGGATTAAAAATGCTGGTTTCTTGAAATTCTCAATTAATCCACATACCTACACTGTAGCAGGTAAAGGTGCTGACATGGCCAAGGCGTCAATTACAGCTTCATCGTCAGCTACACCAGGTTTGGTTGCCTTCAATAATCCAACTGTAATTGTAGGTTTGATTGGTCTTGCGATTGCGATTTTCTTTATTGTTAAAGGTATTCGTGGTGGAGTTCTTCTTTCAATCCTCGTAACGACTATCATTGCTATTTTTGCTGGTGTCGTTGATCTTGGAAGCATCGATTGGCACGCAGCTAGCTTGACATCATCTATTAAAGATCTTGGTCAGGTCTTTGGTGCAGCGCTTGGATCTAAGGGATTGGGATCACTCTTTGCAGACGTTTCTCGTTTGCCTGGTGTCTTTATGGCTATCCTTGCCTTCTCATTGACTGATATCTTCGATACTATCGGTACCTTAATCGGTACTGGTGAGAAGGTTGGTATCATTGCTTCAACAGGTGATAACAACGAATCAAAAGCTCTTGACCGTGCTCTTTACTCTGACCTTGTTGGTACAAGTATTGGTGCCATTGCAGGGACTTCAAACGTTACAACTTACGTTGAATCTGCAGCAGGTATTGGTGCTGGTGGACGTACTGGTTTGACAGCTCTTGTGGTTGCTGTACTCTTTGCCATTTCTAGTTTCTTTAGTCCAGTGGTGTCAATCGTTCCAAATGCGGCAACAGCGCCTATTCTTATTATTGTAGGTGTTATGATGCTCTCTAACCTTAAGAGTGTCGATTGGGAAGACTTGTCTGAAGCTATTCCTGCCTTCTTCACTTCTATTTTCATGGGATTCTCATATAGTATTACCTATGGTATCGCAGCTGGTTTCCTTACTTATACTTTGGTCAAAATCGTCAAAGGTCAAGCTAAGGATGTCCACTTTATTATGTGGATTTTGGATATCTTGTTTATCCTTAACTTCATCAGTATGGCTGTGCTCTAAAGTTTGAATCATACAAAAGTCTGGCACTTGTGTCGGGCTTTTGTAGTTCTCTTGTGAAGCACGATTTTCCTATTTTTAAGGCTGTTTTTTAAAGGAAATTGAAATCAAGACAAATAGATGTTTGGGATTTAATTTTATGAGTACTAAATAAAGCTAAGATAAGTTTTTAATTAGTGTGTCGTCTCTGCACTTGCGGTTGAGAGGAGTCATTATTTGCATGATTTTACTGGAAATTTACAGCGGATTCTAGTCCATATTTTTATTTTTGATATAATGAAAACATGATTTACAGTCGAAATGAAGAGGAATTGATAAGCATTGGCCAAAACATTGGTAGCCTGCTCAATTCTGGTGATATAATTGTTCTCTCAGGTGATCTGGGAGCGGGCAAAACCACTTTAACGAAAGGGATTGCCAAAGGTTTAAATATTTCACAGATGATTAAAAGTCCGACCTACACTATCGTTAGGGAGTATGAAGGACGTTTGCCACTATATCATTTAGATGTGTATCGTATAGGCGATGATCCAGATTCTATTGACTTGGATGATTTTCTATATGGCGACGGCGTAACGATTATCGAGTGGGGTGAGCTCTTGGATGAGGATCTCTTAGGGGATTATCTCTTGATTTCGATAGCTCATCATGATGATGGACGACAGTTGACGTTCGAAGCTTTTGGACCGAGAAGCCAAGAAATTCAGGAGGCTATATTAAATGGCTGAGCGAGAATTAGTCATTGAAGAAGCCCAAAGAGAAGATGCAACTTCGTTGGCCTTATTACTTGAGACGGTGGCCTTGGAGTCAGACTTTCTAGCCCAGGATGATAGGAGTTCTGTCCTGAGTGCTGAACAGCTAGCATCTTATATTGATAGTCGCCAAAATGTGACTAACGAAATTTGTTTAGTGGCGAAATTAGGCCATGAGGTCATTGGTGTTTGCAATGTTACTGCTGACCAAGACACTAAAACCAGTCATATCGGTGATGTCTTTATTGCGGTCTCTAAGCTTTATTGGGGACATGGCGTTGGTCAGTCTCTTATGGAATTAATGATTGATTGGGCCAATCATACACCGGCTATTCGTCGTTTAGAGTTGACGGTTCAAGCACGTAATGAACGGGCAGTTCACCTCTATCGTAAATTTGGATTTGACATCGAAGGCACTAAGAAACGTGGTGCCAGAACTAAAAATGGAGAATTTCTAGACGTTTACCTTATGGCTAAACTTATAGATTAGGAAAAAATATGAAACTTGGACGAAAAATTTTATTAATGTTGTTGGCGATTTTTGCCACTACTGTAGTAGCTGCGGGTATTTACCTAACGACAACCTACAACTATGCAACTGGTGAATTGTCAAAGACATTTAGGATGTCTAAGGCAACCACAGGTAATAGCAAGGCGATTCAACAGACTAAACCGATAACTATCTTGTTAATGGGGGTAGATACGGGGTCTAAAGAACGTAAGGAAACCTGGGAAGGGAACTCTGATACCATGATTTTGGTGACGGTGAATCCTGAGACTAAGAAAACAACCATGACCAGTCTAGAACGTGACCTGTTAACGGATATAGAGGGGTCAGGACAAGCCAAACTGAATGCAGCCTATGCTGAGGGAGGCGCCGACTTGGCTATCTCGACGATTCAAAAGGTTTTAGACATTGATATTGACTATTATGCACTGATTAATATGCAAGGGATGATAGATCTGGTTAATGCCGTAGGTGGTATTGAAGTAACCAATCATTTCGATTTTCCAATTTCGATTGCAGAGAATGAACCAGAATTTCAGGCAAAAGTTGAGCCAGGAACCCACAAAATTAATGGTGAACAAGCCTTGGTTTATTCGCGTATGCGTTATGATGACCCTGATGGTGACTATGGTCGTCAAAAACGTCAGCGTGAGGTTATTCAGAAGGTTGTTGCCAAGATTTTGAAGATGGACTCTATTGGTTCCTACAAAAAAATCTTATCAGCTGTGAGCTCAAATGTGCAAACAAGTATTGAGCTTGGTGATACAGATACTCTCCGTAGTTTGATGGGTTATAGTGATGCCCTTAAAAATATTAAGTCTTATCAGTTGGCTGGTTCGGATGCCATGATTAATGGTGGAAGCTATCAAATGGCTTCAACTGAAGATATCCTGAAAGTACAGAACCGTATTAGAAAAGAAGTCGGTAAGAAAAAGGTTTCTGAGTCTAATCTTAAGACGTCCTTGGTTCTCTCTGGCTCAGGAGCATCAAGTTATGGATCTGATAGTTTCGTTAATTCGAAATCAAATGCAGCCTCTAATGAATCCTCTGGAGTGTATGAGGGTGCCACTGTAGAGGGAGCGGGTAGTGCTTCAGTAAATACTTATGGTGGGAACACCACTTATAGCAGTAATTATAGTGGTACAACAGGTAGCTATGTTCAGGATCAAGGTACGGCAAGTGCCACTTACAATAATGGTGGTTCTGGTGTGACTACTTATAGTTCTGCTCCGGCGACGCAATAGAAGGATTGGGAATTCCCATCCTTTTTCTTATGTCTATCTTGTGATATGGTTATTCCTTGCAATGGTTTATGAGCTATGCTATAATATAGGAAAATAATGAAAGAGAGGCGGAGTAGAAACTTCGTCTCTTGTGTATGTAAGGAGGTCATAATGTCACAAAAAATTATTGATCTCGTGACGGCTGTCGTAGCACCAGCTATTCCTGGGCCCTACGAATTGGTCGATATCGAGTATGAAAAGCTTGGCAGTGACTATGTCTTGTCCGTTTTGATTGATAAGCCAGGTGGTATTACTGTCGAAGATACTGCAGACCTGACTGAAATTATCAGTCCTCTCTTGGATACTATTCAGCCTGATCCCTTTCCGGACCAATACATGCTGGAAGTATCTAGTCCAGGGTTAGAGCGTCCCTTGAAGACCAAAGAAGCTTTGACCAATGCTGTTGGTCAGTATATCAATGTTAGTCTTTACAAGGCTATTGATAAGATTAAGATTTTCCAAGGTGACTTGGTGGCCTTTGATGGGGAAATCCTAACAATTGATTATCTTGACAAGACTCGCCATAAAACTGTTGAGATTCCCTATCAAACAGTTGCTAAAGCTCGTTTGGCAGTCAAACTCTAGAACTCTTAGTGTAAATAAAGAAAGGATGCCAGTTTTGCCTTTGAAGGGCTAAAACGACAAAGAATATGAGCAAAGAAATGCTAGAAGCCTTCCGTGTCTTGGAAGAAGAAAAACACATTAACAAGGATGATATCATCGAAGCTGTGGTTGAATCGCTTAAATCAGCTTACAAGCGTCGTTATGGTCAATCAGAATCAGCTGTTGTTGAATTTAATGAAAAAACAGGTGATTTCCAAGTTTATACTGTTCGTGAAGTTGTAGACGAAGTCTTTGATAGCCGCTTGGAAATCAGTCTTAAGGATGCGCTTGCTATTAGTTCTGCCTACGAACTCGGTGATAAGATTCGTTTCGAAGAGTCAGTGGATGAATTTGGTCGTGTGGCAGCGCAATCTGCTAAGCAAACCATCATGGAAAAAATGCGTAAGCAAATGCGTGAAATCACCTATAATGACTACAAACAACATGAAGGTGAAATCATGCAAGGAACAGTTGAACGCTTTGACCAACGTTTCATTTATGTCAATCTCGGGACTCTTGAGGCTCAATTGTCACGTCAAGATCAAATTCCTGGCGAAAGCTTTAAGTCTCACGATGTGATCGATGTCTATGTTTATAAAGTGGAAAATAATCCAAAAGGTGTTAACGTCTTTGTAAGCCGTAGCCATCCTGAGTTCATCAAACGTATCATGGAACAAGAGATTCCTGAGGTATTTGATGGAACTGTAGAAATTATGAGTGTGTCTCGTGAAGCTGGTGATCGTACTAAGGTTGCTGTTCGCAGCCATAACCCTAATGTTGATGCCATTGGTACCATTGTTGGGCGTGGTGGAAATAATATCAAAAAGGTGGTCAGCCGCTTCCATCCAACACGTTTGGATGCTAAGACAGGTATTGAAGTTCCTGTTGAAGAGAACATTGATGTTATTCAATGGGTTGAAGATCCAGCTGAGTTTATCTACAACGCTATTGCACCTGCTGAAGTGGACTATGTCCTCTTTGACGAAAATGATAGCAAGCGTGCGACAGTTGTCGTTCCAGATAATAAATTGTCACTTGCGATTGGTCGTCGTGGACAAAACGTTCGTTTAGCGGCTCACTTGACTGGCTATCGTATTGATATCAAGTCAGCTACTGAATATGAAGCTCTTGAAGCTGAAAAAGCTGAGGCTGCTACAGAAGAAGTTGTAGACGAGGTTGTTGCAGAAGAAACTACACCTGTTGAAGTCACAACAGAAGAAGTAACAGAAGCAGAATAAGAAGAATTTAGAGGTGTTTGATGGCTAAAACACGAAAAATACCTTTACGAAAATCAGTTGTCTCAGGAGAAATCATTGATAAACGTGATTTGCTCCGTATTGTGAAAACTAAAGATGGTGAGATTTTCATTGATCCAACAGGAAAGAAAAATGGCCGAGGAGCTTATATTAAATTAGATAATGAGGAAGCTCTCCAAGCTAAAAAGAAACGAGCTTTTAACCATAGTTTTTCAATGGAAGTTCCTGAAAGTTTTTACGATGAACTTATCGCCTATGTGGATCACAAGGTCAAAAGAAGAGAGTTAGGTCTTGAATAACACAGAAAAATTGTCCAATTTACTTGGACTAGCGCAAAGGGCTGGAAAACTTATTTCTGGCGAAGAACTTGTCATCAAGGCAGTTCAATCAAGAAAGGCAAGATTAGTCTTTCTTGCCAATGACGCTGGTAGTAATGTGACTAAAAAGATGACTGATAAATGTAACTACTATAATATAGAATTCTCCACAGTGTTTAACGCACTGGAATTAAGCATGGCTATTGGTAAACCGAGAAAAACGGTTGCTGTGGTTGATGCTGGATTTTCAAAGAAAATGAGGACTCTTATGGACTAAAGAATAGGAGGGCATCACGTGTCAAAGAAACGATTATATGAAATCGCAAAAGAGGTTGGTGTAGAAAGTAAGGTTGTTGTCGCAAAGGCGCAAGAACTAGGGCTTTCTGTTAAAAGCCATTCCTCATCAGTTGAAGAAGCTGATGCTAATCGTATCACTTCAAGTTTAAAAGGAGGCACAGCTAAGGCAGAGAGTAAGCCTGCTCCAAAAGTAGCACCAGCTCCTAAGAAAGAGAAGGTTACGCCAAAAGCTGAAAAGGCTTCGACGTCCAAACCGGCTCCTGCTAAGGAAACCGTAAAGGCTGAAGCTAAAGAAGCTCCTGTGACGCCGAAAAAGCCACAAAGTCGTAACTTTAAGGCAGAACGTGAAGCACGTGCTAAGGCAGAAGCAGAGCGTCGCCAAAATGGTGGTGGTCGTGACAACCGTAACCGTAATCGCAATAAACAAGGTAACGATCAAGGTAAACGTCACAATAATGACCGTCGTAACCAAAATGGAAATGGTCAAGGAAACCGTAATAACGGAAACCGTGATAACAAAAATAATCGTGACCGTAATTTCCAAGCTAAACAGCGCAATGATCAAGGTCGAAATAAGCGTAATGATGCTGCCCGTAACAATCAGGCAGGTCCACGTATTGACTTTAAAGCGCGTGCAGCAGCCTTGAAGGCAGAGCAAAATGCAGAGTATTCACGTCAAAGTGAAACGCGTTTCCGTGAAGAAAAAGCTGCAGAACAACGCCGTGCAAAAGAGCAGGAAAAGGCAAGACAAGAGAAGCATCAGGCAGAAGTAGCCGCTCAAAAAGCAGTGGCTGAAGCTAAGCCAGCTCCCAAACCAGCTCCGGTGGCTGCTCAACCAGCCCCAGTCGCACAAGCACAAGATACACGTCGTAAAAAGGCACGTCCTGATAAATCACGTGATAATCGTCGCGAGAATGAAGATGGACCTAAGCAAACAAGAAATAATAAGTGGAATAATCAAAACCAAGTGAGAAATCAACGAAATAGTAACTGGAACAAAAACAAAAATAAAAAGGTAAAAACAACCGTGGTAATTCGGCTCCAAAACCAGTAACCGAGCGTAAATTCCATGAATTGCCAAAAGAATTCGAATACACTGAGGGTATGACGGTTGCAGAAATCGCAAAACGTATTAAACGTGAGCCAGCTGAAATCGTTAAAAAACTCTTCATGATGGGTGTTATGGCAACTCAAAACCAATCTCTGGATGGAGATACCATTGAGTTGTTGATGGTTGACTATGGCATTGAAGCAACCAAGAAAGAAGAAGTTGACAATGCTGATATCGAACGTTTCTTTGTTGATGAAGATTACCTTAACAAAGATGCTATGGTAGAACGTGCACCAGTTGTTACTATCATGGGACACGTTGACCATGGTAAAACAACCCTTCTTGATACCCTTCGTAACTCACGTGTTGCTACAGGTGAAGCTGGTGGTATCACACAGCATATTGGTGCCTACCAAATTGAAGAGGGTGGTAAGAAAATTACCTTCCTTGATACTCCTGGACACGCGGCCTTTACATCTATGCGTGCTCGTGGTGCCTCTGTTACGGATATTACTATCTTGATTGTAGCTGCGGATGATGGTGTTATGCCACAAACGATTGAAGCCATCAACCACTCTAAGGCTGCTGGTGTTCCAATCATTGTTGCGATTAACAAGATTGATAAACCAGGTGCTAACCCAGAACGTGTTATCGGTGAATTAGCAGAGCATGGCGTTATCTCAACTGCTTGGGGTGGCGATAGCGAGTTTGTTGAAATCTCAGCTAAATTTGGCCAAAACATTGAAGAATTGCTTGAAACCGTTCTTCTTGTGGCTGAAGTGGAAGAGCTTAAAGCGGATCCAAGTGTTCGTGCTATCGGTACTGTTATCGAAGCCCGTTTGGATAAAGGTAAAGGTGCAGTTGCTACCCTCCTTGTTCAACAAGGTACCTTGCATGTTCAAGACCCAATCGTTGTTGGTAACACCTTCGGACGTGTCCGTGCTATGACTAATGACCTTGGTCGTCGCATTAAGACTGCAGCGCCATCAACACCAGTTTCCATTACTGGTTTGAATGAAGCTCCTATGGCGGGTGACCATTTTGCCGTATATGAAGATGAAAAAGCAGCCCGTGCGGCTGGTGAAGAACGTGCAAAACGTGCTCTTATGAAGCAACGTCAACAAACACACCGTGTTAGTCTGGATAACCTCTTTGATACCCTTAAAGCTGGTGAAATGAAGACTGTTAATGTTATCATCAAGGCCGATGTACAAGGTTCTGTTGAAGCCTTGGCAGCATCACTTCTTAAGATTGATGTTGAAGGCGTTCGTGTGAATGTTGTTCACTCAGCGGTAGGTGCTATCAATGAATCTGATATTACACTTGCGGAAGCTTCAGACGCTGTGGTTATCGGATTTAACGTTCGCCCTACGCCTCAAGCTCGCCAACAAGCAGAAACTGATGAAGTTGAAATTCGTCTTCATAGCATTATCTATAAGGTTATTGAAGAAATCGAAGATGCTATGAAAGGGATGCTTGATCCAGAATTTGAAGAAAAAATCCTTGGTGAAGCAATCATTCGTGAAACCTTCAAAGTTTCTAAAGTCGGAACAATCGGTGGATTCATGGTTACTAGCGGTAAAATTACTCGTGAATCAAGTGCCCGTGTCATCCGTGATGGTGTTGTTATTTTCGATGGTAAATTGGCAAGTTTGAAACACTTTAAAGATGATGTTAAAGAAGTCGGAAACGCTCAAGAGGGTGGTTTGATGATTGAAAACTATAACGATATTAAAGTTGACGACGTTATTGAAGCTTACATCATGGAAGAAATCAAACGTTAATTTTTGTCAGATTTCTCAGAAAGAGCTGACTTAGGAGACAAAGCTAGGTCATCAGGCCTGGCTTTTGTTCCATTATAAGAAAATGAAAGGATGAGACTATGGGAAATTCATTTCGTATAGACCGTGTTGGGATGGAAATTAAACGTGAAGTCAACGAAATTCTTCAAAAGAAGGTTCGTGATCCACGTGTTCAAGATGTAACCATTACCGATGTGCAAATGCTTGGCGATTTGTCAGCTGCAAAGGTATTTTATACCATTCATTCAAACTTGGCATCAGATAGTCAAAAGGCCCAAACAGGACTTGAAAAGGCGACTGGTACCATCAAACGTGAACTTGGTAAAAATTTGACCATGTATAAGATCCCAGATTTGACCTTTATCAAGGATGAATCTATCGAATACGGTAATAAAATTGATGAAATGCTTCGTAATTTGGAGCGTAAAGACTAAGATAACATTCCTGTCAATTATGGCAGGAATTTTGCGTTATAATAGAATAAAAAGGAGGACTACGATGAAAGTTACAGTCTATTTGGGTGCTAATATGGGAGATAGTCCAAGCTTTAAGGAGGCAACAATTGCCTTAGGTCGCTGGATTGCTAAAAATGGACATACCCTAGTCTATGGTGGTAGTAAGATGGGTCTTATGGGGGTTCTTGGTGATACTGTTTTGGAAAATGGTGGACAGGTTCATGGGATTATGCCGCAATTTCTTAAGGATAGAGAAATTGCTTATGAGGGATTGACATCAATGACGATAGTAAAAACGATGGCAGAGCGCAAGACAGCTATGTTAGAGCAGGGTGAGCTCTTTATCGCCCTTCCAGGAGGTCTCGGAACACTTGAAGAAATCTCAGAAGCCATTGCTGCTGCTCGTGTGGGTAAGCTGGACAAACCCTGTGTTTTCTTTAACCTAAACGGCTATTATGATGCCATGAAGGCCATGTTAGATACCATGGTTGCTCATGATTTTTTAGAGGCTGGAACGGCTGCAAAATTCCTCTTTACAGATGATTTTGCTGAAATTGAGGCCTTTGTTCAGTCTTATACCCCACCTCAATTGCGACGTTATAGGTAAGTATCGGTGAAGAAAGGTTCTTCTGCATTTAAGTGGAAGGACTTTTTATAATCAGATGAACATTCGTGTAAGTTTCAGAAAATCACCCAAAAGGCTTAACAAAAACAATAATTTTGTATATAATGATGTTTGTAGTTTTAGTAATTTAATTAATTTTCCTCATCATCTGTGAGTAACATTCATAATCACTAAATACCCCTCTTGGTTTGGAAAACTTTGCCAATCATTAAAAGCATTTAATGATTTTAGGGAAATGTGGGATATAGGATGAAACGGAAGGGATGATAGTAATGTCTATTAGGGTTAAAAGTGTTAGTTTTGAGGATTATCAAAACACACAGGTAACCGCAAAGTGTGCCAATTTTCTGCAGTCTGCTGAGATGTCCAAACTTCAAGAAGGTGAAGACCATATAGAAAAAGTAGAAGCCCTGGTTTTCGAAAGAGATGGCTTAAGGGTAGGCCAAACGATAGTCGTTTATAAGAAGAGATTTCGTATATTTAAAAAGGCTCTCTTGTTGCATGGTCCCCTGTTAAATTACCACTCTCTTGATAGTTTGACAGAGCTACTTGAGGCTTTAATACTCTATTTAAGAAAGAAAAATATTGCCACACTTTCCATACACCCTTATCTGACAAATCTTATTAGAAATGAAAAGCTTGAAAATATCGAAGTAGATAAGGCCAGTGATGTGCTAAAGGTATTTGAAACATTAGGTTTTGAGCACTCTTTGGATTCGGAGCAATCTTTAGTAGTTAACCAGATGTTTGTCAAGCCAATTGAAAATTTTGCTAGTTCTGATGAGATTCTTGCTGCCTTTTCTCCATCATTGAAGCGAGACCTCAAAAAATTCACTGCTCTGAATGTCAAGATTGAAGAGTTGGATGAGCATCAACTTGACCAGTTCTACGATATTTTAAGTCGAACGGCGGAGAGAAAGGGATTTTCTGTTCATCCGCTGGTTTATTTTCAAAATCTAAAAAAATGTTTTGGCAAATCTGCCAAGTTTATGTTGGCTTATTTGGATTGTCCAGCCTATCTAGTTTATCTTGACGAGAATATTCAGTCTTTTGAAGCCAAGATTCAGGCTTTAAAAGAAGGTCCTCAGAAAAAACGTACCAAGGGTCAAATAGCAGATGCGGAGGATCAGCTGAGAAGCTACTATAAGCGCTTAGAGCAATTCAAGTCTTACCAAATCAAGACTGACAAATTACCGCTTTCAGCTTATCTTTTCATGGATTATGGTCCGGAAATTGTCAGCTTTTACGGAGGTAATGATGAAGCCTACCTTAATTTTGGTGGAGCGGTTTTGCTTCATTGGGAGATGATAAAATATGCTAAAAGTAAGGCTAAAAAGCGTTTTAACTTTTACGGTACTATTGAAACTGAGGCAGCTAGTTCTGGCAAAGGAAACTTTAACTTTAAGCGTCAGTTTGGCGGACAATTAGAGACGCTTGTTGGCTCATTTGATAAGACCCTCAATCCCTTCTACGATATTTTTAAGAAGACACTAGGTAAGGACTAGTTTCCATATAGAAAAAAGTCAATTGAGGCTAATTGTAATACCTCAATTGACTTTTTGTTGTTTACAAATATTTCTTAGCGACTTCAATATCACCAGCATAATCAGTGTGTTTACCATTTACAATTTGAAAGGCATCAGCTCCCTTACCTGCGATAACAAGGGCATCTTTTGAGCCTGTAGTTTCAGACATGGCAGTTTTGATGGCCTCCTCACGATCAACAATGATACGCACCTCACGATTGATATGACTAGCAATCTCTTGGCAGATGGTAAGGGGGTCTTCCTTGTTAGGGTCATCAGCAGACAAGATGACATCTACCTCGGGGTAAGTGTTGAGGACATGACCAAAGTCTTTACGACGGCTTTCCCCCTTATTTCCAGGAGCTCCTAGTATCAAAGCAATCCTACCTTTTTGGTGGTCAGTTACGACTTGCAAGAGCTTGTCTAGACTGTCACCATTGTGAGCATAGTCGACAAATACCTTAGCACCATTTGCCTGAGTGAGAATTTCCATACGACCTGGAACAGAGGTTTGAGCAATCCCTTTTTTAATGTCTTCGAGACTGGCTCCAAGACGTAAGCAGGCTAAACCAGCAGCCATAGCATTATCCTGATTAAAGTCACCGATGAGTTGGATATCGTAATCACCAGCTAGTTTACCTTTTGCTTTAAAGCTAAATCCTGAGCTATGTTGAACGGTATTTTCAGAGTCCTTACCATAGAAGTCGTGGTCTTTATCAGCGACTTCCTCCGCAACAAAATTGAAGTGATCCATACCACTATTGACGATGACTGCTCGACTATTTTCTAAGAGCAGACGCTTGTGGTAGAAGTAGTCTTCAAAGGTTGGGTGTTCAATAGGCCCGATGTGGTCTGGACTGATGTTAAGAAAGACGCCTACGTCAAAGGTTAACCCATAGACTCGTTTGGTTAGATAGGCCTGACTTGAAACCTCCATAATCAGATGGGTCATGCCATTATCAACAGCTTCGGACATCATACGGAAAAGATCCAAACTCTCAGGTGTTGTTAAGGTAGACTTGAAGAAGGTTTTTCCGTCTAGTGTCGTGTTCATGGTTGAAAGCATAGCAGGTTTATGACTTTGCTTAAGAATGTTATAGGCAAAGTAGGCCGCCGTTGTTTTCCCTTTTGTCCCAGTAAAAGCCAGCAATTTCAGCTTGTCTTGAGGGTATTGGTAGAAGGCCTGAGCAACGAGGCTCATAGCTTGCTTGATATCTGAAACAATAATGGCAGGGATTCCCACTTGGTAATCTTTTTCGGATACGTAGAAGCTCAAGCCAGTTTTGACAGCATTCTCTAAAAATTCACGCTTGAAGCCAGCCCCCTTGGCAAAGAAGAGGGAAGATGGTGTGACATCACGACTGTCGTAAGAAAGATGCTCAAAAGTCACTCCAGTCCATGAATAGTAGTAGTGGTCTTGGTCAATAATATCTCTAAAATTACGGTCCTTTTTAAGAACCTCTAGAACTTGTTCAATAGTAATCATAGTTCCTATTTTAGCCTTAATGTTCTTGTTTTACAAGTCACAGCCAAAAGTTTATAATAAACTAGATTATATTTTATTCTCTAGAAAGAAAGTTATGACTGAAACTAAAACTGACACACAGCAGCAGCAGATGCTAAGAGGGACGGCATGGATGACAGCATCCAATATTATCAGTCGTCTCTTAGGGGCACTCTACATTATTCCTTGGTATGCTTGGATGGGCAAACAAGGAGACCAAGCCAATGCCCTCTTTGGTCAGGGGTATAATATTTATGCCCTTTTCCTTTTGATTTCGACAGCAGGGATTCCAGTCGCCATTGCCAAGCAGGTGTCTAAATACAATACTCTCGGCAAAATGGAAACGAGCTTCTTTCTACTCAAGCGTATCTTGTATTACATGGTCGGTCTGGGCGTCATTTTTGGGGTTTTCATGTACTTCGCTTCGCCTTGGATGTCTTATCTTTCAGGGGGAGATGGAGACTTGGTTCGAGTGATGCGTAGTCTTTCTTGGGCGGTTGTTATTTTTCCATCTATGTCTGTTTTACGAGGCTTTTTCCAGGGCTTCAATAACATGAAGCCATACGCCTTGAGTCAGATTGCGGAGCAGATTATTCGTGTCATTTGGATGCTGTTGGCAACTTTCTTCATTATGAGGATTGGGACAGGTGACTACGTGACTGCCGTTGTTCAATCGACGTTTGCCGCTTTCATTGGTATGTTGGCTAGTTACGGGGTGCTTTTCTTCTACCTTTGGAAGGAAGGTAAGCTCAAGAGTCTTTTTGGTAAGCAGGCCGTTCATCCTGATATCAATCCAACTGCAATTGTTATTGAGACATTTAAGGAAGCCATCCCCTTCATTATCACTGGGTCAGCGGTTCAACTTTTCCAGTTGATTGACCAATGGACTTTCATCCGTACTATGGAGAAGTTTACAAGCTATAGTAACAGTCAGCTTCAGGTTCTCTATG
>NZ_CM002130.1:292755-316880 GCF_000448605.1 Streptococcus sp. HSISS3
CCTTGAGTCAGATTGCGGAGCAGATTATTCGTGTCATTTGGATGCTGTTGGCAACTTTCTTCATTATGAGGATTGGGACAGGTGACTACGTGACTGCCGTTGTTCAATCGACGTTTGCCGCTTTCATTGGTATGTTGGCTAGTTACGGGGTGCTTTTCTTCTACCTTTGGAAGGAAGGTAAGCTCAAGAGTCTTTTTGGTAAGCAGGCCGTTCATCCTGATATCAATCCAACTGCAATTGTTATTGAGACATTTAAGGAAGCCATCCCCTTCATTATCACTGGGTCAGCGGTTCAACTTTTCCAGTTGATTGACCAATGGACTTTCATCCGTACTATGGAGAAGTTTACAAGCTATAGTAACAGTCAGCTTCAGGTTCTCTATGCTTATTTGTCTTCAAACCCAAGTAAGATTACTATGATTTTGATTGCCGTTGCTATTTCTATTGCTGGGGTTGGGATTCCACTCTTAACGGAAAATATGGTTAAAAAGGACCTTCGAGGGGCGGCCAAACTCATTATTAATAATCTACAGTTACTCTTGCTCTTTATTGTACCTGCTATTGCGGGTTCAGTGATTTTAGCCAAACCACTCTACACAGTCTTTTATGGAGCACCAGACAGTCAGGCTCATTTGCTTTTTGCTGCTAGTTTGATTCAAGTGATTTTCCTGGCCCTGTATAGTGTTTTAGCACCAATGCTTCAGGCCATCTTTGAGACCCGTAAAGCTATCAATTATTTTGCGATTGGGGTGTTGGTTAAGGCAATTCTTCAGCTACCATTGATTATTTTCCTAGGAGCTCTCGGCCCGGTTATTTCAACAGCTATCGGCTTAGGTGTTCCCATTGCTCTCATGTATAAGCGCCTTCACACAGTTACGCATTTTAGTCGTAAGACAGTTTTTAGAAAAGCTCTACTTATTTGTATTCTTACAGTCCTCATGGCGATTCCAGTTGCTGTCTTCTACTGGTTGTTCCAATTTATCCTATCTCCAACAAGCCGTATGGGAAGTATCATTCATCTAGTATTAGGAGGTGGCCTGGGTATTCTGGTTTATGGTGTGCTTGCTCTTGTGACGCGTATGGCTGACCAATTGCTTGGTGCTCGAGCAGCTAGATTACGAGCTAAATTACATATTAAATAGTATTTGAAACCAAGTCTTGTAGCTTGGTTTTTTCTTTCAACATTTTCTGAAAAAGGAGTATAATGAGGGCATAAATATGAAATCGCTTTTATGATTTAGAATCGAGGAAAGGATTATGGGTAGTTCTAGACAAAGAGATACTAAATTAGGAACCTGTACCCCTGATCAGGTTTATCAGGTGTTGCGAACAAGCCCTCAAGGGTTAAGCACACAAGAAGTAAAAAAGAGACAAGCAACTTATGGTCCTAATCAGTTGAAAGAAAGCAAGAAAGAGCCTATTTGGTTGACCTTTGTCAGACATTTTACCAGTCTCATGGCTCTCTTGTTGTGGGTTGGTGGCTTTATTGCTGTGATTTCTCATAGCTTGGAGCTGGGGATTGCGATTTGGTTGGTCAATATCATTAACGGTCTTTTTAGCTTTATTCAAGAATATAGGGCAAGTCAAGCCACGGAAGCACTGAATAAGCTTCTTCCATCCTACACCCGAGTTCTTCGTGATGGAAAGGAAGATAAAATCCTTGCACAGAACTTGGTGCCAGGTGATTTGGTTTTCATTGAAGAAGGTGACCGTATTTCTGCAGATGGACGTTTGATTGCTGTGACAGACTTGCAAGTAAATCAGTCTGCCCTCACTGGTGAGTCTAATCCCATTTATAAATCAGACCAAGCAGATTTGGCTCCTGATAAGACTGATTTGGAATATGACAATATGGTGTTTGCAGGTACCACAGTTTCCTCTGGTTCTGGACATTTTATAGTATCAGCCATCGGTATGAAAACTGAGTTCGGACAAATTGCAGACTTGACGCAAAACCTAGCTCAAGAAAAAAGTCCACTGCAAAAGGAACTAGACCATTTGACCAAACAGATTTCGGTCATTGCAGTATCTGTAGGTCTCTTCTTTATGATTGCAGCAACACTATTTGTCCACCAACCTTTGTCTCAAGCCTTCATCTTTGCCTTGGGTATGATTGTTGCCTTTATCCCTGAGGGGCTACTTCCTACAGTTACTCTATCTCTAGCTATGGCTGTACAGCGCATGGCTAAAGAACATGCTTTAGTGAAAAAATTGTCTTCTGTTGAGACACTCGGAGCAACCTCTGTTATTTGCTCAGATAAAACAGGGACCCTGACTCAAAATGCCATGACAGTTAATCATTTATGGACCTTGTCAGGTAATTATGAGGTGACTGGACTAGGTTACGCACCAGAAGGACACATTGAGCAGGATGGTCACCCTGTTTCTCTTAAAGAAAATGACCTCCTGAATCGTCTGGTCCGCTTTTCTCATTTGGCTAGTAATGCTCAAGTGGTTGCGCCAAGTACTGACAATCCCAATTATACGGTCTTGGGAGACCCGACTGAAGCTTGTCTTAATGTTCTTGCAGAAAAAGCAGGCCTTGATTTAAATGACAACCACACCTGGGCTCCTCGTATTAAAGAAATTCCTTTTGATTCTGTCCGTAAACGGATGACAACAGTACATAGTCTCGAAAAAGGTCTGGATGGCAGTCACCATATTTCCATCACTAAGGGTGCGCCTAAAGAAGTGATGGAACTTTGCTCAGACTATTATGATGGTCAAGGAGCAATCAAATCTATGACCACTACAGAACGTCAAGCTATTCTTGCTGCTAACGATCAATTTGCTCGTGACGGCTTGCGTGTTTTAGCTGTCGCTTATCGTCCTTTGGAAAGCCAACATATCAAAGAAGACGAGTGGGATATGCGGACCCTCGAAGAAGATATGGTCTTTGTGGGACTCGTTGCCATGAGTGATCCCCCACGTCAAGGTGTCCGTGAAGCAATTGAGCAATGTCACCGTGCCAGTATTCGCATTATCATGGTGACAGGTGACTATGGGTTGACAGCTCTTAGTATTGCCAAGAAAATTGGAATTGTAAAAGGTGACAATGCCCGTGTTGTTTCAGGTCTTGAACTGGCAGATATGACCGACCAAGATCTCAAAGAAGCTCTTAAAGGGGAGATTGTTTTTGCTCGTGTAGCTCCTGAACAAAAATATCGTGTAGTCAATGCACTTCAGGAACTTGGTGAGGTTGTTGCTGTTACTGGTGATGGTGTTAATGATGCCCCTGCTCTTAAAAAGGCTGACATCGGTGTAGCTATGGGGGTATCGGGAACTGACGTAGCCAAGGAATCTGCCGATATGATTTTAACGGATGACCACTTTGCTTCTATTGTCCATGCTGTTGAAGAAGGACGTGCCGTTTACCGAAATATTCAAAAATTTTTGACCTATATTTTTAATTCTAATACTCCAGAAGCTATTCCCTCTGCTTTCTTCTTGTTCTCCTTGGGGCGTATTCCTCTTCCCTTAACAGTTATGCAAATCCTAGCTATTGACCTTGGAACGGATATGATGCCAGCTTTGGGACTGGGGGTTGAGCCACCTGAAGAAGGCGTTATGAACAGACCACCAAGACGTCTATCAGATCGTTTGCTGAATCGACAATTACTATTAAAAGCCTTTGCTTGGTATGGTATGATTGAGTCTGTCTTGGCTATGGGGGCCTTCTTCCTTAATTATTGGGTTAATCAAGGGCACCTGAATTATCTAACTAGTTCAGGACCTCTTTACCGAGAGGCAACAACCATGACCTTGGGAGCCATCATCTTCACACAGATTGGTATGGCTATGAATAGTCGCAAGGGTAGAGGATCTATTTTCCAAATCAAACCATTTGCTAATCGGATTATTAGCTTAGGGATTGTTTTAGAAATTGTTCTCTTTATTATCCTGACTTACGTGCCTTTCTTCCACACGCTATTTAACACTGCACCTATTGGACTTGATGATTGGCTCTATTTACTTGCTTGTCCGTTTGTTATTATGGCTTTGGAAGAAATCAGATATCGCTTATTTGATAAAAAGTAAGTCAGTGGTATACCTTAGATTGAAGCAAGATTTTTAAATCGTTTCTTAGTGCTTGAAATTATAATGTTTCAGGCACTTTTTGATGCTTGAAAATCTACTTTTGACAATCTTAAAAATTGGCCTTATTTTAAATTAGAGTCAGTATCTATCTGTCTTTTTAGGTTATAGAAATAAACTATAACTAACTATCAAGAATCCGTATGATGAACTTACCATTATTTTCAGAAAATAGTGATAAAATAGAGGTCATAGATATGGAGTATATCCACTTTACCATGTAGAAAGGGCGCATTATGACACAAGAATATCAATTAGAAACCATTTTGGCACACGCAGGAATCAATTCGGATGAAGCAACAGGAGCCTTGGCTTCACCGATTCATTTTTCAACAACTTACCAACATCCAGAATTTGGCCATTCTACTGGTTTTGACTATACACGAACTAAAAATCCAACACGCGCAACAGTGGAAAAAACACTTGCAGCTATTGAAAAAGCAGATTATGCTATTGCGACAAGTTCAGGGATGAGCGCCATTGTTTTGGCCTTTGAAATTTTCCCAGTAGGTAGCAAGGTTGTAGCTGCGCGTGACCTTTACGGAGGTTCTTTCCGTTGGTTTAACGACAAGGAAAAAGAAGGTCGTTTCTTTTTTGAATACACTAATACAGAAGATGAGATGATTGCGGCTATCACTGATGATGCTGATATTGTCTACATCGAAACACCAACAAACCCACTTATGATTGAGTTTGATATTGAAAAAGTGGCAAAAATTGCTCATGATAAGGGTGCAGTGGTTATTGTTGATAATACTTTCTATAGCCCAATCTATCAAACACCGATTACTCAAGGTGCTGATATCGTTGTACATTCAGCTACTAAATACCTATCAGGTCATAATGATGTTTTGGCTGGTGTTGTTGTGACTAGCAACCAAGAATTTTACGATAAACTTTATTATAACCTCAATACTACGGGTCCTACCTTATCACCATTTGATAGCTATATGCTCATGCGTGGTCTTAAGACCTTAAAACTTCGTATGGAGGCATCGACAGCTAATGCTCAAGAAGTTGTAGCTTTCTTAGAAAAGTCACCGGCTGTTAAGGAAGTTCTCTATCCAGGCAAGGGTGGGATGATTTCCTTCAAAGTGGCTGATCAAGACAAGATTCCAACCATTATCAATTCTCTAAAGGTCTTTACCTTTGCGGAGAGCCTAGGTGGTGTCGAAAGCTTAATTACCTACCCAACGACACAAACCCACGCAGATATTCCAGGTGATGTACGTGCTTCCTATGGTTTGACAGACGACTTGCTTCGTCTTTCAATTGGTATTGAAGCAGCACAAGATTTGATTGCTGACTTGGAAAATGCCCTTAGTCTTTAAGGAGTTATCTATGACACGTTATGATTTTACAACACAACCAAATCGCTTGGATCAAAATACCATGAAATGGCACGAAGCTGAAAGCAATCCAGAACTACTTGAGCTTTGGGTTGCCGATATGGACTTCCTACCTGTTCCTGAGATTAGGGATGCAGTTATCAACTATGCTGAGACACATATTTTTGGTTATCCTTATCCAAGTGAAGAGCTTTATCAGTCCATCATTAATTGGGAAAAAAATCAACACGGTTACGTCGTTGATAAAGAGAGTATTGTTCTCATTGAAGGTGTTGTCCCAGCCATTTCAACAGCTATTCAAGCCTTTACCAAAGAAGGCGATGCTGTTCTCATCAACACACCAGTTTATCCGCCTTTTGCTCGTTCTGTCCGTTTGAATAATCGTCGATTGATTGAAAATAGTCTTGTTAAGGTTAATGGGCATTTCGAAATTGATTTTGAACAATTGGAACGTGATATCGTCGAGAATGATGTTAAACTTTATGTTTTTTGTAGCCCACATAATCCAGGTGGGCGTGTCTGGACCAAAGAGGAATTGACCAAGGTAGCAGATTTGTGTCAGAAACATGGTGTCCTCTTGGTATCTGATGAGATCCACCAAGACTTAGCCCTATATGGGAATAAGCACATCTCTATGAATACCATTTCAGATGCTTACAAGGACTTTACCTTGGTGCTTAGTTCGGCTACTAAAACCTTTAATATTGCTGGTACCAAAAACAGTTTTACTATCATTGAAAATGAAGACTTACGTAAAGCCTTTAAACAAAAGCAGTTGGCAAATAATCAACATGAAATTCCAACCATTGGTTTGATTACAACCCAAGCAGCTCTGACCTATGGGCAACCTTGGTTAGAGGAATTGAAGACTGTCTTTGAAACTAATATTGACCTTTTAACCAAGGAACTTAGTGAAAAGACTAATATCAAAGTCATGAAACCTGAGGGAACTTACTTGGTTTGGCTTGATTTTTCAGCCTATGATCAAGACCATAATGAACTTGGACGTTTGCTTAAAGAAGAAGCCAAGGTAGTGCTAAATGACGGTATTACTTTTGGTTCTGAAGGAGAGAAACATTTCCGCTTTAACGTAGCTACGCCAACTACAGTTGTTGCTGAAGGAGTTAAACGTCTCGTTTCTGTCTTTGGAAAATAATAAAAGTGATGCAAATAGCATCACTTTTATTATTGTTATGAGTGTACATCGTAGATTTTCAAGTTTAATAGTAGATCTTTCTGAGTGGAGAAAACCTTGACATCCTGCTTACCAGAGGTATTAAATCTGGCTAGAGTGTAGGTTTGGCCATTGGGGAAGAAAATTTCCAAGCTACGATTGTCTGTAATAAGCGTTATAGTGATATTATCAGTTTCCTTATAGAGACTGTCAGCTTTATAACCTTGACCGTTACCCAAGAGTCCGTCGTAATAGTAAGAAGAGGCAGTTTGACTACCATCCATGCTGTTGTTCAGTTCAGCAGCATAGGTAGAGACCTGATAGGTACCACTTGTTATTTGGTAGGCGATTTTAACGTAATCAGAGCCTTGCCAGATATCAATGTAGATATAGCCTCCTTCTTTCTTAATATTTGAAAAATGCAGTTGGTAATACCCTGCACTATTTTTTCCGGCAAGATCAAGAAGTCCATTAGCATTTTGATTGTGACTTTTATCAATCCAAGGTTTTCTATTGTCACTGGTGAGTGGTCTTTGACTTGAAATGTTGCCATTTTGATTTTTGAGGGTTAATTGTTCATTTTTATAGAGGGGGGCGGACTGAATAATACCGTCCTTATCCAGTTGTAGCTTTCTGGGTGTAGCGTAAAATCCGATAGTTTTTAGAAAATCACTCTTGGCCTCTTGGTCACTGTGAATGCCTGACGTGAAGTAGTTCCAATTACCAACCCAGCCAAGACTGATAAGGTTATGATTGCTTTCTTCGATTCGATTGCTTCCAGTGAAGTTAGCGCCATAATAGTCAGAGCCTTGATCTAAGCGTTTTGTTTCTGTATCTGCAATAAATAAGCCGTTACCATCTAAATGCCCTACAGTATAGTAGGTTCCAGTTGTTTCGCCTGAAGCTGTATCCTTAGCTCCAAAAAAGAGAACTTGCTTGTCCTGACCGTCAGTTGTTGTCATTGTTTTGAGAACGGGACACTCGATAGGAGCGTTGTCCTGCCAGTTATGCCCCTTAAAAAATGTTTCGGGTAGGATTTTAGAGCCATCCTTGCTATCTGCTTTTGTCCAATTAATACCATCTTGAGATTGATAAACACCTAAGGCGTCACCTTCAGCGATATACATGAGTAATTTGTCTTTGAAGTGGAAGACATAAGGATCGCGGAAATCTTTACCGTTATAGGATTGTTCCTTTGTCAATAAAGGTTTACCATCTTTTAAGGCTTTAGTAAAGCTAGCTCCCTTGTCGTTTGACTCACTAGCATAGATTGCCTGGCTTCCATCATCCATGAGCCCTGTAAAATAGGCGACAGGTTCTTCGTTTTGGATACCAGAAATCCCCTGACTATCTGTGACTACACTCCCTGTCCAAGCAGAATGCCATCCTTCTTTAGAGTCACCACCCTTTGCTGGTATAGCAGTCTCTTGTTTACTATAGGTGATAAAATCTTTAGTCGTTGTATGTGTCCAATCTTGACCGTTAGGTCCAAAAGGATCAGTAGCCCCATCTACAGAATGTAGAAAATAGATATCATAGTAGTTTCCTTCTTGATTCCACACAATAGTCTGTAGGTCGTTAGACCATCCTTTATGAGATGCTAGATGAAAGTTTTGACTCACAGAAGCCTTATTTGTTTTCGGGGAAGAATTGTTAACGCTCTCATTTTTTATTATAAAAACAAAAAATAAGATTAAAAAACGAGAATAAAGATTAGAGGAGGATATTTTGATTCCATATAGTGATAATTCCTGATTAAATTGCTTTTTATATAGTTATTATTTTAACAAAAAATAGTTTTTTACAAAAAATATCAATTTGTCATTAAAAAAAGATTGGAATTTAGATTAAAAAATGATAGAATAAAACATGTGAAAACCTAAAAGGAGAGTTTATATGGATAGTACAGTTAATTCACAGTCAAATACAGTAGCACCTAAGCAAGCAGAGTGCAAAAAGATGCGTTATAGCATCCGTAAGGTAGCCACAGTAGGGGCAACATCAGCACTCGTTGGTACCTTGGCATTTTTTGGTGCCACTCAGGTAAAAGCTGATCAAGTTACAGAAACAGCACCAGCTGTAGCTACTGCGACAGCAACACCAGAAACAAGCACAGCATCTCTAACGGTAGCCAGTGAAGCAGCAACAAGTGTGGCAACTTCAGAAGCAGTTGAATCTTCAGTTGCACATTCAGAGGTTGCAACTACACCAGTTACAGAGACACAACCAAGCAACACAACTCCATCAGTAGTCGAAGAAAAGGCGTCTAGCACAGTAGTGACATCTTCATCAGATGCAACAACACCTTCAGCAACTGTTGCTGCGGTTTCTGCTCCAGCTCATACATCAGAGGCTGCAGTAGAGGCACCAACTTCAACAGCAAGCTCAGAAACAGCTGATACACACACTGAAGTAGCCCTTAAACCTACTGAAAACAGCGCTGCTAATGCAAACCTTAGCAAACTTAACGGTCGTATCAAGTCTATTGTTGAAGATAATATGACCTCAGATCAAATCGTTGCCTTGACTGAGGAAGAAATTAAAGCACTTAATAAAGTTGACTTTAGCGATGATGCTATCAAGGGTACAGGTACTAGCTTGACTTACCGTAACTTGAAAGATATCGTTGCTAGCTTCTTGAAGCAAGACAGCAAATTGGCAGTTCCTTACTTTAAAGCAGATACAATCATCAATATGCCTGCTTTCAACACTGTTGATGCCCAAACGATGAAAAAAGAAGAAATCGACGTTTGGGATTCTTGGCCAGTCCAAGATGCTGAGTCAGGTGTAGTAAGCAACTGGAACGGTTATCAGTTGGTTATCTCAATGGCCGGTGCACCAAATAAAAACTCAAACCACATTTACTTGCTCTATAGTAAATACGGAGATAATGACTTTACACATTGGAAAAATGCGGGTCCAATCTTTGGTTATAATGCCCTTGAAGATGACCAACAATGGTCAGGTTCAGCGACGGTAAACTCTGACGGTAGTATCCAACTTTACTACACTAAGAATGATACTAGTGGTGGTAAATTGAACTGGCAACAATTGGCTAGTGCTACACTTAACCTAGCTGTTGAAAACGACGAAGTTGTTATTAAGTCAGTTGAAAATGACCACATTCTCTTTGGTGGGGATAACTATCATTATCAAAGTTATCCAAAATTCATGAGTACTTTCAACGATGACCACAACCACGATGGAAATCCAGACCGTACAGATAACTACTGTCTTCGTGACCCACACATCATTGAAGATAACGGTAGCCGTTACCTTATTTTCGAATCAAATACAGGTGATGAAAACTACCAAGGCGAAAAACAAATCTACAACTGGTCAAACTATGGAGGAGATGACGCCTTTAACCTTAAGTCATTCCTCAATATTGTCAATAATAAACACCTTTATAACCTTGCTTCATGGGCAAATGGTTCTATTGGTATCTTGAAACTTGATGACAATGAGAAAAATCCATCTGTAGCTGAACTATACACACCACTTGTTACTAGCCACATGGTTACTGATGAAGTAGAACGTCCAAGTGTTGTTAAGATGGGTAATAAGTATTACCTCTTCACTGCTTCACGTATCAATAAATCTACGGATGCTGAAGGTACTGTGGCAGCGCGTGAAGCTGTCGGTGATGATGTTGTCATGCTTGGATTCGTATCAGATAGTCTCCGTGGAGAATACCGTCCACTTAATGGCTCAGGTGTGGTTTTGACAGCCTCTGTACCAGCCGACTGGCGTACATCTACTTATTCTTACTATGCTGTTCCTGTTGAAGGATCATCAGATACCCTCTTGGTTACTTCTTACATGACTAACCGCGGTGGTATTGCTGGTGCTGAGAATAAATCAACATGGGCTCCAAGCTTCCTCATCAAGATGAATGCAGATGATACTACAGAAGTTCTTCCTAAGATGACGAATCAAGGTGACTGGATTTGGGATAAATCTAGTGAAAGCTTGGTACACGTAGCCGATCAAAACAGTGCTAAATTACCAAACGAGGACTTTAATGTAGATTATTATGCGGTATCAGATTATGGTCTTAAACCACATACTTATCCTAAAGTTGACGGCTCAACAGGCGTTTCTGAAGCTCACGGTGTCTTGACTGTAACAGTTAAAGATGGTGAAGATAAGAAGGCAGATAAGCCAGAAACACCAGTAAGTCCAACAGAAGGTAATCATTCTGTTGATGATAAGACTAATAAACCAGACACTTCTAAACCAGCGGACAATAATAAACCATCAGCTGATAAAGAAGATAAACCAACAAATCCTACGAATTCAGACTCTCCAGTTCCTACACCGTTCCCTTATTTTGCAGACCGCTCTGGTAATGATAATAATTCATCAGATGATCATCATGTAGCGGTTCCTGCGAAACCTTCAACAGAGGGTTCTGTGGGTGACCGTCGTCCAGCAGCTCAAGCTACAGAGATTGCGTCACCAGTACCAGAGGCTATTGTAGCAACTGGACCAACTGTTTCAACGACTCCTGTTAAAGAAGAGTCTGTCACTGAAACAGAAGCTCCAAAACCAGCTAAGTCTGAAGATGAAGTTCAGTCTCACGGAGTCGCTAAAGCTGATGAAGTAACTAAGTCTGATGAGTCAAGTAAAGACAACAATACTAAAGTTGCTGCCAAACTTGCTACGACTCCTAAGACACCAGGTGATTCAGAAGGTTCAAACAGCAACATTCTTTCAATCTTGGCGACTATCTTTGCAGCAATTGCAAGTCTAGCTCTTCTTGGCTATGGTTTGGTCACAGGAAAGATTCATTTGCCTAAAAAATAATCCTTTTCAAAAACGTTTGCAGTAAAGCAAGCGTTTTTTTTGCCTTTTTGATATAATGGAGTGAATATAAAGCAAAGGAAGAAACTATTATGGGTAAATTTCAAGTTATTTCACATCCACTGATTCAACATAAACTTTCAATCCTCCGTCGTGAGGATACTTCTACTAAGGACTTCCGTGAGCTAGTTAATGAAATTGCTATGCTCATGGGTTACGAAGTGTCTCGTGACCTTCCCCTCGAAGAGGTTGAAATTCAAACACCAATTACAAAAACAGTACAAAAACAACTTTCTGGTAAGAAATTGGCGATTGTTCCAATCCTTCGTGCGGGTATTGGTATGGTCGATGGTTTCCTCAGCCTTGTACCAGCAGCTAAAGTTGGTCATATTGGTATGTATCGTGACGAGGAAACTCTTGAGCCAGTTGAGTACTTGGTTAAACTACCAGAAGACATTGATCAACGTCAAATTTTTGTAGTAGACCCAATGCTTGCGACTGGTGGTTCAGCAATCTTGGCAGTAGACTCACTTAAAAAACGTGGCGCTGCTAATATCAAGTTTGTTTGCTTGGTTGCAGCACCAGAAGGTGTCAAAAAATTGCAAGATGCTCACCCAGATATTGATATCTACACAGCATCATTGGATGAGAAACTTAATGAAAACGGTTATATTGTTCCAGGTCTTGGAGATGCAGGTGACCGTCTCTTTGGTACAAAATAAGTTGAAAAGGGAAAATTTCCCTTTTTTACTAGATTAATAAGTTTTAAGTGAGATTGGTTTAGGGAAGTTTAGCACTCTTTTAGAAAGAGTGCTAAGAATGATGTTTTTATTTGACCTAATTTGACTAAAATCATATAATAGCATCAAGACAATATTAAAAGGAGGATTCATATGATTCCTGTAGTAATTGAACAAACATCACGCGGTGAGCGTTCTTATGATATTTACTCGCGTTTGCTCAAGGATCGTATCATCATGTTAACAGGTCCTGTTGAAGATAATATGGCAAACTCAATTATCGCCCAACTCTTGTTCTTGGATGCTCAAGACAATACAAAAGATATCTATCTTTATGTTAATACACCAGGTGGATCCGTTTCGGCAGGTCTTGCCATTGTTGATACAATGAACTTCATCAAGTCTGATGTTCAGACTATCGTTATGGGGATGGCAGCATCTATGGGAACAATTATCGCTTCAAGCGGTACCAAAGGTAAACGTTTCATGTTGCCAAATGCAGAGTACATGATTCACCAACCAATGGGTGGTACTGGTGGCGGTACGCAACAAACAGACATGGCTATCGCAGCTGAACACTTGCTCAAGACACGTAATAACTTGGAGCAAATCTTGGCAGGTAATTCTGGACAACCAATTGAAAAGGTTCATGTAGACGCTGAACGTGACAATTGGATGAGTGCTCAAGAAACGCTTGAGTATGGTTTCATCGATGAAATCATGGCTAATAACCAATTAAAATAAACTGAGCTTGTCTTAAACAAAAGTCAGATGCAAATCGGTTGTATAAGGACCGTTTCATCTGGCTTTTTGTGTTATAATAGAAAACATGTTAATAATCAATGAGGAGTTGCTTGCGATTGATCAAGCTATAGAGTGTCTTGTTTCGTATTTTCTAAAGCTACCTGAGGTAGAGAATTATCGTTTAAAACGCCAGAAATTCGAAAATGACAGAGAACTTCAAGAGCAACTCTTTGCATTTCAAGAATTAAAAGATAGCTATGATGCTGCTAAGGCGTATGAGGCTTTTAGACCAGATGTGAGAGAGTTGAAACGTCAGGTTTTGCGAATGAAGCGCCAAATTGATTTAAACGAGGTGGTTATTGGCTATCGTCAGGCAGAGTTCGATTTACAGACTATTTTAGCCAATCTTGGTGAGGAGATTGCCCAAGCTGTTTCAGACCAGATTTTTATTGATACTGGGCTACCTCTTGCCCCTCATAAACCACATCATAAAAAGGGAGACACGAACATAAAGGAGAAGATGAGTCATGATTAAGCGTCAAGGCATTATTGTTTATTTATATTACAATAGAGACTTACGTAAAATTGCCAAGTTTGGGGATGTTGTCTACCATTCTTATAAGATGCGTTATGTGCACCTTTATGTAGATGAGGACAAGGTCGAGGATATTTTGAAAGAGCTCGATGGAATGAAAGCAGTGAAAAAAGTTCTGCCTTCTTACTATTCTGATATTGATATGGACTTTGTAGGTAGTCTGGAACGTTACGACACCTCAGTCCCTGAACCGTATAAGAACTTTTCTCTTTAATAAGAGAAAAGTTTTTTCTTTTTAAAGAGTTATTCTTAAAGTAATGGAAACGATTACTGCCGCTAAAGCTTAGTTATGTGTAGTTGACAATTGTCTGATAATTCTGTAAGCTATAAGGTGGACTTTTTTAAGAAAATATTAAGGAGAAATCTTATGTCTAAAAAGATCACACTTATTGTGTTAGCCTTTTTTGCTTCCATTTTCTTGGTTGCCTGTGGCAAGTCACCAGATGTGACTGCTAATGCCAATGGTACTAAGATTGGCGATACAATCAAAATTGGTGTTAACATGGAGTTGACAGGTGCCGTTGCAGCCTATGGTAAGGCGGAGCAGAATGGTATTAAGTTGGCTGTTGACGAAATTAACAAAGCTGGTGGCGTCGATGGCAAAAAGCTTGAGCTTGTCACAAAAGATAATAAATCTGAAAATGCTGAAGCTTCAACATCTTCAACGAACTTGGCTATCCAGAATAATGTAAATGCTATCGTTGGTCCGGCAACATCTGGTGCAGTTGCTGCTGCCAGCCTTGTATCTCAAAAAACAGGGGTTCCTTTGATGACTCCATCTGGTACACAGGATGACCTTACGGTAGATGCTAAAGGAACGAAGAAATTCGTTTTCCGTACAACCTTTAAAGATAGTTACCAAGGTAAAGTTTTGGCGGCCTATTCTTTTAATAACTTGCATGCTAAGAAGGTCGTTCTTTACTACGATAATGCTTCTGATTACGCTAAGGGGATTGCGGATGAATTCAAGCGTGAATACAAAGGCCAAATCGTTACTGAAGCAACTTTCGCTTCAGGGGATAAGGACTATCAATCAGCTTTGACTAAATTCAAAGACCTTGATTATGATGCTATTGTAATGCCTGGTTATTATACTGAGACTGGTATTATCACTAAACAAGCACGTGACCTTGGAATTGATAAACCAATCCTTGGACCTGACGGATTTAGTGATGCGAAATTTACAGAGCTTGCAGGTAAAAAGAATGCCTCAAACGTTTACTACGTATCAGGATATTCAACAAAAGTTTCTCTTTCTGATAAAGCATCAGGCTTCATCGAAGCATATAAGAAAACTTACAAGACTGAACCAAATATGTTTGCTGCGTTAGCCTACGACTCTGTTTATATGGTTGCAGAAGCCTCTAAGGGTGCGAAAACATCAGTTGATATTACCAATAATCTTGCAAAAATGAAAAACTATGTTGGGGTTACCGGTAAAATGACAATTGACAAGGAGCATAACCCGATTAAAGCAGCTCTTATGGTTAAAAGAGATAATGGTGAAGAAGTTTCAGCAGAAGCCGTTGAAATTGAAAAATAAGCTCTTATCTTTACTGAAAATGAACTAGAAAGTTTGGTTATATATGTTTTTTGAACAACTTCCCCAACAACTAGTCAATGGTATCATCTTGGGTAGTATCTATGCCCTACTTGCCCTTGGTTATACTATGGTTTATGGGATTATCAAATTGATTAACTTTGCCCATGGAGACATCTACATGATAGGTGCCTTCGTTGGTTACTATGCGATTAACAGCTTGAAGATGAATTTCTGGATTGCCCTTGTGTTCTCCATGATTGTATGTGCCATTTTAGGGGTTGTTATCGAGTTCTTGGCTTATCGCCCACTCCGTAATTCAACACGTATTTCTGCCTTGATTACGGCCATTGGTGTGTCATTCTTCCTTGAATACATCATGGTTTACTTCGTCGGAGCAGACACACGTTCATTCCCACAATCAATTAAAATGCATACCTATCATCTTGGATCAATCTCTGTGACGAATGTGCAATTGCTGATTTTGGTGGTTGCCCTTGTTCTCATGGTTGCTCTGCAATTGATTGTTAAGAAAACTAAAATGGGTAAAGCCATGCGTGCGGTATCTGTAGATAGCGATGCAGCTGAATTGATGGGTATTAATGTTAACAATACTATCAGCTTTACATTTGCTCTTGGCTCTTCACTTGCGGGTGCTGCCGGTGTCCTTATTGGACTTTACTACAACTCAATTGAACCTCTTATGGGTATGACACCAGGTATTAAAGCCTTTGTTGCCGCTGTTCTTGGTGGTATCGGTATTATCCCAGGCGCAGCCCTTGGTGGATTTGTTATCGGTATTTTGGAGACTCTATCAACTGCAATTGGTTTGTCAAGTTACCGTGATGCCATTGTTTATGGTGTCTTGATTGTTATCCTCTTGGTTCGTCCAGCGGGTATCCTCGGTAAAAATGTGAAAGAGAAGGTGTAAGACATGAAGAAAAATCTAAAAGTAAACCTTATTTGGTTTGGTCTTATCATTGGGCTCTTCCTTATCTTGAAAGGCCTTGAACTTTCAGGTATCATGAACCTTTACTACATCCAAATCTTAATGGGAATTGGTATTTCAATTCTTATGGGACTTGGTACTAACTTGGTCCTTGGTTTCTCAGGACAATTTACACTTGGACAAGCCGGTTTCATGGCAATTGGTGCTTACTCATCTGCTATTATTACTGGCATGATGCCAACTTATGATGGTTTCTACCTCTCTATGGTTGTTGGTGTTATCATTGCAGCTGTCGTTGCCCTTATCTTTGGTCTACCTACTCTTCGTTTGAAGGGAGATTACCTTGCCATTGCCACTCTTGGTATGGCGGAAATTATCCGTATCATTATTGTTAATGGTGGTGAATTGACCAATGGTGCCGCTGGTTTGACAGGAATTCTTCCTTATACAAGTTGGCCTGTCATTTATTTCTTTGTAGTCATCATCACAATTTTAGTGCTAAACTTCTTGCGTTCAGCGACTGGTCGTCAAGCTATTACACTTCGTGAAGATGAAATTGCTGCAGAGTCAATGGGTGTTAACGTCACAAAAATGAAGGTACTTATCTTTGTTATCGGTGCCATGATTTCAGCGATTGCCGGTTCACTTTATGTTAGCTACATCGGTACTGTCGTGCCAAAAGATTTCACCATTATGAAATCAATTGATTACCTTATCATTGCCGTTCTTGGTGGTCTCGGATCAATTACAGGTACTGTCATTGCCGCTATTGTTCTTGGTATTATCAATATGTTCCTTCAAAACGTTTCAAACCTCCGTATGATTATTTACGCATTGGCTTTGATTCTTGTCATGCTTTTCCGCCCAAGTGGACTTCTTGGAACGAAAGAACTCTATCTCTCAAAATTCTTCAATAAATCTAAGGAGGGCAAATAAAAATGGCACTTCTTGAAGTTAAAAAATTGACTAAAAACTTTGGTGGTCTGACTGCCGTTGGTGATGTTTCAATGGAACTCAACGAGGGTGAATTGGTCGGACTTATCGGACCAAACGGTGCTGGTAAGACAACCTTGTTCAACTTGTTGACAGGTGTTTATGAACCAAGTGAAGGAACCGTTACCCTCGATGGTACAGTTCTAAATGGTAAGGCACCTTATAAGATTGCTTCTCTTGGTTTGTCACGTACCTTCCAAAATATCCGCCTTTTCAAAGATATGACTGTACTTGAAAATGTTCTTGTTGGTTTGTCAAATAAACAACCTTCAAACTTCTTTGCATCACTCTTGCGTTTGCCTAAGTACTATTCAGGTGAAGAAGAGTTGAAAGAAAAAGCTATGAAATTATTGGCTATCTTCAACTTGGATGATGAAGCAGAAACACTTGCGAAGAACTTGGCATATGGACAACAACGTCACTTGGAAATTGTACGTGCATTAGCAACGGAACCTAAAATTCTTTTCCTTGATGAACCAGCTGCAGGTATGAACCCACAAGAAACAGCTGAGTTGACGGCTCATATTCGTCAAATTCAAAAAGACTTTGGTATCACAATTATCTTGATTGAGCACGATATGAGTCTGGTCATGGATGTTACTGAGCGTATCTATGTTTTGGAATATGGACGCTTGATTGCAGAAGGAACACCTGATGAAATTAAGAATAACAAACGTGTTATTGAAGCTTACTTGGGAGGTGAAGCATAATGGCTATGTTAAAAGTTGAAAATCTCTCAATTAAATACGGATCAATTGAAGCTGTTAAAAATGTTAGCTTTGAGGTTAATGAAGGTGAAGTTGTAACACTTATCGGTGCTAATGGTGCCGGTAAGACATCTATTCTTCGTACCATTTCTGGTCTTGTTCGTCCAACTGCTGGAACTATTTCGTACCTTGGAAAAGATATTCACAAAACACCAGCTCGTAAGATTGTCGCAGAAGGATTGGCTCAGGTCCCAGAAGGGCGCCATGTTTTCCCAGGATTAACTGTCTTGGAAAATCTTGAAATGGGAGCCTTCCTTCATACAAATAAAGAGGAAAATGCAGCTCTCTTGAAGAAAGTCTTCCAACGTTTTCCACGTCTAGAAGAACGTAAAAATCAAGATGCAGCCACACTTTCTGGTGGTGAGCAACAAATGCTTGCAATGGGCCGTGCCCTTATGAGCCGTCCAAAACTCTTGCTTTTGGATGAACCTTCAATGGGACTTGCCCCAATCTTTATTCAAGAAATTTTCGACATTATCGAAGATATCAAGGCACAAGGGACTACCGTTCTTTTGATTGAACAAAATGCCAATAAGGCTTTGTCAATTGCGGATCGTGGTTATGTTCTTGAAACTGGTAAAGTCGTTCTTTCAGGTACTGGTAAAGAGCTTCTTGCGTCAGACGAAGTTCGTAAAGCCTATCTTGGAGGATAAGAAAAAGCGCCCAAGGGCGTTTTTCTATAGTCTTATCGTGATTGTAATTTGCTAATTTTTCAGTAAAATAGTGCAATCGTTTACAATTAGTGTGGTATAATACAAGTAAGAAATTATTCGGAGGAAAATGAAAATGGCAGTAAAAGATTTTATGGCGAAGCGTGTGGTCTACGTTTCACCACAAACAACTGTTGCAGCAGCTGCAGACATTATGCGTGAAAAAGGTTTGCGCCGCTTACCAGTAATTGAGAACGACAAGCTGGTTGGTCTTATCACAGAAGGGACAATGGCTGATGCCTCACCATCTAAAGCAACTAGCTTATCAATCTATGAGATGAACTATCTTCTTAATAAGACAAAGGTAGGAGACATTATGATCAAGAATGTCCTTACTGTTTCCAAATATGCTAGTCTTGAGGATGCTATCTATATCATGCTTCAAAATAAAGTTGGTGTTCTTCCCGTTGTGGACAATGACCAAATTTCTGGAATTATTACAGACAAGGATGTTTTTCGTGCCTTTTTGGAAATCTCTGGCTATGGTCAAGCCGGAATCCGTATTGGGCTTGAAGTCTTAGATACGCCACGTGTCCTGGAAAAAATTGCCAACCTCATTTCTAGTGAAAATCTCAACATTGAACGTACAATTGTTGCACCTAAAAATGACACCGTACTTCGTGTCGAACTCCAAGTTGAAGGAGAGATTGGAATTGAACAACTCAAGAAAGTTTTTGTAGAAGCAGGATTTACAGTTACTGAAATTGCAGAGACAGAAGCAAAAGAGTTAGACTAATAAAAGGATAAAACAAACTAAATTCTTTAGACTTCAGTTATCCTAAAAAATAGAAAGTTTGTAGGAACAGTTCAGTGGAAATGAGATTATAATCCTTGCTATTTCTAGTAATTAATGAACTACAGGCTTGAACTTTATACAATAAAAAAGAGGCTAGAACATTATGTTCCAGCTTCTTTTTTATTAGTCTTGAAAATCGTAAAGTGTTGTAGAGAGGTAACGCTCACCATTGTCAGGCAAGAGTGTCAAGACTTTTTTGCCTTCGCCAAGCTCAGCGGCAACCTTAAGGGCGGCAGCAATAGCAGCACCTGATGAGATACCAGCAAGGAAACCTTCTTGGCTACCCAATGTACGTGATGTTGCGATAGCTTCATCAGAAGGAATACGGACAACACTGTCATATGATTTTGTATCCAATGTGTCAGGAATGAAACCAGTTGAGATACCTTGAATTTTGTGTGGTCCTGGTTTATCACCATTCAAGACGGCAGATTCGTCAGCTTCAATACCATAAACCTTGATATTTGGATTGGCAGCCTTAAGGGTTTTTGAAACACCTGAAATAGTACCACCAGTACCGATACCAGCAACAAAGGCATCCAAACCTTCTGCACCAAAATCTTCAAGAATTTCTTGACCAGTTGTAGCTGCGTGAACAGCTGGGTTTGATGGGTTAGCAAATTGAAGTGGTACCCAACCATTGCGTTCAGCAGCAACTTCTTTAGCCTTAGCAATCGCACCCTTCATTCCTTCGCTACCAGGAGTCAATACAAGTTCAGCTCCATAAGCTTGGATGATTTTACGACGTTCAACACTCATTGTGTCAGGCATTACGATAACAACTTTATAGCCTTTAGCAGCACCAACCCAAGCGAGACCAATACCAGTGTTACCTGAAGTTGGTTCAACAATGGTATCACCAGGTTTAATCGTACCAGCTTTTTCAGCATCTTCAATCATACGAAGAGCAATACGGTCTTTTACTGAAGAACCAGGGTTAAAGGCTTCGAGTTTTACGTAAACATCTGCTGATCCTTCTGGAACAATAGAGTTAAGTTTAATAACAGGTGTTTTTCCAACAAGTTCAGTGATTGAGTTGTAAATTGTCATATTTAAAATCCTCTTAATCTTTGATTGATGGTTTTAAGTATACGACGGTAGGCTCAACTTGTAAAATACATCTTCTTTATCACTGTGATAACGTTTGACTATCAGATTGGAATTTCAACGATTTTCTTTCCAGATTTTTCATAATTAACTTTCCCCTGATAGAATTCGGTTAGTTCCTGACCAAGTCTTTCAATATCAGACTCTTCGACAAATAAAGTAGTAGAAACATCTGATAAGAAAGTTGTATCAAATTCTTGGAGTCCTTCTTTTTCAAGGAAGTTGGAGAAAACTTGGTACTGAGAGTAGGTTAACTCTACGGTTAGTCCTGTTAATTCCTTGACTTCGACTCGACCAATTTCTTCAATAGCATGGGCAACGCTACCAGAGTAAGCGCGGATAAGACCACCTGCCCCAAGTTTGATTCCTCCAAAATAACGAGTCACAACAGCTACGACATTAGTAAGTCCTTGTTTTTCTAGAACAGTAAGCATAGGCACACCAGCTGTTCCAGAAGGTTCGCCATCATCACTCGAACGCTTAATTTGACCATCATCTCCAACAATCATTGCAGAGCAAGAGTGATTGGCCTTGTGATGCTCTTTCTTTATCTGAGCGATGTACTCTCTTCCTTCCTCTTCACTACTAATACGTTTCAAGTGACAAATAAAACGAGATTTTTTTATTTCTTCTTCAACGATTCCATCGTTGGTAATAGTTTTGTAATCCATAAAAAAATTTTATCATAAAAACGTGAATTCAAACATATTTTCGAATAGAAAGGTATGGTACCTAAAGAATATTATGGACGACTATTTACAGAAGATCAATTGCCAACAGACTATTATTCTGAGGCTTTAACATTAGAAAGCATGGTAAAGATAGATAATCAACTCAGGTGCAAAAGATGTTTTAGTCCAATAGAGGAAGAATGGCAATTACCAAATGGCAAACATTACTGCAGAGCTTGTATAGTCTTTGGTAGAAACCAAGAAGGGAAGCAACTTTATTACTTTGCTTCAAAAGAAGCTGACATCAACTTTCCTGTTCTAAAGTGGTCGGGGAAATTAACTTCTTATCAAGCTGAGGTCTCAGAGAAACTGTTGAAAACTTATCAACAACAGAAAAACAGTCTTGTACATGCTGTAACTGGTGCTGGTAAGACGGAAATGATTTATAAAATCGTTGCCTATGTTCTTGAAACTAAAGGCCGAGTTGCTATTGCCAGTCCTCGGGTTGATGTTTGCCGAGAATTGCATATACGTCTTCAAAGAGATTTTACGTGTAGTATTTCCTTACTTCATGCTGAAAGCGAGCCATACGACGGGAGTCCGTTTGTCATAGCCACCACACATCAATTGCTAAAATTTTATCAGAGTTTTGACTTAATTATCGTTGACGAAGTAGATGCTTTCCCCTTTGTAGGAAATCCTATGTTAAATCATGCTGTTAAGCAAGCAAAGAAAAAACCGGACAGCTTATTTACCTAACAGCAACTTCTACAGTATCTCTGGAAGAGCAAGTACGAGTCGGTGTACTAGAAAAATACCACCTTGCCAGACGCTTTCATGGTAACCCTTTAGTGATTCCTCAATTCTTTTGGCAAGGGAAATTACAACAATCTTTATCTAAGCAAAAACTTCCAAGACCCCTCCTTAGACAACTCAAGAAGCAAAGAAAATCAAAGTTTCCTTTATTAATCTTTTTTCCCAATATAGCAATGGGTGAGAGATTTACCAAAATTCTTCAAAACTATTTCCCAGAAGAAAAAATAGCATTTGTTTCCTCAAAAAGTAAAGAGCGTTCAGAAATGGTAAAGAAATTTAGGAAACAAGATCTGACTATTCTTGTGACGACTACCATTCTTGAGCGTGGGGTGACCTTTCCTAAAGTAGATGTTTTTGTGTGCATGGCAAATCACCACTTATTTACAAGTTCGAGTCTTCTTCAGATTGGTGGTAGGGTGGGGCGCTCGCCCGAGAGACCTACAGGAAAACTCTATTTCTTTCATGAAGGACTATCTAAATCGATATTGCAATGTCGACAAGAAATAAAAGCAATGAATAGAAAAGGAGGATTTGATGATGAGATGTTTAATGTGCAATGAAAGTATCGAAGTGATTCCCAGATTACGCTATTTGCTCACGTTTACGGAAAGTAAGGAATATTGCTGCACAGAATGTAAGAGTCATTTTAAGAAACTCTCAAAAGTAAGGTGTCCAAATTGTTACAAAGAAATGCACGGGAATGAATGTGTTGATTGTCAAATTTGGAAGAAAAAAGGTTACACTCCAAATCACATTGCAATCTTTCGCTATGAAGGGTTTATGAAAGAGTACTTTAGTCATTATAAATTTATGGGCGACTATTACCTAAGGAAAATTTTTCAAGAAGATATTGCGGATGCACTGAACCCCTTATTAAAGAAAGGATACACATTAGTCCCAGTGCCACTCTCGGAAGAACGATTTGCCGAAAGGGGCTTCAACCAGGTTGAAGGATTGCTAGAGGGACTCCCCTATCAAAACATTTTTGGGAAAAAGGATATTGAAAAGCAATCTTCTAAAACAAGGAAAGAACGTTTAAATCAAGAAAACCCATTTTTTATAAAACAAAACGTAGAGTTATCAAGAAAAATTGTTATAGTAGATGATATCTATACAACGGGCTCGACGATTTATAAAATGGTTCAATTATTGCAAAAAACACATGTTGAGGAAATTGTGACCTTTTCCCTAGCCAGATAATAAAAATCCTTGCAAATTTTCATGAAAAGGATATAATAAAAATAAAGAAAACGCTAACAAGCGAGAAAGAGGTCTTTTATGATTAAATATAGTATCCGTGGTGAAAACATCGAAGTAACGGAAGCTCTTCGTGACTATGTTGAAAATAAACTTAGCAAAATTGAAAAATATTTCAACCAAGACCAAGAATTGAATGCACGTGTAAATCTTAAGATTTATCGTGGAAAAACTGCTAAAGTGGAAGTTACCATACCAACAGGATCTGTTATTTTACGTGCAGAAGATATTTCACAGGATATGTATGGTTCAATTGACTTGGTAGTTGATAAGATTGAAAGACAAATCCGTAAAAACAAAACAAAAATTGCTCGTAAACATCGTGAAAAAGTATCCACAGGTGAGGTATTCTCAGTTGACTTTAACAAGGAAGAAGTTGAAGAAGCACCATCTATTGAAGTTGTGAGAACAAAAACATTGAGTTGAAACCAATGGATGTTGAGGAAGCTATTCTTCAGATGGAATTGTTAAGCCATGACTTCTTTATCTATGCTGATAGCGAAGATCATACAACAAATGTACTTTACAAACGTGAAGATGGTAATTACGGCTTGATCGAAGCCAAATAGAATAATTAGGCGGGATATATGTATGTCCTGCTTATTTATTTTGGCAAAAAATCACTAATCGAAAAAGTAAAACATAAGTTAACTTAATAATAAAAAAGTTATTGACAAGGTAAGCAAGAGATGATAATATGAATAGGCTACATCGGAGGATGAAGCTGAGACACGAGGAAGTTTGGAAAAAACTTTTCAAAAAGTGTTGACAAGATATTCTAGATTTGCTAGAATATAGGAGTTGTCTTAAGAGAGACAAAGACCTTTGAGAACTGAATAAGAAACCAAGTGCAGGGTTATGATAGAAGAAATTATAACCTGTCAATTTACAAGAAAAAAACGTCAGAAGACGGAAATGAGTTAACGCTCGAACGATTATTAAAGAATTTAATGAGAGTTTGATCCTGGCTCAGGACGAACGCTGGCGGCGTGCCTAATACATGCAAGTAGAACGCT
>NZ_CM002130.1:316892-418047 GCF_000448605.1 Streptococcus sp. HSISS3
CTGTTGATCCTGGTTCTGCACTCACTTCAACTGGTGTCTTAGTACCGGCTTTACCTGTAAGGTCTGTATCGACGACTGGTTTCGCTGGAGCTGTGGTGTCTTTGACTACAAATTCTGTTAATGGTTTTGTATCTTTAGAACCATCTTTATAGGTTACAACAACATTGTTTCCATCTTTTTCCACTTTATCAACAACTTTTGAAGCATCTTCTACTTCCTGACCTTTTTTGTCAGCTAAACGTGCATCTGGATTGTTTTGAGAATATTCAACTTTAACTTTCTCTTTAATTTTTTCAAACTCTTTATCAGTAACATTGTTAGCATTTGATACGGTTACTTTATCTGCTTCTGATGGAGTTTTGATATCATATTTTTTAGTTTGTGCTTTTAATACGAAAGTTACTGCACCTGGGTCAGTCAGGTAAGTACCAACTACTTCTCCATTATTTTTAGTTTTTGTTGCATTATTGGAAATCTCTGCACCATCTGTATCAGTTGCAGTGGCAAAACGAGTTACAAGCTCTAGAGAGTCGTTTTCTGTTTTTGGAAGTCTACTTTCAGCAATACCAGAAACTTGTCCAGTAACTTTAATTTTTGCTGGTGTAGCAGTTTCAGAATTAATCGCTGTTACAGTGTAGCCCCATTCATTATTTTGTTTTTCTGGGTTCCCATCAATATTATTTAAGGCAATATTTCCACCTTTTCTTAATGATGCGGATTTAATTTTTCCAGAATCGTCGTTAAAGGTAATATCAACGTCAGCTTCTTCTCCAGTATATAGATAAACTTCTTTTTGTTTGGAGCTGGATCTGAATATGGAATCTCTACTGTAGGAGCCTCGTTTTGACGTGCAGGATTTACAACTACAGTAACTTCAATCTCACCTGACTCTTTACCTTGGCTATCAACAGCTTTATACTTAACTGTATAAGTGCCTGGGGTGTTTGTATCAACTGTCTTGGTTGCTGTGTTTCCATTTACTGAAACGACTTCAGCATGTACCTTATCACCTAGTGTTGCTTGAGCATCATCTTCTTTATCTGCCACTGTCACAAGAGAAGTAAGGTCCAGTTGAGCACCTTGTTCGACAGTTTTTCTGTTTCCTTCAACAGCTGAAGCAATAGTTGGTGCATGGATTGCCTGTCGCAATGGCTTTAAATTCAGAGGCTGAGAGTGTTTGCTCGTCAATATCCTCTGAAGCTCGCATCGGTGTACGACTGGTCATGATTTGCGTAATATAACGGAGCTTTGTTTCTTGAATCTGCCAAAGGTAGTTATCAAAGCTTCCTTTAGTGATATAGTGGAAAATATTTACCTTACGATAGATATTTCCTTGACGAACCAAGCGTCCATTACGTTGGATAATATCAGACGGTTTCCAAGGCACATCGAGATGATGAACAGCTTTCATACGACGTTGTACGTTAAGACCGGTTCCCCCTTTTTCCGTTGAAGCCATGAGAATACGAATCTCACCAGCATTCATTTGACGTTGAAGTTGGAGCTTAGCCTTTTTGTTAGCAGCATCGTGAATAAAAGCAATCTCTTCTTCTGGAATTCCTCGTTCAACAAGCAAATCTTTCAACTCTTGATAAACAGAGAAACCCTTGCCATTAGGAGTTCCAAGGTCAGAGAAAATCATTTGTGTCCCTTTATGCTTAGCCTCCATGTGATAAATCTTGTCCACTCGCTCAACCACTTGCATGAGTTTATCTGCATCAGCTCTTACATAGAACTCCGCATCAAGCAAACGCATGTCTAAAGCCAACTTTCTGGCTTCACTAGTGATTTTGAGCATGTTATCTTCACTAGGATCTACATTCCCATTTTTAACTCGGTCTGAGCGTTCTACAAGCTCATCCAAATAAACTTTTTGGTTCTCAGTCAACTGACTTTCAACCGCTACCTTTTCTACCATAGGAACTGGAAGATTAAGGTCTTCAGTCATTTGGATATCTGCAGTCTGACGATAAATCGCCATCAGCTCAGGGAGATTCATAAATTTAGCAAAGCGTTTACGTGAAATATACTTGTCTCCAGTAGGGTTAAGTTCAAGACTATTCTCAACAATCCCAAACGCACCAACCCAAGCATCAAAGAAACTTACACCGAAGTGTTCCATGACATCTGGTTGAAGATAATTCATCATCGTATACATTTCGCTAATAGAGTTGGAAACTGGTGTTCCAGTCGCAAAGACAACGTGACGTGTATCATGCTCTTCTTGAAGCACGCGCACCTTCATTTCCATATCCATATTCTTTTTTGAGGTACGGTTGGTAATACCAGCAACGTTCCCCAAACGTGTCATAGGACGGACATTCTTGTACCCGTGGGCTTCATCAACAAAAAGCATATCAATACCAAGGCTTTCAAAGTTGATAAACTCATCAATACCAGTCTTGTTTTCAAGCAACGTTTCTAAGTTTGCCTCAAGACTTCTACGCATAGATTGTGCTTGCTTAAAAGTAATTTTGTCGTCATTAGCTTTTGCGTAACCAATGATCTCATCAAGCTCATCAATCTTTTCAGAAATAAAGGCTTGTTCACGTTCTTGTGAGACACGAACTTTCTCAAATTGAGAATGCCCAATCACAATACCATCATAGTCGCTCGTTAGAATACGAGAAACGAACAAGCGACGGCGTGACTTTTCAAAGTCCTGCTCAGTCGTAACAAACACTTTCTTGGTAGGGTAGAAACGCATAATTTCTTGACCAAATTGTGCTGTTAGACTAGATGGAACTACAAACAATGGTTTATGAATAAGCCCAAGTTCTTTCATCTTGAAAGCTGCAGAAATCATGGTTAGTGTCTTACCAGTACCCACTTCGTGAGCAAGCAGTGCACGTCTCTCTTCAAGAATACGTTGTACCGCATTTTTTTGGTGAGGGCGAAGCTCTACTCCTTTAGCCAACCCATCAAATTCCAAGAGACTTCCATCATATTGACGTGTCACATAGCGATTAAAGACTTCATTGTAGGTATCCTCAATCACTTCTTGAACTGTTGGATTTTCATGAATAAAGTTCTTAAAGCTTTCTTGTAGAACACGTTCACACTCACGTAGGTTTGCTGTAGCCACTTCATCAACCTTACGTATCGGGTTTTCAGTCGTACCAAAGTTACGCATGATTGTTGGTTGATTACTTGTAAGCAAGTGAGCCACAATATCTGTTGCGTGTGAGTAGCTTTTATTGTACTCATCACGTAGACCTAAACGAAGGTTAGATTGACGACTCATATAGCAGTTTAACAAGCGTTCGTTGAAACCTCGTCCGATTCTGGATGTCACTAATAGTGATTTAGCTTCTTCAGAATGGAGACCAACCTTTTCATCCAACAATTCACTAAACACCCATTGAGAAACGACGTTACTAGGAATCCAGCTAGAACCAATGCTGAAATCAATATCAGATAAGACAACTGGTTCTGGTACAACAGATAAAATCAATTCCAAATAACGTTCCCAATCCGCTTGTGTATCTCCGTCTTCAATGAGAGAGTTAATGCAATCACGTTTAGCAAGAACATCACCTGAAAGGAATTTATCCTTAGTAACATAGTGTACAGTCTTATCATCAATATAGCGTTCCACATCAATCATCACGGTCTCACCTAGTTCAGAAATCATCATATCTTCTGAAACATCTGGATAGACAGAACTCATGAGGTTCAAATCAACGCCACGACCTTCTGAAAGCGACACATTCAAGGCTTCTACTGCTGACATCACTTGATGGAGGTGTTTTTTAGGACGAATAGTTGGCTTTTTAAAAGCATCTGACTTCACAAAGACTACCTTTGAGCTGTCATTCTCGTCCAACTCCTCTAATTCAAGACTAGCGATAAGAGGATAACGGTCATCTCGGTCAAAGAGGCGAGCATTCACCGCTTGATTGATATAACCATACTTCTTCTTGAAAGTATCGTAGGCTTGATTAAGTGTTGCAAGCAGTTGTTTGAATTTCCCTTCATCATAGTCTGTCGTCATTTGAATATCAATAATGGCTTGATACGCATTTTTGATAGCAACCATGCCACGAATACGCTTGTTTTCTGTATCCGTAAGGGGTGTTTCATAGAAATAAATACCTTTGTATAGCCCTTTACTTTTAGCTGCTTTAGAAGGTGTTTGACTTACCCATGTATTTGTAACAATATTAGGGTCTGCTTCTACTGCTGCTTCAAAGTCTAAAATGGCTTCTTCTTTGTATTTATCATCGTATTTTACGAACTGTCCTTGTTCGTCTTGATAAAAAATCATTTCAGCTGCGCGTGAGCTAGGACGGATAGACGTGTTATCACGATAATAAACACGCCCATTTTTATCACAAGCATACTCGTTCAATCGAATGTCAAGTGAAGTAAGCAAGCCTTGGTCAAGATGATTCACTTCTTCTTTAAGGATAATATCACGAGGTTCTAGTCTCTCTACTTCGAAAGGCACTGTTACTTTTGATAGTGCTTCTTGAAGCTCTGAAACTAAGTCAAAAGAGCTATCTACCACAAGATCCAGTGTTCCACCATTGAAATGACGTACCTGATAATCACCTAGGACACAAGGATTTTTACAAATAGCATCCTGGAAGAAATAGGGATTGAGTGAGACACGTTTATCAAAGGGGAGTTTATTTCTATCTGAAGACCAGAAGTCGATATTATTATCGGGAACAGGGATAAAAGCTCCTTTTTGGAAAAATAGGATATCTGTTACCACTCGTGTTCCAGCATCTTTAAAAGCAGTATTTGGTAAGCGGACACCACCTAAAAACTGAGTTCCGCTACGACGGAGTTCTGGCAGAATTGAACCAGCACTCTTATCTGCAGTACCAGTTGAAGTGATAGCAGCAACCATCCCATGATAGGGTACCAAATCGATAGCTTTCTTAAAGAAGTAATCATGAATACGATAAGGTTTATTATCATAAGCTTTATCGACAATGCGAACATCCGCAAATGGAACATTCGTAATGACCAAGTCAAATGGTGTCCCTTCAAAGTTTACTGTTTCAAATCCTTGGACTAAAACAGTAGCATCTTGATGAAGGTGTTTAGCAATAGCACCTGTAATGGTATCAAGTTCAATTCCATAAAGAGTAGAATTCTTCTTGATATCCTCTGGCATTGTTTCAAAGAAGATACCAGTACCCATTGATGGATCAAGAATATTACCTCCTTTAAAACCACTTTCTACAATCTTATCCCACATTGCAGTAGCAATCTCTGGACTTGTGTAGTAAGCCGTCAAGGAGCTCATTTCCATCGCACGGTATTCTTCTTTAGTGACAAGACTTTTTAGCTCATCACGCTCTTTTGCAAAACGATTAATCTTACTATCAAAGAAATCGTTAGCAAGTCCTCCCCAACCAACATAGTTATAGAGAATTTCTTGTTCAGCACTATCAGCTAGACGGTTATCTGCTTCGAGTGCTTTCACAAGTTTAATGGCAGAAAGGTTAGCTTGAACCTTTTCTGCTTTAGTCATTGTTTTATTTTGTTTTTGTTCTTCCATTCTTGTTCTTTCTCCTTAAAACTAAAAAAGACCTGGTATAATACCAAGTCTTTCTTTTTAGTTGTAGTATTTGTTTATACGACTCAAAAATATGTGAGCCTCTCGTGTTTTCCTGTTTTTGAGGAACTCAATAAAACTATCTTGAATGTCAAAAGAGAATGCTCCAGCCAGTTCACATTGCTTATCAAAGCTTTTGCTGACTGTCATAGCTTTACTCTTACGAATAGCTACATGCGTGGGCATTGTTCTGGGAAAGGTAACTCCTAGAGAGTAACCAAAATCAAACAAAGTTAATAGATATGGCGGTTCATCTTTAGAAAAGATAATACCAAAGTTATTCCAGTGTCTATCAACATTTAAGGTTAAGCGATCAATCTCAAAGAGTCTGGCAAATATCGAATCAAGCTCAGCTTCTGAAAAACCAATCTCAGCCAACTCTTTTTTCAAAAAGTTATACTGCTCTTGAGGTTGTTTCTTGGCTATTTGTTCGATATCTGATTCCGTATACCCCCTTTGTTGTAGCAAACGAAACATCGTAACGAAGCTTCCACCTTCTGGTATGAAATTTTGTGAACGACAAAGATCACTACCTACTTTTTCGTAAGGTACATAATCTTCAATCCCACAACTTTTCAAAAACTCAGATACTAGAAACTCAGCTTCAGCCTCCCCACCAAAAAAGTCTCTTTTATAGAAATAGTCATCTTTCAACCATTTCTCTTGAGTTCCTTTGCTAGAGGTAAATACAGTCATAGTATCTCTCCTATTTTCTACTCAAATTAGGATGATGATCTTCTAAAACAAATGGCTCATCATTGAGTTCTGGTATTGATACCCAATAAAAATCATCGGTATCAAAACCGTGTGTCATAGCAATTTCGTGCCAGACATCGGGAGCTGTATAGGTATAACCTAAAAGTTCCTTTCGGTTTTTTCGTCCAAAATCAATTTGACGCCCTTTTAGAAAATCTACCATACGTTCATAGGTGAATTCTGTGTTCAACAAAAAATCATCTTCCCTTTCAAACGTATCTAAGGTTTTACTGATTGTATCAACCAGGTATTTTCCAATCATCTTTTTATTGTTATAAAGAACAATAGTCAACTTCATGACGTTTCTCCCTGAATTATACATGAAATCACGTATAGTGTTATCTCTAGTATAACATGAAAACGCAGTTGACTCATAATGAGTTCTCGGTTTCATTTTTTCTCCTCTTATCTAAAACTCAATTTTAAGCTTTCCACAATGGGCTAAAAAAAGTTCTGCTTCTTTCTTTGCCTCTTCATCTGCGGATTTGTTCCTTTCTCCTTTCAGTTGAATAATCCTATTGTTTTTCAATTCAAGAGTATAGAGAGGGGTTTCTCTGTGTGCTTTATCACGAACAAAGACAATAATAGAAGTTCCGTAGACAAAGTGTTTTTTTGCATAACTTCCAACACAATGATGTAGGATTTTGCCTTCTTTGACAATTTCACTTTCGTCTTTAGGAAAGATAAAAGCATACTTGTCAAATGCGGTCTGAGCCTTCATCATGTTTGTCAAACGTTTAGCTGTTTCAACCCTCAACTTCGCCTCTTTCTTTTCGTCCTCAAGGCGTTGTTTCTCTACTCTCAAATCTCTGACAGCATTAGTTACACGTAAATATGTACCACGTGCTTGTTGATTCTCGAGAAGAGCTGAATAATTTTCTACGATCTCTGTATGTTTATTTTCCCAATTTTTTGGGATAACTACATAATCTCCATCAAATGGAATTCCCAGAGCTTCTACCATTTCTTGATAGTCCTCATAATCACGAATGGAGATATTGTTTTTCATCATCCAGTTAATAAAACGAATTGGTTTCACAGTGGATGGTATGATACTTTCCAAACGCTTAATTAGTGGCTTCTTGTCAGAAATCATAGCGTTTATAATCAACTCATATAACCCCTCGAAGGTTCGACCATATCGTCTACGCAAATCTTCCTCGAAAAATGCCTTTTCAACATTTATATCCGTATTTTTTAGATACGGTTTATTCCTTTTAAGAAAGTTCGTGGTAACCTTACTCATATTTGCATGACTATGTCCTAGACTATATGAGTAATATGATTTATAAAACGTAGACCCTACCAAATCTTTGACGATTCCACGCGCCTTAATTTTTTGGGCGAATTCAATACGCTCTCTATATTTATAAAGATGAGGTAGCACTAAGCTTATCTCAAAATTTTCTTTAATCACTTCATCAAAATCTAAGTATCTCAACTCAGATTTTGATTGTAACTTTTCAATAAGATTTTCCATACCACCATAAAGCGTATAGACACTAAATGCACCAGAACCGAAAAAGAGAGCATTTCTCTGATTTTGGAATCCAGTACTATAGATTTCTTTACCTTTTTGGACTGAAAGATATGGATCCGAGTGTGCTTTCACCATCTTATTGTTGGCAAGCTGATAAAAGTTATAAAGGCTGACGTCAAACTTTTCTTTTCCTTCTTCAAATGATTGAGTTACGGCATACATTTGCATTTCAATGCGTTTCTTTGTGACTCCCATCCAGACAAAGTAAAAAGTATCTCCTACAAAGGTTAAACGGCTGTTAAGTGATAAGCGTTTTGTGACCTTTTCCGAAAATTTTTTCGGTCTGAAGAGATAATTGTCCTGGACTTATTAGTCCATTCATAGATAGGAAAATCATTCTTCGCCCACTTGAAGAACCCGTTAGGAACTTTTAGACGATTGTCAACGATATCTTGAATACTCTTATTTGATTTTGCCATTGTTTTTCTCCTTAATCATAAAAAAATGGCCCTAGGACCATTTTTCTTTCCTTGTTGTTAAAATTCCCCTTCTTCAACAGATAAATCTGAAAAAAGATCTAACTGTTTCCCATCCTTTTTAGGTTTTTCTTAGTTGGAACTTTCTTTTTAGTTTCTGTTTTATTTAGGCTCTTATTCTGTTTCTTTTTTGGCTTCTTAGTTGGTTGCTTGGTTGATTTCTTACTACCAGTAGTCATTTTCCCTACAACGGATTTGGTCTCAACCTTCTCAGCGGTAAAATACTCTTTAACCCAAGAAAAGACTGTGGCATCATCAACCATAGCACCTTGACCATTTCTATAGTCAGATTTACTGGCTTTTCTGATGCAGTAAGCCATAGCATCCTTAATCGTACGATCCAGATGTTTAAGAATCCCAGCAATCAGCTCATCATCCTCTTGATGATCAACTATCCAATTATGAATAGCATCCTCAGTCGGTGTATGTGCTTCAGCCATTTCTTCATCAAAATGGCTTACTGCCATGAAGCAGTCAAAAGCATCAATCTTAATTGTATCAGTCATTGTTTTCTCCTCTTTTATTTAATCAAAGCTACGTTTCGTTTCCCATCTTTTCCTTGTGTCATTTCTAAAACATCGTGTGGGATTGAAAAGTCATCTTGATAAGCTGTTGTAACGACACTTAATCCTGCAGAAACAGCCTTAATTACTGCTTCTACTTCTTCTTGTGTATTAGCTTCACCAATAAACAAGACATCAGGGTTGAAGCGTAATACAAAAGTCACGAGCTTTTCCAGTTCCATACCGTTAGCTTTATTGACTTGTAGTTGGTAAAAAGACATTTCCTTAATCTCGACATGTCTTTCAATTGTTATGACTTCACCTTCTTTAAAAGCTTCAGCAAGTAACGAGTAGGCTAAAGTCGTTTTGCCGACACCTGCAGGACCAGTAATGACATGTAAGCCTGGAATGCTTACTTGTTCAAGCACTTCTTCCATACGACTACTATCAAACTCACTCAAAGAAATTCGTCGCTCATTCACATGAATAAGTCGGATAGACATCGTTTCTAGTCCTTGAAAATTAACTATCGTCGATATCCTAATGGTGATTACTCTACCATCATCCAACTGATAGTCACAAGTCCTTACCTGACTACAACGGTTTTTTGTTACGTCCATATCAGCTATAGATTTAATATGACAAAATAGAGCATCCGCATCCTCTGATGAAATGAAGTCATGGACCTGTTTAACATCAGCAGTTCTAAATACTACCTCGTAATCTTCACCATGTGGGAAGAAGGTAATATCTTGGATATTATTATCGATAGCTTCTTTTAAAATATTGTTTACAATCATTGTTTTTCTCCTCTCAGAACTCAAATAAGCTTAACTGTTCTCCTTCAGTTGTTGGTTTATCTTTAAGTGGCTTTCGACAAGCTACTAGTGTTTTTGGCTCCTTCTCAACCTTATAAATAGGTTGCATTGCACGATAGTTCTCAAAGAACGTGTCAAAAAATGCGAACAAAAGGTGTCGACATTGACTCAAAGCCCTATACTCTAATCGAGTATAGTAAGTAGCTTCATCAGATAGCAGTTCAGAATCTTTGGTATAAGTTTCAAAAACCCACCACTCAAAGCCACGTGCAAACACTTCAGTCGGTGTCAAATAATAATCCAACTTCTTCTTAATATGAACAGCTTGAGCTAAGTCCGTTCTGGTTTCCTCTGCTATTTGAATAAGTTTCAGCAAGCTAGCCTTGTAGATATTACGAATATCCTTAAAGCTATGTGATGTAGAGCTAATGATACCTGATTGATCATACGTATAGTCTAAATAATGTCCATACTCATGTATGAATGATGAGGAATCTCTTACATCAACTGCCATGATATTTAACCCTGGCACATAAAGTCCGCTTGCTTTATGTTTTCCTAGCTTTCGGAATTTGAGTTCGGGTTCTACAGTAGAATGAGGTAAGTGATTACACAACTTCTCCCATTCGTTCTCTAGAACCCTGAATTTCTCCTTATCAAAATCACTACCTCGATAACGCTCGGTATCTACTTCAACTTTCGAAAACCCTAAATCAAGAAATGACGTATTACTGTTCATTTCATGATCTTGAAAGATTTTATCCTCACGTACACTGGCTATCGTCTTAGTTGACTGATTAACATATTGTGCATTAAGGTTAGCTGCAAGAGCATCTTCATACTCTCTTTTAAGAACGTTAGCTATCTTTTGGATATTTCCATAATAACTACATTCCTTGTAGATACCTTCACTATGGATAGACATCAATTCAAGAAAGCTAAAAGATACTAGTCCATACCTCGTTTGAGAACTACTCTCTCTCCAAAAACTTAGGTTTTTCTTCAAAGGTACTCTAACCTTTGAATCGTCGACAATGAGAAGATACAAAGTGCGTTTGGTATCTTCTGCACTTTTAGTAGCAGGTAATCTACTCCCATGGAGTGTGAGAAGAATCTGTTCACCGAAAAGGTATTCCTGATTTTCTTCATCCCTCAAACTCATGCCCTCGAACAGTCTTTTTAGCTTATTCGAAAAATAAGCTTGATCATAACCAATGGTTTCAATATCAGCCATGATGTCTTTGACTTTATAGGCTGTATAGACATTATCTTGTCCGAATACCTCTACTGCTACTGCTCCGACTTCTTGAGATAAAAGTTCCTGACATTGATATCTACGAATATTCGCATAATAAATACAAAACCTTCTCACGATATCTGCAGCTTTATCAGTCTCTTTTATCTTCGGAAAAGTGACTTTTTTAGTTGTTTGTTGTGCTACTGCTAGTAAATTTGCCATTGTTTTTCTCCTTAATAGCAAAAAGGAAGGTAAAGCTTAAAGCTACTACCTTCCTCTTTCTCTTATATGTACTATGTACGATACACTATGAACTATACATAGTATGACATACAATTTATTCCGTAAAAAAGGAAACCTAATTATTGTTATCAAGTTTCCTTGCATAATCTCGTTTGTGACTCTCTATATTTCGAAAAATATCATTCTTATCCCAGATTTGTAATTCCCAAGGATAATAGAAATGACTCTTGTTTTTAAAGTAGAGATGGATGCCAGTATAGTCTTCAGTATCTTTTAAATACCAATTTTTAAGACCGTATTCTTCCTTCCAATCATCTAAACGATCCATCACTTCAGTAATGACAGATGTTGGCAAAATGACACGTGCTCCAAAAATATCATTTAAAACCGAATTTACTGGATACCCTTCTGCTCTTTTAGTAAAACGCTCAATCTTATCTAAAATAGATTCAGATGTCTTCACTCTATAGAAGTAACTAATATCGCTGACATCTGCTACCATCAAATAATCGTTGATAGATTCGTGCAGATTCAAACGATATTTTAGAATCTCATCAACTGGCACCTTCGCAAAAGTGTGATTAAGATTGACTTTAGCAAGTTTACCACTTTCAAAATACTCTTCTGAATACTTTATATGAATGGTGTTGATTTCAAAGATCAGTCGCTCTACTTTCTTGATATCCAACCCTTATACGTCTCCAAATAATTTTTCTTCATTATACCATATCCTGTTTATTATACGTTTTGAACTTAATCTTTTCTTCTGGAGAAGCTTTCAAAAGGAAATCATCGATTCCCTTTTCGTGAGGCCAGATTAGAGCACGAACCGTACAAGATTGCTTCGTAACTAGATCTTGAACCATGTCATACATACGTTCAAATACTGAGTCATTATCCTCAAAGTCTTGGTCAAAGGCTAGATAAATAGGTTTGACCTTTTTGAGTTCAGTCTTTCCAATAAAGTCCGAGATAGGACGCCATGCTGCTACTCCTGCCATAGAGATAACACAGATATTCCCCAATTGAGAAAGACGAGTGTTTTTCGCAACTGATACGGTGATATCTCCTTTAAGCAAACCTTCCGTAACTAGAAGGTTATCAACCTTACTCATAAGGTTGACTTTAGCCTTGCCTTCATCCGAAAAGCGTGCTTGTTCTAAAATGTCATCAGAATAAGCAAAATGTGGAAAAGACTTAGCACTTGTTCCTTCTGGCTTATATGCTGACGAAACAAAGACATACTTTTGCCCTTTTTTAAATGTCAACTCAAGTCCAGAAAGAAGTTTAACACTAGTTTTCTTAGTTGTCCCACTTGCTAGTTCGCGTGATGAACCTTTAGCAAACACATACCAATCGAAACTTCCATCTTCATTTTGGAAGACTTTAGCAGTACGTGCATTTCGTCCCTCTTGAAAGGCTTCGTTTACTTTGGCTTGATAACTAATGTTATCAAGACGTACTTGAAAACCTACAATTTGTCCCCAAGAATTGCGACATGGAATTAGAATTCCATCTTTTGATTCAAAAATAGGACATTTTGCGTTTTCGTTCCAATAGAAACCAGGAACTCCACGCCAAGCATCTTTAGGAAGCCCATTTGCAACAAAGAGCTTTTCCCAAATAGTTGCTGGGTGAGATACTGTTGTATCAACCTGCTTCTGGCGTGTTTGCTTTGTTGATGAAGCATAGCCACGCAGTGCAATAGTCTCAACAGAAAGACCTCGTTCTGCACTTGTTAAGTGCTTGACATGGTCCTTAGTTAATCCCAACACTTCAATCACAAGAGAATTTACCTTGTGAAGTGTTGAGATACTTGCCAAAGGCTGACTTTTCCAACTAGGTTCAAAAGTCACGTCTTTAGCTTTTTGGGGATCCAAATCATAAATCGTCCCAGCACTACCAAATTGTGGTTTGTCTGGGTCAATCTTTCTAGCACAGACTGCTTTAGATTGATCTGCAAAAACCAGACACCAATCTGGTTTGCCACAAATAGGGCAAGGGTAATCACGTCCTACCCGAATCATCTCGGTTTGTCCAATCGTAATAATTTTTGTCATTTTTTTCTCCTTATAAAATATAACATTGTTGTTTTAAAGTGACCTTGGAAAGTCTCGAACACCTGTTCGTAGTCTTTCCTCCGCATGACGACAATTTAGTGATGGAAACACCTGTACCTCACCTCTAATCATCGAGATGTCACCTTCCTTTTTTGTCCGACTACTCAAACTCAAAACAAAAAAAGCATAACAAAGAAGCCGGCAAGCCTTGTCTCTAAAAACAAGGTTGCGCGTGCCTATGGAAAATCATAGGAAACTTCTCGTTATGCTTTTATCTGCTAATAACGTTTGTTGTAGCCTTTCAAAAAATTAAAGGCAAATTATCTCGTACCTGTTGTAAGCGTCAAGCCCCTTCTTCTGTCTGATGGCTTAACTGATAGCTAAAAGCGAGTACGCTCCCTTTTAACCCAATCAAACATGGGATACCTATTGCTGGGACAGAACCAGAAATAGCATCTCCTCCTCCATGCTTCTATTTTCTTTAGTCACGTGACCAAAGGTTCACCGTTTGAGGTGGTGGAAAAAATATAAATTAAACAATTTATGTCTTTAGTATAGCAAAGAGCAACTAACATTACAAGTTTATCGTTATTCGAATTATAACCATATATACTACTCTTCATTGTATTATATACTATACATAGTCTATAGTTTACAACACATTATGTATAGTCCACCAATAGTAATAAGCGAAGAATCAGTCGTCATGAAAAAAGAAATACAAGATACATTGATAAACTATGTATCTTGTATCGTAAATAATCTAGAACACTCTTTATACTAATTTTAAATATAACTTATTAACCAATAAGAATATAATCATATATAGTTCTTTAATGTATCGTTCAATATGCATCGTATATTATCTACTATATACGATAAATAAAGAAACTATACATTATTCACATTACATAATGTATTAGGTATCGTCTTGTGATAGAACTGTTCTTATTTATTATATTAAATGAATGAATAAAGAATATACGATATAATACCTAGCAGTACATTACTTAACGATATATCTTACATCGTCTATAGCATACTACAAAGTTTTTCTTTCTTTGCACTACACTATATATAGTGAGGTTATGTATAGTGTAGTGTGTAATATTTGAGTAGAAAGTCGAATATAGTGATATACACTATATATCGATACATTATGTATATTATATATGGAATAAATACGTCGTCTAGAGTACATTCTTATATTTTATATAGTATATAATGTATCGTGTATGGTGATGTGCGTTAATTTTCTTTATTTCCAGAAGTATTTTATAAAAGATATACGATATAATGCTTTGCATTACATTGTTTGTCTATATACTCTACATCGTTTATAATATACGATTAAAAAATTGCAATTTGTTTTGTTAGTCATTTATATATAGTAATGCTATGTATAGTGTAGTGAGCAAATGGTATTATGTTTGAGTTAGAACTCGAACATAATACTATACACTATATATCAATACAGTATGTATAATATATATCTGTAAGATACATCCTCTATTATACATTATCTTTTTTACATAATATATAGTGTATCGGGTATAACTTTTGTTGTGGTTTGATACTCAGTAATATGTTATGCTTTTGAATAGTATATAGTAAACGATACACTATGTATTAGCTAATGCGTGATAACCTTGTTAGGAAACATTATTTTTATATACTATACATAGTGTATCATGTATTGTTTACGATATATCTTACACAGTACTTGCTATTGAATTTCTATATGGTATACTTTAAGTAGTTAAATATGTATCGCATTGTTATACATAGTGTATCGTACATATCGGATTGAAAGGAGTAGATATGGTTGCAAATACAATCGTAGTGATGGATGAAAAAGGAGGAGCAGCCAAAACAACATTAAGTTTATTATTGGCTCAAGCTCTAGGAAATGCTGGATATAAAACGTGTGCAGGTGATCTAGATGGTCAGTGCAATCTAACTACGGCAGCAGGAGTGAACGAAGACGAACAAGAAGGGATTTATTCTGTACTAAAAAAAGAAGTAGAAGTAGCTGATGCTATTGTCCCGGTTGACGGATATGATCTGCTTCCAGGTAGTAAGCTGATGAAGAACTGGGAGAGTGAAGCTTCAGGACTAAAAGATAGGGATTTTCGTTTAAGGAACGTAGTTCAAGATATCAATGATTACTACGATTTTGTACTCTTTGATACACCTCCGTTCTTTGGTGTTTCTACAACAAGTACCCTTTTTACAAATTCGAAAGTTTATGTTCTTATTCCTACTACACCTGATAAGTTTGGTATTGAAGGTGTAAAAGATACAATCGAAGATATTGAAGCTGTTCAAGAAGGATTTTCTTTCTTTGGAATTGATATTGTTATTGCTGGAATCGTTATAACTCAGGTTGATAAAGGGCCCGGCTTTAGTAAAAAATCAATTAAACAAGTCAAAGCAAGAGAAGCAGTAACAACTCTTGAGAAAATTGCGGAAGAACATAATACTAAAGTTTTTGAGCAATACTTATTTAATAATAAACAATACAAAGATATGATTGCTAATCAAGCAAATGTTTTTACAAATAGTGGCTATAGCATCCCTCAAAAACAAATCACAAATGTTATGAATGAACTAATTAAGACGATTGGAGAACACAATGGCGAAAAAGCTTAATACTATCCAACAAAGAAATTATAATAACCTTTTAACAGCTGTTGAATCAAATGATCGCACAACAGCTAAAGAAGTATTTGACCGTTTTTTTAAAGGGAAAGAGATTGAAGAAGTAGTAATTGATAAACTCAAGGAGAAGCATGATATTACCTATCTAACTGAAGCAAGTGTAGAACCCAAAAAAGCTGCTGTTTCTCCAAAAAAAGTAAACATTGTTACTCAGAAAAAAGAAAAAACAAAATTCCAACTAAACTTGAACCAGCAAAAACTCCGGAAGAAAAAGTGCGTTCAAATCTAAATATGACACAATTATCAATGTCTCGTTTTAGTGCATTAAGAGCTGTTTTAAATAAAAAAGACCTCAAAGGAGAAAATGGCAATTATCCTAAACGCGGAGGATCTGATAAGTTATTCACTGAAATGTTAGATCAGATGTACCAACTTCTAGATGAAGAACAAAAGGAGTTGTTTAATACATTGGTAGAAACTGAGTTGAGTTTTAAGTAATTAAGTTTAACATGTAGTTATCATACAAAAATGTAGGTAACTCGTATTGAAATCTTTTTTTGCATACAAAAGTGTAGGTAATTACTACACTTTTTGTTTTGTTGTATTTTAGAATATAATTAAGAGAGAAAATAGTGATGTTCTAAAGCTTAGTATTATTAATTTTGTTTTAGTAATAATAGTTTAAATAGTATTAAGTAGTATTAAGTGGTTAATAATAGTAACTAAGTAGTTAATTATAGTTTAAGTAGTAGAACTCCTGAAACCCTTGCTATTATTGAGCTAAGCCTACCTTTATCATATAAAAGTGTATGTATATCCTACAAATTGGTAGGTATATCATATAATTTTGCATGAAAGACACACAAAGTTGCATGTTAAGTCTACAAAAATGTATGTATGTCATATAAGATTGCAGGTGTATCCTACAAATTGGTAGGTATGTCCTATAAAGTTGTATGTTAAGTCTACAAAAATGCATGTATGTCATATAAAATTGTATGTATATCCTACAAAAGGGTTGTAAATTTTAAAAAATACTATGAAAATCAGAATATTAGTGATATAATGTCATACAAAAGGGTTGTAAATTAATATATTTATACCCTGTCACATATTGCAGTGAGTAATTAGCTTGTAGTAAAATAATTACTTTTATTTAAAATACGACCAAAATGTATGATGAATGAACTAAGAGAGGTAGAAGCATTTGGTAGAGAATAGAGAGTTCAGAGAAATCATCAAATATGATAATAAGTTCACCCAAATGTTTCAGCTGGGAGACCTTTCACCTCTTCAAGAAAACATGATTTATTCTATATTTGGTGAGTTGCGAGATGTTTATGACGAAAACGAAGCAGCAATCTTTTCTTATTCGAGTCTGGCAATGCTAGCAGGAAATACATTTTACAGTTCTAGGGAACAAAAAATTGTTCCTAGGACTGGTAAGCGATTTGAAACTACAGTTGAGGAACTAGAGGAAAGAATGACTAAAATTGTATATCGACATCCCGAAAAGGTTGTCGATGGTAAGGTAGTCTCTTATACCTCCATCCCACTGTTCAAGACCTTTAGAGTAGACCACGAAAATAAACTGATTAAAATCCACTTGTCTGATGCGGAATATACTGAATATGATGAAGTAACTACAGAAGATGGATTAAAAGTAAAAGTAGCGGTCAAGCGTACAGTTAAGGACCTTTTCAATAACCCAGAGTGGGGTAAAAAAGCTAAGTACATTCAGTATGGACGTGATTACCATAACCTATTGAAGAGTAAGTATTCTAAACGATTATTTAGACATTTAGCAGACTGGCGTAAAACAGGCTTTGTAAAAGATACAGCTGAAGAACTGGAGCAAGAAGTTTTGATTTTGGATAGTCCAAGTTTACTTCGTTCGAAAGGTACTAAGCTGCAGCAAGCGTTGGATGAAATCAATACGCTATTAGTTGATGAGCATGGGCTTCCTGTCATACAGGATTTAACAGTAGAGCGAATCAAAAAAGGAAAATCAATTACCCACTATATATTTAGGTTTAAACCGTTCGATGACGATTTGAGACGTATTGTTGCAACAAACGATAAAGTCATTACCTTTGAGAAGAAGAAGGAGTTAGACTTCAAACGTAAGATGGCTATCGTGATGGAGAAATTCTACACTGTTTTTCCTAAAGGGAGCAAAGCTGACAACTACAATAATAAAAATCAACTCAAACGTTGGCTTGAAACAATGGACCATGAACTAGTTATTGAGGCGTTGGAAAGAACAGGAAGTGATGCAAACCGTACTTTCGGTTGGACAAGAACGTTGCTCAATAAATGGGAAGTAGCAGGGTACACAAAACTTTCAGATTTGAGAGATAGTCATCCAACTAATAAGGATAATCGTCCTTCAAATGTTCCAGACTGGTCTGAGCCAAACTATGAAAATGGAACGAATGACAAAGACCGTTTAGGACTAATAGTAGTAGCAGTTAAAGCAGCAATTAAAATAGAACTCTCAAAGACGCCTGACGAAGAGAATAAGGCGGATATTAAACATTTAGCAGATAAACTGTTGCAAGAAAAGCTGTGGGAACTTAAAGATAAAGGTTTAGAGTCACTGTCTGATAGTCATTTTGAAGAGACAAGAGAACAACTTTTGACTGAGATACTTGATTATTTTAAAGTATAACTTCAGATATGTTTTTGAAAATATATTATATATATAATAGCGATACACGATGTATCGCTATTTTGTTTTAGAGATTTTTTATACTAGTTAAATCTAAAATCAACATGCAATCTTGTATGATATAATAGGTTTAAAAATATAAGTGGTAAACCTGTAGTTAATTGCTATCATTATTGAGAGGAGGAGAATTATGTCAAAACAGAAAGATAAATATCTAGCACTCAGAAGGCAATTACCAGATATTATAGATGAGTATATATCTTACCTTCAAGTAGATGTCGAAGAGCCTTCTCCCAAAATGGTTGAACGTTTGTCAGTAATCCAGAAATTTTTAAATAGCTATGCAATTACGATTGATAAAGAGGGTATCTCCCTATCATTGACAGACTTAGAAAAATTACCACGAGAATTTGTTCAAAATTATTTGGCAAATTTACGTCTGAAACCAGCAGGAAAAAGATTTATTCTCTATACTTTAGCAGCATTTTGGAATTATCTTACGAATACCTCCTTTACAATTGAGAGAGGAATGCCGTTATTTTATCGTAACGTGTTTAATGAATGGAAGATTGTTTATAAAGAGAGTTACCACAACATAATATATTCCGAATCAAAGAAAAAGACTATTTTGTATACGCAGCAAGAGCTTGAAGGGCTACTTGATTTCATGGCAAACAGTTATGTTACAACTCTACCAACTCAGAAAAAGGCTGATAATTGGGAAAAGGAGAAAGAGCGAAATATTGCTATATTTGCGATCATAATTGGTACTGGAGCAAGTACTCAAGAAGTTGTTAACTTGACAGTAAGGGATATTGACATGCGAAAAAAAGGAATTTGGGTTGTTAGGAACAATGAGAAACAATTTATCCGTTTTCTTCCTTTCACAATTCCTTATATAGCTCCATTTGTTAAGGAACGACGTGGACGCTGGGACTTAGACCCTTCTATACCGTCATTATTTTTAACCATGTTGAAAAAGCCTATGGGGAGAAATACAATAGGTCATTTGGCAAAGAACATTGGACGTGCTTATGGTAAGGTAATCACTCCTAGCATTTTAAAAGACAGCCATGCCTCTATGGTTTATAAAGAAACAGGAGATATTAAGAAAGTTGCTGAAATACAAGGATATAGTTTAGATAAGAATCACCTTATAAGATTTATTGATTGAACGTGTGAACTTGTCTCAAGATTAGTCAAAAGGCTACTTAAGGCCTTTTTTATGTCACTGGGTTACGAATAGTGACTCCTAAGTCTATAATGAATTTATAGAGAATTAAGGAGGTCTTATGCTTAGAAAAAACAATGAAAAAAGAGGTTGTCTTGGCAGTCTGATTTGGATACCGATAGCTATTGTTGTTATGTTTTGTATAGCTGGATATGGTATGTCCCAAGGAATTAATGTACCTGGTATTTTATCTAGTGGCTTTAATGTTATTAGTAAAGGAGAGCATGCCAATTCAAGTGATGTCGGAAAATTATTTGGGAAATTTTTTCCCAAGTCAGAATCTTCGGAAACAGGAAACAGTTCTTCTAAAACAAGTGGTGGAAAGTCTGATGCTTTTAGCTATAGTCCATTGCCTTTTGAAAACCATAAGCTAATGGTCAATGGAGATTTGGATAGTCTTGGTAGAGCAACATATGGGCACATCAGACTAAAGTATTCGGACAAACCACAAGATGATAGGGAAAGTAAAATAAATGTTGATCCAGTCGGTTGGCATAACTATCGTTTTAAGTATGAAGATGAGCACGGAAAAGTCAAAAAAGCTTATCTGATGAATCGTGGCCATCTTATTGGTTATCAGTTTTCTGGATTGAATTCTGAAATAAAAAATCTAGTACCTATGACACGCTATTTGAATGCAGGAACGATGTCTGATAGTAAAACGGATGCTAATAATCCAAACGGTATGCTATACTACGAAAATGCACTAGCCAAATGGTTGAAGAAAAACCCAAATATGTACTTAGATTATTGTGTTGTTGCAAACTATACTGACAATGAGTTAGTACCTAGGACTGTAACGCTTTACTGGACGTCCTTTGATGAAAATGGTTCACAGTATGGAGTTGAACTATCAGAAGAAGGATTAGCAACAAGTGATGGAAATGTGAGTTCGGTCACACTTCAGAACGTTTCAAAGAATGCTAACATTAACTATTTAGATGGTACAGCCACAAGTAATTACTAACATTGACTATAGAATGTTTTATGCTAAAATAAGAATCAGCGTAAGCGTTTGAACAACAAAAAGGGGGGGTATAGCCTCTTTTTTGTTGATATAATGGAGAATTTTTATTCTAATTTAAAGGGATAATACTATTGAATCTGGTTTGGAGAGCAGTAGAATCTATCAATGTACTCCATATCTTTAAACTCAGTTACTAAAGCAAAGGGGATCGACATGATATAGGTTTGTCCGCTGTTCGAGAGAGTTTAGGGAGGTATCCTAATTGTTCTTTGTCAATACGATTTAAAGACTATCATTTAAAACAGACGCTAAAAATAGAAAATGTTGTCCTTTTATGACGAAAAAACTACAGTTTATGACTTCAATGAAACTTTAGTTGTCTTTATATTATACTAATCTTGTAAATCATAAGAAAAGGAACGTCAATCATGAAAACAACAACTAAACTCATTGGTATCCTATCAGCTATTATTGTAGTTATCCTCGCTATCTTCTTAGTGACTAAGTTTAATAGTCATGAGTCAGCGCGTGTTAGCACAAGTAGTAGCCCAGCCAAGACGGTTAAGAAATCATCTTCAAGCTCAAGTAAAGCTGTTAAGAAGGATAAGAAATCAGTCCAATCATCAACTTCAGCAGTTTCAAATGAAGAAAATGACAATCAGGCTTCAGCAGTAGCGCCTAAAGCTTCCTCTCAAGAACAAGCTCAAGCAGGCACTACAGATGCTGGGCAAGTGGCTGAAGCAACAACACCAGCTTCTCAAGTTGGGGGAGTTGAAGGTGGTCGAGGTGCTTGGACAGCTACTTCTGGAACATTGACACTTGATGAGGAAACCCCTGTATATGCTGCACCAGATAAAGACAGTGGGGTTGTTTCTAAAATGCCTGCAGGTGATGTTGATTGGGATAAATATGAAATTTTACCTGATGGAAACTGGTATAGTTTTGTCAAAGATGGGCAACGTTATTATATTTCATATTCAGATGTAGGGCATTGATAAAGTATTAAGAAGTCTTTATAAACCACTTTTCAAGTCTATCAAGGCTTTAAGATAAACATGAAATAAAAAAGACAGTAACTATTCTGAAGTTACTGTCTTTTTGGGTCCTACGAAAACCACTAGCACAGCTAGTGGTCCCAAAAATTATTAAGCTATGTAGCAAAAAATACTAGAAACAGACTATTCAACGGCAAAACCTAAGTCGATTAAAGAGGTTAAAGTTAAAAGCCGACACTTATTCACAAAATCTGATAGTTTGAGAAAAGAGATGATTTGCACTACGAGTGGTAATCGTAGATTTAGGGTATTTTTCCAATACGCTATTTACATTATGTAACCCAAGGCCTCTTCCTTCCCCTTTACTAGAGTACCCCCTAGCAAAAATATGACTAACATCCACTTTTTCTGATTTTATACTATTTTCAACGATAAGTACCAATGAATCATCATTGTTTATGAAAACAACAGTCATTCTAGGACTTGTGGCTTTAATGGTGGCTTCAATGGCATTATCACAAAGGACAGAAAGAACAGTTATGAAATCTAGTAATTCTATCCTAAAATTACTAACAGGTTCGTCAATCTCAACAGAAATTGAAATTCCCCTATTTTGTGCCTCAAGTAATTTAGCGGAAAGAATACTTTTGATAGCATCATTCTTAATATTACTAAGTTTAGCAATATCAAACTTACTATCATAGAATTGGTTTGCACTATCTCTAAGTACACCATTGTATACAGTTTTAATAGCTTCAATATCTTGATTATCAATTCCTAATTTTAGACTGGTCAAAATATTAATGTAGTCATGACGGAAACTTCTAATTTCCTCATAAAGTGATTCAACATGATGGCTGTAAATAGATAGTTCATTTAATTGAGTATCTTTTTGATCAATTATTTCCTTCTCTAGTTTTTCTTTTGAAATTGCATTGAGATAGAGTAGCATTACAAAAAACAGAACAATATAAAAGTTATTAATATGTCCTCTCCAATTATCTGCATCAGCTAATTTGTCTCTATAAATAACAAGTATAGAAACTAAGAGCATATATACAAACATAGAGATGTTGATCAGTAACAATAAATACTTGAAATAGTAACGCTTGAAACCTTCTTTTATTTCGTTAAAATCTAACCTAAGAGATTTTACTATGAGTAAATGAAGAGGGAAAACCAGTAATTCAATTAAGATATCATACCAACTTAGTTTGACTTCATTGAAGACAGAGACTCCTAGTAGAGGGAAAACGTAGAATGCTAACATTCTACCTAGCAAGCTTTCAACGATAACGGGGTACAAGCCATAAAAAATATCAAGTGTTTTACTACCATACTTATTTTGATATATGTTATAAGCAATAAAGGTAAAAAAGAAAGTAAAGTACCCAACAGGAGGACATATGATGAGGAGTAGAACATACAAAAATGGACCAATAATACACCACAAAGGTTTGATTGGTTGGTTACTAACCTGTTGAAACAGTAACAATGCTACTAACATCTTAGAATAGAACAGCAATAAATTTATAACTATATCCATAGAAACACCTTAGCTTTTCAGAGATTTAACTTTTTCTAGGAGGCCCTTATATTTCGTACGCGAAATGGGACATTCATTATTATTTTCAAACATTACCATTTTATCTTCTTTATTGATCCTAACGATATTTTCAGGATTAACGATAAATGAACGATGGCATCGAAATAGGCGGTCATCAGCTCGTTCAACTTCTGAAATACTGGCGTAGAACTCCATGCGTTCTTCTTTAGTATGCAAAATAACTTTATGTATTGTTGGAGATGTTTCAAAAAATAAAATATTGTTAAAAGGAACTTGAACTTGAGCCGTAGCTGTTTCAAAAGTAAATGAATCTTGGGCAATAGTGGCACCCATTTTATCCATGGTATATTCAATTGCTAAAAGAACACGTTCATAAAACTCTTCATCATCCAAAGCTTTATCAATAAAATCTAGTGCAGCAACTCTATATTTAAAAGTGACTGGCATAAATTCTGAATGTGTTGTTACAAAAACAATTGTTGCATTAGGGTCTTTTTTCCGAATTTCTTTTGCAATGTCTAGCCCCTTTTTTTCTTCTCCTTTAATTTCAATATCTAAAAAGAAAAGTTGATGAGAACCTCTTTCGGTAATCGCATCAAGTAGCTGGCTAGGTTTTCCAAAAATCTCAGGTCCTTTACATTTTAGAGATTTTTTGAAATAACATCCTTAATAACAGTCTCTATTCGTGTTTGTTGTAAAAATTCGTCTTCTAAAATAAAAATATTTAACAATTAGTGTACTCCTCATTCGCTAAAATATTTAGTAACTGTATCTTCCTTATCCTAAAACAAAAGACATTGAGATCTTTTCCAAAATTAAAAATTATATGACTTGTTGTTTTAGATAAGAATGATATTATTTAGGGGTAATTAATGCATTTCTATGGCATCTAAATAAAAATCCATATTTCTTCTCCAAGTTAATATTGTATAAGTAGTGATTGGAGTAATAAAACCGATAAGTCGTAAATAGTCTAGAAACAATCATCATCGCTATATTTTTATCGTAGATGACAATAAATGAACCGTTTACGATATTCGACTAATTAAACGATATAACCAAGCTATAATAGGAATAGAAATTGGAGGAGAAGCATGCTAAATATTGTAAAGCACTTTTGGTTGTTGATTACTGTAAAAAGGTATATAAAAAAATATAAGTTGAAAGTTAAAATTAGTAATCAATTTAATTCATTAAGAATTACTACAGCAACCAATTGTCTATATTTTATCACACTTACACATGGATGTAACTATGGGAAAAAAGTCAAAAAAATTAGGCGGTGTAACGTTAGTGCACAAATTATTTTATTGATACCAAACATTGATTATAAAAGAATATTCAATGAACATCTCGAACTCTTAGGTGTTATTGATATAAAAAAGTCATTAGCAGGATTTACTAATGTCATTAGTGGATATCTAGATTACTTTTTTAATATCGAAAAGGTGCACTAACCTACCTGTACATTAATCAGTGTTGGAGTTTTATTGTCTTTTGAAAACCTCAGGGCTGCACTAGTAGTTCTTAAAAGTTTTTAGTGATGTATCCCAAAGTCCCTCTAAAGTATTATATTAGATTGGGTTTACCACCCAAGCGAAGTATTATTCCAAAGGGAAAAAGTAGTTTATAATCAGTTATCTTTACATTTGTTGCTCTCTAGCCTTGCATTGATATCAAAAATCTATATAATAATAATTAAAACAGAGCCAGAAGAAAGGGTGAGAATTATGTTTATGATCTTGGTTCTATTACTAACATTAGCGAGTTTCTTATATGTTACCATTGGTATCGCCAAGAAAATCTTTTCAATTTTCGCCTTAATTACACCAATTGTAGTGTTGTGTGTCGGGCTTCTTATCGCAATGAATTAACAAAAGTCAAGGGGGGTCACTATCTTACAGGTAGTGACCTTTTTTGTTATGCTTTTAATGTCAAAAAAGACATTAAAGGAGACATTCTATATAAAAAGTCAAGAGGAAATTCTAAAAAATAAAAAACACCACTGCGATAAACTTGAATGCAAGTTACTCAATCGTCTGGAGGATGGACTTATTATTTTACACCTTTTAGTCTAAAAGCTTAATTTTAGACACGCAAAAAATCTTGCCCTGGAGCAAGTTTTAAAAATCATTCTTGATTTCTGTATTTTTATCTTAGTTTAGCCTCATCAAAGGTTTGATTGGTTTTGAGGAGATGATAAATGACACGAATAAGCTTCTTGGCAACAAGTGTCACAGCTACATTATAGTGTTTTCCTTGACTGATTTTTAGCTTTAAATAGGCTTTAAAATGAGGTGAGTAAATCGAGATGAGCTTGGCAGCTTGTATTAGGGCATACCTTAGATAAGAGGAACCTCGTTTTACCATATGACCGGTATTATCCATCTGTCCTGATTGGTAAATGGCAGGGTCTAAACCTGAAAAGGCTTGAAGCTGATTTGGATTTCTGAAATTATGAATAGTCTTCATTTCAGCTAGAATAATTGCACCAAGGCGACTTCCAATTCCAGGAATAGAAGTAATAGGAGAGTTCAACTCAATCATCAAGAGGTTAATTTCTTCTTGGACTTGGTTAATTTGCTTATCGTAGTGTTTAATGCTTTCAATTAATTGCACTAATTCTAAGGATAACACGGTAGAAGTATTACCAATAGTTTGTTTGGCTATCTCTTGTATCTGATGAGCTTTATCAGCGGTTAGCCGTTTGATTTTAAGTAACGATGAGACTCTAGCACGAGCTATCTTTTGAGCAGAAGGGTACTTAGTCAATAACTCATAGACAAAATGACTATGAAGATTACTAACGTAGCTATTAATCTCAGGAAAGATAATGTCAAGTAATCGGATATATAAGTTCTTGCATTTAGAGCGGGACTGAATTAAGCGATTTTGATAGCGTGTGAGTTCTTTTAATTCATCCATTACTTTATCTGTCTGATAATAATCAGGAGTGACGTCAGAGCGTAGCTTACGAGCGATTAATAAAGTGTATTTCGTATCTGTCTTAGTTTTTCTAAGGGATTGTGATTTGGCAAATTGCTTAATAATAAAAGGGTTGTAAGCAAACACGTTGTAGCCTATCTCTCTTAAGAAAGCGACAATATTGTAATTATAGTGCCCTGTACTTTCAAGTGCAATCTGGACATCTTGTGTGATAGGAGATAGCTGTTCTAGCTTTATTTTCAGCTGATGAAAACCTTGATAAGAATTGGCAAATCTAAAGTTAGTGATTACTGTTTCTCCAGTTTCATCCATACAAGCTAAATCGTGTTTGGTTTTGGCGATATCAATACCAACATAGAACATAAGTTTCTGATTCCTTTCCAAGTGATTAGCAGCTGTTGTTCGTTCCACGCACTCTTTGCCTTGTATTCTTACACGAAATAAAACGTCCAAGCGTTATCATTCTCATTACCAATAAAACAAAGAGCTGTGGTTAGAGTCTCCTTTAAATCGTCAAAGCGATTAAAACATGGTACTAATCCACAGCGCTGAACGAAGTATAAAACAAATCTAAAAAATAATTAAAGAAAGGGTTTATACTAGCGGGAGCTACCCACTAATATAAATATAAGAAAAACTTGTAATACAAGTTAACCAGAACCGAGGTTCTGGTTTTTTATGTTTTTACAAGAGAATCAAAATTTATGCTAAAATAAGGTTTATAGCGATTAGTCGCTATAAAGATAAGCTTTACATCCGAAAGGAGACATAGATATGGCTAAAAAAGAAATCGGACATCATTTTTTGGCTAGGTTAGGAAAAACACGCTTGCGCCCAGGAGGCGTAAAAGCTACTAATTGGTTGGTTGAACAGGGAAATTTTTCCAAAGACAGTAAGGTTTTAGAGGTCGCCTGCAATATGTGTACCACATCAATTGAATTGGCACAAACTTATGGTTGTCAAATTATTGGTGTTGATATGGATAGTAAGGCGCTGGAAAAAGCGCGTGTTAACATTGCTAATGCAGGACTTGAGAATCATATCCACGTTCAGCAAGGAAATGCACTAAAGCTCCCATTCCCTGATAATTCATTTGATATTGTCATTAATGAGGCGATGTTAACCATGCTTCGCGGAGAAGCCAAAGCAAAAGCGATTAAGGAATATCTACGAGTTTTGAAACCAGGCGGACGCCTTTTAACACATGATGTTTCCTATGTTTCTGATAAAGCAGAAGCAAAATTACATCAGTTAAGCCAAACGATTAATGCTAATGTTGAACCTTTACATGTTAATCATTGGCAAGAACTTTTTCAGGCAATCGGCTTTTCAAGTGTTGAAGCAACCTATGGAAACATGACTTTGATGTCATTGTCAGGGATGATTCGTGATGAAGGATTCTTAAAAACTTGTCAGATTCTATACCGAGGCTTACAAAAAGAAAATCGTTCCCAATTTACGAAAATGTATAGTTTTTTCAATAAAATTGGCAAGGATTTACGTTACATTGCAGTCGTTAGCACTAAATAAAGGAGACATTCTATATAAAAAGTCAAGAGGAAATTCTAATCGCAATGAATTAACAAAAGTCAAGGGGGGGTCACTATCTTACAGGTAGTGACCTTTTTTGTTATGCTTTTAATGTAAAAAAAGACATTAAAGGAGAAAAATATGAAAGCACTTAAACTTATAAGAGAGGACGGTTATGAAAACGTCCATTATGCTAGTTTAGGGGAGCAAAAATTTAAAACATTGGTTGTTGCAGATAGGAAAGATGAACAAGAACAATGGTTTGAGCAACCAGAAATCGAATGTGTTCCAGAAGAAGTTTCAGATATCATTCGAAACTATACACTCCCATATATTGATCTCGGAAATACTGAAGATGAGTATTTGTTAGAACAAGCAACTAATAAGGTTGTATCAGTTGTGGTAGAGAATGTACTTGAAACACAGCCGTTTATTCCGAGAAATAGAAATGGTCGCCCTATCGGTGAAGGTGTCGCATTCTGCGATATGTTAGTAGGGCGTGTTCAGAATGGAGAACTTGCTGGAACAACAGTTTATATTAAACAAACAGAATCAGGCTTCCGCCAACCAAAAGACTTCTTTAAAATGGTTGGGCGTATTTTCCCTTGCAAATTAACTGAAATTCATATCCAAACTATCGACAATTATAAATTAACTATTAATAACCCATCAAACTATGTTGTTGAAGGTAGTATTGAGTTAGCTGAGTGGTTAACTAATTATCAACTTCTTCAGCAAATTGAAAAGAGTAAAGATAACTCTTCACGTAATCGAGATAGAAAAAACATCTTGGAACGTACTCATGAAGGTATTGTATCTGCCGTGATTAACAATGGTAGTAATGCAGGTATCATGGTTATGACCAAAAAATTACAAACGGTATTCATTCCAAAACATAGGGTAAGTTATGAGTGTGATTCTTCATTTGTTAACCTAGACGAAGTAGTGTCAGTCTTTGATAGGGTGGAATTTAAAATTACTGGGGCCAATACCCAAAAACCAAGTCCAAATCAAAGAGAACGTCACATTATCCATGACTATATTCGTATCGAGGGAGATATGAAAGTTCTCGAAGAAGCACCTCAAGATGCTTTGATTGAGATGATTGATAATAAGAAAGTCATAGGACGATTGTTTAAAGTGCGATTTATCAGTTTTGATCCACAGAGTCTACATACCGTAGAGTTGGTTGACTTTCCAGGTATAAAAATTAAAATGAAGGACTCAGGTTCTTTAAATCGAGTTCCTTTTAAGCAAGGAGATGAAATTTCAGTTGTTATTCAAGATGCTCATTATCGCTGGGTAGACGCAAATAGCAGGGGGCGTCGAGTGGCTAAAAAAACTGAAGAAGTGAGCAGTAATTCACAGAATACGGAAGAGAAAAAATGTCTGTTTCGTATCAAATCACGTTTCAATAGTTTCTATCCAAATCGTGTGAACAGTAAAATCTTATCAACATTTTTTACTAGTTGAGTCGCATATAGTTCCCTCTGAAATGGGAACTTTTTGTTTACGTTCGGAACAGAAAAATTTAACAAGGAGGGGCAATGAACCATCATAATATCAATGCTATTGTCTATTATCTGATAGTCTTTTTTCGGTATGTCTTACCTATTACCTTGGTCTTCATCGGTATCGGTAGGTGGAGTTATGCTAAATCTATCAATAATCCAGAGAAACAAATTATGGGAGTAAATTTTGCCTTAAAATCAATTTTATTCTTATATATCGTTACATTTATCCCTATTTTCATCATCTATGGACTCGCAATGATATCAAAGGGAGGCACACATAGTGGTGACTTCTCTATGATTAGCTTCGTAGAAGTCTTTACCCTAATAGAAATTCTTGCAGTTGGAATATTGCCTGCATATGGTTTCATACAAGGATACATATATCACTATCAATGGTTAATTACAGAAGGTAAGAAAACAACAAGCTTACCTCGACGAAATCTATTCATTAGACTTGGAGTAATAAGTCCGATTGCTATTGTTGTATTTATGGAAGTCTTGAAAAGAATGTTTGCTTACTAGAGAGGTGCTTTATGCGGAAGATCTTGAAATTATTTTTTAATCGTTATTATACAAATGGTAAGCGAACGATAGATATCTTACTGTTTTGTTGGCGAAAATATATTGATTGGGTATATCATATATCTTTTGGATTATTTGCTTTCAATATTATTATGTTTATCTTTAGATGGCGTTTACCTAATTGGGTATTTATATCTTTATTTATATTTTTGTTCGTTAATATGGCTTTAGTTTTATACATTGGTGTATGGCACAGTAATGTTACAAGTCGTCAAATTTTCGTGTTATTTGAAAAATATGATACCTTGAAACGAGCAGAACGAAAGAAGATTATTGGTAAGTATGCTATAAGAGCAGCACTAGCAGCAGTACTTATATCTTCTGGATTATATGTACTAACAATCAATAATTTTATCTTATCCCTTATTAATCGTATGTATGATGTGGCAGATAATTATCTCAAATATATGCCCTGGTCAATACCAAATGGAAGTCAGACAGGTATTGTTTTAAGTTATCATACCCTCAAACCTTTAATAGGAGCGGACTGGTTCAACAGTTTATTATTGTTGACTCCGATTGGAGCAATTGGTCTTATTTTTTATAATAGTTATGCGACTGGAATTGCTGAAAAAACCTACGAGAAACTTGTAGAGCAATGGCTTGGTGGACGTTATTTCCAAGACAGTGTATTAAGTAATATCGTTCATAATCAAGATGAAAAAGGTCAAGCGAATTTGGTTATGGGGCTTAACTCTAAAACTGGAGAGCAAGTGATTTTACATGCTAATGAGAGGACTTATCATACCATTATCTTTGGTTTGATTGGTACTGGTAAATCGGCAACGATTCTGATTCCAGCAATGCTACAGGATATGGAAAATATGAAATATTATCTACTATCCTATCGTAAGTATTTGATGAAAGTAGATGAAGAACTGGAAGAAGAATTCTTTAGCACAGAGTTTGAACGGAAGAAAAAAAGACGTGAATTGTTGGAACAGTGGTATAACAATGGTTATGCTGCAGAGCTTACAAATGGTATTTATATGACCGAACCATCGGGTTCAATGTATGGCACAATTGTTAAGTATGCTCATAAGATGGGCTTCCCCGACGAAATGATTTGGACTCTAGATCCTACTAACCCAGGAACTGGTGCAATTAATATTTTAGATGGAGATACTACTCAGGTAAAAGGGGCGGTTCGAGACCTATTTAAACGATTTAGTGATCCAACAGGGACTGGTTCTTCTTTCTTCCTTAACCAAGAAGGACAACTTACTGATAATATCATTACTGTCATTAAAGAGGTAGCGTTGATCCCAGATGCACCAATCAACTATATGTTAAAAGGTAAGTCTCCAACACTAACTGAATTCTCAAATATGTTACGTTCTAGCGATTGGATTGAAGCCTATATTGCTGTTTTTGAACAATTACTCAATCGAAAGAAAAGGCTTTTTGAAGAAACGTTGAAAAAGCATGAAGCGTTCTTAGAGCATGAAAAAGAAAAGTGGTTAGAGGAATCAGAGTACAATCGTGAACACGAACAACTCTTTGATACTATCCTTAGACCAGAGAATGTTCATGAAGCTATTAACGCATTTAATGATGAAAGGAATAAACTTGAAAACCTCCAAAGCTCTTATGATTATTTCATCAATGCTCATCAATTAAATTCGTACACAGAGGAATATTATTATACCTTTGATGCTAATGTATCTGGTCTAAAAGCAGTCATTGATGACCTATCATCTTCACCAGAAATCCGTCGTGTATTTTTCTCTCAAAGCACCAAGGATTTGGATATAGTTTTAAAAACGGGTGGGATGATTTTGGTCAATTCTGCTAAAGGTGTTCTTGGTAAAGAAAAGTCTCGAATGGTAGCACAGATGGTAACATTGGTTATGCAAAATGCTGCTCAAAGACGTCTCCCAGATAAGTCTCCATTCTTTGCTTTTTATGAAGATGAAAAGAATGGTTATTTGATGCCAGGTAATGATAGTAATTTCCTAGATGAGTCTCGTAAGTTCCATGTTCCAGTTATGCATGCTTATCAACATGACGAACAAATTAGGGATTCTATTGGCGAATCTGGAGCCGATGCAATCAAGATGTCTTATCGTAATGCCTTTACCTTCCAACAAACCTCAACAAAGGTTGTAGAGTTCATTAATCTACGATCAGGAGGAAAACATTATGCTCTTAAAGAAACCAAACGTGCAGCAAACGATGATCTCTTAGCAGGGAATCAAGGTAACTCAAGTGCGACTTCAGAGGAAGTAGTAGAAGAAGATAACTTCACTGCTAGAGATGCAAATAACCTAGAGAAGTTCCAAGTTGGTGGTGTTATCGTCAGTGATGATGAAGTCTCAAATATGATTTATTTAACAACATCTCCGCATTTTGAAATGGATATTTCAAAGGACTCTTTCGTCTCACATACACCTTTCAATAAGGTTTATGGGCTTGGAGAGGAAGAACCGGAAATTGCAAAAGCATACAAGTTGTGGAGAGCAGAAGTGATAGAATATTATGCTCAAAAAGAGTCTGAAAGCCACCTCTATGAAAGTGATTTTACTGAAGAAGAATGGCAAGCAATCATGGATGTTAAAGTGCCAAATGTTGATAGTAATGTAAATGATACGGTTGGTAAAAAGGATGATTCCCCATCAGGTAAAAGAACAATCTTAGTCAACGAAAGTATGACAGAACATAGAGAAAACACTTCAATTAGAGAAGAGTCGACAGAGGATACTGAGCAAAAAGAGGAGATCGATATCTCTGAAATCCCTCCAGTTGTTGAAGAAAAACAAACTGTAAAAAGCAAAAATGATATCGTTGAGTTGAAGGATAAAGAAATCTCTCAAAGAGTGATCCTAGCTCCATCCTCTACACCTGAAACAGTTGATACTCAAAATATTCAAGCACCTAATCAAGAGTTTGAATTAGCTCAAGAGCTATCTCGTGTAGCACGTGAGAAAGCAACTAAAACTTTAAAAAGTAATGTAGAACAAATGGCTATTGATGAAGAAGAAGGTTTTTAGATAACGTAAAAAGCAACGATTTCCGTTGCTTTTGTTCTAATTTTTAGAGTCATTATACGTTTCTTTGTTAGTTTTCTCAGCATACTTTCTTTCTTTTTCTTCTGCTTTTCTTTGCTTAATTTCTTTCTTTACTTCTTTAACCTTATTTTGTGTTTCAACAACCAACTCATCAATAGATAAATCTGGATTTTCTAGTTTTTTCAATTCAAAATAGATTTGCCCTAGTTTATCTGTTTGTGATTTTAGATAGGCTTTAAGTTGCTCTGTAGCTTCTCTCTTTTGTTGTTCTAAAGCTTCAAGTTCCTTAATAAAATCTGATTCAGTTTTTTGTTTTTTCCTACCATAATTTGCTCCTTAATTATTAATTATATCTAATAGTATAGAGTGAAAACATTAAAAGTCAACCCATGTCACTCCCTTGAAAATAATCTATTCTTGGGTATACTGAACACTATAGCGACCTATTATAAATGAATCCTAGTTGTAGTTTATAAGTACTTAAAACCTAATAAAACCGGTTGTTGCGAGTGTTATGTAATACCCAGATTTTATGAATGAAAGTATACAGAGAACAATAGTCTAAGAGTTTCCTGTATTTATGGGGTTGAAAGGTAACATTAGAAACACGTAAATTATAAATGAGTAAATAGCGAGCATTGTATAGCTAGAATCAACTTTATTTTATAGGGTTATCGTTATAGCAACATACTACGATTATATGAATGAGAGGAGATGAAAGTATCAATCAGCATTTTACGGGTATAAGAGAATACTTGTGTAAGGCAATAGTAAAGGCATAACACGACTTTAAAAGTAATAGCTGCACTCTTCGAAAAAAGACTAGACTATATACCCTATTGATTGACTATTTTAGAACTACAAAATGCAAGATATAAAAAATAGAGATTTTACCTCGTTTATTTCAAATAAAAAAATAAAATTCATTACACCCAGAGAAATAAAATAGCTACTTATTTTGTTTCAAAAAATCAAAAGATCTCACTGTCGTTTTCAGAAGAGGAGCTCATTATCTTTTACCACTTACTAAGGTTTGGTTATTTTGATAAGGAAATCGTTGACCTCATTTATACCGCAGTAACACGAAAATCCAAAACTCCTAATTCATGGTTTTATCGTCTTGTTGGAAAGGTTAATCATCCTATTTCAGCATGTTCGGATGCTAGAAGCGGTAAGAGAAAAATATATTATCTGAACAAAGGTTTTAGTACCTGGTTGCTTACTATGATTAAGGGGATTGATAAAATTCGGTTGCTGACGACAACGACAGAATATGATAGGTCAGTATATAGCATTGTCAGTAATAATCTTTTAGGAGGGAAACCTCAAACCGTAAATATTCATGATCTAGAGACCAGACGATTAGTTGCTAAAATCTTAAACAAGCTTTTCTTAAAAAAACAAGACAAGTCTGTTTACGACCTTAACATACAAGTCGTATTTCCTATTAGTCGGGTTAATCTTTTAATGGTTCCTGATGCTGTTGTATTTGTGAACGATAACCCTTTTTTTATTGAGTATGACCGAGCAACAGAACGTCAAACAATTCTACTTTCTAAAATATTTGGTTACGCAGAAGAACCAGCATTTGAAAATTCTAGTTTATTTTTCGTTTTCGAGAATAGCCGTAAAGATAATACGCAAGTATCTAAACGTTTAATGAACTTTTTGGAATATGTAAATGAGGTCGAGGTTGAAGGTGTAACTGGACATGACATGTTAAAGCGTAAAAGTATTTCTTTGTTCAGTCAAACAACAACAAATGCTTCTGACGTTATTGTCGAAATCATTCAAGAAAAGCTGTTTTCAAATCATAAAGATTGGTGTGATTGCGAGGCTTATGATTTTTCTGAACTACATAAAATAGATTATCTTGTAAAGGAGATATCAGAACCTTTAGATGATGATAAATTCCAGTTATCAGCTGTTGTTGAAACTGACTCCTGGGAATTGAAAGAGTACCCTATGATACCTATGGCATATATCAAAAATGACTTGATTCCACACTTAACTAGTCTCTATGAAGAATTCTCAATAGAGTATGAACATATGATCATTGTATTTTCAAAAGAAGTTCTACCAGAAAAAATCAAACTCCCTTTTGATGATTATTTCATTATTGTTTATAGATAGAGTAAAGGAGTTTGTGAATGGATTATTTGGAATACTTAGGAAGAAGACTTGTATGGTTAGTTGTTTCGCTTGTAGTTGTAATCGTAGTAAAAAGACCACGACTTTTGAAAGGATTGGCCCTAGTAAGTGATGAAGTTATCGGTAAAATCAACTACTTTATTTTCTTAACGATTGCTTGGCTAGTTCTTGTTACATATTTTATTTTGTACTTGTTTACGGTAGTTACTTTTTTCCTATCATGGCATTCGCTAACACTGAATAATGTGCTGGAAATGATTTTACAAACCGTATTAATCATCCCAACACTCTATACGTTATTTGTTCCACACAACGAGGTTATCAAGAAGGTTGATGCCTTCTTATCAGCAAAAAAAGATTAAATCACGCGCAGCAACTGCAACATGTCATCATTCTCTTGGCTATAAAAAAAGATTGAAAGGTAACGATAATTAATGAAAATAAAAATTGAATCTGCTTGGCAGTCCCTCTGTGATGCATTCCCAAAATTAAAGGATAATCCACTTTACAAGGGTTGGTATATTAGCTATGCGGTCCTTGTGATATTATCTATTTTGATGGTAGTTGTAGTGAACCATAAGGTGGTCTATGCATTTCCATTTGATTGGTTTGGTTTGCTTTTTGGAATTATCTTACCTTGGGTTCTTACGACCTTTTATATCGTATATCAAGGTGTGGACCATGCTCATCAGTTTACATCGACTAAAGTTGTTCTTGGGTTATTTATGTTACCAGTAATTCTGATAGGTTTTACTTCTAATTTTAAGAATGAATATAGTTATAGCAATCGTATGGTTACTTCAGTTTTTGACCAAGAACTCACACAACAAAGTTTCCACGCAACGAGGATTACATCAAACCAACTTGATTACTTTAAGAAAGATAATGTCATTTTTCCTTATAAGAAGAATACAGCTTCAGAGATATATGTGTTCTTTAGACCTGATTGCCCTTACTGTCAAAAATCAATTCCAGTACTCAACAAGAGCTTAACTAAAAAAGAACGAAACAAGATTATCTATGTCAATGTTCTTGATGAAAGTGGTAAGAATTTAGCTGAAGCTATGGGGGTAGAAAAAGCAGCAACAGTAGTTATTTATCATAAGGATAAGAATTCTGGTGGATGGTCCAAACGGATTGAACGAATGGCAAGTGGGAAGCATGCTGCACCTCGTCTTGATGAGGATGCTATTCGTGATATCGTATCAGTCGCAAAGGAGAAAACAAAATAATGTATTTATCAAAAAAAGACATTTCAGAGTGGATTGCCAACCTAAAAGCAGGTGACGAGGTTGCTATTCAGAGAACACGTATGGATGGTATTGTAGTGTCTAGTGAGCGTTGTATTGTTGACAAGTGGTTAGGAAAGAGACTTATAGTTGTAGACGGAAAGCATTTTGTCCCTAGCACTGGTTTGAGACAAAGTAACTCTGTCGTATCAGGTCAAAAGACAATCGTGGAACAACTTTTCCCACTGGATGCTTTACTTTTAGATGAGGAAGAACTTGCCAAAAGAGACACCATTATTCAAAATTTGAAAGAGTCTGCTGAACTTCTAGAGCACGCGCAGAATTATTCTTCATTAGTTGTTTCTAGGGTGCTTCGAAAATTGTCAGTACTGGACGTTGGGGATATTTATGATCTAAATGAACTACGTTCCTCTAGTAACACAGAAGACTTAGAAGATAGTGCTTTATTGGATAGACGGAAACTCTCAGAGAAGAAACGTTGTCTAAAAACCCTTGACCGTATGCTTACGAACTTGAGTCAAGATAATACCTTGGGTGCTTTTAAGTTAATCTCTCTTTTAGGAGAAGTAGCTTCTGAATTTACTGATTTTGAAAATGAGGTAAGTGAATGTTAGCCTATATCATTTTGTTTGTAGTTATGTTTGCTATCAAGTGTGTCACTCTTACTTTTGTGAAGAATAAAGAGTCTACAGTAGTCAGTACTTTTTTGAGTGGCACGAATCTGATCTTCCTTAATACTATTGTCTGGTTCCTGCGATTAACAGCCATGTCCCAGTTTTATCTTTTGGTAGTGGATAATAATCTAACCGTTATTCCTATAATTGTTGGTTTTATTCTACCCAATATCTTGTTCTGGTTTAAGGGTATCAAAGCTTCTTTATCGGATTTGCTTGTACGTTGGTTAAAATCAGTCATTGGCCATAAGTATAAAACATGCCCATTTTGTCATGAATCACATTTATTCTTTCGATACACAGAAGACCTCACAGCTGCTTATTACTATCTCTTGACAGAAGATGATAGTCTTGTGGGCATTGGAGATTTTGAAAATAGTGACCATCCTGCACGTTTCTTTTTAAGTAACGATGAATCACATTTTGATGAGCTGGTTGATACCATGCTACCTTATATGTTGCCTGGAATGGATGAGGTGGTCTATGTAGGTGGGCGACAACAGCGATTGGCTAGAGAATTGTATTGTGTCGATTGCCAGGCACGAGTCAGTGAGGATAGTGGGGTACAATTTGGTGAAGTACTTTTAAGAGAGCATCGGAGGGAGAGAAGGGAGTGGGATTAGTTGCAGATCTTCCTCCTGAAAAACCTGGAGAAATTAAACAGGATTGGAATGATGTATTAAAAGCTAGTAAGTTTGACAACCAAGAGATACAAGAGGAAGAAAAGACATTACCAGCAACAGAAACCAATCAAGGATTACACAATCAAATTGAGGATACAAAAAAAGCTCCTGAACATAGTCAGGAGCAAATAAAAAAAGAGAGGACCAATGTCAGTAAGGGTTCTTTACAGCTCGAAGCTGAAGGTAGCACCGCACCCGTACCAGAAACTGATACCTTTGAACGCTCTGTTACCAGACGTCCTACCGTATCCTCTCGCTATATAAATATTAGCATAAAAAGTGGCTTAAAGTCAAGAAAACACCCAAATACCGGTCTGTTAGTGAAAGTGATTTGAGCAAAATTAATAGGTATGGTAGAGAGGTTCAAGATGCTGCTATTGTTTCGCAACTCTACTATAATGGATTTATTCCTTTTTGTGTTTACACAACTTATTTTACACTACCACAAAATATAAAGATATTTATGTTTTTTATTGATAAAGAATTAAACTTTTAGTATAATAACAGTATTAAAATCACATTTTCCATGTTATCACCTCATTGAGGATTAATGGAAACGCTGTGAAATTTCAACATAGCGTGAAGTGTAGGAAATTCTCCTACGCTTTTTTTGTATGTAAAATTGAGTTGTTTGTTCTGCGTGTCTGAATTAGTAAGTGAGAGCTGCTAAGTTCATCTAGCTATCCCTTAAGGCCCCATTCATACAACAAGTGATGGGTAGAATAGCCTATCACTTTTTTTCAGCACGCGCGTGAGTAGGACATCGTGTAACTTTTAAACACAAAAAACTCTAAGCAGGCAGAGCCTGCTTAGAGTTTTTGTTGCACTATGTTTTACAATTTATCTCTTAAAATAAACTTTGTTCATAATGGTTACCTCCTACACTTTTCAATATAAGTATTGAAGAAAATGAATAAGACCAATCAATCGTTACCACTTCAATTTTATGCTCCTTGATTGTCTTAATGTAATAAATATCTTCAAGAGCAAACTGATAAACTCTAGAATTTGTCTTAAGTGATAGAAAGTTCATTTGATCTCCCTTGAAAACAAGTGATTATTTGTTAACTGATATACTTTTTATCAATTTTCTTAAGTAGTCCATAGACTATCAGCAACATAATACCTCCAATAATTGTCAAATAATCTTTCTTATCTCCCGTTTTAGGAAGATTATTTGACTGCGCAACTATTGCCGTACCAATAGATTTTTCATTTGAAGATGTAGGCGTTATTGATAAAGTAGTATAGCTAACACCTGTATTTTTGTTAGTAGCTTCGGTTTTTTCTCCAACGCTAGGGAGTTGCTTTTCTTGTTCGCTGTTGCCTACGTTACTCTCAGTAAAAGCTACCTCACTACTTTTTTTATCTAGATCTTTAAACATATAGCGATAAATATCATCGGCTCCGCCGCCGCCAACCCAGCCAGAGATAGCTTGTCCATTTTCAAGACGAATAAGAGTTGGTGTTCCAGGGATACCCACAGTACCGAAAAGAAAATCACTTGCATTCTTATCAAAATCTTCACCATCTGTATTGTAGTATTCAACTGGTGTTAATTGATTTAATTTTTTCAACTCTGGTGAAAATTGGCGACAGTAATAACAAGTTGGACGCCCAACATAAAGAAGATGTTTATTCTCATCAGGGGTAAACATTTGATATACATCATTGATAGAAACTTTAGTTAAGTTCTCTACATTTTCTTGATACTGCTCTTGTGTAACTTCTGGAGCAGCTTCAGCTTCTATATCGGACGCTTCTTCAGCAACAGGTGTTTCCATATTAGTACTTGTGGCCTCTTCAGAAACGACTGCGGGTACTTGTGTAAAACTATCTGTGGATTCAGTAATTTCTGGTATTTCATCAACGGTTGAATTATTTTGACCAACCGTATCCTCAGTTATAATCGCTGTTTTTTGATCTATAGAACTGGTTTCATCTGCTAAAACATTTGGAAAGTTAGCTATAAATAAGATACTTGTTAACACTGTTATCTGTTTTAGTTGCTTTTTGATCATAGTTATCATCCTTTCACTTTTTAAGTTTCCTGTCTTAAGACTATATCATAAAAGAAACTCTCTTTTTTCTTCTTTTCCTAAAAGGTATAGTTTTTTGCCCAAAAGGTGCTTTTTGGGCAAAAAAAACAAAGATTAATCATAAATGGGGCAGAACACAACCTCATCAGTTAGAATTCTTTGCTAAGGGAAGATACTACAAATATAGATACTCTAACTGTCGACCTTTTCTCATTAATGCGTCTCAATCTTGTACATAAATGTTTCTAAGCGAGAAGGTATTACCTAAAGAAGGATTTATCGTTCATACTACCAAAGCTCTCAATAAATATACTAGAGTATGATTTCGAGAATTATCTAGAAAGAAAATAAGACATCAAAAGAGAGCTTGTCAATGATGCTCATTTCACAACCATTGAACAAGCTCAGCTTGAAACTTTTAATATAATAAGACTTACTATAGTCTCAAACGTTTGCATTTCGCTTTATGACACTAACCAGCCTTACTATCCCATTAGTTTAAGTTATTGTCAACTAATTCATAATATTGGAATAAAATAAAGTTCGCACTCAACAAATGGAGAATAGCTCTTTTATCTAAAATAAACTCACAACCATTGTCCAATACTCATCAAACCGATTCCAAGTCCTTTATTTTTATATTCATGACTAGTAATTGTCATATAGAGGAGCTTTACACTATCTGATAACTTTTGATTAATTGCCAAAGGACGAAGTGAAGATTCCAAATCAGCTACAATTCGTGGAAAATAAGAACTCTTTTTTTCTAAATCACTTTTAGCTTTTTGTAAAATCACCCTTTCAGACTGAGACAATTTAGAATCAAGACAATCATCAAGCAATTTTGTCAATTTAACTTCTTTTTTATTACTATGTGTGCTTATCATCTGCTTATGGTCCCCTTATGTAAGTGATCAACCTTTAATTATGGACGAGGAATCCATGGTCCATACCTCATCCAGCCATTAACAACTGTGTTAACAGTTGCTTGAACATTTCCAGTGGTAACGACATAACGCCATTGATGAGTCCTAGTATCTAGACAACCATAGCCATTTGCTCCATATAAAACAGGTCTACAAACGCCACCCTCAACAGTAGCTAATACGTCAGTGTTTAGACTTTTAAAGTCTTTAATAGTATTCATTACTATTGTCTCCTTTTTTATTTTTATCTTAAGCTATTTCTTAAGATGGGATAAGTATAGCACAAGCTTTCTATTATTTTACGTTTTTGCCTAAAATGTTATAATTAGGTCTTGATTGACACTTTTTATTTCAACACTAAACTGGAAGCTACCAATAAACTTATCAAGGACATCAAACAGTAGGTTTTCGGATTTCGTAACTTCAAAAACTTTAAAATTAAGATTCTCATCACTTTGAACACATAAAGAGAGAACGAATCTCGTTCTCTCTTACATAGTTTTTATCAACCCACTATAGTTAATAATAACCATCGTAATGTTACAGTTATACTCATCTTGTACTAAATATCAAAACTATAGAATCTTAAATAAGAACAGAGATATTATATACTGTAATTACAATAATATTAAGTATTTATATCTGATTTCTTATTATACATTTTGTTCCATTGCTGTCATCATAGTCAATATCTCCTTTTCATTTTAGTTTGTCTCGTTGCAACTCTGGCATACTCAATATGTCACAAAAACGTTTACACTGAAGTGTCTTTACCTATGTGGTCATGAACATGCTCTAAAAATATTAGGTTAACCATTCATGTGTAAATACTAATACTTTCTGTTCGATCTCTTTATGTGAACCTTACAGAGGAAGGAGAAGAATACTTTATTATTTTGACTCGCTAATAAAATAAAAAAGCAATGACAGACTTTAAAATTACAGAAGTCCATCACTGCTCATTGTTTCTGATTATCATATAATATTCATCGTAAAGTACGATTATACTCTAGAGTATGAATTAGTTTCTATTTTTACTAAATACTCTAAAAGCAATTATGACAAATCCAAATAGCCCAATTATATTTAAAGTTTTCAAGAAAATGGTCTGGTCTTTAAATATATTGATACAACCTAGTATTATAAAAAATATAAGAAGTATATTTTTTATAAAAACACTTAATATTTTCATTAGTTGAAAAATTTAACAAAAAGTTGCGATACCAACTGCGCCGCCAGACCATCCGCCAATTGCACCGCCAGATATAGTTCCAACAATAGGAAAAGTAAAGGTACCAGCCCCAGATCCAGTTAAGAATCCTAAACCAGCGGAACCAGCCGTTCCTAGGGCGCATCTTGCCCATCCACCACCTTCAACAGAAGAAAGCTTAATATCATCCATAACTTCAAATTGATTTAACACTGCATTCATAACGAATACCTCCTAAATAAAATTGCTTTATCTCGAGACATTTATAGTATATCGTAAAAACGTTTACATTCTATGATAATTCCTGAAATGATATCAATAAAGCCTAAAATGTATGATACTCCTATATCAACAGAGATATTATATACTGTAATTACAATAATATTAAGTATTTATATCTGATTTCTTATTATACATTCTGTATCTATCATTTCCCGTTATACTTGTACATTTTCTAATTTTTCTACTTTAAAATTTATAACAGTACGTCTCTGTCTGGAATTCTGTCAATATTTTGGACACATTTTGGGAGGAAAGTTTGAAGGCTAGCGCTCTTCTACGAGATCATAAAATGAATTTTATAAGCTCGTAGAAGGAGTGCTATTAACTAAGCATTTTGTTTTTCAAATTCATTCGGACAAATATAGTTCAGTTTGCTGTGACGTCTCCTCGAATTATAAAAACCTTCAATATACTTAAAAATACTATTGTAACAGGTCTGAAAATCTTTATAACCAACATTAGTTTTGGCGTAAATACACTCCTTTTTAATCGTAGCGTGAAACGACTCTATACAACTATTGTCATATGGGCATCCCTTGGCACTATAGGAGTGTCGAATACTGTGGTGTTCAAGATAATCATTGTATTCCTTACTTGTATATTGACTCCCTCTATCTGAGTGAAGGATAAGCCCATCTGCTACAGTTCGCGTACTTAAGGAATCTTGTAGTGTTTCTATAACGAGTCGTGTTTCCATCTGTCTGGAAAGTCTCCAAGCAATAATTTTTCGAGAATGAAGATCTAAAATACTTGATAAATAACATCAGCCATCCGAAAGTGTGTAAATATATGTCATATCAGTTACCCACTTTTGATTGATTTTATCTGTTGAAAAATCACGTTTTAACAAATTGGGGTATTCTTTTGCTTCTTGTTTTGACAATGAAGCAGGTCGGTATTTCTTTCTAACGATCGAACGAATATTTAATTCAGTCATCAGTTTTTGTACTCTCTTTTCGGAAATCTGGTATCCCTTTTCCAATAAATCTTTATGGATCTTTGGAGCACCATATCGCTTAGAAGAAGCAAGATAAGAGATCATAATCTCCTTTTTAAGAAGTTTATTTTCTTGATCTCGTTGGCTTGGTTGGTGGCTTTTAAAGGCGTAGTAGCTAAACCGTGAAACTTGGAATAAGCGACACATCACCTTGATAGAAAACTGATGACTAGCATAAAGATGATCAATCATTTGGAAGATAGTAGAATCTTTTATTTCTTCGCAAAGAACTTCAAGGCTTTTTTAAGATTTCATTTTCCTCCTTCATTTTAGCCATCTCTTTGCGCATTTGTTGGAGTTCATGAAGGGATACATTTTGATTTTTAGATTTCCCGTATAGCTGAAGTCATTTGTATATAGTTTAGTTGGCAACTCCGTACTCTTTGACTAGATCTGAAATAGGCTGTCCTGCTTCATGCAATTGAACAATTGTTTCCTTGAACTCTTTGGTATATTTTTGGCTCATTTGGACATCTCCTTTGGTTAGATACTAGTCTACCAAAACGTGTCCATAAAATCATACTAACATCAATACTTTATGGTTTTAGATGTAAATGAAGAAAAGATGATATCATGGAGGTATCTTTGCACGAACATGATAAAAAGCTTGCAATAAAGTTAGAATAAATTTAGTTAAGGAACAAAAATCGACATTTCAATTAATAATTCATTAAAATAAGATTATTGTGGTATAATTGAATAAAAAGCTCATATATATTGAGAGGTTGTATTATTATGATGATTAGAATTTGTAATAAAGTTTTATCGTGAATAAAGGGTATTTTTAGGTGATAACAGAATAATGGTATTTCCTAAAAAATTATTTCATATTGATCATTTATGATATTTACAATAAAATGATTGGGAGAGAGGAAAATCTTATGTTAAATGGAAACCATCGTAAAGCAGAAGAAAAGCACTTTGAAGTATTAAAGAATGAAGAATTAGCCACTGTTCAAGGTGGAGGAATGTCGATTTTCAATGATATCAATCATTTCTTTTGTGATTTGACTAATTGTAGGGGAAAAGGGAGAATAGGATAGTAAATGTTACCTTATGTGTTTGTAGCGCTCATAACGGTACTAAATATTCTTGAGATGCTTTTGATGGCTTATCTGCCGTTTTACGCTACCTGTAAGCAACTGGGCTGTAGTATTGGTAAAGTTTATTGGCTTTTATTTTTTCCTATTTACCTTGTTGCTGTCAATTTACCCTACTTTTTTGAACCATTTCTTTTTATTGCCTATTTTTATATCCTTTTTCGTCTGGCTAATAAAAAGAATAGAGCGTTTTCCTTTTTTAATGCAGCTTTTATAGTACTTAGTTATGACACTTTCCATCGCTTTTTTCGCAGTGTCATGACTAAGATTATTGATTTGGATAGTCTTTATCATTTGTTTTTTTATTTTTTTTAGCTGTGAGTTTTGTCGAATATCTGGTTCCTTTATTTTGTCTCATTCTTGTCTTAAAAAATATAGACCTTAGGTTTGATCTGCTAGAAAAAGATGATTTTAAAAAGATAGTCTGTAAAGCTAATATTATCTTTATTGCTTTACTTCTTTCCATGACTATGTGGACTATTATCATGGGAAACCATGCATTTCTTATTAATACGTTTGGTTCAACCATTTCCTTGGTTCACCTGCTGCTCTTTTTATATGTCGCTCAATATCTTAAATCTCAACAAAATACTTACATGGTTCATCAAGAGATTAAACGACGAGAGGATGAGAACAAAGAGCTTAATCAGTTTGTTAATAAGCTTGGTAGTTTATATGATGAAATTCGAGGATTTAGACATGATTTTGCTGGTATTATAGCCAGTCTAGCTCCAGTTATCCAAGAAAGAAATATTAATGAGATAGAGTTAGTTTACAAAGATGTTTTGCTAACCACAAATGCAAATCTTCAAAAGTTAGACTATTCTGCCTTTGATTTGAAAAATATTGATGATTTGGCTTTTAGAAATGCTCTTGCTAAAGCGATGTTAGAAGCTGAAAAACAAGGCGTCACTTTCAAGTGTGATGTACCAGGGCATATTCCAGTTGTTGATATTTCTATGCTTGATATGATTAGGATATTATCAATCCTTCTAACAAATGCAGTTGAAGCAGCGCAAGAAGCTGATAAACCTCTCGTTGAGGTTGCTATAACAAATAAAAATAATGTTATAACAGTTATGATTTATAATACACGTTCAAAAATACCTTTAAATAAACGTCGTATTTGGGAAAAAGGTGTATCAAGTAAGGGAGACGATAGAGGATTGGGCTTGTATAATCTCAAAAAATTATTGGGAGATTATCCTCAATTAAGTTTAGAGACGAAAGTCGGTCAAGAGGACTTTACTCAGATAATGACGATTCAGTAAAGGAGTGGAGTATGCGTATCATTGTTTTAGAGGACAATATTCATCATCAGTTGCGACTAGAATCAGCGCTTTATGATGTTGCAAAAAACTTGAACCTTCATATTTATGTTGAGTGCGCTACAACATTAGAGGAGTTTGAAGACTATAAACAAAAGGAAGCTGTCAACCAAGTTTACTTCCTTGATTTGGAGATTGATGGAGATAGAGACAAAGGATTTCAAATAGCAAAAACTATTAGAGAAATAAATCCCTATGCTGTTATTATTTTTACGACAACTCTTTCAGAAGCTATGCCTTTAGTCTTTAAAAATCATGTCTCAGCACTTGATTTTATCACAAAAGACCTACCTGAGAAAGATTATCGAGCACGTGTCAAACAATGCTTAGAGCAGGTTTTAAAACATGGACAGACGAATAAGCATGAGGAAATTTTACATTATAGTTATCAAGGAAGACCAGGCATCAACATTCCCATTTCAGACATTCTTTTTATTCAAACTTCTGTAAAATCGCATCGCTTAGTCATTTATACTAGTGAGTTTATCAAAGAGTTTTATGGTAGCTTGTCTGAAATTTTGCAATTGGATACGAAGAACCATTTTCAACGTGTTGACCGATCAGCTATTGTTAATGTTCAAAATATTGCTAGTTATGACTCAAAGACGAAGGAAGTGATGTTTTTTGAGGGAACCACTTGTCCTGTGTCACGATTACGTTTAAAGACCTTAAAAATACGTATGAAAGAATTGGGAATTTTATAATTAGAAATAAATACTAAATAAAGACTGTGTTCTGTATAACGGCTCCTTTCTACCATTTGTCAAGTCTATCAAGACTTTAAGTAAAAAAAGAGATAAGACAGTAGCTATTCTGAGGTTACTGTCTTATTTTTAACACTTTTTGATCCATAAATGGGCATGCTAAAAAAACACCTCATCTGGTATTGTTTGAAACAAGGTGTTAGAATTATAGGGCATAGACGACTTTAATGACTTTGGGCTAAAGTATAGTCGTAAAGTTTATTATGTATTATAAGATAATACATTGTCCTAATAAGGCGATGTATAGAGGCAATCGTATGAGGCTTAGTTGAAGTTGTCTGCGATTGTCTTTTTCGTTTCTCATAGAAATCTGAGATATGGCAAGGATTGGTATGGCTAGCTGAAGCGATATTGTGAATGCACTTGAACAAGATTTTTCTGGCATATGAGTATCAGTTTCAAAAACAAGAGAAATAATGATGTTAGGGTCTTTAATTCCGATTAATTCTGTGGTATTCTTAATAAGTCTCATAAGTTCTTCCTAATGATGGTTTGGTTGCTTTTCATTATAGTTCTTATGGGACTTTTTGTCTGCATTCAAAAAGCTCTATAATCTCTACAGTGGTTTTACCCACTACAGAAATTATAGAGCCGATAAAAAACGTAACGATAAGGATTCAATTGTTATTCAATAATTTATCTTTAAAGTAGTTGAAGAAAGTTTTTTTAGCGATAACACTCACTACTTTTCCCTGCATACCATAGGTAAGATGTTCTCTATCTTGTGATGTTACATTGACTTTAGCGGTGACTTTGAAGAAGTTACCGTTTTTTGTTTCTGTTGCAGCTTTATCTAGTGAGACAATCTCTCCTTTTATAACTGTAGGAGTTTTTCCAACGGTATTTAGTGTAAATCTTACAGTTTGTTGTTTTTTCAATTGGTTGATATAGTTTGAGTTGACATAGTATGTTATGGCTACATTTTTAGCTTCAGAAAGATTAGGATAAATTTGTCCAATAACAGTTCCTTGAGGTATATAAGATTCGCCTTTGATTTGACTATTGAGATGTAGGACACCATTTGAGTTAGCGTACAGGCTAGTTGCTTCTTTTCTGATATTAGCTTGTTCAAGTTGGGCTTGAAGACTTTCTTTGTCTTTATTGACTTGATTAAGCTGTTCTTGAGCTTGTGATACTTGCTGATTTCGCAGTGTCTCTATTTGTGAAGAAGCGCTATTATCGTAAGTTCCAGTGGTTACATTACTAGAAAGCTTCAGATTAAGATTGTCAATGTCTGATTGTGGTTCTTGATATTGGTTGACCTGTGTTTGTAGTTCTGTTATTTGTTTAGGAATACTAGAATTAGCTTTATTCACACTTTCCTCTTGCTTTGCAACTGTGACATTGGCTTGATTAACTTGGCTAGTAATAGTAATCGCTTGGTTTAAAAATGCATTGATTGTGCTAGAGTAGCCAAATTCATCATTATCTCCGAAAAGATTCGTCCCTTGTTTTAAACTGTTAATTAACGTCTCTAAAGCAGCAGCTTGTCTATCATCTCTATCTATTTGCTGCTGAATACTATTACTCTGAGAAGCTTCGAGCTTATCAGAGTATTTAACGAGAAGGTCTCCTTTTTTTACTGTCTTATTATCTTTAAGATTGTTAGTTGAGATAATATTATTACTAGTAGATTGAATAACCTCGATTACTTTTGTTGGCGTGATTTCCCCAGTACTTGTTACCGTTATTTCTGTATGAGCAAACAAAGAAAATAATACAATGAATAAGACCAGTAGCGTCAAAGGTAGCACGAGTATAGTAGCAAAGTTATGATAACGACGTTGGTAGAACTCCGCTGATTGAAATAAGTGGTTGTTCATAAAACTCTCCTTACTTGAATAAATGGTAGTAGAAGCCTTGTTTATTGATCAATTCTTGGTGACTACCTTCTTCAATTAATTTTCCTTTGTCAAGGACAATAACACGGTCAACCTGTTTAGCGATACTTAGTCTATGTGCGACAAAAATAATTGTTTTATCTGTTAGCTGCATCAGATTATTGATGACTTTTTTCTCTGTTAAAACATCTAGACCGCTTGTAGCCTCATCAAGAATCAAAATAGGAGCTTGGGTTAGTAAAGCACGTGCTAAAGCTAAGCGTTGTTTCTGTCCACCTGATAAGCCAGCTCCATCAGATAGTTCTGTCTGATAACCAAGGGGCATAGCTTCAATATCTGCTCGAATTTCCGCAATTTGACAAGCCATAAGGATATCTTCTTGAGTAATGTCTGGACTTGCTCCTAAGGTGAGATTGTCTAAAATAGATCCTGAAAAAATATATGATTGTTGTGGAAGGTAGTTAATGTACTGACGGAGTTGCTTTTTATCAATCATTTTCAAATCCATATTACCCAGTCGAATATTGCCTTGGTTAGGCTCATAAAAGTTTACAATCATCTTTGCAAGTGTCGTTTTACCAGAACCACTGATTCCAACTAAACTGACTTTTTCTCCTTGTTTTATAGTTAAATTGAGGTCACTTAGAGTGTAGGTCCCAAATCCATATCTGTAAGACACATCATGAAAAGTGATGTTACCAGAAAGTTTTGACGTCATACTAGTTGTGCCTTCAAATTCAGAAGCAACGAGATAAACTTCATTAAGACGTTTATTAGCAACCTTAGCAGATTGCAACTTTGTTTGAAGATTAATAATATTTTCAATAGGATTTGTAAAATAAGATAGCAAAGTATTGTAAGTGACGAGTTGACCGATTGAGATTTTACTATCCATCACTAAGCTAGCCCCGAACCATAAAATAGCAACATTTAAAATGAGTTGAGCACCGTGCTTTAATGAAGTTTGGATATTTTCATATTTGCTTAGTTTAAAAGATTTATCGAGATAATCAACAAACTCGCTATCAATTTTTTGGTAACGCAATTCCTCACTAGTTAGCGATTTAATCGTTTCAATACCATTGATATCCTCTATGATAGCTGAGCTAACCATGGCATTACTTTGCATCACATCATGGTTCATCTTTTCAAAAGGCTTGAGAAATGCAAAAATAATGACTGTATAAATCGGTAAAGCTACGAGTGTCAAAAGAAATAGCCGTATATTTTGAAGCACTAGTACACTACCGACAATAAAAACGATACTAACATCTAGAAAGAGGGATAGGATAGTTGAAGCCAAAGCATCTATGATGGAGTTAGCATCTGTAAAACGAGAGATAATCTCCCCGGTTCTCCTCGTTGCAAAGAAAGACATAGGTAGTGTAAAGATATGGCGGATGTAGGATAAAATGACATCTATTGTCAGTCGTTGGCTAAGCACTCTTAATAGATAGGACTGGGAGAATGCCATGAGCTGCTGCAGGATATAGGTGATGACAAGTCCTAGAGAAATAATGCCTAGAGTTGATTTCATATTATTAGGAATGTACACATCCAAAATTCCCTGTAAATAATAAGAACCAACAATATTGACCAAAGTGACAAGCAAGCTAGCTAAAACAATATAGGTAATTAGTGTTTTTTGCTTTATGATTAAAGGGAGAAAACTTAAAAGACCGTTTTTCTTATCCTTGTGTGGCTTGTAACTAGGAGCTGGTGCTAAGAAAATAGCAACACCTGTCCATTCCTGCTTAAAGCGCTCCTTAGACATTTTAGTAACTTTTACACTCGGATCTGGATCACCAATAATCAGATAATCTTTCTTAGCTTTATAAACAACATAAAAATGTTGCAATTTCCTTTCTTTATTGACATGGACAATGAACGGATAAGGAATATCCGTCATATCAAACAATTCCATATTTGCCTTAATTGCCTTGGTTTCAAATCCCATTTTTTTGGCAGCTTCAGTAATACCTAGGGCAGTAGTACCCTCTTTTGTCGTTTTTGCAAGTTCTCGAAGATGAGCTAGTGAGAAGTCAGAACCGTAGTGTTTGGCAATGGAGGCAAGGGCAGCGACACCACAGTCACGCATATCCATTTGAGCAACATAAGCATACCGTTTCATACATTATTTCCTTTTTAGGTAATTTAATTAATTATGCCATAATAAGATATAAATTAGGGAATGTTTGCCTAAACAGTATATTTTTATTCCTAAAAGGGAGACTGATGTTAGTATGATTTTATGGACACGTTTATTTGTTTGGGTAAAATTCATACAACAAGTGATGGGTAGAATAGCCTATCACTTTTTTTTCAGCACGCGCGTGAGTAGGACATCATGTAACTTTTAAACACAAAAAAACTAGAGCGATGGCCCTAGTTGTAAAGGAGGTTTGTTCACATCTGGGTTTATAGGAGATTATGATGTGAACGGGATTGATTAGGAGTCTCTATTTCTATTAGGAGGATTAGAGACAGAAAGGATTAGTTTTCGAGTGTAGTTTCATCGAACTACAAGAAAATTATACCAATTTATGAGATAGGATACAATGGACTTAGGGGGTGTCACACCCCCTATAATTAGAGAACGACTGACTTATGGTATAGTAGTATGTTTTATTGTATAGTAAAATTAGACTAATAATTAATATGAACTATAGGTTAGGAGTGACAGAAGCAGTGATGAATGAAATGAAACAGGACAATGGCATACTATGATATATGAAATACTAGGTCTATATGACAAATTAGCTAGGGGATGACTTTTATTACCTATGGTATAATAAGATAAATTTGGAGTTGTAGAGGTGAGCATTTGGAAGAAAACAGACCTGATTTTAGAGATATAAAATCATTTGAAGAATTTAACAGATACTACTGGTATCGAGAAGAGCTTTCACAAATTTGTAAGTACCTTGGATTAGAATACAGATGTACAAAAAAAGAATTAAATCATATTATAGAACAATATTTTAAGGGAAATAGAGTAGAAAAATTTTTGAGGAAAAAAAACAAAAATCAAACCGAAATAATAACCCTAAATACATCATTACTTGAATGTGGGTTTTCCTTTAATCAGAAATTTCGTGATTATTTTTCAGCTGTAACAGGTGTTAATCCGTTTAAATTTAATGCTGATATGGCAACAGCTTGGCGAAAAGTAAAACGGGACAACAACATAAATTTTACAATCCAAGATATGATTAAAATATACTATGGAGAGTCAGACTACGCCAAGTATGATAATTCAGCTTGCCAATGGAATCAATTTCTAAAAGACTTTTGTGCGGATGAATTTAGCAATCATTACTCCAACAAGTTAAAAGTTGCGGCTATCCTTTGGAAAGAAGTTAGAGATTCAAAAAATAAAAAAATCTATTCACGGGGACTTCTAAAAGAATATAGCTACAAAATAGAGGAGTACTGTAAGTAAACAACTTCAAGTTTGTCGAACGGAATATAAAGTATTAAAGACGATAGAAATAAATCAAGCTTTTTTCGTTTCTACTGAATAATCTTTTTCGGTCATAATAAAACACTCCTGTTCATAGTTTCACTAGAGCTCAACAGGAGTGTTATTTTTGCGTCTCAATTTATGTGTTCAGTGCCTATCTACTTTTCTAGTAACCAATCTATGATATTTTTCTTCTCAATACCATTGTAATTTGCTGTTGGCTGAATCGTATCCATTGTTAATAGATATTTTGGGAATTGATCTTTAATGGCTTCTAGTGGTCTAAGTTCTCTGTCTAGTGTTTCTGGAGCAAGTGTTGTTTCACTGACCTGATAATAAGCGTAGTGACCAACATCAGTTACAACAACAAAATCAACCTCATACTTATCTAAATTACCAACATATACTTGTGAATATCTACGTCTCAATTCTAAATATACAATATTTTCCAAGATATGCCCAATGTCTTCTTTGTGGTCTGGTAATAAGAGATGCCGTAATCCTAAATCAACGGGATAATATTTTTCTAAGCGTTGCAATAATGCTCTACCTTTTACATCAAAACGTGGAACGGAATAAAAAAGTAAACTATCTGTCAAAGTTGTCAAATAATTTTCCAAAGTATTATGGGATATGGAAACATTTTGACTGACTAGGGTATTGCGAATCTTATTTGTTGATATTAAGCTACCTGTACTACTGAGAAGGGTTCGGACAATGCGCTCAATAATAGTAGGATTTGGATTTCCCAATCTAGTTACAATATCGTTTAACAGTATTGAGTTATATATTCCTCTGAGATAGTCAATTTTTTCAGCGTAAGATGATGTTTGCAATAAGTAAGGGAAAGCACTAAATAGATAATTGTTAAAAATTTTTGTTGTATTCAGATTCTCAGAGAGAGATTGACCTGATAGGTATTCTTCAAATGACAAAGGAAGAACCTCTATCTCAACATAACGCCCAGTCAAGTTTGTTGCTAATTGGCTACTCATAAAGTAGGCATTAGATCCAGTCAAATAGAGGTCTACATTTGGTAAGATGAATAGACTATCTGCTACCAGTTCAAATTTTTCAACATGTTGAATTTCATCTAAAAAGATATAGTATGTTTTCTCTTCAACTAACCGCTCTTTTATATAAGTAAATAATGTTTGAAAATGTCGCAGTTCATAGTAACTCAAATCTTCGAAATTGATGGATATAATCTGCTCCTTGTCTACCCCAGTTGCTAGTAATTCCTCTTTATAGAGTTGAAAAAGTACAGATTTACCAGCTCGCCTAACTCCGCTCACAACTTTGATGATTTGTCGGTCACGATGTCTTCTTAAAAAGTCTAAATAATGTGGTCTTTTAATATAGTTCATAATAGTTACCTCAAAGACAGTATAATATAAATAGTAATTATTTTCAAATATTTAGAAATAATGTTTGATTTATTTAATCATTTCTAAGTATTTAGAAATAATATCTGGGGCTATTTGAATATCTTCAGGATAGAAAAAGAAATTGCACTGGCACGAAGAAACTGTATATTTGTTGTTAAACTGTACATCATCTTTGTGATACGGTAGTTCGTATTTCTCAATTACATAAGATCTGAAAACATGATATTTTTGATAACCCTTTGATAACCTCTTGATTTTTAAAAGGATTATATATGTAAAAATTGAGGATTTATCTCTCAAAAGTACTTAATTTTAGTGATAATTTACCATAAATATCATAATGTAGAAAAAACCAGGTTTTACGAAAATTTTTATTTGTACCAAATTGAATTTTAGTCTATTTGTATATGAAATCTAATTTAGTTAAATTAGATTTAAATTCGGAGTACCTCAAAAAACAAGGTGTAACCAATCAAGCCATCGCAGCGATTTTAGGAAACTGGTCGGTAGAGTCGTCTATCAATCCCAAACGAGCAGAAGGAGACTATCTCAATCCTCCTGTTGGGGCAACAGAATCCTCTTGGGATGATGAGGGGTGGTTATTACTAGGTGGACCATCTATCTATAATGGCAGATACCCTAATATCCTAAAACGTGGCTTAGGGTTAGGTCAATGGACAGATACGGCTGACGGGTCTCGCCGTCACACACTTCTTTTAGAGTATGCCAAAAGCAAACATCAAAAGTGGTATGACTTTGGTCTACAACTTGACTTTATGCTTCATGGGGATAATCCCTATTACACCAATTGGTTGAAAGACTTCTTTAAAAATAGTGGAAGCCCAGCTAGTCTGACGCAACTCTTTCTCATTTATTGGGAAGGCAATTCAGGCGATAAACTCCTAGAAGGTCAAACACGAGCAACGGAGTGGTATTACCAAATTGAAAAAGGCTTTAGCCAACCAAATGGAGGAACCTCTCAAAGTGATTCAAAAGCACTTGAAGCCGTCAGAGGTGACCTTTATGAGAATTCTGTACCTGGTGGTGGTGATGGCATGGGTTATGCTTATGGTCAATGTACCTGGGGAGTTGCCTCTCGGATTAACCAATTAGGCTTGAAACTCAAAGGCCGAAGTGGCGATAAACTCCCTATTATCAGTAACATAGGTAATGGTCAAGATTGGGTACGGACTGCCACAAGCCTTGGTGGAGAAACAGGGACAACACCAAAAGCGGGCGCTATCATTTCCTTTGCGGGAGGAGCACATGGAACACCAACAGCATACGGGCATGTAGCATTCATTGAAAAAGTTTACCCGGATGGTTCATTTCTCATATCAGAAACGAATTATAACGGTAATCCAAACTACACCTTCCGAAAATTATTAGGAGTGGATAGTACCATGAGTTTTGCTTATACGACGAAATAGAAGCAGGAGGACAGAAACACCTAGTTATATCTCATCTTATGTAAAACCAAAAGTCCCCCTTGGTAGTCAAACCAAGGGGGACTTTTTCGAGGAAAATATAAGGTTGATATTCTCCAACGCTCTTAAGAGCAATTCTATTTTCTATAGCTATTCTAGTATATTTGGATACAGATGTCAACAGAGAAAGCAAATTTATTTAGCTTTATTTAAAAATGATATTGTGAGTCCATAAAAATAAATTTTTTCCAGTCTTTTAAATTCGGATTCCCCATTCGTGTCAATAAACGAGTATTCAAGTCAAAATCAGGTGATTTGAAATGTTTATTGTTTCTATAAATAATTGAATTGATATGTTTCTTTAATGGTTTAGTACTTTCAAAATAATTGACAATCTGTAGAGTGTCAAATAAAGATAGGGCTGAAGGAGGTGTACCTGTTTCAGATGGTGTTAAATTAAATAATGAAACCAAGTTCGCATTTAACTTAATATATTTTGGAGATTGGTAGCGATATACTAATGAACCGTGGGCACAAAAATTTCGAAGTGATTTAATAATATCAAACATATTTAAAAATTCATTTCGATAAAATAATGGCATATTAAAGTCTTCCATTACCTTATTTAGTACGTAAGGATCTAAGTAATGTAGTAGACAGATCACCTCTCCTAAGGTCAGTGTTTCAATTGCGACCCAAAAAGGTACTGCAACGTGAGTATGATAGGTATAATTTGGAGCTTGGCCTGTACGAAAAGTTGTCTGACCTCTTTGGCTAGTATAACGTGAATCTGTATAAAACCGATAGTCAATGTGGTCGTTTTCGTTGATTAATTTTGTAAGATAAAAAGGTTTAAAAAGGATAAAATTATCAAATTCGTCATAGATCCTTTTGTTTTGGTAATTTACAAAGGGATAGTTGTTAGCAAATTGACTATTTTTTGGGTCTATATAATTTGATTTTAAGGTATAGTTCATAGTATCACTTATTGTTAGACAATAAGTTTGTGTGAAATGGTGTGCTACTGAATTTTTTAATTTTGATTCAATATTATCTAAAATCTCCAGAATTGTAGTCGCCAATTTTTTATTAAATTTATAAATTGTAATAAAGTCATCTAATGTAACTTTATTGAATCGTTTGGGATTTCTACTAGAGAGTAAAAGGTTTTCAATTCCATTAAATAAATTAAAGTAATTATATTTTATTAGGGCATCATCAAGTTCTTTATCTTCAAAATACAATTTTCTTTCATGTAATTTTTGTTTTAAAGAATGACGCCCTTCGCTTTGTTTAATAGCCATGTGTTACTCCATATCCATAATATCTTGTCTTTAAGTATATCATAATTAAATATTTTTTAATCACAATTCATCATGTAGTGCTTGATTCCTTGCCTCAAACGATAAATAATATTATAATAGCTAAAAAGGTTTATTTAGGAACCTTCAAGGTAATTATGAATAACCTTGTAAATACCAGATAGCCTAACCGGAAGCCGAGGCAAGAAGGTCGGGAGCTGGTCCATGTCGAGGTTTTGTTACTGTTCTAATTGACATGGCACTAGAGCATAAAATGTATATCATGCACCTTTTAGGTGTTTTTGTATTTTACTGTAAGTCATCTTTAACCTTAGGTTGCTATTTTTTCATGCGTTTGCTATACTAAAGGCATAAATTGTTTAATTTATATCTATTTCACCACACCTCAAACGGTGAACTCATAGTCAAGTGACTAGAGAAAAGAGGAAACATGGAGGAGGATATGTGATTACTGGTTCTGTCCCAGTGAAAAGCATACCATGTTTAAGGGGTTAAAAGAGAGCGTACTCGCTTTTAGCTATCAGTTAAGCCATCAGACAGAAAGAAGGGGCTTAACGCTTTAAAACACGTACGAGATAACTTGCCTTGAGTTTTTGAAAGGCTACAACAAACGTTATTAGCAAGTAAGCATAACGAGAAGTTTTTCCTATGGTTTGCCATAGGCACGCGCATCCTTGTTTTTTGAGACAAGGCTTGCCGGCTTCTTTGTTATGCTTTTTTTGTTTTTGAGTTTAGGTAGATGGACAAAAAGGAAGGCGACATCTCGATGATTAGAGGCGAGGAACAGGTGTTCCCAACTCTAAACAGTCGGCATGCGGAGGAAAGGTTACGAATAGGTATTCGAAGCTTTCCAAGGTAACTTTACAACAACAATTTTTTATAAAGGAGAAAAGCTTATGCTTAACAAAGTCATTATTACTGGTCGTTTGGTCTCAGATCCGGAACTTCGCTACACACCTTCGAACAAGGCAGTGGCGACGGCTCGAATCGCTTCTCCCCGTGATTACAAAAATCAAAATGGAGAGCGAGAGACCGACTTTATTAACCTCGTCATTTGGGGTAAAGCGGAGAATTTCGCGAACTGGATCAAGAAAGGCTATCTTGTGACCGTTGAAGGACGGTTGCAAACTCGTAGCTACGAGAATCAGCAAGGTCAACGTGTCTATGTAACCGAGGTTAATGTGTCAAACTTTGACAACCTACATCCTCGTGAACATAGTAACACTTCTTCGCAAAGTCCAGATTTTGGACCTGCAGAAGGGGGCTTTCCTGGAGGTGGAGAACCTTTAGATGATTCTATGTTTGAGAATATTCCTTTCTAGTACATAGTGCAAGGTTTTAAGAAGAAAGTAGAGAGTTCAGTCATACTGAGCTCTTTTTGTTTTGGAAGGAGAAAGAATGATAAAAGAAGTAGAGATACTTCCTCCATTGACAGAGGATAATTACTACCAAGATAGGTATTACATGTCCACTTCTCGTCTGAAGGAGTACATCAAATGTCCCTTAAGACAACAAGTTGTCGATTTGGGCTTTTGGCCTGAGAAGACGGAGACAGAAAGCCTACTTGTTGGTAATTATGTCCATTCTTATTTTGAGACTAAAGAAGCTCATGAAGCTTTCTTGGAAATGAATCGAGATAAGATCATCAGTCAACGAGGAAAAACTGCTGGCCAGGTAAAAGCCTCTTTCAAACAAGCAGATAAGATGATTGCTGCTTTAGAAAAAGAGGAGCTTTTTAATCGTTTGTATCATGGTACAGATGATGAGATGGTGGAGAAAGAACGGATTATCACTGGAACGTTAGAAGGGATTCCTTTCAAGTGCAAAATTGATAGTCTGAATCTTTCAGGTGGTTATTTCATAGATTTGAAAACGATGGAGAGTCTTCAGTCGGAAAAATATTCGACGACACTACATCGTTATACGAAGTCGCTTCTCTATAACATAGTAGAATATCAGTATACGCTACAAATGTACGTATATCAGGAGTTGCTGAAGCAAACCTACGGTTATGAGTTTACACCTTATATTATGGCAGTTTCAAAGGAACCTGTTCCCGATAAGGAGTTAATTCTAATCGATGATACAATCATTGAAATGGGGAGAGACATCTTCTATGGACATGTTGAAGCGCTTAAAGATGCTTTGGCACATAAGTCTGTCGAAGGATGTGGGCACTGTGATTACTGTTTAACGAATAAGTCGTTAACAACAGCAAAAACAGTGGCAGAATTTTTACAACAATAAATAGAGAAAGTGGTCTAAAGGCCACTTTTTATGATAAAGGAGAAAAACAAATGACTGAAACTATGTTGAACACACCAAATGAGAAAACCTTAGTAGCTGAACTTATTGAAGCTAAAGTAGCTTTAGCTAAGGCGGAAATGCAGTTAGAATGGCAAAAGGCTGAACAAGTTAAAAAAGACGAACCGGAAGTTATGGCTCCATTGTTTGAGGCTTTGGCCAAGGCTCAAGCTGAGTTTGGAGCTGTAACAGCGACAAGTAGAGTCACGTTTAAGAACGTGGACTTTAAGTTCGCCCCTCTCTCAGAGATTTTAGGGGCTGTACGTCCAGCACTCAATAAGTATGGTCTAACTTTGACGCAACAAACCAAACATATCCCGTTTGGTAATGCTAATGGACTCAAAGTTGTGACGACACTACTTCACGAAAGTGGTGCCTCTTACGCTATTGAGTCTGTTCCTGTGTTCTACAATGTCAATGACATTAAGAACCTGGGAGCTCAGGTGACTTACCTACGTCGATACGAGGTGAAAACCTTGCTTGGCATTGAGGCTGATAGCGAAGAACTAGATATGGACAATGTGCCAAATCAATCGCAATCAACACAAGAAACTGGTAATTATGGTAATAACCACAATTATCAATCAAATGCCCAAGCAAAAACACCTCGCAAGCCAACAGGTGCTCGCTATGGAAAGACAACCAAGTCTGCGTCACTTGCTACTTCTTTGAGTAGTAGTGAACAGACATCACTAAGTGAGGTGACATCAGCTGCTAACAAAGTTGCAAGCGATAGTGTATCACAAGCAACTAGTGAAGTTGAAGTACCTTCTCAAAAGAGTGAAATAGCTACCACTTTAGAGCCAAAAGGGACAAAAGCAAATGCTTGTAACGACGATCAACTGATTCAAATGGTTGCTCGTGGTGAAGAAGCGGCAATGTCTCTTGGGGCCACAGAAAGCCAGTTGCTTGAGTGGTCTGAACTAGGCGAAAGTAAAGGGTTGACTGTTCAACTCAAAGCTTTGTCTGATTTTGTTGCTAAACAACGTCAACAAGCACAACAACAATAGGTGTAGAACCAAAAGTGGTCAAGCTTTATTACGGCAACAACATAAGAGAAATGTTCATTAGTGCCATTATCTGATTGGCATTAAGTGAACATTATCCAGAAGGTAGAACTATCCCTGGGTGAGAAAGAGTATGATATAATAGGAAGAGAATTATAGAACATGATATTATAAGAACGAAGGTAGGAATGGATATGCAAAACATTAATGATCTTTTTGAAGCATATATCGCAGAAGAGGACTCTATTAAGAGGGAGTTTTTGCTAAATATGTACAACCATGCTTTGCAACAGAAGCAAAAAGAGGTGATTAGTCGTGACTACTTTGTCAGATAAACAATCACCAGTGTTTTAGATCTTTTCCATTCAAACCGAACTTATGTCGAACAACAAGTTTGGTACACTTTCTTTAAACAGACACTTCCAGAGCTGTTGGTTATTGGGGTTGTGGCCATTCTAGGCTATTTTTCCCTATGCAACTTGCTTTGCAACAAATTGGTTTTTAAACTATTAGTTGCCGTAGTATTTCTAATCCCTATTCTTTTGATAGAAGGGATTCAACACCTTTTTCGTAGTTGAACAAAGGAAGGAGACGTCTATTATTAATATACTGTGTTTTTTAGAGGGTGCCCATAAGCCCAAAAAACATAGGCAATGTATGGCGAAAGTGTGTACTTATCTAAAGAACGACGGGCATAAGGTTCGAGTAGGGTATGTTTCACTAGCGGGTCTTGAAGCTTTGGATAACAGAGGAGTCAATTCAATGAGTGAAGCCGTTCCCGGAAAAAGAGTCTGGTTAATCGTTTATGATGAAAATCGTCCCTGTAAGTCCTATACAAATGAAGATATTCATTACTATAAGGAATTTGTGGATTTGTTTTCGTCACGTCTGAAACGTAGACTTTATTACGAAGCTATGCTTAACGAACTGACAGCCCTCAAAACAAGAACAGAAAAATGGTCCTAGGGGCCATTTTTTGTTTTATAAAGGAGAAAAAACAATGACAAAAAGAGAAAAAGCCTTGTGGTTACACGAGCACTACAAGAACTACTCCCTTAAATGGTACCTAGAGAATGATGCCAGATTAAATGCGATGTTTAGGAAAGTTTATCATCGCTATATGACTGACCTCAATGCACGCGCTTCGAAAGCGCAATTGTCTCATATTGAGGACCTGGGCAGACGTATGCGAGAGGTATATGAAGATGTCTATGGTACTAATTTTGATAGCGATTGTCGCTTAGACCGTGCAGAGACGAATCGAAAGGTGCAAGCTATCCGTTCTATGTGGGTAGTAGCGCCAGCCTAGGAGGAGGTAGTTATGGATAGAATTATGATTTTGACCAATACGCTACCTGAAGAAAGTAACATTTCGGTTATCTATAAGGGTGACGTTGCTGTTGTAGTTGCAAGAGATAACCAGGAGCGTTTGCTTTTTAAAGTAACCACAACCGCAGCAGTCGCTATGCAACTGCAGGAAAAATGGCTTGTGGTTTAACAGGTAAAGGAGAAAAACAATGACAGAAACAATTACTAGGAGACAAGTTAGACATCCTAAAGACTTTGGTGATAGAGAGCTATTCAAAAGGGCTTTCACTCACTGGATTCCTTCAGAAAAGGTCGATGCCTTGTATTCTGAATTGCAAGGAGATTTTAAGAAGGTCTTTAAGAAGGTCTGTGAGTTAAGTATCGAGGAGTTAAAACATTATGGATTAACTCAGAGAGATGCTATTGCCTTTCTTTCAATGCTTGAACTTTTCAAACGTTCAGAAGGTGAGGAAGAAAAGCCAACTTGTGTCACTGGGACAGGATATTTTGCTCAAAGTATCCAAAAAGCCTATGGACATAAGAAGCAAGAGCATCTTGTAGTGTGGTACTTAGACGTGCATTATAACGTTATCGAGGAGCGAGTAGTTTTCATCGGTAGCGTTCATCGTAGTATGGCGTGTCCAAGAGAGATTTTTCACTATGCAGTGAAGAATTTAGCTCGCTACGTGCTGGTAGCTCATAACCATCCCTCTGGAAGTGTATATCCTTCCAATAATGATATTAATGTTACTGAGGCCCTTGAAGATGCTGCAAAGCTCTTTGAGATGGAGGTCTTAGACCATGTTATCGTAACGAAAGATAATTACTATTCTTTTAGAGATAACGGAAGAATGCGTTGTTTCTAGGAAGGGAGAAAAAGAATGGGAAATATTTCTGATGCCTTTGGAAAGGTAACGATTTCCGCACCAACATTTTCAGATATTGAAGTGCTTGTGGCTACTCATAGGGTAATCAATGCCAAAGCTTGGACCCCAACGACTCTAAAAGGTCATCCAAGAAAAGCAGATTGTATCACAACTGAAGAAGGACTTGTCTCAGTGACACTTCCTTTTACAGCTTGTGGGAATTGGAATATTCGAGAGAATATCGATAGCTTTTTGACTAACATCTTAAAGCAAGATAGCACTCTTAGTGATATCCCAATGTCTGCCACATTTGATTATGTGGATGCAGAGTCTGGCGTAAACTTTATTTATAAAGCAACCGTTATGACTCGCAATGTCCCAGGTAAAGGGGTAACCACTAAACTCTTAACAGATGAAGACCTCGGAGATTACTCAGAGTCTTATCTGAAAGAGTTAGAGGGAGTCTATGAGCAAGAGCTTGCTTTAGGCCGACTGTCTATCTAAAAATGGTGTTATAATAGGTATAAAGAAAAAGATGTAGCGAGGAGACAAAGCATGAAAGAGACCTTCTTTTGGACCTTTAGTTCAGATGCGATTTCGACCTTATCTGATTTGACGTCAGAAGGGTTTGAAGTTGATTGGACGGTAAGGAGTTCATCTGATGCTATGACCAGTGGTTTTGTGATTCAAGGTGAGATTTCTGGAATGATTGAGTTCACTCCAGAGCCTAGAGATGCTTACACCTTTGTTCATAAGCTAGAGGTTCGTATGGACAAGAAAAACCAAGGGATAGCAGGGCGTTTGTTAGCACATGTTGCCCAAGATGCTTTCAATCGTGGTTTTGAGGGCTTCATGATGTGTCTTTCAAAGACTGCTCTTTTAGATTACTACGTACGTCGCTACGGTTGCAGTCGTATTGCAAACACCAATCGTGTGATGTTTCATACGGCAGCATGCCAGTTGCTTATTGACCGATTTTTGAAGGGAGGCGAAAGCTAACCATGAGGATAGTTGAACAATTTAAGGCAGACTGGAAGTCTTCAGGTTTACCGAATAAACCTTACAAGACACCAGAGGAGATTGAAATGATTAAGAATGGCAATCTTGTCTGGGCTGCGCGTGTTGAAGAAAAATTGGGGCGTGAGTTAAGCCCACGAGAACTTGATGAGATGCAGTGGTGAGTTACTGCTATAAATAGTGTATCGTGCAAGATACATCGCATATTTGATATATAAGAGAAAGAGGAAGGTATTAGCCCTAGGCTACACCTTCCTCTTTTTCTATGGAGGAGAAAAAACAATGACAACATTATCAACAAGTTTACTAGGAAGAAAACTGTTTGAACGTATTTCCTCTGATAAAGAGGTTAATGGTTCATTTTCAGGAATGACCTTGCATCAGTTTTTGAATAAGACTGGGAATAGCCATCTTTTTATCAAGAAGGATGGAATGGTTGCTATCAATACCTTGTTAGTACAAAGTGGGTTAATGCCTATTTCTTGTGAAGAGGCGTTGGTAGCAATGGAAGACTTAAAGATGACTAGTTTAAGGTCACAATTTGGGTTTTTCATTAAACCAACCCAATATAAACGTCAAAATCCAGAAGTTTTGGTACGTTTGGGAAGCAATCGTAAGGTTGTATTCCATCGCTATTACTTTGATAATGGCTACATGGCTAACCTGGTTTATCAGGTAGAAGATGACCAGATTGAGTTCTGCCAGTCTTCTGTCTTTAAGAGTTGGGACAATGGTGAGTATCATCTTACTTACGATACGCCAGTAACAGAAGATGTTGAAGACATCAACACGCGCAAGGAGCTGCTTTCTTTCTTACGTCGTGTCGAGGAGCTTCCTTCTGTTAAGTAGAGAAGTTATGGTAGTCCAGTTTCTAAAATAAAAAGGAGAAAAACAATGACAAAAAAACATATCTATATTTATAAAAAACAAAAAACTCAAGAGGTCTTTGCGGATCTTTTTGCCAAAGACCTTCTTGAAGGCGTTACAACTTTCCCTCAGATTGATAACGCTCAATCCTATTCATTCTTGGAACTCTCTTGTCTTTATCTCAAGAGAATTCTGGAAATGAAGGAGCGTAAGGTTCAAACCCTATTCGTTGAGGGAAAACCCGAACCAGCACTCGCTTCAGCATTGTTACAAGCACGTGCTATGGGGCTGAATGTTGTCATCAAATTGAAGACAACTGAAAGCAATAGCGAGACACAAGAAGAGTTCAAGGAGCTCGGTCTTGACGATGTTGTAATGGCTTGACCTGAATAAAAAAGGAGAAAACAATGACAATCACTCAAGGACTCTATTATATTGAAAAGGTTCACCAATATAATAGTAATATTGCTGGATTTCCGTCAGACCTAATTGATGACCGGATTGCGTCGATTATTGATAGCAACAAGTCGGATATGCAACAAAGTTTGCTATGCCGACCAGTTAGGAACGTGGTTTTGAATCGAGAGGGAGTATCTAACCTTCCTCCGATTGAGATCCCGTTTGAATCTTCACTTTATTATGAAGTTGAGGAAATCAATCCTGGTCTATCAAAGTTGATTATTACCACAGAGCATGCAGAAGCTTTTCAAGAAGCTGATATACACATGTTGGAAACTCGCTTGATTATGTTACAGCGAGCAAAAGAATGTGGAAATTTTACGACAAGTAATTTTCCGAGTCGTTTTCCAAAAGAAGCAAGAGATGATTTAAGTCAATTAGATCTTCTAGCTTGGGGAACAAAAGATATGCCAACCTATCTTTTCTGTCTGATGGAATCTGCATTAGACAGTTACAGAGGATTTTATTCCTTGAGAGACCTAATGGAGGATGCTAACGGTACCCTTCAGCAAGGTTACGATAAAGCTGTGTATTGGCTCTATAGTGGAGTCAAAGGTCAGTACGAATATTAAAGGAGAAAGATAATGACTAAACATAGTTATATAGCAACATTTAAACGTAAAGACGCAACCGTCTTTGCGAAAACGTTTCTAGCTTCAGATTTGTTTGAGGCTGATGAACATGCACTACAGTATGCGACTAAGCGAGACATTCTCTATCTCGACTTAGGGCCTGCAGTTCAGTAGAAAGGTAAGCTACGTATTTTATACGTGGCTTTTTTAAAAGGGTTATACGGTCTACTGGTTTTTATTGCTTGCCAAAAACTCGTGCTCTGGTGGATCCTTATTGAAGGAATTAAACCCGAAATAGTTGATAAAAAAGAAATAAAATGCTAACATTTAATAAAAGTGTTAGCATTTTATTTCTTACGAAAGGATAGTGCTATTATGAATAATATTGAAATGATTATGGCTTCTTTTCAACAACATCAAGGATTTTTGACCTTTCAACAAGTACTTGAAGAGAAATTACCTTACAAAATATTGCTGAGAATGATTGATGAGGGACAAGTAGAGATTGAAGGAAAGGGGTTATATCGCCTCCCTGATACTTATCTGGACGAATGGTTTGTGGCGCAGCAACGTTTTTCAAAAGGAATTTTTTCTTTAGAAACAGCTCTTTGGTTACATGGATTATCACTAACAGTTCCCTTTGAGATGACGATGAGCTTTCCTTATGGAACCAATACAAAAAATGTTAAATCAGAAGGTATACGTCCGTTAGTTCTTCGTTCTTATTATGATGAAGGAATTATTGAGCTTGAGCGACAAGTGGGGCAGAAGATTAAGGTTTACGAGCCGGAGAGAGTTTTAGCAGAATGTTTGAGACCAGTTTATCAAGTTGATGTTCAAGTTATAGCTCCTGCATTTAAGATGTATTTTCAAAATCACAAAGTTAACTATTCAAAACTGTTTCACTATGCACAGTTATTCAAGGTGACTAATAAGTTGCAATCTTACATGGAGGTATTAACCTAATGTTTTCCAATGCAAATAGCTTTAAGGCAAAGATTAAGAATATGGCTAAGGATAGAGGTATTCCTGCCCAGCAGCTTCAGCAAAACTTCCTGATTGAACAGGTATTGAAATTGATTGCTAAAAGTTCCTATAAGGATTCTTTCATTGTTAAAGGCGGTTATCTAATAGGACAGTTGATAGGACTTGATAAGAGAACGACAATGGATTTAGATGTGACACTTAAAGGGACTGCACTTAGCCAAGAAAATCTGATTACCATCTTTGAAGAGATTCTTTCGGATTCGGACGATGTCTTTTCATTTGAAGTAGATAAACTAGAGCCGATTCGTCAAGATGACGAATACGGGGGATTTTCTCTAAAACTCAATGCTACATTTGATACTTTAAGAGAGGTTGTTTTCATCGATATTACAACGGGTGATAAGATTACACCTAGAGAAATTACTTATTCGATGCCATCCCTATTTGCAAATGAAACCATTGAGGTTTGGACTTATAATTTGGAAACTGTTCTAGCTGAAAAATTGGAAACGATTATTAGCCGAGGAGTAGCATCAACACGTCCTCGTGATCGTTATGACCTTTTTACCTTGTATCATATCAGAAAAGATGAGATAGATTTCGATGTGTTGCGTAAAGCTCTGGCCAATACTGTAGAAAAACGAGGAAGTAAAGAGGCTATTGATATTTGGGAAAGTCAGCTAAATAGTATTGAAACTGATGAGTATCAAAAGCAACTTTGGACACGTTATCAAAGACAATTCAAATATGCACAAGATATTTCTTTTGAGAAATCAGTTCAGATTGTTAAAGAACTCATGACAACTATTATGTAATATAAAACGGTTCATTACCATATATTGGGTAGTGAACCGTTTTTTGTCTCTAATCCTTCTGGTAAAAGGAACATTCATATCCATTCGCTCGAAGGTTGCTATCAGGCATCCAGTTAGGTGCTATACCCATTAGACTTGCTATATCTTCAAGGCTTTGGTCTTTATCACACTCAATGAAGACTTCATCATTAAGGAGTTGCTATGTATTGGTGGTAGTGTAAAATAAGTTGTGTAAACACAAAATAATTGACAGTATATTTTTGGTTGAAAAGTCTTTACAAATATGGTAAAATAGCTTTAGAATTGATTATGTGCTCATGGGGTTATCTCACCATGACGTTTAACGCAAGGGGAAACTCTTGCGTTTTTTGTTTTGAAAGTCTGTTAAAGTTAAATAGACAAAATGTCTTTAATAAAGAGTCCCCCCCAACCCAAGATAAATGTATGATGATAGGTATGGTAAAAAATAAATGAAGCTAGGAAGTTAAGAATATGGAAATCAAAGATCACTTTGGTGTATACGGAGTCTGTCTTCAAGATGGGAAACTTCTCTGCATTGAGAAAACGAGAGGACCTTATCAACAGCGTTTTGATTTACCGGGTGGTAGTCAAGAACTCGGTGAGGGGTTGACAGAAACTCTTAAGAGAGAAGTTTTGGAAGAGACAGGATATGCGATAAGCTCTTATTCAAACCCTAGAATCTATGATGTGTTGGTTCAAGAAGAAGGGCAAGACTTCGCCGTATACCATATCATGGCCTTTTATGATATCGTACTCGATTTCGAACGCTCTCAACAATCCCTTCCTCAGGAGCTTCTTGATGGAAGCAATGATTCAGCAAATGCAATTTGGTTGAATTTGGAAGAAATTACTGCAGACAATGCTTCACCTTTAGTATTGAAGGTGAAGGCAGAGTTGCGAGGATTTCCAGAATTAGAACTGACAAGCTATAATAATTGGAAAGTAAAAGAAATAAAGGAGAAGAAATGACACCTCAAGAAATGTGGAATGCCTACAAGCAAATTAACCCCTCAATCGGAGATGAAATCGATGCTTGGGCTTTTGGAGTAGAAGCCGATCTCTTGGCAGATTTGGTGTTAAAAGGTGAAAAGACGGCAACTGCATCCGCCTATGATCTTTATGCAGTTGATAACGACCCCCTGCCACAAGAAGGGACCTTTGATGTTGTTTTAGACAGTCAAGATCAAGCTGTCTGCATTGTCGAAGTCACAAAGGTTTCTGTTCAGCCTTTCCATCAAGTGTCAGCCGACCATGCCTACAAGGAAGGTGAGGGTGATAAATCTCTGGCCTATTGGCGTCAGGTTCATGAGGAGGTTTTCACCGAGTGGATGAGCGAGGCCGGACTGACTTTTACACCTGACAGCAAGGTGGTTTTAGAAGAATTTCGCAAAGTTTATCCATTATAGAACACCCTCTCCTTCTTGGAGAGTTTTTTGATATGGATCTTATTTTCCAAAAGGGTTAAAAAATGATGTAATGTAAGCGATATTATACAGAAGCACAGGAACAGTACGACCGCAGGGCTAAACAAAAAGGTCGGAAGTCTTGTTTGAAGTTGATGAACACGCCTGAGAGTATGATACTAAGCGAGATATTCTCTATCTCGTCTTAGGGCCTGAAGTTCAGTAGAAAGTTAAGATACGTATTTAATACGTGGCTTTTTTAAAAGGGGACATACCAGATGCGTTTTAATTCTAAAAGTGACAGAGATTTGGCTTTTGAACAGGCTTTTTTGAGGTACCATATCATAAAAAAGAGCTACTTAAGTTTTCGAAATAACAGCTGTCATCGGCACAAGAGACAACTCTAAAAGAGTCAGATGAAACGTCCGAACTTAATCAACTTACAAATGGCGCAGCAGTAGCAGATTTAGTTGTCTATGCTTTCCCAAATGATATAGCATTACATTGGGAATTTATCCAAACCTAAGCTAATGCTTACTGATAGTAGAAAACAAATAGGCACTTAAATTTTTTTAACTTTGATATGATACCTCTAAAGTAGACACGGTAAATTCCTAAAAGTAATAAACTAAGTATTTTTTTCATTTTCCAAACCTCCTTTAATAATATTATACTAGAAAAATATTACAATTATGTAATACAAAAATAGACAAACAAAAAATATTGATTAATAATTATTCAATTTCTATTGAAAAAACTAAAAAGGAGTTGTATAATGATTGCGAAATATGGTAAAGGAATAAATAAGACATCAGAGCTAATTTTAATATAATAGTTAATTAAGCAGGGTAAATAAGATGTTTTTCATCTTATTATGAGGAGGCAGATTATGTCAAAAAAATAAGAATTTTTAATTTGATAATTACAGCAGGGTTTATTTTATTAGCCATTATTTGTACTTATACTCATATTGACTATTTGATAAGTCTAGTCGGATTAGGAAGCTTGTTAATTATACTTGTTTTAGGAAATTATTATTATAGATATTGGGATAAAAAGAGACACAATAATAAACATAAACAAAATAGAAGTATTAATATTCCATTGATTTTATTTTTCATTTTTCTTATTTGTGAACTGATTATAATGGGGATAATGCTTAGCTTAGGTGGTGGTGCTCCACTTAAAATCCAAAAGATACTAGCTTGTTTACTATGTGTTTCAATATTTTGCATGTTGGTTGCTGGATATAAATTTGAAGATAACAAATTCCAAGATTCTAAAAATTTTTCAGAAGTTAGATACCTTGGTATAGCTATAAATCCTAAACATCCAATAGGTCGTATAATCTATATTAGTGCCTTTATCCTAATATTTATTATATTTTGTTTACTATTAATTTTGGGTCCCACACATTAACTCATATAATTGAAGGAGGTAACATTATGAGTAATAAACGTATTTTTGGTGATTCTTTAAGAGATATGGACAAACAATCTAAATTTAGTTTAGATGTCCCAATGGATATCGCAGCTTCATTGACTTTTGATAACCTATCCGAGCAAAATCTTCTAGCTCCATATGATTTTATAGAAAATGAAAGAATTCATTATGGTATGTCTAAGGATGATGTCTATTTACTGAAACCAACCGTAGAATATAGTAAAGGATGGTTTTATACCGTATCTTATGTAGCTGTACACGAAGTTGCGGCTGGTGCAAATGTAGTGGCAGGGCTGACCACAGTACTAGGAGCTGCAACTGTAGTTGCAGTTGCATTAGGAGTTCTAACTTCTGACCCTGATAAAAGTGAAGACTTTTTCAAAAAAATAGATAATGAATTTTTATCCAAAGTATCTCGAAAGGCACTTAAGACTGGTGGAGTATCATATTTAAAAGATGTAATTGAACAATTTGTTCAAACAGTTAGAGAGTATAATAACCTAGGAGAAGTCAATGAATGATTTAGAACCCAAACCTCGGACAGCAGCAATACTTATGACATATCAATGTATTGCTGAATGTGATGAATGCTGTTTCTCTTGTTCGCCTCGCCTAAAGGGGACTTCTTTAAGTTTCGACAAAATAAGAATATTTTTAAATAAGGTTAAGCAAATTGGGAGTATAAAAGTTGTCGTTTTTTCAGGTGGAGAATGTTTTATTAATTTTGAATTGTTAATTAAGAGTATCAAATATGCACACGAGTTAGGATTTCTGACAAGATGTGTAACTAACGGATTCTGGGGTACCAGTATAGAGTCTGCTAGAAAACGAGTTCAAAAATTAAAAGACAACGGATTAAATGAAATTAATTTTTCAACTGGTGATAGTCATCAAAAATTTGTTCCTGTAGAGTATGTTTTACATTGTACAATAGCAAGTATAGAAAAGGGACTATTAACTTGTATTGCAGTAGAGACTAATAGTAGTAAAAAATTTAAAGTAGAAGATTTTATAAATCACCCACTCTATTCTAAATATATACAAGATAAAAGTTATTCTAAACTTTTAAAAGTTATGCCTACGATATGGGTTTCCTTTCATACGGATACAGTTTATAAATTTGATAAGACGCTTTTGTCAGGTAATGATGAAGGATGTGATGGAATATTTGATACAGTTGCCTTGGAGCCTAGAAATGATGTAGTAGGGTGTTGTGGTCTCACTTCTAATGATATTAGTGAGTTACACTTAGGTAAAATCATGGATTCAGATTTAGAAGAACTATTATCTAATCATCATAATGATTTTTTGAAAATATGGATTTTTGTAGACGGCCCTAAAAAAGTTGTTGAGATGGCTTCTAAATGGTTAGGGGAAATGTCACCAAGTTTTGCCCATAAGTGTTTATACTGTGCTTATTTATACAATAATAAACATTTATTAGAGGCAATAGAAAATAATTATATGGAGATTAGAAACGAGGTTTTGACAAGATATTTGGAAAAGGTGGTTATATTTAATTCAATAGCAAGTTAATTATTGTAAAGTTTTCAGAAACTGATAGTGTGGTAATTATAAAGGAAAATCAATATTATGAAATTCTTTTGGAACTTTGTAAGGCAACATAAATATCATTTTACTTCTATTGTTTTTTTGATTTTATTAGGTGTGGTATTTTCTTTACCTATGCCATATATATCCAAACTTATTGTAGATAATGTTTTAATTGGTGGGAATCTTCAAAAACTATTCCCCTATATTATACTTGTAATCGTAATTATACTATTTCAGTTACTTGTTGGTAGGCTAAATTCTATAGCATCAGCACACTTTTTTCAAAGATTTTTAATGGAATTGCGTCAGCAAATTTTATCAGAAGATGCTTTAGAATCATTAACAAGTGATTCTAATATTACAACTGTTATTTTTAATGATTCTGAGCTATATGTGACAAATGTTGAGAATACGGTAGTTCCTTTTATTTCAAATATAGGTCTGTTTTTGGGTTATTTGATATTAATGTCACAGATAAATATTAGCTTAACATTTATTGTATTATTTATGATTCCTATCTATATACTATGGATGATATATGTAGGAAAAAATTAAAGTTATTAAGTTATGAACAACAAAACAATAGAGATTTATTGTTAAATAATTTAAACACGATAACAACAAATTATGAAGTTATAAAAATATTTAGATTGTTCTCAAAAGTATACAAAGAATTTAAAGAAAATATTAGCAGTAATTATGTAACTAATTCCGAAGTTAGAACTTTTCAAAATTTTATAGGAATTATATCTGCAGGTATAATCTCTTCAACAACAATTTTAATTTTTGTTCTTGGAGTATTTTTGGTTGTTAATAATCAAATTTCAATAGGTGATTTAATAGCATTTAATACCTATAGTGGAGTAATTTTCTCGCCAGTTACCCAACTTGTAAATATCATAGCTACGGTATCAATTAGTAAGGTTTATGAACAGAGAATAGCAGAATTCTTAAAGATGTCTCCGAAAAGCCAAGCTACAGTCGACCTTAACAATTTGGATTCTATGAATTTATGTAATTTAAATATTTTTAGTGGTGAGAACAAATTAATAGATAATATTAATCTTACTTTCTTAAGAGGAGAAAGGATTCTGTTGCGTGGAGAAAATGGTAGTGGAAAGACTTTACTTTTGAAATCTCTTGTTAACTTATATGATAACTATACAGGAGATATATATTTTAAAAAGAAAAGTGGTGTATCACTAAAATTAGATAATCAAATAAAACTAACACCGGTTAATATTATTTATCTGTCAAATAATCAAGGCTTTCCACTAAAATCATTACGAGAAGAACTCTTATCAGACACAGTATCTGATAAAGACATATCTAATATTTTAAAAGATATTGGTTTATATGAAAAAATACTGACATTAGACAAAGGTATTGACACTTCTGGTCAAGAATTAAGTAAACATCTTAGTTTAGGGGAGCTTCAGAAATTACGTCTTGCACGAGCAATATTATACTCTCCTAAGGTATTAATTTTAGATGAAATATTGTCAAATGTCGATACCTTATCTACTAGAAAATTACTAAGATTATTAAAGTCGAAACTTCCCACAGCAATCATAATTGCAGTGGGGCACCATCTTACTGAACTTGACTTTTTTGATAGAGTTATAAAAATTGATGGTAATTTATTGAAGAATATAAATTAAATCTATGAATATGATTATTATTTAATTACTATTTGATAGTATACTAAAAATATTTCAAATCAGTTACAACTATCATATTTGTTGTGCCTCAATTTTTCTCCCCCAAAATCAGTTACTTTTTAAGTAGTTTTCTAAACTGTCCAAATGCTTTAAAATCAATAAAGTAATTTTAATTAAATATCGGTCACCGCTATAGTTCAAGGTCTTCAAACATTGGTTTGAAGACTTTTTTCGTTGTTTTAAGCAACTTTATATTTTTTATTTAACCGAAATAAAAAGGCACCTTCTTTAATGAGATAACCTCTAGCTCAGTATTTTATTTGAAAGTGCTAAAAAATTTACCTTATTTAAATGAAATTATTTGAAATTAAATAAGTTATAATAAAAGATACATAGTGATAAAAGCGCAGTAATAAAGGCTTTTAGTATTTAAAGAGATGTAGGTTCCACCAACCAGGTCTTAAGAAAGCTCGTAAAGCATCACAATTTAGTAAACGTTAATCAATACGATTATATCAACGTTTTAAAGCACTCAAGAGTTTGATATGATACCTCTAAAGTAGACACGGTAAATACCTAAAATCTACTTAAGAGGTATTTTTATGTCTAGAAGAGAAAAATTAACCCCATACGAGAAAGAACAAGCTTGTCTTGATTATATTAATGGTAATCGTTCCAGATCTGAAATATGTAACTGTCTCCATATTTCCACAAGGACGATTCAAGATTGGGCTGCTATCTATGAAAAATATGGAATTTTAGGATTCACAAAGAAAACAAAAAATCGTTCCTATTCAAAAGCATTTAAAATAGAACTTGTAGAAAAATGTATTAGTGGTGAGGCTTCGTCTATTGATTTAGGCCAGCAGTATGATATTTCTTCAGGACTTTTAAGAAAGTGGATTAGGATGTATAATGCCAATATAGAACTTAAGGATTACAATCCAAAACAGGAGGTCTATATGGCAAAAGCAAGACGTAAAACCACTATTGATGAACGCAAAGAGATTGTCAACCATTGTATTGAACACAATCGCAATTATAAGGAAACAGCGGCGCTTTACAATGTTTCTTATAGTCAAGTATACTCCTGGATGAAGAAGTGTGATAGTGATGGTGAAGAAGGATTAATTGATAAAAGAGGTCGTCACAAACTAGATGATGAGCTTGATGAATTAGAACGTTTACGAAGAGAAAATGTGCGCTTAAAACGTCAGTTAGAAGAAAAGGAAATGGCCGTTGAACTCTTAAAAAAAGTGAAAGAATTCGGAAGGATGTGAGGCTAGGCAAACAGCGCCACGAATCAAAATACTTAGTGATTGAAGACTTCAACACCAATAAAGGGTGGAGCATTAGCTGGATGTGTCATCAGCTCGGCATTACGAGGTCTGCATTTTATAAATGGAAATATCGAATAGTCCCAGAACAAGAACAATTAAACAGCGAAATTGCGGAATTAATTAAAGAATATGACGAACGTTTTTCACATATCTTGGGGTACCGAAGAATGACCGATTGGATCAATCATTTCAATCATACGAATTACTCAAGAAAGAGAATTCACCGAATTATGAAGATACTCGATATTCACGCTGTTATCCGTAAGAAAAGGAAAAAATACAAGACTACCAAGCCTGAAGAAACTGCAGAAAATAAGTTGGCAAGAAACTTCTATACAACTGCTCCAAATAAAAAATGGGTAACAGATGTTACAGAGTTTAAAATTCCTAACTCTCGTAAGAAACTCTATCTTAGTGCCATACTTGATTTATATGACCGCTATCCTATTGCTTTTGTCATAAGTGGTCGAAATGACAATCGGCTAGTCTTCAAAATATTTGACAAAGCTATTGAAAAAAATCCCACAGCTAAGCCTATATTTCACAGCGATAGAGGGTTTCAATATACCAATAAAAACTTTCAAAAAAAGCTGAAAGATACTGATATGATTCAATCCATGTCAAGAGTAGGTCATTGTATTGATAACGGACCAATAGAAGGTTTTTGGGGAGTTATAAAATCGGAAATGTATCAGATGTATGAGATTTCAGATGAGGCCTCCCTCCGATATGCCATCAAAGACTATATCCGGTTTTACTGTCAAGAGCGTCCACAAAGCAGATATGACTGTAAAACGCCTTTGGAAGTCAGAAAAGCTGCCTTAACATCAGAACATCCTTTGTCATACCCAATCGCTAAGAATAACAAAATTGAAAAGTATAAGTCTAAGTGGTCTGCATAAAAAATCAGCCGTACATTTATTTTGTACGACTGACCTTATAAAACAGACACTTTTTTAGATATTTAACCTGTCTACTTGACAGGGGGCATATCACTTTGAGTGATTTTTTTGTTACTTTTTGATATCTTTTACGAATAGATATATTGTAGAAAATAGGAGGTATATAAAATGATGACATATGATGAAGTAATGGAAGCGATAGAAAGAGGGTTTATCAAGGGGGATAAAATCAGTATTGTCCGACGAAATGGGAAGATCCATGATTATGTTTTGCCAGGAGAGAAAGTAGAACCTGGAGAAATAGTGACAGAAGTAGACTTAGAGACTGTACTTGAAGAGTTGAGGGAATAATATATGAAAATATTTTTATTTTGAAAATAGATTGTTGTATCTTTTAGTTATAATTCTATATGATAAAAAGAAGTGGTAGTTTATAGACGAAGTCAAATTTTATAGTATGTTCGAAAAGAAAGAGAAAAAGTGAGAACATGATATTACTTGAATTCAACAGTCAATAAAAATTGAGATTGAAGTAGAGACACAACGATTAGTTTCTCTACTTTTTTTAGTGTGTTAGTATTTTCGTGGTATAATATGGAGGAAGTGTAGTTTCATTATAATGAGACAAATTTTAAAAAATGAGAGTTCATTATGCGTAACGATATTCAACCGAGTCTACAAACAGTAGAACAATATTTTTCTAAATCTGAATTTTATATTCCTAGCTACCAGAGACCGTATGCGTGGCAGGTGGCACAATGTGATCAGTTAATTGAAGACATCAATCAGCATATGGAAAACTTCGATAAAGATTCACAGGACAATTACTTCTTTGGAGCAGTACTGATTGCCCAGGAATCTGGTGAGGACCATGACGTTACACTAATTGATGGTCAACAAAGAACAACTACCTTTATGTTGTTATTAAAAGCGTTGTTACTTAAAATTGAGAGTGAATTAGCTATCCAACCTCAAGACGATGCAGATGGTAGACGACTTATTAAGAGACTGAACGGATTAAAAGAACAAATTGCATCATTGCTGTTTAATATGTCTGAGGATGAACTAGATGATTTTGTTGATGGGCTATCATTCCCAACTGTTGAAATGATAAAGTACATTAATGATTCCATCTCAGAAAAATACTCTTTTGACATGCAGGCTATTCTACTTGGACGCAATTTTGAAGAAATAAAACAGAGTGTTCATCAAATATACCGTCGCCAAAAAGATAATCGCTATACGAACTTCTACAAAAATTTCCGATATTTTTATAATACTTGCAAAGAATTGAGTGTTATTAATTGCATTAATTTTGCTAATCATTTCATAAAAAATTGCCAAGTCATCACCATTACAAGTTTTAATACTGACCAAGCTATTAATATTTTTAACTCTTTAAATGGTACTGGTGTACCATTGACTCCAATTGAAGTCATTGTTTCCAAAACGACTGCTAGTGCTGCAGATAGAAAAACATTTGAAAATAATTGGCAGGAGATAGTAGAATGGGCTGACAAGTCAAATCTTGATTTGAATACGTTGATGACACATTATATTTTCACTAAGCTATCGCAACAAAATGGTACAGACAGATGGAATCCCGGAATTCGTGCATTCTTTAATAAGAATAAGGAACTTCTTAATGATGATGTTGTCTTTACAGATGATTTGAAAAAGATACTCAATACTTATTTGCTTACATCAGAAACATCGATTGGTAGAGTAGTCAGTCAGCTTAATGGTAATTTAAGGCCATTTGTGAGTAGCTATCTATTTTTCCGAGATGATAAGAGATATATAGAGTACCTGATGCGAATTGGTATCTTAATTGAATTATCAGAGTTATCATACAGTCATAGATTATTCAAACGCTTTCTTGAGGAAATCAATTTGTTGTATAGTCAAGTAGATACATTTTCAACAGAGTCATTAATTGATAAGGTTCGAGAGCATATACGTTTGAATTTTGAATATGAAAATGTTAAACAAACACTTTTAGAGAGTGGAGTCTCAAATGCTCTTATTTATGTGAATGAGTACCTATTTGCAACCGAACATGGTATAAATCTAAAGCTTGACGGAAATATAGACATCGAACATATTATGCCAAAAAGTGGGATTAACAGAGAGCACATCATGCATGATATAGGTGTCGATGATCCGGATGAATTTCGTGAATATGCTGAGAAGTTAGGAAACAAAATTTTACTTGAAGCAGAAATAAATCGTGGTATTGGAGATGCCTGGTTTAGAACTAAGAAGGAAAATCATATCTCTAAAGGTAATGGATATATTGGTAGTAAGTTTCCAATAGCTCAGTCTCTCGTGACGTATACCAAAGATACTTGGACTAAAGAGGATATTGATTTAGCCACAGAGAAAGCAGCAAAACGAATAGCAGACTTTGTTTTTGAGCTATAATTTTTAGTTCTAGTTATCCGAGAAAAGGATAATATTATTGTGTCAATAAAGTGATTACTTATTTGGTTAGATAATATACTATCAAAATGTGTATAAGATATTGACAGAAATCCAGATATTATAGGAGTAGAGTTGTTCAATTTTTATGTAATATTTGGAGAACCAGTTTTATAGGAATGAACTTTTCATGGTGCAATCAATAATTATTTATTGCTATAAGATAAGCAAGAAGAGTTTTATCATATTAGATATTGAAAAAATAATTGAACAAATTAAGGGGAATCTTCTAAATCTAGGGGTTATCTTAAATGACTAATATAACATTTTCACAAGTTCAAAAGAGTTTTCACAAGAAGTTGGTGTTAGACATTCCTGATTTTCAAGCGGATTCAGGTGAAATCATCTCCATCGTTGGTGGTAATGGTGCCGGGAAGTCGACTTTTATCAAGCTCTTGGCAGGGATTTTTTTGCAGGATAAGGGCGAGGTTCGTGTCTATGGCGTTTCTAATCGCTCCAAGAAAATCCACTCGCTGGTCAAGTTTGTCTTGGAGAGCGGGCAGGGGTTGTACAGTTATTTGACAGCTATGGAGAATCTCCAATATTTTCTAAGCTTGAATGGGATTGCCTTGTCTCATATCAAGGCAGAGGTGGATGTCTTGTGCGACCAGCTGGCGTTTACCCCTTATAAGGACACGCTGGTTTCAGAACTGTCCCAGGGCAACCGTCAAAAATTGACCTTAATCTTAGCCTTGGTGCAAAAACCGAAAGTACTCTGTTTGGATGAGCCGACCAATGGGCTAGATTTGCTGGCAAAAAACAGCTGATGACTCTTTTGCAGGATTATGCGCGTCACCATCAAGCCAGTATTTTTATCACCAGTCATGATGCTAGTTTTATCGAGAAGGTCAGCACTCGGGTGGTGGTAATTCAGGAGGGGCGGCTTTATCGTGAAGGAACCTTTGAGGAGATTTTTGGTAATGTCCACCAGCATGAAGTCTATCACTTGCTGTTAGATAAGAGTGCAGAAAGTGTACTGAAACAAAGATTCCCTGAGCTGGACTACAAGGTCCTTGACGGTGGGATTTCGGTAGAGACCAGAAATCCAGACCTTTATCGGCTATTGCTGGAAGAAACAGAAGTCTTGCAGTTCACCCGAGAACCTGCCTCTTTGGAAGATTTGCTGTATGAGGTGCTCAAATGATGCTATCAGCGATTGGGCGAGAGTTTAGTCGCCAACTCAGTGAATACAAACAGTTCAAAGTCAATCTTCTCTTTGCCAACCTGGGAATTTTCTTTCTAGTTACGGGTTTTCTGACCTATTTTGACAGCCAGCAAGATACTTTTGAGTTGTTTATCTTGCTTTTTACTTGGTATTTTTCTAGCCACAGTATCACCCATCCAACCTATTTTATCGAGGATGAGATTGCAGACCGCACCATTATCAACGTGATTCAGAGTCGGCGGAGCATCTTTGGCATGCTTTTTATCAAAATTATCGTACAGATTTTGTTGGACTTGGTCAAGGCCATTCCTTTGTTTTGCTTGGTTGCCTTGGTTCAGCAGATTGCCTTTCCTACTGACTGGGTCGTTACATTTGTTACTTTTCTTCTGTCCTTTGTGGTTATTGCGTCCCTTTATGGTCTAGGCTTTCTCTTTGCCAGTTTTTCCTTTGTCTTTACAAAAATTTCCAGTATTACTAGCCTCCTTGCTTACGGGATTCTCTTTTTGGTTGGTTTTCAGGAACAATCGAGTCATTTGATTGCTACTTTAACTCGTTTCTTGCCTTTTCATCTCTTGGTGAGTTTTATCCGCCAACCAAGTTGGTTCGTTCTTTTATTATTACTGGGATACGGTTTGATTTACTGGCTCTTGGGTTACTTGTGCTTTCAAACTTGTTTGACCTATGCCAAAAAGAAGGGAAGTTTGTTCCATGTATAATGAAGTGAAGCGATTTTATCTCTTTCGCAGGAGACGCTGGGCGGATACCCTGTTTGACACCCTCTACCACGTCATTTTCATTCTTGGTTTTTATAGCCTTTTGAGGGGAAATTCTGACTTTCAGTTGTCCTATTTCTATTATTATTTCATCTTGACCCATGTGGTTTCCTTGGGAAATGAAGAGTTGGAGTACGAGATTCGGTCTGGGCAATATTTTGGCACCCAGTATGCTTTGCAATCAGTGTATAGAATTTACCTGCAACGAGCAGTGGTTTACTTTGTTTGGTTGTCTTTGATATTCTGGATTGCTCTGCTTTTGATTCATCAGGGTTTACCAACTCACTTTTCTTTGAAGGTCATCAGTTTCCAAGTACTGCTCGTGGTACTGATTGGTTTCCTGATTTTCCTCGGCTATTATCTTGTCATGATTCGACTGACCATCCGCTTCCAACGAATTTCAGTCTTGGTAGATTTTCTAAACACCGTGCTCTTATTCTACTCAGGACTCGTCTTTCCAGTGGTGAGTTTTGGGAATTTGAAGAAATTATTTGATGGGATTATAAGAAATTAAGGATTCTTTTTCAATGCAGAGTCCTTTTTCTATTGAAATCTTCTTTTAATTCCTATCCTCTGAGACGGTGAAGGTGATATACTCCCACTTACAGTGGACAGTGAAAATACTATAATTCACTAGAAGTGAATTGCCGCCCAAAAGAAGTCCAAAATCTGTTGAAAAAACTAAGAGTAGTTCAACTCTATCTAAACGAAGAGAAGTCTGTGATTATTTTGCTAGAAGATTTAATATTGGTCAAACAACCATTAGATAATGGATCCGTAAGCATAAGCAAGATGATGTTTTTTTATTTAAATAGACCATTTTTTCTGATAAGGTAATTTGCTTTCCGCTTAATCTGGTTGTTAGCATTTACGAAATTTGGTTGAAAAAATAAAAAAAGTGAAATAAAGGGTCCTCTGAGCTTCGAATACAAGACCTGTTATGATATACTTATATCAAGGTTAAGGAATGAGGTTTCTCCCCTCTCCTTAACCCGACCATTGTTGTTGTAAGGTTAGACGAGATTTCTCCTCTCGCATCTAACATAATCTATTAACTTCTATTAGTTATGAATCAGGGGTCTCCCCCAAAGCATAACTATCCTTTCTGTTTTTAGTGTTATGAGGTTTCTCACCTCGCTGTTAAACTAAAAATAGTCATTGTTTTTCTTCTCCAGAGAAATTTCTCTTGGGAAGAGAGGTAGTCCATTGAGGGCTGCCTCTTTTTTGTTGTCAAAGGATCTCATTTAGACAAGAAAAAACCATCGGAACAACAGGAAGTTCCAATGGTCACAACAACAATATTTTCAAAAAACAATGACGTTTTATGAAAAAGAAGATATGGAGAAGAGGGAGAAAAGCAACCTCTCCATAAAATTCCCCGAAGGGAAAAACAATGACTGTGTTTAGGACTACTCCTAAACACAGTTTTAGTATAGCTTATTGACGGGGTTGTTTCAAGGCTAGGAAACCAGAATAAGAGAATTATTATCTCGAAAGTCAACCTATGTCACTAGGTTGCGATACCTATATGATATAGCCTATCATGGCTTCATGGTAGAAATTAAAGATTATGAAAGTACAAAAGAGCTCGAAGAACTAGAAGGTTGGCGGTATTTTCCGATTAGAGTAGCAAATAGGATCAAGTCCTTCTGGGAGAGCAACAGCGTTCTCTCTTACTTGAGGCGACATCGGTTAAAACGAACGATGATCATTAGTTATGCATTATTGGGAACAATGGTATGGACAGCTACAACTGCTTATTTCTCTCCAACCCGAGTTACTTATTTAGAGTCACAACTGCAGGCAACCCAATCATTTGGTAATGGTCTTGGAAGTATCACAGCAACCTCTATGACTTACTCCTCTTCAAATGGGTTGGTCGTTATGGAGTTGACAACATCAGATGCTACTAGTGCTGTTAAAAAAGGGATTAATACTGAAAATCTTGATTGGCAGGTTTTCTTGCCAAGTAGTGTTAAGAATCCTGAAGCAGTGACCTTAGAAGTCATTCCGTTAACCGGAGATAAGGTGTATCTGGTCATGCGTAATGTGCCTTCAGATTATACGCTCATGGTTATTCGTGCGACAAATAAGACACCGAACTCAAACAGTCTCAAGATTGACGTTCAAGAATACAATGACTACTTATCATCAAGTTCTAATGACGCTTCAGTTTCTAAGCAGAATCAACAAAAAGATAAGGAAGTGAATAAGAACTACGTTGATTTCTTTGTAACTCCTCAAAATGAACTTCTCAAAAACAAATATGTCAAGAATTTGTCTCGTGAGAAGTTTGCCCTCAATATTTTTGAAGAGGAGTTGAAATATCAAAAAGGTCAACGAAAAGAACTCTTGGCTTCTGCAAAAACACTTGATGACAGTGTCAAGGAAGATACTAAGACATTGGAGCAGTTGAAGCGTGAGTCAGAATACTTGGTCGGTAACGAGTTAACCGATAAGCAGAGTGATATGGAAGCTATCGAGAAAAGTATGGACTCTAAAGAGAAGGACGGAGCGAAAGCGCGTGAAAATGCTGCTTATGTTCAGACAATCATTGAACAGATTGAAAAAAATATCAAAGCAGTTAAGAATGGTACTTACAAGTTTAATTCACCAGTTCGCTCAGTAAAACAAGATATTGGGGAATAAATATAAAAAGGAAAGAAAGGACTTTATTAACGATTATGACAATTGACGAACAACGCTATTTACTTAACCAGGACTGCCTATTGATGAAATACCAGCGAGGTAACGCTATGAATGAACCCCTTCAAATTTTTAGAGGGAAATGGGCAGACGGTTTAGAACGCCTACATCAAATCATTGATAAAGAAGTTGGTTGGAAGAACTTTCGTAGTTTTGTCTCAAGTAACGTACATCATGACTCTGAAACATCCATTGAGGTAGTTAAGACACACTTAAACCAATGCCGTATTGAATGTACGGACCTTTTGGATATTGATTTTGGAGAGAAAGGTTCTATTTGTATTCAGAGGGATCAAGTGGAGCTTTTGACTGAGAAATTCCGTTATTTCCTTTATTTTGAAAGTAATATTCAACCAATGATGGATATTGACTTCTAGGAGGTACTGGATGAATCAAGAAGAAAACCAACAACAAGAGGGGAACTGGGGACTGCCTCGTGGTCTTTACACGCAGGTAAAGTACTACGGTGTTCCGGTAATGAAAGCCTTCATTATAGTAGGGAGTTTTGTTTTTCCGCTACAATTCAGGGATATATTTTTCCCTAGAGGGCAGGAGTTGAAGTTCCTAATCAATTTACTCTGTACAATGACTTTAACGATTTATTGGATGATCCCTTCTTCGTCTGGTGGAAATAAGTTCTGGGAATTTATTCATGCACACCGTCGGACAAAGAAACGTTATTATCCAATTGATAAGAACTGTTACCCAGAGTTGAGAGATGATGGCTCGAAAAACCGTCGCTACTTAATGGATAAGGCTGCAGAACGTTTAGGAAGGAAGTATAAATAGATGAAGGAGAGGACTAACCATAATCTTAGTAAGACTCCTTATATTGACAAATACACAACAGACCTTACTGAGAAAATCAGACCCAAGCGTCAAGATTTTGTGGCTTGGGGTAGACAAGATGAAATCAGACAAGTCTTTATCTCACTGAATCGATTAGAAAAAAATTCTCCTGTACTAATTGGTGAAGCTGGTGTAGGTAAAACAGCTATTGTAGAAGGAATTTGTGCGGATATTCTTAACAAGAAAGCCCACGTCCCAACACGTTTCCAAGGTAAGCAGGTTAAGCAACTAGAATTATCTGCTATCCAAGGGAAAGAATTTGACCATATAGGTAAAGAGGTGAACATCATTGCCAAAATGGACGGATTGATTAAAGAGTTTATGGCTCATAAAGATGAGTTTATCCTCTTTATTGATGAAGTGCATACCATTATGGGAACTGGGGTTGAGGGAAGTGCCCTTGACGTCGCTAATAGCTTGAAACCAGCCTTATCTCGTGGGGAAATCTATCTTATTTCAGCCACTACAGCTGATGAGTTTATGATTATCGAACGAGATCCAGCGATGGAACGACGTCTGCAACCAGTTTACGTTGATGAACTGGACAAAGAGGCATCTATTTTGGTCTTGAAAAAACGTCGTTCCAAGTATAAACGAGAACTTGACATTGAAATTACTAATGATGCCATTAAGGCAGCAGTAGAATTATCTATTCGTTATATTACGGATAAAATGCTTCCAGATAAAGCTATTGATATTATTGATGAAGCTTCAGCGACTGCAAATATCGATGGAAAATCAGAGATTACCTTAAGAGATATTGCGAATGTCATTCACCGTAAAAAAGGTATTCCTATGGAAAGTCTACTACGCACGTCGTCAACTCCAGTGGATTTTGCGGAAGGGATGCGTGCTGTTGTTAAGGGGCAAGACCATGTGATTCGAACGATAGCACGCCTTATGTATAAGGGAATCCAGGGAGGACAGAACAAGCGAAGGCCTCTTGGAACTCTTCTTCTACTTGGAACAACAGGTACAGGTAAAACTGAATTGGCGAAACAAGCAGCCAAACAACTGTTTGGCAGTGAAGAAGCGATGATTCGGCTGGATATGTCAGAATACATGACTGATAATGCTGTTGTTCGTCTTATAGGAAATGACGAGAGAAAAGGTGACTTAACGGAGAAAATTAAGAAGAATCCCTACTCGTTAGTACTATTGGACGAGTTAGAAAAGGCTCATCCAGATGTCTGGGCTTTGTATTTGCAAATGCTTGATGACGGGCATTTGACTGATGGACGTGGACGAAAAATCAATTTTAAGAATACGTTTATCATTGCGACATCAAACGTGGGGCATAAGCGAATCAAAGATAAATATATCACCTCTGGTCAGACCTTTACAGAAATGAACAAGACTGACTATAAAGAGTTCATGAAGGACATGAGAGACGAGTTAATCAAGATCTTTAAACGTCCTGAATTTATCAACCGTTGGAAAATTGAAGTGACTAATATCTTGACGAAACAAACCATTGATAAGATTGTCTATTCAAAAATGGCTGTACATGAGAGCAGTTGGTTTAAAGAGCATCATATCCTTATTAATTATGAGGATGTTATGGATGGTGAGCAAACTATCGATGGTAAAAAATACTTTTATGAATATCTCAGTAGCGTCGGTGTTAGCCCAGAAGATGGAGCAAGGCCTTTAGAGAGAACTATTGATGAAGTGTTAACAGATGAAATCTTTGAGCAATTGTATTTCCTTGGGCGAAAGCCAGAAGATTACTTTATAGTTGACGTGTCTCTATCTGGACATGCACCAGGAACGTTTGCGTATGGGGACTCAGGTAGAAAGACAGTTCAAGATAGGCGTCAGACGCATATTAGTGTCAAACGGATACCTCCAGAGGAGTATGGTAACTACTTGCTTACTTCTTAAGGGGTGTCACTAGGTTGTGACTCGTAGATGGAATATTGTAGACTACAGATATTAAAATTTTAAGGAGGCTGTTTTGAAAGAAAACACATTTTTGAACAACGTGAAGACAAAGGCATCAACACTAGGAATGACTGCTTTATTGACGTTAAACTCTGTATCACTTGCTTTTGCGGAGCAAACTGGAGGAAATGGGGCTGCTGCTAACCCAGCTAATGAGGCAACTAATACACTTAATGATGTTTCAGGTATGTTGCGTATTGCATTCCCAGCGGCTGCAATAGTATTTGGCTTAATTGCTTCCTTCTTGTTAATGATGGGAGATAAGAAACGAACAGTAGCACTTGATTGGCTGATGTGGATTGCAATCGGACTATGTGTTGGTTCATCGATAAGTACAATCGTTGCTTACCTATGGCAACCCAAATAAGTCTTTAAGAGGTATACTTTATGGAAAAAGAATTACTTACCATAAAGGGGAATCGCAAGGTATTGTTTCCGGATGCCTTGTTTCTTTATATCGAGTGGAAAGGAAATGCAAATCCTAAAAAGGATGAAGAGTTAGCGGATATTATTGATGACTTAGATACTGAATATTTTCCTAGTAATAAAAAGGAAAGTATCGCACAAAGTCTCCCATTCCTAACTTTTAAACAAGCGGAATTACTTTTTCGAGAAATCAAAAAGCGTTATTCTCAGTTTACCTTGAAGGGAATTGCTCTTGCTAGTCAACCGATGGAACAAAATGGTCGTTTAACACGACCAACTACGGGAGTCCCTAGTATTGAAGGACAACCACAGATTACCCCTTTTGTTATTACGAAAGATTATAAGGAACTCGTTACCCCACTTATCGAAGAAGCACATCGTGATAAACGGTTTGAGAAGACAACATATGAAGGCATCTCTAACTTTTTCAGTGGTCCTATGGGGTTACTTCCATGTTATGCTGAAAGTCTTGGCTTGTCTCTAGTTGATATGCCACCCTATCCAAAACCTGGAACGATTGAAGGAGAACTTCCAAACCGTCTTATGTCGAATAAGGATAAGCATAAGCAGTCAGTTGCTCGAGCAAAGAAACGGAAGGAGAAAACAGGAAGAGTGTATGAGGATGAAGAAGTAGGACCACCAAGTAAATTGCCATTGATTATGGCTATCAGCTCTTGTACGTTGTCGGTATTCTTATTGTTGATGCTAATGGTCTATAATAGTAATTTCACGCGCGTGAAAAAAGAACTTGTAATTACAACAGATAAGGTTGAGCGTCTTACAATGATACAAGATCATGAACATGAGATTGATGTTATGGCTCGTTATTTCCTGTCATACTATTATTCAGGAGACAAGGATAAGCTTAAGGCTTACTTGGATAATAATGATGCTAAATTTACTAACCCAGAGGTAGCAACTGTTTCTAGCACAATGTTAGAAAAAATTGAACTTGTTAAAGGTGAGAAAGATACCTATGAAGTTACATACGTCGTAGGTACAACAGATGAGGCTCAAAAAACTACTGTTCATCGAGTCACCTTTAATGTCAAGAAAAAATCATCAGCTACTCAAGGGTGGGTAGTTACTACTGAACCAACCACAACCGCATTTGCAACCCCAACATCTCCTTCTACTGAAACTTCAGCTGAAAATAAGGAGGGCTAGCCTATGGGTGCAGAAGCAACGATAGAAATTGAACAAGGGAAGGTTTGGCCCTCTCTCTCAGATATGATTTCCCAATCTAAAGATTGGCCTAATGAGGTTGGTGCTAAAGGTTGGGGAGGTGATAAAGACAAAGAGCTCCTATTGGCATCTTTTTATGCACAATGGGACCAATATCTACATCCAACATCAGGACTATTTATAGCCTTTGGCTTTATTCCAGAGATGCTTTCGAAAGGTATCTATAGTTTTAGTTATGCGATTGAGAAAGTTTATCTCAACATGTTTAAGTTATTTGGGATGTTTGATTATATCAGTCAATCAGATAGCTTTGTTGGTCAAGTTTATAAGTGGCTTCAAATTGTTGGGATTGCTTTATTTGTTTTGGTAACACTTATTCGTCTAATAATGGCTATGGCAGGAGCACCATTCAGATATCGAGAATTCTTCAATCATATAATTCTGGTAACTTTTTCTGTTGCTGCACTACCGACTTTTGCTTCAAAGTTCGGTAGTGCTATTGCTAAAGATACAGTAGGGTTGGCTTATTTCGATGTAATGGGTAGTGGACAAAGTGTTTCACTTTCGGTAACACCATTTCGAGGTAATACAGTTGATCTTGAGATGCTTTATGCAATGGATTTTGATACAGATAAATTGGGTTATAATGAAGATACTCATTTTATAGCAGGTGATAAAAACTGGAATACTATCTCAGATGGTAACATTTGGTCCACTAATTTTACTGAAACATATGGTCCAACCAATAAGGCAATGCTTCAGTACTATTCTGGACGTGAAGGACGAGTATCGTCGATACCTAAGTTTTTAGGGATACGAGAAGATGGCTCACTCGATTGGTGGCAAGTTACTAAAAATGGTGCAGCCATGTCTAACCCGATAACTGGTCTTCTTCTACAAAGTAAACTATTATTTACTGGTTGGAAAGAAGAATCCGAGTGGAAAGATAATCAAGAAAAATCACCCTATAATGGTTTTTCTGACGTAATGAGATCTACCCTCAATACTATTCGTTATGCAGATGGGAAGATTGCTTATGCACGAGTTACCACTTCAAAAGCAGGTTATTTCCTTGGTTTTGATAATACTGCTTTCTTACCCACATATGCCCGATATAAGGTTGACTGGATAGCTCTGATAACTCAGCAAATTATACTCTTATTGCTTTTAATTGGATTATTAGTTACTACGGTTCGAGTAATTTTCAAAACACTTATAACAGTGATTATTTCACCACTGGTTTCATACTCGGCTGTTGGAAATAGTATGCGTATCCTAGAGGTTTGGCAAGAAGTTATGACAGGAATTGCCGCTATCTGGTTCCAATTACTATTTGTCAAAGTTGCTCAGTGGTTCTTAATTACCTATAGCGAAGTCAAGCTTAATTTAGGTAATGGAGCATCTGATGTTGCTAAGAAGACACTGGGTGGCAGTTTCTATGATGGATTAGACCCATTCCAACATGCCATAGCGACAATTGCTGTCTATCTAGGTGTTTATCTTGCTGTTTCTCAAGGTTCAAAAATGCTGGAACGTTGGCTAGGTATCGATACAAACCTTTCAAGTGGCACTAAGGCTGGAGTTGCTACAATGGCTTTAGGTGCTATGGCTGCTAATAAAATGGGTGGTGGTGCTAGAAACTTCGCTATTGGTAGGTATAATCCAGTCACTGGAAGACGCAATCAAAGTGGATTTAATCACCTCAAAAATAGCGCGGGTAGTGGAATCAGAGGTCTCAAGAATGCAGGAGGCACAGTGGGGTCAACTGCTTATGGTATGGCTAATGGTATGAGACGAGGTGCTCTGACTGCTGCAGGTGCTACAGCCGGTACTGTAGCTGGTACTTGGAAAGCAGTAGCCAAACAAAGAAATCAGGGGCTCAAGTTTAGAGAGATTGCTGGTAATTCAATGAGTACTGCTGGACGCACAATGAGTACTGCTGGACGCAATGTGTCTAGAGGAGTCAAAGAGACTGTTAAATCTGGTAAAGAAGTTGTTGGAACTGAATTCAAGAATGCAGGTCAAGCAGTCAAAAGAGATTTCTCTAGTAGTTTCGGAGAAGGTTATACAAGAGCTAGAGATAATGTTAAAGATAAACTCCTAAATAACACTGGGGGAGCAGGAAGAGTTACTCCAAAGGGAGATACCTCGAATATTATCACTCCTCCTCAAACCTTACCAAAGAAAAATAGCTTAGATAGTGATCGCCGTTTCCAAAAATTTGATGCTGGAGAAGACGGAGAGTTGTAATAAATAGTTTACGAAAAAACAAGCCTTTAAATTGGCTTGTTTCAGATTGAAGACAAAGTCCTCAGAAGTTATACTTCTGGGGACTTTTCTTGCTTCGAAGGAGTATAATAAAAGGAAAAGGTATTTGATGAGGTACTCCTATGTTTCACAAAGATAATCCTGAATATAATCGTCGTCAAGTAGGTTTCTATACGCTTGATGAGCTTGTGCCTAAAGACCATTTTCTAAGAAAATTCGAGTATATGTTGCACTTATTCTTGCAATTTATCTTATCAAAAAAATTGCATTTTATTATCTAACGTGATAAAATGCAAATATATTGATAAAATGGAGAGAGAAATGGATCTTAGTAAAGTTAACACAATTTTGCAAGCTTTTTGTTTTGCTGCCAATATATCTCCTGTGAATCTTGACTTACCTATTATCTTTCAAAGACGATATGACTTTGCAAATTTAGTAGTTGCAGACCAAGAGTTCTTGCTAATGGCTGAAAAAAGATCGGGAAGTTTGAATAATTTTGTTAAACAAAGTCAGGCCGTTCAGAGGCTGACGAATCAAAATGTTATCCTAGTCTTTAGACAATTGGCAGATGATGAAAAGAAAAAACTTCTACATGCAAGAGTGTCATATCTTGATTATCAAGAAAATGCCTATTTACCGAAATTAGGGTTTTTGTATTCAAAAATATCAGACACAAAACAAAATGAAAGAGAACTTACGCCAACAGAACAGCGTGTGTTGATTATTCTATTGCTGTTTGTATCTGATTTGGTTATTGATATTAATAAAATTAGCCAGCTATCAGGTCTATCGGTACCTAGTTTGTACCGTATCTTCAAATCTTATAAAGAGAGAGGTTGGTTAATTAATCACCGGAAATCTTATCATTTAGCAAAAACGAAAACAGATTTATTTGATGAAGTCAAAAATTTTTTAAAAAATCCAATAACTAAAGTTGTAATTATTTCTGATGAAGATTTTCAGAGGTTAAAAACCAATTTAGATTTTAAGATATCACATTTTGAAGCTTTATCTTATCTTGGCATGTTAGCCAATACGGAAAGTTACGGTCAATATGCCTTATCAAAAAAACAGTATAAAAAAATAGGAAAAACGATTAAGCAACCGATTTTTCAAGGGCACCGAATAGAACTTTGGACATATGATCCGATTGTATTTGGATATAATAGCGACTATTGGACGCAACTGGGAGTGGAGACTAATTATAATATGGTAGATCCTATTTCCTTATACTTAACCTTAAAAGATAATGATGATCCTCGTATTATGGAGGAAGTGGAAGAACTGGAAGAAAAGATATATACTATTCTAGGAGAAGACTATGCCAGCTAATTTTAAACCTGCCTTTCAAAATATGTTTCAAGATTTCAAAGACTACTATGTCCTAATAGGTGGTACAGCTACATCTATTGTCTTAGATGCTAATGGTTTTGAAAGTCGTACAACAAAAGATTATGATATGGTTATCATTGATGAATTAAAAATAAGACATTCTATGAAGTTTTGACAAAGTTTTTAGAATTGGGAGAATACGAAGGAGGTTATAAAGATCATAAGGCTCAGCTTTTTCGTTTTACAACCAAGAAGCCAGGTTTTCCAGAAATGGTTGAATTGTTTAGTATCCTACCAGAATATCCTCTGAAGAAACTTAGCAGAGAAACACCAGTACACTTTGATGAGGAAGCTAGTCTGTCTGCTTTGTTGCTAGACGAGGATTATTATCAACTTCTCATGAGAGAACGTCAAGAAATTGATGGTTACTCTGTATTAAGTAATCGTGGGTTAATCGTATTCAAAGCCAAAGCTTGGCTTGACATGAAAGCTCGTGTAGAACAAGGGGAGCATGGCCTCAGTAAGAAGATAAAAAAACATTTGAACGATATCACACGATTGACCGGCTTACTTCATGATGATGATAAGTTGGCTAATCTAGAGGTTTCCGAGACACTAAAGAATGATATGAAGCAATTCATTGAATTACTATCTTTAGATATTCAATCTATTCCTCAAAATGAAGATATTTTTCTGTCTAAAGAAGAAGTCTTTGAGATTTTACAGCACTTTTTAACAGCATAAATTGCTCAAACAAGAGAAATTTGAACGCAAGCAGCAAAAACGTAGGGAGAAGCACAAAGGTAACTAGTGACTTTCTCTTTCATAAAATAGAACAGCTCTTTTCGTATAAAAAGAGCTGTTTTTACTTGTGTTGAAAATTCCTTTTGTATATAGATTCCTAATAAACCTACTTGTCGTCAAAAGGTTTACTGATGATAGTTTCAAATTCCAGACAATACTTACTTGCCTCAAATTCAATGATATCATATTGGGCAATCTCATTTTGATAGAATGGATCGTGTGCAATGATTTCTTGAACAGCTTCTTTATTTTTTGCTCTCATGAGGATGATACCACCGGTTCTTGGATTTTTTCTTCCAGATGCGATAAAATGACCTTTTGTATAATACTGATTTAAAAAATCTATGTGTTTTTCTAAGAATTTTTCAACTGTATCAAGGGGTTTGATATAGGTAAGATTTACAATAAACATAAGCGACTCCTTTAAAATAAATGATAAATAGATTATAATACTTTACAAACTACCTGAATAGTAGGCACATTTTTGTAAGGAGAAAAAATGTTAACAAATAAAAATTGGAACTGTAGTATGTCTCGAGTCTTAGATGTGGTTGGTGGGAAATGGAGGATGAATATCTTATGGGTGATCAACAAGCATCAAACGATTCGTTTTAACAAGTTAAGAAGAGAAGTCGAAGGAATCACAACGATTAGTTTGACACGCGGACTGGATGTCTTACTGGAACATCAATTAGTTAAGAAAGTTGATTTTGAATCCATGCCCCTTCATACAGAATATGAGCTAACAGAAAAAGGTAAATCGCTAATGCCGATTTTAAGAGACTTGAATCAATGGGGAAAAGAATGGCTGTAGTCTATTTCGGATTTTGTTTAATGTCTACTATCGCACCACTTAACCTGGCATTTTAACCACTTATCTTCGAAAGCCGTTTTTTCGATAATGAAGTCCATTTGATTGGCCTGATAAGTCGCAATCAGCCTATGAATCTAGTAAAATTATCTGAGTTACTTGAAGTCTCAAGGAGTGCTATTACTCAGAGTGTTAGACGTTTAACCAAGAAAAATCTCGTTACTTTTGAATTTGCACAGGATAATGAAAAAAATAAATTATTTTTCTCTCAAGTAGATATAAACAAAAAAAGAGAAAATGTATTAGGTGATATGCATAATGGTCTAGTTACATTAGAAGAGTTTACAGCTATTTTAAGTGAACTTTTTGATTATGCAATAGTAAATTGGAATTCAGGAAACTTTTATACGATATATGCTTCAAATAATAAAGATAATTTACTAGACTTTTTATCAAAAATGACAGAATCTTTAACTCCTAAAAGATTTGTTCATCATCAATTACCAGTAATATTGTTTGGGTTAACCAAAAATGAAATTAAATATAGAAAAATAAAGGAAGTAGAATTATGACTCTATCATCTTGGATGTCTTATATCATTGCATGTATTTTGCTTATTTCCCCACCTGGTCCGACTGTAACCTATCTTATCACTACTAGCATGTCACATGGAAAGAAGGTAGCCTACGGAATTGTTTGGGGTAGCTTTTGGGGTGGATTACTTTGTTTACTACTATCTTTCATTGGTGTAGGTGCGATTCTCAGCACATCCTCTCTTTTGTATGCTAGTCTACGTATACTTGGCATTATTTACTTAATATATTTAGGAATAAAAAGTTTGATTGAAGCTAATCAACCACAGGATAGGACTGACAGTCTAACCCCAGTAACTCGAAAAGAAGCCTTTAAGAATGGATTTCTCCTCATTTTCTTGAATCCAAAAAATATTATTTTTTTCGCTTCTTTTATTCCTCAATTTATTAAGCAAGAAGCCTCTTTTCTTTTACAAATGGGAATTTTAAGTATAACTTATTTAACGGTTGGTCTAATCAATGATTATTTATATAGTTTTTTTGCCTCTCAAATAGGAGATTTATTAGGTCGTCAATCTGAAAAACGAATCAATCAAATCGGTGGTATTGCTATGATTTTATCGGCAATCATTGTGTTATTTCAACAATTTTAAGATTTTACTAAAAGTCATGGTGACATTTTTGATATTTCGACAAACTCATGAAAAATCGACTTCTATCCTAATTGAGTGAAGTCGTTTTTTTTTTTTAAGTTTTGATAAATTGCAAGAATAAGTGCAACAGCTAGAGCAAAGAGTAGGAGGCTTATCATGGGCAGTTTATTTTGGGATAATGTCACACTGTTATTAGCCGAGAGAGAGATGACTTTTGCGGAGCTCGTTAGGCAGATGTTTGTAGGAGAGTACCATTACCCAAGCGAATTTTGGCGCTTGTATTGCAAACTGTATCATTACAAAAAAGAGCACTTTCTACCACAAGAACGTTGGGTGGATAGAATGGTTGCAGTTCTTGGTGTTGACTATGCGGAGTTCTATAGAAGGTACTAAAGGTAAGGGATTGAAATTTGTTTGGTTGTTCTTCTTAGACCCTCTGCCGTATCCCTGCTTAGGGCTGGTTGGAATATTTGCAAGTACCCACGGATAACCATTTTCAATGACTAACAAGCAGTTCTATTGTTCCGCAAATTGAGTTATGTCGTTCCGCAAATAGATGTATTGTTCCGCAAATGATATAATAATAAGCAGAAATGAGGTAGACTATAATGTTTATGACCGTAAAAGAAGCTGCTATTAAATGGGGAATATCTGAAAGGCGCATTCGTACCCTCTGTTCTCAAGGCAAAATTGATGGGGCATTTCATGATGGTAAGCTTTGGAAAATACCTGCTAGTGCAAAGAAACCAGCTGATGGAAGATTAAAGAAGGGTTCTAACCTTTTAAAGACCATAGAGGAAAAGAAAACAGAGCTATCTAAAAGAAGACCAATGACTGAAGGTGAAGTTGAACGTCTTAACGAGCAGTTTTTAGTAGAGTTCACCTATAATTCGAACGCCATTGAAGGTAATACCCTGACTTTAAGAGAGACTGATATGGTGTTGAGAGGGTTAACCATTGATCAGAAACCTTTAAAGGACCATTTAGAAGCTATTGCTCACAAGGAAGCATTCCAATATGTACAAATCCTAGTCTCTGAAAACATACCTTTGACGGAAAAAATAATAAAGGATATTCATTGCCTTGTATTATCTGACAAAAAGGATGATAGAGGCGTCTATCGAAATGTTCCTGTTCGTATTATGGGCTTAATGAACCAGCTCAGCCCTACATGATTAGACCAAAAATGGAGCAACTACTCATAGAGTATCACGAGAACACAGAGGATATCATTACCAAACTAGCAAAGTTCCATATTGAATTTGAGAGTATTCATCCATACATATGTAGTGTTTACAACAATACCAAAATGGTGATTTCATAATTTTCCTCCTATTAGTCGTCTTGATTTTCCTTGGCTTTGCGAATGCGAAGCCAAACGACAATTTGCATCATTAATCCGAAAAGGAAAGCTGCGAAAAGAATTGATGTGAAATGACCTAGATTGAAAAGGGAGCTAAGATAGTTCTTGTTATCATCCGTTAAGACATTGAGAAGTGGCATTCCAAAGAACATAAAAACTCCATAGACAAGTCCCGCTTTAAGGCCAGGGTAGCGTAACTGTTTCTTTTCTTTCTGGCTCAACATATCAGGGTCAATGGCAGTAATACCAGTTTTTTAGTTTGAGTGGTGACATAGACTGCACAAATCATGGAAATCATAAAAATAATGATTGGATATCCGAAAGCGACAATTTGGGGATATTTATAAGCAAGAACAAAGGGAACGAGATTGCCAAAAATCATGAGGTAAAAGAGAACCATAAAGATTTTATTTCCAATGCGGTCGGCCTCGCGTTGTTTGTGTTCATCAAGTGGTCCTGAAATGCCATAGGTTCGTTTCATAAGTTTTTCAGTGAGAGTTTCTTTTTTCATTATTTCTTTCTCCTTCTTGTTAAAAATCATCTTCCCAAAAGAGACTGTTGAGGTCTGTTTGGAGACTACGAGCGAGATTGAGACAGAGTTCCAGAGTAGGATTGTACTTGTCGTTTTCAATCATGTTGATGGTTTGCCTAGAGACACCGATATCCTTGGCCAGTTCGAGTTGGGACTTTCCCAGTTCCTTGCGGAATTCTTTCACACGGTTCATTCTTTCTCCTTTTCAGAATGTGTCGTATATATTTGACTATAGTATATTCTTCTTAAAATAATATGTCAACTATTTTTGACATATTTTTTAAAAGAATATTTTCAAGTGAAAATCTTCTAGCGATTTTATGCTATAATGAAGAACAAAAATATAAGAGTGGATTGAATAAACCGAACGTTATCCACTAAAGAAAGAGAAGAAAATGAACCATAAGATTGCAATTTTATCAGACATTCATGGTAATACGACGGCTTTAGCTGGAGTGCTTGAGGACGCTAAAAATTTGGGAGCGACTGAATATTGGCTTTTGGGAGATATTTTTCTTCCTGGGCCGGGAGCAAATGACTTGGTGGCTCTTTTGAAAGACCTCCCCCTTACAGCATCCGTTCGAGGAAACTGGGATGATTGTGTGTTAGAGGCTTTAGATGGGCAATATGCTTTAGAGGAACCCCAAGAAATTCAGCTTCTCAGAATGACCCAGTTTTTGATGGAGCGCCTAAACCCAGAGCATATTGATTGGTTGAGAAAGCTACCTATGGTAGCCAAGAAAGAATTTGAAGGCTTGCGTTTTTCTCTATCTCATAATTTACCTGAGAAAAATTATGGTGGTGATTTGCTGGTTGAAAATGGTACAGAAAAATTTGACCAGCTACTTGATGAAACTACTGATGTAGCCGTCTATGGACATGTCCATAAACAGCTTCTGCGTTATGGTAGTCAAGGTCAACAAATCATCAACCCTGGTTCGATTGGTATGCCTTATTTTGACTGGAAAGGGCTGAAAAATCACCGAGCTCAGTATGCCTTATTTGAGGTTGAAAATGGTGAATTAGTCAATATTCAATTTCGAAAAGTAGCCTATGACTATGAAGCAGAGCTAGAATCAGCCAAGGCCAAAGGTCTTCCTTTTATCGAAATGTATGAAGAATTGCGGCGAGAGGACAATTACCAAGGCCATAATAGAGATTTGTTAGCTAGTTTAATTGAAAAGCATGGGTATGTGGAGGATGTGAAGAACTATTTTGATTTTTTGTAAGAGTTACTTTAATTAACAGATACATTAAAAACGATTGGACGAGCGGCACTACACCCCAATAATGGGACAAGAGAAAAACCCTCTTATGCGACCAGTTTTCTGTACTCTACAGGAGACTGGTCATTTAATTTCTGTTGAATTCTAGTTTCATTATAAAATATGATATAAGATTGACAATATCTGTTATACTATCTTTGGTTAAGTTTCTCCATTTATGGAGATAGAAGTTTTCAGACTTGAGAACAGATGTAAATGAACGATTAGATGATTATTTGTCTATTCTTGATTGAGACAAAACTGCCCAGTATTGCTCAATGTACAGCCCTATTTGTTTATACGCCTTTGCAAACAAGAAAACATACATTTAAATGTTGTCTTTACACTACAAAGTCGTGTCTTTTAAAGTGTAAAAGCAGCATTTTTGGGGACACGACTTCTTTACATGAAATATCTCTATTAAGATGATGAATAAGCTAATATTTTATTTTGCTATAAAACAAAGATCTAAACGTACCAAATTTGGTGCGTTTTTGCTTTTTATGGTATAATAAAAGAAAATGAGGAGGTATCCTATGATTGGAGATAACATAAAATCTTTACGAAAAACACATGGTTTAACACAACCAGAATTTGCTAAAATTGTAGGTATTTCACGCAATAGCTTGAGTCGCTATGAGAATGGAACCAGTGCAGTTTCGACAGAGCTGATTGATCGTATTTGTCAAAAGTTTAACGTGTCATATGTTGATATCGTGGGAGAAGATAAAATGTTAACACCTGTAGAAGATTACCAGCTGACTCTCAAAATGGAAGTGATTAAAGAACGTGGTGCTGCCATCCTTTCAGAACTTTATCGCTACCAAGATAAACATGGCATCGCTTTTGATGACGAGACAAATCCATGGATTTTGATGAGTGACGATTTGGCTGATATCATCAATACTCAAATTTATCTCGCAGATACTTTTGAAGAATTGGAGCGTTATGATGGCTATTTAGATGGTATTGAGCGTATGTTGGTGATGACTCGTCATCAGGTGGTAGCCTAATGAAACTTGAAGACTTTAGTAATTCTGACTTTCAACAGGTTGTAAAGAGAAATATTCGTACCCTAACTCTTGGGAAAACTGTTTCAGAACAACCACAAGCCATCTTGCTTGGTGGGCAAAGTGGTGCTGGAAAAACAACGATTCATCGTATTAAACAAAAAGAATATCGTGGGAATATCATTATTATTGATGGCGATAGCTATCGTTCTCAGCATCCTCATTATCTAGAATTGCAGGAAAAATATGGTAAAGATAGTGTTGACTATACCAAAGGATTTGCTGGAAAAATGGTAGAAACACTGGTCGACGCACTAAGTCAGTTAGGCTACGATTTACTAATCGAAGGAACATTAAGAACAACAGATGTCCCACGACAAACAGCTCAATTGTTGAGAGCAAGAGGCTATCAGGTATCACTAGCACTAATTGCGACAAAACCAGAGTTGTCCTATCTCAGCACTTTGATACGTTATGAGGAACTCTATGCTAAAGATCCAAATCAAGCTAGAGCAACGCCTAAGGAACATCATGATTACATTGTTAATCATTTGGTTGATAATGTCAGAGCGTTGGAAAACGAGAAGTGTTTTGAGCAAATTCAAATTTACCAAAGAGATAGAAGCTGCATATATGATTCTGAAACAGACGAAGGTCCAGCTGCAACAGTTTTACAAGAATGTCTCTTTGGGAAATGGAGTAAGGTGGAAGAGGAAATGCTTAGGTTGGAACGAGAATTGCTAGGGAAGTCACGTAAAGGTTATAGTAAGAAAAAGGAGAGGTAATGCATAAGATTGACATTAACTTAGAATTTGAATAACTTTTTTTCTGATATAAAAAAGTTATTTATCGACAACTAATTTTCCGAAATTTATTATTGGTACAGGGTTATCCATATGATTAAGTAGCCACGGTAATTATTATCAATAATTTATTTGAATTAGTAATCGAAAAACTACTCTACATTATTTCAAGTGAATCTATGTTATCCTTTAATGTACTAGATACTCGCAATTCTAGAGGTACCTTATGGTTTTAGATGTAAATGAAGAAAAGATGACTATTATGGGTGTATCTTTTATAGACAGAAATATTTTTAAAAGTGTCTGGTATGCTCTAAGTACGAATATGATAGAAGGCTGGAAACCCACTGTTGAAGACGTTGAAAGACTGAAAGCTGAGATGATTACCTTAAGTATTAGTGATGAGACATAAAAGACATAAAAGGTCTTCTTTAGTTCTATCAAAAAGTAACATTGAGAGGAATATTATTAAGTTTTTGGTAGATAATATCAAATTACTAAAACTTTTTATGTAAAGTCAACTTTGAGATTTTATTTCAACTCATTTGGAAAAAAACGATGAGATCGAATTTGATCCCATAGTGCTTTCTATTGTGGATAGTGGATTTCTTTATGCAGTGGTTCATGTTAGAGGAGTTGGTTTATTAGTGGAGATTGGTATCGTGCTGGAAAAGAAATGAATAAAAAAATTCTATTAGAGATTATATAAATGCTATTCATTTTTTAATTGATGAGGGAATCGCACATAAGAATAAAATAGAATTGATTTCATCTAGTGCAGGTGGAATAATTGCTGGTTCTGTACCTAACGAGGAAAAAATTTATTAAAATGTATGCTATTATTTTCTCCATTTATCAATCCTTATGGTCAACTTATTTCTGGTAATGATCCACTTGTAAAGACTGAGGTCACAGAATGGGGAGATATATCAGATAAGAATATAAGAGACTTTATTAGGTCATATTCTCCTTTACAAAATATAGAAAAGGCAAGGGGGACAGATACAGTTGTATTAAGTATTTTAGGTCAAAGAGATAATTATATTGACAATAGTGATGTCATTGAATGGCCTAAAAAATTACAAAAACTTAATGTAAGAAGTTATGTTTACTTAAACCAAAATGCAGGACATGGGGGAATAAATAGTGAAGATAGTGAATTTTTGATAAATATACTAAGCTTTTTTCTACAAAACGTAATGAAATGAAAAAACAGAGTTGATATTATAGGAGGGTATTACAAGATGAATAAACTTGCAATTGATGTTAAGAGGTTAACAAAAGAGTTTCAAATTGATAAAGATAAATCTATATCGGTTTTGAAAGATATTTCGCTATCAGTCTTCTATGGAGAATTTATATCGATTCTTGGCATTAGTGGTTCTGGAAAGACAACTTTATTAAATTGTATGTCTAGTCTATCAAGACCAACGACAGGAGAAGTTACAATCAATGGGAAAAATCCTTATAAATTAAAAAATAGAGATTTAGCAAAAGTTCGAAGGGAAGAAATCTCATTTATTTTTCAATCATATAATCTTGTACCTTCTTTACCTGTTTTTGAAAATATTGTTTTACCACTGCGCTTGTCCCATAAGAAAGTAGATAAAACTAAGGTATTAGGTTTACTGAAAAAATTAAGATTTAATGCAGAGTTGGACAGTCTGGTAGGTAATTTATCTGGTGGGGAGCAACAAAAGGTTGCAATATGTAGAGCTATACTGTCAGAATGTAAAATAATTTTTGCAGACGAGCCAACAGGGGCTATGGATAGTGAATCAAGACAATTGATTTTTGAATTATTACGTAAATTAGCTAATGATGGTAAATGTGTTATTATGGTAACACATGATATTGAGTTGGCTTCTCAAACAGATAAGGCATTTATTTTAAGAGATGGTTTACTTTCTGAGGAGATAGATAAACCATCATCCAGTGTTCTTTATCATAAATTAGAGACGAAACAATCGGACTGAAGAGGAAATTCACTATGATTAGACTTATTCTTTATCAATTTAACTATGCAAAAAAAATATTATTAGGAACTGTGCCTTTAGTACTCGTTTCCAGCATGATAGTTGGAACATCAGTAATTGGTATTAACAGTGCTTCAAAAACAGCAATAACTTCTATTCAGTTATTTCAAATGCTCATTTTTTTTGGAGGATTAACTCTATTCTTTTTAATTTCGAATATTATTCAGTTTCTAATTGATATTTTTAAAGATGATTATAAGTTATGGGCTACTTTAGGCGCGAGTTATTTTCATATATCACTTATAATAAGTGGTCAGCTGTTCATTATGTCTTTAATGATAAGTATTTTAGGAACAATTTTATCTTTTGCAATTATAAATAATTATTATATGTTGTTGCAGACTTTAGTTAATCATAATGAACTTCCTGATTTGACTGTAATATTTGATATAAAAACTTTTCTTTTAAGTGTTTCTATTGTACCTGTTATAGTTGGAACAAGTGCTTATTATCATTCTCGAAAAGAATTGAAAAAAAATGATACAGTTAAACAAAAGAAATTTTCAACTACAGTAGTAAAGTTGCTTTTTTGGGGAGTTTCTATTGGTTTATGGCTTCTTTGTTTTAAAATTCTTATTTCGGACACTGCTGGAAAGAGCATGAGTGATATTATCCAACAAACAGGTACGGTGTTATTCTTACTTTTGATTCATCTATTCTTGATTCAACTGATGTCTCCTAAGGCACAGATGGTTCTGTTAAACTGGATATCAAAGGTTATTCCATCGAATAATTATGCTTTAGTTGTTGGTAAATGGAATATTCTATTTAATCCAACATATTTAAAAAATTTACAGGTTTCGGTAACAATGGGAATTACTTTAGTTTCAGGATTTTTACTATATGTACAGAATATTTATATTGGAAATTATTCGGATGGTGCTAAAGAAGCTGTTTTTTCTTTTGTTACTTATTTGTCTGCTCCAATCTTGATTATTTTGGCAAATACAATTTCTATTACAATACTATCTTCAAATCAGGATAAGAAAGAATTATCTCAACTAAAGGTATTGGGAGCATCGAATAAAAATTTAATCATGATTAAATTTGCTGAAGCATTTTTACACTCCTTGATAATATTTGTTATCTCTTTCTTATTTAATTTAATCATATTGTTCGCAGTTAATTATAGTGCAAATTTATTAGGTAATCACATGACAAGCATAAATAACGTTTGGCTACCAGATCTAGTTTTATCAGGAATCGTTTGCTTATTCTATTTAGGAACAAAATTACTAAGCATTGGCTCATATGAAAGTCAATCTTGGTATTAGTTAAGCAGAAGGGTGATTTGCTTAAATTAAACTCGGGATTCTATCTATGGATTATTTTGTTTAAATATTGTTTTATTGTAGCTATTACTTGTTTACCAATTGTTGCGGGTAGATGGTAAGTGTCCAAGAACAAGGTATATCAAAAACTTCCGAAGTCAAAGTGACTTTGGAAGTTTTCGTTACTTACAATTTCGGCTCTTTTCTACCATGTCGTTTAAGACAACTTGTCTGCGTTCAGAAAGACGAAGCAATTCTTGAGCATAGTAACGAACCTCTTCAAGCATTGGAGAGGTTTTATTGACCGCACAAAAAGATTGTTTAGCGAGTTTTATAAGTTTATCAGTCAGGTAAGCAATACGCTTTTCAGAGATGCGTTAGGAGGTAGATTGACGGATAATCTCACACAAGTTACTTTGAGATAGGCTTAATACAAACTCTTTGCATGGAAAAGCCATCACTAAGTTCCAATATTGCTCTCCAGTAGGTGTGGATAATAGATTTTCCAATTCAGGAAAGGTGACTTGTAAGACCTTGTGCAGACGGTTTTTAGTTCGAACAAGATCTTCTGCCATATTTTGATAGAAACGGCTTAAATCACGCAGGTGTTGCTAAATTTCTTCCTGCACGTAAGTTGGTTTACGATTGTGCACAAGCTGAGATTTAGCTAACTTTTCAGCGTCAATTTTATCTG
>NZ_CM002130.1:419143-477436 GCF_000448605.1 Streptococcus sp. HSISS3
CGTAACTCGCAGACTGTCCAATTACTTCTTAGCTTCCAGTGGATCTAGCCGTGTGTAAGCGTAACTATATTCCTCAAGAAATGCTTGAAGACGTCGAGAATAGACGCCTGTACCCTCAAATATAATCTCAGGGTTATGAACAGTTTTCAAGTCGCCCAACAGGCGATTGAACCCAATGGCATCATTGAGTATGGTGTAGCCCTGAACCTTCTCACCGTTGACTAAAATGGCCACTTCAGAGCTTGTTTTACTTACATCAATTCCAAATACTGCACGCATGACATTACCTCTTTTGTCTTGAATAATTCCATGTTTTAGTGATTTTATTTTCAATACGCGACGCTTAGCGTCCCACATACTTTGATCAAACTCCACCTAAAACAAGGTGTCTTGCCAGTTTGTCAAGCGACGTCTAGCGCCATAGAGCCCTACGACTTTACAAGACACCACTACTTTAACATAAAGAAAAAGTAGTGAGTACTCTCTCCCGTCGGAGATTTCTTCACTACTAATCTTAGTATGTTTTCTACAAAAAAATAGACTCCATAATTCCTACAGTGGTTTTACCCACTACAGAAATTATAGAGCCCCTTTAAATTGGCTTGTTTTTTTATTTCTTAACTAAAAAGAAGAGGAACAGAGGATTGAAAAGACTAATGATGAATAGAATAATACCACAGACAATAAGTAAACCAAATACTGGGAAAAAGAAACCAGAGACAGCCCCTATCATTATTCCTACAAAATGGATAATACCATGAAGTGTCATCAATAAACAAAATAGTGCAAAGATTCCAGTTAGAGACAAAGAAAATTTCAACCAAATCGTCTCTGCAGCCTCGCTTACCATAGAAAAAAGAAGTGTGATTAGGAAGCAGGCAATACCGATGAGTGCGGAATAAAGTAACCATTTAAATGAGGTCCAAGTGCTTATATAGAGTGAAAAGTAGAAATCTTGTAAAATATCTAGCATCCTAAAATCCCTCCTAGAAAGATTATTGCGATTGTATTTATTTGATTGTATCAATTTTTAAGTACCTAGACAAGGACAGAGAGCCCTAAATAGATGTAAAAAACCAAAAACATGCCGATGAGATTCGGTAGTTAAGAGATGTCACTGGGTTACGAACACCCTATGTTGTTTTATAGAATAATGTTTATGGAGGAAATCATATGCCAGGTTTAATTGAAGAACCAGTCTTAACAAAAAAAGAACTTAGAAAGCGAAAAAAAGAAGAGGCACGTGAATCTATCCGGAAATTAACGGAGGGTAGAGAATGAGATTGCTTAGAAAGTTAGGAGCGCTCTCTATTGCTTTTGGTAATATATGGTCTTGGGCAGTCATCTTAACAGGAGTATCGAACAACAATATAGAAGCAAGTGACTTTGTGCTATCAGCAAGCGTGATTTTTGCTACTAACTTCTTTGGGTTGATCAAGTTACTTGGCGCATTAAAGCCATATCGTGGAGAACGGGTGCTAACCCATGCGCCCTCTCTGGGTCGTGCAGTTCTTAAATCAAACAAAGAGCGAAATGTTTACATGACATACGAGGTTAAAGAAGATAGAGTTTCAGAAGATGATTGGTTCGCTTTTAAAGTAAAATTGGAAGATTACGCCAAAAACTTTCTGGAAAAATATTATCCTACCGTAGTTGTTGATTTCGAGTTTAGGTTGCTAGACCAAAAGTTAGATAAAGCTCTAAATGGACGACACATTGCCTTAGACACGTATTTTGGTGACTTTGACAACTATATTTACTTATCCGATTGGCTGGTTCATGCAAGTATCTATTGTGAAGATTTTTCAATCGTAGTACCTACGCTAAGTCACGAATTGGTGCATCATGCCTTGTTTAAACTGGGGAAAAAATATGGTGACGGTCAAAATGACTTTGAAAAAGAATTGGAACGAATTGGCTTGCCATCAAACTATAACAAAAAATATATGGGAATATACGTTTCTAGGAAAGAAGAAGATGGTAAGACGATAGCTGAAATCAACATCGATAAAAACGAGCAATCAAAGCTCAGTTTAGGAATGGATAAAATGAAAAGTGTAGCTCATGGGTAGAAAAATCAAAATGCACAACAAACCGATAACGGAATGTCAAGTATGATCTATGGTTGCGGACTAGCTGCTGTATCAGCAGGTATTGCAGCTGCAATTGTTGGTGCAATCAACGCAATTCAATTCTAAAAGGTATTAAGAGAAATATAAAAACGTTAATAATTATGGTACAATAAGAAGATTAGGAAAGAGGTTGATAATTATGAATAGAGAACAATGGATTGACTATTATGAAAGTATCAATGGTCATAAACCTTCTATTTCAGAGGTTTATGAAGCCGAAAAAAATGGTGATATTTTTGTAATTTCTGAGTCGTCTAACCCTTTAACTATCGGAAATCAGGATTATATGTCAAATCATAGTCCTAATTATCGCAAAAAATCAGTCTGGAGAAGCCTTTGGAATGGACTGACTTTTATCTTCAGTGTTTTATGGTGGTTGGTAAAATTTGCATTTTCAGTTGCTTTATTTATAGTTAATGTCATTTTGACCATTTTCTTCTTTGTTTTCCGTATCACAGGTTTAATTTTTCTCTTATCACGTTAATATTTATCATGAAGTGTTTCGGACACTTCTTTTTTTTATCCTTAAAGTATGAAGGGAGGACTATGGACGAACTTATAAAAAACATGACAAAAAGCTTAAGGCAATATAATAGCGCTACAAACCAAGCTGTTAATAGATGTAAGTAATCAAAAATATGCCGATGAGAACCGGTAGTTAAGAGGTGTCACTGGGTTACGAACACCCTATGTTGTTTTATAGAATAGTGGAGAATAATGTTTATGGAGGAAATCATATGCCAGTTTTAATTGAAGAACCAGTTTTAACAAAAAAAGAACTTAGAAAGCGAAAAAAGAAGAGGCACGTAAAAGTAAACAAGCTAAAAAGAAAGAAAAACAAACAAAATTTGAAAGTATCGACCTTGGCGAACGTGCTGGAGAGGAGTTCGTGTATGTTCCGCTCAATAAGAAAAAGCGTAAAGACTTTTTAGACACTGTTGCGATATCTGATGTGAAGTCTATTCTATATGGCTATCCTAATCAACCGATTCGATTAGCCAATCCCTACTCCGGATATGTACAAATATTTGAAGTGTTTGGGCAAGATATTCAAGCTATGTCTAACGAAGAACAGGCAGCTATTCAACTAGGCTTTACTCTATTTCTGTCTGGTACTACCTTTGACATGATGATTCAGACAACAAAATTGCCAACAGACGTCTCAAGTCAATCTAACGAATTTCTGCGTCTTCTAGATGAAGTCAAACAGGAACAGAACGCTCCGGAATTAATTACCAAAGATGGTGATGACATCGATACAATTTCACGTAAAGAGAGACGTGTTTATCAACTAAGACAACGTGAAGATATTTTAAAAACAAAATATCTCGTCCAACAAGTCATTGCAGTCAATCAACAAAATATTGAGTTCTTTATTTGGGTGTTTGGAGATACTTTGTCTGAAATTGATTCTAACACGCGCAGCACTCTAACTATTGCTTCGAGTCACGGATTTGCCCCAAAGGTTGTATCTGTCGAAAAGAAGGAAGAGTTATTGACGCAATATTATAACTTTAATGATTCACTTAATGTTTCGCTTAATCAGTACTAGAGGGAGTTTACATGGATTTAAGTTCACGAAAAATCAAAAAATATATTCGAGAAGGTTATGACCTTAACCTTATTAGTAGGATTCAAAGTGATACCCCAGATTTTAAACATGATGATAGGTATTGGAGACAAGCTAACGGGTATTATAAGATTGCTCATGTACCATATGACCGATATCCAGTGAACGGGTTACCTGACTTCTGGATGAGCGATTTAATGCTTGTTGATAATGTTATCAGTTTTATGTCCTTGGAACATGCTTCAAACAATGAAATGTCGGACTTAGCATCAAAAGCTATTTCGAATATGTTAGCAACGCAAAATAGACAGGCTGCACAAGATGCAGATGATAAGAAACGTATTAGTTCTTTGTTAGGCTATCGCGAAAAACTTGATAATAATGTTCCTTCTAAAAAGATTCACACTCGTTTTCTATTAGCTGCAAATACTTTGAACAAACTGGTAGAACGAGAAGCTGAACTCAAACAACAGTTGAATCAGTACTCTATTTCTTCTTCAGATGGCATGCAAGACGTCGAATATCATTCAGCCTTTGTTCCTGCTTCTCGTTTGGAAGATACTCCATTGCGACGAAAAGGACAAGCGGCATCTGTCTGGGATTTAGGTGGTGGCTATCCTTTTAATCATACAAACTTAATGGATACCTATGGTGTTTACCTTGGTGAAACCCGTACTGGCGGGGTAGTAAACTTTGACCTTTTGCATGAAGATAGGGAACGTAAAATTCCTACGATGATGATTGCTGGAGCAGGAAATGGGAAAATGAAGCTATTAGGTAATTTGATTGATACTTATTTTGCTAAAGGACATACCATTTTTAACATCGACCTTACTGGTCACTTAAAAGAACTTACGGAACTGCAAGGAGGTCGATATGTTAAAATGTCCGGAACTAATAATCGAAATCATATTAACCTCATGCAAATTATTGCAACGGCTTCCTCTGCAGATGGAGAGACAACAGACCAAATCCAATCTTATTATGCCCACCGTAATAAATTACGGGCTTTGGCTCAAATTCTTGATCCTGGTTTAAAGAATTCAGACCTCAATAATTTGAAGTCTGCCTTAAACGACTTCTACGAAGACCGTAGTTTGTGGCATCGTAATGCTGAAGATATGGAACAAGAAGACTTAACTATTACGAATGTCATTCCAGAAGATTATCCGACTCTATCTCATTGGGTAGAACGTTTAAACAAGCTTAAAGAGGATAAAATCGCAGAGGGCAATAAAATTGATGCTGAAAGTTATGACCGTCTGTATAATGCTTTCTCTGGTCTCTTGGGAGATTATCGCTTCTTAAATGCGACCTCACAGTTTGAAGATTTCTCGAATGAACAAGTCGTTACCTTTGATTTATCTGGTATTCAAGATACTGAACTTCTAAATATTCAGCTATACCAAGTGTTATCAATCATTTCATCTTATGCTGTAGCAAATGGAAAAAGGGTATCTGAGTATTTCCGTAGAGGGATAATCGGGGGAGATAAGAGTCAACGACCTCATAGTATTATTACCATTAACGGAGCACATAAGCTCTTTAATTATCGATACTCAGAATCTCTTAATTTCCTCAAAGATTTGATCCAAAATGTAAGTAGTAACTACTCCGCATTTGTTATGGAGATGAGTTCACTAGATGACATCCTTTTGAATGCGAATTCTACAGACGCAGTAGATTACATTTTAGCTACACGCGCGATTTTCTCGATGATGACGTATCGTGTCTTTTCTCAATTAGGTGATTTGACTATCCCTCGACTAGCAGAGGCTTTACAAGGAGAAATGACCGAGAGCGAACTTTCTTCACTGAAGTATTTAAGAGATGGTGACTTTTTCTTAAATATTGCCTCTGTCAAGAACTTAGTCTTTAATCATCAACTAGCAGATAATACGTCTTATGGGAAGTATCCATATGATGAGTTCTCACGATATGCCTTCCTACCGTAGTAATGATAAAAGGAGGGAAATAGAATGAATTCAGTACAACCACATTCTGGTGGGAAATTTCAACTACAGACTAAAATACTAACAGAAGATAATCCACAGGATTTGGAAAGAATTGTGAATTCTTACTTGGAGATCTTGGCTTACAAAAAGACCTGTCGTGTTGTTGATATTACTTATCAGATGCGAAAAACACATCTTTTAAGTAGTTTATGTGGCTTATTTGGAAGTCAGCAAGTGGCTGAGTACTCAGCCATGATTATCTACCAAGAACCTGCTCGATTTGAGTCGAGAATATTTGAAACAGAAGAAGCACCAGAGGAGGAAAATTAATCAATGACCACACTAATGCAAATGTCTCTATGGGTTAACAATATAGCTTATGACATTAAGACACTACGTTTCTTTAGGATAGTTTCCTTCCTTATTAGTTTAGTTCTTGGTTTGGTTGGTTTCTATAGCTATCTTATGCTCTATCAGACACTTTTATTCGCCTATGGTGTTCATTTTATGGCTATTGCCTATACACCATATGTGTTAAGTGCCTCGATTGTGGCCGTTTATCATCTACTCACAGGAAAGAGACGTGAACGTATCAAGAAAGCAAAGCGTATCCTTATGTTTAGTCTTCTTCCTATTTGTTTGATGAACACCTGGGGCTTTATCACGCTAGTGACTTGGGGGCTTGCATGGGTTATGGCCAAACTAGAATATAACCATAGAAAACGTGCGGTTAAAATAGTCTCCTTCTTCTCAAAAGACTATTCACCTCTTTTTGAAAAGAGATTGGCTAATCGAAGCAACTATTATGCTTACCAGTCTGCCTATCGTCTCTTGGACTTGATTGAGGTGTCAGCTTATGAAGAACTCTTTAAGGAAGAAGTGACGGAAAAAGATTATAAAGCTGGTCTCGTTGTTAAAGAGTTACACCGTACTTTTAAAATCAAAGGTGTACCGTTCTCTAAGATAACAGTAACAGACAAACTCTATATTGCTCCACAAAAAATGCCAATTATTGGTTTACGGAGGTTTTAAACATATGGTATCTTATCGTTTTAAACGAGATGGTCAGTATATTCGTCGTGAAGTAGAACTAAATTCTAATGATAATCAAGACGGAGTTTATCCGGAAAGCCTCGAAGATCAATTAGATTACTCAGCATTTTACGATACCTATTATGACGGTTTTGATGAGGACAGTATTTCACGTGAGCAAGGGAAAAAACAAGGTCTCATTGCGCGTGGGAAAGAAAGGTTATCCAGTGTCAAGGAGGATGTGACAGACTATTATAATTTGCAAGTGGAACGTCACAAAGACTATTACTCAGATGAAGATTCATTTTGGATGCGAAAGCAACAACAAAAACGAAATCGAAAATTCATTAAACAAAGTATCTTTCTTGCCCTAGGACTTTTACTTGTATTTGGTTGGTATTGGCTAACCGCACTACTTCATTAAGGGGGTGACTAAGATATTTGAAACGAATAGGTGATAAAGCTGCTCGTGTTCTTCTAACGATTTTTGGAGTGAAGACAACCATTATTATAGGAACTATTTTAACTTTTGCGGTTATCTTAATTGCAATTATCACTGGTTTAATGGGGACAATTAGTACTTCCGGTGGGAAAGGTGGCAAGACTAACGCCCAATGTGTAACCTACCAGAAAGACGGTGATGAAGAAGACGATGATGATGGCTCTAAGCCTCAATCGACTTCTACTAAAACAGACTCAGCATCTGCAGGCGACTCTGATCCCTTCACGAAGGGGACAAAAGCTTATGAGAATGCCCACAAAGTATTTATGGCTTTTGTGAATGCGGGACTGTCTGGGGAATCTGCTGCAGGTGCTGTTGGTTGGGCAAACTCTGAAGGGAGCTATGACATCATTGGACGTGCCCAAGGGCATTACGGTGGTGGTATTAATGACTCCATTTCTAAGGGGGCTGTGCCAACGACAGGTGGGACATCTAATACGCTTGGGGGTGGTGGAATTTTCCAGTTTGACCCCTACACGAAATATGCACCTCTAAATAGTCCGGACTGGGAAGATGCTGATAAGATGGTTGCCTTTGTTATTGATGCAATCTCAAAAGGTGACTGGAACCCAGCCTATGACGAATCTGGCCATAACTGGTCATTCCAGGAGTTTGCGAAACAAACCAATATCGATGAAACTGCTATGTCATGGAATGCCTACGAACGAGGTAATATGGCTTATGTCAGACCAGAGCAGAAGAAGGCAGATGCAAGGAAGTTTGCGGAAGTCTTCGAAGCAAGTAAATATAAGTACGATGATGCCAAGTTCCAAAAGGCGTTTGGTGGTGGCGGTGCTTCTTCTAATAACTCCTCGTCAAGTAGTCAAAGTTCAGATGATGATGACGGTGACGACGATGAAGAAGATAGCGACAACGAAGGCGATGATAACGATAGCAGTTCAAGTAGTTCATCAAGTGACTCTAGCAACAAGGATAGCAAAAAAGACAGTGATAAAGACAAGAAGTCTATTGATACTGATAAGGCTATCAAGTGGTATAAGGATAAGCTAGGGAAGGTTAAGTATTCTCGTGATGCTCGTACTGGGCCAGATAGCTATGACCATTCATCTGCTCTATACTATGCCCTTGTTGATGGCGGTGCTAAAGAATCTGGTTCTCCAGTAGATACCGACTCAGAACACGACTGGTTGAAAGACAGTGGTTATGAGTTAGTGTATGAGGGTGCCTGGTCGTCCAAAGATGATGTTCAAAACCGTGAAAAAGGAGATGTCATTATCTGGGGTACGAAAGGTAATAGCTCTGGAGATAAAGGACAGACCATGCTCGTTGAGGATAAGGAAAATATTATCCAATGTTCTCCATCAACCGACGGGATTTCTGAGAATAATTATGGCCAATATCGAGACCGTATTACTATGGACTATGGAAAAGTCTATGTCTATCGTCCAAAAAAATCAGACGATAAGAAGGATAAAGATGATAATAAGGATGAAGTAGACGCAAGTGAGTGTGGTGATAGCGATAGTAGTAATCTTAGCACAGATACAGGTCAGCCACTTGATGTCCCTTATACCATTACCCAACTTTTCGGTGCATCAGCTAATGCTGGTGGTCCAAATGCGGGTTCAGGACACACAGGAATGGACCTTGCAGCACCAGAGGGCTCTCCAATTTATGCCGTAACAGACGGTGAAGTAGTAGAGGTCAATGAAGAGGCGATGAATATCGACGGTAACCACGTGATGCACACTCTTCCAGATGGCACTATTATATATTATGGACATATGCGTGATGTTCCTCTTGTTAAGAAAGGGGATAAGGTCAAAAAAGGCCAACTTATCGGATATGTTGGACAAACGGGTGCAGCTACTGGACCACATATTCACTTTGAACGTCGGAAAACGAAAGTCTTCCAGTATGGTGATTTCTTGAGTCCAGCATCAATTATTTTAGGAGATACCCAACCACAAGTTGGTATGGTGATTGATCCTAAGACTCAAAAAGGTGGAGCACCATCTAAAGAATAAATCAAAAAGGAGAAACAGAGTATAAATGAGTAAACAATCAAAAATTAATCCGAAAAGCATGTCATTATTGGCTGTACAAGGCCTAGATTGGTGTTTGCGAAAAGCTTTCTTATGGTTCGCTATAATTATGGGAACGATTTTCCTTAATGTTTTTATTAATACGATGCCTATAAAGCAAGCAACGATCTACCTTTATATTTTTCAAGGAGTTTACCTCGGTCTCTTTACGTTAAAGGCTGTTTCTAAATATAAAAGTGGGATACTGTCAATAATTATGTGTAAACACTCAAGTAGAGTTAAAGAATGTTAATCAAATAAGCTTTCAAGTGTGTCAGAACATTGGCCAAACCCTTTATGGATGCGTTGACTTTGCTTGAAATTATAATCTTCAAACAGGGTAACTAAATAACGTTCCAGAGCCTCCTCGTTAGGAAAAAGAACCTTCTTTTTCGTTTGACGTTTGATTTCTTTGTTGAGAGACTCAATAAGGTTTGTCGAATAAATGCTGTGCCAAATCTGGTAGGGAAACTGATAAAAAGTTAAAAGATTATCAGTATTCTCCAGACTTTCCTATATTTTGGTTTCCATTCGGCGATAAAGTCCTCTAAAGCTTGTACTGCCATTTCCAAATTTTCAGCACGATAAATCGTTTTAAATTGCTCCAGAATAACCGCTCTATCTGCTCGTTTCACCTTACTAGCTAGATTTCGACTGATATAAATTAAGCAACGTTGTGGTTTAGCTAATGAGTAAGCCTGACTGATAATCTGCTCAAGCCCCTTGAAGCCATCGGTCACTACAAGAGAAACCTGTTGGATTCCTTGGTTTTGAAGCTTGTCTAACAGGGGGAACCAAGAAGTCTACTATAACGGATTGATTCCTTTTTGTATTTACACAACTTATTTTATACTACCTGTTGATGCTAAAGCTTTTTGAAATTGGTTGAAATAAACGTTTATTAAACCAGGCTTGAAAAAAGCTCGTAAAGCTAGCCAGTTCTCTAAACGTTAATTCGTTGCTGGACAGCGAATACAAACGAAAACACTTTGCATATTGCAAGGTGTTTTTTTCTATGAGAACCGGCGGTGCGCAATTAGGATAGCTCTAGCGACCTTAGTCGCATAGAGATATGCTATGCAAAGTTGCCCCAAGAAAACAAGTGAAGCGATGTTTGCTTGGATGGCAACCGCTGCACTCAAAACGTTAATCAACTCGATACTATCAACGTTTCAAAGCACTCAAGAGTTTTCCTCATGGGTGCTTTTCTTATGTTTTTTGAAAAAGTTCGTCTCAAAGTTCACCTTATTGTTTTAGAGACTTTAAGGCAAATTCACCGACTGCCATAGGCACTATATTAGAAGTGTTGACATAAATCTGTGTTGTAACTGTGTCGCTATGGTTTAGAGGCTTTGTTGAAATTGCTTGCAATGATGTCCTTGCTTGCTTAGCTAGTTTTACTCCAGTATGATGCAGTTTATGAAGTAAAGTATTTTTTAACCTTGGATATTATTTTTGTTAATAGTCTTTTGTGTTATAATTTAGAAATGATATGAAAAAAAGTATTTATTTAAATTCTGTAAATTTGACTTTGTGTAAACATGAGAAAAATTGAATATAGATAATGATGGGAGATAGTTTACAATGATAAGTTTAGAGCTGATGTCTGAAGAAAATAGTCTAGATGTCTATTCTTTTGAAAAAGAAAATCAAGAGTATTTTGAGCAAAATTTACCTCCTAGACCAGGTGACTATTTTAATCCAGAAGGTTTTAAGGAAATTACAAGGGAATTGTTAACGGAACAAGAAAATCATGACGCCTACATGCATATTATCAGAAATTCGCAAGGCGTTATGGTCGGAAGGATCAATTTAAGTGTTTTAGGGAGTGATAGAAAAACAGCAGAACTTGGATATAGGATTGGAGAAAGCTATGCTAATTTAGGCTATGCAAGCGAAGCGGTTAAACTTGTTTTAGACAAGGCATTTCATACTTATGGGTTAAATAGAATCATTGCGGGAACAGCAACGGATAATCTAGCCTCTAAGAGAGTGCTTTTAAAAAATGGTTTCACATTTAGTAGGATTATAGAAAATGATTTACAAATTAATAATGAGTGGGTGCATACAGCAGTATTTGAGATAAGGAATCTATAGTATCATCATTCCCAGTTTACTGGCAGGACTGATGGAGTTATCAACCTTTACAGACATTCAAGAGGACTCTCTTGGATGTCTTTTTGTTTTACGAAAACCACTAGCTGTGCTAGTGGTTCCGAAAAGCTTTTAGCGATGTATCAAAAAAGTCCCCCTAAAGTGTTATATTAGATAAGGTTTCCCGACCACTAACTAATATACAAAAGGAGGACCCCTGATGAGATAGGATAATAATAGTTTAGCACATACTACATGGAATTGTAAGTATCATATTGTGTTCGCACCCAAATATCGACGTCAGATAATTTATGGAAAATACAAAGCAAGTATTGGTCAAATCTTACGGTTATTATGTGAAAGAAAAGGCGTTGAAATTCATGAAGCAGAAGCTTGCCCAGATCATATTCACATGTTAGTGAGTATACCACCGAAACTAAGTATTTCTTCATTTATGGGATATTTAAAGGGTAAAAGTAGCTTAATGATATTCGACCGACACGCAAATTTAAAGTATAAATATGGGAATCGCAAATTTTGGTGTCGAGGCTTTTATGTTGATACGGTTGGGCGAAACCAGAAGCGAATTGAAGAATATATTTGTAATCAATTACAAGAAGACGTGGTAGCAGATCAGCTTAGTCTGTTTGAGGAGTATGATCCGTTTACAGGTGAGAAGGGTTCTAGCTTAGCAAAAAGAGCAGGGAAGGCCTGACTATCATGGATATTTCCTGATTCAACCGTATAAGCTAAGGCCCAACCGTGTTTATCACAAGCTACCTGGGCATTGTAAGCAAAGACTTTCTTATGTTCTCCCTTATGAAACCAACCACTGTCTGGATCCGTCGTTGATTGTTTCTTAGGTTTAGCCTCGCCTCTTTTGGCGGGCTTTAAGAACTTTTTTGCGTGTTTTCTCCTATCTAAATTAATTTCAGTCTCCGGTTGTTCACTCATGAATTTAGCTTTTTGAACAATAACAACATTTTTGTACTTATGATTATTAGCAGTAGCCTTGATATGGGTCCCATCAATGAAGATTTCTGAGGGAACAATGAGCCCTGCTTCCAAAACTTGATGAAGCACATGACTAAAAATGTGTGTTAACAATTCTTTGTTTTGAAAGCGTCGGCTATAGTTCTTACCGTAAGTTGTAAAATGAGGCACCTTATCGTCCAGAGATAAGCCAAGAAACCATCGGTATGCCGTATTCACCTCAATATCTTTAATAGTTTGGCGCATAGAACGAATGCCATAAAAACATTGAATCAACGGGATTTTAACTAATAAAACAGGGTCTAGACTAGGGCGACCATTATCCGAGGAATAACTATCTTCGACAAGAACATAAATAAAAGAAAAATCAATCGTTTCCTCGACTTTGTCTTCAATCTGAGGGATTGGAATTTTATTTTCAATCCCTTTTTGGATAAAGAAAATAATAATGGTGCTAATTAGGATTAATACCTAAATAAGTTTTAATTTTCTTTTCAAGAAAATCAATATGTTGGTTAATTTCAGCTTGTTGCTTATGAAGTTCATCAAGTTGAAAAAAAGTAGTCTAAGTCGTTGAGGAATTGTGGAGTCTCCTTTATATCTTAGGTCAGCGTATTCTTGCATATTTTTAATAGACATTCCCGTCTTTTTTAATCTAATAATGAATTGAGTCCACGCTATATCAGAGTCATCATAGTATCTACGATTATTTTCTTCTCTATGTGAGTAAATCAATTTTTCTTGCTCATAGTATCGAAGTGTGGGAATAGAAAGTCCAGTTTTTTTAGCAAATTCTCCAATAGAATAGTGAGCCATAATATTTCCCCCTTTTTTTTTAATATTTTAGCATAATTTAAAAAAATCGAAAAATTTTCAGTTTTCTCTTGACATAAAGTGCACTTTACTATGTAAAATACATAGCATCAAAGGAATTTGATATAAAGCTAGGAGAGGAGGTAATGCCATATGGAAGTGGAAGAAAGACGAAAAATTGGTTTGAAATATCTGAAGACCATAGATGGTGAAGTTGGTGATGAAGTCATAAAAGCCCTTGATGGAGTGGCAGGGGATATTGGAAATTATATTTTAGAATTTGCTTTTGGCGAAATTTATAATCGTAAGTCACTTAACCTAAAACAGCGAGAAATGATTACTATTACAAGTTTGCTGTCGCAAGGTGGAACAGAACCTCAACTTAAAGTTCATATTAATGGAGCTTTGAATGTTGGTCTAAGTCAGGAAGAAATTCTTGAAACATTTATCCAATGTATCCCATATGTCGGTTTTCCAAAAGTTTTAAATGCTGTTGACTCAGCAAAAAATGGATATAACTGATATTGATATCTTTGAATTGAATGAAGCATTTGCTGCACAATCAATAGCTTGCATAAGACAATTGGGAATCAATGATATGGATAAGGTTAATCCTAAGGGTGGTGCCATTGCTTTAGGGCATCCAGTTGGAGCTTCAGGAAGCAGAATACTGACTACTCTAATTTATGAGTTGATTGAAAATAAAGGAAATTATGGAATCGCTTCTCTGTGTATCGGTGGCGGAATAGGAGCAGCGACTCTTATAAAAAATGCAAATAGCAATCTGTAAAGGAGAAAATCGTATGGAACAAACGAAGAATTATACTTGTATTACTGGAGCCAGTGCTGGTATAGGAGCGGAGACAGCAAGACAATTTGCAAAATTAGGAACGAATCTTATTTTAATTGCTCGGCGTCAAGAACGACTAGAAAAATTGAAGCAAGAGATTTTGAACCATTATCCGGATTTAGATGTTGTTATTAAAGTTGTTGATTTATCGAAGTCCAGTAATGTTTTTGCTCTTTATGAAAGCTTGAAAAAATATCACATTACTACTTTAATAAATAATGCTGGTTTTGGAAATTATGATAAGGTTGAATCTCAAGATTTAGAAAAGATAATAACATTAATCCATCTAAACATTGAAGCTTTAACAATTCTATCAACTCTATATGTGAGAGATTATAAAGATTGTAAAGGCGCTCAATTGATTAACTTATCATCTAGAGGCGGATACATGATGGTTCCAAATGCAGTTACATACTGTGCAAGTAAATTTTATGTCAGTGCTTTTACAGAAGGCTTGGCATTGGAACTAGAGGCAAATCAACATCAATTAAAAGCTAAGGTTTTAGCTCCAGCTGCCACAAAAACGGAATTCGGTCAAGTTGCTACAGATTCGAAAGAATACAATTATGATGAGCATTTTGCTAAATATCACACAAGTGAAGAGATGGCACAATTTTTGATGGAATTATATCAAAGTGACAAAGTTGTTGGTTTAGTTGATGTTACAAATTTTGAATTTCATCTTAGCGGACCACTACTTAAACATTAATTATTTTAATAAATATAGATAATGTGGTATCGATTAATAGTTGCAGTCGTTTTATAATAAGAAGAAAGCTTCTGAAACGTTAGATTTCAGAAGCTTTTTGTCTTTAAGTTTTGAGTAAGTTATAATTCTCTGTGATATTTAGGATATTTAAAAAATATACAAGTGTTTTTGTAGATTAATTTACAATTTTTCCAGTATTTTACTAAGTAGTTCTTCTAACTTTCCTAAGTCTCCATAGACTGTTCCGTCCATATAAAGATTGTAAACCTCGTCATCTTGCTCCACACGTATTTGTGCAGAATAACCTTTTGATAGTGCTAAGGAACGAATAACTTCTCGTTGAGTTCGTCCATTCCCTTCTCGAAAGGGATGGAAATAATTAAGATTATCAAGAATTTTTGCTAATTGTTTAATAATTTTATTTTTGAATTAGCAGTTTGATAATAGGTATGAATAAGATGGTTGATATAGTCTTGGGCAGTACTGAAAGATTGTATTGGCATAAAGGGATTCCCGCTTTTTGAGATATTCACCTTGCGATATTGTCCCGCCCAAGCATAGACATCTTGAAATAAATATTTATGAATGGCTAAAATATCACTAATGGAGTAGACTTCAATGGTTTTCAAGCGCAAGTCTGCAAGCCTTCTAGTAACGAATAAATGCTCATTCAGGTAGGCTTCTTCAATATTTGTAATATTTTGTTTGTTGATTAAGACTGTAGAATTTAGATAGGTATATTGGTTGTTGGGGTCAATGTACTCATAGCCTTCGTATTGATTTTTAACCAATATTCAATTCCTTTCGTTTGTTGATAACATAAGTTTTTAAATCAATCACATCTTGAACAGTAGGTTCATAATTTTCAATCATTGATGACCCAATAGCATACCAGACAGTATCAAAATCTGAAAAGTTATCAAAGGGAATCCCTAAAATTGTTAATTCTTCTTTATTTACATCAAGAGTCATGGCACACCTCCTTGTATAGAGTTATCCTCATTATACCATAAAATCGGTATTTTCACCTAAAGGATAGAGACTGTTATTAAAGTATGAATTTGTGATAAAATAATTTTATCATAAAAAGAATAGCAGGGGTGTAGCATGGAGCCATATATTACAGAAGCTTTAGTAAAAGCAGGGATTGAGTTGGGAACTCTAACATTTAAAGGAACAACAACACTAGTGAATAGTAAAATTCAATCATTAAAGGAAGAACGTAATGCCGATAAATTACGAAATACTTATGATGAAATTGTAAATGAGTTGCTTTCGGAACGAGAACAGGCAATCAGAATTGCTCAGGCATATAAAGAAGAATATGAAAAAGTACATATTGATGATAAAGATATTGAGTATTTGCACAATACTTTAGAACGGGTTATTTCTCTGCTATCTTCATTTACTAGTGTTGAAGATGGGAAAGAAGATTCAATGAAACAATTAGTTGCTTTACTTAACAAGGATACTTTAAAGACTATGCAATTATTGGGATTTAATTACAAGGAGGCAATAGGAGAACCTCTAACGGAGGTTTGTTCAAATGCTATAAGAAATAAATTAGGAGGTCTATCATCTAAGAAAAACGTACGTAACAAAAAATAATTTAACTAATGGTGTGAACTTTTAGTATTTATCAGCTCAATTCTTTGTAATTTTGGGGTAAAATTCACACCATTCAGATAAAATTAGTTGAAATTGATTGAAATAACGCTTTCAGAAAAGTGTAGAAATGCTTGATATTAAAGACTTTTGAAATTTAGTCAAACAAAAGTTGTTCAAACCAGGTCTTAAGAAAGTTCATAAAGTTAGCTAGTTATCAGAACGTCAATTTGTTACTAAACAACAGATTAGAAACGAGAACGCTTTGCAGTTTGCAAAGTTTTTTTTCAGTATAAAGAATAGGTGCTAATTCTACCGAAACCAAAATGGAGGATATACATCTAGAAATCGATCAATTAAAGATGGTGTTTTATATCCTGTTGGAATTCAAATTAGAGAAATGATCTCACAGGTTATAATGAAAACTGAACCTAACCAAAAATTATACAACTTGTTTTCGGTTGAGTTGAATAATGAAGAGTGTTGGACTTAGAGTATTTTACTTAAATCTCACTTTTGATAGTCAGTTTCAAGCAATCTAATTTTTCGTTTGAAGAAGATGAGTGAAAAATGTCTGTATATAGTATAATGATTTTAGAAGAGTTTGAGTCATTGAATGGGGAACCTTGAAAAATAAATTAATACAGAGGGAGGCAACAGTGACATGAAGTCGAAAAGATATACAATTTTTGGAATAGTTGCCATTGTGAGTTTAATTTTCTTTGTAGTAGTGACTTTTTGTGGAAAAGGGCATCAGTGGAGTAATAATGTCGTACAAGGATTTAAATCGCTTGGTCTTAAAGGTAATGTAAAAGTAGTTAGGACATATAAAGAAATTGAAGCATTTCACGGTACTGTTGTTGAAGTGAATTATACTGAGAGATTTTCTGATGGATATTTTTTAGATAAGAATCTTAGAGCAGATATACGAGAATCTAATGGTGATCATATTTCAGATTTTTATCCTCCGTTATCTACAAAGATCGAAGCATTGCTCAATGACAAAGAAAAAGACTTGTTTGATACTGTTAAATTTAACGAGTTTAGCTTCTTGTTAGATGTTTATAAAATGAGACCAGGTTTTCAACGAGAAGAAGATAAAATCAAAAAAGACGTTGCCAATAAAATCAATAAACTATTTGATAGACAAGTGACGTTTGATTATAGTTATAAATTTGAGCCTGTATCTAGAGAAAAAATCTACGCAACTATTCTTTCACAGGCAGTTAAGAATCGTGATAATGGAGACTTTGAAGCGGCTGGTTTTTATAATATTAGACCTAAAAATTTAATGAAGAGTAAAGCAGTGAGTCTTCATTTGGATTGTATTTTTGCTTCTCTTGATCCTAACGCTAGCAAGTCATCTTCGAGAGAGCATATCGATTATTTTAAAACGAAACTCTTATCTTTGCCCAAAGGCTCATTTTCTGATGGAATCTATGAAATACGCAGTAATTATTATAGTGAAGAAGGGGAAAGTATTGATGTAACTTGTATATTTGTTGTTGAAGACGGTGTTGGTCACTTTGAAGAAGATAAAATGAACTAAAAACAGAAAATACACCTGAATGAAATTTGGTATAAAAAGTATCTATACTTGAGTTGTCACTTAAATAGTATTTGCCATCGTGATGTTAATCAAGGGCTTAATATAATAAATAAAACGATAGAGATGGGGGGATTGACTTTGATAAAAAAACTACTAAGGGTATCCTTAATATCTGTATTACTAATACTTTTGTTAATATCTATATTTAAATCAATCGATAACAGGAATAAGACTTATGATAGTGAATTCATAACTTCATTGGCAAAAGGATTGGATGAACGTTGGAAAGTTACTGACCTAAAGAATTATGATGAAAGAGAAGTTGAAGACTATAAATCTTATATAGATTATGAACTAATTGAAATTGAACAGTATAAAAATAGGAAATTTAAAAATCCTAAGTTAAAGAGATTGGCTAACACATATATTAACGTCCAACTGAATGAAAGAAAAGCTATAGAGAGTCGAGATACTGTGGAAAGTGCTTTTATGTATGAGTGGAATGATTACCAAGATAGACGTTTTGAATTGCTTCTAGATATTAATTCAATAGTAGCAATTCCTGTTCAAGATAAAATAAGATTGGATGGCATATTGAAAGATGGTAAAGCTGTAAAAGAATTTAATAGAGTTTACGGTATACTAGTAGATACTCTTGCTCCTAAAGACTTCGTAGCTGAAACTGGATCAGATATATCAGGAAATGAGAAACGCTACATAGGGAATTTTGAAAATACTACAGGTCATGACATCATTAGCATATATATTGGTATTGATTATTATGACAAAGATGATAATCGTCATGTGGGTCCATTAATTGAATCATATGATATATGGAAAAATGGAACTAAAAAAGCTTCGAATTCTCGATTCTAGATTCAGATACACAGATCAAATATTTTAAAGTTTTCATAAGTAAGAGATGGTTAAGTTTTAGGTAGATTTTCTATTTTATTAAAATCAAAATTATATGCTAAAAAAGAGGTATTTTTATACCTCTTTTTGTTCACTCTTCAATTACGCTTTCACTGTCCTATATAAAATATATAAAAGTTGTTAAGTTCACTAGTAGTTAAATCCCTTAAAATCAGTATTTATGATGATAACGAGTCTAAAAAATCTTGGAACAAGTTTTGAATGTTCATCATCCCAAACTATCAACTTTCAGGGTAATAGGTCTTTTTAAGAAGGCCTATCTTATGTATGGTTTAGGTTTTGCATCACTTCGAATGTATAAGGGGTGCTTGGGTTCGCCACTTTTATTGGTATCTAAACAATGTAATGAATCTACTAATTCATAAACTATCTGAGAACGGTTATTGAAACGACCATGATTCCCCCAGCAAGCGATAATCTTCTCTGATTTCTTTGCGAATTTTTTGATATAATAATCATTTTCGCTTCCGACGGGATTCTTATCTGAATATAGTCCTTGAGGATTAGTTGTTCTAAGTGCGAAAAGATTTGCCATAATAAGACCACCGTACCCCCAACTCTTTGCGAAGTTGATACATCTTCTTATTGTTGGATCATCTTCATTTCAACTTCCATCTATTTGGAATTAATGGTAGGCTTTCTCCAAGCTATCTACCACTAATTGACCTAACCGTTAGTGAAAATAAAGTAAAATAATACATAAACATAATTATGTAAATACTTAAAAGGAGTCAAAAGATGGCTCCTTTTTGTTGGTTATATTGTTTGAGTAGAATACGAGAGGACAGTTTACATAATTTAGAAAAGCCAGCTCCCTTCATTATTAGGATAGCTGGCTTTTGGGAAATGGCTTTTATTGTATGAATTTGATATACTTTTATATGTAGAAAAGTGATAGACGGTGGCTTTCATTCATTAGAGAGGAGTGATGCCTATGGGCAAGCATTCGAAATCTAGTAGAAAGGAGAGCCGTTTTGACAGCGTTTGAGGTTGTGCAAACCATTCTAGGCTTTAGTAGTTTTACTATTGCTCTTATTGGTTTATGCTACAAGCTCTTTAAAAACGATGACAAAAAATAATCCGTCCCCACTTTTGGCGAAGTAAGACGGATTATTTTCGTTTAAAACTAGCCACCGTCTTTTAAACGGATCTACGTGGAAGTTGAGTAGAAGTTCAACTTCCTTTTTCAGTTTTTATTTTAGCAAATTAGCTGAATTTCGTCAAATTGATAACACGTTATTGATTAGAGTTGTTAATAAAATATTAATCATGTACTGGTATGAGCATAGATAAGCAATAGTTTAGCTAAAGGAAATAGGTTCATCATTTTCGAATCCCAGTTTGCGTGTTAGTAATGATGTTTTTGTATATCTGAATCACTATTTTGAGAGGTGAATAAGACTATGAGTAAAGTTAAGGACTGTTTTGAAATAATAAAATATTTTTATGAAAAGGTAATGCGATACCGTAAAAATATTGCCATTGAGTCACTTGTCCCATATGATTGTAGATTATTTGAAAGTCCAAGCGAAGAATTTGAATGGCAATCAAAAAACATGTACTCTAACCTAATCAAGAATAAACTTTCTATTCAAAATAGAAGTGAAGAAAAGCAGGTAGTAACTTCGGTAGTACTTACTAATGTAACATTTGAGAAAGAGTATTTTGATTATATCCAATATGATGGTGGTTTCAGAAATGTTGACCAAAAGTATATCTTTCTTTTGCTAAATAATGGTAATCTTAAAGGTGAGTCACAAGAATATACTATAAAATTTTATGCTCAAGGAACTCAAGAGAACGGAAAGGAGTTACTCTTTCAGAGTGATATACCAGAGACGTCTATTAATTCAGGTGAAATAAAGGTTGCTGAAGCGATTAACTGTGAAAGAGAATTTAATAACTATTTTCATGAGCATATTGAAAAAACTCGTTTAGTCATTGAGGTTAGTTGCTATAGAAAAGTAATATATACAGATTCCATTGACTATATAAGAGATAGTAATAAGTTCATCAAGCCATTAGGTGGAGCTGAAAAACCATTTGATTCTGATAATATTATATTCAGAATTGATAAAGATTTTAGCTTTAGAAAGAGAATGACGCAAAAATGTCAAAAAGAATTAAATCTTGGGAATAATAGTCTTGAATTTTTTATTTTATCTGATGAATCTGGTAAATTAACATATTCTTATGAACTATATAGCGGGAAATATGTATTAAAAAATGAAACAACCGATAAAGAAATTAGTTTGAATATATTTGTTCCCCAATATAAAACAATTATTAGTACCTTCTATGGTAAGTTTTATTACAGTTTATTAAAAGAAAAGCTGAATCCTCAAGATACTTTTTCGAAAGATGTTATTCAATCGATATCATCCGATATAGTTTATGAGAAATACGAAAATAGTAATCAAATTACTTGGTAAATAATTTATCATATTCTTAGCCAATTCGTACCTTATTCAAGAATTGAGAACTTAGGAAAATCGCTAGATAATTTAAGAGTGGAAGTGTCTGATAACCTTAGTTCAAGTTTAAATAATATTGAATCCTCGATCTCGAATTTAGAAGACGCAATGAGTCAGTTAAGATTTGATTTAAAGGATTAGCTCATTTTTATAATGGCTTCTAGAACAGTAGTATTATATTAATTATATGTTCCACTGTACTTTTAATGTTTGACCAGCGAATAAAGATATATGTAGTTCGTAATGGTTTATAATAGTAATTTGTCGTGGATAGAATTTAACATATATCTATTTCAGTCAAGAAGTACGACTGGAATCGCGATTTAAAATCTAAAAAATTACTAATTCAACGAAATAAAAATACTCCTGAGTCTTTTCAGGAGCATACAAAAAAGGCTGAGAACACATTCGGGGATTTACCTGAAAAACAGGAGGCAGCACCTCTACCTGAAGCGGATGAACCGCAACCTTTGAATGAGTCGTCACCGGCTCAAACTCAGTCTCAACCTTTATTTAATTTTACCAAAACCGAAGTGTCAGAGTCAATTTATAAGGCATGATAGAATGGGATAGTCAAGAATTATTAATATAGATCAAAAATGTAGGAGTTTCTTCTGCATTTTCTTTTTTAGGTTCAAATACAGATATGATGTATTAATGTGTTTGAGAGACAACTTGAAATGTGGTTAGCTATCTACTAAGGCCAAGGTTGTCAAGGCCTTCCTTATGTTTTCATTGCTTTCATGGTATAATCAAAGGGATATTATCTTGGAATGATACCACAAGTCTAGGTAACATCATTTTCAGAGATAGCAATTTATAAACGAAATGGTAAATAGTAGAGGGAGACTCAAATGATTACGTCAGAAGAAATCAAGGCACGTCTGTGGAATGGAGCTACTGAGCTCCGTGGTTCAATGGACGCTAGCCGTTACAAAGACTACATGTTAGGACTCATGTTCTATAAATTCCTGAGTGACAAAACACTCAAAACCTTTGCGGAATTATCAGGGCTTTCTACTGATGTGGACGTGTTTGAGGAATATCAAAAGGCACACGAGTTATACGAAAAAGATTTGGAAAAGATGATCAGTGATAACTTAGGGTATGTAGTCAAACCTAAGTACTTGTATCAAAAATGGCTAAATGACATGAATACAGGACAGTTTGAAGTTCAGACGGTTACTGAGAGTCTGGGTGAATTTGAACGTAGTGTCGTGTCAACAGACGAGACGGATGACTTTAATGGCCTTTTCTCAAGCTCAACTTTGGATTTGTCTGATACAGCTCTTGGTAGTGACTTGAATACACGAAGCAAGAACATCCAGGCACTTATTCGTCTATTTGAAGACTTGGACATGGTTGCCCTCCAAAAAAGTGATATTTTAGGGGATGCCTATGAGTACTTGATTGGGCAGTTCGCTATGGAGTCTGGGAAAAAGGCTGGTGAATTCTATACCCCTCATCAAGTTAGTGAAGTCATGGCACAGATAGTTGCGACAAATAAGTCTCTAACTTCTATTTATGACCCAACTGTAGGTTCAGGGTCACTCCTTTTGACTGTTAAAAAACATTTATCTGAAGAGCAGCAGAAGGTACTTAGCTACTACGGACAAGAAAAAACACAGCGACTTACAACTTGACACGTATGAACCTCTTACTTCATGGTGTACGTCCTGAGAAAATGAGCATTAAAAACGGTGATACCCTTGCACAAGACTGGCCAGAAGATCCAGAGCGTCCAGATGAAGGCGTACAGTTTGATGCAGTGGTTATGAACCCACCTTATTCGATTAAGAACTGGAACCGAGTTGGCTTAAAAGCTTCAGACCCACGTTTTGAAATAGCCAGTGTATTACCTCCAGATTCAAAAGGGGATTTTGCCTTCCTTCTTCATGGGCTTTATCATTTATCAACCACTGGTACAATGGCTATTGTATTACCTCATGGGGTACTTTTCCGTGGAGGAGCAGAAGGTGAGATTCGTCAGAAACTCCTTGAAAAGAATCAGATTGATACCGTTATTGGTCTGCCAAGCAATCTATTCTCTAATACAGGGATTCCAGTATGTATCATCATTTTGAAGAAGAATCGTGACTTAAATGAGCCTGTTCTCTTTATTGATGCTTCACATAACTTTATTAAAGTAGGGAAGCAAAATGTGCTTCAAGAAAAAGATATTGCTAAGATTGTAGATACATACAGTAATCGTACAGAAGAAGAAGGCTATAGTCACTTAGCGAATCGAAAGGAACTCATCAGCAATGAGTTTAATATGAACATTCCTCGCTATGTGACAGCTATAGACAATGAGATTGCTCACGATGTTGATGCTCATTTATACGGTGGTATTCCAAAATCGAATATTGAGAACTTGAAGATTCTTAATCAATTAGTACCAGATGTTATAGAACAAGCCTTCACTGAAAAACGTCCTGGCTATTTGGCTTTAAACCAAACGATTGATGCATTTTCAGATGAGGTATTATCTAGCACGGTCGTCCAAGAGACGATGACGCAAGTGAAAGAAACGGTTGAAGCATATCTGGATACCTATTGGACCCAGTTGCATGAGCTCGGTAAGGAACGTAGCTCTAGACAGGTTAAAGAATCCATGTTAGCCGATATTAAACATCAGCTATCAGCCTTTGAACAACTTGACAGTTATGACGGGTATCAGATGATTGCTGAGATTTGGGCTAATAGCCTTGAACATGACTCAGAGTTTATTGAACAGTTAGGATTTTACCAAGCTGGTCGAACACGTGAGCCCAATATGGTCAAAAAAGGGAAGAAAAAAGAACCAGTTCAGGACGGTTGGAACGGGGTTGTTGTTCCCAATAATCTTATTGCTAGCGAATTTTATGCCAAAGAGTTAGCTGAAATTGAGGCTTTCAAATCACGTATTGTTGAAATTGAAAGCGAAATGAGTGAGCTTGTAGAAAATGCTAAGGTAGAAGATAGTGATGAGTACAATGCTCTCTTTGATTCTCTTAAAAAGAATGAAGAGGGTGAGGCCCAGGACAGTTTTGAAGGCAAGTCTATTAAAGATAGTTTGAAGGAGGGTGAAAAAGGGTCTCTTGAGTATGATCTTCTCAAGAAAGTCGATGACTTGATTAAAGAAAAATCAGCTGTCAATAAAAAGATTAAGACCAAAGAGCAAGAGTTGAAAGAAGTAGTGGCTGATCGTATTCTTCAATTGACTGATGAAGAGGTCGATCAACTCCTTTACAAAAAATGGTTTGGTTCAGTTATCGAAAAAGTGGAGGACTTAGTAGAATCCCCTCTTAAGTCTGAGATTGCAGTGATAGACGAATTGAACAAACGTTACTCTGAGACATTAGACACTCTAGATGATGAGATTGCTACACTCGAAAAAGAACTTGAAGCAATGATGAAGGAATTGGTGGTGCTATAATGACGAATAGTAAATATGTGCCTAAGAGACGGTTTAAAGAGTTTGTGGGTGATGGTGAGTGGGAACAAAATCAGTTGAAAGAATTAGCGGAGTTTAGTAAAGGAAGAGGTTATTCTAAATCTGAATTACAAACTGATGGACAACCAATCATTTTGTACGGAAGACTTTATACAAAATATGAGACTGTTATTTCGACAGTTGATACTTTTACTCACATTAAAGAAAATTCTGTCTTAAGTAAAGGTGGTGAAGTTTTGGTTCCTTCCTCAGGAGAGAGTGCCGAAGATATTGCCCGTGCCTCAGTTGTGGCAGAAGAAGGTATTATAATTGGGGGAGATTTGAATATTATCAAACTCTGTAAAAAAATAGAACCAATATTTTTATCCCTAGCCATTTCAAATGGCAAACAGAAGGAAGAAATTTCGAAGAGAGCACAAGGTAAATCAGTTGTTCATGTAAACAATGATGATTTGAAACAGGTAAATGTACTCTTTCCAAGCATTTCAGAACAAATACAAATTGGAAAATTTTTCCAAACAATCGATGCGCTTATTTCTAACCATCAGCATAAACTTGATAAACTCAAAAATCTGAAAAAAGCCTATCTCACAGAAATGTTTCCAGCTGAAGGTGAGCGCGTGCCGAAACGTCGTTTTCCTGGTTTTGAAGGTGAGTGGGAATGGAAGAAATTGGGAGAACTAGCAACTATAGTGAGAGGTGCTAGTCCAAGACCTATCCAAGATCCGAAATGGTTTGACAGTGAAAGCGAAGTTGGATGGCTAAGAATATCTGATGTTACTGAGCAGAATGGTCGAATATATAAGTTAAGTCAACGACTGTCTTCTCTTGGTCAGGAGAAAACTAGAGTCGTCAGTGAACCTCATCTGATATTAAGTATTGCGGCAACTGTGGGTAAACCTGTTATAAACTATGTCAGGACTGGTATCCATGATGGTTTTCTTATATTTCAAGAACCTAAATTTGAAATAGAATACATGTACTATTTGTTGGGGATGTTTAGGAAAAACTGGGCGGCATATGGACAGCCAGGTAGCCAACTAAACTTAAATTCTGATATTGTGAAAGAACAGAGAGTAGCAATTCCTTCACAATCTGAACAAGTTGAAATAAGCAAATTTTTTAAAAAGTTAGATCAATCAATCACTCTCCAACAACAAAAACTAGACAAACTAAACGATTTGAAAAAAGCTTATTTGAATGAACTATTCGTGTAACGTCAGCTGCAGTTTGATATAGAAAGGACACGTATGAGTAATACTCCCAAAAATGCTTCAGAAAAGGCATTTCAGGAAAATTTCGTAAAAGAATTAACGAAGTATAGGTGGCAAGCTCCCGATAAACTTAATGGTAATCTTCATAAAGTCACTGTTCAAGACCTTATAAATAACTGGCGTGACGAGTTAAATCGTATCAATGCGGACATCTTAGAAGGTGTTGCCTTGACCGATGCCGAGTTCCAGCAAGTTATGGCTAAAGTCAAACAGATATCAAATAGTTATGAGGCTGCAAAGATTCTTTCAATGGAAGGGTCAACAGGTAAGATTGATGGCATCTATCGTGATAATCACCCAGATGTTACTAGACGACAAATCACACTAACGATTCTGAGAAAGGCTCAAGTTCGTGGTGGAGACTCTAATTATCAAATTGCGCGTGAGGTACAGACTGACTATAATAACCGATTTGATATTGTGCTGTTAATTAATGGACTACCATTAATTAATATTGAGCAAAAACGTACGGATAAAACATTAGACGAAGCCTTTGGACAATTCAAACGTTATTATCGCGAAGGTGAATACACTAATAACTTCATGGCCTTTTCACAAATGATGGTTGCGACAAGTGAGATTGAAACACGTTATTTTGCGACACCTAAAACACTCAACGATTTTAACCCTGCTTTTGTATTTCACTGGTCGCTTGTGAGAAAAAGTCAAGTTGATGGTAAGTTCTTGGGTCATCGTATTCTGACTGATTATCGAGAGGTCATTGAACATTTCTTAAAGATTCCTATGGCCCATCAAATGGTTGGGGATTATTTGATAATAAATGAAGATAAACTTGAAGAAAATCGCCGTCATATGTTGATGCGACCTTATCAAGTCCACGCGTTACAAGCCATTGAAAAGGCTGTTTTTGGCTCGCCAAATGATAGTATACCGCACGGTGGTTTTGTCTGGCATACAACTGGTTCAGGAAAGACCATCACAAGTTTTAAGACAGCTCAGGTTTTAGCCACTCGAACGGAGTATGATAAGGTAGTCTTCTTATTAGATAGACGTGATCTTGACGACCAAACTTCAGAAGCCTTCAAAGCTTATTCTGTTTATGAATCGGTTAATGTGGATGATACAAAAAGTACTTATCAACTAAGAAGACAATTGATGTCTGCTAAAAGTGGGATTGTTGTTACAACAACCTTTAAACTTTATAACCTCGTTGAAAGTCTTGTTAAAGGACAAGATGATAGCCTAAAAGAGAAGAAAATTATCTTTATTATTGATGAGGCCCATCGGACAACTATGGGTGATATGATGGCTAAAATTAAAGAGTATTTCTTTCAAAAAGGTTTGTTCTTTGGTTTTACCGGGACACCTTTGTTTGATGAAAATAAGGCTAAAGGTAAAGTCAATGAACGTAGCGAGCTCATTAATACGACTGAAAAGCTCTTTGGCCCCTTGCTCCATCAATACACTATCGATGAAGCAATTGCGGACGGTAATGTCTTAGGTTTCCATGTTGACTACATCAATACTGGTGAGTTTAGAAATTATGATGATCTCCGAGAGCAACTAATTAAGTCATTATCTGAGAAACATCCAGATCAAGGAGAGAAAGCTATCGCACGAGAGGTCTATCAGTGGGATGATTTGGAGGTTGAAAACATGGCTGTAGAAGAAGATATCTTAATCTACCAAGATGAGACTCATATTCCACGAGTAGTTGAAGAAGTGCTAGATGGTTGGCAGGAACAGTCTCAAAACGGAGAGTTTAATGCAATCCTCACAGCTGCATATAAAGAGCGTGTAATTGCCTATTACCATGAATTTAAGAAACAAATTGCTGAGAAATTTAAGGATGGTGAAGCTAAACCCAATGTCGCCATGACGTTTAGCTTTGGAAACGAGAATGATCCAGATAATATTGCTCTAGAAGTCGTTGATGAAATGTTTGAAGACTATGCAAACTTTACTGGTATTTCCTTTGTTCCTGGTAATAAGACTCATGGTGAAGCTGCCTACTTTGAAGATGTAACGGACCGTGCGAAACGTGGGGGTAGTGGTAGAAACCCTAAGAATATCGATATTCTTATTGTTGCTGACCAATTACTAACAGGTTATGACTCAAAACGTATTAACACCCTTTATGTTGATAGACGTCTTGAACTTCAAGGCTTGATTCAGGCTTATTCTAGAACAAATCGTGTTTTTGGTTCTTCTAAAGAATTCGGAACGATTATTAATTTCCAATATCCAAGAATTACACAAGAGCTTGTTAGGGCTGCCCTTGAACTTTATGGTAGCGGGGGTAAGAATAGTAAAGTTATCGTTGCTAAGTATGAGGATGCTGTCGATGAACTGAATAAGCGAATGATTAATCTCATCCAAGAACTTTCAGACCCAACACGATGGATAGACCTACGTGACGATAAAGAGGGCAAAAAACGATTTAAAGCAGCATTCGAAGAAGCTGCTAGACAGTTAAATGTTGTTAAACAATATTATGAATTTGTCTGGGATAATAAGTGTTTTGGCCTTGATGAGCATAAGTGGCTTCAGTACATAGGTGCTTATAGAAACCTTTTCCCTAGAGTTGTAGCTGGGCCAGAAGGGGAAGAGATTAGAGAATTACAAGGGAGAACTAAACTTCAAGGTTCTCAAGTCATTGATGCTCAGAGCATCCTAGAGTTAATTGGAAATAAGACGACTACAGAAGGTGGTTATATTGTAATCAATGATAATAATTTGGTCTTAATTCAAGAGCAAATTCAAGAGTTGAGTAACCTTGGGGAACATGAAAAGGCTGAGTCTTTGAAACGTTTTGTTAATGAAGAATTACGAGGTGGTCACATTCCGGCTACTAGCAATTTTGATGAAGCCTTTCAGGATTGGCAGGACAAACAACAATTCAAAGAAGTTAAAGCATTTGCGTCCGAATGGGGGCTTGATGCTGACTTACTTAGTAAATCGCTTAAAGAGTATAGTCTTCTCAAGCCAGAAGAGATTCCATTTCGTGATGAAATCTCTAAAACACTAGACCCTGATAAAGCAACCAATACCTTTGCAGGCAATAAGTTGATGCTTAATATGAACTTGGGTCCTGTTCTTCAAAAATGGATGTGTGAAATTAAACAGAAATATAAATGGTAATTCAAATAAAGAGCCAGGAAAAATCCTGGCTCTTTGATTTTTGAGAGGTATCGTAGGTGATATAAAGAAATTATACACTAGGTTTCTTTCGGGTTGAAATTGTTAAATGGTATAATAGTAATGGGAATGAAATTAGGAGGGAATTGCTATGCCTAAGAAGATACTTTTTGCAGTTCTGATAGTTATTTCATTGTTCTTATGCAGTTCGGCTGTTAATAAGGCAATCACCTATGATAACGACTTCATTATTTCGTTAGCTAAAGGGTTAGATAAACGGTGGGAGGATGCCGCATCAAATTACGAGGATACTAGGGCGTACTATGAAAAGGCCACACAATTTGAGTTGTCGGAAGTTGGAAGATATAAGGAAAAACTTTTAAGGATAAAAAGCTCAAGAAATTTGCTATTGAATATATAAATGTTCTTGAGGATTCAAAAAATTAACATCGAAGGAAAATGAACATTACTCTTCTGATCGTTGGGTTGAGTACAGAAAAAAGAGATATGAATTGATACTTGATATTCATTCAAGAAAGAAGATACCTGTCCAGGATACTAGGCACTTACGTGATATCGTAAACATAGGAATAAAAGTAAAGCAAGCAAATGAAATAATCCAAGCACTTAAAAGAATTTTTAAGGGGAACAACTTTACAATCAGTAAAAGTAGCGAAAATAGTGATGAATTGAATTGTTCTGCTACATTTGAGAATACTACCGGTTATTATCTAAAATATGTGCCTATGGCTATTGAAGCTTATAATAAGAATGGTAGGGTTATTTTTAGAAAGTCAGATGCGGCTATCATTGAGTGGAGTGAAGGAACAACTAAAGAATTAAATTTAACAGTTTATGATCCAAATCATGAATTCAATGAAATCAAAGTATTGTTGGATGAAAAATATCTCCAATTTAGATAAATCATTTTAGGTATTACTGTGAAACAAAAAAGAGGGGGGTGTCACTCCCTTTTTCTCCTATATAAATGATGCTATACTGGGCATATGAAAAAAGATTCTAAGTACATTATTACTTTGGTGGTCATTTTCCTCGCTCTTGGAGTCATGTTTTTGGTCTCTGCGTTAATAAAGAAAAATGAACCGAAGAAAAAAGTAACACCTCCTAGCACCGAACAGGTGATTGAAGATTCATCATCGGAAGACATTCCAAAAGAAGATAAGTATGAGCGATGGCGTAAAGAGGCACTTGCGACCTTAGAAACACAAACACCTGCAGATGATGCTGATACGCAAACTGTTAAGAATGCACTGAAAGAGATGTGCTCTTATGTTGAAACAGTTCATAACGTAACCGAAGTTAAGCCAGATTATCAAAATCATTTAACTATTACTGGAACCAAGATGCAGTATGAGCTTGTTGCGAAATTCATGCTAGGCTATAAGTATTCTGATGCTAAAACTCAAGTATTTAAAGCCAAAGCTGATAATGTTCGTCAGTTTGTACTTGAGGTTGCTAACCCAGACGGAGCAAAACTTTATTTCTGTGGAAATTACGTTATGGGGACAACTCAAATAGAAGTAACATCAGTTCATGGGGTAGCTGAAGCTGACCATGCTGAACATGGACATGACTAAAGGTAGTTAATGCGTCTTACATATCTTGTTTAGCTTCATCATGAGATGGAGCTTTTCTTTATTTAACTCAAATAGGAATTTTTGTTCCTGTGTAAGTGCATATCTTCTTAATCCTTGATATAATAGTGCCATAGCACAAGGATTAAAGAATTAGTGAACATAAGAGAATATGATTAAAGAACGATTGGAGATGAGGGATCATGGAAAAAGAAACAAAGCGTCTTTTAAGAAAATTGGTTAGGTTGTTTGATGGCCGGCCAAAGGATTATCTTTTAGAATATATTGATGATGTTTCCGAGTTAACTATTGAAGAACAAAATAAACTAGCTCAAGAGTTGCCGGGTAGACACTTAAGTGCTGAAATTTTAAGTGATATTCAACGAATTAAAAACAGTGAAGAACCACGTTTCTTTTCTAAGGATGGACAATATAAGGGGCTGTGCGTTGAGGAATACAACCAGCGTGACTTTATGACTCGTCAGCAACGGTATGTTCTAAGTTGGGCGTTCGGAATGTTACTCTTTTTAGCAGTCTTCACAATTGTTTCCTGGAACTTTGTTCCCAATGTTATTCAAAAAATGGAAACCAGTACATCACTATTGGACTATACTGAGAACTATGGCACTCGTCCTGAACAGGTCTTTGCAATGGTTTTTTGTGGAGTCTTATTGATACTACTTTCGGTAGTTGTTTCACTAGTATGTCTGAAGAGATATCGTAAATCTACTGAAGAACCTATCACTGTCGTATTAACAGATGATTTGAGACTATAAAAGCTGAAGCTTAAGCTTTGGCTTTTTTGGTGTCTTTTTACTAAATTACCCCATGTCACTGGGTTATAAAAGGGAATTTCTTTATGTTAGAATTCGCTTATGATTACATATTTGTCAGAAAAAAGAGATCAAGGAATAGTCTACTATATGGCCCTTGCTTCAGATAATACATTGTCTGCAACTCAATTAGATGAAAAATATAAAAACAAGGTTATATTCAATTTAAAAATGTTGCTTACCACAATGGAGAATTGATCACGATCATCTGGGCTCAAGGACATATGCTAGAGCTGAAAGAACCAGAAGACTATAAAGCTGATTGGAAAGAGTGGCGTTTGGACACCTTACCTATTATTCCTGAAAAATTTGAATATAAGGTTATGCCACAGAAAGAACGGCAGTTTAAGAAGGTTAAGGATTTCTTTGACAAATCTAGTATGATTGTTTGGGCTACCGATATAGATCGAGAAGGTAGTCATATTGCCTATAGTATTAGCCTTATGGCTGGTATTTTAGACCAGAAAGGTCCGAAGAAAATCATCAAGTCCCTTTGGGTTGATGAATTGACACCAACCAAAATTCAAGAGGGAGTAAAAAAACTACGTGAGATAGAGTAAATTATCTATTTTTACCAATAAAAAATGAGGAAATAAATCCTCTTTTTTATTGGCTTAAGATAGTCTGTTTTTTTAAAACAAACAAGGTTCCTTCAATATAAAATTGAAGCTTAAGTTTTACTGATTCAAATGTCTTTTTGTGATTTGATGAAGTAGTAGTTGGACTTCACTTTCAATAATTTCAGCATCACTAATCCATTGCTTGATAAGAGCGCTGTAATAATCTTTTGGTGCATCCTCCTTCAGCAAATACATTTTTTCAAAGTATTCATGTAATAAGTCTGCATCAATGTAGTTTCTGCTACTAAACGATACTATGCCCAAGCAATCATATGGATAGTTTAAATCAAAATAGATTGGACTCTTATTACTCTTCAATTATCCATAAGGAAGGAAGCTTGATAACTCACCCTTAATTTTATCAACTAGTCTATTGTATTCTAGACTTGGTTTTAAATTTATACTATCTAAAGTTACATCAAATTTTCTAAAATCTAAAGCTTTGTTTAAAGCATCAGTAAATTCTACCAGCCAAGCTACAGGTAAGCCGTATTCAAAATCGTTCATTTGTTCCTCCTTTGATAAATAAAGTCACACTACAAGTGTTTATAAAGTAAAGTACGCTATGTACTAAAATGAGCAGCCAACTTCTTTCAGAAAAAGGCCTCTTTTTCTGAAACATATTGATTTTCTATATGGTTTAAATTATACATTTTCACAAAAAAACTTTTTAAATATCATTCAATGACATTTAAAAAGCGCTTCCTGCTAATTTACATTTGAGATTCTATTTCACCTTGCTCTATTCAAAGCGATATTTTCCCGTCGTAATTCTTTACAGATTCGAGAGGTAACGTTGAAAATATTCAGGATGATAAACTTACTCCACTGATACTGATAAATCATCTGGAATTTTTTTACTAACATCACTTATTGCTTCTTTTAAAGAAAAGGATGTTTCTTGATCTAATGAACTTATAGTCTCAACAATTTTATTAATTTCTATTAAAAAATGTTTTATCATATACATATCTAAATGACTAAAAATAGATTCTTCATACTTTTTTTTGTACTCAAATTCGTAAAACAAATCTAAATGAAGATTACGTAATAAGATATCCTCGTGTTTACCTTCTACTAAAATATCTAATAATATAATTCTTTTTAATTCATTCTCTTTATTCACACCGCTTTTTATAGAAAGATTAACTTCTTGGCTCTCTGAAATAGTCTCACCAGATTTATACTCGTTTATCTCAAATGTATTATACTCTAATGTATTTATTTTACAACCCTTATCTATTACTATATATTTCATCTTTAAGTTCCCAATGTATATCTAGATCTTCTACCTGTTTCTTCACTTCCACATTTATATTATTCGTAAAAGTAAGACTATTATCAAACTTATCATATTTTTTTAAACGTTCACAACGACTTTTAATGTTATATTTATAATATTGCGTACAATCATTATTCAAATTTAAATAGAAATCCATTGGAGGAATTTTCTCTGAAATTTTCGATAAATCATTAATTTTCACTTTTGGAAAAATTTTATTAGCAATTTTTCCAATGCTGTAATTACTAGATTCTAAAAAGAAATTGCGAATTGAAATTTCACCATCTATTACTTTGTATAGATTAGTAGGGCTTGGTTCAGTAATTAAAATTTCTTTTATATCTACCAAATGATTATTTTTCAACAAAGTCCTATCTTGCATGACATAAATAGTGTAAATCTTATCTAAGTACGACACAATACCAAAAATTGGGTCATTTATTGCTAGTAAAGGCATTTTTATATCATTTTGCTCTACAATATTCATAATTTTATCAAAATTATTTATATCTTGATTTATCATATTATTTTTCCTCCTCTCATTTTTTATTTAAACGGAAATGGTTTAAATTTTTCACTCAATGATTTTAGTAAATTCACCATACTATCCTTATTATTGTCTCTCAATACAAAGTTATAGTGAAACGTACTCGGTGTAGTATATTTTTTTTCTAAATCACGTTCCATCATTCCGAAACCTTGATTTAAATCACCAACAAAATAATCATCTATTCCATCAACAAATTTATCATTTACATTATTTTTTATAGAATCCATGTTTTCTTTTACTTCGCTAACACTCGAGGGTTCTTCTAATTTAATAAATGAAGTAGCAAAATTACCAAAATTTTCATGAGTAACATTTTGTGATGGAGTAGTAGTAAATTTAAAATTAATTTTCTTCTGAATATCCTCTGGAATTAAAGGAATTAGAATATCAGGTACTTTTTTCTATTACCATTAATTATATCTTTTACTATTTTTTCTAGATTTGTCGGAAGGAAATATACCTCCTTATTTTTATTCAAATCTGGAACAAGTCGTCGTGAATCTTGTTCTAATTCTGCAAGTTCCGATTCAAATGAAAGTGTATCATTCTTTTTAGTATCTTCATCATAGTTAAAATTTGGATATCGCAACCTGTCAAAATTTGACTTTGGACTAGCATATCTTACAAGAAGAGCTTCAGATTCTTTTTGCAATTCTATGTTACTCTTGTTTAATTCAACTTCTCCTTGATATCCATTAAAGAAATATAATTCACCTTCGGGCTCTCTTTTTTCACAATATTTATCATAAAATTCTTGCATTTTCTCTTTACTCTAAAATTATTCAAAAATACTAATGTGTTTAATCATCCCCATATATTTCTTAAAATGGGTAATCATTTTTAGATATAGTCATTTCCAATTAAAACCATAAACTATATTATGCTATACTATTCTACCAAATATTAGTTATTATTTCAATTTTTAGTGATAGCTTAAGGAGTATCTTCTGTGCTAAACTGGTTCAAAGGAATAAATTCCTTTCTAGTAATGTTTCGAAAATCTGCTATAACTGATTTATCCCTTTTTGTGTTTACACTACCTTAATGTATTTTTTGATTGAACTTATTTGTACCAAATTGTATTTCAAATCACTTTTATTCGAAGAATAGTTTTAATAAGGATCCCTATATTTCAAGTATCTATTACTATTTTCTTCTATACAAAAATAAAGATTTTTTTGAAATCGGCATCAAACTATACAAGAATAAGCATATTGTGACGAGCTTTTTTGATATTGAATTGCTTTTTTACCATATGATTATAAAAGTTTTCGGATGTTTTCAAGGTGACAAGAAGGGTGAACCTTGGGAGGGAGACTGTTCTACTAGAGAGGGTTGGGAGAAGCTTATTCAGAATCCAAAAATTATTGGAGAACGTAACAAAGGAGTTATCGTTGAACATGAGGTTGAACTAAAAGAAAAACGACCACCAAGGCTTTATTTCCTTGACTCGATACAAGAGGAATTAGGAAGAATTTTAGGAATGACACCAAAAGAAGTTTTAGAAGGACCTTGCCAAGAATTATATGAGGTGAGAAAACTAATTACATATCCAAGATCATCGTCTTTTTACATTTCTAGGGAACGTTATGAGACCCTAAAGCAACAAGCACCAGCTTTAGCTCGATTAGTTGGGTTCAGTGAAGAGGATTTGGTGTTTCCAGAGCGTCTAGATGGCTTTTTTGTAAATGACAAGAAGGCTGCCAACCACTCAGCAGTAGTTCCAACTACCTTAATTCCTACTGAAGAAGAAGTAGAAGCCCTTCCTGATGCACTGAAGATTGTCTACAAAGCAGTTATCAGAAGAACACTAGCTATGTTTTTCCCGAAATACGAGTATGAACAGACTACAATCATTACTCAGGTTGGAGCTGGAAGGTTTAAAACAGTAGGACAAGTCCCTAAAAACCCTGGTTGGCAAGTTTTATTCCAAGATAGTGCGAGCCTGCTTGATGGAGTGATAGAAGAAAGTGAGGCGAGGGAGCTAGTTAAAGTTCAAATCAACGACACTGTCACTTCGCACCTAGTGCCAGCGGAAAGACATGTTAAAAAACCGCCTCGCCACACGAATAGTACCTGGCTTCGAGCATTGAGAACTGCTGGTCGGGACCTAGAGGATGAAGAGCTTATCGCTATCATGAATCAAATCAAAGGGTTAGGTACTGCAGCAACTAGGGGAGCAATTCTTGATGAAATCGTTGTTAATAAATGGGTGACAGTCAAACAAGGGAAAATCTATTTATCTGAACTTGGTTGGTTGATCTGTGAGACACTTAAAGATGAACGTGTCTTATCTCAACCCGAAACAACAGCAATATGGGAACAATCACTCAGCAAAATTGCTGAAGGTACAAATACACAAGAAAAGTTCCTAAAAAACATCTATAGGTATCTAGGTATCGAGAATCCTCACAATAACCTCATCGAAAATCTGATTAAAGCTGTAGATAGAACTGATTATATCCCTTTCCAAGACTTTATCGAGCAAGCAGTAGCAAAAGCTGATGGCAAGCTTGGTAACTGTCCTTTATGTGGAAAGGCCGTCAAAGTCCTAGGAAAATCAAAAGTGGCTCAGTGTGAAGATAATATCTTATCAAAAGAAGAAAGAGAAAGAGAAGCAGGTGCAACACCTGTTTGTAGCTTTAACTTCTGGATCACTGTAGGTTTTATTAAAGACAAGAAAAAACACTCACCAAGAAACAAATCAGTGACCTTTTATCTGACAAAGGACGAACAAACCTTATCAAGAACATCGAAGGTAAATATGGCCCATTCGATGCTTACGCTTATCTTTCCTTCAACGAAGAAAAAGGAATTTATCAAGTAAACCTTGAAGTTGATAAAGCAACGTCTAAAAAATAGTTCATTTTATATGACTTTTAAAAATTTGGGGCTCTCTGCGCTTGCTCTTGTAATTTCCTCTGTGCTACACTAATCTTAGTTTAAGAAGAGACGATACAAATATCTAAGAAAGGAGAAAAATATGAATACATCTCGTATTAACCGATTTTTAGGGGAATGGCTAGACAGACAGACTAGCCCAGACTTTTTTCAAAAAAGTTTGATTCTTTTAAATGCGTGTAACTTTATAGAAAGTAATGCAGATGCCATCCCTGGTCTTATTGCTCATAAAAAAAGTCCTCTGCGTCAGCAATTAGATGAAGCTCTCGCTAGTCGTGGGTACTGTTATCTTAAGCCTATTGAAGTCAATGCTCAAGACTCCATTGAAGTAGAGAAGTACTATCGCTTTGAAACCATGCCTAAAGGTTCCAATGAACCTATTACTTACTATGGTCTAGGTGCGTACTTTATTTGCCGTGCTATATTTAATAATGAATTCGATATTGATTCTGGCTTTCAATATGATGACGAAGAACTCTTTTATGAAGACATTGGATTTGATGCTCTATTCCATAATAAGTCTGTTTTTCTATTAGGAAACACGCCTTCTGATGATATGGAGATATCTTGGCAAGAAGTTGGCATTTCAATGCGTAGACGGGCATTCAATTAATATGCTTTTCAAGGACTTCCCTTTATGATATATGAATTGGAGAATATAATATGAGAACTTTCAGTAAGCTTATAGCAATTATTTTTTGCTTTGTTTCATTTACCTTCATGCAGACACTTAATTTTTGATTTTTCCTCGCTTAACTTAATAATATATAAGCTATATAGTTGATATTGTATTTTGTAAGGTAAACGGTTGGTTCTTTGTTGTGATTAAAAAGCAAATTATCTCCTTAGATATCTACTTAGACAGTAGCTATTGGAAAATGATGGTCTGTTTCAAAGGTTCTTTGTTGAACATCGAAATCTAATATACGAGCATTCGTAAAAAAATGGTCGATTTTTGTTTTATATTCTTTATGACTGTAATGAGTAGAATTATTATTTAAATGTTTCCAAGCATTAAATTCTGCTGGAATTTGTTGGATATTGTTTTTAACTTTTTCATATCCTATAATTTTATCAAAGTCAATATTTAAGTCACCAAAATAGAAATAATATTTGTTATTTTTCTTGTTTACAAACTTCTCCGTCATATCGTTGGTTAGTTGTTCTAGAGCTCGTTCTCTGACATTGTTCCTTTCAGCACAATTAGATGTTGGATGGATATAGGCTGATGTAATGCGGACAATATCTGATTCAATAGTACAATTCCTATATTTCATATATTTTTCTTTTAAAAGAGTTGATGTAGAGTAATTTGGTATTTTTAATCTTGAGGCTAATTTTTTCTCTATAGCAATAGCCGAAACTAGTTGTCTTCCTTTTATTCTATGTTCGGGTTGAATAAAGATATATCCGTTTGATTCAAATATTTCTTTAAATCGATTTGATTCTTGAGATTGTAATTCTGAAAATACAATAATTTCAATATTATTCAATAAAAATAGGTTTTTTAGGATTTCATCATTTTTCTGAGCTTTTATCCTATCTTTAGGAATACAATAAGTTTCTCGTTTCTTATAATTTTCTTTTCCCCATAGACTTTTAGGAATGGGATAACTATTGTTCATATTTGCTAGAATTATTTTGATTTTATGTTTCATGATTTTCCTCTTAAAATATTCTTACCAGTGCACCGCTATCCATGAAATTGTCAATACCTATATAACCGAACTCTGAATAGCTAGGGTTTTGAAGATTATAGACATAAGCTATTAGTGAGTTGACAGAAGCTAAACGTTCTTCTTCCCATTCGTAAAGTTGATTTTCTTCGCTCATACTATCTGTTGGGATAGTAACATACAGAAAAGCCAATGTATCGCCAGTTTCAATAACATGATAGACAAATTTTCCTTTGTCGTGTTCAAATTTCCTAACAATCGCCTCATAGTGTGGATTGTAAGAGATAGTGTCAATACTTCCAAGTAAAACTCCACCAGTTAAATAAGAGTAGTAAAGTTTATCATCTTCGAGATATTTACGAATATTTGGATTGACATTCGCTAAAGAATCTTCAATTTTTTGAAGACGTGAAAGTGCTTCTTGTTTAGTTTTTGCCAACATTTTAGATCTCTTTTCTATTCAATTAATTTTCTTGCATTTTTTCTTAAATATAGTTTATCAAATGTCAATGTTTGAAGTATTGACTATCATGTTTGTGACTGGTAACTTTGTTATTTCACTCGTGAAGTTAATCCTTGAACTTATAAAAACGACAAAAAAATAACCGTCAGTACTTTGGAACAGTCGACGGCTATTTTTAAATAGTTATATGATTGTAACCACCGTCTTAAACGGCTTTACAGAGGTGTTGTTGGTAGCAACACCTTTCTTATGTTCATTTTACCATAACAGATATAAAATGCAAGGGAATTTGAACTGCGCCCCAAAAATTAGACAGAAAAAATCTAACGATTTGGAGGGCGGTACATTACTGATAAATAGTAGCTATCTGTTTTTTTGATTATAACTTGGTTATTTTTTATTGTTAGAATTGATTACATAAGAAACGGAGGAATTATACATGGAAATTATGCTTGAAACAAGAAATTTAACAAAGAAAATCAAAGAACAAATGATACTTGAAAATGTATCAATTAAAATAGAAAAAGGAAAGATATATGGACTATTAGGACCGAATGGTGCTGGAAAATCAACGCTGTTAAAAGTAATTACAAAAGTTATGAATTGTACATCAGGGGATATTTTTTTGAAGGAAAAAGCATGTGTACACAAGATTTAAAAAAAGTTGGAGCTATCATAGAGCATCCTGCCATCTATCCAAATTTAACAGCATATGAAAATTTAGAAGTTTTAACAGTATTATTAAATATTGATAAAAGAAGAATTGATTATGTGCTAAAAACAGTCGGGTTAGAAGATACAAATAAAAAATTGGTAAGAAACTTTTCATTGGGGATGAAACAAAGACTCGGAATTGCAATGGCACTAATAAATAATCCAGAATTATTAATACTTGATGAACCAACAAATGGACTAGATCCTTTGGGGATTCAAGAGTTAAGAGAATTAATAAAAGAGTTTTCTAAAAAAGGAATTACAGTCATTATTTCAAGTCATATTTTGAGTGAGATAGAGCAGATAGCAGATAAGATAGGGATTATTAATAATGGGCATCTCATTTATGAAGCTAATAATTCTGATGGGATGGATTTGGAAAAGTTGTTTTTAGAAACGATAAAAAAGGATGTGAAAAATAATGATTAGTTATATTAAAACAGAGTTAATGAAAGAAAAAAGATCTGGTAACTTAAAGTTAGGAATTATTGTACCTATAATTTTTGTTTTATTTAATATAGCTATGGTTAGTTTGATGGGGGAAAGCCCAGAAGGAAAAAGTTACATATTGGCAACTTCTTTTAATTGGTATCCACTTTTAATTCTCCCAATAGTTTTGAGCTTACTAGTTGTGAATATAAATGTTAAAGAAAAGAGCGAGCATATTGTTTTACAAAAAAGCAAAAATTTAAGTTTTACAAAAATAGAATTGGCAAAAAATATTATTATTGTAGCTGAATTATTTATTATTCTACTAATATCAACAATATTAATATTTACTGTTGCGACATTTTTTCTAGGTGAAAAAATATCGCTAAGTCAATTAATTATAGCTACTATTTGTCTTTTTATTGGAAGTTTACCGATCGTTGCTTTATCTTTTTTGATATATGGACTTACAAAAAAGAAAGCTGTTCTTATATTGTTGAATTTTGTGTTGACATTCCCATCGGCTGTGATTGCAGTAACAAAAAATTGGATTTTATTTCCATGGTCATATAACTTGCGAATGCTTAGTCCAGTTGTTGGAGTACATCCAAATGGGACTTTTCTTGAGACTGGCTCTAAACTAATGAATATGGATGCAACATACTTAGGATTGCTTTTAAGTATTGCAGTCTATGTAGTCGTATTAACATTAAGCCTTTTAATTAACAACAAAAGGAGTAAATGAAGTGTATAATATAATATCATCATACTGGCTTAGAAGTAGAAGGACACCAGTAAGACTAATGACTTTTTTATGCCCAATCCTATTTTCTTTGATTTATGGTATTTATTCGATGAATTCAAAAGGATTAATAGGGAAAGAAATGGGAGTGTTTTTTTGCACATATATAATTTTAGCAAATTTTTCAATGTGTTTTTATATACCAATGATATATGAGGTTGATAAGGTAGCTGGGAATTTTGCAAATGATTTAAGGACTGGGATTAGTAGGAAAAAAATATTCTTTTCTAAATCTATTTATATCTCTATATTACTTTTTATAATTGAACTTATATCTATCTTGGTAATGATATTAATAGGGTTTGGAAAAGTTGAGTTTAATTATATAAGTACAGCTTTATGCTTTTTGATTGGTACAATTATGCTGATACCAATGATTCCTGTTTATCAATTTGTAAGTTTGAAATTCGGTTTTTCTGGTAGTATACTAATCGGAGTTTTTTTAACATTATCAGGTATTTTGTTAGGCACTACAGAATTAGGCGGTAATATTTGGTATTTATTACCTTTTGTTTGGCCGATAAAACTTATTTTTGCTTATACAAGTCATGAAGTTACAAGTCATGTTATTTTGATGTTTTTAGCATTATCAGTAATCATTACTGTAGTATTAATAGGCGTATTTTATAATTGGTATAATAGATGGGATGGTATTAATAAAATGGAGGAGTAGAATGAACTTATTAATCATAGATGATGATAAAGATTTATTGAGACTTTTAGAGTTGACTTTTAAAAAAGAATATAATGTTGACCTTTGTGATTCAGCTGAAAAAATTGTTCCTGAACAGCTGGTTAAATATAATTTGATTATTCTTGATGTCATGATGGACAAAATGGATGGATTTGAGTTTTTATCACGATATAGAGAATTGATAGATGCACCGATTATCTTGTTGACGGCTAAAAGTTTTGAAAAGGACAAGATAGAGGGATTTGCCTTAGGTGCAGATGATTATGTTACAAAGCCATTTTCTGTATCCGAAATCAGGGCGAGAGTTGCAGCACATATTAGAAGAGAAAATAGAGATAAGCACAGTAGAATAATTGATTATCCAATTTCTTGTGACTTATTGTCTAAAAAAATATATTTCAAGAAAAATGAAATTACTCTTACCAAAAGTGAATATGAAATATGCGAATTACTTTTAAAAAATAGAAACCAGGTTTTTACTAAAGAAAAGATTTATACAACAATTTATGGATATGATGCTGAAGGTGATAGTTCAACTTCTATTACAGAAAGAATAAAAAAATAAGAGAAAAATTTGCTGGATTTCATATAGATCCAGTTAAAACTATTTGGGGAGTAGGGTATCAATGGGAACTAAAAAAGTTTAACCTATTTAATTAGTAAATTTGCAATTTTAGAATTGTTTTTTGTACTATTTATGATGTTATTCTCCTATATGCTTCTACACGTCTTAATTAACACTGGGGTAGTATATCCTGCAAATTATGCTGAAAGGAATTCTGATACAGTGAAATATGAATTCCTAAAAGAGAATTGGAAAATTGATAAAATACCATTTTTTATGAATATCAATTAAGAGATAATGGAGAAATTATAGAAAATACGATTGATGAACGCTATAATAAAAAATAAGTGAGGCATTGCAAAAAGGAGAATCTTCAAAGGATAAAATAATAGGTTCAGATGTATTTAAGGCTTTTAAAAATGGTAATAAAGATTTGATCATAAAGTATAAAATTAGTGTTATACCTACCAATCCAAATGTGTATAAAATAATTGGAAGTTTTGAATTGGTGTTTTTTATAAGCATGTTTTGTCTGTGGCTAATTGGATTTATTTATTTAATAAGTAATTTGACAAGGAAATTAAGGAGTGAAATTAGAAAGATATCCAAGGCTAATGATAATCTTGAAAAATTACAATTAGAATTTGAAAGAGAGCATTCTGATTATATAGAAATTTCAGGAGTGTTAGATTCTATAGATAGTATGGCAAGGAGCTTAAAGGCATCATTAGAAAAGCAATGGAATATGCAGACGACACAAAAAGAAATGATTCAATCGATTACTCATGATGTGAGGACTCCGATTACTCTAATCAAGGGTAATATAGAATTATTAATAGAAGATCAAGAAAATGTTCTTGAAAGAGCAGAAGATGCTTTAAATGGTGTGGAGAGATTGGAATATTTTTTAAAAAAACTAAATGAATTTTCTGATTTGATGGAAGCTCAAAAGGAAATTGTATCAAAAGAAGTTGTAGACTATTGGATAAAAATCGTGACTAGTATTTGTAAACTTAAAGGTTTTAGCTTATCAATTCTTTCACATGATGCAAGTAATATTAAATTAGATAAAAATTCAATTTCTATTGCGATACAAAATTTAGTAAATAATGCAATTGAGAATTCTTCAGTGGGTTCAACTATATTTATCGGTTTTTATGATGATATAGATAATTATACTATTGTTGTCAGGGATCAAGGCGATGGATTTAATAATGATATTCTTTATGATCTAAGGGAAAAATATGTATCAACGAAAATGTATGATGATAATATACATGGTTTGGGACTTTCAATTGTTACGAAAATACTTGAAACTAACAAGGGACAATTGTTACTAAATAATTATGATAATCAAGGTAATGGTGCTGAAGTTAAAATGGTATTTAAAAAGTAAGCATAAAATTTATGTTTATCCAATTAATGTAAAAAAATGTTGCTGGAAGAATTGATTTATTTTTAAAAATGAATCAATTCTATTTTTTTTAGTTCTGTCTATTTTTGGGGGACTTGGATTGACATTTACTGTAATGAAGGACGCGTTATAATGAGAATAAAAGAGAATACGTACAAGAGTCAGTAGAACTTAATTATTTAGACCAAAATAAATTTCATAATAGATTACAAAAGAGCAGTACGCTCTTTTTTTGTGTATTCAAAGGGTGTCACTGGGTTTGAGTCAGGGATGACTTTTGCTATCATCTAATTGTAATTTTTTAAGAAAGGAAATTGCTTATTTATGGATAAAAACAAATGTTCAATGATCCTAAAATCTGGAGCTTTTTTAACAGCCCTTGTAGCAACAGGTTTGGTTAATAATGGAGTATCAGCAGACGAATCTGCCGCACCAACTGGACCAACAGATAATGCTACTGTTGCGACTGGACACTCCGATACACTTCTTCCTCCCGCTTCATCAACACCAGCGACACCCGGCACCAATACCACAGATGTCCCAACTGCTGAAGCACCTAAAGTTGACACTCCTAAAAATGAAGGTGTAACAACTGAGACACCTAAAGTAACTGACGGTTCTACTGGTACTGGTGTAGCTACACCTACAATACCAAGCGTTACTACGCCAAATCAAGACGAAGGGAAGACATCAGAAACTTCTGAGGTTACACCTACGACTTCTGAAAATGCAAGTACAACTGCTGAAACGTCTACAGCTACCTCTGAAGGAAGTGATGGAAACTCTACTTCTGATACAACTTCAACTGCATCAGAAACTCCTACTCCTTCAGAGCACACAGTAACTGAAACTCCTACTAAGCCTAACGCAACGGATACTGCTAATACTAACCACAATAGTAAAAATAACACTAGCAGTAGCAGTGAAAGTTCAACAAATACTGTTAATGATAAAGGGTCAACTGTGGCCACACCAACTCCAGCACCAACTGAAGGGAATAACGCTTCAAGTTCTGAAACACCTAGTGGCTCATCAACTTCAGCTGAATCTTCTTCAACAAGTTCAGAAACACCAAAGGTGTCTGATGGAACATCTGGAACAGGTGTGAGTTTGCCAAGTAGCGAAGGAACAACATCTTCTGAGAAATCATCAACTTCTCCAGAACTGTCTGAAACAGCTACAAGTACACCTCACATTCTTGACGGAACTATTGGAACTGGAGTTTCTACGCCTACTGAACATAAATCAGATAGTCGTACAGAAGTAGCTTCAACTTCAGCAACTACTTCAAACAAAGTGGTTGAGACACCTAAATCTGAAGAAACTCCTAAAGTTAGCGACACAAATGTTCAAGAAGCACCTAAACCAGGGGACGTTTCTCCTTCAACAAAACAAGTTGTACTTAATGTGACTCCTAGTCAACCAGTCGTTACAAATACTGGTTATAAAGTTGTCTCAACAAACAATAGTGATCTTGTTGTACAAAACTTCGATGGTTCGGTAGCCTCAGTTCCAGCTTCACAGGCAGGAGGAGCAGTAAATGAGGATGGAACTGTCTCTGTTAAGACCGAGGCAGGAAAAATGGTAACACTTCCTGAAACAGGGGAAGCTGGAACAAAACTCGTTACCTTTGGATTCTTGATTTTGGCAGCACTTGGTCTTCAACGAACAGCTGTGAAACAAGATAAATGGTACTCAAACTAAGAAAGGTGATTATTGAAAATGTTTAAAGACTCAAATAACACGAAAGGACATGGCTCTATTCGTAAAAATAAAGTCTATGGAGCTGTAGGTGTACTTGCACTTGGAGCTGCAGCAATCGTTGGGGGAACTTCCCAAGCATCCGCAGATGAAGTAACTGAAGCTCCTGTAAATTCAGAAACAGTTGCTACCTCACAAGCAAACGCAGACAGTCTTATGTCACAAGCTACAGCTGTTGCAACTTCAGATGTCTCTACTCCAACAACCACAGCGACTGCAACAAACACTACTGTTTCACAACCTACTGAAACAGTAGCAGAAGTAGCCACTACACAACCAGTAAGCACTAATGATAATAATGCTTACGCTGAAAAGGCTAATACATCTACGGAAGCTGAAAAGGTAACTATCGACAACACAGCCGTCACAGATACAGTTGCTACTGCCAAAGATAGCGGTGTAAAAGTGACACAAGATACTACCCAAGACAAGGGGACTGCGACTACAAGCGAAGAACTCGAAACAAAGCAAGCTGAAATCAAGGCCGACCAAAATGAACAAGTAGCTACAATCAAACAAGCTACCCAGGACGCATCTGGACGCCAATCAGCCTATGATGCAGCTGACAAAGCTCACGACACACTTGAAACTCAAGTAGACAAAGCGGTTAAAGATAGTAATGGACTTATTAAAGCTGAAGCTACTGAAATCTCAAGTGGGGATGGTAAAAATGTAGGTGATTACAACACCTATACTGAGCAGGTTAATAAGCAGATTGCTTCAAACAAAGAAACCATCGACAAGTTTAACAAAGATTATGCTGCTATGAAGGATAATGCTAACGTTAATGTTGATGGACGTGTGACAACACAAAATGTTGATCAATTGACTTATGGTAACTCTGTTCAAAATGGTAGTGTTAATCCAGACGGAACCTTCTCATTTACTCATGATATGAATGACTCAGCTAATGATAGCCTGGGTGTTTTGGGTACAGGTACCCTTAATGGTAAGGTCAATTTCACGTCTGCAGCAAACGGAGATGGTTCTACCACTGTAACACTTAATAGTCTCGATTTGTGGAACTATACCTACACAAGTAACCGTCCGAACACTGGTGTTAACCAAAATCTTAACTACCACGTTTATACTGATGGAGAAGAAATCTACTCAGTAAACCACGATGGTAACTCAAGCTTTGCTGAAGATATCAATCGTAGTATTGCGCTCAACAAGTCTTATGTCTTGAAGCCAGGAGAAACTACTGGTATTATCCCAATTCTTAACATTGACGATAACTGGATTATCAATACTCATGGTCAGTTGAGTCTTGATTTCACTAATCCAAACGTGGTTCCATCAGCTACAGTTAAAAAGGTTAATGAGCCTGTTAAACCAGTAATTCCATCTGTAAGCTACCATGACTACAGTATGAATTATCAACCAACTGTAACTAAAACTGTCCTCAACAGCGACGGCGAAAATGTTAATGGTAAAATGATTCCAAAAAATGATGAACATACGTACGTTTTGAATAATGGAAACATTTTTGCAAATGCCAAAGTTGGCGATACCGTAACAACACGTGATCCTCTTGAATTTGGAGAAGTTCCAAACATCGAAGCCAACAAAGTTGAAAATGAGGCTAAAGGTTGGAACGTTGATTATGATGATGCTTCGAAGACCTACACATTTACTGCCAAATACGATGGTAAAGCTCTTGAAGCACCTACAATCAAGTTCGTAGCAACGGACGATAACGGTTTCTACGATAATACTTATAAAGCTGGTCGTAATGGTTACGAAACCTTCTCTGATACTGTCACTAACAAGACACCAACGGCTCCAAAACCACATAAGTCTGTTACAGATTCAAAAGGAAATGACATCGACGGTAAGACTACTGACGATGATAAAGTAACCTTCCATTTGACGACTGACTATAGCCCATACAAAGATATGGCTGCATCTAAACAAGCACTTAAATTTGCACTCCTTGATGACGTGCAAGATGGTGCATTCTCAGTAGATGAAGATGCTATTACTATTGTCAATAGTCAAAACAAAGATGTCAAAGACCTCTTTGATATGTATCACGTACTTTCGGATGAAGGACGTACTGATGCCATCAACAAGATCCTAAATGAATCTGGTCTTAACCCAACTGGTGAATTCTATCTCTGGGTAGCCAAAAGTCCCGTTGATTATTACCAAGACTATATTCTAAAAAACAATAATGTAACAGTTAATCTCCCTGCTACATTGCAAGTCCCTGCAGGTACTACTGTAGAAAATGATTTCTATCAGATTGATTTTGGTAATGCCTATAAATCGAATCTTGTTTCATTCGATACACCACCAGCAGCACCAGTAGGAGAATCTGGCGGACCTACTTCTACCCCAGTAACTCCAGTAGAAGAAGTGCCTGTCCAACAACAAGCTATTAAAGTTCTTCCTAATACTGGTGAAAAATCAACTTCAGCTATTGCTACAGCAGGTGCAGTTATTTTGGCTACTGCACTTGGAATGCTTGGTTTCTCTAAACGTAGTAAAGAGTACTAAGATAGCACCCACTTCTTAAAATTCCTTTTCCCTATTCTAAATTCATAATTCCCTAAAAACACAGCTCACAAGAGTTGTGTTTTTTTAAGAGGTGTCACTGGGTTACAAATAGATATTTGTTTTCCTATAATAAAGAAGTACTTTAAAACAAACTAGGAAGGAAGTTATTGCTTATATGAGAACTGATAATTTATATAATTATGAACTTATGAAATCAAGACCATATAGGTAGAAAGAAGGTATCTATTTGAAAAATAATAAATTAATGTTCATGTTGCTGATGAAATGGTTTGCTGAAAGTATTTATTTTCTTGAAATCATATTTATAACAGCCACTTCAGTTCTGTTATTAGCAAACAATATTCTCAATGTTTCAACAAAGACGATTCATATTATCGCCCTGATATTACTGGTAGTTTATGTATGTATTGGTTTGTTATTAGCTAATCGAAAAAATAAATTTACGATGTCAGTTAATTACTTTAAATTGATAGGAGCATTGGCATATATCGTACTTATTACCACTCTAAAAGGTATTGTGTTTGATATTCTAACACACCCTCTAGTTACACTGGGGATTGCACTTCCTTATGTTGTAGCTATTGCCTTAAGAAACTTCAGCAAAGGTCAAATCAATAAAATCATTTTTGACGATAGACACAATGCAAATATCAGAGGACGATTTGACACCGTAGACAATATCAAAGAGTCGATGCGTTCATCTATTGCTAGTAGTATTTCTCATGAATTTAAAGGTCTTACGGAAATCAGAGATGAAAAGTTTAGACAAGATACAGAAGGAAATGTAGCTGGTATGTTCAAAGTGTTACTGAAATCTGGCTTTTGGGGGCTTAAACACATCCCATTGACTAAAGTAACACTGACATTTAACTTAGAATAAGAGGTAATCACGATGAAGAAAAATATTTTAACAACGGAACAAGCAAGTTTTTTAAAGCAGTACAATTTTTCACTGTACCAAGAACGATTTGAGGTTTTATGTAAAGCTCAAAAAGCTGAAAAGGACGGGCATCTAAATTTTGCCTCGGACGATGAATATAAAACATTTATTGATGCTGTAATGACTGGAGAATGGTCTGAAGAACTCTTTATGATCAACCTATCAAATCCTATTGGATGTGAACATTTCCTTGCAGCACGAGAAGATGGCAATGGCGGACTAATTTGGGATGTCGTTGATTATAGTGAGGGAGACCGCTTCACGAAAGAACAAATCCAGACGATTGTTCCAGAGGCATATCGATATAGTGCCTTTATGGTCTCTGAGATTGCTGCAGAAAAAGACTGGGGGCCAGAAGCTCAACACCAACGACTTGAACAAGCAAAAAACAAGCAAAAGAACCTGAAAAGACTATCGAGAACTTTTCAAAACCTCGTGTAATCACAGATGAAGAAAGACATGATGACTATACACAAAGTTCTATCAGAACAGTAGCAGCAACCTTGAGACCTGCACAATAATCATAGGACTAGCTTAGGATAGCATATAGTGATGCTATCCTTTTTGTATTGAATCATATACCACGCGCAACACTTCACTTCACAACTCTAGTAATTTTCTTGAATAATAATCAAAAGACTACTTTAAAATGTGAGAACATTTAAGTATAAAAAATAAACAATTTTTGCACTTTTTACTCATTAAAAATAAAGACATATTGGTTACAATATTTGTACAAAAATAATGAGTATTATTGTGACTTATATGACTCATACATGAATAAATATCAGGAGGAAGAGATAAAATGAATCAATTAATATTGAAAGATGTTTGCAAAAAATATCCCAATCAACCAAATTATGCTCTAGACCATATCAATTTGACTGTCGGAAAAGGAGAATTTGTGGCTGTCATGGGGCGTAGCGGTAGTGGGAAAACGACACTTTTAAATGTTACTTCGATTATTGATAAAATTGATAGTGGGAGTATTTATTGTGCAGATAGAGAAATTAGTGCATTTTCTGATAACGAGGCAACTAATTTTAGAAAAAATGATATTGGTTTTGTTTTTCAAGATTATATGCTTTTAGACAGTCTAACCATTAGGGAGAATATTTCTGTTGCTTTGTCTCTAAAAAATGTTGATTCATCAAAGATTGATGATTTGATAAATAGCTATGCAAAAAGATTTAATTTATATGAACAGTTGAAGAAATATCCTTATCAACTTTCTGGAGGTCAGAAACAGAGGGTCAGTATTATCAGAGCAATCATTAAAGAACCAGAGATTATTTTTGCTGACGAACCAACTGGAGCACTTGACTTGAAATCTTCTGAAGGAACAATGAGGATTTTGAGTGAAATCAATAAAACGGAAAAGGTAACTATTTTAATGGTTACTCATGACGTTTTATCAGCTTCTTATGCCGATAGAGTTGTACTCCTCAAAGATGGTAAACTTCACATGGAGATTGATAAAGAAGATTGTGGAGAGTCGTTTTACGATGTAATTACTCAAGCTTTATCCGATAGAGGAGAGTAATATGATTTGGTCAATTACAAAATCTAACATAAAAAAAATTTTTCGTTATATCGTATCTATTTTCTAGCTACGATTGGTTTATTAAGTATTTTTATAGCTTTTCTAAATTTTATCTCAGATAAAATCATTGCAGAAAAAATTAGGAATAGTGGTCAAGCTCTAGTTATCGCTAATGGGTCATTGATTTTTCTGACTGTATTTTTGGTGATATTCTTAATTTACTTCAATAATTTCTTTGTTAAAAAACGTAGTCAAGAACTTGGAATCTTAGCAATACTAGGGTTTTCAAAAAGAGAATTAACAAAATTACTGACTTTAGAAAATCTTGTTATTCTAGTTTTGAGTTACTTGGTAAGTTTATTGCTGGGACCGACTTTATATTTTTTAGCTGTACTGGTAATTACTCATCTATTGGAATTAACAATGGAAGTTCAGTGGTTTATTACAGTTAATGAGATTATAGAGTCTTTAGGAATATTAGTTGTAGTTTTTCTGATTAATTTCATCACAAATGGACTTATCATTAGTAAACAGTCTTTGATTGAATTTGTTAATTTCTCAAGAAAGGCTGAGAAAAACATCAGGATAAGAAAAGTCAAAGCTATTATTGCTATTACTGCATTGCTATTGTCATATGTTTTATGTTTGGCGACAGTGTTTTCATCCACACGAAATATACTATTAAGCATAGGGATGGTACCGATTTCTCTATTGATAATTATCTTAATTGTTTTTGGAACAATTTTTACAATCAGATATGGATTGACTTTTGTAATTTCTTTGTTAAAAGAAAATAAAAAAAGGTTATACCGCCCTCTCTCTAATATCATCTATCCCAAATTTAACTATCGTATTGCGACCAAAAATAAACTATTAACAGTCTTGGGAGGTCTTTTAACATTAACTGTTTCAGTTACTGGAATTATGGTAATGCTCTATGCTTATTCTCTTAATGGAATAGAGAGATTGACTCCATCTGCTATAGAATATAATGTTAAATCAGAAAATGGTCAAGTTAATGTTACAAATATTTTAGAGAACAACCAAGTGAGCTTAGTTGATGTTGACCTATTGAGATTGAACACTACTCCAGAAGTGACTATCACAGAATCTGGGCAAACAATTCCTTATTTTGATATAATTAATTACAGTGATTATAAAGAGTTAATGAAAGCTCAAGGGAAAACAAATTCTATTGAAGGTAGTGAGTCATTACCATTGTTAATAAATTATTATCCAACAGAAATTAGCCTCGGGAAAACCTTTAATTTGGAAAATGCATATGATGTTACTGTAAAACAAGTATCAACGAATAATGTTTTTAGTTTTTCTACAAGTGTCACGACTCTGGTTGTTTCTGATAAATTATATGCTGAACTTAGTTCTCGTTTTCCAGAGAAAGAAATGACAATTAGGACTTTTAATGGAAATTCTATTAGGTCAAGCGAAACATTTTACAATCAGTTTAGTACGGTTCCTGATGTTATCAGTAGTTATAGTAGGGAATACACAGTAAAGACTGCTAATATTGCAACTTATATCTTTATAACTTTCCTATCCATACTCTTTATCATTTGTACAGGTAGTATTCTATACTTTACAAGCCTCATAGAAATCATGGAAAATAAAGAAGAATATAGCTATCTAAGTAAGCTAGGTTATAGTAAAAAATTGATTAACCGGATTCTCAGATATGAAACAGGTATACTTTTCCTTATTCCTGTATTAATTGGGATTGTAAATGGTAGTATGTTGCTTATTTTCTATAAATATTTATTTATGGATACATTGGTAGCAGGCAATATCATAATGCTATCTTTATTGCTTTGTCTGTTTTTCTTCTTGATAATATATGGCACATTTTATTTATTGACATTGCGGTCAGTGAAATCAATAATCAACATTAATTCTAAAAACCTTTTAACTTTAATGATTAAGTAAATAATATGATCAGAATAGAAAAAATAACAAAGAGTAAATTTTTTGAGATTGCAATAATCTTGTTACAACAATTAATAACCTTGTTGATTTTGTTCTATAACCAAGAGAACTTGTCTCTTCTTTTCTCTGAAAAAGTGGCTCTTGTAATGACTCTTATTGATACGGCTTTTATTTGGCTGGCAGCAATATTACGCCAAAAACAAGATGATCTTTTTAAAAGAATTATTTCTATCATATCCTTAACAATTTGGCAATACTTGGTATCTGTGCTATCAAGGGAAACTCCTCTCTTTTTTAGTAGTGGTCTGCAAATTATATTGCTCTATTGTTATACTGTTGAGATTACTAATTTAATATTATATGGGCAGAAACAATTTAAGGATAAGCTAGATAAGTGCTTGTTAATAATTATTTTTGTTTCTATAATTAGCCTTTTAGTTAATAGAATTTTATTTAATTTTTTATTCCTGATTATTTTTACTATTTTACACCTTTATCCGTTATTGGTTATAGTGCTATATTATAGGTATTTTAGGCAACAAATATCAGTAGTAAAACGTTCATTGATACTGTTTTCTTTGCTTTTGCTGGTAATACTTAGTAGTGAATTTTATGGAGAAATACTAGATGTTAATCAAGCCTTTAATAATTTGGGGTGGTATCTGTTTCCCCTTATAATGAGTACAATATACTATTTTAAGGTCATACATGATAAATTTAGTTCAGTTACTCAAAGATGGTTAGGTAACTACAAAATTCGTATAGAACTATTATTTGTACTTCTCATTGTTTGTTGGGTTGTACTTATAAATGTACTAGTTAAAGATTTTTTACTATTTTTTATAGTTGTTGATGCAAGCACGTTGTTTTGTCTAGTGGTAATTTCTTGTATCTTTTATTATTTAGAAAACTCTAAACAAAATTTTGACTATAAAAATAGAAGGCTGAACTATTTCATGAAATCAGAGGAAAACATGAGAGTGGAGTTCTCAAATTATTTGCATGATGATGTCTTGCAAAATATCATAGCGATAAAAAACTTACTCTCACTAGAAAATAGTGATCTAACACATGGTTTCATTGTTAATGAGTTGAATGATTTAGTTTCTGGTATCAGGGATGAAATTGATACTTACCACCCAATAGTTCCTGCTAATCGAACAATGAAAGAAAATATACAGTCTCTTTTTGACGATGTCGTCAAAAGAAGGAAAAGTAATAAATTATTGTATTTCAACTGTTCGAATAGTACAATAATCCCACCTCCATATGGAGATATTGTTTACAGGTTTATAAAAGAGTTAATTAATAATGCTATAAAATATGGAGTTAGTAAAGATATCCATTTATCTTTAAAGGTTCAATCTGATATTATTATCATTGAGGAGAGTAATCATATAGTGGAAAAAGTTCAATCTATAAATTATGGTAGAGGTTTGAAATCATTTCAAGAAACACTAGCAGCTTTTGATGGGGATATGGAGCTACAAATAGATAATAAACAATTTAATATCAGAATATTACTTCCCATAGATTGGAAATTGTGCTATGAAGATTTTATTAATTGATGACCATAAACTATTTGCGAAGAGTATCCAACTGTTATGCCAACAGTATGATGAAGTAGATGTCATAGATACGATTACTTCTAATTTTAACGATGTGACGATTGATTTGTCTAAGTATGATATTATATTACTTGATATTAATTTAACAAATATTTCTAAAGAGAATGGATTGGAGATAGCAGAGGAACTCATACAGTCTACTCCTAATTTGAAAGTTGTCATGCTGACAGGATATGTTAAGTCAATCTATGAAGAGAGAGCAAAAACAATAGGCGCATATGGTTTTATAGATAAAAATATAGACCCTAAACAACTCATTTCTATCTTAAAAAAAGTGGATTCTGGGAAAAAGTATTTTGAACAAATTGAGTTTCAGGATTATGTTGAATCTTTAACTGAACGAGAAATAGCTATCTTAAATTTAAGTAAGAAAGGTCTCTCTATAAAAGAAATAGAGGAAACATTACAAATTAGTAGGAGAACAGTATTTAATCATTTGAATCACATCTATTCAAAGCTCTTAGTAAATAATAAGCAAGAGGCTATCTACAAAGCTGAGCAATTAGGATATTTTATGGATTTCTGAGTTATAGGTAATCAAACTACTTAAGTTCTATCTCCGTATTTGTTAGGAATTTTCTGTGAAATAAAAAGAAGGTAGCTGTGATAAATGCCGATATTAAGCTATTTTAAACCTAGATTTTATTCTTTAAATATATAACAGAAAGCCCTTGATATAGGGCTTTTTAGCTATATTTAAACTATAATAATACTAACCAATGTGAATCGTAAGAGGTTTATTAAGAGCAACGGCGATTTTGCTCATGGTTTCGATGCTAGTGTTATTTCCACGCTCGATACGTGCAATGGTAGATTGTGGAACAGGGATGTTTTTTTACTATCAAATCTATTGGTAATATCGTATCGCTTGAAAACCTCACCAAAATAGTCTATACTTTTTGTTAGTTTATAAACTAACAAAAGAGGTGGCACATGGGATATTTTGATTATTCAAGAGAGCCAAGAAGCGATATCGCTTTTATCGATATGAAGTCTTTTTATGCTAGCGTAGAATGTGTTGAGAGAGGGTTACATCCTCTAAAAACTTCTCTATGTGTTATGAGTAGAGCTGATAACTCTGCAGGTCTTATCCTAGCTTCTTCACCGATATTTAAGAAAGTGTTTGGGAAATCAAACGTAGGAAGAGCATACGACCTCCCTTTTGATGTTCAAACAAGAAAGTTCTCGTATTACAATGCCAAGAAACAAGGATTGAGAACAGATCTAGAATACGTGCGATTCATTGAAGACTGGGCAAAAGTGACTTTCATCGTTCCTCCCAGAATGGACGAGTATATCGCAGTTAATATGGAAATCCAAGGCATTTTTCAAAACTATGGTAGCCCTAACGATATCTATCCTTATTCTATAGACGAGGGTTTTATCGACCTGTCTAGTTCTCTTAAATACTTCGTTCCAGATAAGCAGTTGTCACGAAAGCAAAAACTTGACCTTATTTCAGCAAGGATTCAAAGGGACATCTGGAGACAAACTGGTATCTATTCAACCGTTGGTATGTCCAATGCTAACCCTTTACTAGCTAAACTAGCCCTTGATAATGAAGCAAAGAAAACTTCCACCATGAGAGCTAACTGGTCCTATGAGGATGTGGAGAATAAGGTATGGTCTATTCCTAAGATGACAGATTTCTGGGGTATCGGTAAAAGAATGGAGAAACGCTTCAACACGTTAGGTATCCACTCAATCAAAGACTTGGCAAATGCCAACCCAGATATCTTGAAGAAAGAACTAGGAGTAGCTGGCCTTCGTTTATGGTTTCATGCTAATGGTATTGATGAAAGTAACGTTCATAAGCCTTATAAACCAAAATCAAAAGGTCTAGGTAACTCCCAGGTTCTCCCTAGAGACTATTTTAGACAACGTGATATTGAAATTGTCCTTAGAGAGATGGCCGAGCAAGTTGCTATCCGATTAAGAAAGATAGGCAAAAAAGCGACTGTTGTTTCAATACACCTTGGCTACTCTAAACATGAGAACAAACGTTCTATAAATACTCAAATGAAAATTGAACCAACGAATAACACCGACATGCTGACAAACTATGTGTTGAAGTTATTCCATAATAAATACACTTCAGGAGCAATCCGAAGTGTAGCTGTTAATTATTCTGGGTTTGTAGATGAATCTTTTGGATTAATCTCACTATTCGATGATGTCGAACAAATTGAAAAAGAAGAAAGGCTCCAGACAGCAATAGATTCTATCAGAGACCAATTTGGCTTTACCTCTCTACTAAAAGCTAATGCACTTGATAGTGCATCAAGAAGTATTGCCAGAAGTAGGCTCATCGGAGGACATTCTGCTGGAGGATTGGATGGTTTAAAATGATTGATCGTTCTTATTTGCCATTTCAAGCAGCAAGAGAATACCAGGACCCTGGGATGCAGAAGTGGATGGGGTTCTTTCTGTCTGAGCATACCTCATCATTACATGCTGCTAAAAGTCGTGTTGACTTCTCAACAGACCTAAGTAATCCTCAGAAACTCTTATTACTTTCTCAACTCTATATCAACCAACTTAAAGGGCAGTTCACTATCAAACATCATGATAGAAAAATTACTTTATTCGGCGAAGTGAGAGAACTGTCTCGTAAAGAAATATCAATAAAGACTAGTGAAGGGTATAGATTAGTCCAACTCGACAATATTCTTCAAATCGCACCAATTTTAAGAAGTTAGACAGATCATTTGCTAAGGCTAAGGCTGAGGCAAAAGTCAAGGTTTTTTTAAAAAAACCTTGACTTTATTTATTTTTCTGATATATTAAGTGTGATAATTTATATTTCTAAAAATTATATAATGTTCCTCTGGAGGTTTATTTTGTCTATTAATAAGTTTTCTAAATATGGAATTGTTTTAGTTGCAGCTATTACAGTTGCGACTGTAGCACAGTCCCAATTCGGTCAGTCGTCTTCAAAAGTGTATGCCGATGAAATTGCTAGTACGGCGCCAAAAACGAGTGAAGTCCCAAGCATAACACCTGCTACTAGCGAAAACGTTAGTACAATGCCAACGACGAGTGAAGCACCAGCAGTAGTTTTGGCTTCAGAAAATAGCGAAGCTCCTGAAACAAGTGCTTTATATTCAGAAGATGGAGGTCTTGCAGTAACTCCAACTGATATAGTTTCACCGACAAGTACAACGCCAAGTGAAAATTCAAGTGATAAGTCACTTTTCTTTCTTTATGTAGAGCATACAGATAGTGGTGTCGAACAATCGGGGACTGGTGTCTACGGCGCTAATGAAGATGGGCGCTTCGTTATTCCTGAGGGAACTGATTATAGGTATTCTTACTATACAATCACGTCAGATGATGGAAAGAGTTTTAAACCTGGAGATGTTATACCTTATGATAGTCCACTTTTAAACCATCCTAATTTTGATGACAATCCTATAACATATACCTACTATAAAAATAAACCTTCTGTAGAAGGGAACATTATCGTGAACCCAGTCATTAGACCTTCATGGCATCATGGAGATTCTATTTCTTTTCATGTTCGTTATGGTGTTTTTGAGAGAAATAGTAAATATGGTGTTCCAGCAGTAATTGATATCGCACCTTATGACACTGTTGATGTACCTTTGGATAAGCAGGTAACAGTAAGCGCTAAAACTATACCAGGCTATACTTTAGATAGCGCTAATAAATACGAAACTGGTTCTGATATTCCTAATAATACGTTGATGTTATCTTCCTCATATTTTGTTACTGATAATACTGGAACACCAATGGCCATGTTCCTTTATAAAAAGAACAATAGTGAGACAGCATTTAAAGATAGTTTAACTCCATCTGCAAAACCATCATCTCAGTCTGAAGGTCCGTTAACCTATACTGTTATTTATCATTTTACTGGTGAGGATTCGCGTTCTGTAGAATATACGATAGAGCCTGGTGAGACAAAATATTTAAAACTTGGCGGTAAAGGTGCCGTAGCCTTTCCAGTCATTAGCGGTACACCATCCTTTTACGAAGTTAGCTATGACAGAGTAAAAGCTGGTAAAACGCTTTATGAATTTTGGCAGTATGACTACCATACTCATAACGGAGATGGTACTCCTAAAGTGACCGATACATCTTCTACACCAGCGACCAGCACTACTCCGGCTACTAGTGAAGCTCCTGCAGTTAGCACAACACCTGCTACTAGTGAAGCTCCTGCAGTTAGCACAACACCTGCTACTAGTGAAGCACCAGCGGTCAGCACAACACCTGCTACTAGTGAAGCTCCTGCAGTAAGCGCAACGCCAGCTACTAGTGAAACCCCTGCAGTTAGCACAGCACCTGCTACTAGTGAAGCTCCTGCGAACAGCACAACGCCAGCTAC
>NZ_CM002130.1:478600-482646 GCF_000448605.1 Streptococcus sp. HSISS3
TAGCACAACACCTGCTACTAGTGAAACCCCTGCAGTTAGCACAACGCCAGCTACTAGTGAAACCCCTGCAGTTAGCACAACGCCAGCTACTAGTGAAGCTCCTGCGAACAGCACAACGCCAGCTACTAGTGAGACTCCTGCAGTTAGCACAACACCTGCTACTAGTGAAGCTCCTGCAGTCAGCACAACACCTGCTACTAGTGAAGCTCCTGCAGTTAGCACAACACCTGCTACTAGTGAAGCTCCTGCGGTCAGCACAACACCTGCTACTAGTGAAGCTCCTGCGGTCAGCACAACACCTGCTACAAGTCTAGTTCCTACAAAAGACAATCATTCCATGAATTTTGTTACTCCTTCATATACACAAACACGTAGTGCAGGAATTAAATCAGAAACTGATGGAAAATTGACAAGTCAGGACTTACCAAAAACAGGGGATACAAACTCTAAAGTAGGTATGTTAGGTATGGTTTTGGTAGGACTTGGTTTGACAAGCTTCGTTTATAAAGGGCGTCACAGACGTTCATAATAAACAATAACTAGAGGCAAACTTAAAGAACGAGACCATTGAAACAGTCGTCTCTAAATGTTAAATAGTAACGAAAAACGAGGAATCTCCTCCTATTTAAGGAGATTCCTCGTTTTTTCTAACTTATCATAAACTGTGTTAACAATTTATAGTCTTCATTACCATATACATAGTTTATTTATTAACTATATATCGTGTATAATGTATTAACCATTAAATGAGTTATAAATCACTCAAAGCTTCCTTAGTTGTCTCTGCAGCTACGTGTGCATATACCTCTACCATCGCAGTCCCCTTGTGTCCTAATTGTTGGGAGACTAGGAGGCTGTCTTTTGTTTGCTCATATAGACGTGTCGCAAGTGTGTGTCGCAATTTGTGGGGAGTAGTGGGTTTACCATAGGCGGTAGATAACTTCTTCACCAAAAGCTCGACAGAACGTGTTCCAAGCCTTGCAGGCACTTTATTTTGAGTCGTTAAGAAGAATGCTTTATCTGAATCACTTGCTGCGTAGCGTCCCTTCCTAATTTCTAAGTAACGCTCAATATAAGGTATACCAAATGGAGCGATATTTACAACGTCCTTTTTACCACCTTTTCGAATAACTGTAATCGTCCTTGTGGCTAGATTGACATCTTGCATATCTAGGTTCACTAGTTCAGATAAACGGACTCCAGTTGAGAGTAGAAGTGCTATAACAGCAAGATCACGCTCTTTATTTTTGACAAACGATACCTGGGCACGTTTTGAGATTTTCTTTTCGTGCTCATTGTCGATATAATCTAGGAAAGACTGTGTATCGTTTAGAAAGAGTTTTTCTTTCATGTTATCTGCACGACTAGCTAAGGTATCTTTAGGTTTCTTGATTTTCACCTTAACCATGACATTTCGGTAGAAATAAGGCTCACCCTCGTCGTCCTCAGTTTCTTGAGTAAGATACTTAAACAAACTAGAGAGGGCATCTTTAGTTCGAATAATACTGACTTCAGATATTGAACGACGCTCAGTATTTTCACGAAGGTAAACAAAGTAGCCTTCGATAACAGACTTTGGTAAATGGGCCAGCTCATCAATATGAACATCAGCAATCGTATCATAGTCTGCATAACGTACAGTTTCACCCAATTTCTCATGATCGCTAATCAACCATTCAAAAAATCGTCTATATTCTTTTAAGTACTCATACAGTGTCTTGTAGCTATATGGAATAACGAGCTTTGCTTGATAATATTCCTTAACATACCAAGGCATAATTTCAAGCAACTCGTTTATATTTTTCATAAGTGTTTCTTGTTTCATATTAGCCTCAAATCTAACAATTTTCTTGTTAGTAGTAGTTTATCATAACTAATATGTGTATTCAACAAATATCTATTTTCCGAACACACGAATGCGACAATATTTTCTAAACTAGCTATTCACAAAAATTTATTTGTTAAAAAGTAAAGACTTACCCCATCTAATAACTTACTGATATGATTATTTCTATCGTAAATCGCATTTTATCTAGCGATGTCAGTATAACAAACGCAGGATATATAAATAAAAAAGGATAAAAACTCAAAATAGTGTTTTTCAACAGCCAAAAAGACTCACCCCAGTGGGATGAGTCTTTTTCTGAAAACTCAGATGACTTAATAAATCACTTCAACAAGATTTTTAATTTATCTTAGTCTTCTTTTTACGCTTACCTGCCAAAGTAAGTCCAAATGCTGCAAGAACTCCTCCTAGTACTACAGCTGCCGTTGATGCTTCTTCTCCTGTCGCTGGAAGGGTAGAAGTATCTTTTTGAGCTGCTGAAATAGTCGCTCTTGCTTTGAGATTCATGTGCTTATCTGATGAATCCACTGCCTGAACATCTACAACTGGTGATGGTTTCACAGTCGTTTGGGCAACATCAGAACCTTTACCATTATTAAAGGTATCTGTTGATCCACCCCTTGTTGCAAGCATTGGGGCGCTAGCTTCTGAGACATTACCTGCTAGGTCTGTCGCTTTCGCTGTCACATTACCTTCTGGAAGGTCAACAGTTGGAGTAATAGTAGCTTTACCATTTTCATCAGCTGTGGCTTCACCAATCTTGTTGCCATCTTTATCGTAGAGGGCAACTGTTGATCCTGGTTCCGCAATAACATCGATTGGTGTACGAGTACCTGCCTTACCTGTAAGGTCAGTGTTCACAACCGGTGCTGACGGAGCAGTCGTATCAATTCCTTTACCTACAGTCACTGATGTTGGGCGAGAGGTGTTGCCTGCTTCATCTGTTGCAGTCACAGATACTGTAGCACCTTCGTTCAAACCACTTACTGGAACGCTGAAGTTACCTTCTTTGTCGGCCTTCGCTGATACTTTAGAGCCATCTGGAAGAGTAACTTCTACGGTTGAGCCTGCTTCGGCTGTACCTGTTACTGCAGTATCACCTGCTTTAACTGGGTTTACAACCGGTGCTGTTGGAGCTGTTGTATCAGTTCCCTTACCTACAGTCACTGATGTTGGGTTAGAAGTGTTGCCTGCTTTATCTGTCGCAGTCACAGATACTGTAGCACCTTCGTTCAAACCACTTACTGGAACGCTGAAGTTACCATCTTTGTCTGCTGTTGCTGATACCTTAGAGCCATCTGGAAGAGTGACTTCTACGGTTGAGCCTGCTTCAGCTGTACCTGTTACTGCAGTATCACCTGCTTTAACGGTGTTCACAACTGGTGCTAGTGGAGCTGTCTTATCATCTGCTTTCGCTACAGTTGCAGTTGTCGCATCTGACTTATTACCAGCTTCGTCTGTCGCAGTGACAGAAACTGTGTCACCTTCGTTCAAGCCACTTACCGGAACACTGTAGTTTCCATCTTGATCAGCTGTTGCTGATACTTTAGAGCCATCTGGAAGAGTAACTTCTACGGTTGAGCCTGCTTCGGCTGTACCTGTTACTGCAGTATCACCTGCTTTAACAGTATTCACAACTGGCGCTGCTGGAGCTGTTGTGTCAGTTGCCTTAGCTGGGTCACTTGCTTCTGAAGTGTTACCTGCCGCATCTGTCGCTTTAACTGTCACATTACCTTCTGGAATATCAACTGTTGGTGTGATAGTCGCTTTACCATTTTCATCAGCTGTAGCTTCACCAATCTTGTTGCCGTCTTTATCGAACAACTCAACCTTAGTTCCTGGTTCTGCACTTACTTCAACTGGTGTCTTAGTGCCTGCTTTACCTGTAAGGTCTGTGTTAACAACTGGTTTAGCTGGCGCTTCTGTATCTGCGCTTGCCTTAGCTGGGTCACTTGCTTCTGAAGTGTTACCTGCCGCATCTGTCGCTTTAACTGTCACATTACCTTCTGGAATATCAACCGTTGGCGTGATTGTAGCTTTACCATTTTCATCAGCTGTAGCTTCACCAATCTTGTTGCCGTCTTTATCGAACAACTCAACCTTAGTTCCTGGTTCTGCACTTACTTCAACTGGTGTCTTAGTGCCTGCTTTACCTGTAAGGTCTGTGTTAACAACTGGTTTAGCTGGAGCTTCTGTATCT
>NZ_CM002130.1:484453-585608 GCF_000448605.1 Streptococcus sp. HSISS3
CTGTTGATCCTGGTTCTGCACTCACTTCAACTGGTGTCTTAGTACCGGCTTTACCTGTAAGGTCTGTATCGACGACTGGTTTCGCTGGAGCTGTGGTGTCTTTGACTACAAATTCTGTTAATGGTTTTGTATCTTTAGAACCATCTTTATAGGTTACAACAACATTGTTTCCATCTTTTTCCACTTTATCAACAACTTTTGAAGCATCTTCTACTTCCTGACCTTTTTTGTCAGCTAAACGTGCATCTGGATTGTTTTGAGAATATTCAACTTTAACTTTCTCTTTAATTTTTTCAAACTCTTTATCAGTAACATTGTTAGCATTTGATACGGTTACTTTATCTGCTTCTGATGGAGTTTTGATATCATATTTTTTAGTTTGTGCTTTTAATACGAAAGTTACTGCACCTGGGTCAGTCAGGTAAGTACCAACTACTTCTCCATTATTTTTAGTTTTTGTTGCATTATTGGAAATCTCTGCACCATCTGTATCAGTTGCAGTGGCAAAACGAGTTACAAGCTCTAGAGAGTCGTTTTCTGTTTTTGGAAGTCTACTTTCAGCAATACCAGAAACTTGTCCAGTAACTTTAATTTTTGCTGGTGTAGCAGTTTCAGAATTAATCGCTGTTACAGTGTAGCCCCATTCATTATTTTGTTTTTCTGGGTTCCCATCAATATTATTTAAGGCAATATTTCCACCTTTTCTTAATGATGCGGATTTAATTTTTCCAGAATCGTCGTTAAAGGTAATATCAACGTCAGCTTCTTCTCCAGTATATAGATAAACTTCTTTTTGTTTGGAGCTGGATCTGAATATGGAATCTCTACTGTAGGAGCCTCGTTTTGACGTGCAGGATTTACAACTACAGTAACTTCAATCTCACCTGACTCTTTACCTTGGCTATCAACAGCTTTATACTTAACTGTATAAGTGCCTGGGGTGTTTGTATCAACTGTCTTGGTTGCTGTGTTTCCATTTACTGAAACGACTTCAGCATGTACCTTATCACCTAGTGTTGCTTGAGCATCATCTTCTTTATCTGCCACTGTCACAAGAGAAGTAAGGTCCAGTTGAGCACCTTGTTCGACAGTTTTTCTGTTTCCTTCAACAGCTGAAGCAATAGTTGGTGCATGGATTGCCTGTCGCAATGGCTTTAAATTCAGAGGCTGAGAGTGTTTGCTCGTCAATATCCTCTGAAGCTCGCATCGGTGTACGACTGGTCATGATTTGCGTAATATAACGGAGCTTTGTTTCTTGAATCTGCCAAAGGTAGTTATCAAAGCTTCCTTTAGTGATATAGTGGAAAATATTTACCTTACGATAGATATTTCCTTGACGAACCAAGCGTCCATTACGTTGGATAATATCAGACGGTTTCCAAGGCACATCGAGATGATGAACAGCTTTCATACGACGTTGTACGTTAAGACCGGTTCCCCCTTTTTCCGTTGAAGCCATGAGAATACGAATCTCACCAGCATTCATTTGACGTTGAAGTTGGAGCTTAGCCTTTTTGTTAGCAGCATCGTGAATAAAAGCAATCTCTTCTTCTGGAATTCCTCGTTCAACAAGCAAATCTTTCAACTCTTGATAAACAGAGAAACCCTTGCCATTAGGAGTTCCAAGGTCAGAGAAAATCATTTGTGTCCCTTTATGCTTAGCCTCCATGTGATAAATCTTGTCCACTCGCTCAACCACTTGCATGAGTTTATCTGCATCAGCTCTTACATAGAACTCCGCATCAAGCAAACGCATGTCTAAAGCCAACTTTCTGGCTTCACTAGTGATTTTGAGCATGTTATCTTCACTAGGATCTACATTCCCATTTTTAACTCGGTCTGAGCGTTCTACAAGCTCATCCAAATAAACTTTTTGGTTCTCAGTCAACTGACTTTCAACCGCTACCTTTTCTACCATAGGAACTGGAAGATTAAGGTCTTCAGTCATTTGGATATCTGCAGTCTGACGATAAATCGCCATCAGCTCAGGGAGATTCATAAATTTAGCAAAGCGTTTACGTGAAATATACTTGTCTCCAGTAGGGTTAAGTTCAAGACTATTCTCAACAATCCCAAACGCACCAACCCAAGCATCAAAGAAACTTACACCGAAGTGTTCCATGACATCTGGTTGAAGATAATTCATCATCGTATACATTTCGCTAATAGAGTTGGAAACTGGTGTTCCAGTCGCAAAGACAACGTGACGTGTATCATGCTCTTCTTGAAGCACGCGCACCTTCATTTCCATATCCATATTCTTTTTTGAGGTACGGTTGGTAATACCAGCAACGTTCCCCAAACGTGTCATAGGACGGACATTCTTGTACCCGTGGGCTTCATCAACAAAAAGCATATCAATACCAAGGCTTTCAAAGTTGATAAACTCATCAATACCAGTCTTGTTTTCAAGCAACGTTTCTAAGTTTGCCTCAAGACTTCTACGCATAGATTGTGCTTGCTTAAAAGTAATTTTGTCGTCATTAGCTTTTGCGTAACCAATGATCTCATCAAGCTCATCAATCTTTTCAGAAATAAAGGCTTGTTCACGTTCTTGTGAGACACGAACTTTCTCAAATTGAGAATGCCCAATCACAATACCATCATAGTCGCTCGTTAGAATACGAGAAACGAACAAGCGACGGCGTGACTTTTCAAAGTCCTGCTCAGTCGTAACAAACACTTTCTTGGTAGGGTAGAAACGCATAATTTCTTGACCAAATTGTGCTGTTAGACTAGATGGAACTACAAACAATGGTTTATGAATAAGCCCAAGTTCTTTCATCTTGAAAGCTGCAGAAATCATGGTTAGTGTCTTACCAGTACCCACTTCGTGAGCAAGCAGTGCACGTCTCTCTTCAAGAATACGTTGTACCGCATTTTTTTGGTGAGGGCGAAGCTCTACTCCTTTAGCCAACCCATCAAATTCCAAGAGACTTCCATCATATTGACGTGTCACATAGCGATTAAAGACTTCATTGTAGGTATCCTCAATCACTTCTTGAACTGTTGGATTTTCATGAATAAAGTTCTTAAAGCTTTCTTGTAGAACACGTTCACACTCACGTAGGTTTGCTGTAGCCACTTCATCAACCTTACGTATCGGGTTTTCAGTCGTACCAAAGTTACGCATGATTGTTGGTTGATTACTTGTAAGCAAGTGAGCCACAATATCTGTTGCGTGTGAGTAGCTTTTATTGTACTCATCACGTAGACCTAAACGAAGGTTAGATTGACGACTCATATAGCAGTTTAACAAGCGTTCGTTGAAACCTCGTCCGATTCTGGATGTCACTAATAGTGATTTAGCTTCTTCAGAATGGAGACCAACCTTTTCATCCAACAATTCACTAAACACCCATTGAGAAACGACGTTACTAGGAATCCAGCTAGAACCAATGCTGAAATCAATATCAGATAAGACAACTGGTTCTGGTACAACAGATAAAATCAATTCCAAATAACGTTCCCAATCCGCTTGTGTATCTCCGTCTTCAATGAGAGAGTTAATGCAATCACGTTTAGCAAGAACATCACCTGAAAGGAATTTATCCTTAGTAACATAGTGTACAGTCTTATCATCAATATAGCGTTCCACATCAATCATCACGGTCTCACCTAGTTCAGAAATCATCATATCTTCTGAAACATCTGGATAGACAGAACTCATGAGGTTCAAATCAACGCCACGACCTTCTGAAAGCGACACATTCAAGGCTTCTACTGCTGACATCACTTGATGGAGGTGTTTTTTAGGACGAATAGTTGGCTTTTTAAAAGCATCTGACTTCACAAAGACTACCTTTGAGCTGTCATTCTCGTCCAACTCCTCTAATTCAAGACTAGCGATAAGAGGATAACGGTCATCTCGGTCAAAGAGGCGAGCATTCACCGCTTGATTGATATAACCATACTTCTTCTTGAAAGTATCGTAGGCTTGATTAAGTGTTGCAAGCAGTTGTTTGAATTTCCCTTCATCATAGTCTGTCGTCATTTGAATATCAATAATGGCTTGATACGCATTTTTGATAGCAACCATGCCACGAATACGCTTGTTTTCTGTATCCGTAAGGGGTGTTTCATAGAAATAAATACCTTTGTATAGCCCTTTACTTTTAGCTGCTTTAGAAGGTGTTTGACTTACCCATGTATTTGTAACAATATTAGGGTCTGCTTCTACTGCTGCTTCAAAGTCTAAAATGGCTTCTTCTTTGTATTTATCATCGTATTTTACGAACTGTCCTTGTTCGTCTTGATAAAAAATCATTTCAGCTGCGCGTGAGCTAGGACGGATAGACGTGTTATCACGATAATAAACACGCCCATTTTTATCACAAGCATACTCGTTCAATCGAATGTCAAGTGAAGTAAGCAAGCCTTGGTCAAGATGATTCACTTCTTCTTTAAGGATAATATCACGAGGTTCTAGTCTCTCTACTTCGAAAGGCACTGTTACTTTTGATAGTGCTTCTTGAAGCTCTGAAACTAAGTCAAAAGAGCTATCTACCACAAGATCCAGTGTTCCACCATTGAAATGACGTACCTGATAATCACCTAGGACACAAGGATTTTTACAAATAGCATCCTGGAAGAAATAGGGATTGAGTGAGACACGTTTATCAAAGGGGAGTTTATTTCTATCTGAAGACCAGAAGTCGATATTATTATCGGGAACAGGGATAAAAGCTCCTTTTTGGAAAAATAGGATATCTGTTACCACTCGTGTTCCAGCATCTTTAAAAGCAGTATTTGGTAAGCGGACACCACCTAAAAACTGAGTTCCGCTACGACGGAGTTCTGGCAGAATTGAACCAGCACTCTTATCTGCAGTACCAGTTGAAGTGATAGCAGCAACCATCCCATGATAGGGTACCAAATCGATAGCTTTCTTAAAGAAGTAATCATGAATACGATAAGGTTTATTATCATAAGCTTTATCGACAATGCGAACATCCGCAAATGGAACATTCGTAATGACCAAGTCAAATGGTGTCCCTTCAAAGTTTACTGTTTCAAATCCTTGGACTAAAACAGTAGCATCTTGATGAAGGTGTTTAGCAATAGCACCTGTAATGGTATCAAGTTCAATTCCATAAAGAGTAGAATTCTTCTTGATATCCTCTGGCATTGTTTCAAAGAAGATACCAGTACCCATTGATGGATCAAGAATATTACCTCCTTTAAAACCACTTTCTACAATCTTATCCCACATTGCAGTAGCAATCTCTGGACTTGTGTAGTAAGCCGTCAAGGAGCTCATTTCCATCGCACGGTATTCTTCTTTAGTGACAAGACTTTTTAGCTCATCACGCTCTTTTGCAAAACGATTAATCTTACTATCAAAGAAATCGTTAGCAAGTCCTCCCCAACCAACATAGTTATAGAGAATTTCTTGTTCAGCACTATCAGCTAGACGGTTATCTGCTTCGAGTGCTTTCACAAGTTTAATGGCAGAAAGGTTAGCTTGAACCTTTTCTGCTTTAGTCATTGTTTTATTTTGTTTTTGTTCTTCCATTCTTGTTCTTTCTCCTTAAAACTAAAAAAGACCTGGTATAATACCAAGTCTTTCTTTTTAGTTGTAGTATTTGTTTATACGACTCAAAAATATGTGAGCCTCTCGTGTTTTCCTGTTTTTGAGGAACTCAATAAAACTATCTTGAATGTCAAAAGAGAATGCTCCAGCCAGTTCACATTGCTTATCAAAGCTTTTGCTGACTGTCATAGCTTTACTCTTACGAATAGCTACATGCGTGGGCATTGTTCTGGGAAAGGTAACTCCTAGAGAGTAACCAAAATCAAACAAAGTTAATAGATATGGCGGTTCATCTTTAGAAAAGATAATACCAAAGTTATTCCAGTGTCTATCAACATTTAAGGTTAAGCGATCAATCTCAAAGAGTCTGGCAAATATCGAATCAAGCTCAGCTTCTGAAAAACCAATCTCAGCCAACTCTTTTTTCAAAAAGTTATACTGCTCTTGAGGTTGTTTCTTGGCTATTTGTTCGATATCTGATTCCGTATACCCCCTTTGTTGTAGCAAACGAAACATCGTAACGAAGCTTCCACCTTCTGGTATGAAATTTTGTGAACGACAAAGATCACTACCTACTTTTTCGTAAGGTACATAATCTTCAATCCCACAACTTTTCAAAAACTCAGATACTAGAAACTCAGCTTCAGCCTCCCCACCAAAAAAGTCTCTTTTATAGAAATAGTCATCTTTCAACCATTTCTCTTGAGTTCCTTTGCTAGAGGTAAATACAGTCATAGTATCTCTCCTATTTTCTACTCAAATTAGGATGATGATCTTCTAAAACAAATGGCTCATCATTGAGTTCTGGTATTGATACCCAATAAAAATCATCGGTATCAAAACCGTGTGTCATAGCAATTTCGTGCCAGACATCGGGAGCTGTATAGGTATAACCTAAAAGTTCCTTTCGGTTTTTTCGTCCAAAATCAATTTGACGCCCTTTTAGAAAATCTACCATACGTTCATAGGTGAATTCTGTGTTCAACAAAAAATCATCTTCCCTTTCAAACGTATCTAAGGTTTTACTGATTGTATCAACCAGGTATTTTCCAATCATCTTTTTATTGTTATAAAGAACAATAGTCAACTTCATGACGTTTCTCCCTGAATTATACATGAAATCACGTATAGTGTTATCTCTAGTATAACATGAAAACGCAGTTGACTCATAATGAGTTCTCGGTTTCATTTTTTCTCCTCTTATCTAAAACTCAATTTTAAGCTTTCCACAATGGGCTAAAAAAAGTTCTGCTTCTTTCTTTGCCTCTTCATCTGCGGATTTGTTCCTTTCTCCTTTCAGTTGAATAATCCTATTGTTTTTCAATTCAAGAGTATAGAGAGGGGTTTCTCTGTGTGCTTTATCACGAACAAAGACAATAATAGAAGTTCCGTAGACAAAGTGTTTTTTTGCATAACTTCCAACACAATGATGTAGGATTTTGCCTTCTTTGACAATTTCACTTTCGTCTTTAGGAAAGATAAAAGCATACTTGTCAAATGCGGTCTGAGCCTTCATCATGTTTGTCAAACGTTTAGCTGTTTCAACCCTCAACTTCGCCTCTTTCTTTTCGTCCTCAAGGCGTTGTTTCTCTACTCTCAAATCTCTGACAGCATTAGTTACACGTAAATATGTACCACGTGCTTGTTGATTCTCGAGAAGAGCTGAATAATTTTCTACGATCTCTGTATGTTTATTTTCCCAATTTTTTGGGATAACTACATAATCTCCATCAAATGGAATTCCCAGAGCTTCTACCATTTCTTGATAGTCCTCATAATCACGAATGGAGATATTGTTTTTCATCATCCAGTTAATAAAACGAATTGGTTTCACAGTGGATGGTATGATACTTTCCAAACGCTTAATTAGTGGCTTCTTGTCAGAAATCATAGCGTTTATAATCAACTCATATAACCCCTCGAAGGTTCGACCATATCGTCTACGCAAATCTTCCTCGAAAAATGCCTTTTCAACATTTATATCCGTATTTTTTAGATACGGTTTATTCCTTTTAAGAAAGTTCGTGGTAACCTTACTCATATTTGCATGACTATGTCCTAGACTATATGAGTAATATGATTTATAAAACGTAGACCCTACCAAATCTTTGACGATTCCACGCGCCTTAATTTTTTGGGCGAATTCAATACGCTCTCTATATTTATAAAGATGAGGTAGCACTAAGCTTATCTCAAAATTTTCTTTAATCACTTCATCAAAATCTAAGTATCTCAACTCAGATTTTGATTGTAACTTTTCAATAAGATTTTCCATACCACCATAAAGCGTATAGACACTAAATGCACCAGAACCGAAAAAGAGAGCATTTCTCTGATTTTGGAATCCAGTACTATAGATTTCTTTACCTTTTTGGACTGAAAGATATGGATCCGAGTGTGCTTTCACCATCTTATTGTTGGCAAGCTGATAAAAGTTATAAAGGCTGACGTCAAACTTTTCTTTTCCTTCTTCAAATGATTGAGTTACGGCATACATTTGCATTTCAATGCGTTTCTTTGTGACTCCCATCCAGACAAAGTAAAAAGTATCTCCTACAAAGGTTAAACGGCTGTTAAGTGATAAGCGTTTTGTGACCTTTTCCGAAAATTTTTTCGGTCTGAAGAGATAATTGTCCTGGACTTATTAGTCCATTCATAGATAGGAAAATCATTCTTCGCCCACTTGAAGAACCCGTTAGGAACTTTTAGACGATTGTCAACGATATCTTGAATACTCTTATTTGATTTTGCCATTGTTTTTCTCCTTAATCATAAAAAAATGGCCCTAGGACCATTTTTCTTTCCTTGTTGTTAAAATTCCCCTTCTTCAACAGATAAATCTGAAAAAAGATCTAACTGTTTCCCATCCTTTTTAGGTTTTTCTTAGTTGGAACTTTCTTTTTAGTTTCTGTTTTATTTAGGCTCTTATTCTGTTTCTTTTTTGGCTTCTTAGTTGGTTGCTTGGTTGATTTCTTACTACCAGTAGTCATTTTCCCTACAACGGATTTGGTCTCAACCTTCTCAGCGGTAAAATACTCTTTAACCCAAGAAAAGACTGTGGCATCATCAACCATAGCACCTTGACCATTTCTATAGTCAGATTTACTGGCTTTTCTGATGCAGTAAGCCATAGCATCCTTAATCGTACGATCCAGATGTTTAAGAATCCCAGCAATCAGCTCATCATCCTCTTGATGATCAACTATCCAATTATGAATAGCATCCTCAGTCGGTGTATGTGCTTCAGCCATTTCTTCATCAAAATGGCTTACTGCCATGAAGCAGTCAAAAGCATCAATCTTAATTGTATCAGTCATTGTTTTCTCCTCTTTTATTTAATCAAAGCTACGTTTCGTTTCCCATCTTTTCCTTGTGTCATTTCTAAAACATCGTGTGGGATTGAAAAGTCATCTTGATAAGCTGTTGTAACGACACTTAATCCTGCAGAAACAGCCTTAATTACTGCTTCTACTTCTTCTTGTGTATTAGCTTCACCAATAAACAAGACATCAGGGTTGAAGCGTAATACAAAAGTCACGAGCTTTTCCAGTTCCATACCGTTAGCTTTATTGACTTGTAGTTGGTAAAAAGACATTTCCTTAATCTCGACATGTCTTTCAATTGTTATGACTTCACCTTCTTTAAAAGCTTCAGCAAGTAACGAGTAGGCTAAAGTCGTTTTGCCGACACCTGCAGGACCAGTAATGACATGTAAGCCTGGAATGCTTACTTGTTCAAGCACTTCTTCCATACGACTACTATCAAACTCACTCAAAGAAATTCGTCGCTCATTCACATGAATAAGTCGGATAGACATCGTTTCTAGTCCTTGAAAATTAACTATCGTCGATATCCTAATGGTGATTACTCTACCATCATCCAACTGATAGTCACAAGTCCTTACCTGACTACAACGGTTTTTTGTTACGTCCATATCAGCTATAGATTTAATATGACAAAATAGAGCATCCGCATCCTCTGATGAAATGAAGTCATGGACCTGTTTAACATCAGCAGTTCTAAATACTACCTCGTAATCTTCACCATGTGGGAAGAAGGTAATATCTTGGATATTATTATCGATAGCTTCTTTTAAAATATTGTTTACAATCATTGTTTTTCTCCTCTCAGAACTCAAATAAGCTTAACTGTTCTCCTTCAGTTGTTGGTTTATCTTTAAGTGGCTTTCGACAAGCTACTAGTGTTTTTGGCTCCTTCTCAACCTTATAAATAGGTTGCATTGCACGATAGTTCTCAAAGAACGTGTCAAAAAATGCGAACAAAAGGTGTCGACATTGACTCAAAGCCCTATACTCTAATCGAGTATAGTAAGTAGCTTCATCAGATAGCAGTTCAGAATCTTTGGTATAAGTTTCAAAAACCCACCACTCAAAGCCACGTGCAAACACTTCAGTCGGTGTCAAATAATAATCCAACTTCTTCTTAATATGAACAGCTTGAGCTAAGTCCGTTCTGGTTTCCTCTGCTATTTGAATAAGTTTCAGCAAGCTAGCCTTGTAGATATTACGAATATCCTTAAAGCTATGTGATGTAGAGCTAATGATACCTGATTGATCATACGTATAGTCTAAATAATGTCCATACTCATGTATGAATGATGAGGAATCTCTTACATCAACTGCCATGATATTTAACCCTGGCACATAAAGTCCGCTTGCTTTATGTTTTCCTAGCTTTCGGAATTTGAGTTCGGGTTCTACAGTAGAATGAGGTAAGTGATTACACAACTTCTCCCATTCGTTCTCTAGAACCCTGAATTTCTCCTTATCAAAATCACTACCTCGATAACGCTCGGTATCTACTTCAACTTTCGAAAACCCTAAATCAAGAAATGACGTATTACTGTTCATTTCATGATCTTGAAAGATTTTATCCTCACGTACACTGGCTATCGTCTTAGTTGACTGATTAACATATTGTGCATTAAGGTTAGCTGCAAGAGCATCTTCATACTCTCTTTTAAGAACGTTAGCTATCTTTTGGATATTTCCATAATAACTACATTCCTTGTAGATACCTTCACTATGGATAGACATCAATTCAAGAAAGCTAAAAGATACTAGTCCATACCTCGTTTGAGAACTACTCTCTCTCCAAAAACTTAGGTTTTTCTTCAAAGGTACTCTAACCTTTGAATCGTCGACAATGAGAAGATACAAAGTGCGTTTGGTATCTTCTGCACTTTTAGTAGCAGGTAATCTACTCCCATGGAGTGTGAGAAGAATCTGTTCACCGAAAAGGTATTCCTGATTTTCTTCATCCCTCAAACTCATGCCCTCGAACAGTCTTTTTAGCTTATTCGAAAAATAAGCTTGATCATAACCAATGGTTTCAATATCAGCCATGATGTCTTTGACTTTATAGGCTGTATAGACATTATCTTGTCCGAATACCTCTACTGCTACTGCTCCGACTTCTTGAGATAAAAGTTCCTGACATTGATATCTACGAATATTCGCATAATAAATACAAAACCTTCTCACGATATCTGCAGCTTTATCAGTCTCTTTTATCTTCGGAAAAGTGACTTTTTTAGTTGTTTGTTGTGCTACTGCTAGTAAATTTGCCATTGTTTTTCTCCTTAATAGCAAAAAGGAAGGTAAAGCTTAAAGCTACTACCTTCCTCTTTCTCTTATATGTACTATGTACGATACACTATGAACTATACATAGTATGACATACAATTTATTCCGTAAAAAAGGAAACCTAATTATTGTTATCAAGTTTCCTTGCATAATCTCGTTTGTGACTCTCTATATTTCGAAAAATATCATTCTTATCCCAGATTTGTAATTCCCAAGGATAATAGAAATGACTCTTGTTTTTAAAGTAGAGATGGATGCCAGTATAGTCTTCAGTATCTTTTAAATACCAATTTTTAAGACCGTATTCTTCCTTCCAATCATCTAAACGATCCATCACTTCAGTAATGACAGATGTTGGCAAAATGACACGTGCTCCAAAAATATCATTTAAAACCGAATTTACTGGATACCCTTCTGCTCTTTTAGTAAAACGCTCAATCTTATCTAAAATAGATTCAGATGTCTTCACTCTATAGAAGTAACTAATATCGCTGACATCTGCTACCATCAAATAATCGTTGATAGATTCGTGCAGATTCAAACGATATTTTAGAATCTCATCAACTGGCACCTTCGCAAAAGTGTGATTAAGATTGACTTTAGCAAGTTTACCACTTTCAAAATACTCTTCTGAATACTTTATATGAATGGTGTTGATTTCAAAGATCAGTCGCTCTACTTTCTTGATATCCAACCCTTATACGTCTCCAAATAATTTTTCTTCATTATACCATATCCTGTTTATTATACGTTTTGAACTTAATCTTTTCTTCTGGAGAAGCTTTCAAAAGGAAATCATCGATTCCCTTTTCGTGAGGCCAGATTAGAGCACGAACCGTACAAGATTGCTTCGTAACTAGATCTTGAACCATGTCATACATACGTTCAAATACTGAGTCATTATCCTCAAAGTCTTGGTCAAAGGCTAGATAAATAGGTTTGACCTTTTTGAGTTCAGTCTTTCCAATAAAGTCCGAGATAGGACGCCATGCTGCTACTCCTGCCATAGAGATAACACAGATATTCCCCAATTGAGAAAGACGAGTGTTTTTCGCAACTGATACGGTGATATCTCCTTTAAGCAAACCTTCCGTAACTAGAAGGTTATCAACCTTACTCATAAGGTTGACTTTAGCCTTGCCTTCATCCGAAAAGCGTGCTTGTTCTAAAATGTCATCAGAATAAGCAAAATGTGGAAAAGACTTAGCACTTGTTCCTTCTGGCTTATATGCTGACGAAACAAAGACATACTTTTGCCCTTTTTTAAATGTCAACTCAAGTCCAGAAAGAAGTTTAACACTAGTTTTCTTAGTTGTCCCACTTGCTAGTTCGCGTGATGAACCTTTAGCAAACACATACCAATCGAAACTTCCATCTTCATTTTGGAAGACTTTAGCAGTACGTGCATTTCGTCCCTCTTGAAAGGCTTCGTTTACTTTGGCTTGATAACTAATGTTATCAAGACGTACTTGAAAACCTACAATTTGTCCCCAAGAATTGCGACATGGAATTAGAATTCCATCTTTTGATTCAAAAATAGGACATTTTGCGTTTTCGTTCCAATAGAAACCAGGAACTCCACGCCAAGCATCTTTAGGAAGCCCATTTGCAACAAAGAGCTTTTCCCAAATAGTTGCTGGGTGAGATACTGTTGTATCAACCTGCTTCTGGCGTGTTTGCTTTGTTGATGAAGCATAGCCACGCAGTGCAATAGTCTCAACAGAAAGACCTCGTTCTGCACTTGTTAAGTGCTTGACATGGTCCTTAGTTAATCCCAACACTTCAATCACAAGAGAATTTACCTTGTGAAGTGTTGAGATACTTGCCAAAGGCTGACTTTTCCAACTAGGTTCAAAAGTCACGTCTTTAGCTTTTTGGGGATCCAAATCATAAATCGTCCCAGCACTACCAAATTGTGGTTTGTCTGGGTCAATCTTTCTAGCACAGACTGCTTTAGATTGATCTGCAAAAACCAGACACCAATCTGGTTTGCCACAAATAGGGCAAGGGTAATCACGTCCTACCCGAATCATCTCGGTTTGTCCAATCGTAATAATTTTTGTCATTTTTTTCTCCTTATAAAATATAACATTGTTGTTTTAAAGTGACCTTGGAAAGTCTCGAACACCTGTTCGTAGTCTTTCCTCCGCATGACGACAATTTAGTGATGGAAACACCTGTACCTCACCTCTAATCATCGAGATGTCACCTTCCTTTTTTGTCCGACTACTCAAACTCAAAACAAAAAAAGCATAACAAAGAAGCCGGCAAGCCTTGTCTCTAAAAACAAGGTTGCGCGTGCCTATGGAAAATCATAGGAAACTTCTCGTTATGCTTTTATCTGCTAATAACGTTTGTTGTAGCCTTTCAAAAAATTAAAGGCAAATTATCTCGTACCTGTTGTAAGCGTCAAGCCCCTTCTTCTGTCTGATGGCTTAACTGATAGCTAAAAGCGAGTACGCTCCCTTTTAACCCAATCAAACATGGGATACCTATTGCTGGGACAGAACCAGAAATAGCATCTCCTCCTCCATGCTTCTATTTTCTTTAGTCACGTGACCAAAGGTTCACCGTTTGAGGTGGTGGAAAAAATATAAATTAAACAATTTATGTCTTTAGTATAGCAAAGAGCAACTAACATTACAAGTTTATCGTTATTCGAATTATAACCATATATACTACTCTTCATTGTATTATATACTATACATAGTCTATAGTTTACAACACATTATGTATAGTCCACCAATAGTAATAAGCGAAGAATCAGTCGTCATGAAAAAAGAAATACAAGATACATTGATAAACTATGTATCTTGTATCGTAAATAATCTAGAACACTCTTTATACTAATTTTAAATATAACTTATTAACCAATAAGAATATAATCATATATAGTTCTTTAATGTATCGTTCAATATGCATCGTATATTATCTACTATATACGATAAATAAAGAAACTATACATTATTCACATTACATAATGTATTAGGTATCGTCTTGTGATAGAACTGTTCTTATTTATTATATTAAATGAATGAATAAAGAATATACGATATAATACCTAGCAGTACATTACTTAACGATATATCTTACATCGTCTATAGCATACTACAAAGTTTTTCTTTCTTTGCACTACACTATATATAGTGAGGTTATGTATAGTGTAGTGTGTAATATTTGAGTAGAAAGTCGAATATAGTGATATACACTATATATCGATACATTATGTATATTATATATGGAATAAATACGTCGTCTAGAGTACATTCTTATATTTTATATAGTATATAATGTATCGTGTATGGTGATGTGCGTTAATTTTCTTTATTTCCAGAAGTATTTTATAAAAGATATACGATATAATGCTTTGCATTACATTGTTTGTCTATATACTCTACATCGTTTATAATATACGATTAAAAAATTGCAATTTGTTTTGTTAGTCATTTATATATAGTAATGCTATGTATAGTGTAGTGAGCAAATGGTATTATGTTTGAGTTAGAACTCGAACATAATACTATACACTATATATCAATACAGTATGTATAATATATATCTGTAAGATACATCCTCTATTATACATTATCTTTTTTACATAATATATAGTGTATCGGGTATAACTTTTGTTGTGGTTTGATACTCAGTAATATGTTATGCTTTTGAATAGTATATAGTAAACGATACACTATGTATTAGCTAATGCGTGATAACCTTGTTAGGAAACATTATTTTTATATACTATACATAGTGTATCATGTATTGTTTACGATATATCTTACACAGTACTTGCTATTGAATTTCTATATGGTATACTTTAAGTAGTTAAATATGTATCGCATTGTTATACATAGTGTATCGTACATATCGGATTGAAAGGAGTAGATATGGTTGCAAATACAATCGTAGTGATGGATGAAAAAGGAGGAGCAGCCAAAACAACATTAAGTTTATTATTGGCTCAAGCTCTAGGAAATGCTGGATATAAAACGTGTGCAGGTGATCTAGATGGTCAGTGCAATCTAACTACGGCAGCAGGAGTGAACGAAGACGAACAAGAAGGGATTTATTCTGTACTAAAAAAAGAAGTAGAAGTAGCTGATGCTATTGTCCCGGTTGACGGATATGATCTGCTTCCAGGTAGTAAGCTGATGAAGAACTGGGAGAGTGAAGCTTCAGGACTAAAAGATAGGGATTTTCGTTTAAGGAACGTAGTTCAAGATATCAATGATTACTACGATTTTGTACTCTTTGATACACCTCCGTTCTTTGGTGTTTCTACAACAAGTACCCTTTTTACAAATTCGAAAGTTTATGTTCTTATTCCTACTACACCTGATAAGTTTGGTATTGAAGGTGTAAAAGATACAATCGAAGATATTGAAGCTGTTCAAGAAGGATTTTCTTTCTTTGGAATTGATATTGTTATTGCTGGAATCGTTATAACTCAGGTTGATAAAGGGCCCGGCTTTAGTAAAAAATCAATTAAACAAGTCAAAGCAAGAGAAGCAGTAACAACTCTTGAGAAAATTGCGGAAGAACATAATACTAAAGTTTTTGAGCAATACTTATTTAATAATAAACAATACAAAGATATGATTGCTAATCAAGCAAATGTTTTTACAAATAGTGGCTATAGCATCCCTCAAAAACAAATCACAAATGTTATGAATGAACTAATTAAGACGATTGGAGAACACAATGGCGAAAAAGCTTAATACTATCCAACAAAGAAATTATAATAACCTTTTAACAGCTGTTGAATCAAATGATCGCACAACAGCTAAAGAAGTATTTGACCGTTTTTTTAAAGGGAAAGAGATTGAAGAAGTAGTAATTGATAAACTCAAGGAGAAGCATGATATTACCTATCTAACTGAAGCAAGTGTAGAACCCAAAAAAGCTGCTGTTTCTCCAAAAAAAGTAAACATTGTTACTCAGAAAAAAGAAAAAACAAAATTCCAACTAAACTTGAACCAGCAAAAACTCCGGAAGAAAAAGTGCGTTCAAATCTAAATATGACACAATTATCAATGTCTCGTTTTAGTGCATTAAGAGCTGTTTTAAATAAAAAAGACCTCAAAGGAGAAAATGGCAATTATCCTAAACGCGGAGGATCTGATAAGTTATTCACTGAAATGTTAGATCAGATGTACCAACTTCTAGATGAAGAACAAAAGGAGTTGTTTAATACATTGGTAGAAACTGAGTTGAGTTTTAAGTAATTAAGTTTAACATGTAGTTATCATACAAAAATGTAGGTAACTCGTATTGAAATCTTTTTTTGCATACAAAAGTGTAGGTAATTACTACACTTTTTGTTTTGTTGTATTTTAGAATATAATTAAGAGAGAAAATAGTGATGTTCTAAAGCTTAGTATTATTAATTTTGTTTTAGTAATAATAGTTTAAATAGTATTAAGTAGTATTAAGTGGTTAATAATAGTAACTAAGTAGTTAATTATAGTTTAAGTAGTAGAACTCCTGAAACCCTTGCTATTATTGAGCTAAGCCTACCTTTATCATATAAAAGTGTATGTATATCCTACAAATTGGTAGGTATATCATATAATTTTGCATGAAAGACACACAAAGTTGCATGTTAAGTCTACAAAAATGTATGTATGTCATATAAGATTGCAGGTGTATCCTACAAATTGGTAGGTATGTCCTATAAAGTTGTATGTTAAGTCTACAAAAATGCATGTATGTCATATAAAATTGTATGTATATCCTACAAAAGGGTTGTAAATTTTAAAAAATACTATGAAAATCAGAATATTAGTGATATAATGTCATACAAAAGGGTTGTAAATTAATATATTTATACCCTGTCACATATTGCAGTGAGTAATTAGCTTGTAGTAAAATAATTACTTTTATTTAAAATACGACCAAAATGTATGATGAATGAACTAAGAGAGGTAGAAGCATTTGGTAGAGAATAGAGAGTTCAGAGAAATCATCAAATATGATAATAAGTTCACCCAAATGTTTCAGCTGGGAGACCTTTCACCTCTTCAAGAAAACATGATTTATTCTATATTTGGTGAGTTGCGAGATGTTTATGACGAAAACGAAGCAGCAATCTTTTCTTATTCGAGTCTGGCAATGCTAGCAGGAAATACATTTTACAGTTCTAGGGAACAAAAAATTGTTCCTAGGACTGGTAAGCGATTTGAAACTACAGTTGAGGAACTAGAGGAAAGAATGACTAAAATTGTATATCGACATCCCGAAAAGGTTGTCGATGGTAAGGTAGTCTCTTATACCTCCATCCCACTGTTCAAGACCTTTAGAGTAGACCACGAAAATAAACTGATTAAAATCCACTTGTCTGATGCGGAATATACTGAATATGATGAAGTAACTACAGAAGATGGATTAAAAGTAAAAGTAGCGGTCAAGCGTACAGTTAAGGACCTTTTCAATAACCCAGAGTGGGGTAAAAAAGCTAAGTACATTCAGTATGGACGTGATTACCATAACCTATTGAAGAGTAAGTATTCTAAACGATTATTTAGACATTTAGCAGACTGGCGTAAAACAGGCTTTGTAAAAGATACAGCTGAAGAACTGGAGCAAGAAGTTTTGATTTTGGATAGTCCAAGTTTACTTCGTTCGAAAGGTACTAAGCTGCAGCAAGCGTTGGATGAAATCAATACGCTATTAGTTGATGAGCATGGGCTTCCTGTCATACAGGATTTAACAGTAGAGCGAATCAAAAAAGGAAAATCAATTACCCACTATATATTTAGGTTTAAACCGTTCGATGACGATTTGAGACGTATTGTTGCAACAAACGATAAAGTCATTACCTTTGAGAAGAAGAAGGAGTTAGACTTCAAACGTAAGATGGCTATCGTGATGGAGAAATTCTACACTGTTTTTCCTAAAGGGAGCAAAGCTGACAACTACAATAATAAAAATCAACTCAAACGTTGGCTTGAAACAATGGACCATGAACTAGTTATTGAGGCGTTGGAAAGAACAGGAAGTGATGCAAACCGTACTTTCGGTTGGACAAGAACGTTGCTCAATAAATGGGAAGTAGCAGGGTACACAAAACTTTCAGATTTGAGAGATAGTCATCCAACTAATAAGGATAATCGTCCTTCAAATGTTCCAGACTGGTCTGAGCCAAACTATGAAAATGGAACGAATGACAAAGACCGTTTAGGACTAATAGTAGTAGCAGTTAAAGCAGCAATTAAAATAGAACTCTCAAAGACGCCTGACGAAGAGAATAAGGCGGATATTAAACATTTAGCAGATAAACTGTTGCAAGAAAAGCTGTGGGAACTTAAAGATAAAGGTTTAGAGTCACTGTCTGATAGTCATTTTGAAGAGACAAGAGAACAACTTTTGACTGAGATACTTGATTATTTTAAAGTATAACTTCAGATATGTTTTTGAAAATATATTATATATATAATAGCGATACACGATGTATCGCTATTTTGTTTTAGAGATTTTTTATACTAGTTAAATCTAAAATCAACATGCAATCTTGTATGATATAATAGGTTTAAAAATATAAGTGGTAAACCTGTAGTTAATTGCTATCATTATTGAGAGGAGGAGAATTATGTCAAAACAGAAAGATAAATATCTAGCACTCAGAAGGCAATTACCAGATATTATAGATGAGTATATATCTTACCTTCAAGTAGATGTCGAAGAGCCTTCTCCCAAAATGGTTGAACGTTTGTCAGTAATCCAGAAATTTTTAAATAGCTATGCAATTACGATTGATAAAGAGGGTATCTCCCTATCATTGACAGACTTAGAAAAATTACCACGAGAATTTGTTCAAAATTATTTGGCAAATTTACGTCTGAAACCAGCAGGAAAAAGATTTATTCTCTATACTTTAGCAGCATTTTGGAATTATCTTACGAATACCTCCTTTACAATTGAGAGAGGAATGCCGTTATTTTATCGTAACGTGTTTAATGAATGGAAGATTGTTTATAAAGAGAGTTACCACAACATAATATATTCCGAATCAAAGAAAAAGACTATTTTGTATACGCAGCAAGAGCTTGAAGGGCTACTTGATTTCATGGCAAACAGTTATGTTACAACTCTACCAACTCAGAAAAAGGCTGATAATTGGGAAAAGGAGAAAGAGCGAAATATTGCTATATTTGCGATCATAATTGGTACTGGAGCAAGTACTCAAGAAGTTGTTAACTTGACAGTAAGGGATATTGACATGCGAAAAAAAGGAATTTGGGTTGTTAGGAACAATGAGAAACAATTTATCCGTTTTCTTCCTTTCACAATTCCTTATATAGCTCCATTTGTTAAGGAACGACGTGGACGCTGGGACTTAGACCCTTCTATACCGTCATTATTTTTAACCATGTTGAAAAAGCCTATGGGGAGAAATACAATAGGTCATTTGGCAAAGAACATTGGACGTGCTTATGGTAAGGTAATCACTCCTAGCATTTTAAAAGACAGCCATGCCTCTATGGTTTATAAAGAAACAGGAGATATTAAGAAAGTTGCTGAAATACAAGGATATAGTTTAGATAAGAATCACCTTATAAGATTTATTGATTGAACGTGTGAACTTGTCTCAAGATTAGTCAAAAGGCTACTTAAGGCCTTTTTTATGTCACTGGGTTACGAATAGTGACTCCTAAGTCTATAATGAATTTATAGAGAATTAAGGAGGTCTTATGCTTAGAAAAAACAATGAAAAAAGAGGTTGTCTTGGCAGTCTGATTTGGATACCGATAGCTATTGTTGTTATGTTTTGTATAGCTGGATATGGTATGTCCCAAGGAATTAATGTACCTGGTATTTTATCTAGTGGCTTTAATGTTATTAGTAAAGGAGAGCATGCCAATTCAAGTGATGTCGGAAAATTATTTGGGAAATTTTTTCCCAAGTCAGAATCTTCGGAAACAGGAAACAGTTCTTCTAAAACAAGTGGTGGAAAGTCTGATGCTTTTAGCTATAGTCCATTGCCTTTTGAAAACCATAAGCTAATGGTCAATGGAGATTTGGATAGTCTTGGTAGAGCAACATATGGGCACATCAGACTAAAGTATTCGGACAAACCACAAGATGATAGGGAAAGTAAAATAAATGTTGATCCAGTCGGTTGGCATAACTATCGTTTTAAGTATGAAGATGAGCACGGAAAAGTCAAAAAAGCTTATCTGATGAATCGTGGCCATCTTATTGGTTATCAGTTTTCTGGATTGAATTCTGAAATAAAAAATCTAGTACCTATGACACGCTATTTGAATGCAGGAACGATGTCTGATAGTAAAACGGATGCTAATAATCCAAACGGTATGCTATACTACGAAAATGCACTAGCCAAATGGTTGAAGAAAAACCCAAATATGTACTTAGATTATTGTGTTGTTGCAAACTATACTGACAATGAGTTAGTACCTAGGACTGTAACGCTTTACTGGACGTCCTTTGATGAAAATGGTTCACAGTATGGAGTTGAACTATCAGAAGAAGGATTAGCAACAAGTGATGGAAATGTGAGTTCGGTCACACTTCAGAACGTTTCAAAGAATGCTAACATTAACTATTTAGATGGTACAGCCACAAGTAATTACTAACATTGACTATAGAATGTTTTATGCTAAAATAAGAATCAGCGTAAGCGTTTGAACAACAAAAAGGGGGGGTATAGCCTCTTTTTTGTTGATATAATGGAGAATTTTTATTCTAATTTAAAGGGATAATACTATTGAATCTGGTTTGGAGAGCAGTAGAATCTATCAATGTACTCCATATCTTTAAACTCAGTTACTAAAGCAAAGGGGATCGACATGATATAGGTTTGTCCGCTGTTCGAGAGAGTTTAGGGAGGTATCCTAATTGTTCTTTGTCAATACGATTTAAAGACTATCATTTAAAACAGACGCTAAAAATAGAAAATGTTGTCCTTTTATGACGAAAAAACTACAGTTTATGACTTCAATGAAACTTTAGTTGTCTTTATATTATACTAATCTTGTAAATCATAAGAAAAGGAACGTCAATCATGAAAACAACAACTAAACTCATTGGTATCCTATCAGCTATTATTGTAGTTATCCTCGCTATCTTCTTAGTGACTAAGTTTAATAGTCATGAGTCAGCGCGTGTTAGCACAAGTAGTAGCCCAGCCAAGACGGTTAAGAAATCATCTTCAAGCTCAAGTAAAGCTGTTAAGAAGGATAAGAAATCAGTCCAATCATCAACTTCAGCAGTTTCAAATGAAGAAAATGACAATCAGGCTTCAGCAGTAGCGCCTAAAGCTTCCTCTCAAGAACAAGCTCAAGCAGGCACTACAGATGCTGGGCAAGTGGCTGAAGCAACAACACCAGCTTCTCAAGTTGGGGGAGTTGAAGGTGGTCGAGGTGCTTGGACAGCTACTTCTGGAACATTGACACTTGATGAGGAAACCCCTGTATATGCTGCACCAGATAAAGACAGTGGGGTTGTTTCTAAAATGCCTGCAGGTGATGTTGATTGGGATAAATATGAAATTTTACCTGATGGAAACTGGTATAGTTTTGTCAAAGATGGGCAACGTTATTATATTTCATATTCAGATGTAGGGCATTGATAAAGTATTAAGAAGTCTTTATAAACCACTTTTCAAGTCTATCAAGGCTTTAAGATAAACATGAAATAAAAAAGACAGTAACTATTCTGAAGTTACTGTCTTTTTGGGTCCTACGAAAACCACTAGCACAGCTAGTGGTCCCAAAAATTATTAAGCTATGTAGCAAAAAATACTAGAAACAGACTATTCAACGGCAAAACCTAAGTCGATTAAAGAGGTTAAAGTTAAAAGCCGACACTTATTCACAAAATCTGATAGTTTGAGAAAAGAGATGATTTGCACTACGAGTGGTAATCGTAGATTTAGGGTATTTTTCCAATACGCTATTTACATTATGTAACCCAAGGCCTCTTCCTTCCCCTTTACTAGAGTACCCCCTAGCAAAAATATGACTAACATCCACTTTTTCTGATTTTATACTATTTTCAACGATAAGTACCAATGAATCATCATTGTTTATGAAAACAACAGTCATTCTAGGACTTGTGGCTTTAATGGTGGCTTCAATGGCATTATCACAAAGGACAGAAAGAACAGTTATGAAATCTAGTAATTCTATCCTAAAATTACTAACAGGTTCGTCAATCTCAACAGAAATTGAAATTCCCCTATTTTGTGCCTCAAGTAATTTAGCGGAAAGAATACTTTTGATAGCATCATTCTTAATATTACTAAGTTTAGCAATATCAAACTTACTATCATAGAATTGGTTTGCACTATCTCTAAGTACACCATTGTATACAGTTTTAATAGCTTCAATATCTTGATTATCAATTCCTAATTTTAGACTGGTCAAAATATTAATGTAGTCATGACGGAAACTTCTAATTTCCTCATAAAGTGATTCAACATGATGGCTGTAAATAGATAGTTCATTTAATTGAGTATCTTTTTGATCAATTATTTCCTTCTCTAGTTTTTCTTTTGAAATTGCATTGAGATAGAGTAGCATTACAAAAAACAGAACAATATAAAAGTTATTAATATGTCCTCTCCAATTATCTGCATCAGCTAATTTGTCTCTATAAATAACAAGTATAGAAACTAAGAGCATATATACAAACATAGAGATGTTGATCAGTAACAATAAATACTTGAAATAGTAACGCTTGAAACCTTCTTTTATTTCGTTAAAATCTAACCTAAGAGATTTTACTATGAGTAAATGAAGAGGGAAAACCAGTAATTCAATTAAGATATCATACCAACTTAGTTTGACTTCATTGAAGACAGAGACTCCTAGTAGAGGGAAAACGTAGAATGCTAACATTCTACCTAGCAAGCTTTCAACGATAACGGGGTACAAGCCATAAAAAATATCAAGTGTTTTACTACCATACTTATTTTGATATATGTTATAAGCAATAAAGGTAAAAAAGAAAGTAAAGTACCCAACAGGAGGACATATGATGAGGAGTAGAACATACAAAAATGGACCAATAATACACCACAAAGGTTTGATTGGTTGGTTACTAACCTGTTGAAACAGTAACAATGCTACTAACATCTTAGAATAGAACAGCAATAAATTTATAACTATATCCATAGAAACACCTTAGCTTTTCAGAGATTTAACTTTTTCTAGGAGGCCCTTATATTTCGTACGCGAAATGGGACATTCATTATTATTTTCAAACATTACCATTTTATCTTCTTTATTGATCCTAACGATATTTTCAGGATTAACGATAAATGAACGATGGCATCGAAATAGGCGGTCATCAGCTCGTTCAACTTCTGAAATACTGGCGTAGAACTCCATGCGTTCTTCTTTAGTATGCAAAATAACTTTATGTATTGTTGGAGATGTTTCAAAAAATAAAATATTGTTAAAAGGAACTTGAACTTGAGCCGTAGCTGTTTCAAAAGTAAATGAATCTTGGGCAATAGTGGCACCCATTTTATCCATGGTATATTCAATTGCTAAAAGAACACGTTCATAAAACTCTTCATCATCCAAAGCTTTATCAATAAAATCTAGTGCAGCAACTCTATATTTAAAAGTGACTGGCATAAATTCTGAATGTGTTGTTACAAAAACAATTGTTGCATTAGGGTCTTTTTTCCGAATTTCTTTTGCAATGTCTAGCCCCTTTTTTTCTTCTCCTTTAATTTCAATATCTAAAAAGAAAAGTTGATGAGAACCTCTTTCGGTAATCGCATCAAGTAGCTGGCTAGGTTTTCCAAAAATCTCAGGTCCTTTACATTTTAGAGATTTTTTGAAATAACATCCTTAATAACAGTCTCTATTCGTGTTTGTTGTAAAAATTCGTCTTCTAAAATAAAAATATTTAACAATTAGTGTACTCCTCATTCGCTAAAATATTTAGTAACTGTATCTTCCTTATCCTAAAACAAAAGACATTGAGATCTTTTCCAAAATTAAAAATTATATGACTTGTTGTTTTAGATAAGAATGATATTATTTAGGGGTAATTAATGCATTTCTATGGCATCTAAATAAAAATCCATATTTCTTCTCCAAGTTAATATTGTATAAGTAGTGATTGGAGTAATAAAACCGATAAGTCGTAAATAGTCTAGAAACAATCATCATCGCTATATTTTTATCGTAGATGACAATAAATGAACCGTTTACGATATTCGACTAATTAAACGATATAACCAAGCTATAATAGGAATAGAAATTGGAGGAGAAGCATGCTAAATATTGTAAAGCACTTTTGGTTGTTGATTACTGTAAAAAGGTATATAAAAAAATATAAGTTGAAAGTTAAAATTAGTAATCAATTTAATTCATTAAGAATTACTACAGCAACCAATTGTCTATATTTTATCACACTTACACATGGATGTAACTATGGGAAAAAAGTCAAAAAAATTAGGCGGTGTAACGTTAGTGCACAAATTATTTTATTGATACCAAACATTGATTATAAAAGAATATTCAATGAACATCTCGAACTCTTAGGTGTTATTGATATAAAAAAGTCATTAGCAGGATTTACTAATGTCATTAGTGGATATCTAGATTACTTTTTTAATATCGAAAAGGTGCACTAACCTACCTGTACATTAATCAGTGTTGGAGTTTTATTGTCTTTTGAAAACCTCAGGGCTGCACTAGTAGTTCTTAAAAGTTTTTAGTGATGTATCCCAAAGTCCCTCTAAAGTATTATATTAGATTGGGTTTACCACCCAAGCGAAGTATTATTCCAAAGGGAAAAAGTAGTTTATAATCAGTTATCTTTACATTTGTTGCTCTCTAGCCTTGCATTGATATCAAAAATCTATATAATAATAATTAAAACAGAGCCAGAAGAAAGGGTGAGAATTATGTTTATGATCTTGGTTCTATTACTAACATTAGCGAGTTTCTTATATGTTACCATTGGTATCGCCAAGAAAATCTTTTCAATTTTCGCCTTAATTACACCAATTGTAGTGTTGTGTGTCGGGCTTCTTATCGCAATGAATTAACAAAAGTCAAGGGGGGTCACTATCTTACAGGTAGTGACCTTTTTTGTTATGCTTTTAATGTCAAAAAAGACATTAAAGGAGACATTCTATATAAAAAGTCAAGAGGAAATTCTAAAAAATAAAAAACACCACTGCGATAAACTTGAATGCAAGTTACTCAATCGTCTGGAGGATGGACTTATTATTTTACACCTTTTAGTCTAAAAGCTTAATTTTAGACACGCAAAAAATCTTGCCCTGGAGCAAGTTTTAAAAATCATTCTTGATTTCTGTATTTTTATCTTAGTTTAGCCTCATCAAAGGTTTGATTGGTTTTGAGGAGATGATAAATGACACGAATAAGCTTCTTGGCAACAAGTGTCACAGCTACATTATAGTGTTTTCCTTGACTGATTTTTAGCTTTAAATAGGCTTTAAAATGAGGTGAGTAAATCGAGATGAGCTTGGCAGCTTGTATTAGGGCATACCTTAGATAAGAGGAACCTCGTTTTACCATATGACCGGTATTATCCATCTGTCCTGATTGGTAAATGGCAGGGTCTAAACCTGAAAAGGCTTGAAGCTGATTTGGATTTCTGAAATTATGAATAGTCTTCATTTCAGCTAGAATAATTGCACCAAGGCGACTTCCAATTCCAGGAATAGAAGTAATAGGAGAGTTCAACTCAATCATCAAGAGGTTAATTTCTTCTTGGACTTGGTTAATTTGCTTATCGTAGTGTTTAATGCTTTCAATTAATTGCACTAATTCTAAGGATAACACGGTAGAAGTATTACCAATAGTTTGTTTGGCTATCTCTTGTATCTGATGAGCTTTATCAGCGGTTAGCCGTTTGATTTTAAGTAACGATGAGACTCTAGCACGAGCTATCTTTTGAGCAGAAGGGTACTTAGTCAATAACTCATAGACAAAATGACTATGAAGATTACTAACGTAGCTATTAATCTCAGGAAAGATAATGTCAAGTAATCGGATATATAAGTTCTTGCATTTAGAGCGGGACTGAATTAAGCGATTTTGATAGCGTGTGAGTTCTTTTAATTCATCCATTACTTTATCTGTCTGATAATAATCAGGAGTGACGTCAGAGCGTAGCTTACGAGCGATTAATAAAGTGTATTTCGTATCTGTCTTAGTTTTTCTAAGGGATTGTGATTTGGCAAATTGCTTAATAATAAAAGGGTTGTAAGCAAACACGTTGTAGCCTATCTCTCTTAAGAAAGCGACAATATTGTAATTATAGTGCCCTGTACTTTCAAGTGCAATCTGGACATCTTGTGTGATAGGAGATAGCTGTTCTAGCTTTATTTTCAGCTGATGAAAACCTTGATAAGAATTGGCAAATCTAAAGTTAGTGATTACTGTTTCTCCAGTTTCATCCATACAAGCTAAATCGTGTTTGGTTTTGGCGATATCAATACCAACATAGAACATAAGTTTCTGATTCCTTTCCAAGTGATTAGCAGCTGTTGTTCGTTCCACGCACTCTTTGCCTTGTATTCTTACACGAAATAAAACGTCCAAGCGTTATCATTCTCATTACCAATAAAACAAAGAGCTGTGGTTAGAGTCTCCTTTAAATCGTCAAAGCGATTAAAACATGGTACTAATCCACAGCGCTGAACGAAGTATAAAACAAATCTAAAAAATAATTAAAGAAAGGGTTTATACTAGCGGGAGCTACCCACTAATATAAATATAAGAAAAACTTGTAATACAAGTTAACCAGAACCGAGGTTCTGGTTTTTTATGTTTTTACAAGAGAATCAAAATTTATGCTAAAATAAGGTTTATAGCGATTAGTCGCTATAAAGATAAGCTTTACATCCGAAAGGAGACATAGATATGGCTAAAAAAGAAATCGGACATCATTTTTTGGCTAGGTTAGGAAAAACACGCTTGCGCCCAGGAGGCGTAAAAGCTACTAATTGGTTGGTTGAACAGGGAAATTTTTCCAAAGACAGTAAGGTTTTAGAGGTCGCCTGCAATATGTGTACCACATCAATTGAATTGGCACAAACTTATGGTTGTCAAATTATTGGTGTTGATATGGATAGTAAGGCGCTGGAAAAAGCGCGTGTTAACATTGCTAATGCAGGACTTGAGAATCATATCCACGTTCAGCAAGGAAATGCACTAAAGCTCCCATTCCCTGATAATTCATTTGATATTGTCATTAATGAGGCGATGTTAACCATGCTTCGCGGAGAAGCCAAAGCAAAAGCGATTAAGGAATATCTACGAGTTTTGAAACCAGGCGGACGCCTTTTAACACATGATGTTTCCTATGTTTCTGATAAAGCAGAAGCAAAATTACATCAGTTAAGCCAAACGATTAATGCTAATGTTGAACCTTTACATGTTAATCATTGGCAAGAACTTTTTCAGGCAATCGGCTTTTCAAGTGTTGAAGCAACCTATGGAAACATGACTTTGATGTCATTGTCAGGGATGATTCGTGATGAAGGATTCTTAAAAACTTGTCAGATTCTATACCGAGGCTTACAAAAAGAAAATCGTTCCCAATTTACGAAAATGTATAGTTTTTTCAATAAAATTGGCAAGGATTTACGTTACATTGCAGTCGTTAGCACTAAATAAAGGAGACATTCTATATAAAAAGTCAAGAGGAAATTCTAATCGCAATGAATTAACAAAAGTCAAGGGGGGGTCACTATCTTACAGGTAGTGACCTTTTTTGTTATGCTTTTAATGTAAAAAAAGACATTAAAGGAGAAAAATATGAAAGCACTTAAACTTATAAGAGAGGACGGTTATGAAAACGTCCATTATGCTAGTTTAGGGGAGCAAAAATTTAAAACATTGGTTGTTGCAGATAGGAAAGATGAACAAGAACAATGGTTTGAGCAACCAGAAATCGAATGTGTTCCAGAAGAAGTTTCAGATATCATTCGAAACTATACACTCCCATATATTGATCTCGGAAATACTGAAGATGAGTATTTGTTAGAACAAGCAACTAATAAGGTTGTATCAGTTGTGGTAGAGAATGTACTTGAAACACAGCCGTTTATTCCGAGAAATAGAAATGGTCGCCCTATCGGTGAAGGTGTCGCATTCTGCGATATGTTAGTAGGGCGTGTTCAGAATGGAGAACTTGCTGGAACAACAGTTTATATTAAACAAACAGAATCAGGCTTCCGCCAACCAAAAGACTTCTTTAAAATGGTTGGGCGTATTTTCCCTTGCAAATTAACTGAAATTCATATCCAAACTATCGACAATTATAAATTAACTATTAATAACCCATCAAACTATGTTGTTGAAGGTAGTATTGAGTTAGCTGAGTGGTTAACTAATTATCAACTTCTTCAGCAAATTGAAAAGAGTAAAGATAACTCTTCACGTAATCGAGATAGAAAAAACATCTTGGAACGTACTCATGAAGGTATTGTATCTGCCGTGATTAACAATGGTAGTAATGCAGGTATCATGGTTATGACCAAAAAATTACAAACGGTATTCATTCCAAAACATAGGGTAAGTTATGAGTGTGATTCTTCATTTGTTAACCTAGACGAAGTAGTGTCAGTCTTTGATAGGGTGGAATTTAAAATTACTGGGGCCAATACCCAAAAACCAAGTCCAAATCAAAGAGAACGTCACATTATCCATGACTATATTCGTATCGAGGGAGATATGAAAGTTCTCGAAGAAGCACCTCAAGATGCTTTGATTGAGATGATTGATAATAAGAAAGTCATAGGACGATTGTTTAAAGTGCGATTTATCAGTTTTGATCCACAGAGTCTACATACCGTAGAGTTGGTTGACTTTCCAGGTATAAAAATTAAAATGAAGGACTCAGGTTCTTTAAATCGAGTTCCTTTTAAGCAAGGAGATGAAATTTCAGTTGTTATTCAAGATGCTCATTATCGCTGGGTAGACGCAAATAGCAGGGGGCGTCGAGTGGCTAAAAAAACTGAAGAAGTGAGCAGTAATTCACAGAATACGGAAGAGAAAAAATGTCTGTTTCGTATCAAATCACGTTTCAATAGTTTCTATCCAAATCGTGTGAACAGTAAAATCTTATCAACATTTTTTACTAGTTGAGTCGCATATAGTTCCCTCTGAAATGGGAACTTTTTGTTTACGTTCGGAACAGAAAAATTTAACAAGGAGGGGCAATGAACCATCATAATATCAATGCTATTGTCTATTATCTGATAGTCTTTTTTCGGTATGTCTTACCTATTACCTTGGTCTTCATCGGTATCGGTAGGTGGAGTTATGCTAAATCTATCAATAATCCAGAGAAACAAATTATGGGAGTAAATTTTGCCTTAAAATCAATTTTATTCTTATATATCGTTACATTTATCCCTATTTTCATCATCTATGGACTCGCAATGATATCAAAGGGAGGCACACATAGTGGTGACTTCTCTATGATTAGCTTCGTAGAAGTCTTTACCCTAATAGAAATTCTTGCAGTTGGAATATTGCCTGCATATGGTTTCATACAAGGATACATATATCACTATCAATGGTTAATTACAGAAGGTAAGAAAACAACAAGCTTACCTCGACGAAATCTATTCATTAGACTTGGAGTAATAAGTCCGATTGCTATTGTTGTATTTATGGAAGTCTTGAAAAGAATGTTTGCTTACTAGAGAGGTGCTTTATGCGGAAGATCTTGAAATTATTTTTTAATCGTTATTATACAAATGGTAAGCGAACGATAGATATCTTACTGTTTTGTTGGCGAAAATATATTGATTGGGTATATCATATATCTTTTGGATTATTTGCTTTCAATATTATTATGTTTATCTTTAGATGGCGTTTACCTAATTGGGTATTTATATCTTTATTTATATTTTTGTTCGTTAATATGGCTTTAGTTTTATACATTGGTGTATGGCACAGTAATGTTACAAGTCGTCAAATTTTCGTGTTATTTGAAAAATATGATACCTTGAAACGAGCAGAACGAAAGAAGATTATTGGTAAGTATGCTATAAGAGCAGCACTAGCAGCAGTACTTATATCTTCTGGATTATATGTACTAACAATCAATAATTTTATCTTATCCCTTATTAATCGTATGTATGATGTGGCAGATAATTATCTCAAATATATGCCCTGGTCAATACCAAATGGAAGTCAGACAGGTATTGTTTTAAGTTATCATACCCTCAAACCTTTAATAGGAGCGGACTGGTTCAACAGTTTATTATTGTTGACTCCGATTGGAGCAATTGGTCTTATTTTTTATAATAGTTATGCGACTGGAATTGCTGAAAAAACCTACGAGAAACTTGTAGAGCAATGGCTTGGTGGACGTTATTTCCAAGACAGTGTATTAAGTAATATCGTTCATAATCAAGATGAAAAAGGTCAAGCGAATTTGGTTATGGGGCTTAACTCTAAAACTGGAGAGCAAGTGATTTTACATGCTAATGAGAGGACTTATCATACCATTATCTTTGGTTTGATTGGTACTGGTAAATCGGCAACGATTCTGATTCCAGCAATGCTACAGGATATGGAAAATATGAAATATTATCTACTATCCTATCGTAAGTATTTGATGAAAGTAGATGAAGAACTGGAAGAAGAATTCTTTAGCACAGAGTTTGAACGGAAGAAAAAAAGACGTGAATTGTTGGAACAGTGGTATAACAATGGTTATGCTGCAGAGCTTACAAATGGTATTTATATGACCGAACCATCGGGTTCAATGTATGGCACAATTGTTAAGTATGCTCATAAGATGGGCTTCCCCGACGAAATGATTTGGACTCTAGATCCTACTAACCCAGGAACTGGTGCAATTAATATTTTAGATGGAGATACTACTCAGGTAAAAGGGGCGGTTCGAGACCTATTTAAACGATTTAGTGATCCAACAGGGACTGGTTCTTCTTTCTTCCTTAACCAAGAAGGACAACTTACTGATAATATCATTACTGTCATTAAAGAGGTAGCGTTGATCCCAGATGCACCAATCAACTATATGTTAAAAGGTAAGTCTCCAACACTAACTGAATTCTCAAATATGTTACGTTCTAGCGATTGGATTGAAGCCTATATTGCTGTTTTTGAACAATTACTCAATCGAAAGAAAAGGCTTTTTGAAGAAACGTTGAAAAAGCATGAAGCGTTCTTAGAGCATGAAAAAGAAAAGTGGTTAGAGGAATCAGAGTACAATCGTGAACACGAACAACTCTTTGATACTATCCTTAGACCAGAGAATGTTCATGAAGCTATTAACGCATTTAATGATGAAAGGAATAAACTTGAAAACCTCCAAAGCTCTTATGATTATTTCATCAATGCTCATCAATTAAATTCGTACACAGAGGAATATTATTATACCTTTGATGCTAATGTATCTGGTCTAAAAGCAGTCATTGATGACCTATCATCTTCACCAGAAATCCGTCGTGTATTTTTCTCTCAAAGCACCAAGGATTTGGATATAGTTTTAAAAACGGGTGGGATGATTTTGGTCAATTCTGCTAAAGGTGTTCTTGGTAAAGAAAAGTCTCGAATGGTAGCACAGATGGTAACATTGGTTATGCAAAATGCTGCTCAAAGACGTCTCCCAGATAAGTCTCCATTCTTTGCTTTTTATGAAGATGAAAAGAATGGTTATTTGATGCCAGGTAATGATAGTAATTTCCTAGATGAGTCTCGTAAGTTCCATGTTCCAGTTATGCATGCTTATCAACATGACGAACAAATTAGGGATTCTATTGGCGAATCTGGAGCCGATGCAATCAAGATGTCTTATCGTAATGCCTTTACCTTCCAACAAACCTCAACAAAGGTTGTAGAGTTCATTAATCTACGATCAGGAGGAAAACATTATGCTCTTAAAGAAACCAAACGTGCAGCAAACGATGATCTCTTAGCAGGGAATCAAGGTAACTCAAGTGCGACTTCAGAGGAAGTAGTAGAAGAAGATAACTTCACTGCTAGAGATGCAAATAACCTAGAGAAGTTCCAAGTTGGTGGTGTTATCGTCAGTGATGATGAAGTCTCAAATATGATTTATTTAACAACATCTCCGCATTTTGAAATGGATATTTCAAAGGACTCTTTCGTCTCACATACACCTTTCAATAAGGTTTATGGGCTTGGAGAGGAAGAACCGGAAATTGCAAAAGCATACAAGTTGTGGAGAGCAGAAGTGATAGAATATTATGCTCAAAAAGAGTCTGAAAGCCACCTCTATGAAAGTGATTTTACTGAAGAAGAATGGCAAGCAATCATGGATGTTAAAGTGCCAAATGTTGATAGTAATGTAAATGATACGGTTGGTAAAAAGGATGATTCCCCATCAGGTAAAAGAACAATCTTAGTCAACGAAAGTATGACAGAACATAGAGAAAACACTTCAATTAGAGAAGAGTCGACAGAGGATACTGAGCAAAAAGAGGAGATCGATATCTCTGAAATCCCTCCAGTTGTTGAAGAAAAACAAACTGTAAAAAGCAAAAATGATATCGTTGAGTTGAAGGATAAAGAAATCTCTCAAAGAGTGATCCTAGCTCCATCCTCTACACCTGAAACAGTTGATACTCAAAATATTCAAGCACCTAATCAAGAGTTTGAATTAGCTCAAGAGCTATCTCGTGTAGCACGTGAGAAAGCAACTAAAACTTTAAAAAGTAATGTAGAACAAATGGCTATTGATGAAGAAGAAGGTTTTTAGATAACGTAAAAAGCAACGATTTCCGTTGCTTTTGTTCTAATTTTTAGAGTCATTATACGTTTCTTTGTTAGTTTTCTCAGCATACTTTCTTTCTTTTTCTTCTGCTTTTCTTTGCTTAATTTCTTTCTTTACTTCTTTAACCTTATTTTGTGTTTCAACAACCAACTCATCAATAGATAAATCTGGATTTTCTAGTTTTTTCAATTCAAAATAGATTTGCCCTAGTTTATCTGTTTGTGATTTTAGATAGGCTTTAAGTTGCTCTGTAGCTTCTCTCTTTTGTTGTTCTAAAGCTTCAAGTTCCTTAATAAAATCTGATTCAGTTTTTTGTTTTTTCCTACCATAATTTGCTCCTTAATTATTAATTATATCTAATAGTATAGAGTGAAAACATTAAAAGTCAACCCATGTCACTCCCTTGAAAATAATCTATTCTTGGGTATACTGAACACTATAGCGACCTATTATAAATGAATCCTAGTTGTAGTTTATAAGTACTTAAAACCTAATAAAACCGGTTGTTGCGAGTGTTATGTAATACCCAGATTTTATGAATGAAAGTATACAGAGAACAATAGTCTAAGAGTTTCCTGTATTTATGGGGTTGAAAGGTAACATTAGAAACACGTAAATTATAAATGAGTAAATAGCGAGCATTGTATAGCTAGAATCAACTTTATTTTATAGGGTTATCGTTATAGCAACATACTACGATTATATGAATGAGAGGAGATGAAAGTATCAATCAGCATTTTACGGGTATAAGAGAATACTTGTGTAAGGCAATAGTAAAGGCATAACACGACTTTAAAAGTAATAGCTGCACTCTTCGAAAAAAGACTAGACTATATACCCTATTGATTGACTATTTTAGAACTACAAAATGCAAGATATAAAAAATAGAGATTTTACCTCGTTTATTTCAAATAAAAAAATAAAATTCATTACACCCAGAGAAATAAAATAGCTACTTATTTTGTTTCAAAAAATCAAAAGATCTCACTGTCGTTTTCAGAAGAGGAGCTCATTATCTTTTACCACTTACTAAGGTTTGGTTATTTTGATAAGGAAATCGTTGACCTCATTTATACCGCAGTAACACGAAAATCCAAAACTCCTAATTCATGGTTTTATCGTCTTGTTGGAAAGGTTAATCATCCTATTTCAGCATGTTCGGATGCTAGAAGCGGTAAGAGAAAAATATATTATCTGAACAAAGGTTTTAGTACCTGGTTGCTTACTATGATTAAGGGGATTGATAAAATTCGGTTGCTGACGACAACGACAGAATATGATAGGTCAGTATATAGCATTGTCAGTAATAATCTTTTAGGAGGGAAACCTCAAACCGTAAATATTCATGATCTAGAGACCAGACGATTAGTTGCTAAAATCTTAAACAAGCTTTTCTTAAAAAAACAAGACAAGTCTGTTTACGACCTTAACATACAAGTCGTATTTCCTATTAGTCGGGTTAATCTTTTAATGGTTCCTGATGCTGTTGTATTTGTGAACGATAACCCTTTTTTTATTGAGTATGACCGAGCAACAGAACGTCAAACAATTCTACTTTCTAAAATATTTGGTTACGCAGAAGAACCAGCATTTGAAAATTCTAGTTTATTTTTCGTTTTCGAGAATAGCCGTAAAGATAATACGCAAGTATCTAAACGTTTAATGAACTTTTTGGAATATGTAAATGAGGTCGAGGTTGAAGGTGTAACTGGACATGACATGTTAAAGCGTAAAAGTATTTCTTTGTTCAGTCAAACAACAACAAATGCTTCTGACGTTATTGTCGAAATCATTCAAGAAAAGCTGTTTTCAAATCATAAAGATTGGTGTGATTGCGAGGCTTATGATTTTTCTGAACTACATAAAATAGATTATCTTGTAAAGGAGATATCAGAACCTTTAGATGATGATAAATTCCAGTTATCAGCTGTTGTTGAAACTGACTCCTGGGAATTGAAAGAGTACCCTATGATACCTATGGCATATATCAAAAATGACTTGATTCCACACTTAACTAGTCTCTATGAAGAATTCTCAATAGAGTATGAACATATGATCATTGTATTTTCAAAAGAAGTTCTACCAGAAAAAATCAAACTCCCTTTTGATGATTATTTCATTATTGTTTATAGATAGAGTAAAGGAGTTTGTGAATGGATTATTTGGAATACTTAGGAAGAAGACTTGTATGGTTAGTTGTTTCGCTTGTAGTTGTAATCGTAGTAAAAAGACCACGACTTTTGAAAGGATTGGCCCTAGTAAGTGATGAAGTTATCGGTAAAATCAACTACTTTATTTTCTTAACGATTGCTTGGCTAGTTCTTGTTACATATTTTATTTTGTACTTGTTTACGGTAGTTACTTTTTTCCTATCATGGCATTCGCTAACACTGAATAATGTGCTGGAAATGATTTTACAAACCGTATTAATCATCCCAACACTCTATACGTTATTTGTTCCACACAACGAGGTTATCAAGAAGGTTGATGCCTTCTTATCAGCAAAAAAAGATTAAATCACGCGCAGCAACTGCAACATGTCATCATTCTCTTGGCTATAAAAAAAGATTGAAAGGTAACGATAATTAATGAAAATAAAAATTGAATCTGCTTGGCAGTCCCTCTGTGATGCATTCCCAAAATTAAAGGATAATCCACTTTACAAGGGTTGGTATATTAGCTATGCGGTCCTTGTGATATTATCTATTTTGATGGTAGTTGTAGTGAACCATAAGGTGGTCTATGCATTTCCATTTGATTGGTTTGGTTTGCTTTTTGGAATTATCTTACCTTGGGTTCTTACGACCTTTTATATCGTATATCAAGGTGTGGACCATGCTCATCAGTTTACATCGACTAAAGTTGTTCTTGGGTTATTTATGTTACCAGTAATTCTGATAGGTTTTACTTCTAATTTTAAGAATGAATATAGTTATAGCAATCGTATGGTTACTTCAGTTTTTGACCAAGAACTCACACAACAAAGTTTCCACGCAACGAGGATTACATCAAACCAACTTGATTACTTTAAGAAAGATAATGTCATTTTTCCTTATAAGAAGAATACAGCTTCAGAGATATATGTGTTCTTTAGACCTGATTGCCCTTACTGTCAAAAATCAATTCCAGTACTCAACAAGAGCTTAACTAAAAAAGAACGAAACAAGATTATCTATGTCAATGTTCTTGATGAAAGTGGTAAGAATTTAGCTGAAGCTATGGGGGTAGAAAAAGCAGCAACAGTAGTTATTTATCATAAGGATAAGAATTCTGGTGGATGGTCCAAACGGATTGAACGAATGGCAAGTGGGAAGCATGCTGCACCTCGTCTTGATGAGGATGCTATTCGTGATATCGTATCAGTCGCAAAGGAGAAAACAAAATAATGTATTTATCAAAAAAAGACATTTCAGAGTGGATTGCCAACCTAAAAGCAGGTGACGAGGTTGCTATTCAGAGAACACGTATGGATGGTATTGTAGTGTCTAGTGAGCGTTGTATTGTTGACAAGTGGTTAGGAAAGAGACTTATAGTTGTAGACGGAAAGCATTTTGTCCCTAGCACTGGTTTGAGACAAAGTAACTCTGTCGTATCAGGTCAAAAGACAATCGTGGAACAACTTTTCCCACTGGATGCTTTACTTTTAGATGAGGAAGAACTTGCCAAAAGAGACACCATTATTCAAAATTTGAAAGAGTCTGCTGAACTTCTAGAGCACGCGCAGAATTATTCTTCATTAGTTGTTTCTAGGGTGCTTCGAAAATTGTCAGTACTGGACGTTGGGGATATTTATGATCTAAATGAACTACGTTCCTCTAGTAACACAGAAGACTTAGAAGATAGTGCTTTATTGGATAGACGGAAACTCTCAGAGAAGAAACGTTGTCTAAAAACCCTTGACCGTATGCTTACGAACTTGAGTCAAGATAATACCTTGGGTGCTTTTAAGTTAATCTCTCTTTTAGGAGAAGTAGCTTCTGAATTTACTGATTTTGAAAATGAGGTAAGTGAATGTTAGCCTATATCATTTTGTTTGTAGTTATGTTTGCTATCAAGTGTGTCACTCTTACTTTTGTGAAGAATAAAGAGTCTACAGTAGTCAGTACTTTTTTGAGTGGCACGAATCTGATCTTCCTTAATACTATTGTCTGGTTCCTGCGATTAACAGCCATGTCCCAGTTTTATCTTTTGGTAGTGGATAATAATCTAACCGTTATTCCTATAATTGTTGGTTTTATTCTACCCAATATCTTGTTCTGGTTTAAGGGTATCAAAGCTTCTTTATCGGATTTGCTTGTACGTTGGTTAAAATCAGTCATTGGCCATAAGTATAAAACATGCCCATTTTGTCATGAATCACATTTATTCTTTCGATACACAGAAGACCTCACAGCTGCTTATTACTATCTCTTGACAGAAGATGATAGTCTTGTGGGCATTGGAGATTTTGAAAATAGTGACCATCCTGCACGTTTCTTTTTAAGTAACGATGAATCACATTTTGATGAGCTGGTTGATACCATGCTACCTTATATGTTGCCTGGAATGGATGAGGTGGTCTATGTAGGTGGGCGACAACAGCGATTGGCTAGAGAATTGTATTGTGTCGATTGCCAGGCACGAGTCAGTGAGGATAGTGGGGTACAATTTGGTGAAGTACTTTTAAGAGAGCATCGGAGGGAGAGAAGGGAGTGGGATTAGTTGCAGATCTTCCTCCTGAAAAACCTGGAGAAATTAAACAGGATTGGAATGATGTATTAAAAGCTAGTAAGTTTGACAACCAAGAGATACAAGAGGAAGAAAAGACATTACCAGCAACAGAAACCAATCAAGGATTACACAATCAAATTGAGGATACAAAAAAAGCTCCTGAACATAGTCAGGAGCAAATAAAAAAAGAGAGGACCAATGTCAGTAAGGGTTCTTTACAGCTCGAAGCTGAAGGTAGCACCGCACCCGTACCAGAAACTGATACCTTTGAACGCTCTGTTACCAGACGTCCTACCGTATCCTCTCGCTATATAAATATTAGCATAAAAAGTGGCTTAAAGTCAAGAAAACACCCAAATACCGGTCTGTTAGTGAAAGTGATTTGAGCAAAATTAATAGGTATGGTAGAGAGGTTCAAGATGCTGCTATTGTTTCGCAACTCTACTATAATGGATTTATTCCTTTTTGTGTTTACACAACTTATTTTACACTACCACAAAATATAAAGATATTTATGTTTTTTATTGATAAAGAATTAAACTTTTAGTATAATAACAGTATTAAAATCACATTTTCCATGTTATCACCTCATTGAGGATTAATGGAAACGCTGTGAAATTTCAACATAGCGTGAAGTGTAGGAAATTCTCCTACGCTTTTTTTGTATGTAAAATTGAGTTGTTTGTTCTGCGTGTCTGAATTAGTAAGTGAGAGCTGCTAAGTTCATCTAGCTATCCCTTAAGGCCCCATTCATACAACAAGTGATGGGTAGAATAGCCTATCACTTTTTTTCAGCACGCGCGTGAGTAGGACATCGTGTAACTTTTAAACACAAAAAACTCTAAGCAGGCAGAGCCTGCTTAGAGTTTTTGTTGCACTATGTTTTACAATTTATCTCTTAAAATAAACTTTGTTCATAATGGTTACCTCCTACACTTTTCAATATAAGTATTGAAGAAAATGAATAAGACCAATCAATCGTTACCACTTCAATTTTATGCTCCTTGATTGTCTTAATGTAATAAATATCTTCAAGAGCAAACTGATAAACTCTAGAATTTGTCTTAAGTGATAGAAAGTTCATTTGATCTCCCTTGAAAACAAGTGATTATTTGTTAACTGATATACTTTTTATCAATTTTCTTAAGTAGTCCATAGACTATCAGCAACATAATACCTCCAATAATTGTCAAATAATCTTTCTTATCTCCCGTTTTAGGAAGATTATTTGACTGCGCAACTATTGCCGTACCAATAGATTTTTCATTTGAAGATGTAGGCGTTATTGATAAAGTAGTATAGCTAACACCTGTATTTTTGTTAGTAGCTTCGGTTTTTTCTCCAACGCTAGGGAGTTGCTTTTCTTGTTCGCTGTTGCCTACGTTACTCTCAGTAAAAGCTACCTCACTACTTTTTTTATCTAGATCTTTAAACATATAGCGATAAATATCATCGGCTCCGCCGCCGCCAACCCAGCCAGAGATAGCTTGTCCATTTTCAAGACGAATAAGAGTTGGTGTTCCAGGGATACCCACAGTACCGAAAAGAAAATCACTTGCATTCTTATCAAAATCTTCACCATCTGTATTGTAGTATTCAACTGGTGTTAATTGATTTAATTTTTTCAACTCTGGTGAAAATTGGCGACAGTAATAACAAGTTGGACGCCCAACATAAAGAAGATGTTTATTCTCATCAGGGGTAAACATTTGATATACATCATTGATAGAAACTTTAGTTAAGTTCTCTACATTTTCTTGATACTGCTCTTGTGTAACTTCTGGAGCAGCTTCAGCTTCTATATCGGACGCTTCTTCAGCAACAGGTGTTTCCATATTAGTACTTGTGGCCTCTTCAGAAACGACTGCGGGTACTTGTGTAAAACTATCTGTGGATTCAGTAATTTCTGGTATTTCATCAACGGTTGAATTATTTTGACCAACCGTATCCTCAGTTATAATCGCTGTTTTTTGATCTATAGAACTGGTTTCATCTGCTAAAACATTTGGAAAGTTAGCTATAAATAAGATACTTGTTAACACTGTTATCTGTTTTAGTTGCTTTTTGATCATAGTTATCATCCTTTCACTTTTTAAGTTTCCTGTCTTAAGACTATATCATAAAAGAAACTCTCTTTTTTCTTCTTTTCCTAAAAGGTATAGTTTTTTGCCCAAAAGGTGCTTTTTGGGCAAAAAAAACAAAGATTAATCATAAATGGGGCAGAACACAACCTCATCAGTTAGAATTCTTTGCTAAGGGAAGATACTACAAATATAGATACTCTAACTGTCGACCTTTTCTCATTAATGCGTCTCAATCTTGTACATAAATGTTTCTAAGCGAGAAGGTATTACCTAAAGAAGGATTTATCGTTCATACTACCAAAGCTCTCAATAAATATACTAGAGTATGATTTCGAGAATTATCTAGAAAGAAAATAAGACATCAAAAGAGAGCTTGTCAATGATGCTCATTTCACAACCATTGAACAAGCTCAGCTTGAAACTTTTAATATAATAAGACTTACTATAGTCTCAAACGTTTGCATTTCGCTTTATGACACTAACCAGCCTTACTATCCCATTAGTTTAAGTTATTGTCAACTAATTCATAATATTGGAATAAAATAAAGTTCGCACTCAACAAATGGAGAATAGCTCTTTTATCTAAAATAAACTCACAACCATTGTCCAATACTCATCAAACCGATTCCAAGTCCTTTATTTTTATATTCATGACTAGTAATTGTCATATAGAGGAGCTTTACACTATCTGATAACTTTTGATTAATTGCCAAAGGACGAAGTGAAGATTCCAAATCAGCTACAATTCGTGGAAAATAAGAACTCTTTTTTTCTAAATCACTTTTAGCTTTTTGTAAAATCACCCTTTCAGACTGAGACAATTTAGAATCAAGACAATCATCAAGCAATTTTGTCAATTTAACTTCTTTTTTATTACTATGTGTGCTTATCATCTGCTTATGGTCCCCTTATGTAAGTGATCAACCTTTAATTATGGACGAGGAATCCATGGTCCATACCTCATCCAGCCATTAACAACTGTGTTAACAGTTGCTTGAACATTTCCAGTGGTAACGACATAACGCCATTGATGAGTCCTAGTATCTAGACAACCATAGCCATTTGCTCCATATAAAACAGGTCTACAAACGCCACCCTCAACAGTAGCTAATACGTCAGTGTTTAGACTTTTAAAGTCTTTAATAGTATTCATTACTATTGTCTCCTTTTTTATTTTTATCTTAAGCTATTTCTTAAGATGGGATAAGTATAGCACAAGCTTTCTATTATTTTACGTTTTTGCCTAAAATGTTATAATTAGGTCTTGATTGACACTTTTTATTTCAACACTAAACTGGAAGCTACCAATAAACTTATCAAGGACATCAAACAGTAGGTTTTCGGATTTCGTAACTTCAAAAACTTTAAAATTAAGATTCTCATCACTTTGAACACATAAAGAGAGAACGAATCTCGTTCTCTCTTACATAGTTTTTATCAACCCACTATAGTTAATAATAACCATCGTAATGTTACAGTTATACTCATCTTGTACTAAATATCAAAACTATAGAATCTTAAATAAGAACAGAGATATTATATACTGTAATTACAATAATATTAAGTATTTATATCTGATTTCTTATTATACATTTTGTTCCATTGCTGTCATCATAGTCAATATCTCCTTTTCATTTTAGTTTGTCTCGTTGCAACTCTGGCATACTCAATATGTCACAAAAACGTTTACACTGAAGTGTCTTTACCTATGTGGTCATGAACATGCTCTAAAAATATTAGGTTAACCATTCATGTGTAAATACTAATACTTTCTGTTCGATCTCTTTATGTGAACCTTACAGAGGAAGGAGAAGAATACTTTATTATTTTGACTCGCTAATAAAATAAAAAAGCAATGACAGACTTTAAAATTACAGAAGTCCATCACTGCTCATTGTTTCTGATTATCATATAATATTCATCGTAAAGTACGATTATACTCTAGAGTATGAATTAGTTTCTATTTTTACTAAATACTCTAAAAGCAATTATGACAAATCCAAATAGCCCAATTATATTTAAAGTTTTCAAGAAAATGGTCTGGTCTTTAAATATATTGATACAACCTAGTATTATAAAAAATATAAGAAGTATATTTTTTATAAAAACACTTAATATTTTCATTAGTTGAAAAATTTAACAAAAAGTTGCGATACCAACTGCGCCGCCAGACCATCCGCCAATTGCACCGCCAGATATAGTTCCAACAATAGGAAAAGTAAAGGTACCAGCCCCAGATCCAGTTAAGAATCCTAAACCAGCGGAACCAGCCGTTCCTAGGGCGCATCTTGCCCATCCACCACCTTCAACAGAAGAAAGCTTAATATCATCCATAACTTCAAATTGATTTAACACTGCATTCATAACGAATACCTCCTAAATAAAATTGCTTTATCTCGAGACATTTATAGTATATCGTAAAAACGTTTACATTCTATGATAATTCCTGAAATGATATCAATAAAGCCTAAAATGTATGATACTCCTATATCAACAGAGATATTATATACTGTAATTACAATAATATTAAGTATTTATATCTGATTTCTTATTATACATTCTGTATCTATCATTTCCCGTTATACTTGTACATTTTCTAATTTTTCTACTTTAAAATTTATAACAGTACGTCTCTGTCTGGAATTCTGTCAATATTTTGGACACATTTTGGGAGGAAAGTTTGAAGGCTAGCGCTCTTCTACGAGATCATAAAATGAATTTTATAAGCTCGTAGAAGGAGTGCTATTAACTAAGCATTTTGTTTTTCAAATTCATTCGGACAAATATAGTTCAGTTTGCTGTGACGTCTCCTCGAATTATAAAAACCTTCAATATACTTAAAAATACTATTGTAACAGGTCTGAAAATCTTTATAACCAACATTAGTTTTGGCGTAAATACACTCCTTTTTAATCGTAGCGTGAAACGACTCTATACAACTATTGTCATATGGGCATCCCTTGGCACTATAGGAGTGTCGAATACTGTGGTGTTCAAGATAATCATTGTATTCCTTACTTGTATATTGACTCCCTCTATCTGAGTGAAGGATAAGCCCATCTGCTACAGTTCGCGTACTTAAGGAATCTTGTAGTGTTTCTATAACGAGTCGTGTTTCCATCTGTCTGGAAAGTCTCCAAGCAATAATTTTTCGAGAATGAAGATCTAAAATACTTGATAAATAACATCAGCCATCCGAAAGTGTGTAAATATATGTCATATCAGTTACCCACTTTTGATTGATTTTATCTGTTGAAAAATCACGTTTTAACAAATTGGGGTATTCTTTTGCTTCTTGTTTTGACAATGAAGCAGGTCGGTATTTCTTTCTAACGATCGAACGAATATTTAATTCAGTCATCAGTTTTTGTACTCTCTTTTCGGAAATCTGGTATCCCTTTTCCAATAAATCTTTATGGATCTTTGGAGCACCATATCGCTTAGAAGAAGCAAGATAAGAGATCATAATCTCCTTTTTAAGAAGTTTATTTTCTTGATCTCGTTGGCTTGGTTGGTGGCTTTTAAAGGCGTAGTAGCTAAACCGTGAAACTTGGAATAAGCGACACATCACCTTGATAGAAAACTGATGACTAGCATAAAGATGATCAATCATTTGGAAGATAGTAGAATCTTTTATTTCTTCGCAAAGAACTTCAAGGCTTTTTTAAGATTTCATTTTCCTCCTTCATTTTAGCCATCTCTTTGCGCATTTGTTGGAGTTCATGAAGGGATACATTTTGATTTTTAGATTTCCCGTATAGCTGAAGTCATTTGTATATAGTTTAGTTGGCAACTCCGTACTCTTTGACTAGATCTGAAATAGGCTGTCCTGCTTCATGCAATTGAACAATTGTTTCCTTGAACTCTTTGGTATATTTTTGGCTCATTTGGACATCTCCTTTGGTTAGATACTAGTCTACCAAAACGTGTCCATAAAATCATACTAACATCAATACTTTATGGTTTTAGATGTAAATGAAGAAAAGATGATATCATGGAGGTATCTTTGCACGAACATGATAAAAAGCTTGCAATAAAGTTAGAATAAATTTAGTTAAGGAACAAAAATCGACATTTCAATTAATAATTCATTAAAATAAGATTATTGTGGTATAATTGAATAAAAAGCTCATATATATTGAGAGGTTGTATTATTATGATGATTAGAATTTGTAATAAAGTTTTATCGTGAATAAAGGGTATTTTTAGGTGATAACAGAATAATGGTATTTCCTAAAAAATTATTTCATATTGATCATTTATGATATTTACAATAAAATGATTGGGAGAGAGGAAAATCTTATGTTAAATGGAAACCATCGTAAAGCAGAAGAAAAGCACTTTGAAGTATTAAAGAATGAAGAATTAGCCACTGTTCAAGGTGGAGGAATGTCGATTTTCAATGATATCAATCATTTCTTTTGTGATTTGACTAATTGTAGGGGAAAAGGGAGAATAGGATAGTAAATGTTACCTTATGTGTTTGTAGCGCTCATAACGGTACTAAATATTCTTGAGATGCTTTTGATGGCTTATCTGCCGTTTTACGCTACCTGTAAGCAACTGGGCTGTAGTATTGGTAAAGTTTATTGGCTTTTATTTTTTCCTATTTACCTTGTTGCTGTCAATTTACCCTACTTTTTTGAACCATTTCTTTTTATTGCCTATTTTTATATCCTTTTTCGTCTGGCTAATAAAAAGAATAGAGCGTTTTCCTTTTTTAATGCAGCTTTTATAGTACTTAGTTATGACACTTTCCATCGCTTTTTTCGCAGTGTCATGACTAAGATTATTGATTTGGATAGTCTTTATCATTTGTTTTTTTATTTTTTTTAGCTGTGAGTTTTGTCGAATATCTGGTTCCTTTATTTTGTCTCATTCTTGTCTTAAAAAATATAGACCTTAGGTTTGATCTGCTAGAAAAAGATGATTTTAAAAAGATAGTCTGTAAAGCTAATATTATCTTTATTGCTTTACTTCTTTCCATGACTATGTGGACTATTATCATGGGAAACCATGCATTTCTTATTAATACGTTTGGTTCAACCATTTCCTTGGTTCACCTGCTGCTCTTTTTATATGTCGCTCAATATCTTAAATCTCAACAAAATACTTACATGGTTCATCAAGAGATTAAACGACGAGAGGATGAGAACAAAGAGCTTAATCAGTTTGTTAATAAGCTTGGTAGTTTATATGATGAAATTCGAGGATTTAGACATGATTTTGCTGGTATTATAGCCAGTCTAGCTCCAGTTATCCAAGAAAGAAATATTAATGAGATAGAGTTAGTTTACAAAGATGTTTTGCTAACCACAAATGCAAATCTTCAAAAGTTAGACTATTCTGCCTTTGATTTGAAAAATATTGATGATTTGGCTTTTAGAAATGCTCTTGCTAAAGCGATGTTAGAAGCTGAAAAACAAGGCGTCACTTTCAAGTGTGATGTACCAGGGCATATTCCAGTTGTTGATATTTCTATGCTTGATATGATTAGGATATTATCAATCCTTCTAACAAATGCAGTTGAAGCAGCGCAAGAAGCTGATAAACCTCTCGTTGAGGTTGCTATAACAAATAAAAATAATGTTATAACAGTTATGATTTATAATACACGTTCAAAAATACCTTTAAATAAACGTCGTATTTGGGAAAAAGGTGTATCAAGTAAGGGAGACGATAGAGGATTGGGCTTGTATAATCTCAAAAAATTATTGGGAGATTATCCTCAATTAAGTTTAGAGACGAAAGTCGGTCAAGAGGACTTTACTCAGATAATGACGATTCAGTAAAGGAGTGGAGTATGCGTATCATTGTTTTAGAGGACAATATTCATCATCAGTTGCGACTAGAATCAGCGCTTTATGATGTTGCAAAAAACTTGAACCTTCATATTTATGTTGAGTGCGCTACAACATTAGAGGAGTTTGAAGACTATAAACAAAAGGAAGCTGTCAACCAAGTTTACTTCCTTGATTTGGAGATTGATGGAGATAGAGACAAAGGATTTCAAATAGCAAAAACTATTAGAGAAATAAATCCCTATGCTGTTATTATTTTTACGACAACTCTTTCAGAAGCTATGCCTTTAGTCTTTAAAAATCATGTCTCAGCACTTGATTTTATCACAAAAGACCTACCTGAGAAAGATTATCGAGCACGTGTCAAACAATGCTTAGAGCAGGTTTTAAAACATGGACAGACGAATAAGCATGAGGAAATTTTACATTATAGTTATCAAGGAAGACCAGGCATCAACATTCCCATTTCAGACATTCTTTTTATTCAAACTTCTGTAAAATCGCATCGCTTAGTCATTTATACTAGTGAGTTTATCAAAGAGTTTTATGGTAGCTTGTCTGAAATTTTGCAATTGGATACGAAGAACCATTTTCAACGTGTTGACCGATCAGCTATTGTTAATGTTCAAAATATTGCTAGTTATGACTCAAAGACGAAGGAAGTGATGTTTTTTGAGGGAACCACTTGTCCTGTGTCACGATTACGTTTAAAGACCTTAAAAATACGTATGAAAGAATTGGGAATTTTATAATTAGAAATAAATACTAAATAAAGACTGTGTTCTGTATAACGGCTCCTTTCTACCATTTGTCAAGTCTATCAAGACTTTAAGTAAAAAAAGAGATAAGACAGTAGCTATTCTGAGGTTACTGTCTTATTTTTAACACTTTTTGATCCATAAATGGGCATGCTAAAAAAACACCTCATCTGGTATTGTTTGAAACAAGGTGTTAGAATTATAGGGCATAGACGACTTTAATGACTTTGGGCTAAAGTATAGTCGTAAAGTTTATTATGTATTATAAGATAATACATTGTCCTAATAAGGCGATGTATAGAGGCAATCGTATGAGGCTTAGTTGAAGTTGTCTGCGATTGTCTTTTTCGTTTCTCATAGAAATCTGAGATATGGCAAGGATTGGTATGGCTAGCTGAAGCGATATTGTGAATGCACTTGAACAAGATTTTTCTGGCATATGAGTATCAGTTTCAAAAACAAGAGAAATAATGATGTTAGGGTCTTTAATTCCGATTAATTCTGTGGTATTCTTAATAAGTCTCATAAGTTCTTCCTAATGATGGTTTGGTTGCTTTTCATTATAGTTCTTATGGGACTTTTTGTCTGCATTCAAAAAGCTCTATAATCTCTACAGTGGTTTTACCCACTACAGAAATTATAGAGCCGATAAAAAACGTAACGATAAGGATTCAATTGTTATTCAATAATTTATCTTTAAAGTAGTTGAAGAAAGTTTTTTTAGCGATAACACTCACTACTTTTCCCTGCATACCATAGGTAAGATGTTCTCTATCTTGTGATGTTACATTGACTTTAGCGGTGACTTTGAAGAAGTTACCGTTTTTTGTTTCTGTTGCAGCTTTATCTAGTGAGACAATCTCTCCTTTTATAACTGTAGGAGTTTTTCCAACGGTATTTAGTGTAAATCTTACAGTTTGTTGTTTTTTCAATTGGTTGATATAGTTTGAGTTGACATAGTATGTTATGGCTACATTTTTAGCTTCAGAAAGATTAGGATAAATTTGTCCAATAACAGTTCCTTGAGGTATATAAGATTCGCCTTTGATTTGACTATTGAGATGTAGGACACCATTTGAGTTAGCGTACAGGCTAGTTGCTTCTTTTCTGATATTAGCTTGTTCAAGTTGGGCTTGAAGACTTTCTTTGTCTTTATTGACTTGATTAAGCTGTTCTTGAGCTTGTGATACTTGCTGATTTCGCAGTGTCTCTATTTGTGAAGAAGCGCTATTATCGTAAGTTCCAGTGGTTACATTACTAGAAAGCTTCAGATTAAGATTGTCAATGTCTGATTGTGGTTCTTGATATTGGTTGACCTGTGTTTGTAGTTCTGTTATTTGTTTAGGAATACTAGAATTAGCTTTATTCACACTTTCCTCTTGCTTTGCAACTGTGACATTGGCTTGATTAACTTGGCTAGTAATAGTAATCGCTTGGTTTAAAAATGCATTGATTGTGCTAGAGTAGCCAAATTCATCATTATCTCCGAAAAGATTCGTCCCTTGTTTTAAACTGTTAATTAACGTCTCTAAAGCAGCAGCTTGTCTATCATCTCTATCTATTTGCTGCTGAATACTATTACTCTGAGAAGCTTCGAGCTTATCAGAGTATTTAACGAGAAGGTCTCCTTTTTTTACTGTCTTATTATCTTTAAGATTGTTAGTTGAGATAATATTATTACTAGTAGATTGAATAACCTCGATTACTTTTGTTGGCGTGATTTCCCCAGTACTTGTTACCGTTATTTCTGTATGAGCAAACAAAGAAAATAATACAATGAATAAGACCAGTAGCGTCAAAGGTAGCACGAGTATAGTAGCAAAGTTATGATAACGACGTTGGTAGAACTCCGCTGATTGAAATAAGTGGTTGTTCATAAAACTCTCCTTACTTGAATAAATGGTAGTAGAAGCCTTGTTTATTGATCAATTCTTGGTGACTACCTTCTTCAATTAATTTTCCTTTGTCAAGGACAATAACACGGTCAACCTGTTTAGCGATACTTAGTCTATGTGCGACAAAAATAATTGTTTTATCTGTTAGCTGCATCAGATTATTGATGACTTTTTTCTCTGTTAAAACATCTAGACCGCTTGTAGCCTCATCAAGAATCAAAATAGGAGCTTGGGTTAGTAAAGCACGTGCTAAAGCTAAGCGTTGTTTCTGTCCACCTGATAAGCCAGCTCCATCAGATAGTTCTGTCTGATAACCAAGGGGCATAGCTTCAATATCTGCTCGAATTTCCGCAATTTGACAAGCCATAAGGATATCTTCTTGAGTAATGTCTGGACTTGCTCCTAAGGTGAGATTGTCTAAAATAGATCCTGAAAAAATATATGATTGTTGTGGAAGGTAGTTAATGTACTGACGGAGTTGCTTTTTATCAATCATTTTCAAATCCATATTACCCAGTCGAATATTGCCTTGGTTAGGCTCATAAAAGTTTACAATCATCTTTGCAAGTGTCGTTTTACCAGAACCACTGATTCCAACTAAACTGACTTTTTCTCCTTGTTTTATAGTTAAATTGAGGTCACTTAGAGTGTAGGTCCCAAATCCATATCTGTAAGACACATCATGAAAAGTGATGTTACCAGAAAGTTTTGACGTCATACTAGTTGTGCCTTCAAATTCAGAAGCAACGAGATAAACTTCATTAAGACGTTTATTAGCAACCTTAGCAGATTGCAACTTTGTTTGAAGATTAATAATATTTTCAATAGGATTTGTAAAATAAGATAGCAAAGTATTGTAAGTGACGAGTTGACCGATTGAGATTTTACTATCCATCACTAAGCTAGCCCCGAACCATAAAATAGCAACATTTAAAATGAGTTGAGCACCGTGCTTTAATGAAGTTTGGATATTTTCATATTTGCTTAGTTTAAAAGATTTATCGAGATAATCAACAAACTCGCTATCAATTTTTTGGTAACGCAATTCCTCACTAGTTAGCGATTTAATCGTTTCAATACCATTGATATCCTCTATGATAGCTGAGCTAACCATGGCATTACTTTGCATCACATCATGGTTCATCTTTTCAAAAGGCTTGAGAAATGCAAAAATAATGACTGTATAAATCGGTAAAGCTACGAGTGTCAAAAGAAATAGCCGTATATTTTGAAGCACTAGTACACTACCGACAATAAAAACGATACTAACATCTAGAAAGAGGGATAGGATAGTTGAAGCCAAAGCATCTATGATGGAGTTAGCATCTGTAAAACGAGAGATAATCTCCCCGGTTCTCCTCGTTGCAAAGAAAGACATAGGTAGTGTAAAGATATGGCGGATGTAGGATAAAATGACATCTATTGTCAGTCGTTGGCTAAGCACTCTTAATAGATAGGACTGGGAGAATGCCATGAGCTGCTGCAGGATATAGGTGATGACAAGTCCTAGAGAAATAATGCCTAGAGTTGATTTCATATTATTAGGAATGTACACATCCAAAATTCCCTGTAAATAATAAGAACCAACAATATTGACCAAAGTGACAAGCAAGCTAGCTAAAACAATATAGGTAATTAGTGTTTTTTGCTTTATGATTAAAGGGAGAAAACTTAAAAGACCGTTTTTCTTATCCTTGTGTGGCTTGTAACTAGGAGCTGGTGCTAAGAAAATAGCAACACCTGTCCATTCCTGCTTAAAGCGCTCCTTAGACATTTTAGTAACTTTTACACTCGGATCTGGATCACCAATAATCAGATAATCTTTCTTAGCTTTATAAACAACATAAAAATGTTGCAATTTCCTTTCTTTATTGACATGGACAATGAACGGATAAGGAATATCCGTCATATCAAACAATTCCATATTTGCCTTAATTGCCTTGGTTTCAAATCCCATTTTTTTGGCAGCTTCAGTAATACCTAGGGCAGTAGTACCCTCTTTTGTCGTTTTTGCAAGTTCTCGAAGATGAGCTAGTGAGAAGTCAGAACCGTAGTGTTTGGCAATGGAGGCAAGGGCAGCGACACCACAGTCACGCATATCCATTTGAGCAACATAAGCATACCGTTTCATACATTATTTCCTTTTTAGGTAATTTAATTAATTATGCCATAATAAGATATAAATTAGGGAATGTTTGCCTAAACAGTATATTTTTATTCCTAAAAGGGAGACTGATGTTAGTATGATTTTATGGACACGTTTATTTGTTTGGGTAAAATTCATACAACAAGTGATGGGTAGAATAGCCTATCACTTTTTTTTCAGCACGCGCGTGAGTAGGACATCATGTAACTTTTAAACACAAAAAAACTAGAGCGATGGCCCTAGTTGTAAAGGAGGTTTGTTCACATCTGGGTTTATAGGAGATTATGATGTGAACGGGATTGATTAGGAGTCTCTATTTCTATTAGGAGGATTAGAGACAGAAAGGATTAGTTTTCGAGTGTAGTTTCATCGAACTACAAGAAAATTATACCAATTTATGAGATAGGATACAATGGACTTAGGGGGTGTCACACCCCCTATAATTAGAGAACGACTGACTTATGGTATAGTAGTATGTTTTATTGTATAGTAAAATTAGACTAATAATTAATATGAACTATAGGTTAGGAGTGACAGAAGCAGTGATGAATGAAATGAAACAGGACAATGGCATACTATGATATATGAAATACTAGGTCTATATGACAAATTAGCTAGGGGATGACTTTTATTACCTATGGTATAATAAGATAAATTTGGAGTTGTAGAGGTGAGCATTTGGAAGAAAACAGACCTGATTTTAGAGATATAAAATCATTTGAAGAATTTAACAGATACTACTGGTATCGAGAAGAGCTTTCACAAATTTGTAAGTACCTTGGATTAGAATACAGATGTACAAAAAAAGAATTAAATCATATTATAGAACAATATTTTAAGGGAAATAGAGTAGAAAAATTTTTGAGGAAAAAAAACAAAAATCAAACCGAAATAATAACCCTAAATACATCATTACTTGAATGTGGGTTTTCCTTTAATCAGAAATTTCGTGATTATTTTTCAGCTGTAACAGGTGTTAATCCGTTTAAATTTAATGCTGATATGGCAACAGCTTGGCGAAAAGTAAAACGGGACAACAACATAAATTTTACAATCCAAGATATGATTAAAATATACTATGGAGAGTCAGACTACGCCAAGTATGATAATTCAGCTTGCCAATGGAATCAATTTCTAAAAGACTTTTGTGCGGATGAATTTAGCAATCATTACTCCAACAAGTTAAAAGTTGCGGCTATCCTTTGGAAAGAAGTTAGAGATTCAAAAAATAAAAAAATCTATTCACGGGGACTTCTAAAAGAATATAGCTACAAAATAGAGGAGTACTGTAAGTAAACAACTTCAAGTTTGTCGAACGGAATATAAAGTATTAAAGACGATAGAAATAAATCAAGCTTTTTTCGTTTCTACTGAATAATCTTTTTCGGTCATAATAAAACACTCCTGTTCATAGTTTCACTAGAGCTCAACAGGAGTGTTATTTTTGCGTCTCAATTTATGTGTTCAGTGCCTATCTACTTTTCTAGTAACCAATCTATGATATTTTTCTTCTCAATACCATTGTAATTTGCTGTTGGCTGAATCGTATCCATTGTTAATAGATATTTTGGGAATTGATCTTTAATGGCTTCTAGTGGTCTAAGTTCTCTGTCTAGTGTTTCTGGAGCAAGTGTTGTTTCACTGACCTGATAATAAGCGTAGTGACCAACATCAGTTACAACAACAAAATCAACCTCATACTTATCTAAATTACCAACATATACTTGTGAATATCTACGTCTCAATTCTAAATATACAATATTTTCCAAGATATGCCCAATGTCTTCTTTGTGGTCTGGTAATAAGAGATGCCGTAATCCTAAATCAACGGGATAATATTTTTCTAAGCGTTGCAATAATGCTCTACCTTTTACATCAAAACGTGGAACGGAATAAAAAAGTAAACTATCTGTCAAAGTTGTCAAATAATTTTCCAAAGTATTATGGGATATGGAAACATTTTGACTGACTAGGGTATTGCGAATCTTATTTGTTGATATTAAGCTACCTGTACTACTGAGAAGGGTTCGGACAATGCGCTCAATAATAGTAGGATTTGGATTTCCCAATCTAGTTACAATATCGTTTAACAGTATTGAGTTATATATTCCTCTGAGATAGTCAATTTTTTCAGCGTAAGATGATGTTTGCAATAAGTAAGGGAAAGCACTAAATAGATAATTGTTAAAAATTTTTGTTGTATTCAGATTCTCAGAGAGAGATTGACCTGATAGGTATTCTTCAAATGACAAAGGAAGAACCTCTATCTCAACATAACGCCCAGTCAAGTTTGTTGCTAATTGGCTACTCATAAAGTAGGCATTAGATCCAGTCAAATAGAGGTCTACATTTGGTAAGATGAATAGACTATCTGCTACCAGTTCAAATTTTTCAACATGTTGAATTTCATCTAAAAAGATATAGTATGTTTTCTCTTCAACTAACCGCTCTTTTATATAAGTAAATAATGTTTGAAAATGTCGCAGTTCATAGTAACTCAAATCTTCGAAATTGATGGATATAATCTGCTCCTTGTCTACCCCAGTTGCTAGTAATTCCTCTTTATAGAGTTGAAAAAGTACAGATTTACCAGCTCGCCTAACTCCGCTCACAACTTTGATGATTTGTCGGTCACGATGTCTTCTTAAAAAGTCTAAATAATGTGGTCTTTTAATATAGTTCATAATAGTTACCTCAAAGACAGTATAATATAAATAGTAATTATTTTCAAATATTTAGAAATAATGTTTGATTTATTTAATCATTTCTAAGTATTTAGAAATAATATCTGGGGCTATTTGAATATCTTCAGGATAGAAAAAGAAATTGCACTGGCACGAAGAAACTGTATATTTGTTGTTAAACTGTACATCATCTTTGTGATACGGTAGTTCGTATTTCTCAATTACATAAGATCTGAAAACATGATATTTTTGATAACCCTTTGATAACCTCTTGATTTTTAAAAGGATTATATATGTAAAAATTGAGGATTTATCTCTCAAAAGTACTTAATTTTAGTGATAATTTACCATAAATATCATAATGTAGAAAAAACCAGGTTTTACGAAAATTTTTATTTGTACCAAATTGAATTTTAGTCTATTTGTATATGAAATCTAATTTAGTTAAATTAGATTTAAATTCGGAGTACCTCAAAAAACAAGGTGTAACCAATCAAGCCATCGCAGCGATTTTAGGAAACTGGTCGGTAGAGTCGTCTATCAATCCCAAACGAGCAGAAGGAGACTATCTCAATCCTCCTGTTGGGGCAACAGAATCCTCTTGGGATGATGAGGGGTGGTTATTACTAGGTGGACCATCTATCTATAATGGCAGATACCCTAATATCCTAAAACGTGGCTTAGGGTTAGGTCAATGGACAGATACGGCTGACGGGTCTCGCCGTCACACACTTCTTTTAGAGTATGCCAAAAGCAAACATCAAAAGTGGTATGACTTTGGTCTACAACTTGACTTTATGCTTCATGGGGATAATCCCTATTACACCAATTGGTTGAAAGACTTCTTTAAAAATAGTGGAAGCCCAGCTAGTCTGACGCAACTCTTTCTCATTTATTGGGAAGGCAATTCAGGCGATAAACTCCTAGAAGGTCAAACACGAGCAACGGAGTGGTATTACCAAATTGAAAAAGGCTTTAGCCAACCAAATGGAGGAACCTCTCAAAGTGATTCAAAAGCACTTGAAGCCGTCAGAGGTGACCTTTATGAGAATTCTGTACCTGGTGGTGGTGATGGCATGGGTTATGCTTATGGTCAATGTACCTGGGGAGTTGCCTCTCGGATTAACCAATTAGGCTTGAAACTCAAAGGCCGAAGTGGCGATAAACTCCCTATTATCAGTAACATAGGTAATGGTCAAGATTGGGTACGGACTGCCACAAGCCTTGGTGGAGAAACAGGGACAACACCAAAAGCGGGCGCTATCATTTCCTTTGCGGGAGGAGCACATGGAACACCAACAGCATACGGGCATGTAGCATTCATTGAAAAAGTTTACCCGGATGGTTCATTTCTCATATCAGAAACGAATTATAACGGTAATCCAAACTACACCTTCCGAAAATTATTAGGAGTGGATAGTACCATGAGTTTTGCTTATACGACGAAATAGAAGCAGGAGGACAGAAACACCTAGTTATATCTCATCTTATGTAAAACCAAAAGTCCCCCTTGGTAGTCAAACCAAGGGGGACTTTTTCGAGGAAAATATAAGGTTGATATTCTCCAACGCTCTTAAGAGCAATTCTATTTTCTATAGCTATTCTAGTATATTTGGATACAGATGTCAACAGAGAAAGCAAATTTATTTAGCTTTATTTAAAAATGATATTGTGAGTCCATAAAAATAAATTTTTTCCAGTCTTTTAAATTCGGATTCCCCATTCGTGTCAATAAACGAGTATTCAAGTCAAAATCAGGTGATTTGAAATGTTTATTGTTTCTATAAATAATTGAATTGATATGTTTCTTTAATGGTTTAGTACTTTCAAAATAATTGACAATCTGTAGAGTGTCAAATAAAGATAGGGCTGAAGGAGGTGTACCTGTTTCAGATGGTGTTAAATTAAATAATGAAACCAAGTTCGCATTTAACTTAATATATTTTGGAGATTGGTAGCGATATACTAATGAACCGTGGGCACAAAAATTTCGAAGTGATTTAATAATATCAAACATATTTAAAAATTCATTTCGATAAAATAATGGCATATTAAAGTCTTCCATTACCTTATTTAGTACGTAAGGATCTAAGTAATGTAGTAGACAGATCACCTCTCCTAAGGTCAGTGTTTCAATTGCGACCCAAAAAGGTACTGCAACGTGAGTATGATAGGTATAATTTGGAGCTTGGCCTGTACGAAAAGTTGTCTGACCTCTTTGGCTAGTATAACGTGAATCTGTATAAAACCGATAGTCAATGTGGTCGTTTTCGTTGATTAATTTTGTAAGATAAAAAGGTTTAAAAAGGATAAAATTATCAAATTCGTCATAGATCCTTTTGTTTTGGTAATTTACAAAGGGATAGTTGTTAGCAAATTGACTATTTTTTGGGTCTATATAATTTGATTTTAAGGTATAGTTCATAGTATCACTTATTGTTAGACAATAAGTTTGTGTGAAATGGTGTGCTACTGAATTTTTTAATTTTGATTCAATATTATCTAAAATCTCCAGAATTGTAGTCGCCAATTTTTTATTAAATTTATAAATTGTAATAAAGTCATCTAATGTAACTTTATTGAATCGTTTGGGATTTCTACTAGAGAGTAAAAGGTTTTCAATTCCATTAAATAAATTAAAGTAATTATATTTTATTAGGGCATCATCAAGTTCTTTATCTTCAAAATACAATTTTCTTTCATGTAATTTTTGTTTTAAAGAATGACGCCCTTCGCTTTGTTTAATAGCCATGTGTTACTCCATATCCATAATATCTTGTCTTTAAGTATATCATAATTAAATATTTTTTAATCACAATTCATCATGTAGTGCTTGATTCCTTGCCTCAAACGATAAATAATATTATAATAGCTAAAAAGGTTTATTTAGGAACCTTCAAGGTAATTATGAATAACCTTGTAAATACCAGATAGCCTAACCGGAAGCCGAGGCAAGAAGGTCGGGAGCTGGTCCATGTCGAGGTTTTGTTACTGTTCTAATTGACATGGCACTAGAGCATAAAATGTATATCATGCACCTTTTAGGTGTTTTTGTATTTTACTGTAAGTCATCTTTAACCTTAGGTTGCTATTTTTTCATGCGTTTGCTATACTAAAGGCATAAATTGTTTAATTTATATCTATTTCACCACACCTCAAACGGTGAACTCATAGTCAAGTGACTAGAGAAAAGAGGAAACATGGAGGAGGATATGTGATTACTGGTTCTGTCCCAGTGAAAAGCATACCATGTTTAAGGGGTTAAAAGAGAGCGTACTCGCTTTTAGCTATCAGTTAAGCCATCAGACAGAAAGAAGGGGCTTAACGCTTTAAAACACGTACGAGATAACTTGCCTTGAGTTTTTGAAAGGCTACAACAAACGTTATTAGCAAGTAAGCATAACGAGAAGTTTTTCCTATGGTTTGCCATAGGCACGCGCATCCTTGTTTTTTGAGACAAGGCTTGCCGGCTTCTTTGTTATGCTTTTTTTGTTTTTGAGTTTAGGTAGATGGACAAAAAGGAAGGCGACATCTCGATGATTAGAGGCGAGGAACAGGTGTTCCCAACTCTAAACAGTCGGCATGCGGAGGAAAGGTTACGAATAGGTATTCGAAGCTTTCCAAGGTAACTTTACAACAACAATTTTTTATAAAGGAGAAAAGCTTATGCTTAACAAAGTCATTATTACTGGTCGTTTGGTCTCAGATCCGGAACTTCGCTACACACCTTCGAACAAGGCAGTGGCGACGGCTCGAATCGCTTCTCCCCGTGATTACAAAAATCAAAATGGAGAGCGAGAGACCGACTTTATTAACCTCGTCATTTGGGGTAAAGCGGAGAATTTCGCGAACTGGATCAAGAAAGGCTATCTTGTGACCGTTGAAGGACGGTTGCAAACTCGTAGCTACGAGAATCAGCAAGGTCAACGTGTCTATGTAACCGAGGTTAATGTGTCAAACTTTGACAACCTACATCCTCGTGAACATAGTAACACTTCTTCGCAAAGTCCAGATTTTGGACCTGCAGAAGGGGGCTTTCCTGGAGGTGGAGAACCTTTAGATGATTCTATGTTTGAGAATATTCCTTTCTAGTACATAGTGCAAGGTTTTAAGAAGAAAGTAGAGAGTTCAGTCATACTGAGCTCTTTTTGTTTTGGAAGGAGAAAGAATGATAAAAGAAGTAGAGATACTTCCTCCATTGACAGAGGATAATTACTACCAAGATAGGTATTACATGTCCACTTCTCGTCTGAAGGAGTACATCAAATGTCCCTTAAGACAACAAGTTGTCGATTTGGGCTTTTGGCCTGAGAAGACGGAGACAGAAAGCCTACTTGTTGGTAATTATGTCCATTCTTATTTTGAGACTAAAGAAGCTCATGAAGCTTTCTTGGAAATGAATCGAGATAAGATCATCAGTCAACGAGGAAAAACTGCTGGCCAGGTAAAAGCCTCTTTCAAACAAGCAGATAAGATGATTGCTGCTTTAGAAAAAGAGGAGCTTTTTAATCGTTTGTATCATGGTACAGATGATGAGATGGTGGAGAAAGAACGGATTATCACTGGAACGTTAGAAGGGATTCCTTTCAAGTGCAAAATTGATAGTCTGAATCTTTCAGGTGGTTATTTCATAGATTTGAAAACGATGGAGAGTCTTCAGTCGGAAAAATATTCGACGACACTACATCGTTATACGAAGTCGCTTCTCTATAACATAGTAGAATATCAGTATACGCTACAAATGTACGTATATCAGGAGTTGCTGAAGCAAACCTACGGTTATGAGTTTACACCTTATATTATGGCAGTTTCAAAGGAACCTGTTCCCGATAAGGAGTTAATTCTAATCGATGATACAATCATTGAAATGGGGAGAGACATCTTCTATGGACATGTTGAAGCGCTTAAAGATGCTTTGGCACATAAGTCTGTCGAAGGATGTGGGCACTGTGATTACTGTTTAACGAATAAGTCGTTAACAACAGCAAAAACAGTGGCAGAATTTTTACAACAATAAATAGAGAAAGTGGTCTAAAGGCCACTTTTTATGATAAAGGAGAAAAACAAATGACTGAAACTATGTTGAACACACCAAATGAGAAAACCTTAGTAGCTGAACTTATTGAAGCTAAAGTAGCTTTAGCTAAGGCGGAAATGCAGTTAGAATGGCAAAAGGCTGAACAAGTTAAAAAAGACGAACCGGAAGTTATGGCTCCATTGTTTGAGGCTTTGGCCAAGGCTCAAGCTGAGTTTGGAGCTGTAACAGCGACAAGTAGAGTCACGTTTAAGAACGTGGACTTTAAGTTCGCCCCTCTCTCAGAGATTTTAGGGGCTGTACGTCCAGCACTCAATAAGTATGGTCTAACTTTGACGCAACAAACCAAACATATCCCGTTTGGTAATGCTAATGGACTCAAAGTTGTGACGACACTACTTCACGAAAGTGGTGCCTCTTACGCTATTGAGTCTGTTCCTGTGTTCTACAATGTCAATGACATTAAGAACCTGGGAGCTCAGGTGACTTACCTACGTCGATACGAGGTGAAAACCTTGCTTGGCATTGAGGCTGATAGCGAAGAACTAGATATGGACAATGTGCCAAATCAATCGCAATCAACACAAGAAACTGGTAATTATGGTAATAACCACAATTATCAATCAAATGCCCAAGCAAAAACACCTCGCAAGCCAACAGGTGCTCGCTATGGAAAGACAACCAAGTCTGCGTCACTTGCTACTTCTTTGAGTAGTAGTGAACAGACATCACTAAGTGAGGTGACATCAGCTGCTAACAAAGTTGCAAGCGATAGTGTATCACAAGCAACTAGTGAAGTTGAAGTACCTTCTCAAAAGAGTGAAATAGCTACCACTTTAGAGCCAAAAGGGACAAAAGCAAATGCTTGTAACGACGATCAACTGATTCAAATGGTTGCTCGTGGTGAAGAAGCGGCAATGTCTCTTGGGGCCACAGAAAGCCAGTTGCTTGAGTGGTCTGAACTAGGCGAAAGTAAAGGGTTGACTGTTCAACTCAAAGCTTTGTCTGATTTTGTTGCTAAACAACGTCAACAAGCACAACAACAATAGGTGTAGAACCAAAAGTGGTCAAGCTTTATTACGGCAACAACATAAGAGAAATGTTCATTAGTGCCATTATCTGATTGGCATTAAGTGAACATTATCCAGAAGGTAGAACTATCCCTGGGTGAGAAAGAGTATGATATAATAGGAAGAGAATTATAGAACATGATATTATAAGAACGAAGGTAGGAATGGATATGCAAAACATTAATGATCTTTTTGAAGCATATATCGCAGAAGAGGACTCTATTAAGAGGGAGTTTTTGCTAAATATGTACAACCATGCTTTGCAACAGAAGCAAAAAGAGGTGATTAGTCGTGACTACTTTGTCAGATAAACAATCACCAGTGTTTTAGATCTTTTCCATTCAAACCGAACTTATGTCGAACAACAAGTTTGGTACACTTTCTTTAAACAGACACTTCCAGAGCTGTTGGTTATTGGGGTTGTGGCCATTCTAGGCTATTTTTCCCTATGCAACTTGCTTTGCAACAAATTGGTTTTTAAACTATTAGTTGCCGTAGTATTTCTAATCCCTATTCTTTTGATAGAAGGGATTCAACACCTTTTTCGTAGTTGAACAAAGGAAGGAGACGTCTATTATTAATATACTGTGTTTTTTAGAGGGTGCCCATAAGCCCAAAAAACATAGGCAATGTATGGCGAAAGTGTGTACTTATCTAAAGAACGACGGGCATAAGGTTCGAGTAGGGTATGTTTCACTAGCGGGTCTTGAAGCTTTGGATAACAGAGGAGTCAATTCAATGAGTGAAGCCGTTCCCGGAAAAAGAGTCTGGTTAATCGTTTATGATGAAAATCGTCCCTGTAAGTCCTATACAAATGAAGATATTCATTACTATAAGGAATTTGTGGATTTGTTTTCGTCACGTCTGAAACGTAGACTTTATTACGAAGCTATGCTTAACGAACTGACAGCCCTCAAAACAAGAACAGAAAAATGGTCCTAGGGGCCATTTTTTGTTTTATAAAGGAGAAAAAACAATGACAAAAAGAGAAAAAGCCTTGTGGTTACACGAGCACTACAAGAACTACTCCCTTAAATGGTACCTAGAGAATGATGCCAGATTAAATGCGATGTTTAGGAAAGTTTATCATCGCTATATGACTGACCTCAATGCACGCGCTTCGAAAGCGCAATTGTCTCATATTGAGGACCTGGGCAGACGTATGCGAGAGGTATATGAAGATGTCTATGGTACTAATTTTGATAGCGATTGTCGCTTAGACCGTGCAGAGACGAATCGAAAGGTGCAAGCTATCCGTTCTATGTGGGTAGTAGCGCCAGCCTAGGAGGAGGTAGTTATGGATAGAATTATGATTTTGACCAATACGCTACCTGAAGAAAGTAACATTTCGGTTATCTATAAGGGTGACGTTGCTGTTGTAGTTGCAAGAGATAACCAGGAGCGTTTGCTTTTTAAAGTAACCACAACCGCAGCAGTCGCTATGCAACTGCAGGAAAAATGGCTTGTGGTTTAACAGGTAAAGGAGAAAAACAATGACAGAAACAATTACTAGGAGACAAGTTAGACATCCTAAAGACTTTGGTGATAGAGAGCTATTCAAAAGGGCTTTCACTCACTGGATTCCTTCAGAAAAGGTCGATGCCTTGTATTCTGAATTGCAAGGAGATTTTAAGAAGGTCTTTAAGAAGGTCTGTGAGTTAAGTATCGAGGAGTTAAAACATTATGGATTAACTCAGAGAGATGCTATTGCCTTTCTTTCAATGCTTGAACTTTTCAAACGTTCAGAAGGTGAGGAAGAAAAGCCAACTTGTGTCACTGGGACAGGATATTTTGCTCAAAGTATCCAAAAAGCCTATGGACATAAGAAGCAAGAGCATCTTGTAGTGTGGTACTTAGACGTGCATTATAACGTTATCGAGGAGCGAGTAGTTTTCATCGGTAGCGTTCATCGTAGTATGGCGTGTCCAAGAGAGATTTTTCACTATGCAGTGAAGAATTTAGCTCGCTACGTGCTGGTAGCTCATAACCATCCCTCTGGAAGTGTATATCCTTCCAATAATGATATTAATGTTACTGAGGCCCTTGAAGATGCTGCAAAGCTCTTTGAGATGGAGGTCTTAGACCATGTTATCGTAACGAAAGATAATTACTATTCTTTTAGAGATAACGGAAGAATGCGTTGTTTCTAGGAAGGGAGAAAAAGAATGGGAAATATTTCTGATGCCTTTGGAAAGGTAACGATTTCCGCACCAACATTTTCAGATATTGAAGTGCTTGTGGCTACTCATAGGGTAATCAATGCCAAAGCTTGGACCCCAACGACTCTAAAAGGTCATCCAAGAAAAGCAGATTGTATCACAACTGAAGAAGGACTTGTCTCAGTGACACTTCCTTTTACAGCTTGTGGGAATTGGAATATTCGAGAGAATATCGATAGCTTTTTGACTAACATCTTAAAGCAAGATAGCACTCTTAGTGATATCCCAATGTCTGCCACATTTGATTATGTGGATGCAGAGTCTGGCGTAAACTTTATTTATAAAGCAACCGTTATGACTCGCAATGTCCCAGGTAAAGGGGTAACCACTAAACTCTTAACAGATGAAGACCTCGGAGATTACTCAGAGTCTTATCTGAAAGAGTTAGAGGGAGTCTATGAGCAAGAGCTTGCTTTAGGCCGACTGTCTATCTAAAAATGGTGTTATAATAGGTATAAAGAAAAAGATGTAGCGAGGAGACAAAGCATGAAAGAGACCTTCTTTTGGACCTTTAGTTCAGATGCGATTTCGACCTTATCTGATTTGACGTCAGAAGGGTTTGAAGTTGATTGGACGGTAAGGAGTTCATCTGATGCTATGACCAGTGGTTTTGTGATTCAAGGTGAGATTTCTGGAATGATTGAGTTCACTCCAGAGCCTAGAGATGCTTACACCTTTGTTCATAAGCTAGAGGTTCGTATGGACAAGAAAAACCAAGGGATAGCAGGGCGTTTGTTAGCACATGTTGCCCAAGATGCTTTCAATCGTGGTTTTGAGGGCTTCATGATGTGTCTTTCAAAGACTGCTCTTTTAGATTACTACGTACGTCGCTACGGTTGCAGTCGTATTGCAAACACCAATCGTGTGATGTTTCATACGGCAGCATGCCAGTTGCTTATTGACCGATTTTTGAAGGGAGGCGAAAGCTAACCATGAGGATAGTTGAACAATTTAAGGCAGACTGGAAGTCTTCAGGTTTACCGAATAAACCTTACAAGACACCAGAGGAGATTGAAATGATTAAGAATGGCAATCTTGTCTGGGCTGCGCGTGTTGAAGAAAAATTGGGGCGTGAGTTAAGCCCACGAGAACTTGATGAGATGCAGTGGTGAGTTACTGCTATAAATAGTGTATCGTGCAAGATACATCGCATATTTGATATATAAGAGAAAGAGGAAGGTATTAGCCCTAGGCTACACCTTCCTCTTTTTCTATGGAGGAGAAAAAACAATGACAACATTATCAACAAGTTTACTAGGAAGAAAACTGTTTGAACGTATTTCCTCTGATAAAGAGGTTAATGGTTCATTTTCAGGAATGACCTTGCATCAGTTTTTGAATAAGACTGGGAATAGCCATCTTTTTATCAAGAAGGATGGAATGGTTGCTATCAATACCTTGTTAGTACAAAGTGGGTTAATGCCTATTTCTTGTGAAGAGGCGTTGGTAGCAATGGAAGACTTAAAGATGACTAGTTTAAGGTCACAATTTGGGTTTTTCATTAAACCAACCCAATATAAACGTCAAAATCCAGAAGTTTTGGTACGTTTGGGAAGCAATCGTAAGGTTGTATTCCATCGCTATTACTTTGATAATGGCTACATGGCTAACCTGGTTTATCAGGTAGAAGATGACCAGATTGAGTTCTGCCAGTCTTCTGTCTTTAAGAGTTGGGACAATGGTGAGTATCATCTTACTTACGATACGCCAGTAACAGAAGATGTTGAAGACATCAACACGCGCAAGGAGCTGCTTTCTTTCTTACGTCGTGTCGAGGAGCTTCCTTCTGTTAAGTAGAGAAGTTATGGTAGTCCAGTTTCTAAAATAAAAAGGAGAAAAACAATGACAAAAAAACATATCTATATTTATAAAAAACAAAAAACTCAAGAGGTCTTTGCGGATCTTTTTGCCAAAGACCTTCTTGAAGGCGTTACAACTTTCCCTCAGATTGATAACGCTCAATCCTATTCATTCTTGGAACTCTCTTGTCTTTATCTCAAGAGAATTCTGGAAATGAAGGAGCGTAAGGTTCAAACCCTATTCGTTGAGGGAAAACCCGAACCAGCACTCGCTTCAGCATTGTTACAAGCACGTGCTATGGGGCTGAATGTTGTCATCAAATTGAAGACAACTGAAAGCAATAGCGAGACACAAGAAGAGTTCAAGGAGCTCGGTCTTGACGATGTTGTAATGGCTTGACCTGAATAAAAAAGGAGAAAACAATGACAATCACTCAAGGACTCTATTATATTGAAAAGGTTCACCAATATAATAGTAATATTGCTGGATTTCCGTCAGACCTAATTGATGACCGGATTGCGTCGATTATTGATAGCAACAAGTCGGATATGCAACAAAGTTTGCTATGCCGACCAGTTAGGAACGTGGTTTTGAATCGAGAGGGAGTATCTAACCTTCCTCCGATTGAGATCCCGTTTGAATCTTCACTTTATTATGAAGTTGAGGAAATCAATCCTGGTCTATCAAAGTTGATTATTACCACAGAGCATGCAGAAGCTTTTCAAGAAGCTGATATACACATGTTGGAAACTCGCTTGATTATGTTACAGCGAGCAAAAGAATGTGGAAATTTTACGACAAGTAATTTTCCGAGTCGTTTTCCAAAAGAAGCAAGAGATGATTTAAGTCAATTAGATCTTCTAGCTTGGGGAACAAAAGATATGCCAACCTATCTTTTCTGTCTGATGGAATCTGCATTAGACAGTTACAGAGGATTTTATTCCTTGAGAGACCTAATGGAGGATGCTAACGGTACCCTTCAGCAAGGTTACGATAAAGCTGTGTATTGGCTCTATAGTGGAGTCAAAGGTCAGTACGAATATTAAAGGAGAAAGATAATGACTAAACATAGTTATATAGCAACATTTAAACGTAAAGACGCAACCGTCTTTGCGAAAACGTTTCTAGCTTCAGATTTGTTTGAGGCTGATGAACATGCACTACAGTATGCGACTAAGCGAGACATTCTCTATCTCGACTTAGGGCCTGCAGTTCAGTAGAAAGGTAAGCTACGTATTTTATACGTGGCTTTTTTAAAAGGGTTATACGGTCTACTGGTTTTTATTGCTTGCCAAAAACTCGTGCTCTGGTGGATCCTTATTGAAGGAATTAAACCCGAAATAGTTGATAAAAAAGAAATAAAATGCTAACATTTAATAAAAGTGTTAGCATTTTATTTCTTACGAAAGGATAGTGCTATTATGAATAATATTGAAATGATTATGGCTTCTTTTCAACAACATCAAGGATTTTTGACCTTTCAACAAGTACTTGAAGAGAAATTACCTTACAAAATATTGCTGAGAATGATTGATGAGGGACAAGTAGAGATTGAAGGAAAGGGGTTATATCGCCTCCCTGATACTTATCTGGACGAATGGTTTGTGGCGCAGCAACGTTTTTCAAAAGGAATTTTTTCTTTAGAAACAGCTCTTTGGTTACATGGATTATCACTAACAGTTCCCTTTGAGATGACGATGAGCTTTCCTTATGGAACCAATACAAAAAATGTTAAATCAGAAGGTATACGTCCGTTAGTTCTTCGTTCTTATTATGATGAAGGAATTATTGAGCTTGAGCGACAAGTGGGGCAGAAGATTAAGGTTTACGAGCCGGAGAGAGTTTTAGCAGAATGTTTGAGACCAGTTTATCAAGTTGATGTTCAAGTTATAGCTCCTGCATTTAAGATGTATTTTCAAAATCACAAAGTTAACTATTCAAAACTGTTTCACTATGCACAGTTATTCAAGGTGACTAATAAGTTGCAATCTTACATGGAGGTATTAACCTAATGTTTTCCAATGCAAATAGCTTTAAGGCAAAGATTAAGAATATGGCTAAGGATAGAGGTATTCCTGCCCAGCAGCTTCAGCAAAACTTCCTGATTGAACAGGTATTGAAATTGATTGCTAAAAGTTCCTATAAGGATTCTTTCATTGTTAAAGGCGGTTATCTAATAGGACAGTTGATAGGACTTGATAAGAGAACGACAATGGATTTAGATGTGACACTTAAAGGGACTGCACTTAGCCAAGAAAATCTGATTACCATCTTTGAAGAGATTCTTTCGGATTCGGACGATGTCTTTTCATTTGAAGTAGATAAACTAGAGCCGATTCGTCAAGATGACGAATACGGGGGATTTTCTCTAAAACTCAATGCTACATTTGATACTTTAAGAGAGGTTGTTTTCATCGATATTACAACGGGTGATAAGATTACACCTAGAGAAATTACTTATTCGATGCCATCCCTATTTGCAAATGAAACCATTGAGGTTTGGACTTATAATTTGGAAACTGTTCTAGCTGAAAAATTGGAAACGATTATTAGCCGAGGAGTAGCATCAACACGTCCTCGTGATCGTTATGACCTTTTTACCTTGTATCATATCAGAAAAGATGAGATAGATTTCGATGTGTTGCGTAAAGCTCTGGCCAATACTGTAGAAAAACGAGGAAGTAAAGAGGCTATTGATATTTGGGAAAGTCAGCTAAATAGTATTGAAACTGATGAGTATCAAAAGCAACTTTGGACACGTTATCAAAGACAATTCAAATATGCACAAGATATTTCTTTTGAGAAATCAGTTCAGATTGTTAAAGAACTCATGACAACTATTATGTAATATAAAACGGTTCATTACCATATATTGGGTAGTGAACCGTTTTTTGTCTCTAATCCTTCTGGTAAAAGGAACATTCATATCCATTCGCTCGAAGGTTGCTATCAGGCATCCAGTTAGGTGCTATACCCATTAGACTTGCTATATCTTCAAGGCTTTGGTCTTTATCACACTCAATGAAGACTTCATCATTAAGGAGTTGCTATGTATTGGTGGTAGTGTAAAATAAGTTGTGTAAACACAAAATAATTGACAGTATATTTTTGGTTGAAAAGTCTTTACAAATATGGTAAAATAGCTTTAGAATTGATTATGTGCTCATGGGGTTATCTCACCATGACGTTTAACGCAAGGGGAAACTCTTGCGTTTTTTGTTTTGAAAGTCTGTTAAAGTTAAATAGACAAAATGTCTTTAATAAAGAGTCCCCCCCAACCCAAGATAAATGTATGATGATAGGTATGGTAAAAAATAAATGAAGCTAGGAAGTTAAGAATATGGAAATCAAAGATCACTTTGGTGTATACGGAGTCTGTCTTCAAGATGGGAAACTTCTCTGCATTGAGAAAACGAGAGGACCTTATCAACAGCGTTTTGATTTACCGGGTGGTAGTCAAGAACTCGGTGAGGGGTTGACAGAAACTCTTAAGAGAGAAGTTTTGGAAGAGACAGGATATGCGATAAGCTCTTATTCAAACCCTAGAATCTATGATGTGTTGGTTCAAGAAGAAGGGCAAGACTTCGCCGTATACCATATCATGGCCTTTTATGATATCGTACTCGATTTCGAACGCTCTCAACAATCCCTTCCTCAGGAGCTTCTTGATGGAAGCAATGATTCAGCAAATGCAATTTGGTTGAATTTGGAAGAAATTACTGCAGACAATGCTTCACCTTTAGTATTGAAGGTGAAGGCAGAGTTGCGAGGATTTCCAGAATTAGAACTGACAAGCTATAATAATTGGAAAGTAAAAGAAATAAAGGAGAAGAAATGACACCTCAAGAAATGTGGAATGCCTACAAGCAAATTAACCCCTCAATCGGAGATGAAATCGATGCTTGGGCTTTTGGAGTAGAAGCCGATCTCTTGGCAGATTTGGTGTTAAAAGGTGAAAAGACGGCAACTGCATCCGCCTATGATCTTTATGCAGTTGATAACGACCCCCTGCCACAAGAAGGGACCTTTGATGTTGTTTTAGACAGTCAAGATCAAGCTGTCTGCATTGTCGAAGTCACAAAGGTTTCTGTTCAGCCTTTCCATCAAGTGTCAGCCGACCATGCCTACAAGGAAGGTGAGGGTGATAAATCTCTGGCCTATTGGCGTCAGGTTCATGAGGAGGTTTTCACCGAGTGGATGAGCGAGGCCGGACTGACTTTTACACCTGACAGCAAGGTGGTTTTAGAAGAATTTCGCAAAGTTTATCCATTATAGAACACCCTCTCCTTCTTGGAGAGTTTTTTGATATGGATCTTATTTTCCAAAAGGGTTAAAAAATGATGTAATGTAAGCGATATTATACAGAAGCACAGGAACAGTACGACCGCAGGGCTAAACAAAAAGGTCGGAAGTCTTGTTTGAAGTTGATGAACACGCCTGAGAGTATGATACTAAGCGAGATATTCTCTATCTCGTCTTAGGGCCTGAAGTTCAGTAGAAAGTTAAGATACGTATTTAATACGTGGCTTTTTTAAAAGGGGACATACCAGATGCGTTTTAATTCTAAAAGTGACAGAGATTTGGCTTTTGAACAGGCTTTTTTGAGGTACCATATCATAAAAAAGAGCTACTTAAGTTTTCGAAATAACAGCTGTCATCGGCACAAGAGACAACTCTAAAAGAGTCAGATGAAACGTCCGAACTTAATCAACTTACAAATGGCGCAGCAGTAGCAGATTTAGTTGTCTATGCTTTCCCAAATGATATAGCATTACATTGGGAATTTATCCAAACCTAAGCTAATGCTTACTGATAGTAGAAAACAAATAGGCACTTAAATTTTTTTAACTTTGATATGATACCTCTAAAGTAGACACGGTAAATTCCTAAAAGTAATAAACTAAGTATTTTTTTCATTTTCCAAACCTCCTTTAATAATATTATACTAGAAAAATATTACAATTATGTAATACAAAAATAGACAAACAAAAAATATTGATTAATAATTATTCAATTTCTATTGAAAAAACTAAAAAGGAGTTGTATAATGATTGCGAAATATGGTAAAGGAATAAATAAGACATCAGAGCTAATTTTAATATAATAGTTAATTAAGCAGGGTAAATAAGATGTTTTTCATCTTATTATGAGGAGGCAGATTATGTCAAAAAAATAAGAATTTTTAATTTGATAATTACAGCAGGGTTTATTTTATTAGCCATTATTTGTACTTATACTCATATTGACTATTTGATAAGTCTAGTCGGATTAGGAAGCTTGTTAATTATACTTGTTTTAGGAAATTATTATTATAGATATTGGGATAAAAAGAGACACAATAATAAACATAAACAAAATAGAAGTATTAATATTCCATTGATTTTATTTTTCATTTTTCTTATTTGTGAACTGATTATAATGGGGATAATGCTTAGCTTAGGTGGTGGTGCTCCACTTAAAATCCAAAAGATACTAGCTTGTTTACTATGTGTTTCAATATTTTGCATGTTGGTTGCTGGATATAAATTTGAAGATAACAAATTCCAAGATTCTAAAAATTTTTCAGAAGTTAGATACCTTGGTATAGCTATAAATCCTAAACATCCAATAGGTCGTATAATCTATATTAGTGCCTTTATCCTAATATTTATTATATTTTGTTTACTATTAATTTTGGGTCCCACACATTAACTCATATAATTGAAGGAGGTAACATTATGAGTAATAAACGTATTTTTGGTGATTCTTTAAGAGATATGGACAAACAATCTAAATTTAGTTTAGATGTCCCAATGGATATCGCAGCTTCATTGACTTTTGATAACCTATCCGAGCAAAATCTTCTAGCTCCATATGATTTTATAGAAAATGAAAGAATTCATTATGGTATGTCTAAGGATGATGTCTATTTACTGAAACCAACCGTAGAATATAGTAAAGGATGGTTTTATACCGTATCTTATGTAGCTGTACACGAAGTTGCGGCTGGTGCAAATGTAGTGGCAGGGCTGACCACAGTACTAGGAGCTGCAACTGTAGTTGCAGTTGCATTAGGAGTTCTAACTTCTGACCCTGATAAAAGTGAAGACTTTTTCAAAAAAATAGATAATGAATTTTTATCCAAAGTATCTCGAAAGGCACTTAAGACTGGTGGAGTATCATATTTAAAAGATGTAATTGAACAATTTGTTCAAACAGTTAGAGAGTATAATAACCTAGGAGAAGTCAATGAATGATTTAGAACCCAAACCTCGGACAGCAGCAATACTTATGACATATCAATGTATTGCTGAATGTGATGAATGCTGTTTCTCTTGTTCGCCTCGCCTAAAGGGGACTTCTTTAAGTTTCGACAAAATAAGAATATTTTTAAATAAGGTTAAGCAAATTGGGAGTATAAAAGTTGTCGTTTTTTCAGGTGGAGAATGTTTTATTAATTTTGAATTGTTAATTAAGAGTATCAAATATGCACACGAGTTAGGATTTCTGACAAGATGTGTAACTAACGGATTCTGGGGTACCAGTATAGAGTCTGCTAGAAAACGAGTTCAAAAATTAAAAGACAACGGATTAAATGAAATTAATTTTTCAACTGGTGATAGTCATCAAAAATTTGTTCCTGTAGAGTATGTTTTACATTGTACAATAGCAAGTATAGAAAAGGGACTATTAACTTGTATTGCAGTAGAGACTAATAGTAGTAAAAAATTTAAAGTAGAAGATTTTATAAATCACCCACTCTATTCTAAATATATACAAGATAAAAGTTATTCTAAACTTTTAAAAGTTATGCCTACGATATGGGTTTCCTTTCATACGGATACAGTTTATAAATTTGATAAGACGCTTTTGTCAGGTAATGATGAAGGATGTGATGGAATATTTGATACAGTTGCCTTGGAGCCTAGAAATGATGTAGTAGGGTGTTGTGGTCTCACTTCTAATGATATTAGTGAGTTACACTTAGGTAAAATCATGGATTCAGATTTAGAAGAACTATTATCTAATCATCATAATGATTTTTTGAAAATATGGATTTTTGTAGACGGCCCTAAAAAAGTTGTTGAGATGGCTTCTAAATGGTTAGGGGAAATGTCACCAAGTTTTGCCCATAAGTGTTTATACTGTGCTTATTTATACAATAATAAACATTTATTAGAGGCAATAGAAAATAATTATATGGAGATTAGAAACGAGGTTTTGACAAGATATTTGGAAAAGGTGGTTATATTTAATTCAATAGCAAGTTAATTATTGTAAAGTTTTCAGAAACTGATAGTGTGGTAATTATAAAGGAAAATCAATATTATGAAATTCTTTTGGAACTTTGTAAGGCAACATAAATATCATTTTACTTCTATTGTTTTTTTGATTTTATTAGGTGTGGTATTTTCTTTACCTATGCCATATATATCCAAACTTATTGTAGATAATGTTTTAATTGGTGGGAATCTTCAAAAACTATTCCCCTATATTATACTTGTAATCGTAATTATACTATTTCAGTTACTTGTTGGTAGGCTAAATTCTATAGCATCAGCACACTTTTTTCAAAGATTTTTAATGGAATTGCGTCAGCAAATTTTATCAGAAGATGCTTTAGAATCATTAACAAGTGATTCTAATATTACAACTGTTATTTTTAATGATTCTGAGCTATATGTGACAAATGTTGAGAATACGGTAGTTCCTTTTATTTCAAATATAGGTCTGTTTTTGGGTTATTTGATATTAATGTCACAGATAAATATTAGCTTAACATTTATTGTATTATTTATGATTCCTATCTATATACTATGGATGATATATGTAGGAAAAAATTAAAGTTATTAAGTTATGAACAACAAAACAATAGAGATTTATTGTTAAATAATTTAAACACGATAACAACAAATTATGAAGTTATAAAAATATTTAGATTGTTCTCAAAAGTATACAAAGAATTTAAAGAAAATATTAGCAGTAATTATGTAACTAATTCCGAAGTTAGAACTTTTCAAAATTTTATAGGAATTATATCTGCAGGTATAATCTCTTCAACAACAATTTTAATTTTTGTTCTTGGAGTATTTTTGGTTGTTAATAATCAAATTTCAATAGGTGATTTAATAGCATTTAATACCTATAGTGGAGTAATTTTCTCGCCAGTTACCCAACTTGTAAATATCATAGCTACGGTATCAATTAGTAAGGTTTATGAACAGAGAATAGCAGAATTCTTAAAGATGTCTCCGAAAAGCCAAGCTACAGTCGACCTTAACAATTTGGATTCTATGAATTTATGTAATTTAAATATTTTTAGTGGTGAGAACAAATTAATAGATAATATTAATCTTACTTTCTTAAGAGGAGAAAGGATTCTGTTGCGTGGAGAAAATGGTAGTGGAAAGACTTTACTTTTGAAATCTCTTGTTAACTTATATGATAACTATACAGGAGATATATATTTTAAAAAGAAAAGTGGTGTATCACTAAAATTAGATAATCAAATAAAACTAACACCGGTTAATATTATTTATCTGTCAAATAATCAAGGCTTTCCACTAAAATCATTACGAGAAGAACTCTTATCAGACACAGTATCTGATAAAGACATATCTAATATTTTAAAAGATATTGGTTTATATGAAAAAATACTGACATTAGACAAAGGTATTGACACTTCTGGTCAAGAATTAAGTAAACATCTTAGTTTAGGGGAGCTTCAGAAATTACGTCTTGCACGAGCAATATTATACTCTCCTAAGGTATTAATTTTAGATGAAATATTGTCAAATGTCGATACCTTATCTACTAGAAAATTACTAAGATTATTAAAGTCGAAACTTCCCACAGCAATCATAATTGCAGTGGGGCACCATCTTACTGAACTTGACTTTTTTGATAGAGTTATAAAAATTGATGGTAATTTATTGAAGAATATAAATTAAATCTATGAATATGATTATTATTTAATTACTATTTGATAGTATACTAAAAATATTTCAAATCAGTTACAACTATCATATTTGTTGTGCCTCAATTTTTCTCCCCCAAAATCAGTTACTTTTTAAGTAGTTTTCTAAACTGTCCAAATGCTTTAAAATCAATAAAGTAATTTTAATTAAATATCGGTCACCGCTATAGTTCAAGGTCTTCAAACATTGGTTTGAAGACTTTTTTCGTTGTTTTAAGCAACTTTATATTTTTTATTTAACCGAAATAAAAAGGCACCTTCTTTAATGAGATAACCTCTAGCTCAGTATTTTATTTGAAAGTGCTAAAAAATTTACCTTATTTAAATGAAATTATTTGAAATTAAATAAGTTATAATAAAAGATACATAGTGATAAAAGCGCAGTAATAAAGGCTTTTAGTATTTAAAGAGATGTAGGTTCCACCAACCAGGTCTTAAGAAAGCTCGTAAAGCATCACAATTTAGTAAACGTTAATCAATACGATTATATCAACGTTTTAAAGCACTCAAGAGTTTGATATGATACCTCTAAAGTAGACACGGTAAATACCTAAAATCTACTTAAGAGGTATTTTTATGTCTAGAAGAGAAAAATTAACCCCATACGAGAAAGAACAAGCTTGTCTTGATTATATTAATGGTAATCGTTCCAGATCTGAAATATGTAACTGTCTCCATATTTCCACAAGGACGATTCAAGATTGGGCTGCTATCTATGAAAAATATGGAATTTTAGGATTCACAAAGAAAACAAAAAATCGTTCCTATTCAAAAGCATTTAAAATAGAACTTGTAGAAAAATGTATTAGTGGTGAGGCTTCGTCTATTGATTTAGGCCAGCAGTATGATATTTCTTCAGGACTTTTAAGAAAGTGGATTAGGATGTATAATGCCAATATAGAACTTAAGGATTACAATCCAAAACAGGAGGTCTATATGGCAAAAGCAAGACGTAAAACCACTATTGATGAACGCAAAGAGATTGTCAACCATTGTATTGAACACAATCGCAATTATAAGGAAACAGCGGCGCTTTACAATGTTTCTTATAGTCAAGTATACTCCTGGATGAAGAAGTGTGATAGTGATGGTGAAGAAGGATTAATTGATAAAAGAGGTCGTCACAAACTAGATGATGAGCTTGATGAATTAGAACGTTTACGAAGAGAAAATGTGCGCTTAAAACGTCAGTTAGAAGAAAAGGAAATGGCCGTTGAACTCTTAAAAAAAGTGAAAGAATTCGGAAGGATGTGAGGCTAGGCAAACAGCGCCACGAATCAAAATACTTAGTGATTGAAGACTTCAACACCAATAAAGGGTGGAGCATTAGCTGGATGTGTCATCAGCTCGGCATTACGAGGTCTGCATTTTATAAATGGAAATATCGAATAGTCCCAGAACAAGAACAATTAAACAGCGAAATTGCGGAATTAATTAAAGAATATGACGAACGTTTTTCACATATCTTGGGGTACCGAAGAATGACCGATTGGATCAATCATTTCAATCATACGAATTACTCAAGAAAGAGAATTCACCGAATTATGAAGATACTCGATATTCACGCTGTTATCCGTAAGAAAAGGAAAAAATACAAGACTACCAAGCCTGAAGAAACTGCAGAAAATAAGTTGGCAAGAAACTTCTATACAACTGCTCCAAATAAAAAATGGGTAACAGATGTTACAGAGTTTAAAATTCCTAACTCTCGTAAGAAACTCTATCTTAGTGCCATACTTGATTTATATGACCGCTATCCTATTGCTTTTGTCATAAGTGGTCGAAATGACAATCGGCTAGTCTTCAAAATATTTGACAAAGCTATTGAAAAAAATCCCACAGCTAAGCCTATATTTCACAGCGATAGAGGGTTTCAATATACCAATAAAAACTTTCAAAAAAAGCTGAAAGATACTGATATGATTCAATCCATGTCAAGAGTAGGTCATTGTATTGATAACGGACCAATAGAAGGTTTTTGGGGAGTTATAAAATCGGAAATGTATCAGATGTATGAGATTTCAGATGAGGCCTCCCTCCGATATGCCATCAAAGACTATATCCGGTTTTACTGTCAAGAGCGTCCACAAAGCAGATATGACTGTAAAACGCCTTTGGAAGTCAGAAAAGCTGCCTTAACATCAGAACATCCTTTGTCATACCCAATCGCTAAGAATAACAAAATTGAAAAGTATAAGTCTAAGTGGTCTGCATAAAAAATCAGCCGTACATTTATTTTGTACGACTGACCTTATAAAACAGACACTTTTTTAGATATTTAACCTGTCTACTTGACAGGGGGCATATCACTTTGAGTGATTTTTTTGTTACTTTTTGATATCTTTTACGAATAGATATATTGTAGAAAATAGGAGGTATATAAAATGATGACATATGATGAAGTAATGGAAGCGATAGAAAGAGGGTTTATCAAGGGGGATAAAATCAGTATTGTCCGACGAAATGGGAAGATCCATGATTATGTTTTGCCAGGAGAGAAAGTAGAACCTGGAGAAATAGTGACAGAAGTAGACTTAGAGACTGTACTTGAAGAGTTGAGGGAATAATATATGAAAATATTTTTATTTTGAAAATAGATTGTTGTATCTTTTAGTTATAATTCTATATGATAAAAAGAAGTGGTAGTTTATAGACGAAGTCAAATTTTATAGTATGTTCGAAAAGAAAGAGAAAAAGTGAGAACATGATATTACTTGAATTCAACAGTCAATAAAAATTGAGATTGAAGTAGAGACACAACGATTAGTTTCTCTACTTTTTTTAGTGTGTTAGTATTTTCGTGGTATAATATGGAGGAAGTGTAGTTTCATTATAATGAGACAAATTTTAAAAAATGAGAGTTCATTATGCGTAACGATATTCAACCGAGTCTACAAACAGTAGAACAATATTTTTCTAAATCTGAATTTTATATTCCTAGCTACCAGAGACCGTATGCGTGGCAGGTGGCACAATGTGATCAGTTAATTGAAGACATCAATCAGCATATGGAAAACTTCGATAAAGATTCACAGGACAATTACTTCTTTGGAGCAGTACTGATTGCCCAGGAATCTGGTGAGGACCATGACGTTACACTAATTGATGGTCAACAAAGAACAACTACCTTTATGTTGTTATTAAAAGCGTTGTTACTTAAAATTGAGAGTGAATTAGCTATCCAACCTCAAGACGATGCAGATGGTAGACGACTTATTAAGAGACTGAACGGATTAAAAGAACAAATTGCATCATTGCTGTTTAATATGTCTGAGGATGAACTAGATGATTTTGTTGATGGGCTATCATTCCCAACTGTTGAAATGATAAAGTACATTAATGATTCCATCTCAGAAAAATACTCTTTTGACATGCAGGCTATTCTACTTGGACGCAATTTTGAAGAAATAAAACAGAGTGTTCATCAAATATACCGTCGCCAAAAAGATAATCGCTATACGAACTTCTACAAAAATTTCCGATATTTTTATAATACTTGCAAAGAATTGAGTGTTATTAATTGCATTAATTTTGCTAATCATTTCATAAAAAATTGCCAAGTCATCACCATTACAAGTTTTAATACTGACCAAGCTATTAATATTTTTAACTCTTTAAATGGTACTGGTGTACCATTGACTCCAATTGAAGTCATTGTTTCCAAAACGACTGCTAGTGCTGCAGATAGAAAAACATTTGAAAATAATTGGCAGGAGATAGTAGAATGGGCTGACAAGTCAAATCTTGATTTGAATACGTTGATGACACATTATATTTTCACTAAGCTATCGCAACAAAATGGTACAGACAGATGGAATCCCGGAATTCGTGCATTCTTTAATAAGAATAAGGAACTTCTTAATGATGATGTTGTCTTTACAGATGATTTGAAAAAGATACTCAATACTTATTTGCTTACATCAGAAACATCGATTGGTAGAGTAGTCAGTCAGCTTAATGGTAATTTAAGGCCATTTGTGAGTAGCTATCTATTTTTCCGAGATGATAAGAGATATATAGAGTACCTGATGCGAATTGGTATCTTAATTGAATTATCAGAGTTATCATACAGTCATAGATTATTCAAACGCTTTCTTGAGGAAATCAATTTGTTGTATAGTCAAGTAGATACATTTTCAACAGAGTCATTAATTGATAAGGTTCGAGAGCATATACGTTTGAATTTTGAATATGAAAATGTTAAACAAACACTTTTAGAGAGTGGAGTCTCAAATGCTCTTATTTATGTGAATGAGTACCTATTTGCAACCGAACATGGTATAAATCTAAAGCTTGACGGAAATATAGACATCGAACATATTATGCCAAAAAGTGGGATTAACAGAGAGCACATCATGCATGATATAGGTGTCGATGATCCGGATGAATTTCGTGAATATGCTGAGAAGTTAGGAAACAAAATTTTACTTGAAGCAGAAATAAATCGTGGTATTGGAGATGCCTGGTTTAGAACTAAGAAGGAAAATCATATCTCTAAAGGTAATGGATATATTGGTAGTAAGTTTCCAATAGCTCAGTCTCTCGTGACGTATACCAAAGATACTTGGACTAAAGAGGATATTGATTTAGCCACAGAGAAAGCAGCAAAACGAATAGCAGACTTTGTTTTTGAGCTATAATTTTTAGTTCTAGTTATCCGAGAAAAGGATAATATTATTGTGTCAATAAAGTGATTACTTATTTGGTTAGATAATATACTATCAAAATGTGTATAAGATATTGACAGAAATCCAGATATTATAGGAGTAGAGTTGTTCAATTTTTATGTAATATTTGGAGAACCAGTTTTATAGGAATGAACTTTTCATGGTGCAATCAATAATTATTTATTGCTATAAGATAAGCAAGAAGAGTTTTATCATATTAGATATTGAAAAAATAATTGAACAAATTAAGGGGAATCTTCTAAATCTAGGGGTTATCTTAAATGACTAATATAACATTTTCACAAGTTCAAAAGAGTTTTCACAAGAAGTTGGTGTTAGACATTCCTGATTTTCAAGCGGATTCAGGTGAAATCATCTCCATCGTTGGTGGTAATGGTGCCGGGAAGTCGACTTTTATCAAGCTCTTGGCAGGGATTTTTTTGCAGGATAAGGGCGAGGTTCGTGTCTATGGCGTTTCTAATCGCTCCAAGAAAATCCACTCGCTGGTCAAGTTTGTCTTGGAGAGCGGGCAGGGGTTGTACAGTTATTTGACAGCTATGGAGAATCTCCAATATTTTCTAAGCTTGAATGGGATTGCCTTGTCTCATATCAAGGCAGAGGTGGATGTCTTGTGCGACCAGCTGGCGTTTACCCCTTATAAGGACACGCTGGTTTCAGAACTGTCCCAGGGCAACCGTCAAAAATTGACCTTAATCTTAGCCTTGGTGCAAAAACCGAAAGTACTCTGTTTGGATGAGCCGACCAATGGGCTAGATTTGCTGGCAAAAAACAGCTGATGACTCTTTTGCAGGATTATGCGCGTCACCATCAAGCCAGTATTTTTATCACCAGTCATGATGCTAGTTTTATCGAGAAGGTCAGCACTCGGGTGGTGGTAATTCAGGAGGGGCGGCTTTATCGTGAAGGAACCTTTGAGGAGATTTTTGGTAATGTCCACCAGCATGAAGTCTATCACTTGCTGTTAGATAAGAGTGCAGAAAGTGTACTGAAACAAAGATTCCCTGAGCTGGACTACAAGGTCCTTGACGGTGGGATTTCGGTAGAGACCAGAAATCCAGACCTTTATCGGCTATTGCTGGAAGAAACAGAAGTCTTGCAGTTCACCCGAGAACCTGCCTCTTTGGAAGATTTGCTGTATGAGGTGCTCAAATGATGCTATCAGCGATTGGGCGAGAGTTTAGTCGCCAACTCAGTGAATACAAACAGTTCAAAGTCAATCTTCTCTTTGCCAACCTGGGAATTTTCTTTCTAGTTACGGGTTTTCTGACCTATTTTGACAGCCAGCAAGATACTTTTGAGTTGTTTATCTTGCTTTTTACTTGGTATTTTTCTAGCCACAGTATCACCCATCCAACCTATTTTATCGAGGATGAGATTGCAGACCGCACCATTATCAACGTGATTCAGAGTCGGCGGAGCATCTTTGGCATGCTTTTTATCAAAATTATCGTACAGATTTTGTTGGACTTGGTCAAGGCCATTCCTTTGTTTTGCTTGGTTGCCTTGGTTCAGCAGATTGCCTTTCCTACTGACTGGGTCGTTACATTTGTTACTTTTCTTCTGTCCTTTGTGGTTATTGCGTCCCTTTATGGTCTAGGCTTTCTCTTTGCCAGTTTTTCCTTTGTCTTTACAAAAATTTCCAGTATTACTAGCCTCCTTGCTTACGGGATTCTCTTTTTGGTTGGTTTTCAGGAACAATCGAGTCATTTGATTGCTACTTTAACTCGTTTCTTGCCTTTTCATCTCTTGGTGAGTTTTATCCGCCAACCAAGTTGGTTCGTTCTTTTATTATTACTGGGATACGGTTTGATTTACTGGCTCTTGGGTTACTTGTGCTTTCAAACTTGTTTGACCTATGCCAAAAAGAAGGGAAGTTTGTTCCATGTATAATGAAGTGAAGCGATTTTATCTCTTTCGCAGGAGACGCTGGGCGGATACCCTGTTTGACACCCTCTACCACGTCATTTTCATTCTTGGTTTTTATAGCCTTTTGAGGGGAAATTCTGACTTTCAGTTGTCCTATTTCTATTATTATTTCATCTTGACCCATGTGGTTTCCTTGGGAAATGAAGAGTTGGAGTACGAGATTCGGTCTGGGCAATATTTTGGCACCCAGTATGCTTTGCAATCAGTGTATAGAATTTACCTGCAACGAGCAGTGGTTTACTTTGTTTGGTTGTCTTTGATATTCTGGATTGCTCTGCTTTTGATTCATCAGGGTTTACCAACTCACTTTTCTTTGAAGGTCATCAGTTTCCAAGTACTGCTCGTGGTACTGATTGGTTTCCTGATTTTCCTCGGCTATTATCTTGTCATGATTCGACTGACCATCCGCTTCCAACGAATTTCAGTCTTGGTAGATTTTCTAAACACCGTGCTCTTATTCTACTCAGGACTCGTCTTTCCAGTGGTGAGTTTTGGGAATTTGAAGAAATTATTTGATGGGATTATAAGAAATTAAGGATTCTTTTTCAATGCAGAGTCCTTTTTCTATTGAAATCTTCTTTTAATTCCTATCCTCTGAGACGGTGAAGGTGATATACTCCCACTTACAGTGGACAGTGAAAATACTATAATTCACTAGAAGTGAATTGCCGCCCAAAAGAAGTCCAAAATCTGTTGAAAAAACTAAGAGTAGTTCAACTCTATCTAAACGAAGAGAAGTCTGTGATTATTTTGCTAGAAGATTTAATATTGGTCAAACAACCATTAGATAATGGATCCGTAAGCATAAGCAAGATGATGTTTTTTTATTTAAATAGACCATTTTTTCTGATAAGGTAATTTGCTTTCCGCTTAATCTGGTTGTTAGCATTTACGAAATTTGGTTGAAAAAATAAAAAAAGTGAAATAAAGGGTCCTCTGAGCTTCGAATACAAGACCTGTTATGATATACTTATATCAAGGTTAAGGAATGAGGTTTCTCCCCTCTCCTTAACCCGACCATTGTTGTTGTAAGGTTAGACGAGATTTCTCCTCTCGCATCTAACATAATCTATTAACTTCTATTAGTTATGAATCAGGGGTCTCCCCCAAAGCATAACTATCCTTTCTGTTTTTAGTGTTATGAGGTTTCTCACCTCGCTGTTAAACTAAAAATAGTCATTGTTTTTCTTCTCCAGAGAAATTTCTCTTGGGAAGAGAGGTAGTCCATTGAGGGCTGCCTCTTTTTTGTTGTCAAAGGATCTCATTTAGACAAGAAAAAACCATCGGAACAACAGGAAGTTCCAATGGTCACAACAACAATATTTTCAAAAAACAATGACGTTTTATGAAAAAGAAGATATGGAGAAGAGGGAGAAAAGCAACCTCTCCATAAAATTCCCCGAAGGGAAAAACAATGACTGTGTTTAGGACTACTCCTAAACACAGTTTTAGTATAGCTTATTGACGGGGTTGTTTCAAGGCTAGGAAACCAGAATAAGAGAATTATTATCTCGAAAGTCAACCTATGTCACTAGGTTGCGATACCTATATGATATAGCCTATCATGGCTTCATGGTAGAAATTAAAGATTATGAAAGTACAAAAGAGCTCGAAGAACTAGAAGGTTGGCGGTATTTTCCGATTAGAGTAGCAAATAGGATCAAGTCCTTCTGGGAGAGCAACAGCGTTCTCTCTTACTTGAGGCGACATCGGTTAAAACGAACGATGATCATTAGTTATGCATTATTGGGAACAATGGTATGGACAGCTACAACTGCTTATTTCTCTCCAACCCGAGTTACTTATTTAGAGTCACAACTGCAGGCAACCCAATCATTTGGTAATGGTCTTGGAAGTATCACAGCAACCTCTATGACTTACTCCTCTTCAAATGGGTTGGTCGTTATGGAGTTGACAACATCAGATGCTACTAGTGCTGTTAAAAAAGGGATTAATACTGAAAATCTTGATTGGCAGGTTTTCTTGCCAAGTAGTGTTAAGAATCCTGAAGCAGTGACCTTAGAAGTCATTCCGTTAACCGGAGATAAGGTGTATCTGGTCATGCGTAATGTGCCTTCAGATTATACGCTCATGGTTATTCGTGCGACAAATAAGACACCGAACTCAAACAGTCTCAAGATTGACGTTCAAGAATACAATGACTACTTATCATCAAGTTCTAATGACGCTTCAGTTTCTAAGCAGAATCAACAAAAAGATAAGGAAGTGAATAAGAACTACGTTGATTTCTTTGTAACTCCTCAAAATGAACTTCTCAAAAACAAATATGTCAAGAATTTGTCTCGTGAGAAGTTTGCCCTCAATATTTTTGAAGAGGAGTTGAAATATCAAAAAGGTCAACGAAAAGAACTCTTGGCTTCTGCAAAAACACTTGATGACAGTGTCAAGGAAGATACTAAGACATTGGAGCAGTTGAAGCGTGAGTCAGAATACTTGGTCGGTAACGAGTTAACCGATAAGCAGAGTGATATGGAAGCTATCGAGAAAAGTATGGACTCTAAAGAGAAGGACGGAGCGAAAGCGCGTGAAAATGCTGCTTATGTTCAGACAATCATTGAACAGATTGAAAAAAATATCAAAGCAGTTAAGAATGGTACTTACAAGTTTAATTCACCAGTTCGCTCAGTAAAACAAGATATTGGGGAATAAATATAAAAAGGAAAGAAAGGACTTTATTAACGATTATGACAATTGACGAACAACGCTATTTACTTAACCAGGACTGCCTATTGATGAAATACCAGCGAGGTAACGCTATGAATGAACCCCTTCAAATTTTTAGAGGGAAATGGGCAGACGGTTTAGAACGCCTACATCAAATCATTGATAAAGAAGTTGGTTGGAAGAACTTTCGTAGTTTTGTCTCAAGTAACGTACATCATGACTCTGAAACATCCATTGAGGTAGTTAAGACACACTTAAACCAATGCCGTATTGAATGTACGGACCTTTTGGATATTGATTTTGGAGAGAAAGGTTCTATTTGTATTCAGAGGGATCAAGTGGAGCTTTTGACTGAGAAATTCCGTTATTTCCTTTATTTTGAAAGTAATATTCAACCAATGATGGATATTGACTTCTAGGAGGTACTGGATGAATCAAGAAGAAAACCAACAACAAGAGGGGAACTGGGGACTGCCTCGTGGTCTTTACACGCAGGTAAAGTACTACGGTGTTCCGGTAATGAAAGCCTTCATTATAGTAGGGAGTTTTGTTTTTCCGCTACAATTCAGGGATATATTTTTCCCTAGAGGGCAGGAGTTGAAGTTCCTAATCAATTTACTCTGTACAATGACTTTAACGATTTATTGGATGATCCCTTCTTCGTCTGGTGGAAATAAGTTCTGGGAATTTATTCATGCACACCGTCGGACAAAGAAACGTTATTATCCAATTGATAAGAACTGTTACCCAGAGTTGAGAGATGATGGCTCGAAAAACCGTCGCTACTTAATGGATAAGGCTGCAGAACGTTTAGGAAGGAAGTATAAATAGATGAAGGAGAGGACTAACCATAATCTTAGTAAGACTCCTTATATTGACAAATACACAACAGACCTTACTGAGAAAATCAGACCCAAGCGTCAAGATTTTGTGGCTTGGGGTAGACAAGATGAAATCAGACAAGTCTTTATCTCACTGAATCGATTAGAAAAAAATTCTCCTGTACTAATTGGTGAAGCTGGTGTAGGTAAAACAGCTATTGTAGAAGGAATTTGTGCGGATATTCTTAACAAGAAAGCCCACGTCCCAACACGTTTCCAAGGTAAGCAGGTTAAGCAACTAGAATTATCTGCTATCCAAGGGAAAGAATTTGACCATATAGGTAAAGAGGTGAACATCATTGCCAAAATGGACGGATTGATTAAAGAGTTTATGGCTCATAAAGATGAGTTTATCCTCTTTATTGATGAAGTGCATACCATTATGGGAACTGGGGTTGAGGGAAGTGCCCTTGACGTCGCTAATAGCTTGAAACCAGCCTTATCTCGTGGGGAAATCTATCTTATTTCAGCCACTACAGCTGATGAGTTTATGATTATCGAACGAGATCCAGCGATGGAACGACGTCTGCAACCAGTTTACGTTGATGAACTGGACAAAGAGGCATCTATTTTGGTCTTGAAAAAACGTCGTTCCAAGTATAAACGAGAACTTGACATTGAAATTACTAATGATGCCATTAAGGCAGCAGTAGAATTATCTATTCGTTATATTACGGATAAAATGCTTCCAGATAAAGCTATTGATATTATTGATGAAGCTTCAGCGACTGCAAATATCGATGGAAAATCAGAGATTACCTTAAGAGATATTGCGAATGTCATTCACCGTAAAAAAGGTATTCCTATGGAAAGTCTACTACGCACGTCGTCAACTCCAGTGGATTTTGCGGAAGGGATGCGTGCTGTTGTTAAGGGGCAAGACCATGTGATTCGAACGATAGCACGCCTTATGTATAAGGGAATCCAGGGAGGACAGAACAAGCGAAGGCCTCTTGGAACTCTTCTTCTACTTGGAACAACAGGTACAGGTAAAACTGAATTGGCGAAACAAGCAGCCAAACAACTGTTTGGCAGTGAAGAAGCGATGATTCGGCTGGATATGTCAGAATACATGACTGATAATGCTGTTGTTCGTCTTATAGGAAATGACGAGAGAAAAGGTGACTTAACGGAGAAAATTAAGAAGAATCCCTACTCGTTAGTACTATTGGACGAGTTAGAAAAGGCTCATCCAGATGTCTGGGCTTTGTATTTGCAAATGCTTGATGACGGGCATTTGACTGATGGACGTGGACGAAAAATCAATTTTAAGAATACGTTTATCATTGCGACATCAAACGTGGGGCATAAGCGAATCAAAGATAAATATATCACCTCTGGTCAGACCTTTACAGAAATGAACAAGACTGACTATAAAGAGTTCATGAAGGACATGAGAGACGAGTTAATCAAGATCTTTAAACGTCCTGAATTTATCAACCGTTGGAAAATTGAAGTGACTAATATCTTGACGAAACAAACCATTGATAAGATTGTCTATTCAAAAATGGCTGTACATGAGAGCAGTTGGTTTAAAGAGCATCATATCCTTATTAATTATGAGGATGTTATGGATGGTGAGCAAACTATCGATGGTAAAAAATACTTTTATGAATATCTCAGTAGCGTCGGTGTTAGCCCAGAAGATGGAGCAAGGCCTTTAGAGAGAACTATTGATGAAGTGTTAACAGATGAAATCTTTGAGCAATTGTATTTCCTTGGGCGAAAGCCAGAAGATTACTTTATAGTTGACGTGTCTCTATCTGGACATGCACCAGGAACGTTTGCGTATGGGGACTCAGGTAGAAAGACAGTTCAAGATAGGCGTCAGACGCATATTAGTGTCAAACGGATACCTCCAGAGGAGTATGGTAACTACTTGCTTACTTCTTAAGGGGTGTCACTAGGTTGTGACTCGTAGATGGAATATTGTAGACTACAGATATTAAAATTTTAAGGAGGCTGTTTTGAAAGAAAACACATTTTTGAACAACGTGAAGACAAAGGCATCAACACTAGGAATGACTGCTTTATTGACGTTAAACTCTGTATCACTTGCTTTTGCGGAGCAAACTGGAGGAAATGGGGCTGCTGCTAACCCAGCTAATGAGGCAACTAATACACTTAATGATGTTTCAGGTATGTTGCGTATTGCATTCCCAGCGGCTGCAATAGTATTTGGCTTAATTGCTTCCTTCTTGTTAATGATGGGAGATAAGAAACGAACAGTAGCACTTGATTGGCTGATGTGGATTGCAATCGGACTATGTGTTGGTTCATCGATAAGTACAATCGTTGCTTACCTATGGCAACCCAAATAAGTCTTTAAGAGGTATACTTTATGGAAAAAGAATTACTTACCATAAAGGGGAATCGCAAGGTATTGTTTCCGGATGCCTTGTTTCTTTATATCGAGTGGAAAGGAAATGCAAATCCTAAAAAGGATGAAGAGTTAGCGGATATTATTGATGACTTAGATACTGAATATTTTCCTAGTAATAAAAAGGAAAGTATCGCACAAAGTCTCCCATTCCTAACTTTTAAACAAGCGGAATTACTTTTTCGAGAAATCAAAAAGCGTTATTCTCAGTTTACCTTGAAGGGAATTGCTCTTGCTAGTCAACCGATGGAACAAAATGGTCGTTTAACACGACCAACTACGGGAGTCCCTAGTATTGAAGGACAACCACAGATTACCCCTTTTGTTATTACGAAAGATTATAAGGAACTCGTTACCCCACTTATCGAAGAAGCACATCGTGATAAACGGTTTGAGAAGACAACATATGAAGGCATCTCTAACTTTTTCAGTGGTCCTATGGGGTTACTTCCATGTTATGCTGAAAGTCTTGGCTTGTCTCTAGTTGATATGCCACCCTATCCAAAACCTGGAACGATTGAAGGAGAACTTCCAAACCGTCTTATGTCGAATAAGGATAAGCATAAGCAGTCAGTTGCTCGAGCAAAGAAACGGAAGGAGAAAACAGGAAGAGTGTATGAGGATGAAGAAGTAGGACCACCAAGTAAATTGCCATTGATTATGGCTATCAGCTCTTGTACGTTGTCGGTATTCTTATTGTTGATGCTAATGGTCTATAATAGTAATTTCACGCGCGTGAAAAAAGAACTTGTAATTACAACAGATAAGGTTGAGCGTCTTACAATGATACAAGATCATGAACATGAGATTGATGTTATGGCTCGTTATTTCCTGTCATACTATTATTCAGGAGACAAGGATAAGCTTAAGGCTTACTTGGATAATAATGATGCTAAATTTACTAACCCAGAGGTAGCAACTGTTTCTAGCACAATGTTAGAAAAAATTGAACTTGTTAAAGGTGAGAAAGATACCTATGAAGTTACATACGTCGTAGGTACAACAGATGAGGCTCAAAAAACTACTGTTCATCGAGTCACCTTTAATGTCAAGAAAAAATCATCAGCTACTCAAGGGTGGGTAGTTACTACTGAACCAACCACAACCGCATTTGCAACCCCAACATCTCCTTCTACTGAAACTTCAGCTGAAAATAAGGAGGGCTAGCCTATGGGTGCAGAAGCAACGATAGAAATTGAACAAGGGAAGGTTTGGCCCTCTCTCTCAGATATGATTTCCCAATCTAAAGATTGGCCTAATGAGGTTGGTGCTAAAGGTTGGGGAGGTGATAAAGACAAAGAGCTCCTATTGGCATCTTTTTATGCACAATGGGACCAATATCTACATCCAACATCAGGACTATTTATAGCCTTTGGCTTTATTCCAGAGATGCTTTCGAAAGGTATCTATAGTTTTAGTTATGCGATTGAGAAAGTTTATCTCAACATGTTTAAGTTATTTGGGATGTTTGATTATATCAGTCAATCAGATAGCTTTGTTGGTCAAGTTTATAAGTGGCTTCAAATTGTTGGGATTGCTTTATTTGTTTTGGTAACACTTATTCGTCTAATAATGGCTATGGCAGGAGCACCATTCAGATATCGAGAATTCTTCAATCATATAATTCTGGTAACTTTTTCTGTTGCTGCACTACCGACTTTTGCTTCAAAGTTCGGTAGTGCTATTGCTAAAGATACAGTAGGGTTGGCTTATTTCGATGTAATGGGTAGTGGACAAAGTGTTTCACTTTCGGTAACACCATTTCGAGGTAATACAGTTGATCTTGAGATGCTTTATGCAATGGATTTTGATACAGATAAATTGGGTTATAATGAAGATACTCATTTTATAGCAGGTGATAAAAACTGGAATACTATCTCAGATGGTAACATTTGGTCCACTAATTTTACTGAAACATATGGTCCAACCAATAAGGCAATGCTTCAGTACTATTCTGGACGTGAAGGACGAGTATCGTCGATACCTAAGTTTTTAGGGATACGAGAAGATGGCTCACTCGATTGGTGGCAAGTTACTAAAAATGGTGCAGCCATGTCTAACCCGATAACTGGTCTTCTTCTACAAAGTAAACTATTATTTACTGGTTGGAAAGAAGAATCCGAGTGGAAAGATAATCAAGAAAAATCACCCTATAATGGTTTTTCTGACGTAATGAGATCTACCCTCAATACTATTCGTTATGCAGATGGGAAGATTGCTTATGCACGAGTTACCACTTCAAAAGCAGGTTATTTCCTTGGTTTTGATAATACTGCTTTCTTACCCACATATGCCCGATATAAGGTTGACTGGATAGCTCTGATAACTCAGCAAATTATACTCTTATTGCTTTTAATTGGATTATTAGTTACTACGGTTCGAGTAATTTTCAAAACACTTATAACAGTGATTATTTCACCACTGGTTTCATACTCGGCTGTTGGAAATAGTATGCGTATCCTAGAGGTTTGGCAAGAAGTTATGACAGGAATTGCCGCTATCTGGTTCCAATTACTATTTGTCAAAGTTGCTCAGTGGTTCTTAATTACCTATAGCGAAGTCAAGCTTAATTTAGGTAATGGAGCATCTGATGTTGCTAAGAAGACACTGGGTGGCAGTTTCTATGATGGATTAGACCCATTCCAACATGCCATAGCGACAATTGCTGTCTATCTAGGTGTTTATCTTGCTGTTTCTCAAGGTTCAAAAATGCTGGAACGTTGGCTAGGTATCGATACAAACCTTTCAAGTGGCACTAAGGCTGGAGTTGCTACAATGGCTTTAGGTGCTATGGCTGCTAATAAAATGGGTGGTGGTGCTAGAAACTTCGCTATTGGTAGGTATAATCCAGTCACTGGAAGACGCAATCAAAGTGGATTTAATCACCTCAAAAATAGCGCGGGTAGTGGAATCAGAGGTCTCAAGAATGCAGGAGGCACAGTGGGGTCAACTGCTTATGGTATGGCTAATGGTATGAGACGAGGTGCTCTGACTGCTGCAGGTGCTACAGCCGGTACTGTAGCTGGTACTTGGAAAGCAGTAGCCAAACAAAGAAATCAGGGGCTCAAGTTTAGAGAGATTGCTGGTAATTCAATGAGTACTGCTGGACGCACAATGAGTACTGCTGGACGCAATGTGTCTAGAGGAGTCAAAGAGACTGTTAAATCTGGTAAAGAAGTTGTTGGAACTGAATTCAAGAATGCAGGTCAAGCAGTCAAAAGAGATTTCTCTAGTAGTTTCGGAGAAGGTTATACAAGAGCTAGAGATAATGTTAAAGATAAACTCCTAAATAACACTGGGGGAGCAGGAAGAGTTACTCCAAAGGGAGATACCTCGAATATTATCACTCCTCCTCAAACCTTACCAAAGAAAAATAGCTTAGATAGTGATCGCCGTTTCCAAAAATTTGATGCTGGAGAAGACGGAGAGTTGTAATAAATAGTTTACGAAAAAACAAGCCTTTAAATTGGCTTGTTTCAGATTGAAGACAAAGTCCTCAGAAGTTATACTTCTGGGGACTTTTCTTGCTTCGAAGGAGTATAATAAAAGGAAAAGGTATTTGATGAGGTACTCCTATGTTTCACAAAGATAATCCTGAATATAATCGTCGTCAAGTAGGTTTCTATACGCTTGATGAGCTTGTGCCTAAAGACCATTTTCTAAGAAAATTCGAGTATATGTTGCACTTATTCTTGCAATTTATCTTATCAAAAAAATTGCATTTTATTATCTAACGTGATAAAATGCAAATATATTGATAAAATGGAGAGAGAAATGGATCTTAGTAAAGTTAACACAATTTTGCAAGCTTTTTGTTTTGCTGCCAATATATCTCCTGTGAATCTTGACTTACCTATTATCTTTCAAAGACGATATGACTTTGCAAATTTAGTAGTTGCAGACCAAGAGTTCTTGCTAATGGCTGAAAAAAGATCGGGAAGTTTGAATAATTTTGTTAAACAAAGTCAGGCCGTTCAGAGGCTGACGAATCAAAATGTTATCCTAGTCTTTAGACAATTGGCAGATGATGAAAAGAAAAAACTTCTACATGCAAGAGTGTCATATCTTGATTATCAAGAAAATGCCTATTTACCGAAATTAGGGTTTTTGTATTCAAAAATATCAGACACAAAACAAAATGAAAGAGAACTTACGCCAACAGAACAGCGTGTGTTGATTATTCTATTGCTGTTTGTATCTGATTTGGTTATTGATATTAATAAAATTAGCCAGCTATCAGGTCTATCGGTACCTAGTTTGTACCGTATCTTCAAATCTTATAAAGAGAGAGGTTGGTTAATTAATCACCGGAAATCTTATCATTTAGCAAAAACGAAAACAGATTTATTTGATGAAGTCAAAAATTTTTTAAAAAATCCAATAACTAAAGTTGTAATTATTTCTGATGAAGATTTTCAGAGGTTAAAAACCAATTTAGATTTTAAGATATCACATTTTGAAGCTTTATCTTATCTTGGCATGTTAGCCAATACGGAAAGTTACGGTCAATATGCCTTATCAAAAAAACAGTATAAAAAAATAGGAAAAACGATTAAGCAACCGATTTTTCAAGGGCACCGAATAGAACTTTGGACATATGATCCGATTGTATTTGGATATAATAGCGACTATTGGACGCAACTGGGAGTGGAGACTAATTATAATATGGTAGATCCTATTTCCTTATACTTAACCTTAAAAGATAATGATGATCCTCGTATTATGGAGGAAGTGGAAGAACTGGAAGAAAAGATATATACTATTCTAGGAGAAGACTATGCCAGCTAATTTTAAACCTGCCTTTCAAAATATGTTTCAAGATTTCAAAGACTACTATGTCCTAATAGGTGGTACAGCTACATCTATTGTCTTAGATGCTAATGGTTTTGAAAGTCGTACAACAAAAGATTATGATATGGTTATCATTGATGAATTAAAAATAAGACATTCTATGAAGTTTTGACAAAGTTTTTAGAATTGGGAGAATACGAAGGAGGTTATAAAGATCATAAGGCTCAGCTTTTTCGTTTTACAACCAAGAAGCCAGGTTTTCCAGAAATGGTTGAATTGTTTAGTATCCTACCAGAATATCCTCTGAAGAAACTTAGCAGAGAAACACCAGTACACTTTGATGAGGAAGCTAGTCTGTCTGCTTTGTTGCTAGACGAGGATTATTATCAACTTCTCATGAGAGAACGTCAAGAAATTGATGGTTACTCTGTATTAAGTAATCGTGGGTTAATCGTATTCAAAGCCAAAGCTTGGCTTGACATGAAAGCTCGTGTAGAACAAGGGGAGCATGGCCTCAGTAAGAAGATAAAAAAACATTTGAACGATATCACACGATTGACCGGCTTACTTCATGATGATGATAAGTTGGCTAATCTAGAGGTTTCCGAGACACTAAAGAATGATATGAAGCAATTCATTGAATTACTATCTTTAGATATTCAATCTATTCCTCAAAATGAAGATATTTTTCTGTCTAAAGAAGAAGTCTTTGAGATTTTACAGCACTTTTTAACAGCATAAATTGCTCAAACAAGAGAAATTTGAACGCAAGCAGCAAAAACGTAGGGAGAAGCACAAAGGTAACTAGTGACTTTCTCTTTCATAAAATAGAACAGCTCTTTTCGTATAAAAAGAGCTGTTTTTACTTGTGTTGAAAATTCCTTTTGTATATAGATTCCTAATAAACCTACTTGTCGTCAAAAGGTTTACTGATGATAGTTTCAAATTCCAGACAATACTTACTTGCCTCAAATTCAATGATATCATATTGGGCAATCTCATTTTGATAGAATGGATCGTGTGCAATGATTTCTTGAACAGCTTCTTTATTTTTTGCTCTCATGAGGATGATACCACCGGTTCTTGGATTTTTTCTTCCAGATGCGATAAAATGACCTTTTGTATAATACTGATTTAAAAAATCTATGTGTTTTTCTAAGAATTTTTCAACTGTATCAAGGGGTTTGATATAGGTAAGATTTACAATAAACATAAGCGACTCCTTTAAAATAAATGATAAATAGATTATAATACTTTACAAACTACCTGAATAGTAGGCACATTTTTGTAAGGAGAAAAAATGTTAACAAATAAAAATTGGAACTGTAGTATGTCTCGAGTCTTAGATGTGGTTGGTGGGAAATGGAGGATGAATATCTTATGGGTGATCAACAAGCATCAAACGATTCGTTTTAACAAGTTAAGAAGAGAAGTCGAAGGAATCACAACGATTAGTTTGACACGCGGACTGGATGTCTTACTGGAACATCAATTAGTTAAGAAAGTTGATTTTGAATCCATGCCCCTTCATACAGAATATGAGCTAACAGAAAAAGGTAAATCGCTAATGCCGATTTTAAGAGACTTGAATCAATGGGGAAAAGAATGGCTGTAGTCTATTTCGGATTTTGTTTAATGTCTACTATCGCACCACTTAACCTGGCATTTTAACCACTTATCTTCGAAAGCCGTTTTTTCGATAATGAAGTCCATTTGATTGGCCTGATAAGTCGCAATCAGCCTATGAATCTAGTAAAATTATCTGAGTTACTTGAAGTCTCAAGGAGTGCTATTACTCAGAGTGTTAGACGTTTAACCAAGAAAAATCTCGTTACTTTTGAATTTGCACAGGATAATGAAAAAAATAAATTATTTTTCTCTCAAGTAGATATAAACAAAAAAAGAGAAAATGTATTAGGTGATATGCATAATGGTCTAGTTACATTAGAAGAGTTTACAGCTATTTTAAGTGAACTTTTTGATTATGCAATAGTAAATTGGAATTCAGGAAACTTTTATACGATATATGCTTCAAATAATAAAGATAATTTACTAGACTTTTTATCAAAAATGACAGAATCTTTAACTCCTAAAAGATTTGTTCATCATCAATTACCAGTAATATTGTTTGGGTTAACCAAAAATGAAATTAAATATAGAAAAATAAAGGAAGTAGAATTATGACTCTATCATCTTGGATGTCTTATATCATTGCATGTATTTTGCTTATTTCCCCACCTGGTCCGACTGTAACCTATCTTATCACTACTAGCATGTCACATGGAAAGAAGGTAGCCTACGGAATTGTTTGGGGTAGCTTTTGGGGTGGATTACTTTGTTTACTACTATCTTTCATTGGTGTAGGTGCGATTCTCAGCACATCCTCTCTTTTGTATGCTAGTCTACGTATACTTGGCATTATTTACTTAATATATTTAGGAATAAAAAGTTTGATTGAAGCTAATCAACCACAGGATAGGACTGACAGTCTAACCCCAGTAACTCGAAAAGAAGCCTTTAAGAATGGATTTCTCCTCATTTTCTTGAATCCAAAAAATATTATTTTTTTCGCTTCTTTTATTCCTCAATTTATTAAGCAAGAAGCCTCTTTTCTTTTACAAATGGGAATTTTAAGTATAACTTATTTAACGGTTGGTCTAATCAATGATTATTTATATAGTTTTTTTGCCTCTCAAATAGGAGATTTATTAGGTCGTCAATCTGAAAAACGAATCAATCAAATCGGTGGTATTGCTATGATTTTATCGGCAATCATTGTGTTATTTCAACAATTTTAAGATTTTACTAAAAGTCATGGTGACATTTTTGATATTTCGACAAACTCATGAAAAATCGACTTCTATCCTAATTGAGTGAAGTCGTTTTTTTTTTTTAAGTTTTGATAAATTGCAAGAATAAGTGCAACAGCTAGAGCAAAGAGTAGGAGGCTTATCATGGGCAGTTTATTTTGGGATAATGTCACACTGTTATTAGCCGAGAGAGAGATGACTTTTGCGGAGCTCGTTAGGCAGATGTTTGTAGGAGAGTACCATTACCCAAGCGAATTTTGGCGCTTGTATTGCAAACTGTATCATTACAAAAAAGAGCACTTTCTACCACAAGAACGTTGGGTGGATAGAATGGTTGCAGTTCTTGGTGTTGACTATGCGGAGTTCTATAGAAGGTACTAAAGGTAAGGGATTGAAATTTGTTTGGTTGTTCTTCTTAGACCCTCTGCCGTATCCCTGCTTAGGGCTGGTTGGAATATTTGCAAGTACCCACGGATAACCATTTTCAATGACTAACAAGCAGTTCTATTGTTCCGCAAATTGAGTTATGTCGTTCCGCAAATAGATGTATTGTTCCGCAAATGATATAATAATAAGCAGAAATGAGGTAGACTATAATGTTTATGACCGTAAAAGAAGCTGCTATTAAATGGGGAATATCTGAAAGGCGCATTCGTACCCTCTGTTCTCAAGGCAAAATTGATGGGGCATTTCATGATGGTAAGCTTTGGAAAATACCTGCTAGTGCAAAGAAACCAGCTGATGGAAGATTAAAGAAGGGTTCTAACCTTTTAAAGACCATAGAGGAAAAGAAAACAGAGCTATCTAAAAGAAGACCAATGACTGAAGGTGAAGTTGAACGTCTTAACGAGCAGTTTTTAGTAGAGTTCACCTATAATTCGAACGCCATTGAAGGTAATACCCTGACTTTAAGAGAGACTGATATGGTGTTGAGAGGGTTAACCATTGATCAGAAACCTTTAAAGGACCATTTAGAAGCTATTGCTCACAAGGAAGCATTCCAATATGTACAAATCCTAGTCTCTGAAAACATACCTTTGACGGAAAAAATAATAAAGGATATTCATTGCCTTGTATTATCTGACAAAAAGGATGATAGAGGCGTCTATCGAAATGTTCCTGTTCGTATTATGGGCTTAATGAACCAGCTCAGCCCTACATGATTAGACCAAAAATGGAGCAACTACTCATAGAGTATCACGAGAACACAGAGGATATCATTACCAAACTAGCAAAGTTCCATATTGAATTTGAGAGTATTCATCCATACATATGTAGTGTTTACAACAATACCAAAATGGTGATTTCATAATTTTCCTCCTATTAGTCGTCTTGATTTTCCTTGGCTTTGCGAATGCGAAGCCAAACGACAATTTGCATCATTAATCCGAAAAGGAAAGCTGCGAAAAGAATTGATGTGAAATGACCTAGATTGAAAAGGGAGCTAAGATAGTTCTTGTTATCATCCGTTAAGACATTGAGAAGTGGCATTCCAAAGAACATAAAAACTCCATAGACAAGTCCCGCTTTAAGGCCAGGGTAGCGTAACTGTTTCTTTTCTTTCTGGCTCAACATATCAGGGTCAATGGCAGTAATACCAGTTTTTTAGTTTGAGTGGTGACATAGACTGCACAAATCATGGAAATCATAAAAATAATGATTGGATATCCGAAAGCGACAATTTGGGGATATTTATAAGCAAGAACAAAGGGAACGAGATTGCCAAAAATCATGAGGTAAAAGAGAACCATAAAGATTTTATTTCCAATGCGGTCGGCCTCGCGTTGTTTGTGTTCATCAAGTGGTCCTGAAATGCCATAGGTTCGTTTCATAAGTTTTTCAGTGAGAGTTTCTTTTTTCATTATTTCTTTCTCCTTCTTGTTAAAAATCATCTTCCCAAAAGAGACTGTTGAGGTCTGTTTGGAGACTACGAGCGAGATTGAGACAGAGTTCCAGAGTAGGATTGTACTTGTCGTTTTCAATCATGTTGATGGTTTGCCTAGAGACACCGATATCCTTGGCCAGTTCGAGTTGGGACTTTCCCAGTTCCTTGCGGAATTCTTTCACACGGTTCATTCTTTCTCCTTTTCAGAATGTGTCGTATATATTTGACTATAGTATATTCTTCTTAAAATAATATGTCAACTATTTTTGACATATTTTTTAAAAGAATATTTTCAAGTGAAAATCTTCTAGCGATTTTATGCTATAATGAAGAACAAAAATATAAGAGTGGATTGAATAAACCGAACGTTATCCACTAAAGAAAGAGAAGAAAATGAACCATAAGATTGCAATTTTATCAGACATTCATGGTAATACGACGGCTTTAGCTGGAGTGCTTGAGGACGCTAAAAATTTGGGAGCGACTGAATATTGGCTTTTGGGAGATATTTTTCTTCCTGGGCCGGGAGCAAATGACTTGGTGGCTCTTTTGAAAGACCTCCCCCTTACAGCATCCGTTCGAGGAAACTGGGATGATTGTGTGTTAGAGGCTTTAGATGGGCAATATGCTTTAGAGGAACCCCAAGAAATTCAGCTTCTCAGAATGACCCAGTTTTTGATGGAGCGCCTAAACCCAGAGCATATTGATTGGTTGAGAAAGCTACCTATGGTAGCCAAGAAAGAATTTGAAGGCTTGCGTTTTTCTCTATCTCATAATTTACCTGAGAAAAATTATGGTGGTGATTTGCTGGTTGAAAATGGTACAGAAAAATTTGACCAGCTACTTGATGAAACTACTGATGTAGCCGTCTATGGACATGTCCATAAACAGCTTCTGCGTTATGGTAGTCAAGGTCAACAAATCATCAACCCTGGTTCGATTGGTATGCCTTATTTTGACTGGAAAGGGCTGAAAAATCACCGAGCTCAGTATGCCTTATTTGAGGTTGAAAATGGTGAATTAGTCAATATTCAATTTCGAAAAGTAGCCTATGACTATGAAGCAGAGCTAGAATCAGCCAAGGCCAAAGGTCTTCCTTTTATCGAAATGTATGAAGAATTGCGGCGAGAGGACAATTACCAAGGCCATAATAGAGATTTGTTAGCTAGTTTAATTGAAAAGCATGGGTATGTGGAGGATGTGAAGAACTATTTTGATTTTTTGTAAGAGTTACTTTAATTAACAGATACATTAAAAACGATTGGACGAGCGGCACTACACCCCAATAATGGGACAAGAGAAAAACCCTCTTATGCGACCAGTTTTCTGTACTCTACAGGAGACTGGTCATTTAATTTCTGTTGAATTCTAGTTTCATTATAAAATATGATATAAGATTGACAATATCTGTTATACTATCTTTGGTTAAGTTTCTCCATTTATGGAGATAGAAGTTTTCAGACTTGAGAACAGATGTAAATGAACGATTAGATGATTATTTGTCTATTCTTGATTGAGACAAAACTGCCCAGTATTGCTCAATGTACAGCCCTATTTGTTTATACGCCTTTGCAAACAAGAAAACATACATTTAAATGTTGTCTTTACACTACAAAGTCGTGTCTTTTAAAGTGTAAAAGCAGCATTTTTGGGGACACGACTTCTTTACATGAAATATCTCTATTAAGATGATGAATAAGCTAATATTTTATTTTGCTATAAAACAAAGATCTAAACGTACCAAATTTGGTGCGTTTTTGCTTTTTATGGTATAATAAAAGAAAATGAGGAGGTATCCTATGATTGGAGATAACATAAAATCTTTACGAAAAACACATGGTTTAACACAACCAGAATTTGCTAAAATTGTAGGTATTTCACGCAATAGCTTGAGTCGCTATGAGAATGGAACCAGTGCAGTTTCGACAGAGCTGATTGATCGTATTTGTCAAAAGTTTAACGTGTCATATGTTGATATCGTGGGAGAAGATAAAATGTTAACACCTGTAGAAGATTACCAGCTGACTCTCAAAATGGAAGTGATTAAAGAACGTGGTGCTGCCATCCTTTCAGAACTTTATCGCTACCAAGATAAACATGGCATCGCTTTTGATGACGAGACAAATCCATGGATTTTGATGAGTGACGATTTGGCTGATATCATCAATACTCAAATTTATCTCGCAGATACTTTTGAAGAATTGGAGCGTTATGATGGCTATTTAGATGGTATTGAGCGTATGTTGGTGATGACTCGTCATCAGGTGGTAGCCTAATGAAACTTGAAGACTTTAGTAATTCTGACTTTCAACAGGTTGTAAAGAGAAATATTCGTACCCTAACTCTTGGGAAAACTGTTTCAGAACAACCACAAGCCATCTTGCTTGGTGGGCAAAGTGGTGCTGGAAAAACAACGATTCATCGTATTAAACAAAAAGAATATCGTGGGAATATCATTATTATTGATGGCGATAGCTATCGTTCTCAGCATCCTCATTATCTAGAATTGCAGGAAAAATATGGTAAAGATAGTGTTGACTATACCAAAGGATTTGCTGGAAAAATGGTAGAAACACTGGTCGACGCACTAAGTCAGTTAGGCTACGATTTACTAATCGAAGGAACATTAAGAACAACAGATGTCCCACGACAAACAGCTCAATTGTTGAGAGCAAGAGGCTATCAGGTATCACTAGCACTAATTGCGACAAAACCAGAGTTGTCCTATCTCAGCACTTTGATACGTTATGAGGAACTCTATGCTAAAGATCCAAATCAAGCTAGAGCAACGCCTAAGGAACATCATGATTACATTGTTAATCATTTGGTTGATAATGTCAGAGCGTTGGAAAACGAGAAGTGTTTTGAGCAAATTCAAATTTACCAAAGAGATAGAAGCTGCATATATGATTCTGAAACAGACGAAGGTCCAGCTGCAACAGTTTTACAAGAATGTCTCTTTGGGAAATGGAGTAAGGTGGAAGAGGAAATGCTTAGGTTGGAACGAGAATTGCTAGGGAAGTCACGTAAAGGTTATAGTAAGAAAAAGGAGAGGTAATGCATAAGATTGACATTAACTTAGAATTTGAATAACTTTTTTTCTGATATAAAAAAGTTATTTATCGACAACTAATTTTCCGAAATTTATTATTGGTACAGGGTTATCCATATGATTAAGTAGCCACGGTAATTATTATCAATAATTTATTTGAATTAGTAATCGAAAAACTACTCTACATTATTTCAAGTGAATCTATGTTATCCTTTAATGTACTAGATACTCGCAATTCTAGAGGTACCTTATGGTTTTAGATGTAAATGAAGAAAAGATGACTATTATGGGTGTATCTTTTATAGACAGAAATATTTTTAAAAGTGTCTGGTATGCTCTAAGTACGAATATGATAGAAGGCTGGAAACCCACTGTTGAAGACGTTGAAAGACTGAAAGCTGAGATGATTACCTTAAGTATTAGTGATGAGACATAAAAGACATAAAAGGTCTTCTTTAGTTCTATCAAAAAGTAACATTGAGAGGAATATTATTAAGTTTTTGGTAGATAATATCAAATTACTAAAACTTTTTATGTAAAGTCAACTTTGAGATTTTATTTCAACTCATTTGGAAAAAAACGATGAGATCGAATTTGATCCCATAGTGCTTTCTATTGTGGATAGTGGATTTCTTTATGCAGTGGTTCATGTTAGAGGAGTTGGTTTATTAGTGGAGATTGGTATCGTGCTGGAAAAGAAATGAATAAAAAAATTCTATTAGAGATTATATAAATGCTATTCATTTTTTAATTGATGAGGGAATCGCACATAAGAATAAAATAGAATTGATTTCATCTAGTGCAGGTGGAATAATTGCTGGTTCTGTACCTAACGAGGAAAAAATTTATTAAAATGTATGCTATTATTTTCTCCATTTATCAATCCTTATGGTCAACTTATTTCTGGTAATGATCCACTTGTAAAGACTGAGGTCACAGAATGGGGAGATATATCAGATAAGAATATAAGAGACTTTATTAGGTCATATTCTCCTTTACAAAATATAGAAAAGGCAAGGGGGACAGATACAGTTGTATTAAGTATTTTAGGTCAAAGAGATAATTATATTGACAATAGTGATGTCATTGAATGGCCTAAAAAATTACAAAAACTTAATGTAAGAAGTTATGTTTACTTAAACCAAAATGCAGGACATGGGGGAATAAATAGTGAAGATAGTGAATTTTTGATAAATATACTAAGCTTTTTTCTACAAAACGTAATGAAATGAAAAAACAGAGTTGATATTATAGGAGGGTATTACAAGATGAATAAACTTGCAATTGATGTTAAGAGGTTAACAAAAGAGTTTCAAATTGATAAAGATAAATCTATATCGGTTTTGAAAGATATTTCGCTATCAGTCTTCTATGGAGAATTTATATCGATTCTTGGCATTAGTGGTTCTGGAAAGACAACTTTATTAAATTGTATGTCTAGTCTATCAAGACCAACGACAGGAGAAGTTACAATCAATGGGAAAAATCCTTATAAATTAAAAAATAGAGATTTAGCAAAAGTTCGAAGGGAAGAAATCTCATTTATTTTTCAATCATATAATCTTGTACCTTCTTTACCTGTTTTTGAAAATATTGTTTTACCACTGCGCTTGTCCCATAAGAAAGTAGATAAAACTAAGGTATTAGGTTTACTGAAAAAATTAAGATTTAATGCAGAGTTGGACAGTCTGGTAGGTAATTTATCTGGTGGGGAGCAACAAAAGGTTGCAATATGTAGAGCTATACTGTCAGAATGTAAAATAATTTTTGCAGACGAGCCAACAGGGGCTATGGATAGTGAATCAAGACAATTGATTTTTGAATTATTACGTAAATTAGCTAATGATGGTAAATGTGTTATTATGGTAACACATGATATTGAGTTGGCTTCTCAAACAGATAAGGCATTTATTTTAAGAGATGGTTTACTTTCTGAGGAGATAGATAAACCATCATCCAGTGTTCTTTATCATAAATTAGAGACGAAACAATCGGACTGAAGAGGAAATTCACTATGATTAGACTTATTCTTTATCAATTTAACTATGCAAAAAAAATATTATTAGGAACTGTGCCTTTAGTACTCGTTTCCAGCATGATAGTTGGAACATCAGTAATTGGTATTAACAGTGCTTCAAAAACAGCAATAACTTCTATTCAGTTATTTCAAATGCTCATTTTTTTTGGAGGATTAACTCTATTCTTTTTAATTTCGAATATTATTCAGTTTCTAATTGATATTTTTAAAGATGATTATAAGTTATGGGCTACTTTAGGCGCGAGTTATTTTCATATATCACTTATAATAAGTGGTCAGCTGTTCATTATGTCTTTAATGATAAGTATTTTAGGAACAATTTTATCTTTTGCAATTATAAATAATTATTATATGTTGTTGCAGACTTTAGTTAATCATAATGAACTTCCTGATTTGACTGTAATATTTGATATAAAAACTTTTCTTTTAAGTGTTTCTATTGTACCTGTTATAGTTGGAACAAGTGCTTATTATCATTCTCGAAAAGAATTGAAAAAAAATGATACAGTTAAACAAAAGAAATTTTCAACTACAGTAGTAAAGTTGCTTTTTTGGGGAGTTTCTATTGGTTTATGGCTTCTTTGTTTTAAAATTCTTATTTCGGACACTGCTGGAAAGAGCATGAGTGATATTATCCAACAAACAGGTACGGTGTTATTCTTACTTTTGATTCATCTATTCTTGATTCAACTGATGTCTCCTAAGGCACAGATGGTTCTGTTAAACTGGATATCAAAGGTTATTCCATCGAATAATTATGCTTTAGTTGTTGGTAAATGGAATATTCTATTTAATCCAACATATTTAAAAAATTTACAGGTTTCGGTAACAATGGGAATTACTTTAGTTTCAGGATTTTTACTATATGTACAGAATATTTATATTGGAAATTATTCGGATGGTGCTAAAGAAGCTGTTTTTTCTTTTGTTACTTATTTGTCTGCTCCAATCTTGATTATTTTGGCAAATACAATTTCTATTACAATACTATCTTCAAATCAGGATAAGAAAGAATTATCTCAACTAAAGGTATTGGGAGCATCGAATAAAAATTTAATCATGATTAAATTTGCTGAAGCATTTTTACACTCCTTGATAATATTTGTTATCTCTTTCTTATTTAATTTAATCATATTGTTCGCAGTTAATTATAGTGCAAATTTATTAGGTAATCACATGACAAGCATAAATAACGTTTGGCTACCAGATCTAGTTTTATCAGGAATCGTTTGCTTATTCTATTTAGGAACAAAATTACTAAGCATTGGCTCATATGAAAGTCAATCTTGGTATTAGTTAAGCAGAAGGGTGATTTGCTTAAATTAAACTCGGGATTCTATCTATGGATTATTTTGTTTAAATATTGTTTTATTGTAGCTATTACTTGTTTACCAATTGTTGCGGGTAGATGGTAAGTGTCCAAGAACAAGGTATATCAAAAACTTCCGAAGTCAAAGTGACTTTGGAAGTTTTCGTTACTTACAATTTCGGCTCTTTTCTACCATGTCGTTTAAGACAACTTGTCTGCGTTCAGAAAGACGAAGCAATTCTTGAGCATAGTAACGAACCTCTTCAAGCATTGGAGAGGTTTTATTGACCGCACAAAAAGATTGTTTAGCGAGTTTTATAAGTTTATCAGTCAGGTAAGCAATACGCTTTTCAGAGATGCGTTAGGAGGTAGATTGACGGATAATCTCACACAAGTTACTTTGAGATAGGCTTAATACAAACTCTTTGCATGGAAAAGCCATCACTAAGTTCCAATATTGCTCTCCAGTAGGTGTGGATAATAGATTTTCCAATTCAGGAAAGGTGACTTGTAAGACCTTGTGCAGACGGTTTTTAGTTCGAACAAGATCTTCTGCCATATTTTGATAGAAACGGCTTAAATCACGCAGGTGTTGCTAAATTTCTTCCTGCACGTAAGTTGGTTTACGATTGTGCACAAGCTGAGATTTAGCTAACTTTTCAGCGTCAATTTTATCTG
>NZ_CM002130.1:585620-588163 GCF_000448605.1 Streptococcus sp. HSISS3
TTTGAGCGCATCGGTTTCAACGAGTGAATCCGTATCGAACTCGTTAAGTTCATCTTTGAGCGCTTCAGCCTCAACGAGTGAATCTGTATCGAATTCTTTGAGTTCATCATTGAGTTCTTCGGTTTCAACAAGTGAATCCGTATCGAACTCGTTAAGTACCTCGTTGAGCGCATCGGTTTCAACAAGCCAATCCGTATCGAATTCCTTGAGTTCATCGTTGAGTGCATCGGTATCAGCTAGTCAGTTCGTGTCAAACTCGTTAAGTAGCTCCTTGAGTACTTCGGTTTCAACGAGTGAATCCGTATCGAACTCGTTAAGTTCATCGTTGAGTACTTCAGTCTCAACAAGCCAATCTGTATCGAATTCTTTGAGTACATCTTTGAGTTCTTCAGTCTCAACAAGTGAATCCGTATTGAACTCGCAAAGCACATCTTTGAGTGCATCGGTATCAGCTAGTCAGTCTGCTTCGAATTCCTTGAGTTCATCGTTGAGTACTTCGGTGTCAGCTAGTCAGTCCGTATCGAACTCATTAAGTAGCTCCTTGAGTACATCAGTTTCAACGAGCCAATTCGTATCGAACTCGTTAAGTAACTCGTTGAGCGCATCGGTTTCAACAAGCCAATCCGTATCGAACTCCTTAAGCACATCATTGAGTTCTTCTGTATCAACAAGTCAGTCTATATCGAACTCATTAAGCGCATCGTTAAGTTCTTCGGTTTCAACGAGTCAGTCCATTTCGAATTCTTTGAGTTCATCACTAAGCGCTTCAGTCTCAGTGAGTCAATCTACTTCAAATTCGTTGAGTACATCATTGAGTACTTCAGTTTCAACAAGTGAGTCTATATCGAACTCCTTAAGTGCGTCGTTGAGTTCTTCAGTTTCAACAAGTGAGTCTATATCGAACTCGTTAAGTAGCTCCTTGAGTACTTCGGTTTCAACGAGCCAGTCCGTATCGAATTCGTTAAGTAGCTCCTTGAGTACTTCGGTTTCAGCTAGTCAGTCCGTATCGAACTCATTAAGTAGCTCCTTGAGTTCCTCAGTATCAGCTAGTCAGTCCGTATCAAACTCGTTAAGCACATCACTGAGTGCTTCAGTGTCTGAATCACAATCCGAGTCAAATTCTCTTTCAGCATCAGAAAGTGCTTCAGTAAGTGAATCACAATCTGAGTCAAATTCCCTTTCAGCATCAGAGAGTGCTTCAGTTTCAGCAAGTCAATCTGTTTCAAATTCAGTAGTTTCTTCATTGAGTGTTTCGGCTTTTGAAAGCTTGTCACAAGCATTTAGTGCGTCAATTTCGACAATTCTTTCAACAGTTGATTCTATTTCGAAATCAGCATCAAGCTTTATTTCTACAAGTGAGTCACTCTCAACGTCTGCTTCAGCATCATTGAGTACATCTGGCTCATTAAGTGCGTCAGTCTCAACCAGTGAATCAATGTCACTCAGCGAGTCATCAAGTATGAACGCTTCAGTTTCAACGAGCCAGTCAGTATCTAACTCATTGTCATCGTCATTAAGTGCTTCAGTCTCAACCAGTGAATCAATGTCACTCAGCGAGTCATCAAGTACGAGTGCTTCAGTTTCAGCGAGTCAATCAGTCTCTAACTCATTGTCATCGTCATTAAGTGCGTCAGTTTCGTCAAGTGAATCCACGTCACTCAGTGAGTCATCAAGCACCAGTGCCTCAGTATCAACGAGTCAGTCCGTCTCAACTTCTGTTTCCGCTTCATTAAGTGCTTCCGTCTCAACCAGTGAATCAATGTCACTCATTGAGTCATCAAGTACGAGCGCTTCAGTTTCAACGAGCCAGTCAGTATCTAACTCATTGTCATCGTCATTAAGTGCGTCAGTTTCGTCAAGCGAATCAACTTCACTAAGCGAGTCAGCAAGTACCAGTGCCTCAGTATCAACGAGCCAGTCAGTATCTAACTCATTGTCATCGTCATTAAGTGCTTCAGTCTCAACCAGTGAATCAATGTCACTCAGCGAGTCGTCAAGTACGAGTGCCTCAGTATCAACGAGTCAGTCAGTTTCAACTTCTGTTTCCGCTTCATTAAGTGCTTCAGTCTCAACCAGTGAATCAATGTCACTCAGCGAGTCGTCAAGTACGAGTGCCTCAGTATCAACGAGTCAGTCCGTCTCAACGTCAGTCTCTGACTCGCAAAGCACAAGCGCTTCAATCTTAACGAGCCAATCAATTTCCGATTCATTGAGCGTATCGGAATCAGAAAGTGCAAGTACGAGTGCCTCAATCTCAACGAGCCAATCTGTTTCAGGTTCATTGAGTGCCTCAGAGTCAGCAAGTGCTTCAACTAGCGTTTCCGCTTCAGTCTCACTCAGCGAATCAACATCACTCAGTGAGTCAGTAAGTACCAGTGCCTCAGTTTCAGCGAGTCAGTCCGTCTCAACGTCAGTTTCTGAATCACAAAGCACAAGCGCTTCAATTTCAACGAGTCAATCCGTCTCAACGTCAGTCTCGTCAAGTGAATCAACATCACTCAGTGAGTCGGTAAGTACCAGTGTCTCTGTTTCAGCGAGTCAAT
>NZ_CM002130.1:589452-606880 GCF_000448605.1 Streptococcus sp. HSISS3
ACCAGTGTCTCTGTTTCAGCGAGTCAATCTATCTCAACATCAGTTTCTGAATCGCAAAGCACGAGCGCCTCAATCTCAGCGAGCCAATCGGTTTCTAATTCATTGAGCGTCTCAGAATCAGAAAGTGCAAGTACCAGTGTCTCTGTTTCAGCGAGTCAGTTCGTCTCAACGTCAGTTTCTGAATCACAAAGCACAAGCGCTTCAATCTCAACGAACCAATCAGTTTCTGATTCATTGAGTTTATCAGAATCAGAGAGTGCAAGTACCAGCACCTCAATTTCAGCGAGTCAATCCGTCTCAACGTCCGTCTCTGAATCACAAAGCACTAGCACCTCAGTTTCAGCAAGCCAATCAGTTTCTAATTCATTGAGCGTATCGGAATCAGAAAGTGCAAGCACAAGTGCCTCAGTTTCAGCGAGTCAATCCGTCTCAACGTCCGTCTCTGAATCGCAAAGCGCAAGTGCCTCAATTTCAGATTCAATGAGTGCTTCAGAATCAGCAAGTGCTTCAACTAGCATTTCAGCTTCAGTAAGTGTCTCAACCTCAATGAGTGAGTCATTAAGCACATCCTTGTCTGCTTCAATGACTACTTCAGCATCATCTTCTGAAGTTAAAGATTCTAAGATCAAACGTGGTAGCCAAGCTCTTCCTAAGACTGGTGAGGAAGACTCATCGGTAGCTCTTGCTTTAGGTGCTTTGGCAACGGCAACAGGTCTTGCCTTTCTTGTCAAACGTAAGAAAGATGACGAAGAGAGTGAAGATTATTAATTTGTAGCTTTCTAAATAAGTCATTGAATACTTAGTTAAGTGAAAAACACCTCAAGCGTGGATGTCAAAGACAAGTCACTAGTGGACAAAGACACGATTATCAAAAAATACGAAGCTCTTGGTTTTGCGGAAAATGGTATGCAAATGCAGTCCATTTACGGTGCTTATGCCAATGTTCTAAAAATGGAAATTCAAGATATTTTAAGTTTAGAGGAATAGTTATGACACATAACATCTTATGTGTGACGGATTTAGACGGAACTTTTGTCAAAAATTCCATTCAAATCCATCCAGAAGATTTACAGGCTTATGAAAAATTGTCTGCCTATAGTGATTTTGCCATTGCTACAGGACGCTCTGTTAAGGAAATTACTTATATTGCCGAACGTAATCACCTTAATGTGGTCTGTGCTATTGGCTATAATGGTGCAGTCGTTACTGAGAAGGATCAGGTTGTATTTTCGAAAACGTTACCTCCAACGGATGTTGATAACTTATTGAAATATCTCAAGGAAGAATCAATTACTTTCGATGCTCTAGATAACCAGGAAAGAGTTGGGAATTTTAATCATGAGGATAAGCGTCGTTTATGGAACATGCCTATCCTCTGTATGGACAATCTTTATGAAAATGTTCGCCAACGTTGTCTTTACAAATTTAACCTTCGACCAGAGGCAGACAAGGCTGCGACCTATGTCCAAGAACTTAAAGCTCGTTTTCCTAATTTAGAATTTTATCAATCAGGGAGCACTCGTATAGAAGTGACTGCCAAAGGGGTTTCTAAGGGAAGCGGATTAGAGCTTTTAAAAAGGCATTATCAACCAGTTGTATCATTTGGTGATTCAGGTAATGACATCTCCATGTTTGAGGTGGCGGACATCTCTTACTGTATGTCACATGCCCCAGAGGTCGTCAAAGAAGCAGCAACCTACGTCGTAGATAACTTTGCAGATGCCGTTACGCATTTGGAAAACTTATTAGACTTATGAGCTTAACATTCAATATCTAAAATAAAAGTAGATTAGGACCTGGTCCTAATCTACTTTTTGTTATGTCTTGCTTGGGATTGAATAGCTTAGATAGTTAGAATTTACTCTTTCTATGAGAAGTTCCCCTAAAAAAGACACCATCTTTAGTGACCTAAGGGGTCGACCAGGGTGATGTTTTTTGAGTTTTGGGGAGAGAAAGCCTTAAGGATTTGGTCTTTTTCCATTAGATTTCCTTGCCTTAGTATTAAAATTGATGGTTTGTCAATAGTCATTCTAAATAGCAGTAGTATCATCCTTTATTTCTCTTTAAGTACAAACAAAATGGCTGATTTTCTATTTCAAAATGCTCATCTCTAACTAATTGTCTTAAAAAATTGAAGTGACTTTTCTAAAAATTATGAAAATTCATCAGATTTTATTGAAAAAATGCTTTCAATGTTTTAGAATTAAGCTATTAATGGGAAAAAGGAGTCTTTTTATATGGACAAAAAAGTACATTATAAAATGCACAAAGTTAAGAAACAATGGGTAACCATTGCCGTGACAGGATTGTCAGTAGGTGCGGTCTCAGCTGTTTCTTTAGGGACTAACGACGGTGTCGTTCAGGCCGACGAACACACGGATGCTAACGTAGCCATCCCCGATATTACTGTTGACACGGGTACTGTATCTAATGATACAGCAACAACTCAAGATCCAACAGCAGTAATTGCGACAACAAACGATGTCACTACTGACCAAGCAGCACCAGTAGCAACATTTGCTTTGACAACGGATACAACTAACACAGCAGCAACCAATGCAGTAGATACAACTGCACCAGCTGTTACGGACCGTGCGGTTGATACAGCTACCCCAGTTGGTACAGATCGTGCAGTGGATACAACAACACCAGCTGCTACGACAGACCGTGCAGCAAATACAGCAACTGACACAGGAACAGTTACGGATCGTGCAGCGACAGCGACACGTCGTGCAACTGGTTCCCGCCGTGGTCCTTCAGGAGGCCGCCGTGCCACACCAGTTAATGGCAACACAAACACTGCCAATAACGGCAATAATACTGTTACAGTTGTCAATAATGATCTTCCAGCAACAAATAATGTTGTTGCTGACGGTCCAAGCCACATCAAGACCATTAATGGTAAAGAATACTATGTTGAAGATGACGGTACTGTTCGTAAGAACTATGTCCTTGAACGTAACGGCGGTAGCCAATACTTTAATGCCGAAACTGGTGAATTGTCTAACCAAAAAGACTATCGTTTCGATAAAAATGGTGGTACTGGTTCAGCAGCTGATAGCACAACCAACACAAATGCTACTGTAAATGGTGATAAGAACGCCTTTTATGGTAAAACTGAAAAAGATATCGAACTCGTTGATGGTTACTTCACTGCCAACACATGGTACCGTCCAAAAGAAATCTTGAAAGATGGTAAAGAGTGGACTGCCTCAACTGAAAATGACAAACGTCCATTGCTTACAGTTTGGTGGCCAAGCAAGGCTATCCAAGCGAGCTACCTCAACTACATGAAGGAGCAAGGTCTCGGTACCAATCAGACCTATACGTCATTCAGCTCACAAACTCAGATGGACCAAGCAGCGCTTGAAGTTCAAAAACGTATTGAAGAACGTATTGCGCGTGAAGGCAACACTGACTGGTTGCGTACAACTATCAAAAATTTCGTGAAGACCCAACCAGGTTGGAATTCAACTTCTGAAAATCTTGATAACAGCGATCACTTGCAAGGTGGTGCCCTTCTCTATAACAACGATAGTCGTACAAGTCATGCTAACTCTGACTATCGTCTCCTGAACCGCACACCGACTAGCCAAACAGGTAAACGCAATCCTAAGTATACCAAGGATACAAGCAACGGTGGTTTCGAGTTCTTGTTGGCTAATGATATCGATAACTCAAACCCTGCGGTTCAAGCTGAGCAGTTGAACTGGCTCCACTACATCATGAACATCGGTACTATCACTGGTGGTTCTGAAGATGAAAACTTCGATGGTGTTCGTGTCGATGCCGTGGATAATGTCAATGCCGACCTTCTCCAAATTGCTTCAGATTACTTTAAAGCTAAATACGGTGCTGATCAAAGTCAAGATCAAGCCATTAAACACATGTCTATCTTGGAAGCATGGTCTCACAATGACCCATACTACAATGAAGACACTAAAGGTGCTCAATTGCCAATGGATGACCCTATGCACTTGGCATTGGTGTATTCACTCTTGCGTCCAATCGGTAACCGTTCAGGAGTTGAACCACTCATTTCAAATAGTATGAATGACCGTTCTGAAAGTGGTAAAAACTCTAAACGTATGGCTAACTACGCCTTTGTGCGTGCTCACGACTCTGAGGTACAATCAATCATTGGTCAAATCATCAAAAATGAAATCAATCCTCAATCAACAGGGAATACCTTCACTCTTGATGAAATGAAGAAAGCCTTTGAAATCTACAACAGAGACATGCGTAGTGCTAACAAGCAGTACACACAATATAATATCCCATCAGCATATGCCTTGATGCTTACGCATAAGGACACTGTGCCACGTGTTTACTATGGAGATATGTACACAGATGATGGTCAATATATGGCTCAAAAATCACCATATTATGATGCTATTGAAACCCTCTTGAAAGGCCGTATCCGCTATGCAGCTGGTGGTCAAGATATGAAGGTTAACTACATCGGTTATGGTAATACGAATGGTTGGGATGCTTCAGGAATCTTAACATCAGTACGATATGGTACAGGAGCAAATAACGCTTCAGATGGTGGAACAGCTGAAACACGTAATCAAGGTATGGCTGTTATTCTTTCCAACCAACCAGCTCTTCGTTTGAATAGCAATTTGACAGTGAGCATGGGAGCTGCCCACCGTAATCAGGCATATCGTCCATTGCTTCTAACAACAAAAGATGGCATTGCTACATATCTAAATGATTCAGATGCTAATGGTATTGTTAAATACACTGATGGCAACGGTAATTTGACTTTCAGACCAAGTGAAATCAGTGGTGTGCGTAATGCTCAAGTGGATGGCTATTTGGCTGTTTGGGTGCCAGTAGGTGCATCAGAAAATCAAGATGTTCGTGTTGCTCCAAGTAAATCTAAGAATAGCAGTGGTTTGGTTTATGAATCATCAACTGCCCTTGATTCACAAGTTATCTACGAAGGATTCTCAAACTTCCAAGACTTCGTCCAAGACCCATCACAATACACTAACAAGAAGATTGCTGAAAATGCAAACCTCTTCAAATCATGGGGTATTACATCATTCGAATTTGCCCCACAATACGTTTCAAGTGATGACGGTAGCTTCCTTGACTCAGTCATCCAAAATGGTTATGCCTTTACAGACCGTTATGATATTGGTATGAGTAAGGACAACAAGTACGGTTCATTGGCTGACTTGAAAGCAGCTCTTAAATCGCTCCACGCTGTAGGTATCTCAGCGATTGCTGACTGGGTTCCAGACCAAATCTACAACCTTCCGGGTGATGAAGTGGTCACTGCAACTCGTGTTAATAACTATGGTGAAACTAAAGACGGCGCAATCATCAATCATAGCCTCTATGCTGCTAAGACACGTACTTTTGGTAACGACTACCAAGGTAAATATGGTGGTGCCTTCCTTGATGAATTGAAACGTCTTTACCCACAAATCTTTGACCGTGTTCAAATCTCTACTGGTAAACGTATGACTACTGACGAGAAGATTACACAGTGGTCTGCGAAGTACATGAATGGTACTAACATTCTTGACCGTGGTTCAGAGTACGTGCTTAAGAATGGTCTAAGTGGTTACTATGGTACAAATGGTGGTAAAGTTAGCCTTCCAAAAGTAGTCGGAAGCAACCAATCAACTAACAACGACAACCAAAACGGTGATGGTAGTGGTAAGTTCGAGAAGAGCTGGGGCAGTGTTTACTATCGTTATAACGATGGCAAACGTGCTAAGAATGCCTTCATAAAAGATAACGACGGAAATGTTTACTACTTTGATAACTCAGGTCGCATGGCAATCGGTGAAAAGACTATCGATGGTAAACAATACTTCTTCCTCGCTAATGGTGTGCAGTTGCGTGATGGTTACCGTCAAAACCGCAGAGGTCAAGTGTTCTACTATGACCAAAACGGTGTCTTGAATGCAAACGGTAAACAAGATCCAAAACCAGATAACAACAATAACAATACATCAGGTCGCAACCAATTCGTACAAATTGGTAATAACGTTTGGGCATACTACGATGGTAATGGTAAACGTGTGACAGGTCACCAAAACATAAATGGTCAAGAACTCTTCTTCGACAACAATGGTGTTCAAGTTAAAGGGCGTACTGTTAATGAGAATGGTACTATCCGTTACTATGATGCTAACTCAGGTGAATTGGCTCGCAACCGATTCGCAGAAATCGAACCAGGTGTTTGGGCTTACTTCAATAATGATGGAGCAGCCGTAAAAGGTTCACAAAACATCAATGGTCAAGACCTCTACTTTGATCAAAATGGTCGTCAGGTCAAAGGTGCTTTGACAAACGTAGATGGCAACCTTCGTTACTATGATGTAAATTCAGGTGACCTTTACCGTAATCGATTCCACGAAATTGATGGTAGCTGGTATTACTTCGATGGTAATGGTAATGCTGTCAAAGGCATGGTTAATATCAATGGTCAAAACCTCCTCTTTGATAACAATGGTAAGCAAATCAAAGGTCATTTGGTTCGCGTGAACGGTGTTGTTCGTTACTTTGATCCAAATTCAGGTGAAATGGCTGTCAACCGTTGGGTTGAAGTGAGTCCAGGATGGTGGGTTTACTTTGATGGTGAAGGCCGAGGACAAATCTAATCGTTTCCAAACTGTATGAACCGAGACAACAGTCTCGGTTTTTATGGCGTAACTGGGTTTCAGTAAAGACTTAGATGTGGACTGTGAATAAGTCATTTAACCCTTTTCTTGGATGAGTTGTGAAATACCTATGACTATTTGGTGCCCAGTATGACATCAAAATAGCCTAATCCAAATAACTATTATTAATGCACAATTTAATACGAGAAAGCTTTAAAATTAGGGATTTTCATTAAATGCTCCCAATCTATTGACGAAGCGTCAAAGTCAATCTATACTAGGAGTAATGCCAGTTATTTATTGGCATTCCCTAGTCGAGGACTAGTCGCAGGCTTGGCCTGTGTCGTTCCTAATAGGCCATTTCTTTAACAAATACAGTAAGGCTCTAGCCATTCAAAAATGAGAAATAGTTGTGATAGTTTATAGTGTATTTCTTATGAGAGTGTCTTTAGGGAGAGAAAGCTCCATTAAAGACTCATCATTTAAGTTGTCGGGGTAATCTCATTTTGATGTCACTTTCGTAAACTACTTGATAGATATCGCACATTAAAGCACTATTTTTTCACTTAGGGGTTAAAATGATTAAAGTTCTTACACCTTACTTGTAAAAATTCGATTCTCGTATTATAGTATATATAAGAGATATCAAAAATTTTAATCTTTGATAAGAACTTGTTAGTTTCTCCGAGGGAAAATGAAATCTTAATAGAAAAGATTTCCATGAGAACTTAGCAAGTATAGGATTTTATTTCTCATAAAAAGAAGAAAGGGGGAGTATTTTTGAGAGCCTATAGGGAAGATGCAACTGAAGCAGCAGCAAGAACTGCTGAAGAGCATATTGCACGTAAATCAGCGGACTCTGATTTAGTTGATACTATAGATCTTTCTAATTTATTGACTAACCCAAAAAGTCGCTCTGACCACGGTGCCCCCTCTCCATTAGATTTTGCCAGAGCTGACGAAGTTCTCTTTGATAATCATGCTCAATCGGAAACCGTGAGGATTCCATCCAAGCAGGAGATTATCTTTCAAGGAGCAGATTCGCAAACTCCAAATCCTGAAGTCATGGAAAACCATGTCTTCACAGGAACTAGGGATAGGAAGACTGGTTTAATCGAATGGGACAAGGACAGTTATACCTATCCTAAGATATCGGTACCAGTTGTCCAGGGCTATTTAGCTGACCAAAAGGAAGCGGGTTTTAACGTTGTCACGCCCTATGTGCCAACGGTAACGGAACATGTGACCTATAGGAAATTGGGACGCATTATCCCTGTGACAGAAGATGGGGAATATATTCCAGGTGCTTTGACTAAGCAGTATAACAATAACAAAAAAGATCCACGAAAGGCGGGTGAGACAGCAACACCAGCTGTTCAAGATTATATGACAGATATTAAAAGTGTAGTACCGAACAAACCAGGAGCGGACACTCCGGTTGTGTATCGTAAAATTTTCAAGAAAGCCAGCATCACTTATATTGATGAAACTACCGGTGCTTACTTGGTTAGTGACCAGTTGACCGGTGAATTGGGTGAAGCGATTGAATACGGGACAGCAACACGTATCAAGACTTTCAAGGACATGGGATATGACTTGATTCAGGATGAATTCCCTAAGGATGCCATTTTTGATGATAAAGATATTGATGATCAAGAGTGGTTCGTCCTCTTGCAACACGATGTTGCCAAGGTGGGACCTGACAATGAGCAAGTCCCAGATACTCCAATCAATCCTAATAATCCAGATGGACCTAAATGGCCATCTAAGTATGCTTACGAAAAAGAAGTAAGCTTCACAGTCTTTTACAGAAGTACAGATGGCAATGCTGATTTGCCAAATGCTGATGTGCAAAAGGCTTATTGGGTGCGTACTCTTACCTTCGACAAGGTTACAGGTGAGCTTGTTGATGAGACAGAGTGGTCTCCAAACAAAACCAAGTATTATGATATCTATGCACCAGTTGTTTTAGGCTATTTTGCGGATAGAGTAGAAGTTAAGGGTAGAGATGTTACTGAAGATAATATGGAAGAAACCGTTACCTACGTTCCACTTGGTAAGATCATTCCTATTGATGCGAATGGACGCTTGATTCCAAACGTTCCAACGCCAACCTTTAACAATGATGCCAATAACCCAACTAAGGTTAGTGAGACACTTGTTCCACACATTCCGGGTTACCGTCCAATGCAACAAAGTGTCATGCCTGAGAGCTTGACAGACGATATTCTTGTCGAATATGCTCCAATTCTAGAGGATGTCACGCAACCAACCTTGCAAACTGTCTTCTTCAAAGGAGCTGGCGAAGCAACACCGTCTGTTAATATTCAGTCTGACTTCAGCTTCACTGGTAAGTACAACCAAGCAGAAGATACTTACACTTGGGATCAAGACAGCTATACTTTCGCTAAGGTCAATGTTCCAGTTATCGAAGGTTACTTTGCGGACAAGGCAGTTGCTGGTATGCAGGTTGTTACACCTGATAAACCAGAAGCAACAGATAGTGTTGCCTATAAAGAGCTTGGTAAGATTATCCCTGTTGATACCTTTGGTAATCCAATCGCGGATGCAGAGCCAGTTCATTATGCTAATGATCCTCAAGATGCTACGCAAGTTATTGAGACACCAGCACCACAAGTTGCTGGCTACCAAGCTGAAAGTGAATTGGTATTGCCAATTGACCTCAGCCTGGACCAAACTTTGGTTTACGAACCAATCTTGGATGATATCACACAAGATACGAAACAAACGGTTACCTTCCAAGGTGCAGGCTACAAAGATCCAGTTATCAACATTCAAGATAGCTTCAGCTTCCACGGGAAGTTTAACCAAGTGGAACAAACAAGCACTTGGGATCAAGAAAGCTTCACTTATGATGTTGTAGAAGTTCCAGTAGTTGAAGGCTTCTATGCAGATAAACGTCAAGCTGGTGGTCTTGAAGTTCGCCCAGACCTTCCAGAAGTGGAAGATACAGTTACTTACACAGAACTTGGTAAGATTATTCCAGTAGATGAGTATGGTACACCAATCGAAAATGCACCTACTCCAAGCTACAACAACGATCCTGAAGATCCAACCATGGCTATGGAAACAGTCGTTCCAGATGTTCTTGGTTACATTTCTGAAAAGGCCTTTATTACTCCAGAACACCCAGGTCAAGATACCAACGTGGTTTATGCTAAGGATGAGCAAAAAGCTATTATCCTTTACATGAATGAGCTTGATAAGTCAGAATTGACTCGTGATGTTGTTGTCGGAAGCTCAGGTGAGAAGATTGACTACTCTACTGATGAACAAATCGCAAACTTGCTCAAACAAGGTTATGAACTTGTCAACGATGGTTATGCAGAAGCCTTTGACCACACTTACAATGGTGACTCTGACTTTGACCAAGTCTTCGAAGTGGTTCTTCGTGAACGTTTGGTTCTTATCGACCCAGATATGCCAGCACCAGTTGCAGGTGAAGTCGTAGATCCAAATGATGTGAATAGCCCAGTTTGGCCAAATAGCCTAGAGATGCTTGAAAACCGTGCCGATGTGACACGTACCATCCAGTATGTCTTCGAAGAAGGTGGTTTGGCTAGCGACGACTACGTTGAAGTTCTTGATTTCAAACGTTTGGCTAATGTTAACCTTGTGACAGGTGCTATCAATTATGAAGCATGGTCAAGTACTCAAGCTGGCTTCTCAGCTGTTCCTTCACCAGAGGTTGTCGGATTCACACCAGACCGTATAGAAGTCGCTGAAATGACAGATGTTTCTGTGGAAACTCCTGAAATCATGGAAGTGGTTACTTACCTCAAGGATGCTCAGAAAGCTACAGTCACTTATGTTGACGGTACAACTCGTAAGAAACTTGAAGTGGTCGACTTGCTTGGTAAATCAGGTGAAGTGATTGAATACTCAACAATCGAACGTATCAAGTACTATAGCGACCGTGGTTATACTCTTCTTGCTGATGGCTTCACAAACGGCGTTATCTTTGATGGCGATTCTCATGTTGACCAAAACTTCATGGTTACCCTTCGTCATGGTACCGTTCAAGTAGGTCCAGATAACATCCAAGAAGCTGGTACACCAATCAACCCAGCAAATCCTGATGGTGCCAAATGGCCAGAACGCGAAAGCTACATCAAAGACGTAACCTTCACAGTTCTCTACACATCTAGCGATGGACAAGCAGAACTTCCTGCCAATAACATCCAAACTGCTCAATGGACACGTAGCTTGACTATTGATAAGGTTACAGGTGAAGAGCTTGGTTCAAGCTACTGGACTTCAAATAAAGGTCAGTTTGAAACAGTCATCACTCCTGAAGTAGAAGGTTACAGTGCTGATAAGGACAAGGTTGAAGGTAAGACAGTAGGTCAACGTAACCTTGAAGAAACCGTTGTTTATATCCCGCTTACAGGCGATATTAACGGTAAACCTAAGGAAGACAAGGCAGACGATATCGTTGTTGAAGAAATCCAAGACCTAGAAGTTCTCGACCAAGTCGAAGAGCAAGTGGAAGCTCATGATGGACCAGTCACTTATGGACCAGGCGATGACTTTGAAGCACCTGTTTCAAGTCAAGCTGAGGGTAAAGGCTCTAAACACAAGATGCCAATTAATCTCTCAAATGAGGAAGAAGCAAGCAAAGGTAAGATTGAAGAAACCATCAATATCGCAGGCTTCACCGTATCGGTAACAGGTCTAGGACTTGGCCGCAACGGACGTAAAAAGAAAAATAAAAAAGATCACAAAGATCAAAAGGACAAATAATATAAAGCCCTGAATGACTCAGGCATGCCCAGACAGAAAGAAAATCTCAAGTTGCTTAGTGCACTTGGGATTTTTTTGTTCATTAGCAATTTCATGCCATTTGACTCACTGCTATTTGCATCTTTGACTCATCATTGACAATATGACCAGTTTTTTATAGTATAAAATGGTTAACTTATATATTTTTATAGGTTTACTCATATTTTTTACTGGAGAATGATGATGAGAAAATTATTTTCACTATTGATATCATCGAATACAGATTTACCCAAAGATAGTTTACTTGTAAAACTACAATGGCAAGAAACGAAAGCAGTAGACCAAACCCTTATTTTAAGACATCAAAAAAGATTGCGGGAGATTTTACTCGTAAAAGGTGGAGAGGCATTAAGAGCAACCTTTTTATTGAAAAGACCGTCGTCTTTTGGAAGAAAATCACAAGATAAACTAGATATATCCTCAGCTACTTTTCTATCGGATGTCCAATTTACCAAGGCAGATATCCTGCAGTTTGTGAGTGCAATTGGAGATTACAATCCCCTACATCAGCAGGCTCCCTTTTTAATTCCAGCCTGTCTTTATTTAGACTATTTGAGACAGGTTCTACCACAAAGAGTTTCTGTCTTATCCTTACGTTTTTTAGCGCCAGCCTATGCGCAAGAAAGATTATCACTTTATTGTCATCAAAAGGACTTCTATCTGTGTAGAGGGGATACTATCATAGTAAAAGGAGAGAGTGTTTAATGGCAGATGTATATATTCAAGCGGGATTAAGGACACCCATTGGACTGTTTCAAAAGCAATACGCTAATACGCGACCAGAATATTTAGGTGCTGGAATTTTAAATGCCTTAAAGAAGCGTTATCCAGAATGTCACATTGATGACATTATTTGCGGAAATGCTGTTGGAACAGGTGGCAATATTGGTCGTTTAACTGGACTTTTGTCCGATTATTCTGAAACTGTTCCTGCGACAACTATTGATATGCAGTGTGCTTCAGCAAGCGCCGCCCTTGGTTTTGCTTTTGCTAAGATAAGGGCTGGTTTATCGGAAAATATTATTGCAGGCGGCATTGAAAGTTCATCCTTACAACCTTTGCGAACTTATGCCGACAAGGATGATCGTACAGGGAGTTACTACGTTGCTCAGTTTTCACCAGATAGTACGGATTCTCTAGCTATGATAAGAGGGGCCGAACGGGTCTCTCAAAAATATCGGGTTACTCAAAAAGAATTGTATCAATGGACTCTAAAGAGCCATGCTAAAGCGCAGAAGGCCTTGGAGACAGGGGCTCTATCTCCTATTATCCTAGAAATGCCTGGGAAAAAGGATGAGGGGATTCGACCTAAGATTTCAGAAAAACTGTTAAGTCGTATTCCTCCAATCTTAGGTCCAGACAGTCTGACCAGTGCCGCAAACTCTTGTTTAACACATGATGGTGCTGCTTTTCTTTTATTGAGCCATCAAGTCGGTGAGTTTAAGATTTGTGACATGGCTCAGGTAGCAGGAGATCCTCGTTTCAGTCCTGAATTAGTTTACAAAGCAACTATAAAATTATTGAAGAAAGTCAATCTTTCAATGTCGGATATAGATGCTATTGAATGGAATGAAGCATTTTCAGTGATTGATTGTATCTTTCAAAGACATTTTCCCGAAGCTGTAAACCGCTACAATCTATTTGGTGGTGCCTTAGCTTATGGTCACCCTTATGGTTGTTCAGGGGCAATCAATCTTTTACATGTAATGCAGGCGCTCCGTTTACAAAAAGGGCGGTATGGACTTTGTGCTATTGCCGGTGCTGGAGGAGTTGGTATATCTTTCCTCATTGAAAGGGTGGGAGTTTAACATGATTCAAAAAATAAAAGCTTGGGCTCAACAGAATCCTCATCGGCAGGCTTTGGTAATTGATGACAAATCTTACACTTACGGCGATTTATTAAGGATGATGAATCAGACAACACTTGATTCAAAGTCATCTGACGTTTGCTTTATCGTAGAGTACTATCCGCTTGATCAGTTGATGATTTTTTTAGCAGCTTTGTCATTAGGCATAAAACCTGTTATTTGTCATCCTAATTTGTCACCAGAAGTCCGACTGGCCTTAGCGTCTGAAACGAGTGCCTCCGATTTACGTTTAGAAGCAGATTTTGGAATTTTGACTTCGGGAACAAGTGGAAAACCCAAGATTTTGTGGCGAACCATGTCCTCTTGGGTGGACTTTTTTGCTGAGCAAAATCGCATTTTTCATATAGACCAGAAAACGTCTTTATTTTTAAAAGGCAATTTTAGTTTTTCAGGGAACCTTAACATGGCTTTGGCTGTCCTTTATGAAGGTGGGCAATTGATTATTAGTGATAAACCATCTCCGAGAAGTTGGGTGCAATTATGTCAGACCTGCCAAGTTAGTCATCTGTATCTCTTACCAAGCCTTCTACAAGTTCTAGCAAGTCATTTAAACAGTAGGGAGCTTGACTTGTCTTATATCATCAGTTCTTCTCAAACCTTGCCAGTTCCTCTGATTCGTGACCTTTATGACAGGCAACCGACCTGCGACATTATTGTTTTTTATGGCGCTAGTGAATTAAGTTTCATCAGCTGGTGTAAGGGCAGAGAGGTTTTAGAGTATCCCAATTTGGTTGGTCGAGCTTTTAAAAATGTCCAAATAAAGCTGAGAAACAATAAAATTTATGTTACAACTCCTTATGCGGCTGTCGGAGTAAGATGCCCCTTTACGGTAGAAGACTATGGTCATTTTTCAAAAGCAGGATTAATTTTAGAAGGGCGACCATCTGATTGGGCTAATTATGCTGGAACCAAGTTGCATTTGCCAACTATCAGACAAAACTACTCTCTTGTTCTTTCGTAAAAGATGCCTTTTGTCTCAAGTTGAGCAGTCATCTGGCTGGTGATGAAGTGCATGCCTTTCTTGTTTTAAAAGACAGTATATCCTTATCAGAAGCTAAGAAGTCGATTGCTAGTGTTTTACTAGCCACTGAGCAGCCCAAGTACTGGCATACGATCGATGCCATTCCCTTGATGGATAGTTCTAAGGTGGATGTTCAGCATTTGAAAAAGCTCTGTCAAAAAAGAACTCATTAATCTCAAGTTGCGTAGAGCACTTGGGATTTTTTGTGATCTCACTTGTGGTGACATCAATTCTATACTAAAATATAGAAGTACAATCACAAAAGGAGACTGCCATGCCGACAGAATATGAAAAAATGATTGCGGGTGATTTTTATAAGCCTAGCGACCCTGAGTTACGTGCCCTAGCAGCTAAATCTAGAGAGAAGCAAATGGCCTTTAATGCGGAGCCTGACCGTCTCAAGAGGGCGGAGATTGTCAAATCTTGGTTTGGTTCGACTGGTGAGAATCTTGCCATGAATCCTCAGTTCGTTACTGATTATGGGGTCAATATCCATATCGGTGAAAATTTCTATTCCAACTGGAACTTGACTATGCTGGATATTTGTCCTATCACGATTGGCGATAATGCCATGATTGGCCCTAATTGTCAGTTTCTAACACCTCTTCATCCGCTTGATCCAACCGAGCGTAATTCAGGCATTGAATATGGAGCACCTATTACCATTGGCGATAATTTCTGGGCTGGTGGAGGTGTTATCATCCTTCCAGGCGTGACTTTGGGGAATAATGTAGTGGCTGGAGCAGGAGCAGTCGTCACCAAGTCCTTTGGCGATAATGTGGTTCTTGGTGGAAATCCGGCGCGTGTGATTAAGGAAATTCCTGTCACAAAAGATTACGTAAAGTAACTCAAGGGCTATAAGTCCTTGAGTTTTTTTGTCATCCGTTGAAAGTGATATTGACATTGGGCTAAAATTCTCCTATACTTAATACGCTAGTTAACTAACAATATAATTAAGGAGTAGACTTTTGGACCATTTTGGACGCTTGTTGAAACAAGCCAATAATAACATGATGCGCCACTTTGACCATTTCGCCAAGCGATTTGGTTTGACGGGAAATCAGATGGCTGTCATTGATTTTTTAATGAATCATGCGGAAGAAGAAATCTTTCAGAGGGACATTGAGCATGAATTCAACATTCAGCGTTCGACAACAACGGTCCTCTTACAGCGGATGGAGAAAAAAGGTCTGATCGAACGTCATACCTCATCGAAAGATGCTAGGCAAAAAGCAGTTACGCTAACCGACAAGGCAGTTAAGATTGCTTCTGCCTGTCAAACCTATCTTCGGGCAGAAGAGGAAGAGTTTGCCCAACAATTTTCGGCTGAAGAAAGAGAAATCTTTCTCAACATCTTACAACACTACCGTAATCTTTAATCGTCATCAGAGGAGAAACACTTATGTCATATGAAAAAATCTCCACTAAGGTCTTGTCTGCTATCTTTGCGACAGGTGTCCTTTCCTTTTGTGGAGTGGCTGGTGAAACAGCCATGAACATTACCTTCCCAATTTTGATGAAGGAATTTTCAGTAACAACATCAACAGTTCAGTGGGTCACAACCATCTACCTATTAGTCGTTGCTTGCGTGGTGCCCTTATCAGCCTACCTCAAGCGTTCCTTTAAGATGAAATCAATCTTTCTGGTCGCCAATCTTCTGTCGGTCTTGGGGGTCCTTATCGACTTTATAGCCCCTAACTTTGGCTTTGTTGTCCTAGGACGCTTGGTACAAGGTATGGGGGTTGGATTTGCCCTTCCTCTTATGTTTAACATCATTTTGGAGCGGGTACCAAGTCGCAAGATTGGTCTTATGATGGGGGTTGGTACACTGATTACAGCAGTTGCACCAGCCATTGGCCCAACTGTCGGTGGTCTTCTAACGGCACACTTTGGTTGGCGGTCTATTTTCCTTGTTCAGTTTCCTATTCTCTTGGCTTCACTGATTGCAGGGCTTCGTTCGATTGAGCAAAAGAGTGAGGTTAAACGTGAATCCTTTGATATTCTTAGCCTGTTTGCCATCATTTTTCTTTTCTTGGGCTTGATTCTAGGCCTTCACGGGATGGCAGATCATGCTTTTCTTAGTTTCTCAGTGCTTGGCTGGCTTGTCCTTGGTATTTTGGGGCTGGTCCTTCTGGTTTGGCGCTCTATGAAATTGGAAAATCCAATCATTAATCTCGCTATTCTGAAGAATCCTCGCCTTACTGGCCATATCGCTGCTTTCTTTACCTTGCAATTGGGATCGCTCGGTATGAGCTTTATCTTACCTAACTATGTGCAATTGGTTAACCACTCTAATACAACTCTCGCTGCTTTGATGATTCTTCCGGGTGCTATCATTGGTGCTGGATTTGCTCCCTTCTCAGGTATTATTCTTGATAAGATGGGGGCACGTAAACCAATTTTGATTGGGGCCAGTCTAATCGTCCTTGCTCAGCTGCTCTTTACTCTGTTTGGTCTCTCGCTTTCAAATACCTTGATTCTTGTCTTTTACATGATTTTCATGACGGGACTAGGAGTGGCCTTTGGTAATATTATGACTAACGGACAAAAGCAATTACCACTGGACCAACGAGCTGATGCCAATGCGATTTTTAATACCCTCCAACAATTTGCAGGAGCAGTAGGAACAACGCTTGCTTCTCTCATTGTTGCCTTAAGTCAAACCAATCATAAGATTGACTTTGCTCAAGCAACAGCTCAGGGGAGCCGAAATGGGTTTAGAGTTCTCCTTGTTTTAGCAGTATTCCAACTGATTGTACTTGTGAGCGTCGTCAAAAAGAACGATTAATCATTAGATTGAAGCAAGGGAAGATGATACGTACCGTGTCAAGTAGACAATTGAAATAAATAAAATGTGAGGAACCAGGTTGCTTTGGGTTAAGCAGTCTGGTTTTTCTTATCGGCAATAGTTTTCCAGTAATCTCTATATTTTTTAGATTGTTTAATTGGATAATATGGAGCTTGTTCTGGATTTTCTTGTGCTTCAGCTCTCACTTGAGCTGGTGTTTTCCCATTGAATCTCTCTTGGGGATCATGATATAGGTAATAGTGAATGGTCTTTTCGTAAGCCTCTTTCATCTCTTCAAAACTTGACACATTAGGATAAAGAACTG
>NZ_CM002130.1:609104-611599 GCF_000448605.1 Streptococcus sp. HSISS3
ATTATACCTGAAAACCCATTGTCTGATTTGTTCATGACTTCTTAGCCCAAATTTTCTAGCTAATTCTTGAAGGGAACCTTCTCCTGTTAAATAGGCTTCAATGCATTTTAGCTTAAACTCTGTAGAATAATTTTGGTTATGCTTTAGAGACTTTAGCCCCTCGTGCCCTTGATATTGATAGGCTGTAGCCCAGTCTTTAATAGTACAAGGATTGACCCCAAACTGACGAGCTAGTTGAGAACAGGAGGCTTTACCTTCAAGATACCAGGTAACAGCCCTCAGCTTGCCTTCAAAAGAAACCTTACTTTTCTAGACATAATAAAAATCCTACTTTCGTAAACAGTACTTTATGTATTTTTACTGTCTACTTAAGTAGGACTATATCAAGATGCCTTCCTTGCTTTTTCTTTTTTCGAATAAAATACTAATTTTTCTGCAAATGTTAGTGTTAATTTAAGGATTATGACTTATAATAAGCTTAAAGAAAAAACGAGCTTTCGTTGTAGATACGAGGAGGAAGGGAAGACAATGTCATTACTAAAGAAAATCCATCCCGAGCAGCCACTCAAGGAACTGAGATGGTTTGATATTGGTATGGTAACGCTCATCATGTTTGGACAGTTTATCGTACGTTCGACCCAGTTGTATATGGCTAGTCTGTCGCCAACCATTTCCACAACAATAAGTGAAACAACGACAAATACGTCTAGTGAAGGAGTAGCCTACTCAAGTAATTTCAACTTACAACTGATTCTCCTAGCCTTAGCGATTATTTATCTCTGGATACGTCATTTTGACTTTAAGCAACTGCCTATCCGTCTAAAGTGGTCTCTTTTCTTTTGGGTACCTTTTATTTTCGCTATCATGGGTCTCTTGGCCGATATGGTCAGCACGCTGTCAGGCCAGTATAACTACTTTAGTCCTCAAGTTTTAGCCTTTATTAGTCCTATGGCTGTGCTTAATAAGTTTCTGGCCTTGTCACCTATGGCTATTACCTACGGATTGCTTAACGGTTTCTACGAGGAATTTTTCTTCCTAGGACTCTTGACCTCAGTGAAGGACAAGTATAAGTGGTGGGTCTTGCTCTTTTCAACCCTTGTCCGTGTGTCCTTCCATACCTATCAGGGTATGCTATGGGCTCTGGTTATCGGTGTGGTATTTGGTCTACTCTATTATTTTCTTTATAAATATAAGGTCAAAAACCTGCTTCCATTCTTCCTAGTCCATGCCTTGGCTGATATGTTTGGCTCAAGCCTCATTTATCTCTTGGTTAATTGGAATTATTAGCAAAACAACTCCCTTCGTTGCGTGTACGAGGGGAGTTTTAAGGTTGATTTCTAGTAGAGATATTAAAATGCTATTGTCGTTAAAGTTGTACAATGAGAATTTGCTTAAAAAATAGTTTTTAATTTTGTTAAAAATATGAGATAATAGTGGCGGACTATACTTAAACAGCAATTTTAGAGGGAGACAATGATGTCAAAACGATTAATTTCAAATCGTCCGAGCGATCTTAAGCCTCTTAAGCAACTTTTCTGGGAAAATGCAGAGAAAGCTCGGATGGGCGACTATTGGAAAGATAAGAAGAGTTACAGAGAGCTTTCCGAAGCGACGGGAATTCCTTCAGGAAGCTTACGGATGCTTTTTATGAACAAGCCTAAGGGAAATATTCCAAAGATTGTAACCATTACTAATGGTCTGGCTAAGGTGACCAAGAAAAATATCACACTTGGTATGCTTTTATCTCAAGACAACCAGCATGAAGTTTTTGAGTTTCCAAGAAAGCCTGACCAGGTCACGCAAAACCTGTGGAATAATATTCGTAAGAAATTACATATCACAGAGACTATGGATGCTGAAGAAGTCAGAGAACGCATGACGCACTTTGTGGTGTCATCTGGCATGGCACAAACCAACTATAACTTAATCAAGCAAAGAGGGACTGTTTCACTAGATACTCTGGAAAAATTTTCCAAAACTCTAAGAGTTGAGCCTTATGAATTGTTAGCAACGATTAGACGTAAGGAAAATGTGGATAAGATTGCACTGCCAATTCATAGGGAAAATGACAGCGAATCACACATTGATATCGGAAAGCTAAACACCTTTATCAAACTCCAGCCCTACTCACCTAGTGGCCCTGAGGCAGCTTCAGTGGACTTGAGCCCACAAAATCTTTATCGCTATTACTCTAAGGGAAGCGCTGGTGACATGTCCATAAAAACGGCTTATAAGTTTAAGAGACTTGTGGATATTTACGAAGCGGAAAATGGTAGCCTTGACTCTTCAAGCAGAGTCCTAGATGCCAAGAAACTTGAAAAACTCCTTTATAGCGGCATGACGACTGGTTATGCGATTTCAAAAACGGGTTTGATGAATGCGACCAATGGTAATCTCTATATCAAGGGCAAACGTCCCATCGAATCCATGAAGTTAGACCGTGCCTTCGGTTTATATAAACACTTAAAAAGATTGAAAAAGAACCAATAATTCTT
>NZ_CM002130.1:612753-632751 GCF_000448605.1 Streptococcus sp. HSISS3
CAAATCAATATTTTGATTTGGGCTTTTTGGTTGTTTTTTTAGTTTGAATAACTCATGAGATTAATATGAGTCAATTTTATGACCTGTTTTACACTTGCTTCGCACGTCCATTTTCATCAAAGTGATAAGTCACACCATTGATGGTACGTGTTTGGTTGGTGACGAGCTCACCAGAGTTTTCATCGTAATAACGAGTTCCCTTGTAGTCTGTTACGAAATCGCCCTTCACTTGCTTACCTTCATAATCAAAGTAGAGATGTTGACCATTGATGACTTGATCGAAGAGGAGAGCCTTACCATCCTTACCGAAGTAGTACCAGTGTCCATCTGCATAGATGAATTGGTTAGTTACCGCAGCTCCAGTTTCAGTGTCAAAGTAGTAAGTTGGGTTGTTTTCTGCTCTATTTGGGAATGAAATGTAAAATTTAGGTCTTATAATTTCTCCTCTAGCCTGGTCGTGCGTTTCGTATTTGTTCATTGGATTGTTAGAGAAGTAATATAATTTCCCATCAATTTCTTTAAGACCTTTAGCTTTTTTGCCGTCTTCCTCTATATAGTACCAACGGCCATCAGATTTAACAAAACCAGTTTTTTTCACAGCTTCGCCAGTTTCGTCATCATAGTAAGGTGGCTCTTGATATACGTTAAAGGAACCACGAAGGACCCTTCCGTTTTGCTCAATATAGTAATCCTTACCATCAATAGTTATTTCCCCAGTTCGTCCATTACTGCTAAGGTAGTATAAATCATTACTAATCTTAATAAACTGATCACGAGGGAGTTCTTTTCGTGCGCCAGTATCTTTATCGTAGTAGTAACCATCAAGAACAGTATCTTTAGCTTGAACTCCATAAGAGTCAAAGTAAACGTGTACCCCATCAATGGTTTGTGAGCCTTTAAGGATATTACCTTGTGCATCTGCATAGTACCATTTACCATTATTGTTGAAGTATTGATTTTTTACAAGAGCGCCGGAATCTTTATCGTAGAATTTAACTGGGCTAGTGTAGGAGTTTGCTTTAACCACATACCCACTACTATCGGTAAATTCTCCTTTAATCTGATTGCCATAATATGGATCAAAGTGAACCTGTACCCCATCGATGGTTTGATCGCCTTTAAGGATTTTTCCTTTTTCATTAAGGTAGTACCAGTTTTCGTTGATGAAAACGTAGCGGTTGGTACCAAGGTCTATTTTAGCACCAGAATCTTTGTCGTAGAAGTAGCCATCATTGCCAAATACACCTTTGGCTTGTTTACCATCATAAGGGTCAAAGTATACAGGAACATTGTTAATGGTTTGAGAACCTTTAAGCCGTTTACCGTCATTTCCAACATAATACCAGTCTTTGTCGACTTGGACATAACTATTGATTACGAGAGCACCAGTGATTCCATCATAGTATTTATCGTTACTAGCAAAATCTCCCTTAACTTGGGCTCCAGTTTTCTCGTCAAAGAAGTATTCAGTGTTGTCAATGACTGTTGCTCCTTTGATGGCCTTGCTATCGCCTCCGATAAAGTAGGTTTTGTCTTTAACTGTTACGAAACGATTAGTAACTAAATTTCCAGAGTCTTTATCGTGAAATTGTTTGTTGTAGTCAAAATCTCCTTTAACCTGTTTACCTCCATATTCAAAATAAACGTGAGCACCGTCAATAGTTTGCTCACCTCTCAAGATTTTTCCATCTTCACCGACATAGTACCAGTTGCCTTTGACCTGAACATAACGATTGATACCAAGGTTGACACGATTACCGTCTTGATCGTAAAAGTAGCCATCGTCAGCAAAATTGTCGAAAACCTGGCTTCCCTCGTAGGTATCGAAGTAGACTTGTTTACCGTCAATTGTTTGAGGCCCAGTTAACCGAATTCCTTGGTCGTTAACATAATAACGTTCATTTCGATGTTTGTAAGGATTGTAAGCGATAACATATTGATTGGTGGCAAGAGCACCAGTATCCTTATCGTAGTATCGAGATTTATTATCTTCCTCATCTTTAACAAAATACCCTTTAGCCTGAATACCATTCTGATGGAAGTAGACCTTAACGCCATCGATGGTTTGTGGTCCCTTTAAAATAGCACCATCATTTCCAGCATAGTACCATTCCCCGTTTAATTCGAAATAGCGGTTTCTTCCGAAATCCACTTGCTTACCATATTTGTCATAATAACGGCCATCAGGAGCAAAATTATTTGTAATTAGTTCCCCGTGTTTATCAAAATAATTCCATGCTCCATTAATTTCTTTGGAACCAATTGCCTTGTTACCATTTTCATCAACGTAATAGGTTCTACCATATTCTTTAACGAATTTGTTAGTAACAAGAGCACCAGAGTCTTTGTCATAATAGTGACCGTCCCAGCCAAAGTTCCCTTTAACCTGAACACCGCCTGGATTGAAGTAGACCTTAACGCCATCAATAGTTTGTGGTCCAGTCAGGTCTTTACCACTAGCATCTTTGTAATGCCAGTAGCCATATTCGTCTCTATAGTATTGACCACCAGTGACGTTTGTTTCATTAGGTGCTGAAGCAGTCTCACTGGCAGCACGGTCTGTAGTTATAGCTTCGCGTGTTTGACCAGAGGCTGATTCTGCAGGAGCTTGGCTTTCACTTGCAGTTGTTGAAGCTGTTTCACTGGTAGTTTCAGAGCTTGCTGTAGAAGTTGTGGCTTGTTCTGAGACATTTGTAGTGATCTCAGTGCTAGTTACATTTTCAGTAGTAGTAGGAGGAGCTTCAACACCCTTTGTTTCTACGAGGTCTGCTGTGGTTTCCACATTGGCAGTGGTAGCAGCAGTCACATCAAGGTTTGATGAGTTATCAGCTTTAGCTTCCTCAGCGAAGGCAGGTCTTGCGATTAAAGTAAAACTTGCAAGAGCAGTTGCACATGAGAATGCAATCAGACGTTTTTTGGACTTAGGTCCAGTAAAATTAGAATGTACTTTCATAATTTTCCTCCTTTTCCTAAATCCTATTATAACTTAATTTAATCGTGTTTCAATAGAATTTAAGACATTTAGCCTAAAATAAGAAAAGGCTTACACAACTCTTTATTGGGAAAATTTTTCACAGTTTTTTCCTCCAATGGTTCTTAAACGCAAAAAAATCCAGGACCTGAGCCCTGAATTTAGGAGATTATGAAAAAGAAAAGTTTTAGGATGGTTATAGTATATAAAGCAAAGCCTAAAGTTTTCTTAAAGTAGAAGATGAGTATTTTTGTGATTTACAAAGAAAGTTGCTGTTAGCTAACTAAAAAATTTAGTAAAGATTATGGTCTATAAACTAAGATGTCATAACCTGTATTCATTTACTAAAAAAGCAGTAAAACCTATAGAAGCAAGCCTTCTAATTTAGTGATTATTCTGTCCATTCTGACAATAGATGCTTAAATTGTCCCCATACAGTTTGTGAAAGAGCTACTTTTCTTCAAAAGTTATCCTGTGTAAAATAAGGGTCATAAAAACATATGAGGTGATTGCTATGACAAATCGTTACGACTTAAATAAAAATTTGGCACAGATGCTTAAGGGAGGCGTCATCATGGACGTTCAAAATCCTGAGCAAGCACGTATTGCAGAAGCAGCTGGAGCAGCTGCGGTTATGGCCTTGGAACGTATTCCAGCTGATATTCGTGCGGTTGGTGGTGTGTCACGTATGAGTGATCCTAAGATGATTAAGGAAATTCAGGACGCTGTCAGTATTCCAGTTATGGCCAAGGTACGTATCGGTCATTTTGTGGAAGCACAGATTTTGCAAGCGATTGAGATTGATTATATCGATGAGAGTGAGGTATTGACGCCTGCCGATGACCTTATTCATGTGGATAAAACCAAGTTTGATGTGCCTTTCGTCTGCGGAGCCAAGGACCTCGGTGAAGCCCTTCGTCGTATTTCTGAAGGGGCATCAATGATTCGTACCAAAGGTGAACCGGGTACAGGTGATATTGTCCAAGCAGTTCACCACTTACGACTCATGAATCAAGAGATTCGTCGCATTCAAAATCTCAGAGATGATGAACTCTACATTACTGCCAAAGACTTACAGGTACCAATTGACTTGGTTCGTTATGTCCATGAACATGGCAAGTTGCCTGTTGTCAATTTTGCGGCAGGTGGTGTAGCGACGCCAGCGGATGCTGCGCTTATGATGCAGTTGGGTGCTGAAGGTGTCTTTGTTGGTTCAGGGATTTTCAAATCAGGAGATCCGAAAAAACGTGCGGAAGCCATCGTCAAAGCAGTGACTAACTATAATCGTCCAGATATTTTGGCGCAAGTGTCAGAAGATTTGGGTGAAGCCATGGTTGGTATCAACAAGGATGAAATTGACATCCTAATGGCAGAGCGAGGAAAATAAATGACAAAAATCGGAATACTGGCTTTGCAAGGTGCTTTTGCAGAACATGAGCAGGTCTTGAAAGCACTTGGGGTTGAAACGGTTCAAATCAGAAATAGACAAGATTGGGAAGCCCACGCTGATTTGGACGGGCTCATTCTACCAGGGGGAGAGTCGACAGTCATGGGGAAACTCTTGCATGATTTAGACTTGTTTGACTTGATAAAGGCGAAAATCGAGAAAGACTTACCTGTTTTTGGTACCTGTGCAGGTCTGATTTTGTTGGCCAAAACCATAGTAGGCGACCAAACAAAACATTTGGCAAGTATGGACATCAGTGTCGCACGCAATGCCTATGGTCGTCAGCTGGGCAGTTTTGTCACAAATGCTGACTTTAAGGGAATTGGTGAGATTCCCATGGTCTTTATTCGTGGACCAATCATTGAAACCGTTGGACCAGAAGTTGAAGTTTTATCTCAGGTCAAGGGAGCCATCGTGGCAGCCAAGGAAAAAATATGCTTGTCACCTCATTTCATCCAGAATTAACAGGTGACACAAGGGTCCATGCCTATTTTCTAGAGATGGTGGCTCAGGTCAAACAAGACAAACTATAATGCTAAACTCTTCATATGATTACTCTTCCACACAAAAAATCCAGGACCTATGCCCTGGATTTAGGAGATTATGAAAAAGAAAAGTTTTAGGATGGTTATAGTATATAAACGAAACCCTAAAGTTTCCTTAAAGTAGAAAATAATTTATCAAAAATAGGTAAAAAGGAAGTTGACAGTTGGTCGACTTCCTTTTCTTATCCCCAAATCCTAATAATTTTGTTGCTCTCATAATCAAAAGAAAGCGCTCTATCCATGTTATAATGGAAATTATAGTTTTTATTCAGAATATTTTGTAATTACTTTTCAGTTTTCCTTGATGTTGATGGGGTATTGAGTGAAAATGTTGTATCTGTAATGTATAAAGTTGTCAGATTTACAAGAAAGTGAGGACTGAGCCTGTGAAGAAGAATTCGAAACGAAATATAGTAGTGGTGTTGTTTATCACACTAGTTATCGCTATTTTAGGAGGAAGCATTTATATGGGACACAAACAAGAACAACAAAAACAAATAGCTAAAGAGCACGCTTTGTATAAACATGGTTTTAGACTTTTAGAAGAGCAACTGGCTACCTATATCAAAGAACACTATGAGGGTGTGAGTAAGATTGAGTTTTCACCTATTTATGAAGATGGTGGAGACGGCTATAGTATGCATACGCTGAATGTTGTTTTTGCTATTTCTGATGAACATGGCAATAGAGCAGTTGTAGATGAAGACGGGAACATACCTTTTGGTACAGCAAATGGATTAACGATGGATTTTGACGGTATTGATGGTAGTCAAGTCATTGAATTAGATAAATACGATAGTGATGAGGTCGTGGACGTATCAAATGATGATAAACTACCCCAGAAAGCTAAGTTAGAAAGTTATGATATGTTAGATACAACCATACAATATTTAGTTAAGAATGGGAAATTGGTTGATGTCAAATCATCAGATAAAGGTAGCTTAGGTGTTAAAGTAGTTTATAACACAGAAATTAAACGAGGTAGTTATAGTAAATGGCGTTAACAGATAAAAACTATCCAGAGTTAAAAGAAAGGGAGGATTGAGCCTGTGAAGATGAATTCGAAACGAAATCGAAATATAGTAGTGATGTTGTTTATTGCACTATTTATCATTCCAATAGTTTTTTCTCTTTTTTTAGGAGATAGGTATGCAGAACACCGTTTGTACAAACATGGTTTCAGACTTTTGGAAGAGCAGATAGCTGTTTATATCAAGGAGAATTATTCAGGTGTCAGCAAGGTAGAATTTACCGATATATACAATTATGGCGATTCTGGACTTTATGTTTATCCCATTATCACGGATAATCATGGAAATCGGACTTTGTTAAATGACAGTATAAATGGTGCTTATGGAACGTTAAGAGGTCTCTATGCACTTGAATTTCACCCTAGCAGTAAAAGTGAGATTATTTATTTAGATAACTCAGCTAATGGTACAGAAATTGATGTTTCTGACTGTCAGACCTTACCAGACAAGGCGAAATGGAAAAAAGATAGCCTGACTGATAGGAATTTTGAAAGATTATTGAAAGCTGGAAGTATAAAGGGAGTAGAAAAAAGCGACAAGGGTAGCCCAGACATGAAAATTGTTTATAACTTGAAGATAAAGGAGAAATAGATTTTGAAAAAATTTAGACTAGCTCTTGCAACGCTATTATCTTTAGTCATCCTCACTGGATGTGGGTTATTGATAAATTATAGAGGAAAACTTGAGAGTAAAATAGGTCCGGCAGCTGAGAAAGTGTACCCAACTAAGAACTTATATGAGTTGTTTGATACCTTTCCCAAAGGGTTCACCATTCGTGTAAGTGATTCATTTGACCAAGATGAGATTTCCATATATCGTAAAATAGTGTTATATGGAAAACCAAAGAATAAGCGTATTGAGGGATATGTTTCATTAAGGAAGGGAGCCAATGAGGTTGAGCGTGTCAATCTTGTTTATTCTCCAAATGGGAAATTAAGTGCAGAGAACTCAAATTACTCAGATGAGTTACTGCCTTATAAGGAATTTTTATTTCAAAAGTTAACCTTGAATAAAAAAGTCTTTTCTAAACTAAAAGTGATTTCTAAATCTTATAATTGGGAGACAGGAGAAGGTGAAATAGAATACGGTATCAAGAATAAAGATATTAATAAATTCTTACACCTAGGTAAAGACGAAGAGGTTACCATGGCTGTTAAAGCAGATAGTGATTTATTATCAGATAATGATGTATTATCTGATGGTGATTATTTCTTACCAATTCGGTTTTATCAGAATCTACTGAAATCTTGGCACTCAGAAGGTATTATAGGTAGTCTGGAGGAAGAAAATAATGACTAATGTAACTTATAGCTTGAAGATGAAGGAGAAATAGTTTTAGCGACAGGATGGACACTCGTTTCCTGATTAGTAGTGGTATCTATCACTGTAGTAAATATTTAGTAAAAAACTCTAGGTATATTTCTAAGTTACTTAGAGTTTTTTGCTACTTTTGATTGTGAGAGAGAAAAAATATTTTCAAATAGGTTTCTAAAAGCGTCAAAAGTCGTGTTAGACAAGCTTTTAAGCGTTTACGCAAGTTGTTTGGCTTGTTTTTTTATTTTCTAAAATTATCAATATAGTGTAAGCAAATAATAAGGTTTACGTAAAATATTCGCCATATAGGGCTTACTTTGGTTACAAAGGATGCTCATTCGCTCTAATGTATGAGGATTGAAAACAGATGAAAGCGAGGCTTTCTTTGTCATTTAACAAAAAATAAGAGATTTTAAAAAAAGAGCTTTCTAAGATAAAAAGGTATGGTTTACATAGCCTTACCTTGCTTTTCCGTGAGAAATATGACTAGAAGGTTAGTCTTATGAGATTAGGGTTATGCTACTGTAATTGTATTCGCTATTGATATGGCTTATCATATTAGGTGTTAAATGGAAAAAGCATAGAAAGGTGTATGTTATGGAAAAGAAAGTTGGATTTAAACTACACAAGGTTAAGAAAAATTGGGTGACTATCGGAGTTAGTACTCTGTCAATGGTTGCTTTAGCGGGTGGTGTCTTTTTGACAGATCAATCTGCAAAGGCAGATGAGGTGCCAGTTCCTAATAAGGGCGGTTATGAACAATCAGATGCTGGTATTGAATCAAGTGCATCACTGGTTAATCAAAGCTATACACCAACCTTAACAGAAGATGCTACTTACGTGTCAGCGGTGCCATCAAACTCTGGAAGTCAAATGACTGCAAGATACGAGGCGTCATCATCTTATTCAACAGAAGGCTCATCAGCGTCTGTTATTGGTGCTGGAGTAACTAGTGGTGGAGAGGTTGTAAGTACTGGTCAAGGAAGTGTGTCATCAGGTACTTCACAGGCTTCACAAGGTGCACAAGTTACTGAAACACAGACCTCTAATACAACAACACCTGGTTCAGGTTATCAATCAGGTAGCAGTTCTGCGTCAGTGAGTGTTAGTTCGTCAAGTTCTTCAAGCTCATCAAGTTCTGCATGGTATTCTTACTCGTCTTCATCATCATGGTCTTCATCATCTGATGCTAGTGGATTTGCAGCATTTACGACGAATTGGCCTGATTTGAATGCCATTAATTTAAATGGTCGTCGTAACACAACAATCACGATTACAGCTTCTGGAACGACTCCAAATGTAACCATTATTTCAAATTCAAATAAATTGATTCCTAATGTGTCAGTGACAAATTCAAATGGTTCAACACCGAATGTCACTATCATTACACAAGGAAACAAACAAAATAATTCAGGCTATCAAATCATCTCAGGTGAGACAAAACCAAGTGTAGATTCAAACACTCACAAGTCATCATTTGTCCGTGTAGGTGAAAATCAATGGTATTATTTTGACCAAAACGGCCAAAAAGTGAAAGGTGAACACGTTATCGATGGTAAGACTTATTACTTCTTAGATAATGGTCTTCAAGCTCGTGACTATCTTCTTAAAGGTGGCGACGGCTACACTTATTACTATGATAAAAATGGTGTCAAAGCCATTAATGGTTTCTACGATTTTGCAGGCTACCGCAAAGATGTCCGCTACTTTGATTGCTATGGACATATGGCAACTGGCCTCGTTGAAATGTCTGGTGTGACCTTCTACTTTGACACGCAAACAGGTATCCAAGCTAAAGACAAATTTATTCGTTTTGCTGACGGTCATATCCGCTACTTCATTCCAGATACTGGTTACATGGCGGTTAACACCTTTGTTCAAAACAAAGAAAACCAAGCTTGGTACTACCTAGATGAACATGGATATGCTGTGACAGGGAAGCGTATCATTAATGGTAAGGAATACTGTTTTGATGCAGAAGGCCGTCAAATCAAAGGTCAATTGGTGAATCAAGGCAGCACAAGTTACTACATTTCTGCTCAAACGGGTGAAATGGCTGTGTCACGCTTTATCTTTGAAAATAACAACTGGTATTACGCTGATGCTTCAGGAAATCTCGTTCAGGGAGCAAAAGTGATTGATGGCAAACAGTATTACTTCAACAAAGATCACAGTCAGCTAAAAGGTGGCTGGGCAGAAGGGCGTTATTATGACGCTGTCACTGGTGAAGCAGCCATCAACCAGTTCATCCAAATAGCAGCTAACCAATGGGCTTATCTCAACCAACAAGGCTACAAGGTAACAGGCCTTCAAACCATTAACGATAAGGTTTACTACTTTGGAAGCAATGGTGCGCAAGTTAAAGGTAAAGTGCTTACTATCAATGGTAAGAAATGTTACTTTGATGCTCACACAGGTGAACAGGTTGCCAACCGTCTTGTCGAAGTGACACGTGGTTGCTGGTATTATTTCAACGCAGCTGGTCAAGCAGTGACAGGACAACAGGTTGTCAATGGTAAACACCTTTATTTTGACGCTTCAGGTCGTCAAGTGAAAGGTCGCCATGTTTATGTTGGTGGTAAACGTCTCTTTTGTGATGCCAGAACTGGCGAATTGCGACGTGGTCGTTAATATTAATATGATTTAAGAATCTAGAGAACTTTTTCCCTTTCCAATTTCAATTATTAATTTTTCCTATCAAATCTCTAGATTATTAAATAATTCAAAGCCAGCAGTTGCTGGCTTTTGATTTTTCTTGGCGAATGAGGTGATAGCAGTAGCTCTTTTTAGCGGTGTAACAGTTTATATATCAGGAGAAATAGAAAAAAGCCAGCAAAGACCGCTGACTTTTTTCAATAACCCGATATAAAATGCGAGCCAAGGTTTTACCTTGTTTCCTCATATCAATAGTATTATGTTTTATCCAAAAAGTCAACTGATTTTTTGAAAATTGATTCAAAGAATTTTTTTAAAGACGTTGAATGATTTATCATCTCACTATTCTCATAATATCTGTTTAATACTTCAGTTCCCTCTTTATACCGTCTCTTATTAAGTTCGTCGGAGCAAATTTTTGAGTGTATATAAAACAAATTAACTAAATCAATAATTTTGGGATACTTAACTAATCCGTTATTGATACCCATTGTATTTGAAAATGATTTGGTAGATGGATAAGGTCTTGGAATCATATCCTCTTTTAAAAATAGATTGATTAAAAATACATCATTATGAGCACAAGAGTTACGGATGTTCTTAATGAATCTGTGTTCCTTAGCATAAAGTTTCTCGTATTTAGGGGTTCTAGATTCAATATAGAACTCTAAAAATTGGACTAACGTTCCAAAATCAATAATTTCCATAAGGACCCAAGATGAAATTTGTGTTCTTTTACGAAACATGTCTAATCGATATTTACTGCTTCTAAAATGTGACAGTACCTCATTGAACTTTTTAGGGAATTTATCTTGAAACTCTTTAACAATTGTATAACCATCCTCGTTATCATCATCAGTTAGGATTCTCATAAGGTTAGTTCTTGTTGCATGTTCAATGTCTAAACAAAGCATGAGTAGATATTCTCTTAAACGTACATCTAATTTAGCAGTGGCAACGAGATGATCAAATGTTAACTTATCATATCCCCCTTGAGGAAGTTTAGGGAAATTTTTTCTATAACTAGAAATTTTATAATAGTAACTTCTAGTTTTGAGATAGTTTTCAATTTGATCTTCAGTATAGCTACCAGGAGATATATTTTTATCCTCAAGTTTTTGAATAAGATCTTTAAAAGATAATTTGGGTTTCATTATTTCTCCTATTTTTCTCAATACTTACACCCCTATATATTTGAGGTAGGTATGTTCTTAGCAGGTTGTAAGATGAGGTGTGTAATCGTTATCATGGTTAGATTATAGCAAAGAATTTCACGAAAAGAAAACTTTCTTATTTTTTGATAAAAGACCTTTTATATTTCACACAATATAAAATATAAAGTGTTCAAAAATAAAAATTTCTTCGAAAAAGATAATAAGTTGAGATGTGCTACCCTTGTCTCTAATTAAAAGGAAAATTTAAAATTACTCGTTAAAATAAGATGACTTTGGCTTACGTTGAAAGTTCTGAAACCGACCAAGGAATACTGAACTATCCTATTATAACCGGCTGAAAACGGGGTATAATTATCAAAAAGACTCAGTTACTTTTGATCAAAGAGTAAGGGTGTTATGGAACTTAATGTCACAGATAAAACAACTTGTGTAAAAATACCAACGAAGAGTTTCGCGGGCTACCAAACATGGAAAGCGCCATGACCTTCGAATGAGTTAATCACGCAGGTTTTCACAGTTATATGTCAGTATCTCTAGCCAAATCCTTTATTTCATCTTAGAAATGAAGGTTTTTTTATTTAAATTTACATTAATTTTGTAGGCTTGGGAGGAGTTGTTAAAAAGTCCCTAGCCTAATGATTATCGTTAGTTATGTCATCTCTAGTTTAGGAGTTAGCTCATTTAGACCGCCTTTCTGAGAAAAGAAAGGTGCTTACATTAAGCTGACATTATAGTTGTGTAATTGTATTCCCTTATCAAATAGCTTATGATAGAAATATTATAAGGGAAAAAGGTTATATACTATGGAACATAAAGTACGCTTTAAACTGCATAAAGTGAAGAAGAATTGGGTAACGATTGGGGTAACAGCACTCTCAATGGTTACCGTTGCTGGTGGCACTTTGTTGGAAGACCAACAGGTTCAGGCCGATGAGCAAAATGCTGCGAATCAGTCGGGTGATAGCAGTCAGAATTTGCTTCGAGAAGCGTCTGCCACAACTAATGATACAGCAACTACAGTAGCACCAACTATCTCAGCAGATGCCAATACTGCTAGCGTCAACATTCCTGTCGCAGATGCCACTAACACGACAACAGCTGCCACAGATAGAGCAGCGGCACCTACTACAACTGCAGCGACAGTTGATACTAACTCAGGTCAAGCAGCACCAAGTACAAATGTGCAAGCAACTGCGGCTGATACGAGTGCTACACCTACAGATACAAATAATGCGACTGCAACAGCTACGACAGACCGTGCAGCAACAACTGATACGGCAAATACAGAAGCTCGTACACGTAGTCGTCGTGCCTTGGCAGAAACTCGTGAAGCCAACACCAACACGTCAACTGGCATCCAATGGATTAACGGCAAACAATACTATGTCAATAGTGACGGTAGTGTGCGTAAGAACTTTGTCTTTGAGCAAGATGGTAAGTCATATTACTTTGATGCTGAAACAGGGGCTCTTGCGACCAAGTCACAGGATGAATTTTCAACAGAACCTATCAAGGCAGCTGTGGATTTTTCATCTGGAAATCAGCTCTACAAAAACGATAACAAGTCTTTGGACCAACTCGACACCTTCATCACAGCGGATGCCTGGTACCGTCCAAAGAGTATTCTCAAGGATGGTAAGACTTGGACAGCTTCAACTGAAGCGGACAAACGGCCTCTCTTGATGGTTTGGTGGCCTGATAAATCGACTCAGGTTAACTACCTTAACTACATGCAAAATCAAGGTCTTGGTGCAGGTTCATTTTCAACCAACTCTAGCCAGGAAAGTCTAAATCTAGCTGCTAAAGCGGTTCAGACTAAGATTGAAGAGCGTATTGCGCGTGAAGGCAATACCAACTGGTTGCATACAAGTATTGATCAGTTTATCAAGACTCAGCCAGGTTGGAATAGTAGCACTGAAAATAGTTCATACGACCACTTGCAAGGTGGACAGTTGCTCTTTAACAACAGTAAGGGTGATACTGGTAATCGTACCAGCTACGCCAACTCTGACTATCGTCTACTTAACCGCACACCTACTAACCAGACGGGTACACGTAAGTACTTCAAGGACAATTCTATCGGTGGTCTTGAGTTCTTGCTTGCCAACGATATTGATAACTCAAACCCAGCTGTTCAGGCGGAGCAACTTAACTGGCTCCACTTTATGATGAATATCGGAAGCATCATGGCCAACGATCCAACAGCCAACTTTGACGGTTTGCGTGTCGATGCTTTGGACAATGTGGATGCTGACCTTCTCCAAATCGCTTCAGATTACTTCAAAGCAGCCTATGGTGTTGACAAGTCTGAAGCCAATGCGATCAAACACTTGTCATACTTGGAAGCTTGGTCTGCCAACGACCCATATTACAACAAGGACAATAAGGGGGCACAACTGCCGATTGATAATGCCCTTCGTAATGCTCTTACCAACCTTTTGATGCGTGATAAAAATACACGTATGCAACTTGGGGACATGACTGCTTTTATGAATAGTAGTTTGAATCCACGTGGTGCTAATGATAAGAACGGTGAACGTATGGCCAACTATATTTTCACCCGTGGCCACGATACTGAAGCGCAAACCATTATCCAACGTATCATTCGTGATCGTATCAATCCAAATCTGTTTGGTTACAATTTCACCCGTGATGAAATTAAGAAGGCCTTCGAGATTTACAATGAGGATATTGATAAGGCTCATAAAACTTATGCGTCTTACAACTTGCCATCTGTCTATGCCCTCATGTTGACCAACAAGGACTCTGTAACACGTGTTTATTACGGTGACCTCTACCGTGAGGATGGTCACTACATGGCGAAAAAGACGCCTTACTTTGATGCTATCGACACCCTCTTGCGTGCCCGTATCAAGTATGTAGCTGGTGGTCAAGACATGGAAGTGAAGAAAGTCGGAAATGACGGCCTCTTGACATCAGTTCGTTATGGTAAAGGTGCCAATAACAGAACTGATTGGGGAACTGCTGAAACCCGTACGCAAGGGATGGGTGTCATCATGACCAACAACTATGATTTCCGATTGGGTAGCAATGAAACTGTAACGATGAATATGGGTAGAGCCCACCGTAATCAGCTTTACCGTCCATTGCTTTTGACGACTAAGGATGGTCTAGCAACCTACCTCAACGATTCTGATGTACCTTCAAACCTTCTTAAACGTACCGACTGGAATGGGAACTTGACCTTCAATGCCAACGATGTTTTTGGTGTGGAAAATGTGCAAGTATCAGGTTACCTCGGTGTCTGGGTACCAGTCGGGGCTAAGGCTAACCAAGACGCACGTACACAGCCAAGTAACCGTGCCAATAGCGATGGACAAGTTTACAAGTCTTCAGCAGCCCTTGATTCGCAAGTCATGTATGAAGCCTTCTCAAACTTCCAAGCTTTTGCGGACGATCAGCCAGAACTCTACATGAACCGTGTCTTGGCTAAGCACACTGACTTGCTCAAAGCTTGGGGTGTTACGTCTGTTGGACTTCCACCACAGTACGTTTCAAGTAAAGATGGTACCTTCCTTGATTCAACAATTGACAATGGTTATGCCTTTGATGACCGTTATGACATGGCCTTGAGTCAAAATAACAAGTATGGCTCACTTGAGGACCTCCTTAATGTTCTTCGTGCCCTCCACAAAGATGGTATTCAAGCCATTGCTGACTGGGTGCCAGACCAAATTTATAACCTTCCAGGAAAAGAAGTAGTTAATGCCACACGTGTTAACGGCTACGGTTATCACCAACAAGGTTATCAAATTGTGGACCAAGCCTATGTGGCAAATACCCGTACAGATGGTACAGACTATCAAGGTAAATATGGTGGTGCCTTCCTTGATGAGCTTAAAGCTAAGTACCCATCTATTTTCAACCGTGTGCAAATCTCAAATGGTAAGCAGTTGCCTACGAATGAAAAGATTACCAAATGGTCTGCTAAGTACTTCAATGGAACCAATATCCTTGGACGAGGTATCAACTATGTCCTTCGTGATGACAAGACCAACCAGTACTTTAATACCTCAGCCAACGGCCAACTCTTGCCAACACCACTTCGTGACACAGGTGCCATCACAAGCACTCAAGTCTTCCAACGTCGTGGACAAGACGTTTACTTCCTTCGTGATAACCAAACCGTTAAGAATGAATTTGTTCAAGATGGTAACGGTAACTGGTATTACTTCGGTGGTGACGGTAAGATGACCAAGGGTGCTCGAAACATCAATAACAAGGATTACTATTTCTTTGACAATGGTATCCAATTGCGTAACGCCCTTCGTCGTGCTAGCAACGGCTATACCTACTATTACGGTCTAGACGGTGCCATGGTTAAGAATGCCTTCGTTGATTTTGATGACAAACATAAGCAGGTTCGTGCCTTTACGACTCAAGGAACAATGGTAGTAGGTAACCTTCATTGGAGTGGCCACCATTTCTACTTTGACCGTGAAACTGGTATTCAGGCTAAGGATCGCATTGTCCGTACAGATGATGGCAAATTGCATTACTATGTTGCTGAAACTGGTGATATGGGACGTAACGTCTTTGCGACAGACAGCAGCACAGGTAAACGTTATTACTTTGACGCTGACGGTAATACTGTGACTGGTTCACGTGTCATTGATGGTAAGACTTATTACTTTAACCAAGATGGTAGCGTCGGTACGGCCTACAGCAATCGTGCAGATTCTATTATCTTTGAAAATGGTAAGGCTCGCTACATCACACCAGCAGGCGAAATCGGACGCAGCATCTTTGTCTATAATCCAGCAACTAAGGCTTGGAATTACTTTGATAAAGAAGGTAACCGTGTTACAGGACGTCAATACATTGATGGTCACCTTTATTACTTCAAGGAAGATGGTAGCCAAGCTAAGGGTGAAATTATCGAAGAAAATGGCATCAAATATTATTATGAGCCAGAATCAGGTATTCTTGCTAGCGGACGCTATCTCCAAGTAGGTGATGACCAGTGGATGTACTTCAAACACGATGGTTCACTGGCTATCGGCCAAGTTCGTGCTGATCATGGATACCTTAAGTACTTTGATAAAAATGGTATCCAAGTTAAGGGGAAAACTGTTGTCGAAGATGGTAAGACTTATTACTATGATGCCCACAGTGGAGCTCTTGTCACAAGCAGCTTTGCTGAGATTGCACCAAACCAATGGTCTTACTTCAATACTGATGGCCAAGCCCTTAAAGGCAAGTGGACTATCAATGGCAAGGAATACTACTTTGACGAAAATGGTATCCAATACAAAGGCAAGGCCATTAAGGTCGGCAGTCGTTACAAGTACTATGACGAAAACGACGGTCAACCTGTAACCAACCGCTTTGCTCAAATCGAGCCTAACGTCTGGGCTTACTTCGGAGCAGATGGTTATGCCGTAACAGGCGAACAAGTCATCAATGGCCAACACCTTTACTTTGATCAATCAGGTCGCCAAGTTAAAGGTGCCTACGTCACAGTTAACGGTCAACGCCGTTATTACGATGCTAACACTGGCGAATATGTCCCAGAAAGATAAGCAGTAGGAGCTCATGTGACTGACCAGAGAACACACAGCCGAGAATGAGGGAAAATTCTCAAGAAGAAAGATCGTGAAAACGGTCTTTTTTTGATGAACTATTTCGATCTTTTCCGAAATAGCATTGACAGTGCTTTCGGAAAAGCGTAGAATCTTTTTCGAAAAGTATAGAAATAGGTATTCTCACTTAAGTCGTACTGATGCTCTGTATCAAGGAAAGGATAAATCAAATGGAAACATTCCTTTTTATGACAATTCTTGCCATGTTAGTTATCGCCATCATAAGTTTTATCGTTCTGAAGAAAAGATGGCAATTTTCAATCAAGCTCTTTTTAGTAGGTCTGATTGGTTTTGCCTTACCTGTCATGATGATTGAAGGACCTATCAATGCTTTAGTTCTTTCAAGCTTTGCTCACTCTTCTAAATGTTTTGCCGTTGTTTACGGAGGACTTATGGCTGGCCTTATTGAAGAAACAACACGGTATGTGGTTTTTAGGGTCCTTGCTAAGAAAAGAAGTTTGATAACGTCTGATATTGTAGCCTACGGTTTTGGACATGGTCTTAGTGAATTTATTTTACTTGGGGTGATGGGCTTACTCACTAACATCATTGTTTTACAGGCCATCCATTCAGGGCAGGCCAGTCAGTTACCGTCACTTCTTGTGAGTCAGGTCAAGCAACTAACTGGATTTGCTGTGGTTATGTCTCTCTTTGAAAGACTGGTTGCCTTACTACTACAAGTCTTGCTTACAGTTTGGGATTTTCTAGCAGTCACTAAGCATAAGCTTTCATTCTATTTTGGGGCGATATTACTTCATGCTACCATCGATTTTTTGGCAGGTGCTTATCAACAAGGGATAGTCAGAAATATCTTATTAATCGAAGTCATATTAGCTATTTATGTGCTAGGTGTCGGACTTGTGACACGCCAAATTTGGAAAAAGGAGGAAACTCATGGGCTTATCTGAAACCTTAAAAGCCATCTCTGCCCCTGTGAGGAGAGAAATTTTAGACTATCTAAAGTCTGGGCCCAAGTCTGCTGGTGAAATCAGCCAGCAGTTTGACTTGGCTCCCGCAACAGTTTCTCATCATTTGTCTACCTTGAGAAAAGCAGGACTTATTGAAGAAGAAAAGCAGAAGAATTTTATTTACTATAGTTTGAACTTAACCGTTTTTGAAGAAATTTTAACGTGGATTCAGTCACTTGGAGGAAAAGAAGATGAAAAATAATATGCAAAGAGTCATTGGTAATATAGTGATATTTACACCGGTTATTGTCGGACTAGTCTTTTACAACCAACTACCAAATCAGATTGCTATCCACTTTAATGTGGAAGAACAAGCCAATGGTTTTATGAATCGCAATCTAGCAATAGTTGTCCTTCCTTTTATTGATCTTGCCATTTATAATCTCTTATTTTCATATTTTAAACAAATAACCATTTCATTCTTAAAAGAGTTTATGTTATGGCTTATTCCGATTTCTGCAGTTATCATTCAAGGTCTCATATTGACTGTTGCCATGGGCGGACATGTCCAAGTTCGATTGACTGTCATTTGGTTAGTGGCACTCATTTTTCTAGTAATCGGAAATTATCTTCCTAAAAGTATTGGTCTAGCTACTAAAAATCACAGTGAGAGCAGTAACTCAGTAGCGAGAAAGTTAGGTTACCTAATGGTTACAATGAGTCTTGCCTTGCTAATCAGTCTTTGCTTTAATCCCTATACTACAATTATTATTTTAGGTATTTTTGTATTTCTCATCTTGAGTGTCTTGTTACCCAATTTTCGCAGTTTAAGAAAGTAATCGTCTGATTACTTCTTTTTGTCTGTTGGTGCTATATTTGAACCATTTGTGACAGAAAGATATTTTGGGTCTTGAATTTGCTATGCTAGATGTGTATAATGATGTCACAGCGAACGATTAAAAGAGGTCGTTGCTCATGACAACACAAACAATTAACCAATTTAATTCACTTGCTCGACCTAATCTTGCTACAGGTTATAGGAGGTAATCTAGATGACAAAAAGCAATAACACGCAAATTACGGATATCTTAAACAATATCTATAATCTGATTGTAAATCCAGAAACAACTGAAAATGAGAGAGAGTTGCTCGTAACGTTTAAAAATGAAATCGAAGTTGGAAAGAAGGATAATGATGAACTTCTTGCAGAATTATGCAGAGCTATTCAAGTTCTAGCAGTCCGCAATCTTTCTAAAGGCAAATCACTGAGTTCTGGAGTGAGTGACTTGAGTAAGACACTCACAGAATTCCAAGAAAAATCAGAACGTAACTTTAATCTAGCAAGAGGATTAACATCACTCGGTAGTTTGTCTTTTAAATGATTTATCTGCTTGTGATGATTAGTAAAATGACCAAAAAGATTAACTGAATTCAACCTGCTAAGTTGGATTTAGTTGATCTTTTATTGTTCTTATCTGGAGTGTCTTGTTACCCAATTTTCGCCATTTCATTTAAGGGAAGGATTCAAGAATGACGTATAAAAGGAATCTGATAGAAGACAACAAAAGAGCTGAGAATCAGAGCTTTCTCTACTTCCTACACGAGGAGAAAAAATTTGATGTAAAAGCACTTGATGATTTGTGTCAGTATATCTCGGAACTGGATACAATTAGTTTTGAGCAGTTGAGAGATATTCATTTTATTGAGACTCAAATGCTACGCCATCTCGTGTATCATTTTGATGATAATGATTTAAGTAAGATTTCGAATCTCCCTTTTGAGTATTGGGAGTATATAGAACCCTTTGAACGCTTAGTAGCAAGTTTGTATGAGGGGGTGATGGCAAGGAATGACACTTATCCAGGTCATAATAAAGATTTGTTGGAGACTTTGAACCAACAATTTGGCTATGTTAAAGATGTTAAGGAATATTTTGATTTGAAGTAGATTTATGGAAGAGATTTTGCAGGTAGCTTCTTTTAGGGGCTACCTTTTTTGGTGTTGATTATTTAATCGAAATATCAAAAAAGCCACTGATATATAAAATGATATAGTCCTACTTAAGTAGACAGTAAAAATACATAAAGTACTGTTTACGAAAGTAGGATTTTTATTATGTCTAGAAAAAGTAAGGTTTCTTTTGAAGGCAAGCTGAGGGCTGTTACCTGGTATCTTGAAGGTAAAGCCTCCTGTTCTCAACTAGCTCGTCAGTTTGGGGTCAATCCTTGTACTATTAAAGACTGGGCTACAGCCTATCAATATCAAGGGCACGAGGGGCTAAAGGTCTCTAAAGCATAACCAAAATTATTCTACAGAGTTTAAGCTAAAATGCATTGAAGCCTATTTAAC
>NZ_CM002130.1:635072-682176 GCF_000448605.1 Streptococcus sp. HSISS3
GAAGAGATGAAAGAGGCTTACGAAAAGACCATTCACTATTACCTATATCATGATCCCCAAGAGAGATTCAATGGGAAAACACCAGCTCAAGTGAGAGCTGAAGCACAAGAAAATCCAGAACAAGCTCCATATTATCCAATTAAACAATCTAAAAATATAGAGATTACTGGAAAACTATTGCCGATAAGAAAAACCAGACTGCTTAACCCAAAGCAACCTGGTTCCTCACATTTTATTTATTTCAATTGTCTACTTGACACGGTACGTATCAAAACCAATGGCTTTCAACAATTTATTTCTTCTTCCCTAGGACAAAATAACGGCTAGGGATTTGTTGTGTCAGACTGACGGCGATAGCAATGGTAAATGAGGCCAAGAAACAAGCTCGTAGGAAGCTGAGGCCTAGGTTTTCATTTCCAATCAAGAGAAAGTAGATGGCACGGTAGAAGCTCATTCCTGGAATGAGTGGGAACATGCTTGAGGCTAGGAAGACTGTGGCTGGACATCTACGGTAGTGGGCCAAAAAGCGTGAGGTGATAGTGACTAATAGGGCTGGGAAGAGGATGGCTAAGACTTCGTGATGGGTATTGTTCCAAATCAAGAGGTAGAGGAGCCATGAGCCGGCACCTAGGGTTCCAAGGTCAAAAAAGTATTTTTTGGGAACTCGATAAAGCACGGAGAAGGCTGCTGTCCCTACTCCTGCCATGACAGTTTGAGTCAGGACTTCTAGCCAGGAGGTAGACGGTGTTGAAAAGACGCCTGATAGTTGCTCCGCAAAGGGGAGAATGGAAATCATGGCAAGGACACCGACAGAGATCGATAGACAAGTGGAGACTCCCGACAGCATCAAGGCCAGACCACTATAGTAGTTGTTCTGGGTGAATTCTCGGATGGCATTGACAAAGTAGGCCCCAGGAATCAAAATCATCAAGGTCCCTAGGATAATGACACTACGATGTTGTCCAATGCCCAGAGTATAGAGGATATTAGCTGATAAAGCGGCAATGGCACTAGAGAGGATAATCTGCAAAAAACTGGTATGAATAAAACGGGAAAAGAGCTGCATGCCAATCCCCACAAAGAGTCCAGAGATAGCCGCAGCAGTCCCATCAATCCAGCTACTTCCAAGGGCTAGCGAGAAGCTCCCTGCACCAATGACACAGGCTATAATATCCTCTAAAGGACGATAGAAGGTCTTGTGTTCAATGGTTCTCAGTTTTTGGAAAATACTGGAAAGAGCTGGATTTGGTTGCTCCGTCAGTTCTCGTGATAAGCGGTTAACCTCTTCGAGTTTGCCTAGATGGATGGAGGGAGCTGAGGTAGCTAGAATACGAGATTCTTTAAGCCCTGAACGGTTGAGTCCAGAAATCATGACTCCCCGATTGACCACATAAGAAGAAAAGTCCCTAATGCCCAGAGATTTGGCCATATGCCCCATGGTGTCTTCAATGCGGTAAATCTCAGCACCGCTCTCCATGAGGAGACGGCCTGCTTGAAGGACCGCATCCATTTCGTTTTGAGGCTCTGATTCATTTGGAAAATCGATAGTCATGTGACCCCTCCTTATCTGTTAATTCGTCATTCCATTATAAGGCTTGAATGGTGGTTTTTCAATAGCTTGGGCGACTAAAATGCGTCTTTTTATGAGAATATTTTTTGACACTAATCCTGTACTTTTTAAAGGCGGTCGCCTACCCTTTTGCCTTGCTAATGATTGAGGCAAATGCTACAATTAAATCATAAAATGTATGCGTTTACATATTTTTGCGCTGCCTTTCTCAAAAAGCGTTATAGTCCTTTATTTATAGGGAAATGAGCAATTACAGAAGGAAGCGTATGTAAGTGTAAAAAAATGATACCTTTGAAAAGGAGGCAATTCCATGAAAAAAATTATCAATAATCCTGAAAATGTTGTCACTGAGATGTTAGATGGCTTGGCTTATGTTCATAGTGATTTGGTGCATCGTGTTGACGGCTTTGACATCATTGTAAGAAATGAGCAGGCTTCTGGTCAGGTTGGTCTCATTTCTGGTGGCGGAAGTGGTCACGAGCCAGCCCACGCTGGTTTTGTGGGTGATGGTATGCTTTCAGCAGCTATTGCAGGTGCAGTCTTCACGTCGCCAACGCCTGATCAAATTTTGGAAGCTATCAAGGAAGCGGACCAAGGGGCTGGTGTCTTCATGGTTGTTAAAAATTATTCAGGCGACATCATGAATTTTGAGATGGCTCAAGAATTGGCTGAGATGGAAGGTATCGAGGTTGCCAGTGTTGTTGTGGACGACGATATCGCTGTGGAAAATAGTCTCTATACACAAGGTCGTCGTGGGGTTGCAGGAACTATTTTCGTACATAAAATCTTAGGTCATGCGGCTCGTGAAGGTAAGTCCCTGGCTGAAATCAAAGACTTGGCTGACAAGATTGTCCCTAATATCCATACCATTGGTTTAGCCCTTAGCGGTGCGACAGTTCCTGAGGTTGGCAAGCCCGGTTTTGTCCTAGCAGAGGATGAAATCGAATATGGTATTGGTATCCACGGTGAACCAGGTTATCGCAAGGAGTCTATGCAGCCATCTCGCCAGTTAGCTGAAGAATTGACAGGGAAACTCCTTGAAGCCTTTGAGGCTAAGGCAGGTGAACGCTATGCCCTTCTCATCAATGGTATGGGTGCGACACCTCTCATGGAGCAGTATGTCTTTACTAACGATGTAGCAAGCATTCTTGGAGATGCTGGACTTGATGTAGCCTTTAAAAAATTAGGTAACTACATGACATCGATTGATATGGCAGGTCTCTCATTGACGCTCATGAAGATTGCAGAAGACGCTTGGCTTGAGGCCCTTGAGAGTCCTGTTAAGACCATTGCTTGGTAGTCTGACATGAAAACTAGAAATTAGGTATATTATGGATAAAACAGTTGCAGTAAAATGGATGCAATGCTTTGATCAAAGGGTTGAAGCAGAAAAAGACCACTTGTCTGAATTAGACGGTCCTATTGGAGATGGTGATCATGGTGCTAACTTGGCACGTGGTATGGCGGCAGCCATTGAGGCTATTAACAGTACTGAACCACAAAGTACGGCAGAAGTTTTTAAGGCAGTGTCTATGGCCTTGATTAGTAAGGTTGGTGGTGCTTCAGGTCCGCTTTATGGGTCTGCCTTTATGGGCATGATGAAGGCTGAACAAGCTGGTCAAGATTTGGCAGGAGTGCTTGAGGCAGGTCTCGAGATGATTAAAAAACGTGGTCATGCACAAGTTGGTGAAAAGACCATGGTGGATGTTTGGCACCCAGTTGTTGAAGCTGTCAAACAAGGTCAATTAACCAATGACCTTATTGATCAAGCTGTTCTTTCAACCAAGGAAGTTGTGGCTACCAAGGGGCGTGCCTCTTATGTAGGTGAGCGTTCTATTGGTCACATTGATCCAGGCTCTTATTCGTCTGGTCTACTCTTCAAAGCCTTGCTAGAAGCGGAGGGCTAGGATATGCCAGAACTTGGAATTGTGATTGTGTCCCACTCTGCGGATATTGCTAAAGGTTTGGTGAGCCTGATTCGTGAAGTCGCTCCAGATATCCCTTTGACGGCTACAGGTGGTCTGGAAGATGGTGGCTTGGGATCTAGTTTTGACCATGTCCAAGTGGCTGTGGAAAGTCAGCCCGCCAACCGACTCTTGGCCTTTTACGACCTAGGCAGTTCCCGTATGAATTTGGAAATGCTTGAGGAATTTTCAGACAAGGAAATCCTTATTCAACAGGTACCTCTCATTGAGGGGGCCTATGCGGCTGCAGCCTTGCTTCAGGCAGGAGCGAGTGAGGTTGAAATCTTATCTCAGATTAATGAATTGACTATTCAAAAATAGAATAAAGGAAAACTATGACAAATCAAATTAAGTACAACTGGGCTAGTCTTGGAACTGGCGTAATTGCCAACGAATTGGCACAAGCCTTGGAAGCTCTTGGAGGGAAACTCTATTCCGTTGCCAATCGTACCTATGACAAGGGTGTAGCCTTCGCTGAAAAATATGGCATTGAAAAGGTTTATGAAGAGATTGACCAAGTATTTGAAGATCCTGAAGTGGATATTATCTATATCTCAACGCCTCACAATACGCATATTAATTACCTTCGCAAGGCCTTAGCAGCTGGCAAGCACGTCCTCTGTGAAAAATCTATCACCCTAAATAGTGAGGAATTGGCAGAAGCTATTCAACTCGCCGAAGAAAATCATGTTAAACTGGCAGAAGCCATGACCATTTTCCATATGCCTATCTATCGAAAACTCTCTGAAATCGTGGAAAGTGGTAAGTTGGGACCTCTTAAGGTTATCCAGATGAACTTCGGTTCTTACAAAGATTATGACATGACCAACCGCTTTTTCAATCGTAATCTGGCTGGTGGTGCCCTACTTGATATCGGTGTCTATGCCCTATCTTTCGTGCGTTGGTTTATGACCTCACAACCGACAGAGATGGTTTCACAGGTCAAATTAGCTCCGACTGGCGTTGATGAGCAAGCGGGTATTCTTCTTACCAATGCAGAAGGGGAAATGGCGACGGTGACATTGAGTCTTCATGCCAAACAACCTAAGCGTGGCACCATCGCTTATGACAAGGGCTACATCGAACTTTATGAGTACCCACGTGGGCAAAAGGCGGTCATCACCTATACGGAAGATGGCTCACAAGAAGTCATCGAGGCAGGAGAAACTGCCAAAGCCCTTCAGTATGAAGTCCTAGACATGGAAGCAGCCGTTGCAGGTAAGGATGATCATACCTACCTCAATTACAGCCGAGATGTCATGGAGCTCATGACCCAACTCCGCAAAGACTGGGGCTTGGTCTACCCAGAAGAAGAGTAGCGATTAGATGATAAACAAGACCAGTATAATGTACTGACTACAAAAGATAGACAGTCTCTTAAAAGGATTTAGCCCTGCATAAGATAGGAATAGGTCCATTTAACCGATTCTATATAAATACATTTATGTCAAAGGAGAAAGACATGAGAAATTTTGCAAGTCCGTCACGTTACATTCAAGGTGAAAATGCCTTATTTGAAAATGCAAAAGCCATTTCAGAATTGGGAACTCATCCTGTTTTACTATGTGACTCAGTAGTTTATGATATTGTAGGTAAACGTTTCGAAGAATACCTTGTTCAAAATGGACTCACAGTTGTACCAGTCTTCTTTAATGGAGAAGCATCGGATAATGAAATTAATCGTGTGGTCAGCCTAGCCAAAGAAGAAGACTGTGATTTAGTTATTGGACTCGGTGGTGGTAAGACTATCGATAGTGCTAAAGCTATTGCAGACCTTCTACAATCGTCAGTTGTTATTGCCCCAACTATCGCATCTACAGATGCTCCAGTTTCAGCTTTGTCTGTTATCTATACTGACGAGGGTGCCTTTGAGCGCTATATCTTCTATTCTAAGAACCCAGAGTTGGTTTTGGTGGATAGTAAAGTGATCTCTCAAGCACCAAAACGTTTGTTAGCATCTGGTATTGCAGATGGCTTAGCAACTTGGGTAGAAGCTCGAGCAGTTATGCAAGCCAACGGAAAAACTATGCTAGGTAAACACCAAACTCTAGCAGGGGTTGCCATTGCTGAACGCTGTGAAGAGATTCTTTTTGCAGATGGTCTACAAGCCATGGCCGCTTGTGAAGCTAAAGTGGTAACGCCTGCCCTAGAAAATATTATTGAAGCTAATACCCTTCTTAGTGGTATTGGATTTGAAAGTGGTGGTTTGGCTGCTGCTCATGCCATCCATAATGGTTTCACAGCTCTCACTGGCGATATTCACCATTTGACTCATGGTGAAAAAGTAGCCTACGGAACTCTTGTGCAATTGTTCTTAGAAAATCGTCCAAAAGAAGTTTTGGATAAATACATTCGCTTCTATCAACAAATTGGCATGCCAACTACTCTTAAAGAAATGCATCTTGAAAATGCAAGCTATGAAGATCTTCTCAAGGTTGGTCAACAAGCGACTATTGAAGGAGAAACTATCCATCAAATGCCATTTGAAGTGAAAGCCTCTGATATTGCGCAAGCCATCGTTGCTGTAGATGCTTATGTTCATGGATTAGCCTAAGTAAATTTGGTCTTTTGTAGGGAAAGTGCCACCATTCCCGTATAGGAATATTATCCCCCTCAGGCACTTATCCCAACAGGATAGACAAATTGTTATAGGAAAGGGTTCAGTTCTGTATTAGATAGGACTGAGCCCTTTTTACTATTTAAAAACCAATAATTTCAAAGTTCCTCAAAGCAGTTTAAGAACTTTTGAAAACATAAAACATTTTCAAGAAATCCTGATTTAACAGTCATTACGCTTGTGTAAGCGTTTCAAAAAGTGTATACTATAAGTAGAAAGATAGGAAAAGGAGATGGCTAGTGTCTAGTATTACAATTGAAGCGAGCAAGGTGGCTAGAAAGAGTCCTATTAGGGTTGATACTAGTCTTGTGGGAACGGTTTCTGGGGTTGAAGATGTGACAGTCTCCCTACCTTCATCGAAAGCTCGTCTAAGTGTAGGTAAATGGGGCTATAAGTCCAATACGATTACTGTTGAGGATGGTCAAACTGTTCGGGTTACAGGTAATTTTATAAATCGCCTCATAGCGGTAGCACCATTGTTTCTATACTTTATTGGAGGTCGTTACCTCCCACTCATTGCTGTTCTATCTACTATAATTTTGCTTTTTAGCTTACCCTTTCTCAAGTTAGAAATTGTAGACTAATTAGAATCGGGAGTGGCCTAGCCCTCTGTTTGATACTTTTAACTCACTTTTTCATAAAAATGCTAGGCTGCTCTCCATTTTTTGAGAAAAGGTTGAGACGAGAAAGTGGGTTGTCAAAAAGGGAACTTGATAGAGTTCTCCTTTTTTTATTAAGCCAGTTCCCTTGTCCATTTTGAAAAGACCCCAGTTGGTAAAACTGAGGTCTTTGATGTTTCTAGTGATAGATTACTTACGATATAATTTGTCGTATTGATAGTAAGGATCGAAGGTCACATTGATACCAAGCTTACGGAGGACATTTTTATCTTCATCAGTAAGGATGATGGTTGAGTGGGCTTCAGATCCCTTGAGGTTACCAAGTTCCTTCATGGCACGGGCCGCATCCGCATTGTTAGCGGCAGTGATAGCCAAGGCAATGAGAATTTCATTTGAGTGGAGACGAGGATTACGGCTACCCAAATGGTTGATTTTCAGACCTTGGATGGGTTTAACCACCTCAGGCTCGATGAGTTTGGTTTCTTTGGCAATGCCAGCAGAAGTCTTGATAGCATTAATCAAAGCAGCGGCAGTAGGACCAAAGAGTTCTGAATTTTTACCAGTGACGATTTGGCCATTTGGTAATTCAAGCGCAAGAGCAGAACTACCGGTTTCTTCAGCTTTAGCACGTGCTGCTACAACGACTTTACGGTCTTCAGGCGTGATACCAAGATCGTTCATGAGCAGTTCGATTTTCTTAACGGCAGTTTCAGGTACACGTTCATTTTTAAAATCAAGAACGGTTTGATAGTAGCGACGGATGATTTCTTGTTTAGAAGCTTCTTTAGCAGCCTCATCATCGGTAATAGCGAAACCAACCATGTTAACACCCATATCTGTAGGCGAAGCATAAGGAGAATCGCCAAGGATACGTTCAAGCATACGTTTGAGAACTGGGAAAATTTCGATGTCACGGTTGTAGTTTACCGTAGTTTTGCCATAAGTTTCCAAGTGGAATGGGTCAATCATATTGACATCATCAAGGTCGGCAGTGGCAGCTTCATAGGCCAAGTTGACTGGGTGATGAAGTGGCAAATTCCAAACTGGGAAGGTTTCAAATTTGGCATAACCAGATTTGATGCCATTGATTTGGTCGTGGTACATGTTAGACATACATGTCGCCAATTTACCAGAACCTGGACCAGGAGCAGTGACAACGATTAGGTTACGGCTGGTCTTGATATAGTCATTTTTTCCCATACCTTCAGGAGAAATGATATGGTTCATATCCGTTGGATAACCCTTAATAGGGTAATGGATGTAAGACGTGATGCCATTTTTTTCCAGTTGGTTACGGAAGGCATCAGCCGCAGGTTGACCTGAATACTGTGTGATGACAACAGAACCCACATAAATATTGAGCTCGTTGAATGTATCAATCAGACGAAGCACCTCTTGGTCGTAGGAAATACCAAGGTCACCACGAGCCTTAGAGTGCTCGATATTGCTAGCATTAATGGCGATGACCACTTCAACCTGATCTTTAAGCTCTTGAAGGAGCTTGATTTTATTGTCAGGTTCATAACCAGGAAGGACACGAGCAGCGTGGAAATCCTCCAACATCTTGCCACCAAACTCCAAGTAGAGCTTGCCGTCAAACTGGTTAATACGCTCCAAAATATGGTCACGTTGCAGATTCAAATACTGTTCAGAACTAAAAGCTTGTTTCTTCATAAATAAAAATACCTCTGAGAAAAATTATATCAAATGCCTGAGGTAAATGCTATTAGCGAAAGACGATTTTTGGGAGAAGGAAGAGTGAGAATTCATTGATAGTGACATTTATGTCACTACAAATTTTTGGGAAGTATTAATAAAATATAAGGTTAGCTTTAAATACTTTGAAAAAATGACGTAAAATGATAAACAGCAAGGCCACAATCCTTACTGGTGAGCTGTCTACTTCTTTATTTTTTACGATATTGACTTGGTGAGCAGTTATAATACTTCCGAAATGCTTTTGAAAAGTGCAAAGGGTCTAGGTAACCCACTGAATAGGCGATAATTTTTATAGGTTGATCAGTGGTTTTCAAGAGTTCATTAGCTCGATTCATGCGTACCTCAAGCAGGTATTCTTTGGGAGAAATCTTGTGGAAGTCTTTGAAGATGGAGGACAAATAGGAACGATGAACGCCTAGCTTATCGGCAATCTCTTGGATACTAATGTCTTGTGAGTTATAACCTATATCGATGAGGTGTTTGGCTTCACGATAGAGTTTGCAACTGGGCGAGATGGTTTCTTGATCAAGGTTAGGTGAGAGGTCATTTAATCGGTGCATGAGTTCATAGAGTTGACTGATAACATGCAGTTGCGAGGACTTACTTTCGTCGAGCCTTTCTGCATCTTTGACAATAGTCTCTATGAAGTTACCTAATGCTTCGGTGTGAGGGGACGACCTAAGATAGGCTGTTTCGTGGATTTGTGAGAGGTGAAAGTACTCCTGAGCTTTGATACCACTAATCCCTAGCCAATAGTAGGACCAAGGAGTCTGATTATCCGCAAAATAGTAGGTAACTTCACCTGGTATGAGTAAAAAAATATCTCCCTTTTGAAGGGGGATTTTTTGGTCCTTGTATTCAAGGCAGCCTTTGCCTTCAGTGATGTAATGGAGAACGTAATTTTCCCGAATGGCAGGACCAAAGAACTGGTCTGGTAAACAATCCTCATAGCCGTAAAAATCAAGACGTAAATCTAAGGTTCCTGTTTCAAGTTCTGAAAAAATAATCATAGCACAACCTCCTTACCTAACATTTTACCATATATTTGCAACAAAATTCCATTTTAGAAAGCGCATACATCATCTATAATAAAGCTTGTAAATAAGGAGAACACTATGAGCATTGTTGTTAACAAAAATTATTATTACATCACTAGCAAAGATTTGTCGCTCATTATTGAAGAACATGACGGGGATCTTTTGCTAAGACACTTAGGTCGAAAGGTAAATCGCTACCATGGCTCAAATGCTGTAAATGAAAGAGATCATGCTTTTTCAGGACAGCTCAATCCAGACGTCAGAACCTATAGTTATGATACACAACGTCAAGTGGTAGGCCTGCATGGTTTGGGGGATTTTCGTCAACCGTCTTTGAAAATCCAGCATGGTGTCTCAGATGTGACACGCTTTGAATTTTCAAAAGCAGAAGTGGTCAAAGGGATTTCACTAGAAAGCAAACTTCCATATCCACATTCTTTGGAAAATGCAGAAACACTTATTTTCACCTTAGTCGATAAAGTCGCTAACTTGGAATTGAAACTCTACTATACAGTAGTGGAAGATAACAACACAATTGTAACTTATAGCGAAGTCATCAACCGTTCTGAACAAGCCGTGGTAATCCACCGAGCGCTCAGCGCTATGGCTGATATACCTGCTCGTGACTATGATGTGGTCACTCTCCAAGGTGCTTACGCTCGTGAGAAAACGGTTCGTCGCCAAAGAGTTGAGCAAGGTATCTTTAAAGTCGCTTCTAACCGTGGTGCCTCAGGTCATGCTCAGACACCAGCTTTAATTCTTTGTGATCACGAAGCAAGCGAGGGGGCAGGCGAGGCTTTGGCCTTCCAACTCATGTATAGCGGTAACTTCCAAACATTTGTTCAAAAGAGTCAAATCAATGAGGTGCGTGTAGCTATCGGAATTGAGGATGAGAACTTTGACTGGGAACTTGCTTCAAATGAAAGTTTTGAAACACCAGTTGCCCTCATTACTTACTCTCACCAAGGTTTAACTGGTGTTAGTCAAGAAAGTCAGGCCTTTGTTACAGACTACATCATTCCTAAGCAGTTTGCCCATGAGGAGCGTCCAATTCTTCTTAATAACTGGGAGGCAACCTACTTTGATTTTGAGAAAGAAAAACTGCTTGAGTTAGCAGAAGATGCTAAACAAGTAGGTGTTGAACTCTTTGTCTTGGATGATGGTTGGTTTGGAAATCGTTTCGACGACAACCGTGCTCTAGGAGATTGGTTTGTCAATGAAGAAAAACTTGGTGGACCGCTTCAAGACCTGATTGAAAAGGTTCATGCCAAGGGGCTTAGGTTTGGTCTTTGGTTTGAGCCTGAAATGATTTCGGTGGATAGTGATCTTTATCGAAAACATCCAGACTGGGCCATTCAGGTGCCTAATTATGATCATACTTACTCACGCAACCAACTTATGTTGAACTTGGCCAATCCAGATGTGGTGGCTTACTTGAAAGATGTCTTGGATAAGATTCTGACAGATAATGCTATTGATTATGTTAAATGGGATTATAACCGTAACATGACTAACATCGGAAATGGTGCAAACTACCTTGAAAGCCAGATGCAGAGTCATCAATACATGTTAGGGCTATATGACTTGGTAGAATTTCTGACAAGCAAGCATGAGAATATTCTCTTTGAATCATGTTCAGGTGGAGGAGGTCGAAACGACCTCGGTATGATGCGTTACTTCCCACAAGTTTGGGCGAGTGATAATACTGATGCCATTGCAAGATTACCGATTCAATATGGTTCAAGCTATCTTTACCCAACCATTTCTATGGGAGCCCATGTGTCAGCTGTCCCTAATCACCAAATGGGACGCACGACACCTCTGGAAACGCGTGGTGATGTAGCTATGATGGGTAATTTAGGCTACGAACTTGATTTGACGAGTTTGACTCAGGAAGAAAAAGATGGCATTGCTACACAAATTACTCATTATAAGGACATTCGTCCAGTGGTTCAATTTGGTCAGCAATACCGCCTCATAAATCCTGAAGCTGGAAGCAATGAAGCAGCTGTTCAATTTAATTATGAAAATAAGGTTCTAGCAACCTATGTCCGAGTTCTTTCAACGGTTGAGACGGTTGAAACGACTCTCAAACTAAAAAATCTCGATCAAGATGCTAACTACATGTTACAAGGAACAGGCCAAGTTTATTCTGGTGCTGAACTGATGTATGCAGGAATCACAGTCGTTCTTCCACAGGGAGACTTCCTCAGTAAACAATTTTATTTTGTCAAAGTAGATTAAGTGTTTAGTGGTATAGGTGTTTATCTGGATGTTAATTTGAACTAAGGTGTGCAAAAATGTTTGTAAACTTTAACAAGGTTCTTTAATAAATTAGCCTTGTTGTCAGGGTGGTATGAATTTTTATAGATTTGACATTTAAGCTGTTTTCTAAGAGAGAACAATAGAAGAGACTGGAAGAAATTCCAGTCTCTTTTTGCGTTTTCAATTTTAGAAGATATTTAATAGTAAGAAATTATTTCGTACTTTCTCTCAGAGTCAGTTTAGTGCCCAACATAGTAAGTGTCGGGATTTCTCTTGGAGCCAAGACTTGTTTATTGAGGACATCCATGGCCGTTCGTCCCATTTCTTCGGTATAAACAGTAACACTAGAAAGTGGCGGATAAACTTGTTTGGCTAGACTGGTGTCATTAAAGGAGATAATCTGGATATCTTCTGGGACATTAATGCCATTTTCCTGAAGGGCTCTAAGAGCACCGATAGCCAGACTGTCACTAGCTGCAAAGTAGGCATCTGGTAGGGGTGTACCACTTGCTATTTTAGAGGCTAAAAGGTCATAGCCAGATCGAACTGTAAAATTACCTGAAAGAATCAAAAGAGGGTCATAGATGCTCTTTTCAATACAGTAGTTACGATAAGAACGTAAACGAGGCTCCGGAACGATTTCAGTTGAATCCGTTGTTTTTTCTTGCCCTGTTAAAAGACCGATGCTCTTACACCCTTGCTCAGTGAGATAACTTAGTGCCGTTTGAACAGCATTTTCAAAGTCAGTTGTCACACAAGGATGTCCCTGAAGTAGGGTATCACTATCTACAAAGACCAGTGATCTACCCAATGATTCCAATTCAGTAATCTGTTCACGACTAAACTTTCCGATACAAAGTATACCTATGACTTCTTCAGCGAGACTAAAAGGAATGTCATTGAAATAACGAAGCATCTCGTAGTCTAGCTCATGGGCTCTTGTTTCAATTCCAAGCCGAATGTTGTAGTAGTAGAGATCGTCTAACTCATCTTCCTCACTTACCCATTGGATAATTGCCACTTGATGTTTTTCTTTTTTCAAGGTTCCGATTTTCTTATGTTTGGTATATCCGATTTCATCTGCCGCAGTTAAAATACGGTGCCTGGTTTCTTCAGTAACGGAGAGGTTTTCATCTTGGTTGAGAACACGTGAAACAGTTGCGATTGATACATCAGCCAATTTTGCGATATCTTTTAATGTAGCCATATTGTTCTCCTTTCATCCAAAGTATATCATAAATTCTAAAATTTTACCTATTTTTTACTAAAAAACAGTAAAAATATTGATTTTCCTTGTGAAAGGGGTTACACTGTTAGTGTAAAAAAGAATAAGCGAGGTACATCCTATGAAGACATCACAGTTAAGAGAAAAGTTTAAAGAAGTTTTTGGTGTAGAAGCAGAACATACTTTCTTTTCTCCAGGTCGTATTAATTTGATTGGTGAGCATACGGACTACAACGGTGGTCATGTATTTCCAGCAGCCATTACCCTAGGTACTTACGGAGCGGCCCGCAAACGTGATGACAAAGTTTTGCGTTTCTTCTCAGGTAACTTTGAGGATAAAGGCATCATCGAAGTACCACTTGAAAATCTTCGTTTTGAAAAAGAACACAACTGGACAAACTATCCAAAAGGTGTTCTTCATTTCTTGCAAGAGGCTGGTCATACGATTGATTCAGGTATGGATATTTACATCTATGGTAACATTCCAAATGGATCAGGCTTGTCATCATCATCATCTTTGGAATTGTTGATTGGTGTTATTGCTGAAAAACTTTATGACCTTAAATTGGAACGCCTTGACTTGGTTAAAATCGGTAAGCAAACTGAAAATGACTTTATCGGCGTTAACTCTGGTATCATGGACCAATTCGCTATTGGTATGGGAGCTGATCAACGTGCGATTTACTTGGATACAAATACTTTAGAGTATGACTTGGTACCACTTGACCTTAAAGACAATGTTGTTGTTATCATGAACACTAACAAACGTCGTGAATTGGCTGATTCTAAATACAATGAACGTCGTGCTGAATGTGAAGCAGCTGTATCTGAACTTCAAGAAAAACTTGATATCCAAACACTTGGTGAATTGGACCTTTGGACATTTGATGCATACAGCTACTTGATTAAAGATGAAAACCGTATCAAACGTGCCCGTCATGCGGTTCTTGAAAATCAACGTACACTTCAAGCTCGTAAAGCACTTGAATCAGGTGATTTGGAAGGATTTGGTCGTCTTATGAATGCTTCTCACGTGTCATTGGAACATGATTACGAAGTTACAGGTCTTGAGCTTGATACTTTGGCACACACAGCATGGGAACAAGAAGGTGTTCTTGGAGCTCGTATGACAGGAGCGGGATTTGGTGGATGTGCCATCGCGTTAGTAAACAAAGATAAAGTTGAAGATTTCAAAAAAGCAGTTGGTCAACGTTATGAAGAAGTCGTTGGTTATGCACCAAGCTTCTATATTGCTGAAGTAGCTGGCGGTTCACGAGTACTTGATTAATGAGAAAGAAGTAGAGATTATGGCTGAAAATTTAGTAAACACTTTTGTAACTCTGGTTATTGAAAATAGTGATTATGAGGAATTGGACCGTATCTATTTGACAAACAAAGTTTTTGCTTTGGTTGGAGAAGGAGTTGCTGATGTTGAAACAGATAGCTCTGAATTGATTGACCTTAAAGACCAGTTGCTTCAAGCAGGTGTTAAAGCTGGTTCTGTAGGTGATCTTAATGAAGAGCAAGATATCATTGGAGCTCAACTCATGGACTTGATTACACCAAGCCCTAGTGCTGTCAATCGTAACTTCTGGGATACTTATAAATCTGCCCCAGAGCAAGCAATTGCTGACTTTTATGCACAAAGTAAACGCAATGATTATGTGAAAGTCAAAGCCATTGCACAAAATATTGCTTATAAAGCACCTACTAAATACGGTGACTTGGAAATTACGATTAACCTTTCAAAACCTGAAAAAGATCCAAAAGCCATCGCTGCAGCTAAAAATGCGGTAGCTTCTGATTATCCAAAATGCCAACTTTGTATGGAAAATGAAGGTTATCTTGGTCGCATCAATCACCCAGCTCGTAGTAATCACCGTGTTATTCGTTTCCAAATGGAAGGAAATGATTGGGGCTTCCAATATTCACCATATGCTTACTTTAATGAACATTCTATCTTCTTTTATGGTAAGCACGAACCAATGCACATCAGTCCATTGACGTTTGGTCGTCTCCTATCAATTGTTGAAGCATTTCCTGGTTACTTCGCAGGTTCAAATGCCGATCTTCCAATTGTAGGTGGTTCAATTCTTACACACGAACACTATCAAGGTGGTCGCCACACTTTCCCAATGGAAGTAGCAGGCATTAAAGAAAAAGTTAGCTTTGATGGATACTCTGATGTTGAGACTGGTATCGTTAATTGGCCTATGTCTGTTCTTCGTCTTAGAAGTGAAGACAAGGAAAGACTTATTGCTCTTGCAACCAAAATTTTAAATTGTTGGCGTGGTTATTCAGACGAAAAAGCTGGTGTCTTGGCTGAGTCTGATGGACAACCTCACCACACCATTACCCCAATTGCTCGTAGAAAAGACGGCAAATTTGAATTGGATTTGGTTCTTCGTGACAATCAAACTTCTGAAGAACATCCAGACGGTATCTACCACCCACATAAAGATGTTCAACACATTAAGAAAGAAAACATTGGTTTGATTGAAGTTATGGGATTGGCCATTCTTCCACCTCGTTTGAAAACAGAACTTAAAGATGTTGAAGACTATCTATTGGGTCAAGGCAATCAAGTAGCTCCAATTCACCAAGAATGGGCAGATGAACTCAAAGCTCAAAATCCGAATGTTACGGCTGAGGAAGTGACAGAAGTTGTTCGACAATCTGTTGCAGATATCTTTGCTCGTGTACTAGAAGATGCAGGTGTTTATAAGACTAATAGTGAAGGCTTAGATCAGTTTAAAGCATTTGTAGATTTTGTAAATTTAGCTGATTAATTGTTTTTTCTGAAGAAAGGAGATAAGAAATGGCAATTTTAGTATTAGGTGGAGCTGGTTATATCGGTTCTCACATGGTTGATCGCTTAGTTGAAAAAGGTCAAGAAAAAGTAGTAGTAGTAGATAGTTTGGTAACCGGTCACCGTGCTGCCGTACATCCAGATGCTATTTTCTACCAAGGCGATCTCTCTGATCAAGATTTTATGAGAAAGGTCTTCAAAGAAAATCCTGATGTTGATGCCGTTATTCACTTTGCGGCCTATTCATTGGTTGGTGAATCAATGGAAAAACCACTCAAATATTTTGATAACAATACAGCTGGAATGGTTAAATTGCTTGAAGTTATGAACGAATGCGGTGTTAAATACATTGTCTTCTCATCAACAGCAGCAACTTACGGTATCCCAGAAGAAATTCCAATTCTTGAAACAACACCACAAAATCCTATCAACCCATATGGTGAAAGTAAGTTGATGATGGAAACTATCATGAAGTGGTCTGATAAAGCTTATGGTATTAAATATGTGCCACTTCGTTACTTCAACGTTGCTGGTGCAAAACCTGATGGATCTATCGGTGAAGACCATGGTCCAGAAACTCACCTTCTCCCAATTATCCTTCAAGTAGCTCAAGGTGTTCGTGAAAAAATCATGATTTTTGGTGATGACTACAACACTCCTGATGGTACAAATGTTCGTGACTATGTTCACCCATTTGACTTGGCTGATGCTCACCTCCTTGCTGTTGAATATCTTCGTAAAGGTAATGAATCTACAGCCTTTAACTTAGGTTCATCAACGGGATTCTCAAACCTTCAAATTCTTGAAGCCGCTCGTAAGGTAACTGGTAAAGAAATCCCAGCTGAGAAAGCTGATCGTCGTCCTGGTGATCCTGATACATTGATTGCTTCATCTGAAAAAGCACGTACAGTTCTTGGATGGAAACCACAATTTGATAACATCGAAAAAATCATCGCAAGTGCTTGGGCATGGCATTCTAGCCATCCAAAAGGGTACGATGATCGAGGATAATTAAAATAATAAAAAAAGGTCAAAGAGTATATATAATTATTGTACTCTTTGTTTTTTGAGGAAATAGTATGAAAATAAACTGCGAAATTATTGGAAAAGTTGATTCAGGCGATGTCAGTAAAATTTCAATGGAAAATAATAATGGTGTTGTCATTTCCACACTCACAACAGGTGCTACACTTCAGGAGTTTTTGGTTCCAACAGAAACTGGTGCTCTTAAAAATATAGTACTTGGTTTCAGTGATTACGAGGATTACTATAAGAATAATTTATGTGCCTGCCAGTCTATTGGTAGGGTTGCTGGAAGAATTGGGAAAGCTTCGTATACTCATAATATGGTTCTTTATAGCCTTCCTAAGAATGAGGGAGAAAACTGTTTACATGGCGGTCCAAAGGGAATGCAGGTTCAAAATTGGAACTATGTCACAAACCTGAATGATGAATATGTTGAGACAAAGTTTGTTAGAAGACTTTATTCAAGTGTAGATGGCTTTCCTGGTGATGTTACAGTCTCTATTAGTTATAGACTTAACAATAATAACCGCTTAACAATACTCTTTGAAGCCTTCGATGTTACAGAGTCAACAGTCTTTAATCCGACAAACCATGTTTACTTTAATCTTAGCGACAAACAGGATTTATCAAGTCATGAGTTACAAATCTATTCAGACTATCGTTTAGAGTTGGATTCTGAGTTAATTCCAACAGGACAAAAAATTAATGTAGATGGAACGAATTATGATTTCAGAAAGACAACTGACTTGCTACCTCGAATTGAAGCAAATAATGGTTTTGATGATTCCTTTGTAGTTGGAGGGGAAACTTGTGATCATGTGAAAGAAGTAGCTATTTTGCATGACAAAGAAAGCGGAGATGGTATTGAAATCTTCTCTAACAGAAATGGTTTAGTTATTTATACTATGGATATTATAGAGGATAATATTTACTTTGCGAGAGATCGAGGAACAATTGCAAAAGGACGAGAAGCTATAGCTATGGAAGCTCAAACACTCCCAGATGCCGTTAATCATACAGATTTTGGAGATATCCTCTTGGAGGAGGGGCATAGTGTAAGCTATGAAATCGGTTTCCAATATTTTAATTCATCAAAATAATCATGTTTTAGTAAAAGTTTAGTAAAAAAATCACTAAAACTATTGACAATTTAAACTAATACTTATATAATGTAAGCGTATTCAAAAAACAACTAACAGGAGGTTTTCGTAATGGGAAAATCTAACGGTCAGATGAAGTCTCGTCTATCCTATACAGCTGGTGCTTTTGGTAACGACGTCTTCTATGCAACGTTGTCAACATACTTTATCATGTTTGTGACAACTCACTTGTTTAACACAGGTGATCCAAAGCAAAATAGTCACTACGTACTATTAATTACTAACATCATCGCTATTTTGCGTATCTTGGAAGTATTTATCGATCCATTGATTGGTAACATGATTGATAACACTCATACTAAGTATGGTAAATTCAAACCATGGGTAGTTGGTGGTGGTATCATCAGTTCTATCGCCTTGTTGCTTCTCTTCACCGATTTAGGTGGTTTGAATAAAACAAATCCTTTCTTGTACCTTGTACTTTTCGGAATTATCTACCTTGTAATGGATGTCTTCTACTCAATTAAAGATATCGGTTTCTGGTCAATGATTCCTGCCTTGTCTCTTGACAGTCACGAACGTGAAAAAATGGCAACTTTTGCCCGTATCGGTTCTACAATCGGTGCTAACATTGTCGGTGTTGCCATCATGCCAATTGTTTTGTTCTTCTCAATGACTAAAACTGGTGGTTCAGGAGATAAAACTGGTTGGTTCTGGTTTGCCTTCATCGTTGCTCTTATTGGTGTGATCACATCAATCGCTGTTGGTATTGGTACTCGTGAAGTTGAATCTAAACTTCGTGATAATAAAGAAAAAACTAGCCTTAAACAAGTCTTTAAGGTTCTTGGTAAAAACGACCAATTGATGTGGTTGTCTCTCGGATATTGGTTCTACGGTCTTGGTATTAACTCACTTAATGCCCTACAACTTTACTATTTCACATTCATCCTTGGTGATTCAGGTAAATACTCAATCCTTTACGGATTAAACACTATTGTTGGTTTGGTTTCAGTTTCACTCTTCCCTAGTCTTGCTGGTAAATTCAACCGTAAACGTTTGTTCTATGGATGTATTGCAGTAATGCTCGGTGGTATCGGAATCTTTAGTATTGCAGGTACATCACTTCCATTGATTTTGACTGCAGCTGAACTCTTCTTCATTCCACAACCTCTTGTGTTCCTTGTTATCCTTATGATTATCTCTGACTCAGTAGAATATGGTCAATGGAAATTGGGACACCGTGATGAATCTCTTACTTTGTCAGTTCGTCCACTTGTTGATAAACTTGGTGGAGCAATGTCAAACTGGCTTGTATCTTTGATTGCCGTTGCCGCAGGTATGACAACTGGTGCTAAAGCAGCTGATATTACAGTTCATCAACAAGTTGTCTTTAAACTTAGCATGTTTGGTTTCCCAGCAGCAGCTATGCTTATCGGTGCCTTCATTATTGCTCGTAAGATCACTTTGACTGAAGCACGTCACGCTGAAATCGTCGAAGAATTGGAACATCGCTTTAGCGCAGCAACTTCTGAAAATGAAGTTAAAGCTAACGTCGTATCTCTTGTAAACCCTACAACTGGTCAATTGGTTGACCTCTCAAGTGTTAATGATGAACACTTTGCTTCAGGTAGCATGGGTAAAGGTTTCGCCATTAAACCTACTGATGGAGCTGTCTTTGCACCAATTAGTGGTACCATTCGCCAAGTTCTTCCTACTCGCCATGCAGTTGGTATTGAAAGTGAAGATGGTGTCGTTGTTCTTATCCACGTTGGTATCGGAACAGTTAAACTTAAAGGTGAAGGATTCATTAGTTACGTAGAACAAGGTCAACATGTTGAAGTTGGAGATAAACTTCTTGAGTTCTGGCCACCAATTATTGAGAAAAATGGTCTTGATGACACAGTACTTGTCACTGTAACTAATTCAGAAAAATTCAGTGCTTTCCATCTTGAAAAAGAAGTTGGAGAAAAGGTAGAAGCTTTGTCTGAAGTTATTACTTTCAAAAAAGGAGAGTAATCTATGAACACGACTGAAAAAATTCAAACTTACTTAAACGATCCAAAGATTGTTAGCGTTAATACTGTTGACGCTCACTCAGATCATAAGTATTTTGAATCTCTTGCAGAATTTTCTGAAGGAGAGATGAAGTTAAGACAATCTCTTAATGGAAAATGGAAAATTCACTATGCTCAGAATACAAATCAGGTTTTAAAAGACTTTTATAAAACAGAGTTTGATGAAACTGATTTGAATTTCATCAATGTACCAGGTCATTTAGAGCTTCAAGGTTTTGGTTCTCCACAATATGTGAATACCCAATATCCTTGGGATGGTAAAGAATTCCTTCGTCCACCTCAAGTTCCTCAAGAATCAAATGCTGTTGCATCATACGTTAAACATTTTACCTTGAATGATGCATTAAAAGATAAAAAAGTATTTATCTCATTCCAAGGGGTTGCCACTTCCATCTTTGTATGGGTCAATGGTAACTTTGTAGGATACAGTGAAGATTCATTTACACCTAGTGAATTTGAAATTAGTGATTACCTTGTTGAAGGTGATAACAAGTTGGCGGTAGCTGTTTATCGTTACTCTACAGCAAGCTGGTTGGAAGACCAAGACTTCTGGAGACTTTACGGTATTTTCAGAGATGTTTACTTGTATGCTATTCCAAAAGTTCACGTTCAAGATCTCTTTGTTAAGGGAGATTATGATTACCAAACAAAAGCAGGTCAATTGGATATTGATTTGAAGACTGTTGGTGATTATGAAGATAAGAAGATTAAATATGTTCTTTCAGATTATGAAGGCATCGTTACAGAAGGTGATGCATCTGTTAATGGTGACGGTGAACTATCTGTAAGTCTTGAAAATCTGAAAATTAAACCTTGGAGTGCTGAAAGTCCTAAACTTTACAATTTGACCCTTCATGTTTTGGATGATGACCAAGTTGTTGAAGTCGTTCCAGTTAAAGTTGGATTTAGACACTTCGAAATTAAAGATAAACTCCTGCTTTTGAATGGTAAGAGAATTGTCTTTAAAGGGGTTAACAGACACGAATTTAACGCTAGAACAGGACGTTGTATCACTGAAGAAGATATGCTTTGGGATATCAAAGTGATGAAACAACATAACATCAATGCTGTTCGTACGTCTCACTATCCTAACCAAACACGTTGGTATGAATTGTGTGATGAATATGGACTTTATGTTATTGATGAAGCCAACCTTGAAACACACGGTACATGGCAAAAACTTGGTCTAAGCGAACCTTCATGGAATATCCCAGCTAGTGAACCAGAATGGTTGCCTGCTTGTTTGGATCGTGCCAATAACATGTTCCAACGTGATAAGAACCATGCTAGTGTTATCATTTGGTCTTGTGGTAATGAATCATATGCTGGTAAAGATATTGCTGACATGGCTGATTACTTCCGTAGTGTTGACAATACTCGTCCAGTTCACTATGAAGGTGTTACATGGTGTCGTGAATTTGATTACATTACAGACATCGAAAGTCGTATGTATGCGAAACCAGCTGATATCGAAGAATACCTCACTAACAATCCTCAAAAACCTTATATTTCATGTGAATACATGCACACAATGGGTAACTCTGGTGGTGGATTGAAACTCTACACTGACTTAGAGAAATATCCAGAATACCAAGGTGGATTTATTTGGGACTTCATTGACCAAGCTATTTACAAACCACTTCCAAATGGTAGCGAATTCCTATCATATGGTGGTGACTGGCATGATAGACCTTCTGACTACGAATTTTGTGGAAATGGTATTGTCTTCGCAGATCGTACCCTAACTCCAAAACTTCAAACAGTTAAACATCTTTACTCTAATATTAAGATTGCTGTTGATGAAAAATCAGTAACTATCAAGAATGATAATGTCTTTGAAGATCTTTCTGCTTATACTTTCCTAGCTAGAGTTTACGAAGATGGTAGAAAAGTTAGCGAAAGTGAATATCACTTTGATGTTAAACCAGGTGAAGAAGCAACATTCCCAGTAGAATTCGCTGTTGGAACTTCAAATGCTGAACGAATTTATGAAGTTGCTTGTGTTCAGAAGGAAGCAACTGAATGGGCTCCAAAAGGACATGAAATTGTTCGTGGTCAATATGTTGCTGAAAAGATTAGCACTGAAACACCAGTTAAAGCACCTTTGAATGTTGTTGAAGGCGACTTCAACATCGGAATTCAAGGACAAAACTTCTCTATCTTGCTTTCACGTGCACAAAATACGCTAGTATCTGCTAAGTATAACGGTGTTGAATTCATTGAGAAAGGTCCTAAACTTAACTTTACTCGTGCTTACACTGACAACGATCGTGGTGCTGGATATCCATTCGAAATGGCAGGCTGGAAAGTTGCTGGAAACTATAGCAAGGTGACAGATACTCAAATTCAAATCGAAGATGACTCTGTCAAAGTGACTTATGTTCATGAATTGCCAGGCTTGTCAGATGTCGAAGTTAAGGTAACTTACCAAGTTGACTACAAGGGTAGAATCTTTGTTACTGCAAACTACAATGGTAAAGCAGGTTTGCCAAACTTCCCTGAATTTGGTTTAGAATTTGCTATTGGTTCACAATTTACAAACCTTAGCTATTATGGATACGGTGCAGAAGAAAGTTACCTTGATAAACTTCCTGGTGCCTATCTTGGTCGATATGAAACTTCTGTTGAAAAGACATTTGCTCCATATCTAATGCCACAAGAATCTGGTAATCACTATGGTACTCGTGAATTTACAGTATCTGATGATAACCATAATGGTCTTAAATTCACCGCACTTAATAAGGCGTTCGAATTCAGTGCTTTGCGTAACAGTACTGAACAAATTGAAAATGCTCGTCATCAATATGAGTTGCAACAATCTGATGCTACATGGATTAAAGTTCTTGCTGCTCAAATGGGTGTCGGTGGTGACGACTCATGGGGTGCTCCAGTTCATGACGAATTCTTGCTTAGCTCAGCAGATAGCTATCAATTGAGCTTCATGATTGAACCACTCAACTAAAGTATTATTGGACTTTGCCTCCAACGATATATTTTATAAAGGAAACTCGAAAGGGTTTCCTTTTGTCATGGTTTGAAGTAAGAAAAAAAGGAAACAGAACAGTGTTTCCTTTTAAGATATAACTCAGTTTTCAATTCCCTTAAAAATGGGAGTGGTTTAGTAAAATTATGAAAAAGTGAGTTAAAGTTATTGATTAAGAAAAGGGACTAAACCACTCCCAAGACGTTAATGATTTTTTGTAGCTTTAAATGAAACTTGAAGATTATGCCTTGACCTTAATCGTCCAATGGCACTCTATCTAATATAAGTATACAACTTTGAATTTAGATGTCCAAAAAGAAGGCTCTTTGTTTTCTTGGCTGATTTGCGTTCGGCAACTATTTTTGTCAATAAAAATTTAAGAGGTTGTTGATTTCACTTAGAATATAGTAATGTTCTATGAAAACGTGTACAATAGTAGTTAGAGAAATAAACATAGATTGGAGAAGATTGATGACATCATCTTTTGAAGACTTCACAAAAAAAGCAGAAGCATTCTTAGAAGAACATATTACAGAGTATCTCAGTGTGGACATGGCTCTTGAAGATTTTGCAAGACAATACAACCAAGGGCTTTTTGATGAGATCACTTCCCCTGATTCAAAGCAGGAGAGAGCTTGGAAACTCATTGAAGAGGCTTATCATTATTATGAGGACGATCCTTCAAGAAGTCAGGAATTTTTGACAGAAGCTTTAAAACTAGATCCTGAAAATCTTGATGCTAAGCAGATGCTCTTAACTTTTCAAAGTCCACTTGAACATCTAAAAGGCCTAATTGCTTTAGAAAAAGAGCAAAGGTCCAAGTGGGAGCAAGGTCCAAAAATGGGCTGGGCTAATCTTGACGAGCGTCCTTATTTGTCTTTGAAGTATAATCTTGCTAAATTTTATTTAAGCAACAGTATGAATCGGTTTGCTATTAAGGAATTTGAAGAGATTCTAGAGATAGATGTTCAAGATCACATGGGAGTGCGTTACGAATTGATGGCTACCTATTGTAATCTGGAGGAGTTTGATAAGGCTAAAAGCTTTTTCGAATGTGAGCAAATGGAATATCACGAAGAAGATTTGATGATAGTACCTATGATGACGGTCTCTCTAATGACAGGACATATTGAGGATGCGGATTTCTATTTTGAACTACTTTATGCAAAAAATCCAGAGTTCGAAAATTATTTAAAAATGATTGAACAAGGTGATGAAGAGCGTCTAGTTGCCGAAACGCTTAAAGTCAATCCTATCTTATTTGAAGCCAATAGTATGCAAAGTCTTTTGATGGTTTTTAATCAAGTCGTTGATCTGTCCCAGTCAGAATATTATTTTACTTGGTTAATCGAAAAATATCGTGCAAAACGTCCACAAAGACATGTTGCGAAAAAGAAAAATCCAGAATTGCACAAATTAATTAGAGAATTGGAAAAAAATATAGAGCCGAGTAAAGCCCTCCAAGGTCTTTCAATAAGTGTGGAGCGTATACTTCGTCAACATGGCTTAATAGAATTTAAAGATTTTAAAAAGAAAACAGAAGAGGAAGTAGCAGCGATTAGAGGAGTTGGAAAGGTGAGCATGCAAATCCTTAAAGAAAATGGTGTTGTCTTTAAAAAGAAGCGGAAAAAGAAGTAAGGAACTATTCATCAAACAAGCCGTAGCAAATTTTTGCAATTTTATCTTATATCCTTTAAGATAATTCTATTACAACTTGAAAAGGAGAACAGGATGGAAACATATACACTTTCAAATGGCGTTACGATTCCTAAAATTGGTTTTGGGACTTGGCAGATTCCAGAAGGGGAAGAAGCTTATAACAGTGTTAGTTTCGCACTTAAGGCGGGTTACACACATATTGATACAGCACAAATCTACGGTAACGAGGTTTCTGTAGGTAAGGCGATTGCTGATAGTGATTTGGCACGTGAAGATATTTTCCTAACAACCAAACTTTGGAATGATAAGCACGATTATGACTTGGCTAAAGCCTCTATCGACGAGTCACTCGAAAGACTAGGTGTGGATTATTTGGATCTGTTGCTCATCCACTGGCCAAATCCAAAGGCTCTTCGTGAGAATGATGAATGGAAGGCTGGTAATGCAGGGGCATGGAAGGCAATGGAAGAAGCCTATAAAGATGGTAAAGTTCGTGCCATTGGTGTCTCTAACTTTATGCAACATCACCTTGAAGCCCTCCTTGAAACGGCTGAGATTGTTCCACAGGTTAACCAAATTCTCTTGGCTCCAGGTTGTGCCCAAGAAGAGTTGGTTGCCTATTGCCAAGAGCGTGATATTCTTCTTGAAGCTTATAGCCCACTTGGTACTGGTAGTATTTTTGGAAATGATGACGTAGAAGCAGTGGCTGAACGAAACGGAAAATCTGTTGCTCAAGTTGCTCTGCGTTGGAGCCTTCAAAAAGGTTTCTTACCATTACCTAAGTCTGTGACACCCAAAAATATTGAAGGCAACCTAGATATCTTTGACTTTGATTTGTCATCGGAAGACATGGCAGTCTTGAATAAGATTCAAGGCAGCAAGACTCAGGATGACCCCGATTCAGTAGATTTTTAATAGGATTGCAAGCAACTCGTGAGGGTTGCTTTTTTCTTCTGTTTTACGAATAAAAGTGTGAATCTATCATCGAAATTGACAAAATGGAGGAGTGGTAATACAATGGTGTTACAAAAGAGAACGAGGTTAAGGACATGACAACAATTACATTGAAAGTTTCAGAAGCAGATAAGAAGTTCATGCAGGCAATTGCGAAATTTGAAGGGGTATCCTTGTCAGAATTAATTCGTACCAAAACTTTAGAAGCTATTGAGGATGAATACGATGCTAGAGTCGCTGATTTGGCCTTAGCAGAATATGAAGAGTATCTAGAAAACGGTGGGGAGGTGCTCAATTGGGATGACCTATAAGATAGTACCAACCCCTAAATTTGCCAAAAGTTTTAAAAAGTTGGATCCTTTTGTTAGAAAACAAATTAAGGCTTATCTCAATCTCGTGACAGAGAATCCAAGAGCCAAGGGTAAGGCCTTGGTTGCCAATCGCACTGGACAATGGCGCTATCGTATTGGTGCCTATCGTGTTATTGTCAATATTCAGGACAATGAACTAATCATACTTGCCCTCGAAGTCGGTCATAGACGTGATATTTATTAGAATCAAGACTCAGGATGACCCCGATTCAGTAAATTTTTAATAGGATTGCAAGCAACTCGTGAGGGTTGCTTTTTGCTTGTTTCTTTTGATTTGCTATAATGAAACTGTCATTTGTTTATTTATAGATGGGAGTTACGTAATGGAGTCTCGAAATCTTTTGCCTCAGAATACACGTATGATGGCCAATTTGCTCAGTTTTTCAGGAGGAGCTTTGGATGTCTTTTGTCATATGTATTACCATAGTTTGGTTGCCACTCAGACAGGGAATATTCTCCTGTTAGTTGCTGACTGGCGTAGTAGTAGCATGTACCATAATATGTTACGATGCTTTTCCATACTTTTCTTTTCCTTAGGTTTCTTTTTGGCATGTGGTTTAAAGATCATCGTAAGAATGCTTACTGGCGTGTTTATGGTCTACTTCCTCTGTGTGTGATGACTGCCATTTTACCATTCTTAACACCAAATGCTCTATTAGAGCTTCCGATTATTGCTTTTTCTGCAGGTGTCATGATGAAGACTTTTACTGGTAGTCAGATTGAAAATCACCCCTTTGTGATTTTTATGACTTCAGGCAATTATCGAAGGATGCTGACGGCACTTTACTATGTTATTCAGGGGAGCGAGGATCAGAAAGAATATCGTCGCCAGGCGGTCAATTATGGTTTTATCGTAGGTAGTTTTGTGGTTGGTGCAGTTGTATCAGCTCTTCTGATGCATTTTATTCATATTAAGTCCATCTGGCTAATTACGATTAGCTTGATTACGATTATGGTTTACTATTCATCAGAGGTGAAACGTCTGGGACTCAAGGAAACTAATCTTTAGGCATTTTTGTAGTAATTATTTTTGATAACAATTGTCTTGTGTTATAATTTTGATTATATTATTTTCATTTAATCAAAAAAGGAGACATAAGATGCCTGTAGTAAGCAATGATTTTTCAGATATCGTTTATAACCGTCGTTCCATTCGTAACTTTGATCCATCTGTTAAGATTCCGAGAGAAGAACTGTTGGAAATCCTAGACAAGACTGTTACAGCACCATCATCAGTCAACATGCAGCCTTGGCGTTTTGTCGTCGTGGAGAGTGAGGAAGGCAAGGAAAAATTGGAACCCTTTGTCAGCTACAATGGATTACAAAATGAAACGTCATCAGCCATGGTTCTCATTTTTGCAGATTTGAAGAGCCAAGAAAGAGCTGAAGAAATCTATGGAAAGGCCGTTGCGCAAGGAAAAATGCCCGAAGAGGTCAAGGAAAAACAACTATCAAGCATTGTACCAATGTATGAAAATGCTCCTCGTGAAATGATGAATGAAATTGTTCATATTGATGCTAGTTTAGCTGCCATGCAGTTGATGTTGGTCGCTCGTTCTTATGGTTACGATACTAATGCCATTGGTGGCTATAAAAAGAAGGTCTCGCCAAAGCCTTCGGACTGGACGCTGATCGTCATGTACCAATCTTGCTCATTGCCCTTGGTAAGTCCAATGAAGAAGGTTTCGAGTCTGTTCGTTTGAATGCTTCTGATGTGACGACTTTTGCTTAATAAATAATTGACCGTAAGTCTCGAAAGTGGAGGCTTATGGTTTTTATTTTTCCTTTTATGCTATCAATAACTCATAATGCACCTTGTCATTAATTTGGCTTTTTGTTAAGATGAAAGAAAAAGTGAGCGTATACAATTGGTAGTATCATTGGAGGATTAAAACATGGCACGTATTTTACAGATTGAAGACAATGAGGATATCCAGAATATTCTTTTTAACTTGTTTTCTGAAGAACATTATATTATCCAAGCCTACTCTGGGACCGAAGGAGAGCTTTTGTTTCAAAGTCAAGAGATTGATTTGGTTCTCCTAGATATCATGTTACCGGGTAAGGGTGGCGAAGAGGTGCTTAAGTTTATCAGGCAAAGAAGCTCTGTACCTGTCATTATGTTGACAGCCTTGGGTGACAAGCACTTGATTAGCCAGTACTTACTTGATGGTGCAAATGATTATATCGTTAAGCCCTTTGATCTTGAAGAAGTTTATGCGCGTGTCTCGGTTCAACTACGTGAACACAGCAAGGGAAGTGGTAGGCCTGATAACATCTATCAAGTCAAAAATATCACGATAAACCCAGACAGTTTTGAAGTCTCCTGTCAGGGCAAAGTCATTCGTTTGGGTAAGAAAGAGTTTCAAATTTTCCACACACTCCTTCAAAATCCAAAGAAAATTTTTACTAAAGAGGACCTTTATGAGACGGTTTGGGAAGCCCCTTATCTATCATGTGATAATACATTGAATGCACAGTTGAGTAATCTACGTAAGAAACTAGCCCAAGTGGATGCGGGTACGGAGTATATCGAAACGATTTGGGGCTTAGGTGTGCGACTTAAAGGAGATGACTGATGGATGGACTACTTATTGTATTGACTGTACTCCTGCTGGGAGTGACTATCTATCTAGTCCGTTACTATTTGGCTGTAAAATCTCTCTCAAAGCAGATTGAAGAAAAGCTAGTTGAAGAAAGCCATAGACGGATTACTCTGAAAAACCAACCAAAATCTTTAGTTACCCTAACGAATCAGGTTGAGTCTCTCTTTACCCAAATTGAAAAGACTAAGCTTGTCGCTCTCCAAGAAAAGAAAACCATGGACATGGCTATCAGTAATATTGCCCATGATATACGAACACCACTGACAGTAGCGAGCGGCTATGCTCAGCAAAGTCTTCGAAGTAGTAGTGAAAATGACATGGCTATGGAGAAGATTTCTAAAAATCTACTGACTGTTTCAAAGCGTTTGGAAGCCTTGTTGGAATATCGACGATTAACAGAGGGGGCCATCCAACCACAATTTCAAGATGTGGACTTTTCTCAACTTGTGGTTAAGTCTATCCTGCCTTACTATGACATGTTTCAAGAGACAGGGATTACACTAGATATTCAAGTAACACCTGATATCCAATGCGAAATGGATCCAGATATTTTTGAACGTCTATTTCAGAATATTATCAGTAACGTTCTAAAACATGGTAAGACTCAAGCTCAACTGACACTAGAGAAAGTGGATGATGGCATTTATTTGTCAGTTAGTAATATGGTTCAACAGCCGATACAGCATCTGGACCAACTAACGACCCGCTTTTACTCTGAAAACCTGTCAGACACCGAGGATTCCTCTGGACTTGGGCTTTATATCACCGAACACTTAGTCCAAGTCTTAGAGGGTGAGCTACATCTGGACTATGAGAATGAATGGTTTTATTTAACAGTGAGATTATGAATTTTGAAGTTATATATTTGAAAAGAAAAAATAACATTGACTAGAGTATCACTATAGTTTAATTTAATGATCAATATGTGAGATGTTGGTAGTCAGAATCTATAAAAGGTGTTTGAAATGTACATGTAGTAACTAAAAAAACTAGGGGGAAACCCTAGTTAGCAGTAGACGTTCATACAGGAGTATTATGTAAATAAAAGAATGTTAGAGTGAAGTCTCTATGACAGAAGTTAATTAGAGACGAAGGGAAGATTAATTCATAGTTTGATGTATGTGTCTACTACTGAGATTATAACAGTGTGATTAGAATTTTGCAACAAGTTTTGTTAAAAGTCAAATTCTCAACTGAGGTAAGATAACATTTCAGATTAAGCCAAAATATTTTTCTGAGACAAGTAAAATTGTAATTAGGGATGCCTCAAAGCTGTTCGTATTTAGTAATCTAACAACATTTAAGATTCCGATGATGAATTGATAATTAAATTTAAGTGGCTAAATAATTACTATGCATAGGAGAAAATAATAGAATTAGATTGTATGACGATTGTCATTTAGATTATATTGTGCTATATTACTTCTTAGATAGTTTATCTATGTATCATCTCCCAAGGTAGATGGGTAAACTGTGGAATATTAATGCAGAAAAACGCAGGAGCTACTCTTGCGTTTTTTCTTATGTCAAAATTCGTATATTTTCATGGGGTTAGTTTGGGGAAAGAAAAAAGTTGAACTCTATTAAAATTTAGAGAAGAGTATTGCTAGCTTTACTCTTCATACTAGTTTGCTATAAAAAATGATTAGCTTTCAGAGTAAAATTTAGATTATAAAACCTTAGCATTCTTATTTCCACCCTCGCATTTCTAATATATTTGTTTAAAATTATATTATAAGAAAAGATAATGTTAATAATATCCATATATATGGCTTTAGAATTAATGCTTTATTATAATATATTTTACATAAAGAAAATAAGTGTAAAAACAATAAATAATTCAGAATATTCTATTGACAGAAAAGTTAAAAGTGCTAGAATTTAGGTGTTAAGAATATATTAAAAGGAAATTTGTATTATGGGAAAAAAAGAATCACAACGTTTCTCAATCAGGAAGTTTAACTTTGGGGTTGCTTCTGTGCTTCTGGGAACAGCCATTTTTGTGATGGGAGCAACCAGTGTTCAGGCAGATGAAGTAAGCGCTACCACTGAGGTTCAATCTTCTTTTACGGCGAAATTAAATGAAAACCAAGTAAACAGTGTTCAAGAAAGTAACGTTGAACAGAATAACATCTCAAAAGTAGAGTCTAATGAAGGTCAACAAAATAACGCAACAGTAGCACCTACTAATAGTAATGCTAAAGTAGAAGTAAATGACATTCAACAAAATACTCCGGTGGCCAAAAATGAAGAAGGTGTTCAAATAAAGGAGTTGAATTCAGTAACTTCGGAACCGGTGACAACAAATTCTTCGCAAGTGATTGAAGAAGAGAAAGTTGATAACCACCCTTCAAATGAACGACGCAGAGCTAAAAGGGAAGCTACCTCATCAACTGAAGAAAGTAAAACAACCTTTTCCAAAACAGGTGACACAATTACTGTGAAAAATCCTAATGTTGAAGTCAATTTTCCAAATGGGAACAGTTTATATGCTCCTGCGGAAACAGTCATTCATATGGAATTACCTGATGAATTAGAGATAAAACAAAATGATAAAATCGTTGTCGATATTCCCGATGCAATTAGAATTCCTACAAGTTTGCATTATGATGTAACTGGTCCTAGTGGTGAAATAATAGGTAATGCTTTTCTAGATTCAATTAGTAATAAAGTGATAACTACTTTTACAGATTACTATGAGAAAAACAAAATTGCAAAACAATTTACCTTAACCTTTAGTACCGGTTGGAAATCATATGTTAGACCAAATGTTCCAACAGAACTCAATTTTAGTGGACGAAAAATTACAGTAACAGTAGGTCCGGAGAGTGCTCCTGTACCGGTAGAAAAAACAAAGGTAACAAAATATGGTGAAGCGGTAACTGGTCATCCTGAACTAATCAGATGGACTATCCGTCTAAACTCAGGTAGTTTGGTAGCTCCTCAAGTTTTGACAAATTACCAACTAATTGATACGCTTCCAGATGACCAAGTCCTAGTACAAGATGGGGATCCTGTTTTGGATGAATTTGATACTAAAACGAAAGAAACGTGGCGTTTAGGACATGCGACATCTATTCCTTCAGATAATGTAGATTTATGGAACGGTAAAGCTCTTAGAGCTGAAAGAGTTCAGTCAATTTCTCCATGGGTTTCCAAAGGTAATGCGATTCAATTATTGGAAAATATCAAAGAAAGCCCAACTGGTTTTTCTTTCAAGATAGCGCAATTGAATGAGCTTGTTTATGTTCGCTATATGACGCGATTAAAAAATGTACCTGATACCAATGAGGAGTTACAAGAAAAACACGGTAATAATATCAAAATCACTTACAACTCTGGTGAAGAACAAAGTTACCAAGCAACTTTTGCATTTAAAGCAGGTGGTTCAGGTTCAGCTTCAAAGGCAAAACAACCAGCAAGGGTTGATTTAGCGTTTACAAAACGTCTTGAAGGAAGAAAGTTAACGGCTGGTGAGTTCACCTTTAATCTAGTTGACCAAAGTGGTAATGTGGTTGATACACAAAAGAATGATAGTTTTGGACATATTACCTTCATTCCACAGTTATTTAACCATGCTGGTGTTTATCACTATACGGTTGAAGAAGTGCCAGGTACGGAAGCAGGAATTAACTACGATGCAATGAAAGCAGAAGTGAGTATCACAGTAGATGAAGATGGTAATTCGTATATAGCACACACAGTTATGCCAACGGATACTGAATTCAATAACACTTATACTCCTTCCCCAGTAAAAGTAGGTCTAGAATTTAACAAAGTCTTTTCTAATGGTAGTCTAAATGCGGGTGATTTCAGCTTTATACTGACTGGTGATAACAATGTTAATGAAACTGTTACTAACAAAGCTGATGGGAAAATTACTTTCAGTGACTTATCATTTGATCATGTTGGTGTTTTCAACTACACAGTAAAAGAGGTGAAGGGTGATAAACCAGATGTAGACTACGATGATATGACGATTGCAGTGAAAGTAACTGTATCGAAAGATGAGGAAACAGGTCTGTTAACAGCAAAAACAGAAATGACATCAACAGGTGGCGAAGCAACTGGTACAGATGACAAGACCTTTAACAACTATGCGGTAGCGCCAGTGACAGCGCAATTTGACTTTAGTAAAGTTCTTTCCGGACGCACTCTAAAAGATGGCGAGTTCAGTTTTGTCTTGAAAGATGCGACTGGTAAAGTACTTCAAACGAAGACCAATGATGCTTCAGGAAAAGTAGCCTTCGATGCACTCACTTATAAGAATAATGAAGTTGGCGTGCATAAGTACACTGTAGAAGAAGTCGCAGGTTCAGAAGCCGGAATGAGTTATGACCCAATGAAGGCAGAGGTAACAGTTACTGTCACGAAAGATGGTCATACCCTTACAGCGACCAAAGCTCTTCCAACAGATACCGAGTTCAATAATGCTTTCACACCGGCGGCAACCAGTGCCCAATTCAAGTTCACGAAGAAACTTGAAGGCAAAGCCCTAGAGGCAGATGCTTTCAGCTTCGAGTTGCTTGAAAACGGTCAAGTTCTCCAAACGAAGAAGAATGGGGCAGACGGCACGATCCAATTTGACGCTATTTCATATGATAAAGAAGGTACACATACCTACACTGTTCGTTAAGTAGCCGGCACAGATACAGATATTGACTACGATACTATGAACGCCGAAGTGACAGTTAAGGTCACAAAAGACGCCACAACTGGTATCTTGACAGCCAATGTTGTAATGCCAGCGGATAGCGAGTTTAACAACTATGCGGTAGCGCCAGTGACAGTACAGTTCAACTTCACTAAGAAATTAGAGGGTCGTGAGTTGAAAGCTGGAGAATTTAGCTTTGTTTTGAAGGATGAAAAAGGAAATGTAATCGAAACAGTAGCGAATGATGCATCTGGTAAGATTAAATTTTCAGCACTTACATTTAAAAATGGTGAAGAAGGGACTTACATCTATCATGTAGAAGAAGTAAAAGGTACCGAAGCTGGTATCGAGTATGACCACATGATTGCTACTGTTGGAATCAAAGTGAAGAAAGATGGAAGAGTGTTAATCGCTACTACTGAATTACCAGCAGATACAGAATTTAACAATAAAGTAACCCCACCAACTCCACCAACACCTGTTGTTCCGCCAGTAACCCCACCAACTCCACCAACACCAATAGTTCCACCGGTAACACCTCCTATCCCACCGACTCCAGAAGTTCAAACAGTGAAATCAGTCACTTCGCTTACTCCAGTAGTTTATGAGGATGTAAAAGAACAAGAACTTCCTAAAACTGGTGACAATAAGTCTGAAGTCGCAATAGAGGTTGGAGGCCTTCTCACATTAGTTGGATTGGTCTTATCAAGAAAACGGAAGAACAATTCATAAAATAGAGGATTGGTGAATAATTCAATATGTTTATGCTAAGTTGATTTCAAACTTTAATTATTTATTAACTTATCCATAAATAGGTAGTAAAAACGCAAGATTAGTTTTGTATCAGAATAAAGACAAACATCAAAAGCGATGTTTGTCTTTTTGTTTCTCGAGAACCACTAGCTGTGCTAGTGGTTCTGAAAGGCTTTTAGCGATGTATCAAAAAAGTCCCCCTAAAGTGTTATATTAGATAAGGTTTCCCGACCACTAACTAATATACTAAAGGAGGACCCCTGATGAGACAGGATAATAATAGTTTAGCACATACTACATGGAATTGTAAGTATCATATTGTTTTCGCCCCAAAATATAGACGTCAGATAATCTATGGGAAATACAAAGCAAGTATTGGTCAAATCTTACGATTATTATGTGAAAGAAAAGGTGTTGAAATTCATGAAGCAGAAGCTTGCCCAGATCATATTCACATGTTAGTGAGTATACCACCGAAACTAAGTATTTCTTCATTTATGGGATATTTAAAGGGCAAAAGTAGCTTAATGATATTTGATCGACACGCAAATTTAAAGTATAAATATGGGAATCGCAAATTTTGGTGTCGAGGCTTTTAACCGATTTTTCAGTTCCTCGTCACATGGATAGTTTTGAATGTTTTCACAAATCTTGTTTTTCAAAAGTAATCAAGCCTAAAGCTGTGAATGCTAAGATAAATCCTACTGCCACGATCGCAGTATTTTGAATGATAGTTTTATCTGCGGTCAGGGCGTAATTAAAGTTGAGTGACAAGTATTTCAAAATTTCTACTTTAGGGAAGATTGCTGCTGGTACGGTTAAAGCTACTAAACCAAGGGTGTAGGTCACAAAGGTTGTCACGATGGAATGTGTGAGGTAGAGGGCAACCGTGGTCAGACTTACCCAAGCCAAATTACACAAGAATTGGAGAAGGAAAGTTAAGGCAAAGTTTCTAACAAAGTGATCAGGTACAGTTCCGAGACCATGGCAAAGTGTACCAAGGACGAAGGCAAGACCGTAAGACAAGAGGAGTTGTCCTAAAGTAATCGCTACAATGACGGTTGCCTTGGCGAAGAAGAACCCGCTCCGTGAAATACCAGAGGTGAGATTATTCTTATATAACTTTTGCGCAAGGTCAACGCCCAAAATAATAGAGACAACAATCAAAGTGAAAAGGACTGTCATAGAGATACTACTAGAATAATTAATCAGTGATCCGACACCAGTCCATGAAGAGGCGCTTTTAACGGCTTGTTTTGCCCCAGTTTCTACGCCTACATGCCCTGTACCTCCCAATAGGACACCAGAAATAATGTTTAGGGCTAGGATAATTTCAGAAATCCAAAATCCTTTAGAACGGAAGAGTCGATAGAAATCGGCGTGAATAGTGTGTAACATGGCTCTACCTCCTTTCTGAATCAACCAGTTGTGTGAAGTAGTTTTCTAAGTCTTGACGTTTGTAGTAAATTTCATCGATGTCAACTTCTTGTTTAACCAGCTCTTTAACAATTGCTTTAATCACATGGGATTTATCGAAAATATGAATTTCATTGTCGCTGTTAACAACCTTGAAGTGTTGATGGAGTTGGTCTTGGAGAATGCGACTAGCTAGGGCTAATTGGTTGGTCTTGAGAACGATATAGTCTTCGCTGAGATGTTCGAATTCGTCCTTAGTAATTTCACGGATGATGTGACCGTGATCAATAATGCCAAAGCGGGTTGAAACCTGATAGAGTTCAGACAAGATGTGGCTAGAGATGAGAACTGTCATACCTTGCTCTTCACTCAATTTTTTAATCATTTGGCGGAATTCTTTGATAGCTACCGGGTCGAGACCATTAATCGGTTCATCTAAAATGAGTAGGTCTGGTTTTGCAATCAGTGCAATAGCGATACCTAGGCGTTGCTTCATACCCAATGAGAAACTACGAAATTTTTTCTTGCCAGTGTGTCCAAGTCCAACTGTATCAAGGATTTCATCAATGACCTTGTCAGGATTTGGAACGTGATGAATCTTGCAGTAGTAACGTAGGTTTTGACGTGCGTTGAGATGATTAAGGGCGACGGGTGTTTCAATCACAGAACCGACACGTTTCAGTGCGTGGGTCCACTCTGATTTGGAAGTAGAGTGAAAGAGGGAAACACTACCTTGACTTGGACGGATGAGTTTGGTGATGACCTTAATCAGTGTCGTCTTACCTGCCCCATTTCTTCCGATAAGGCCATAGACCTCACCCTTTTCTAAGGTCAGGTTTACATTGTCTAGAGCTAGATGTTGGCCGTAACGTTTAGTCAGATGTCTGACCTCAAGTACCTTTTTCATGATAAGCCTCCTTTCGCTTATTTGATACCGCTTTCTTTTCATTTTTATTGTAGTATAAAGTCATTAAATGAACATCAAGAAATTCTCAAATATTTCTTAAATTTTTCAAGAAATCATGAAAATGGTGGTGACTACATTCTGAGAGTGTGTGCTTTAACCCACGGTTAAGGTAAGTCCCTTTCCTTTGTGCTATAATGATAGTGAATGTTTAATACAGGGCCGAGTATGGCCATTTTCTAGGAGTCTTTTATGACAAACTATTTGATCCGAAGTTTTCTCTGGTTTCGTGAGCGTGGTTTTGTTCAAATTACGCAGAAAACTTTGGTTTCGCTTTTTCCCTTTTTCCTATTTTCGGGGATTATTCGGGTGATTTCACTATCTGTTTTTTCGGAGATGGGTTATATTAACCAACTTTTTTCAGTTTCTGATTGGCTGCCGGCCTTTAAAACTTCAGGTCAGGTGCTTATTAATCTTTCTAGTTTTCTAGGTGGATTAGCAGGTCCCTTATCGACTTATTTCGCTGGAAAATACACAGCTGGCCACTATGGTAGAAGTACTGGTACGGCTGGTGTGACTTCCCTTTTGGTCAGTTTGATTATAGGATCGCAAGAGTTACTAATGTCTCCACTTAACGATGGCGATTTGACGCGTATCAATTTACCGGCTTCGATTAATATTATGCTGGCTATATTCGTGGGCTATCTGGTTGGTCAGATCTTCCGATTTTCAAGAGCCAGTGATGACCAAATTGTAGATAAGGACTATATTTATCAGCCTAAGACGGTTCGTCCTATTTTTTGTCTTTAATTTTGGCAATTGGGCTTAATATTCTATTTGTTATTGGTGAACGGGAAAATATCTTTCAGTCTATTAGACAGTTTACATCGACCATTACCGTCACTGGTAATCATCTTTTCTCAACCTTTATGATGGGCCTTTTGAGTACTTTTTCTGCTTGGATTGGGAATAGTCAAGCCTTCGCTCTCAATTCTATAGCTGAAGATAGCTTTGCTTTGGAGAATCTGACTTATGCGGTTTCCCATCATACGACGACAGGGCTTCCCCATCTTTTTACTCTGACAAATCTTTATCACAGTTATGGTTTGGTTGCTGGCGTTGGATCAGTCTTGGCTCTCTTGGTAGCCCTTCTTTTAACCTCAACCAGTTATAAGGATAAGAAAGTCAGTCTTCTCAGCGTTTTCCCTAGTCTCTTTAATAATGGTGCTCCCTTGATGGTGGGTGTACCAGTTTTGCTTAATCTGGTCTATCTTGTTCCCTTTCTGTTAGCACCAATGGTCAACATGGGAATAGCAGCAATTGCTTTGGTGCTTCGTCTTATGCCGGCGGCAGTTTATCCTGTACCAGATGGTACCCCTAGCCTGCTCTATGCTTTCATTGGTACTGGTGGTAGCCTTCGTGCCTTGGCTGTTAGTCTGTTTTGTTTTGCAGTTGATGTCGCTATCTTTATTCCTTTCGTAAGACTTTCTAATAAGGTACAACACGGTTTAAAAGAGGAAGGAGAAACTAATGAAGCTCAATAAAAAAATGAAGTTGGTCTTTTTTTTGGTTGCTGTCTTTCTCATCGGCTTAGCGGTGCCTTCTTATAGCTGGACCAAAAAAAATGTCAAGGAAATTGAGACTTTCTACAACTCGAAATTGTCTCCTATTATCATGATTCCGGGGAGTTCCGCTACGGAAAATCGTTTTGATGGTCTGGTACGTAAGCTAAATCAAGACCGTCGTGGGACTAAGCATAGCCTCCTCAAGGTCAAGGTTTGGAATAATGGGCGTATTACCTTTGAAGGAAAAATCAAGAAAAATGACAATGAACCTATTATTGTTGTCGGCTTTGAAAATAACAACGACGGCTACAGCAATATCAAAAAACAAGCCAAAATGATGAATCAGGCCTTTGAAGCCCTGCAAAATAAATATAATTTTAATAATTTCAAAGGCCTAGCACATTCAAATGGTGGTTTGATTTATACGGCCTTTATTGAAAATTATCTGGATGACTATGACGTCAAGATTAATTCGCTGATGACCATCGGGACACCTTATAATTTCACTGAAACTAATATCAAAAATAAATCGGTCATGCTGGCGGATTTCATAGCGGCCAAGAAAAATATCCCATCAACCTTACATGTCTATTCGGTGGCAGGGACTATCACCTATGACTCGGACGAGTTGGTTCCTGATGCCAGTGTTTCAGCTGGGAAGTACATCTATCAGAATCAAGCAAAAAGCTATACTGAAATCACTGTTACGGGCGAAGATGCTCAGCACTCGGACTTACCAACCAATGATGAAGTTGTAGAACTTGTCAAACAACATATCGAAGGGCAAGGTGTCCGTAAGAAGCAAAAGACTAAGCTAGAGCCACAGTAAGCTAGTATAGGATGGATTGGTCCATTTTTATAAGTCACAATCAGATAGAGTCTATGATGGCTCTATCTTTTTTAGTCCTAAGATTGATTCAATAAGTTGTTGTAACTTATTGATTTACAACTTTCTTTTTGTTATAATCAAGTAAAATAACAAAGAAGAATGAGAGGTCCCTGATATGCAAATACCAAGTCGCTTTACCATTGCTGTCCATATTTTGACCCTTATAGCACAAAATAAGGGAAATGAAACTAAGCTAACCAGTGATTTAATGGCAAGTAGTGTAGGTGTCAATCCAGTTATTATCCGCAAAACCTTATCGCAACTTAAGAAAGCAGACTTGATTTCAGTTCAAAGAGGCACAGGTGGGGCCACACTAGTCAAATCACCAGACGAGATTAACCTTCTACAGGTTTACCGTGCTGTTGATAGTATCGGACCAAGCGGTCAGCTTTTTAGCTTCCATGACCATCCAAATCCAGCCTGTCCTGTAGGACGTAATATTCATGGCATTTTGGACCAGAGTCTAGAAGACGTTCAAATGGCAATGGAAAAAGAACTGAAAAAGAAAACCCTAGCTGGTATTTTAGAGGATGCCAAGACTCATTGGAAGGAAGCAGGGGATTGATTTTAAACATGAGACTCCAAGAAATCGAAAGTTTTTCGGTTTCTTTTTTATTTATAGGTTGTAATAATTGACATTACAATCTAACCAAGTATAATATTGTCATACAAAAGATTACAACAAAGGAGAAAATCAGATGACATACGATTATAATAGTAAGATCTATTTAGCAGAGGCAGTGCTAAATGTTAAGGATTTGGCTGGTCGGACAGCCTTTTATTCACAGATTATAGGTCTTGAAATCCTCTCCAAAACGGAAAAAGAGGTTATCTTGGGAGCTGGGAACAAGCCTTTGCTCCATTTGATTGAAACCAATCGTGAGGAGGCGGTCAAGTCCAGTTATGGCCTTTACCATATGGCGATTTTATTACCTTCTCGCGAGGATCTAGCTGATGTTTTCAAACATATCGCCGAGCTGGACTATCCTTTTGTTGGTGCCGCTGACCATGGTTATAGCGAAGCCCTTTATTTGGAGGATCTTGAGGGTAATGGCATTGAGCTCTATCGAGACAAGCCTGTTGCTGAATGGGATATTCGTGAGGATGGTCGCATCGTTGGGGTAACAGAAGAACTATCAGCTCAAGAAATATACGAGATGGGACGCAAAGTTGAGCCATTTTTGATAGCTAAGGATACTCGCATAGGGCATATTCATTTATCAGTCAAGGATAGTCAGCTAGCTTCATCTTTCTATCAGGAGGTTTTGGAGCTGGCAGATAAGTTTACCATTCCAAGTGCTAGTTGGATTGCTTCAGGTGATTACCATCATCACCTAGCGGTCAATGAATGGGGTGGAAAAGACTTGGCCAAACGTGAAGAAAATATGCCTGGTCTTGCCTATTACGTCGTTGAAGTTGAAGTTAAGGAAGATTTGATTGCTATTGCAGAGCGTGCTAATAATCGTGGAGCCGAGGTCAAATGGTTATCTTCTAATGCCTTAACATTCGAGGACAATGATGGTATTTTGACACGGGTAAGAAAAAATATCAATAATTAGTGATTTTGGGTCGTAACTATTGACATTACATTTCAAACGGCTATAATGGTTATTGTAATCAAAGTTGTTACAAATAAACTTAACATTTAACATATATCACAAATAAAGAGGAAATAACGATGACAAACTTTACAGATTTACAAACAAAACGTCGTTCTATCTATGCATTGGGAAAAGATGTGGAACTTTCAAATCAAGAATTGATTGATACTATCCAAGAAGCGGTTCTTAACACACCAACTGCTTTTAACTCACAAACATCACGTGTGGTTATCTTGCTGGATGAAGAATCAGATGCCTTCTGGAATGAGATTGCTTATTCAGAGCTTGAAAAAGTGACACCTGCAGAAGCCTTCGAGGGAACAAAAGAACGTTTGAAAGGTTTTGCCCAAGCTAAGGGAACAATCCTCTTCTATGAAGATCAAGATGTGGTGAAAGGCCTTCAAGAGCAATTCCCACTTTATGCAGATAACTTCCCAATTTGGTCAGAACAAGGTCACGGAATAGCTCTTTATGCAACATGGTTGGCTTTGGCTGAGAAGAATATCGGCATGAACGTGCAACACTATAACCCACTTGTTGATGCCCAATTGGCTGAAAAATATGATATCCCAGCGAACTGGAAGCTCCGTGCCCAAGCACCATTTGGTCAAATCGTCGCACCAGCAGGAGATAAGGACATCCAAACAGAAGGCCGTTTCAAAGTTTTTGGCGACAAATAATCACCTTAACTTAGTCAGTCGGTTATGTACTGACTGAACAAAATCATAATGATAAGACAAATGACTAGCAGGATTGAAGAATCTTGCTAGTTTTTCTATTTTAAAACTAGTAATGCCCAAGAAAATGTATAGCTTGAATTTTGAAACTTTCCTTAGGTGATAGCAAATGTCAGCGATCTTCTCCGAAGTTTCATGAGTAAAGTTTGAGCCCTCGACTTTTAATTTTTAGGCTCAGGTTAAGACAGTTCTCCAAACTTCTGAGTATTTGAAATTATTTGGTTTTAGGTACTTTCTTAGCGGTATCTTTCACATCAATTTTTCCAAGACGTTTATCGAAGGAGAGATACATTAAAAGGTATGAAAAGGTGAGCTACTAATATCTTATTTCCAACAATTTTGACAATGTTCTTTTTATTTTTGACAAAGATGCTTGTCAAAAATAAAAAGAAGCGTTACAATAGTTTTAGACGAAGAAAGGAGAGAAATTACGATGGAATTTATTTGGCTATCTTTTATTCCACTTCTGTTTCTGATTTATACGAGCTCAGAGGAGAAGATAAAAAGATTGAACAAACGTATCAAAGGGTTGGAAAAACAATTGAAAGGAAATCAAGAAATGTCTAGACTTTTAGAAGAATTGAAAGGGCAAACGGTCAGTATTAGACTAAATGGTTTTGGAAGTAATTGGGAAATTGTTGATTGTGATGAAGATTGGGTTAAATTAAGCCGTGAGGGCATTAAACAACATAGGGTGACAAAATTAGTTCGTATTGAAGATGTTGAATTAATTCAGCAATTGAGGTAGTCATCATGAGATTAAAAAATCGTCTGAAAGAGTTGAGAGCGCGTGATGGGCTCAACCAATCTGAGCTAGCCAAGCTAGCAGGGGTCTCACGCCAGTCCATCAGTCTCTTGGAGCGAGGGGAATATACCCCTTCAGTTATCATTGCTATTACCATCGCTCAAGTTTTCAAAGAGCCTGTGGAAAATGTTTTTAGTCTTGTAGAGGAAGAGGAATGATTATGAAAAAGCAACCACAAAAAAGATCCCCACGTTACCGTTTTTGGAGAAAAGTAGGTTTGATGACTGCTGCTGGCTTGATTGGAGGAGGTCTTGGAGTTTTGACAGGGATGTTCGGATCAGAAAAGCCAATTGAAATTCAATCTTTCTTTAGTAAAGAAGTACTCTATTTGGGATCTGTAGTTTTATTCCTGATTGTGTTTATGATTACGATGGGCTTACTGATGTGGGGAAGAAAAGTCCATCAAAAGATGCTTCAAATAGAAGATGAAGATGAGGCATATCACTATGACGTTCAAAAGAAAAAACTTTATGGTTTAGCAACCATTGTTAAAGGAATCTTGATCTTACCATACTTTTTAGTCGTCATATTTTATAGTCAATTGATGTCTATGGATAGACCTGGAACAGGAAACTTGTCTTTTATCTTTGGAACTTTTACCATGCTCTATCTTCTTCTTGTCTTGTTTGTTCTATTTATCCTAGTGGATTTCTTCTATCGTAAGACCTTTCATCTGATTTATGGAAAACCAATTCCTCGCAATGCCAATGCCAAGGAAGTGCGTGAATTTATGATGAGTATGATGGATGAAGCAGAAAAGCAGATTAGCTACGAAGAAAATTTCGAAGTGGTGGTCAAGTTAAGCAATTATATCTTACCTATCATGCTAATTGGAATTTTAATCATTGGGATTGCCTTCCAGACGGATATCCTCTTGGCTTTGAGTGTTGTATCCATCATCTATATTTATATACTTATTTCACAATACAAGATTACCAAACGTTATTATAAAGAGTAGAAGAGTCATCAATGTTAAAAATTTGGAAAAAGCTTTTGGAAGTGATAGAGAGCTCTTCTTATTGAAAATCTTATCTTTCATTTCCTTATATAGAATCAATGGGTGTGTTATCAGTCTTTAATCTTAGGTATTATGGGAGATTATCAAACTTTCCCTTAGCAATCGTTTATTATCTAAGCCCTCAGTTGATGCTGAGGGCCTTTTAATTCTCAATTGATTTTTGAAACCCTTTTCACTACAATAGAGATACAGAAAAGGAGGCAGAGATGAAGTATATTGATTTTGCTGAAAATGAGCGTTTGTCAACGATTATCCTTGGGATGATGCGTATTAGCGAATTGAGCGAAGATGAGGTGGAGGCCTTGGTAGAGGCAGCCCTGTCGATTGGAATTAACACATTTGATCTGGCGGATATTTATGGAAATGGTAAGTGTGAGCAGCTCCTTGGTAAGGTCCTCAAACGTCGTCCTGATCTTCGGGACCAGATGTGGATCCAGTCTAAGTGTGGAATTCGAAAAGATGGCTTTACCTATTTTGATTTTTCTAAGGACTATATTTTGGACTCCGTTGATGGCATCCTCGAGCGTTTGCAGATTGAACGCTTAGATAGTCTTCTCCTTCACCGACCGGATGCCCTCATGGAGCCTGAAGAAGTGGCAGAAGCCTTTAATCACTTGGAGCAAGCTGGCAAGGTCCGTCATTTTGGGGTATCCAATCAAAATCCTATGATGATGGAATTGCTCAAAACGGCAGTCAAACACCCTCTCAAGATCAACCAGTTGCAGTTGAGTGCAGCCTTTACACCGAGCTTTGAAGCTGGTTTTCATGTCAATATGGAAGGGTCAAAAGCAGCCGTGAGAGATGGCAGTGTCTTTGAGTATTGTCGCTTATACGATACGGTGATTCAGGCCTGGTCTGTCCTCCAGCATGGCTATTTCAAGGGAAATTTTGTCGGCAATGAAGAGTTTGCGGACCTCAATCACGTCCTCAAAGACTTGGCGAAAAAATACCAAGTCACTCCGACAGCTATCGCCCTTGCTTGGGTCCTTCGCTATCCAGGTAAGATGCAGGCAGTCATTGGAACGACCAAGCCACAACATGTCCTTGAAGCAGGGAAAGCAGCAGAAGTTACCCTAACGCGCAAGGAATGGTACCAAATCTACCTAGCTGCAGGAAATGATTTGCCTTAGAATCTTGTTATCAAACCAGATTACACTCTTATCGGTAGTCTGGTTTTTTGTTTTGTGGTCTTCAGTTTTTTCTTGACAAGACTTACTTTTTGAGGTCTTTTTTTATGCAAACGCTACATAAGAGACCAGATCCACTATCACAAGATTGTGACCAATCACAATCTTGTGATAGTTTACATCTTATTAACATTGTCCCATAATCCTTGCATTCTCTGCTCTGGTAGCGTAAGATAGACCATGTTTTAATTTTAAAGGATTGAAACACGTCCTGAGACCATTCTCACAGGTCTAAAGGACAGAGTGAATTTTTTATGAAAGAGGAGAATCAAAATGTCAGATAAACAAATGAAAACCCTTGGTTGGGTGGCAACCTTTATGTCAGTAATGATGTACGTATCTTACGTGCCACAAATCATGGACAATTTGTCTGGTCATAAAGGAAACTTTATCCAACCTTTGGTAGCTGCAATCAACTGTAGCCTTTGGGTTTACTATGGTCTCTTTAAAAAAGAACGTGACCTTCCCCTTGCTGCTGCGAATGCGCCAGGTATCATCTTTGGATTGATTACAGCATTGACAGCTTTGTTCTAAAATAAAGCGAAATTTCTTTTTATACTATTTTTCTTAACGCAGAAAACGAGAGCAGAACTAGCGACAGTCAGTGATTGTCGTTTGGTTTTACTCTCGTTTTTTGTTTAGTTATTAAGAAGAACTTTGATAGCATCTTCCATTTTTAGAGGGTCTGTTTTGGAAGAAAAGCGTTCGACGACTTGTCCTTCACGGTTAATCAGAAACTTAGCAAAGTTCCATTCAATTCTAGCTCCAAGTGGTCCAGATTTTTCTTTTTAAGCCACTCAAAAAGTGGCTCAGCTTCCTTACCATTGACCTTGATTTTGGCAAAACGGGGAAAAGTCGTCTGGTAATTGAGGGTGCAAAAGCTATTGATTTCTTCAGCACTACCTGGTGCCTGACCCATAAACTGATTACAAGGAAAATCAAGAATCTCGAATCCTTGGTCTTTGTATTTGTCATAAAGTTCCTGCAAGCCCTGATATTGTGGCGTCAAACCACATCCTGTTGCTGTATTGACGATTAAGACGACCTTGCCCTTATAGTCTTTGAGAGACACGGGTTGGTCAGCTTGATCTGAAACTGTAAAATCGTATAAGGATGTCATAGAAAATCTCCTTTTATTTGTTTGAGACTATTATAGCAAAAATAGAGACATAAGAAATGTACTCTTACAGTAGAGCTTTTAGCATTTCCCCACCAAAAAACCAAGACTTTCGTCTCGGTTTCAGGTTTCATCTCATCTTAAGACACCACATGTCCATCTTTATCGAAGGTATAGAGTTTACCGTCGATGAGGACAGAGCGGTTAGTGTATCTTTCACCTGTTTTAGGGTCTAAATAGTAGGTGTAATTATCAACTGTGACAAAGCGTCCTAGGACTTGTTTGCCTTCAGCGTCGAAGTAGAGGACCTTGCCGTCAACTTCTTGGAAGCCGGTAACTTTCTCACCTTTGTCATTGTAATAATAGTTGTCGCCCTTATCGTAGACAATACGATTGCGATAAGCTGGTTCACCCTTGCGATCAGCAACCACGCCATTGTCATCAGCATTATAAGCTCTGTCCCCGATGATAAAACGTCCTGTTTCAAGGTTTCCGCTATCTCGGAAGTAGTAGTCCTTGCCGTTGATGGTTTGCCAACCTGTCAGAGCAGCTCCGTCATTGCCATAGTAGCGTGTTGGGTAGTATGGAAAACGTGGAGAACCTTCGTAGTTGTATGATTTTGAAAAGGCGTTGCGTGTCATGATACCAGTCAATTGGTCAAATTGGTAAACATTATTGTTGATTGCGACCTCAGTACCTTTGGCTTGATGGCCATCGTCATAGAAATAGTAACAGACGTCATCAAAGGTCTTCAAGCCAGTGACCTTTTGGCCATTTTCATAGAGATAACTTGTGCCGCTAGGATCTGTCTGCAATTGGTCAAAGTGGATGGCTTTTTCTTTTGTCGCGTCAATACCCTTGGCATCAAAATTAAAGGTTACACCACGATAGGTAAGGGACTTGTTGGTTGTTGCAATGGCAACGTTTGTGGTCACTTTTTGACCATTTGGTGCTGTGAAGGTCATAGGTGTTGAGTCGAAATGGTAGAGGTGTCCATTAAGAATATCCCATTCGTCAAAAGTTGACCATTGTGATTGGCGGACGCTACTATATTTTGATCCAAGAATCTTGCCATCATACTGATAAGGACCTTCTTTGATATTACCGTCAGTATCTGTGACATAGACACCTTCAAGGTCATAAGCATTTTCACCAGTACGCTTGAACTCAGGATAGAGACCGTTTGTCAAGAGTTTCCCATCTGGGCTAAATAGTTGAGAGTTGATAACTCCTGTGTAGAGGTTTCCTTTAGGGGTGTCGTCATCAGAATAGTCGCTAGCGTAGTAACGATTACCGTTGACTTCTAACCAGCCTGTCTTGAAGGCACCATCATTGCCAGCGTAGTAGATGTTTTCAGAGAAGTTGCCATAAGGTCCAGTTGATGTATCGTGATAAAAGGCATTGCGAAGGATAGCACCAGTATCTTTGTTGGCGACGTAGTAGTTATCACCTAGGTTGAAAATACCTCCTCGAACTTGTTGGCCTTTCTCGTTAAAGAAGTAGAGGTCCTTGTTAATAGTTTGGAAACCAGTGACTTTTTTACCATTAGCATCGTAGTAGTACCATTCTTGATCGGTACCTTTAACAAATTGGTTTCGATTTGTGGTTTGGTCAGCTTTAGTCGTCGCCACACCATTATTGTCAAAGTTATAGACCGTACCGTTTAAGGTAAGTGAACGATTAACCCACTTTTCACCTGTATTTGGGTCGAAGTAGTAGGTTTTGCCGTCAACAGTAACCAGTTGTCCCTTGGCTTGGACACCATATTCGTAGAAATATAGGTTCTGTCCGTTAATGGTTTGGAAACCAGACACGGCTTTACCATCAGCTCCGAAATAGTACCAAGCATCGTCTCTAT
>NZ_CM002130.1:682779-759607 GCF_000448605.1 Streptococcus sp. HSISS3
AAGTTGCCATAAGGTCCAGTTGATGTATCGTGATAAAAGGCATTGCGAAGGATAGCACCAGTATCTTTGTTGGCGACGTAGTAGTTATCACCTAGGTTGAAAATACCTCCTCGAACTTGTTGGCCTTTCTCGTTAAAGAAGTAGAGGTCCTTGTTAATAGTTTGGAAACCAGTGACTTTTTACCATTAGCATCGTAGTAGTACCATTCTTGATCGGTACCTTTAACAAATTGGTTTCGATTTGTGGTTTGGTCAGCTTTAGTCGTCGCCACACCATTATTGTCAAAGTTATAGACCGTACCGTTTAAGGTAAGTGAACGATTAACCCACTTTTCACCTGTATTTGGGTCGAAGTAGTAGGTTTTGCCGTCAACAGTAACCAGTTGTCCCTTGGCTTGGACACCATATTCGTAGAAATATAGGTTCTGTCCGTTAATGGTTTGGAAACCAGACACGGCTTTACCATCAGCTCCGAAATAGTACCAAGCATCGTCTCTATTAACGAATTGGTTAGTTACTGGATTTCCATTGTCTTTATCGAAATAGTAGATATCGTTATTGTAGTAAAGGAAGTCACCTTTGACTTGTTGGCCACTATCATTGAAGTAATGAAGGTTACCGTCCACTGTTTGAAAACCGTGAAGCGCTTTACCATCTTTGCCAAAGTAATACCAATTCCCCTGATCGTCAGAAACATAGCGATTGGTTACCATGATACCAGTCTTGGGATCAAAGTAATACTGTTGGCCGTTCAGGTTTTGCACGCTTGTCTTATAGTCGGATTGGCTACGGTCTAGGAATTCGGTATCGAAACCAAATGGGGCTGAGAAACCTTTAGTTGCCTTGAAGTCACTCATGTAATACCAATGACCAGCTTTATCTGAAACAAAGACAAAATTAGGTTGATTGCCAGTAGCATCAAAGTAGTAAAGATCGCCATTCTCGGTGACGAAGTCATCTTTGACCATCTTGCCATCTTTGTCGAAGTAGTAAAAACCAAAGTATTTATGGTTGACGTTGTCAAGAGCCTGGTGACCTGTTGCACGACGACCATTGTCTTTATCGAAATAGTAGCTATCACCATTAATAGTAACGATTTCGTTTTTAGCTTGTCGACCGTCTTCGTGGAAGTAGAGGTTAAAGCCATCAATGGTCTGAGCACCAGTGACGGGCTTGCCATCTTTACCAAGGTAATACCAGTTGTGGTTGTTGTCTTCGATAAACTGGTTGCGTTTGTTAGTTTCAGGCAGAACCACTGTCAGGCGTCCTTGGGCATCAGCAGTATAGGCTTGACCGTTGATATTGATAGAGGTGTTGGTTACCTTACGTCCATTGGCCTTGTCATAGTAGAAAGATTGTCCATTTTCAGTGATGATCTCGCCCTTAGCTTGCTTTCCATCCTCGTGGAAATAAAGGTCGAAATGGTCAACGTTTTGAGCACCTGTCAGATTTTTCCCGTCTTTAAGGTAGTACCAGTTGCCTTCAGCATCACTCTTGAATTGACCGCCAGAAACGATAGTAGTTTCAACAGATTCTGGTGCTTGACTGTTTACGTCAGTAGCTGTGCTAGCGACTTCTGAAGTTGAAGGAGCAGTTCTCGTTTCGCCACTGGACAAATTGTAAGAACTACTTGCTTGGTCTTCTTTAAGGACTGGCTGTTTGTCAGCCGTGACAGTGGGATTTGTATTGCTTGGTTTAGCAGTTGCTGCGTCTTCAGATTTAGTCGTAGTTGTAGCTGTCTCTGTGATGACAAGATCGGGATCTTGGCTGACGCTTTCAGGTGTGCTTGATGAGGTGGCTTGATTCGTAGCTTGTTCGTCGGCAGAGACGCCAACTCCAATCAATGAGGCACCAAGTGCCAAACCAGACACGGCAATGGTAACCCATTGTTTCTTCACTTTATGAAGTTTAAAATGAACTTTATTTTCCATAAAAGTTCCCCTTTTCCATTTTTATGACCTCATTCTAACATCTTTCATTAGAAGAATCAAACGCAATTGGCATCCTTTTTATAGCCTTTTCTAAATATTTTAAATATTTAGAAATCTGCTAAAACAGTAGAAGAAATGGGCGACTAGATCAAGATTTTGAGCAGGTGGTTTTTGATAGGTATAGGCAATACATTAGAAAATCATTTTTACGAAATCCTAATCTTGAACATGCTTTTTAATAATAGGAGTATAAAAATACAGAAATAGGTCTTTTTTGGCCTGGAATATGGTATAATAGTGCGGTATTTCTCAAAAATTGGAGTATAAAAATGAGTATTTTCGTAAAAAGGATGTCGGTCTCGCTCAAACCGAGATGAAACGTCATCTGACCCTCAGGGATGTCGTCCTCTTGGGAATTGGTGCCATGGTGGGAACAGGAATCTTTACGATTACTGGTACCGCAGCATCAACCTTGGCAGGTCCTGCCCTGATTATTTCGGTTTTGATTTCAGCCGTTTGTGTGGGTATGTCAGCTATTTTCTTTGCTGAGTTTGCCTCACGTTACCCATCGGCTGGTGGTGTTTACGGTTATCTCTACGCCTCTTGGGGTGAGTACCCTGCTTGGATGGGGGGGTGGCTTACAATGATCGTTTTCATGAATGCCGTGTCTAGTGTTGCCTCTGGTTGGGGAGCCTACCTCAAGGGACTCCTGGCAAGCTTTGGTCTACAGCTTCCTCAAGCTATCAGTGGCCCTTTTAATCCGAGTCAAGGGACTTATATTGACCTCTTGCCAGTCTTGGTTTTGGTGCTAGTGACGGCTCTCCTCCTATTGGATTCCAAACAAGCCCTTCGTTTGAACTCGCTCTTAGTGGTGCTTAAGTTTTCTGCTTTGGCGGTCTTTATCCTAGTTGGTCTCTTCCATCTGAATCCAAGCAACTGGGCTAACTTCGCACCATTTGGCTTTGGCCAAATCTATGGTGGTAAGACGGGGATTATGGCGGGGGCTTCTCTCATGTTCTTTGGTTTTCTTGGTTTTGAATCTATCTCTATGACAGTAGATGAGATTAAGGAACCCCAAAAGAATGTTCCTCGAGGCATTGTTCTCGCCTTGATTATCGTCGCTGCACTTTATGCAGTGGTTTCGCTAGTCTTGACGGGAGCGGTTCACTATACTAAGCTAAATGTTGACGATGCTGTAGCTTATGCCCTTCGTTATATTGGTGTGCCTTGGGCTGCCAATTATGTATCGGTGGTTGCCATTATGACCTTGATTACCGTATGTATTTCCATGGCCTATGCCCTTAGCCGTATGGTTTATAGCTTGGCGCGTGATGGTTTCCTTCCACAAACCTTCCAAAAGGTTTCAAAGACCCATAAGGTTCCACATCATGCGACACTTTTGACTGGTATTCTTTCAGCCATCTCAGCAGGACTCTTCTCTTTGGCTAATATGGCATCTTTGGTTAACATTGCGACCTTGGCTTACCTGGTTCTCTTGGCTATTGCCCTCATCATTCTTCGTAAGGACAAGGGCTTGCCGCAGAAGGATGAGTTTAAGGTCCCATTTGTTCCGGTCTTGCCAATTATCTCAATTATCGTCTGTCTCTCCTTTATGAGTCAGTATAGTTGGCAGACCTGGTTAGCCTTTGGCATAGCAGTGCTAATCGGTTCAGCTATTTATGCCTTTTACGGTTACAAACATTCTAAGTATTAAGAGGAAAACGCTGGATCTGTTGATCTAGCGTTTTTTGGTATAATGAAGAGAGCTAAAAGATTTCAGTAGTCACTGAAATCTTTTTTATAGTTAATTATTGTGTTTTGAAAAAATCATGTCCTTTAAACTCATAATAACTAACACTAATGTAATTCCCCATCCAATCCGAGTAGCTAATAATAGATTGTTTGGCCAAAGATTTAGACAGGTTGAACCAACTGCTGAACCAGCCGAAATGGCAATATTTTGTACCATTCGTTGTAAAGCTCCCGTGCTTCCTTGCATTTCCATGGGACTGGCTTGCATAATACTGGCGATATTTGCAGGCTGAAAATAGCCACCACCAACACCATAAATAAAAAGTCCAAAAGTTAGAAACAGATAAGACCATTTGGGGTTAAGAAATACTAAGAAAATTAAAGACAGGCAAATAATACCCAAACCTAAGTGGCTAAAAGTTATGTTTTTACTCCCGTCGTTCAATTTTCCTGATACTCGTGAAAAGATAACTAATCCAGCTGGAGCTCCCAAAACAAGAAATCCAGTAACTCCTACTCCTAAATGATATAACTGTTCAAAAATAAATGGAGGTAGTAAAAATATCATGGCAGAGGCAAAACCAAAAGCAATCGTCTGTAAAAGGTGAGAAATTACTTTAGGATTCTCCTTAAGTCCCTTAACATTGACAAGTGGATTTTTTTGGTTAAATTCAATTCGATAAAATAAAATACCAATCAATAAACTAATTGTTATTAGAATAAGACTGATTATTTGTAAATGACTCTTACTTAATAATGATAGTCCTAACAATAGGCAAATTAATATTATTGCATTAACAATTGTTCCAGATGTGTCTAATTTTTGATTGTTAGTCTGCTCAGAAACTTTGTTAAGAAGATAGTGATTGCAAATAATACCAATAATTACGAAAGGGACATTTATCCAAAAAATAAATCGCCAAACATTTAAAGATAGCAATATGCCACCTAAAGAGGGACCTAATACAGGACCTAAACCTATCATAACTCCTAAAATACTAATAGAGCTATTTTTTTGTTCTTCTGATACTAATGTTGTAATCAAAGCTGCAGAAGTAGCTTGTAAGGCAGCTGCCCCAATTCCTTGAATTACTCGTCCAGCGATAAGCCAACCAATACTATTAGCAAACCCACAAAAAAGCGAGCTGAGTCCAAAAAGAACGAATCCTAAGTAAGAAATTTTTAGTTTGCCGAATTTGTCACTAAAAATGCCTAAAGGAAGTATGAATATTGCCAATGCCAGTGCATATCCAGTTATTGTAAAAGCTGCAGTATTAGCTGTTGTATGGAATTGATCTTTTAGGAAAGATAGTGCAACATTGATAATACCAGTATCTAAAGTTGATAATAACATTCCCATACCTGCGATAACTGTTATTAGTAAATCCTGCAACCGTCTACTCATAAAATTTCCTCCTTGGGTTTAGCTGTGTAAATAAAATGTTTGGTATCGTGTATCATAAATATAACCTCTTTTCTAAAAATTATAAATATGATACAATGAAATAAAATTTTAATCAATCGATTCTGAAAATATCGAATCGTTTAGAAGGAACATGCACATGACTATTACAGTTCAATTTAGTAACTATGCTCTGAAAACGGATGAAACATTAACACAAAGGATACAATTTGTGTACTCACCCTTAAATGAACTTTTTAGAAGCTTACATATCTTATTGAACCCGCGTCATCATGGTACAAATATTGATTGGGTCATTGAGATACAAGATAGATTGACAGATGATTTCTATGAGAAGCTTCACTATTTTCAACTTTTTTATGAACTTGGTGTTTCTCCTATTTTACTTTGTAATTTTCGCTATCATGCGACAACGATTGAAGAAGAGATACAAAATTTAAAGAAATTTCTTGATGAATTCCCAACTATTCAATTAATTGAACATTTAGAGAAAGTGTCCAGTGACAGAGAAAACTCCTTCATTCCAACATTAGCAAAAGGATTAGAATGGAAGGATTTTTCTTTGAATGAGGATAATCAGTTACTTATAGACTTGAGGAAGAATGCCTCTGGTGTTTATCAACATCTTTTCTCTTTTATTGATTGGTACCGCCAAGAAATATTTGATGAAACTTGGAAAAGTAAAGGTATTCAACGAAAGCTCTTAACAGAAATCCAACATCAAGCTTCTTTTTTAAGGGAAAATGGTTTTGAAGAAATGTTTAATCATTTGCAAATTGACCGCATTCATTGGAGAAAGAACAGGCTGGCCATCATTAAACCTTTTGACCAAGAAATCCAACTGCAAGATAGTGATTCTATTATGTTATTACCAAGTTATTTTATTTGGCCTCATCTGTTTGTTGAATCTTTCAACCAAGGAATTGCTATTACCTATGATATTACAGAACAGCCAAGTTACTATAACTCCACACCGGAAAATTTGATTACTATTTTTAAAGCTTTGAGTGACCCTGTCCGTTTACAAATTATGAATTATGTTATTGATAAACCAAGTACGACACAATCTTTGGCTCAAATTTTATTAATGAGTAATTCAAGTATATCCAGACATTTACAAATTTTAAAGGATGCTAACTTATTAACGACAACTAAAGCTAAAAAATTCGTTCTTTATGAGCCAACACAGCTCATTACACAACTTATGCCGAATTTCTACCATTTCTTTAAAAATTGAGGCTTTAATCATTAAAAAGGTGGTAAACTACTATGTCAACGTCACAAATTATCTCGGTTTTATCATCTAACCGTTTTCTCACCCAAAATGAGATTGAAAGAACTTTAGGGTATTCTTTATCGAAAAGTGAAATTGCTTTTTTAAAGGCTAGTCCTAAAATAGTTTTATTTAACTTTTACGGCCGAATTTACTATAAATTAAATAATGATAATACTCTCACCACGGAGCAAGGAAGACAAGCTATTGCAAAACTGTCTAGACGTCCTCAAGCAATTAAGCTTGGTGAAGCACGGACATGTTTTCACCATTTAGCAGGGAAAGCAGGAGTTTCAATATTTGAGTGGTTTATTCAAAATAAATTAATGGAACAGGAATCCCCTATCAGCTACTCTTTAACTCAAGCAGGAAGTAATGCAATACAGCAATGGTTGGGTTATCAGTCTAATCCTAATATCAAATTATGTTTAGATTTTTCTGAAAGAAAGTTTCATATTGGTGGAGTATTAGGAGAAAAGATATTAGAAAAACTAATCCATGAGGAAAAATGTCAATTAACTCAAGATAGGCAGGTTATTCTAAAAACTGACTTAAATGACTTAATGAAGGATTTTTATAAGTAAATTACTATCAAATTTTTGCTTGAAACTATTGGTTGTATGTTGTACCAATAACTTATTATTGATTTAATTAATAAAAGACGCTCTAGTTAATCATAAAACTAGAGCGTCTTTTATTTGGTTATCCGATTCAATTTTTCAAACCTAAAAAGGTAGAGAAAAAAGTAGAGATTTCATTAATTTGTGCTGCAATCTGTTGGAATTCAAAATTTTAAAAATCGCATAAAATCAAGATTCCTAGCATGTACTGAAATGTTATGAAACCTTATTTTACTTCTGATGACCTAGCGTTTTTGGTAAAATGAAGAGAGAGGAAGTATAGGAGTACAAATATGAAAGCTGACCAAATGAGGGAATCCTACAAGGAAGGCCTTGGATACTAAAGCTTATCCTATTGGCAAGAGCTCCATGAAGACCTCTTTAGCAAATGCCTGCATGAGACAGGAATGACCTTCAGTGATGAAAGGTTAATTGTTTCGGTAGAAGTTAGAGTGGTTTATCCTATAGTATGAAAGTTCCCAATATCTTGGGGACTTTTTTACTTTAAGGAAAGGTTAACTTTTCTTTAAGTCCTATCTTAGGTTTCTTGTGTTTAATAGAGTCATCACAAAAGTAAGTAAGAGGAACAAAAAATGACATACACACAAACTAAACAAACACAAGAACGTTATGCCATTAAGAAATCATCAAAATGGAAAACAGCAGGTTCAGTCCTGGTAGCGAGCTTAATCTTTGGTAGCTCAGTTGTCTTAAATGACAGTAAGGTTTCAGCAGACGAGACAAACACTGAATCAACACTCTCAACGGTTTCAACAGGTGAAACTACTGCTGATTTAATTGAAGAAAGTACTCAGACCGACAATACATCAGACACTACTGAAACAAGCACAGAATCGGTTACAAGTACTTCAACTGCGGCTTCAACTTCAGACACTGATTCGTCAACAATAAGTACAACAAGTACGACAGAGGGCACGACTGTTACATCAACAAGCAGTGAAACATCTGAACAGTCAAGCACTTCAGCAACTCCAGAAGCAAGTTCTTCTGAAACTGCTGAAAGCACAACTAGTGAAACCTCAGCATCTGAAACGAACAATGCAGACGAAAACACTAGCTCTAATACAAGCTCAAGCACCACTGATGCCACTGCATCTGAAACAGCTTCAGTGTTAACCAACAGCGCCTCAGATTCAGCTACTGAAACGACGACAACTGAGTCTGAAGATAGTGACTCAGAAAGCTCTACGACAACGATTACTTTCAATGGAACAACCGTGGTAACAAGTGATAGCGGTACTGTCACAATTGATGGAACGACAATTACCATCAATCAAGCAGGGTCATACACTTTGACCGGAAATGGTTCAAGCTATACCATTATTGTGGCGGGTAGCGTGACAGATCCAGTTACAATCTACTTGGATGGTGTGACCTTAACAGATTCGTCTATCACTTCCAATTCTTCAGCAGAATTGACTGTTAATGTCCTTTCAGACAGTTCTATTTCTTCGACGTCTGCTAATGCAATCGAAGCAGCGGGAGCCCTGACAATCACGAGTGGTACTGGAAGCACCCTTACCCTTTCAAGTACTGAAAAGCACGCCATCAAGGCTGATAGTGTGACTGTTGATTCAGTAACGCTTGATTTGACGTCAGAGGCTAAAGACGGTATCAATGCGACGACAGCTGTTACCATTAAAAATGCCACAGTCAACATCACGGCAACTGATGACGGTATTCAGGTTGAAGACGAAACAGATGTTAATAGTGGTGATTTGACAATTACCGATTCAACAGTAACCATTAATGCGACTGACAAAGGTATTACGGTTACGGATGAATTGACTGTCGAAGGCAATTCTAAAGTAACAGTTGTAGCAGGTGACGAAGGCCTTGAAGGGCGTTATATCAATTTGACAGGTGGAACCGTTGATATCACTGCTGTTGATGACGGTATTAATGCCACTGAGTGGACGACCAAGGACAGCGCTGATACTTCAAGCCTAACCAATTCGACGTCTGACTTGGAAAATGAAGTGGGCATCAATATTGACGGTGCAACGGTAACTATCTTGGCAGATGGTGATGGTATCGACAGTAACGGCAATGTGACAGTGAAAAGTGGTTCTCTCTACGTCGCTCAGACGAGTGCAGATAATGCCGCTATCGACTACGATGGAACAGGTATTATTTCTGGCGGTACCGTTTGGGCTATTGGTAACCAAGGAATGGCTCAGGCCTTTACAACGGGTTCAAGCCAGTCTTATATCATGGTCAACATCTCTGGTAGTGCTGGAGATACCATCACAGTTACAGATAGTTCTGGAAATGTTGTAGCGACCACAACAGCAACAACTTCATTTGGAAATGTGGTCTTTAGTACCGAGAGTCTAACTTCGGGTGAAACCTATACCATTACGACATCAAGTGGTGCTAGTGTGACTGCAACAGCTACTGAAGAAGGCACAAACAACGGTCCTGGTGCTGGTGGCATGGGCGGCTTCCCAGGTGGTGGTTTTGGCAATAGCTCAATGTCTGATAACTTCGGAGGCTACGGTGGACCGACTAGTTATGGTGGAAGCTCTACCAATACCGGAAGCGTTAACACACCATGGGGGCAATCAGGTACGACAAGTTCTGAGAATACAACTAGTACAAGTAGTACAAGTTCTGAAAATACGACAAGCACAAGTAGTACGACTTCAACAAGTCAGATGTCTAATTCAGGACGTCCAACTCCACCAAACTTTGCTAGTCAAACAAGTAACTCAACGTCTCCAAATGTGAGTACCACAAGGTCTACGACTGCTAGTGCCACAATGTCTCCAACTGCGAATGCCTCAGCCTCAACGACTGCTAGTACTTCAGTAGCAACTAATGCGAACCAATCAAATGCAACTACTTCAGCAACGACAGCCAGAAGCACAAGCCCATCAGGTCAAGGCTCATCAAGGACTAATGCTTCGGACCCTGAAGTAACATCATTGGTATCAGAAGTAGCAGTTGCCAATCAGTCAGCAGAAGCACAGACTGAGAAGGCAAATACCAATACGCCAAGCAGTGCCCAACATCCAGACGAAGAGACAGCTGAGAAGTTGAATAAGATTTTCACTCAAAATCAAAGTTCCCAAGCGGAATCAAAAGGTCAGCTAAGAGAAGTTTCCAACCAAAAGGAAGCTACAAAAACAAATGTTCAGACTGATTTTGCTCAAAAACAAAATAGTCAGACAAGCTCTAAGGCTAATCAGTCTGCTAAAAGTGCTCAAAGCAAGCAAGCAAACAAATCAACCCTACCAGATACTGGTGATGTGAGTAGCTTGGGACTAGGCGCATTAGGAGCAGTGATGATGACAACCTCATTTGCCTTAAAAGGAAGCAAGCATTCTCGTAAGTAATTCTAGTTAAGAACATAAAGAAAAACAGAAGCCCTCTTCAAAAAAGGAAAAGAGCTTCTGTTTATTTATTATTATTTTTTAGAAAAAGCATTTTTAAGGCCTTCAACAGCACCTTCAACGCCTTCTTTAACATCTTCGATACCGTCTTTTGCTTTTGCTACAACTTTTTCGACAGCACCTTCGACTTCAGTCTTTTTGTCGCCAGTCAGTTTACCAGCACCCTCTTTAAGAGCACCTTTAGCTTGATTCAATTTATCTTCGATTCCCATAGTAGAACCTCCTTTTTATGATGAGACCATTGTAGACAATATTAAACGGTAATGCAAGTGATTTGTTTAATAAGTAACGACATTAATGTTTCCTTTATCGTATTCAGCAATGAAGATATCTGAAATGTTATCATATCCCATTTTTTGAAGCTCTTCATTTAACCAATCCTCCGTTTTACCAATAGTATCAAGAATTTCTGTTTGAATGACCCCATCAGTAATGATTGGGTATTTCGGATTTTCATCACCCGCACGAACCACAATCAATTGGCCGTTCTGTTCAATAACTGCACGTTTAACCTCTTTAAGTTGAAAAATTCCTTGGGAACGTAATTTTAAAGCGACATCAGAGGCTGAAAGTCCTTTAGAGCGACAAGCTTCAGGATCTAGTTGACCATGTTTGATGATGACAGTTGGTTTACCGTCAATCAAATGTTTGATAAAGAGAATATTGGTAATTAGCCATTTTAGAAGTAAAATCAAAATCGTCCAAATAATCAAAATCACGATATATTGGAGGATTGAAACGGTACTACTATAAATTGTACCACCGAGGATTGCACCAAGAACAAAGTTCTGTACTTGGTCAGTAGCTGAGCTAGGTGCTAGGTTTCCTTTACCTGTTAAATTGATAACAAAGACGAGTGAAATAAGCCCCAAAGCTAGTTTAATTGCAACAGTAAGATAAAAAGATGTCATTTTTTAACCTCCACGAGTTCAACATCAGACTTGTAAAGTTTTATTTGTTCTAGCAAGTAGCTGTCAGGTTCTGAACCTGAGATGGCACGATAGTACTTGTTTCCAACTTTGAGGATAGCGCCATCTGTAGTAGTAGAAGTATTGACATAAACCTTGCTCTTATCAACGTCAAGATTTTTAGACACAACCTCGATAAAGTGAAGAGATGCTCTAAATTGGTCGTTGTTAGATTGATTGCTTTGGAAATTACTGATAGCAATTAGAACCACGGCAACTAAGGTTAAAATAGAAATAATAGAGAGTTCACGAAACTTAGTATCATGGCGTTCTTTGAAGGCTTTAAAAGCAAATACACCGGTCACTAAAATAAGTCCTGCAGTAATGGCAACCATAACCCAGTTTTGTTGGCTAATCTGACTTAGCACATAGTCATAGGAATAGAATTTCATTGAGAGATTTCCTTTCATAATATCAATAACATTATAGGTTAAAAAGTCTTTAAATTCAATCAATCTATCCGAAAAATGAAGGAATGAGTAGGATTCTTAAAGGAAATTTGCTATTGAAATGACTTGCAGCCATTAAGCCAAAATCTTATGATTTCTTTAAGGACTCTGTTGATATTTTCACAAATTATGCTTATAATTGAGGTAATTACTCGTCAAAGTCTGTTTGTGATTTGCTGACGATGGAGCTTACTGGCTATAGGTGATTTTTGGAACATCCGCTTTAAAGTGGAACTGATTCATTTATCATGATGTGAGTAATCATCTATGTTAAGACATAGATTTTGAGTCTATTCATTCTTATATAAGGAGTTTTTATGTCTGAACCATTATTTTTACAATCTGTTATGCAGGAGAAGATTTGGGGTGGCACGCATTTGCGTGATGTCTTTGGCTACGACATTCCAAGCGACCATGTAGGAGAGTACTGGGCTATTTCCGCACACCCAAATGGTGTTTCTACTATTAAAAATGGTCGCTATGCCGGTCAAACTTTAGATGTTCTTTATGCAGAGCATCGTGAATTGTTTGGAAATCGTCAGGAACCTGTTTTTCCACTTTTAACTAAGATTTTGGATGCCAATGATTGGCTCAGTGTGCAGGTTCATCCAGATGATGCTTACGGACTTGAACATGAAGGTGAACTTGGTAAAACAGAATGTTGGTATATCATTGCTGCTGAGCCAGGCGCTGAAATTATTTATGGCCACAATGCCAAATCAAAAGAAGAACTGCGTCAGCAAATTGAAAGTAAGGATTGGGAAAATCTCTTGACCAAAGTCCCAGTTAAAGCAGGCGATTTCTTCTATGTGCCAAGTGGGACCATGCATGCTATTGGCGCAGGAATCATGGTTCTTGAAACCCAACAATCTAGTGATACGACCTACCGTGTGTATGATTTTGACCGTAAGGATGACCAAGGCAATTTGCGTGAGCTCCATCTGGAAAAGTCGATCGATGTGCTTACTATTGGAGAACCTGCCAATAGTCGTCCAGTCACAACAAAAGTAGATGACCTCAAATCAACGCTTTTAGTTGCTAGTGATTTCTTTGCCGTATATAAATGGGAAATCTCAGGTAAGGCTGATTTTGAAAAGACCGCTGATTATAGTTTGTTCAGTGTGCTTGATGGCCAAGGAAGCCTTCATGTAGATGGACAGGATTACGACATTGCCAAAGGTAGCCACTTCATTCTACCAAGCGATGTGACTTCGTGGACACTTAGTGGTGATTTGGAAATTATTGTCAGCCACCCTTAATAAGAATTAAGACAATCCTTGGGATTTGTCTTTTTTTGCGCTTTTTCTGAATATTATTAATCTTGAAAACCTTTCCGAATGAAGCTGTAAGCCTTGTAATTTCATTAGTCGCATGAGATACTGAATAATATTATAAAAAAAATCAACAACTGAGATAGCTATTATCATCTATCTTATTTGTTTTAGATATGGAGTTCCCTATGTTAAAAAAAGGAGGCCTTACAGCCCTATTGCTGTTTGGTATGTTTTTTGGAGCGGGAAATCTAACCTTTCCCCCTCAGCTAGGCTTTGAATCTGGAGGTCATTTTTTGCCAGCCATTGCAGGCTTTGTCCTATCTGGTGTTGGCATTGCTATACTAACGCTGGTTATTGGGACCCTAAATCCCAAGGGCTACATCCATGAGATTTCACAAAAAATCTCGCCTAAGTTTGCCTTAGTCTATTTGGCAGTCCTTTATCTGTCCATTGGTCCTTTCTTTGCCATTCCTAGAACAGCGGCAGCAGCCTTTTCAATTGGCTTCTCACCTTTGATTGGAAGTGGGCATACAAATCTATGGCTCTTGGCTTTCACTGTGATTTACTTCGCTCTAGCGCTTTGGATTGCAATGAACCCTTCCAAAATCTTAGATAGTATTGGACGCATCCTAACGCCTATTTTTGCCATCATGATTGTCATTGTTATCGTGGCTGGAGCGCTTAAATACGGTGGACACAGTCCTCAGCTGGCTAGCCAAGCCTATCAGGCTTCTGCTTTTGGTAAGGGATTCTTGGAAGGGTACAACACCTTGGATGCCTTGGCTTCTGTGGCCTTCAGTGTAGTGGCAGTGGTCACACTTAATCAATTGGGCTTTAAATCGAAAAAAGAGTATATTTCAACGATTTGGGTTGTTGGTTTCATAGTAACGCTTCTCTTTGGTGCTTTGTATCTGGGACTAGCCTTTTTGGGAAATCATTTCCCACTCCAAGTAGCAGGACTACCAAAAGATGCTAATATTGGTGCCAGCGTCTTGTCACAAGCCACACAAGCCATCTTTGGATCAGTAGCTCAGATTTTCCTAGCTATCATGGTGACAGTGACTTGTTTCACAACTACTGCAGGACTTATCGTTGCGACTGGGGAATTCTTCCACAAGGCATTTCCGAAAGTATCCTACAAGGCTTACGCCATTATCTTTACCTTGATTGGGTTTGCGATTGCCAACTTGGGACTTAACAATATCATTGCTTTCTCAGTACCAGTGCTTTTGATTCTCTACCCAATTACCATCACGATTGTCATGATTGTGATTGCCAACAAGTTCGTGGCCTTGTCTAAACCTGGTATGCAAGTGACAGTTGCAGTAGTCACGCTGATTGCCTTGCTTAGTGTAATTGGAAGCCAGTTTAAACTTGCGGGACTCAATGCCCTCATTAACCTCCTGCCATTGTCAGGAGCATCCTTGCCATGGTTGATTCCAGCCATCTTGTGCATACTCTTGTCTCTCGTTTTACCTGATAAAATCAAGAGCGACAGCTTTGAAATGGAATGACAACAAAATCCTATCACACATGTGATGGGATTTTTTGTGTGGGGCAATAAATTAGATTTGAATTAGATAAATAAAAATAGTTAGATTTTATAGAAAGCGCCTACAGAAAGATTTTGCTGTGATATAATACACTTGTATTATTAAATAATCGGAGTAATTATGAATAAAATTAAAGTTGTAAGCAATCCTTACGAAAAGACAGTAACTTTCAGTCGTTACGACTTATCTAGTGATAATTGGGTGACGATAAATAGTGAAAACAACTCAAATAGCAGGTTAGTTTCAGCCCTTTTTCAACGTGGTTTTTTCCTTTTAAGGTATATGATATTTTAAAAGAAATTGAAAATGAATATTCTATTCCTGATGAAAAACTAGAATTAATTTTTGAAGGGCCTAATGATGAGAAGCAACAGTTAGAAGAGGCTTTAAAAGATGAGCGGTTTTCAAATATCATTTTGTCATCATCAACAAACTACTTAGAGAATGCGCGTGATGTTCTGCCAGAAATCAATCGTATTTTTAGAAATCTTGAGCCACTGATTATAAAGAATATTGGGGAGAGCAACAAGGAGATTGAAACACAGTTAAAACGCTTTTCAGATGCCTCAGGAGACACAGTTCCTATCTGTGTTTTAGGAACCTATAGTGCAGGGAAGTCAACTTTTATCAATGCCTTGATTGGACAGGAATTACTCCCAAGTGCTGAGACTCCTGTGACCGCTAAAATCTATAAAGTTACAGCTAGTTCTTATGAAGATCGTGCTAAGATTTCTTTTGTATATAAGGATGAAAGAGTTATTTTTACTTTCCATGATGACCAAGTATTTTGTGATGGATTGAATGTCACTGATCCATTTGGTAAGGAAGTTAATGATATCCTGCTTGATTCTTTTGATTCAATCATTTCAAAACTACATGCAGTATTAGAAGTTATCAATGATTTTGCTGATGAAGGTGTTGGAGATTTAATCGAAATTAATGTTCCGTTTTCAAAAGGTATTTTAGGAGAAGTAGGCTCAAAAATTACGATATTTGATACTCCGGGTTCTAATTCATCAACAAATAGTCAACATTCAGAAGTTCTTGTAAATGCTATGGCTGGTATGTCAAATGGCTTGCCAGTTTTTGTAACTGACAGTAGTTCCTTGGATAGCACAGATAACAGTAACTTAAAAGAAAAGCTTATTTCAGTAGATGGATTAGATGAACGGTTCACCATGATTGTGGTTAATAAGGCTGAGGCTGCAGATTTAAGTCTGACTAATTTTAAACGTGATTCATTTAGAAACAAGATTATGAATCAAGCCGTTCCAAGAGAATTATATGCTCAAGGCATTTATTACGTGTCTTCAATTTTAGGACTTGGAGCGAAGTTAAAAGGTCATCTTGAGGGAGAGTTTTACTCTGAGCAATTTGATACTTATAGAGAAAAATATTCAAATCCTGAAACGAAATACTATAAGAAATTGTATGAGTTCGATATCCTTCCAAGACAAATGTCTAGTACCGTTCGAGCAACTGCTGAAAAAAGCTCAGACCTCATCTATGCAAACAGTGGTTTATTGACTATTGAAGATACCATAAAAACTTTTGTTGACCGCTATTCACACTATGATAAGTGCCAGCAGGCAAAAGCTTTATTAGATAAGCTTTTGATAAAAACTAACGCTGTAATAACTGAGAAAAATGAAGATTTACATAGCAGAGAGGCTGAATTGGAGGCTAATCTTGATGACCAAAAACTCGTCATTGTTGAAAGTTTGAAATCTACTTCGTTGTCAATGGAAAATGACCTTTTGATTCAGTATCCAAAAGAAATGAAGATTTTCCAAGCAGATCTCATGAAACAAATTAATAAAGATGATGTTCTAAACCGTTTCAATGACATACAGACTGAGATACTTTCATTGAATGCAACGTTAAATTTGACTGAGCATCAACAAATTGATATTAGTAATCTGAAATTAGGCAATATCAGTAATGAGTTTAGTAACTATCTCAGTGTTACACGTGAGAACAAGACAAAGAAAATCAATTTAGAGAATCTAGCTTCTGCGCAAACAGTTGACTATTTTAGAAATAAATTTGTAGAAGAACTTTATTTTTCAAGGGTAGAGTTTGAACGTATTTCTAGCACTTTTTGGGCTAATCATGCTTCTGAAATAAAATCTCAATTCGAGGCTATTATTTCAGGTGATTTGGGCCTTGAACCAGAAAAACGTCAAAAGCTTTCTCAATTGATTTTATCTTATGAAGAGATAGATTTTGGTCAATTGAATCTTGAAAAATTTAGTAAAGAAGAACTCAGTTATGTCTTTAGATTGGGTGATTTTACTTTGAGATCAAGTAAAGTTAATGCGTCTGGTCTTAAGAGGACCTTTAATGATTTATTTAGATCAAAAATGACGGAATTTGCTGGAAGTATTTGTTCAGAGCATGAAAAAGCTTTTAAAATGTGGCTATTTAATCTCACAAGTATAATTGTCCAAAATATTATTGAATTTAGTCCAGAATTGAGTGCTTTAAATGCGAAAATTCAGAGAACAAGAAACGAAGTTGCAAGTTTAGAAGAGCAACAACAACAGATTGAAAATTATACTAACCAGATTAAACGTATGATTACTTGGAAATAGTTTTTTGTAGGTGAATCTTATGGGAATAAAAAACATTATTAATAAGGTAGGGGCCAAGGCTGCTGATAAGGTGGCGAAACTATCAGCTCTGAGCCCAGAGCAACTCAAACAAGTTGAGGAGCAAAGAGAGAAATATCTAGCTGATCAACCTAATATTAGTGATGAGGAATTAACGAATCGTTTATTAGCTTCATGTGGAGTAGAAATTTTTAATTCGTATTTGGAACAGATAAAAGAACTCTATGTTCCTATCGAAAATAAGGTAGAATTTGGTACGGACTTCCAAGAATCATACAATATCAGGTATTTCAATATCACAAAATGGGTCGTAGACAAAAAAGAAAATAGTTTAGAAAAGCTCGTTAATGTTTATGAAGTGCTTTCTAATGAAGACTGTAATATTGCTCTGGTTTTCAATCGAACTGAGACTAATACAGAAGTTTTTCTAGCTGTGGTAAATACTAAGAATGATTCTGATAATGTTAATGTCGAAAATTATCGCAAGCGATTGTTAGAAGCCATTAAAGGTAACTTTCCTGGATCTACAGTTCAGAATGAAAAGGGAATTGGAAGGATTCCTTGTCTAGCAAACTCTAAGCCTTATTCGGTGGCAACGGTGTCTAATTTACCAACTGCTAAATCAGAAAAATTTATTAGTCAAACTATTGAAAAATTGATTGATGGAATCATTCCGTCACAACCATCCGAAAACTATACCTTAATCCTTTTAGCAAGTCCTATCCAAGATATAGAAAATAGAAAGTTGCGCTTATCTGAGCTATTTTCAGCCCTAGCACCATATGAAAAATGGCAAACTAACTATACTTTCACTTCTTCAGATGCAACGACCTCTATGGCTACTTTTGGTGTTAATGTAGGAGCCAGTGCAGGTATTCAACACGGTAAGAATCAGTCAGTTAACCAATCTGCCGGGGATACGCAAACTAGTGGTCAATCTCAAACTGATTCGTCTGGACAGAATGAGAGTACAATTACTTCCCATACAGATGGGACAAATAAAGGATCATCAGATAATGTTGGCGGATCTATAAATGCTAATATCAGTTTCCCGATAAAAAAAGTATTTGTTGGTCTAGGAGGAAGTGGTGATTACCATCACACTTGGAATAAAGGAACAAGTACTGCAGACTCTATTGGTCAATCAACTGCAAAAACTGTTAGCCGTGCCCTTGCTAAAACTGCTAGTCGTGCCCTATCACAAACGGTTGGACAAACCTTAGGCTCTTCAAGTGGTGTTAACTTAGGTTCTAATATCGGTGCTAATTTTGCGCGTGCCTCAAATGTGACTGCTACTGTTGGTAAGAACGAGGGCATTACCCAGTCCTTTACCAATCATAATATTTCTCACGCTCTTAAGGTCCTTGAAGAACAGATGAAACGTTTAGAAAAAGGAACAGCTATGGGCATGTGGGAGTTTGCTGCCTATGTACTCAGTGAGGATCAAAATATTGCCAATAATGTTGCTCACACTTATTTAGCTTTGACCCAAGGTGAAGAATCATTCATGAGTCAGTCTTCAGTTAATTTATGGAGGGGAGATTTAGGTGAGAGCAGTGGTGATGCAGAGGAAATTGTATCTTATCTTAGAGAATTACGCCACCCTTTATTTGGATTAAACCCTAATCTGTTATTAGCTGATTCAACCTTTAATGTCTATCCATCTATCGTGACGTCAACAGTACCTCTCACTGGTCAAGAATTAGCCTTTTCATTGAACTTTCCTAGAAAATCTATTCCTGGACTACCGATTTTAGAGTGTGCAGAGTTCGGACGAAATATTGCTAAATTTGATGAAGAAGATGTTACTAATAAGATGCTTCATTTAGGAGATATTTTCCATATGTATCATAAGGAAGATGTACCTGTTAACCTTAGACAAAACTCTTTGGCTTCTCATGTTTTTGTAACAGGAAGTACGGGTTCTGGTAAGAGTAATACGATTTATCAACTTCTTAATGAAGGTAGAAAGAATGGCTTGAAATTCCTAGTTGTTGAACCTGCAAAAGGAGAATATAAGCATATCTTTGGTAATCACGACGATGTTTCAGTTTATGGAACGAATCCTCAGTTAACACCTTTGTTGAGGTTGAATCCTTTTAGTTTCCCTAAAGAAATTCATATCTTAGAGCATCTAGATAGGCTAGTCGAAATTTTCAATGTGTGCTGGCCGATGTATGCGGCTATGCCAGCGGTTTTGAAAAAAGCTGTAGAACAATCTTATCAGGATTGTGGATGGAATCTCCTTGAATCAACCAACCCTTATGGTAGACTGTATCCAAACTTCAATGATATAGCAGACAATATTAAGGCGATAATTGATTCCAGTGAATATGATGATGAGAATAAAGGTGCTTACAAGGGAGCCTTACTAACTCGAATTGAGTCTCTTACAAACGGTATTAATGGACTTATCTTCTCAAATGAGGAACTCACAAATGAGCATCTATTTGATACGAATGTCATTGTTGATCTTAGTAGAGTCGGTTCCACTGAGACAAAATCTTTGCTAATGGGGATTTTGGTTTTGAAATTGCAAGAGTATCGCATGACTAGTGGGGATATGAATGCCGAATTAAAACACATCACTGTACTTGAAGAAGCTCATAACCTTCTAAAACGCACATCAACAGAACAAATGTCTGAATCAGCTAATCTCTTAGGTAAAAGTGTGGAGATGTTGGCAAATGCCATTGCTGAAATGCGCACATATGGAGAAGGATTTATTATTGCCGATCAAGCTCCAGGATTAATGGACTTATCAGTTATTCGAAATACCAATACTAAGATTATCATGCGATTACCTGATTTTTCAGATCGTGAATTAGTAGGTAAGTCAGCTAATCTAAACGATGATCAAATCATAGAACTTGCCAAACTACCAAAGGGAGTTGCAGCAGTCTATCAAAATGAATGGATTCAACCAGTTTTATGTAAGGTTGAAAAAGTTGAGCATGATTCTGATACATTTCAGAATACATTTGTAGGAAGTGCTACGTCTAAAAGTTTCAAAGCCAACAATGTCAAATCGGTTATTTTAGATTATCTTATAACAAATTGGATGACCAAAGGTAAGCATGTAGATTATTCTAGTGTAAGTGAATTGATATTAAATTCAAATATCAGCTCAAAGATTAAGAGGCTTCTTATGGAAGTTAATGATTCTGGCGGAGATGTTAATTTGAAGAGTTTGAGAGAACTTGTGTATGAATTGCTAGATGCTAATAGGGCAATCGAGAAATCAAAGGATGAAGACGATATTCATGATTGGGTTGACACTGTTGTACATAACTTCCAACTACCTATCGAATCTTACCCTAAAGAAACGATTAATATCATCTTGGCATTGGTAATTGAAGAACATCAGTTTCGAGATTCCTCTTACGAAAACCTATTTAAACGTTTTGTAGAAGTTCAAACAAAAGAAGGGGGCGTATACTAATGGAAGGAAAAATCTTGAAGCTGTAAAAAATACTGCCGATAATTTTAAAAGTATTCTCCCAAAGGATAAATTGTCTGGACAAGACATTAAAAATTTTACAAAATCACTTTTTAAAATAAATGACAATAATTTTGAAAAGCAATTTATTCCTAGCACAAATGGCAACTGGACTGGTGAGCCTGGAAATTCGAAATGGACTCCTGATCCAAACTATGTCCCGCAGAATAAACTTACTAATCCAGAACAGAAAACGATTAAGGAAATATTTCAACCATATGGTATTGATGGAATTACGTTTAAAAATGGTGAACCAGATTTTACACCTTTAGCTAAAGAAAGCTTTAAAATAAAAAATTTTTCAGAAAATAGGGATAAAAATTTTAAACAAGCTGATTTACAATTAGCTATCAAAATGGGAGTCAGTCCTGAAGAGGCAAAAGCATATAGAAAAGAAAATAATCTTACCTATCATGAGAGAAGTGATATGAAAACATTAGATCTGGTACCTATAGATGCCCACGGTGCAATTCCACATAAAGGTGGAATTGCGAAATGTAAAGAATTAAATGAAAAGAAAGGTAATTAATCATGATAGAGTCAAAATTTGGTGAATTAGAATTTGATTTTGGGTATTACACCAAGCTTGAAGTAAATTTGTTTTCACAATCTCAAATTGTTCCTGTAGATTTTTCTGCGTACTATGAAAATGATGGTATTACTGAACAACAAGAGTCGGTTTACTCTCAGTTTTTAGAGGAAAAGGATAAACAAATAGAAAAGCTTAAATCCTTGTTGATAGCTGAATTCGGTATTGAAAGTAAACAGAGATTTAGTTTAAGTGAATTGTACATCGAAAGAACTGGAGAACTAGCATTTCTATTTGATGATTCTGAAAATCCTGATGAAGGAATTGTTGTCCAGTTGTTACCTGATGTATTGATTACCTGTCAGTCTGTTTATTTGTAGATTTATCAAGGTAATAAAGTCATCTATTTGAATCCTATCACAATGTGGTGGGATTTTTTCTCTTCCCAAGTCGCTATAAGTGCGAAATTTGCTGAAAAGCGTTACACTTAAGGCGTAGAGAAAGATTATCTTGTGAAAGGAGTTATACAGATGGCTAAGCTAAATCAACATACTATTTATCTTGCTGGTGGCTGTTTCTGGGGCGTGGAGGAATACTTTTCACGTGTTCCTGGTGTGTTAGATGCTGTTTCGGGTTATGCTAATGGACGTAGTGAGACCACTCGCTATGAGCTCATTGGTCAGACGGGACACGCTGAGACTGTTCAGGTGACTTATGATGCCAGCCAAGTGTCATTGCGAGAGATTTTGCTACATTACTTCCGTATCATCAACCCTCTAAGCAAAAATAAACAGGGCAATGATGTGGGTAGTCAGTACCGCACGGGTGTTTATTACACAGATGACAATGATCTACCAGTCATCAAGCAAGTTTTCCAAGAAATGTCCGAACAATACGGTCAGCCTTTGGCGGTTGAGTTGTTGCCTTTGCAACACTTTATTCCTGCTGAGGAATACCATCAGGATTATCTCAAGAAGCATCCTAAGGGCTACTGCCATATCAATGTCAATCAAGCCTCAACTCCAGTCATTGATGCCAGTGCCTATCACAAGCCAAATCAGGAGGATCTTAAGAAAAATCTGAGTCCCGAAGCCTATGCGGTTACTCAGGAAAATGGGACGGAACGTGCCTTTACGAGTCCCCTTTGGAATCAGTTTGAACCTGGCATCTATGTGGATGTGGTGACTGGTGAACCTCTCTTTTCATCCAAGGACAAGTTTGATTCTGCCTGTGGTTGGCCCAGTTTTTCCCATCCGATTAGTCCTGAGGTAGCCAACTACAAGGAAGATTATTCTCACAATATGGAACGTATCGAGGTCCGTAGTCGTGCGGGGGACTCCCATCTAGGGCATGTCTTTCCAGATGGTCCAAGCGATAAAGGTGGTTTGCGCTATTGTATCAATGGTGCCGCAACACGATTTGTTCCTAAGGCAGATATGGAAAAAGAAGGTTATGCTTACTTGCTTGATCAGGTGGACTGATGAGAGTTGCATAAACTGATATACAGGACAAAAGCATTGAAATTGCAAAAGTTCTAGTTTGGCTTGCTCTTGGGGCTCTATCTGACAATCGAATCATCATGTTTAAGTGCTTTTTAACAATTTATTTAGGAGGTTGGTTTCTTTTGAGCCAGCCTCTTTAATAATGAGCGTTTCAATATTGGAAAATCCATGTGCTACAAGAACTAACATGTCATGTGATATGACCATTCAGGACAAAAAAGTGACATTTCATTACATTTTTTTACAATTTTATACAAATTGTTTTACACATCAAACCAAAAAAGTAGTACACTATAGTAGTGAGAAATCTAACAAGTGTAAAGAATTGATTTTCCCTTTAATTACAAGTTTTGGTGTCTGTAAACATTATTGTACTTTGTGTAATAATAGTCTTCCCCAACCTCCCAATTATGATATTATATGTCTAAACTTACTCAAACAAAACTAGCGACAAAATCCCCGAGATTTCCCTTAGGGAATATGACAGCACTTGTTAGGTTTTTATGATAATATTCAGATAGTCCTTTGGGCTATTTTATTGTGCTAAATCTTCTATGATGGAGAAATTGTTATGGAATGCGTTGATAAAATAATCATATTAGTAACGATTTGTGGCTTATGGTTTTGGTCTTTTCTCTTACTCCCTAAAACAGGAGAGAAGGTCGTTTATTTTTATCATTTCTTAGCACTATGTGGTTTAGTCATGTTCTATAGTGCCCTAGTTGATCCGGCTGGACTTTGTGACACTTTTTTTCATATCAAACAACTTTGTTTTCATTAATAAGTTCATCTGGGTAATGCTGTAGGAAAATCTGAATCTAAAGAATCACTCATAAAAAAGTTTTCTGTGTATTGATAACAGTTCATCTGTTTTCAATATGCAGGAGGCTTTTTCTTTGTTATCAAGATTTGAGCAGATAAAAAGCAGTCTGATGAGACTGCTTAAGGTATATCAACGATGAAATTCGTAACGCTTAACGATCTTATTTAAACGCCATTGGTAACAGAGACCACTGACGATAAGACTGGCAATCAGACCAATCCAGTAACTATAGGGACCAAGGCCAGTGGCTTTTTCAAGCAGGAAGCCAACTGGGAGGGTGATGCCCCAGTAGGTTAGGACACCGAGATAAAAAGGTACTTTGGTATCTTTATAGCCACGCAGGATTCCTTGAAGCGGAGCCGCAAAGACATCTGCCACTTGGAAGAAGAGGCTATAGGTCATGAAAATGGCCGTCATTCTCAAAAAGTCAGGCTCATGCCCATAAAGTTCAGCCAAATCATAACGCAAGAAGTAGAGGAAAATCAAGGTAAAGATAGAAAATCCTAGGGCTGTTAACCGTCCCAGCTTGCTGTAGCTCTTGACGGCATCCATGCGTCTGGCCCCAAATTCGTAGGAAATAATGATAGCCATGGCACTGGAAATGCTGAGAGGAAAAGCATACATGAGATTTGAGAAATTCATGGCTGCTTGGTGACTAGCAATCACTAGTGACGGATACTTAGACATAATCAGACCAACACCAGAGAAGATGGCGACTTCCGCAAAGACCGTTCCACCAATAGGGAGACCTAGTTTAAGGGCGTCAAGCAGAGCTACTTTATCAAGGGGTTGAATCTTTTCAATGTGGTAGGGTTTAACCTTTTTATGCTTTCTGATAACCGAGATGGAAATAAGGAGAAGGGCCCAGTAAGCCAATGAAGTTCCAAGCCCAGCTCCAGCTCCCCCTAACTCTGGTAAACCAGCAATGCCATAGATGATGAGGAAATTGAAGAAACCATTGAGAGGTAGGAGCAGAAGCATGAGGTACATGGAAAGGCGCGTGAGGCCAAGCGCATCAAGGAAGGAGCGAACCACGCTAAAGAGTAGGAGGGGAATAATACCAAGACTCAAAAAGCGTAAATAACCAAGGGCTACCTTTCTGACCAAAGGTTCTAAACCTAGATGATTCAAAACCAAGGGCGCCCCCAGAAAAACGAGGGCAAAGAGGATAAGTGATAGGCCCAAGGCCATATAAAGAAATTGATAGAAATCAGGTGCCACTCGGTCCTTGCGACCTGCTCCTAGATGGTGTCCGATAATAGGAACTAGGGCAGAGACTATACCTGTTAAAAAGGTGAAAAAAGGACTCCATAAACTCGTTGCCATGGCTACCCCCGCCAAGTGTAGGGTATCGTATTGACCAGTCATGGTAGTGTCCACAAAGGCTGCCGAAAAGTTGGCAAACTGATAAATCAGTATGGGCACAAAAATCTTGAAGAAAACAAGAAATCGCTCACGGAGAGAATGTGTTTCGTGCATTCTGTTTTCCTTTCTAAATTAATTTTTCAAACATTTGTATTTTCATTGTACTATAGTTATGACTTGGATTCAATCTGTTTTATTGCATGACAAAACACCTAAGTCAAGTGACTCAGGTGTTCTTGTGTTATTTTCTTTTTTGTTATGGTTCAAAATGGCATTGAGGACGATGGCAAGCAAGCTTGCAACGACGATACCGTTTGAGAAGAACATTTGGAAAGCATTTGGTAGGCTGTTGAAGAGGTTGCTGCCGTTAAGACCAACCCCTGCAGCGATTGATACCGCAGCAATCAAGAAGTTGTGTTCGTTGTTGGCGAAATCAACACGTGCCAAGATTTGCATCCCTTGGATAGAAACAAAACCGAACATAACAAGCATAGCGCCACCAAGGACTGGGCTTGGGATGATTTGCGCTAAGGCACCAAACTTAGGAAGGAGTCCAAGAAGAACAAGGAAACCAGCTGCATAGTAGATTGGCAAGCGAGTCTTGATACCTGACAATTTCACAAGACCAACGTTTTGTGAAAAACCAGTGTATGGGAAGGTGTTGAAGAGTCCACCAAGGAGAACAGCCAAACCTTCAGCGCGGTAACCGTTACGAAGGCGAGTGCTATCGAGTGGTTCTTTGGTAATATCAGAGAGGGCCAAGTAAACCCCAGTTGATTCAACCATAGACACGGTAGCGATAATACACATCATGATGATTGATGACAACTCAAACTTAGGCATTCCGAAGTAGAATGGTGTTGGCACGTGGACAATAGGTGCCGCAGCCACTGGTGAGAAGTCAACCAAGCCCATGCTTGCTGCGATAGCAGTACCGACAATCAAACCAATCAAGATTGAGATGGATTTGATAAATCCTTTAGTGAAAATATTAATCAAAAGGATGATGAGAACGGTGATAGCTGCAAGGAAGAGACTTTGACCAGTTGGTTTATCAACGTTGTTCCCCATATTTCCGATAGCCACAGGGATGAGGGTCAAACCAATAGTAGTGATGACAGATCCCGTAACGATAGAAGGGAAGAGATTGGCCACTTTTGAGAAGACGCCAGAAATGAGGAAAACATAAATCCCTGAAACGATAAGAGCACCAAACATAGCACCGCTACCGTGTTTCTCACCAATCATAATAAGTGGTGCTACTGACTGGAAGGCAACCCCAAGAACAATTGGAAGACCGATACCGAAGTATTTATTAAGTTGAAGTTGGAGGAAGGTTGCTACACCACACATGAAAATGTCGGTGGAAATCAAGTAGGTTAATTCATGAGCTGAATACCCTAAGGCTCCAGCAATCATGATTGGAACCAGGATTGATCCCGAGTACATGGCAAGTAGGTGTTGCAGTCCTAGGACCGCCGCCTGCGAATGTTTCTCTTTATTTTGCATTAGATGTCTGCCTCCTTAAATACGACCTGACCATTTTCAAAACGATCCAAACGAGCAAGTGAAACGACTGGATAGCCAGCTTCTTCCAGAAGGGCACGACCATCTTGGAAAGATTTCTCAATAACGATACCGACCGCTTCGACGTGTGCGCCAGCTTCTTCGATGATTTGAATCAAGCCTTTGGCAGCTTGGCCGTTAGCTAGGAAGTCATCAACGATGAGAACCTTATCTTCAGGAGTGAGGAACTTGCTTGCGATAGAGACAGTGCTAGTCACCTGCTTAGTGAAGGAGTAAACCTCAGCAGTGAGAATCCCTTCATTCATGGTGATATTTTTAGCCTTCTTAGCAAAGATCATAGGGACATCCAAAGCCTCAGCAGCATAGAGGGCTGGAGCAATACCAGATGCCTCAATCGTCACCACCTTGGTGATGCCTGCATCCTTGAACTTTTCAGCAAAGACCTTTCCAATCTCACGCATGAGATCAAAGTCCACTTGGTGAGTAAGGAAAGAGTCAACTTTGAGGATGTTCTCCCCAAGGACATTCCCATCTTTGAGAATGCGGTCTTCCAGTAATTTCATATTACCTCCTATAAAAAATGTAACTATAGTGTATGTTGATTTTCTCAGATTCCATTGAGACTCTGACAAAGATCAAACCAATCGAATAACAGAAAAAGGCCTGCAAAGCAAGCCTTTAAAATCATAAAAAGACGGTAAAATCTTTTGATAACTTTATGACTTACTTATTGTTAGGTGTTACGGCACCTTGTAGAAACGTCACGCCAATTCGTGACATAAATAAGTAATCTTCTCATTGTTCGATGAAGCTGTCGTTGGTTGATGATAAACCAACATCAACTCTATTATAATACTATATTTTCTTTGAAGACTCAAAGGATTTTTCCTATGAAAACGCACTATTTTAAAAGTTGGAAAATTTAATCTAACATTATTGTAAGATTTGTTGAGAATGGTCGTTTCTTGGGGTATTTATTGTTATAATAGTGAGAAATGAAAGAGGTTGAGTTATGCATAAGATTTTATTAGTGGAGGATGACGAGGTTATCCGTCAACAAGTCAAAAAAATGCTAGAACAGTGGGGTTACGAAGTTGTTCTTGTTGAAGATTTCATGGAAGTATTATCTATTTTTGTAAAAGTAGAGCCCCACTTGGTTCTTATGGATATTGGTTTACCACTATTTAATGGTTATCATTGGTGTCAGGAAATTCGTAAGGTCTCCAAGGTGCCTATTATGTTCTTGTCTTCCAGGGATCAGGCCATGGATATCGTTATGGCAATCAATATGGGTGGGGACGATTTTGTGACTAAACCCTTTGACCAAAATGTTCTCTTGGCAAAAATTCAAGGGCTTTTGCGCCGATCTTATGAGTTTGGAAAGGATCAGAGTCTTTTGGAATATATGGGTGTGATTCTGAACCTTAAGGCCATGGATCTGGTTTATCAGGGAGAAGTCGTTTCTTTGACCAAGAACGAGTTTCAGATTTTACAAGTTCTCTTCGACCATGCTGGAAATATCGTTAGTCGGGAAGACCTTATGAAGGAGCTTTGGAACAGTGACTTCTTTATTGATGATAATACCCTGTCTGTCAATGTGGCACGTTTACGTAAGAAGTTAGAGGCAGTTGGTTTGAAGGATTTTATTGAAACCAAGAAAGGTGTCGGTTACGGGTTGCGTCATGATGGATAAGCGTCAATTTATCAAATATCAGATTAGGTCTCGTCTACCTTTCTATCTAGTGTTTATCTTTAACGGCCTCATCTTGCTTTTGTTTGCCTTTTTATTTGAAGAGGTGGCAGATGTTCTTTATTATGCCTTGACAATTTTGACATTTGTGAGCGTCATCATGGTTATTTGGGACCTGAGTAGATCCTTCAAAACGTCAAAAGCAGCTTATCTTTATGAAGAAATTACTCCGTTAAGTCCTTTAGAGTTTTATCTAGCTCAGGCCTTGGAAAATGCTAGGGAGAGTCAGATGGTTCAGACTGAGGAGGAGCGCAAGCGCTATACAGATTTGATGGACTACTATACGCTCTGGGTTCACCAAATCAAGACACCAATAGCAGCCAGTCAATTATTACTTCAGGATGTTAGGAATAGTAAAACCAAGGCTCTCTTGGAGCAAGAGGTCTTCAAGATTGATGCCTACACCAATTTGGTCTTGCAGTATTTACGTTTGGAAAATTTTCATGATGATTTGCAGTTGAGACAGGTCGCATTAGAACCCTTGGTTAAAGAAGTTGTTAAAAAGCATAGTCTATTCTTTATTCAAAAAGGGTTAACGATTAATCTACATGACTTGGATGTTAGGGTTATATCAGATGAAAAATGGCTCTTAGTCATCATTGAGCAGGTCTTGTCAAATTGTTTGAAGTACACAAAGAGTGGTGGTATTGATATTTACTTCAAAGATAATAGGCTTTATCTTAAAGATACAGGGATTGGTATTAAAAATAGTGATATTTTACGTGTCTTTGAGCGTGGTTTTTCAGGTTACAATGGCCACTTGACTCAGCAGTCGTCTGGGTTAGGTCTCTATCTTTCTAAGAAGATTGCTGATCAGCTTGGACATGAGATTAGTATTAGCTCTCAAGTAGGACAAGGAACCACCGTTTCCATTCATTTTCAAAAGCAGAAGTTGGCTATTGATTACTAACTTACAAAAGTGTAAGAAATAAGACCAGAAATGAAAGCAAGGGTTATGGTTGTAGCCCTGCTTTTTCTATAAAATGGTATCAGAAGTTAAGTAAGAGGTTCCTAAAATCTCTTCCAAATCTATTAAATAAAGGAGCTTATTATGACATTACTAGATGTTCAACATGTTAAAAAAATCTATAAAACACGATTCAAGGGAAATCAGGTTGAAGCCCTTAAAGATATCCATTTTACGGTTGAAAAGGGTGAATATGTTGCAATCATGGGTGAGTCCGGCTCAGGAAAATCAACCCTACTCAACATCCTTGCCATGCTTGATAAACCAACGGCAGGGCGTGTCTATCTTAATGGTATGGATACAGCAAGAATCAAAAATAAGGATGCTTCCAGTTTCCGTCGTGAAAAATTAGGGTTTGTTTTCCAAGATTTCAACCTCTTGGATACCCTATCCGTTAAAGATAATATCTTGCTACCTTTGGTTCTTTCTCGTCGCCCACTTAAGCAAATGATGACACAAGTTGATGCAATTAGTCGTCAACTGGGAATTCATTCCTTACTAGAGAAGTACCCTTATGAAATTTCAGGTGGGCAAAAACAAAGGGTTGCGGTTGCGCGTGCAATCATCACTCAACCAGAAATCCTCTTAGCAGATGAGCCAACAGGTGCTCTGGATTCCAAATCTTCAGCGGCACTCTTAGATGTCTTTGATGCCATCAATACCAGCGGTCAGACCATTCTCATGGTAACTCACTCGACGGCTGCCGCCAGTCGTGCGAAGCGTGTTTTGTTTATCAAGGATGGAATTCTTTATAATCAAATCTTCAAAGGAGATAAGTCTGAACATCAAATGTTCCAGGAAATTTCCGATACACTAACTGCAATGGCAAGTGAGGTGAACTAATATGTTTCGTCTAACCAATAGACTGGCTTTGTCCAATCTCATAAAAAATCGTAAGCTTTATTATCCTTTTGCTTTAGCAACTGTTCTGGCTATTGCCATTACCTATATCTTTACATCTTTAACGCTTAATCCTCATCTGGATGACTTGACTGGGGCAGATGCTATCAAGATGGTTTTGGGGATGGGACTTGGAATTGTCGCCCTATCCTCTGGAATTATTGTTCTTTATGCCAATAGCTTTGTTATGAAAAATCGTTCAAGGGAGCTTGGTCTCTATAGTGTGCTAGGCTTAGAGAAGCGTCACCTCTTTAGTATGATTCTAAAAGAAACAGTGATTATGAGTTTTGTGACTTTGCTTCTAGGTATAGGTGTGGGGGCACTTTTCGATAAACTCATTTATGCTTTTCTTCAAAGGCTTATCGGTGAAAGTACTGGTTTAGTTTCAACCTTTCAAGTAATGACAATTCCTATTGTTCTTGTCATCTTTGCTTGTATTTTTAGTTTGTTGGTTTTGGTAAATGGTTTCCGATTGCTACGTCTTAATCCTTTACAATTAACTAAAGATGGCCTTAAGGGTGAAAAAAAGGGACGTTTCCTAGTTATTCAAACCCTTTTGGGACTTGGTGCTATGGGGTATGGTTACTATCTTGCTCTCTCTGTTCAGAATCCAGTAACGGCTATTATGAGTTTTTTCCTAGCTGTTCTACTGGTCATTCTAGGAACTTACCTTCTCTTTAATGCCGGGACAACAGTTGTTCTGCAACTCTTGAAAAAGAAGAAGAACTACTATTACAAGCCTAATAATATGATTTCCATTTCCAACCTTGTCTTTCGGATGAAAAAAAATGCAGTTGGGCTGGCGACCATTGCCATTCTCTCAAGTATGGTTTTGGTGACACTTGTAGGTGCTGCAAGTATTTATGCTGGAAAAAAAGACTATCTGGCGAGTTCTGCTCCGCATGATTACTCAGTTACAGGGACGAATGTAGATTTAACAAGTACACGGAAAGCTATGGATGATTTCTTAGTACAGACGGGAAATCAGGTAAATAGAAAAGTGGAAGCAAGTTACCTCTACTTTGGTATCAAAGAACAAGAAAAAACAAGCTAACCATCTTTACTGAGAATGAAAGAAAAGTTCTACCAAAGTCAATTTTTCTTGTCTTCTCACAATCTACTTATAAACAATTAACAGGTAAAGACCTCAATCTGACTTCAAATCAAGTTGGCTTATTTACTAAAAATAAAACATTAAAAGATCAAAAGAGTTTGTCTGTCAACAGTCAAACCTACCAGATCCATGATAGCCTTAATGACTTTCTTAAAGGTAAAGTACCCAACCTCTTTACAGTCATAGTTTCTGATTATAGCTACCTTGTTGTTCCTGATATGGATGATTTTCAAGAAAGTATCAAAGGAACAGCAACCACCCAAGCTACCTATGTTGGTGTTAATGTCAAAGACCCTTCACATGATGCCAAGAAAAATTCAAATTTGCTAGACAAAATCACGGATAAAGAAACACAACAGTTAGCTGGACAAACTACTGGCCTCCCTAAGTCTTACTTCACTGCAAATAGCCGATATGATGCAGAAGGCATGGTAAATGGCTTTGTTGGTGGAACCTTCTTTATCGGCATTTTCCTATCCATCATCTTCATGCTTGGCACAGTTCTCGTGATTTACTATAAACAGATTTCCGAGGGTTATGAGGATCGTGAGCGCTTTGTTATTCTTCAAAAGATTGGCTTGGACGACCTCCAAGTCAAGCAAACCATTGGAAAGCAAGTCCTTACTGTCTTCTTCCTCCCCTTGATTTTTGCCTTTATTCACTTGGCCTTTGCCTATCATATGATCAGTTTGATTGTGCGTATCATTGGAGTTCTTAATCCAAGTCTTATGTTAGTGGTTACTATCATTGTTTGTGGCGTATTCTTCCTAGCCTATATCTTGGTTTTTGCCCTAACGTCTCGTTCCTATCGTCGAATCGTAACGATGTAATTGACATAGAGTCTAGTTCATGCTAGGCTCTATTTCTTTTATGCTATAATAGATGAAAGAATTATAAATCATCGGAGAAAACACATGTCACAGACTATTGATGTCAAACGTTACGAGGAATTGGCACGTCAAAAGCAGGGGGAGCACCGTAAGTTTCTAGCACAACTTAAGAAGAAGGCTCCTAAAAATTTAGATAAGATTGTTCAGGAGGTGCACAATGAAGTCTTTCAGGAGATTGATTGTACCCAGTGTGCTAATTGCTGTAAGACACTTGGTCCTGACTTTACAGAGCAGGACATCACTCGCATTGCTAAGCATTTTCGCATGAAGTTACCTGCTTTCGAGGAGATGTACCTTCAGGTAGATGAGGATGGCGACAAGGTCTTCAAGTCTATGCCTTGTCCCTTCTTAGGGCCTGATAATCTCTGTGATATTTATGATGTCCGTCCTAAGGCCTGTGCAGCCTTTCCGCACACGGATCGCAAGAAAATCTATCAGATCAATCATCTGACCATCAAAAATACGCTTTTTTGTCCAGCGGCCTACCTCTTTGTGGAAAAACTTAAGGACAGAATTTAGGGAGGACCTGTTATGAAACGCTTTAATTCAGGTGTTATTACCTTATTAATCATTGCGGCCTATTTTATTGCGACAGCTTTTATTCCAGATTTGTATTTGGCTTTTAATTATAAGTTGATTTTGGCCTTGTTTTTTGTGCTTTTGAGTTGGCAGTCTAAGGGTAAGTTTCTCTTTTTCTTGGGGCTGGCCTTTCTATCAACCTACATCCATGACCTTTTTCGCTTGGACTATTCGGAATGGACCCTCTTTGTAGGGATTCTTATCTTGGGCATTGCGGTAGACCGTTTTAGCAAGCCAGGTTTTAAGAAAAATATGTCTTATAAAGTGACTAAAGGACGTGAACGTGAGATTTTTGCCAAGAGTCTTTTTTCAGAATCTGTTCAGGTGGTGACTTCTCAAAACCTTGAGACTGTCTATGCCAATGCTGATTTTGGGCGTTTGACCCTTGATTTGCGTCAGGCTCAGTTTATGACGGACCGACCTCAGATTGTGGTTCAGGCAAATTTTTCTCAGGTTATCATTCGAGTGCCCAAGGGTTGGCAAGTGGATACAGATGGGCTTCATACAAGCCTAGCAGGAGTGAAAGGCTATGATAGTCTAGGAGAGCGAGAGTTATCAAGCACTACAGTTTCTCTAACAGGATCTGTATCCTTTGGACAAGTAACTATCAAACATTGAAAATGATGAAAGAGCGAAAGCTCTTTTTTTCTTGCAAATCCTTCTCTTATAACATTGAATACGTTTACAAATAGTGCTATACTGATAGTGAAAATAATTGGAAAATTGCAATCATTTCTTTAGAAAGGAGTTTTCTTATGGAACATTTTAATCTTCGGTCCTTCTTGTTGTTTTTACTAGCAGCTTGTTTTATCGCTAGTGCCTTTATTCCAGATTTTTGGATCATGGTCAATTATAATCTGGTCTTCTTCGTGGCCGTCATTTGTTTTGGTATCTTGAATAGGCGACCTCTCCTTATTTTTCTTGGTTTGGCCTTCTTATCACCCTATGTTCATGACTTGTTAGATCTCGATTTTGCACAGTGGAAACTCTTTAGCGGTATCTTTCTAATAGGTTTGGCCTTAGAGTTTCTCTATGGCAATAGGCAAAAGAAGGGTCTCACTAAAGACTATAAGGTCAATAAGAACGACCAAGAAGGACCACATATTTCTGTTAAAACATATATGACTGAGGATAGGTATCGCATCTATTCTCAAGAAGTCGAAACGGTTGATATGAATATGGCTTTCGGTGAGCTGTGGATGGATTTGAGTCAAGCCAGCTTTGCATCAAGTCAGGTAGCAGTTCATCTTGATGCTAAGTTTGGTGAAGTTCATATTCGACTTCCTCATGGTTGTGTCATGGACACCACTGGAATCTCACATCCCCTATCATCTGTAAAGGTGGATCGTTTTGAATCTGATTTAGAACAAGTTGAAACGAGACTTCATCTGAGCGGAAGTCTCTTCTGTACGGAGTTGGAAGTGGAGTATTAAGGGAGTCCAATGATATCAGCTCTATTGTCAATTAGCATGGTTCCTATACAAAAGAAAGGACATCACACGTATGAGTGAAACGGTTATTCAAGTCACATCCCTTGGAAAACGCATCAAGGGAAAGACCATTTTAGAGGATATTAGTTTTGAGATAAATCAGGGAGATTGTGTCGCCTTGATTGGACCTAATGGGGCGGGTAAGACTGTCTTGATGTCTTGTATTCTTGGAGATAAAAAGCCCAGCAGTGGTCAGGTCCTCATTGATGGTAAGGCAGGTAAGGCCAAAAATAAAATCGCGGTTCTCCTTCAGGAAAATACCATTCCAAATAGTTTGAAAGTCAGTGAGCTGATTGCCTTCTTCCAATCTATTTCTGATAATCCCTTGACCAATCAAGAGGTTCAGGAACTCCTGCAATTTAAGGAAGACCAGTACCAGCAGTTTGCGGACAAACTCTCAGGTGGGCAAAGACGTCTTCTGGCTTTTGTCCTTTGTTTGATTGATAAACCTAAAATCCTCTTTTTGGACGAACCGACAGCGGGTATGGATACCTCGACTCGTCAGCGTTTCTGGGAGATTGTTAATGATTTGAAAAAATCAGGTGTGACCATTCTCTATTCCTCTCACTATATTGAAGAAGTGGAACACACAGCTGACCGTATCTTAGTCCTCCATCAAGGAAAACTTATCAGAGATACCACACCATATGCTATGCGACATGAAGAGAAAGAGAAACAGGTCACTCTTCCAAGTAGCTTTGTTAACATTGTTCATGGCTTGGAAGATATATATGAGGTTACTGAAAAGCGGGATGTCATTAGCTTCATGACCAAAGATATCGAAAAGGTATGGCAAAGACTCGAAAAATCAGGCTGTGGAATTTCTGATATTGAAATCCAAAATAAAACACTCTTGGATAGCCTATTTGATTCAACAAGGGAGGACAAGGCATGAAAGCATTATTAAAAATAGAATGGATAAAAACATGGCGTAGCTGGCCAGTCTTTATCATGGGAATCGGGATACCTGTTGGCTTTTTCCTCCTTTTTTCAAGTATTTTCTCAGCGCCTACTCCAGAAGCCCAAAAAGAGTTTTTGCTGTCTTATATGTTAACCATGACTGGCTTTTCTATGTCTAGTTTTGGTTTGTTCACCTTTCCCTATATGTTACAAGAGGATCGAATTGAACACTGGTTGACCTATATCGAGCACTCAAAGGTTAGTATCGCAGCTTATTATCTTTCTAAAATTTTTCGTGTGCTTCTAAACTTTATGGTTGCTATCATTGTGACCTTTTGTGTAGGTGCCTTTTTCCGAGATGTTGAGATGCCATTCTTTAGATGGCTAGGATCAGGTGCTCTTTTACTCTTGTCCAGTCTACTCTTTCTAGCTTTTGGTTTACTTATCGCTCAGATTAAATCTCAACAAATCATGTCTCTTGTAGCTAATATTATTTACCTTGTCTTGCCTATAGTGAGTGGTTCATGGGTTCCTATTTCCATGTTCCCTAAGTGGGTTCAGAGTATCTCTGAGTGGACACCTGTCTATCATGTCAATGAATTGGTCGTTAATTTTGCTATCAATGGGACATTTTCATGGAAATCACTTTTGTTTATTTTGGCTTATACGGCAGTATCAATAGTGCTTGCACTCTTTATCAAGTCTCATAGAGAAAGTGATCGAGGTTAAAGGAGAAATAATGGATACTTGGCAGAAGATGTATGAAGAGGCAAAAGCTTTGTATCAGCCACAGGAAGTCTCAGACTTTGTCTATGCTAGGCACGTTGTAGCTGCCGTTGAGGCTGAAGATGGGCAAATTTTCACAGGCTTTTGTATGGAAGGGACGTGTGGTGTTTTCCATCTATGTGCCGAAAGGGCTGCCCTTTTCAATATGTATCAAGAAACTGGTCAGACTAAGGTCAAGCGTATTATCGCCTTTCGTGACCAGCCACCTCATGGTGGACCATCTGGCATGCCTTGTGGAGCTTGTCGAGAATTTTTAATGGAACTCCATCCCGACAATCGTCATTTAGAGTTTATGGTTGACTACGAAACACGCCAGACTATCACTCTGGGAGAATTGTTGCCACTGTGGTGGGGAGAAGAACGGGCTCAGCAATTTGAAGAAAAGTCGCAAGACAAGGCTTAAGGTTTATAGAAATCACAAAATCCTCGCATGTTAAGTGTGAGGGTTTATTTTTTGAAAATAATTTCAGAAAATTCGAAATTTACCTTGAAATTCAAAATGAAAGTGCTATACTATATCGTGAAAATAGAAAGAAGGTTTCATTATGGAGTCACTTGTATCTTTTAGTAAATGGCTCAGCAAATGGTTTACTGTAGCTGTTATCCTCTGGGCGGCCTTTAACTACGCCTTTCCTGCAACTAGTAGTTGGGTCATTCCCAATACGGCTTATCTGCTTGGTTTGATTCTCTTTGGTATGGGGCTTACCTTGACAACTGAAGATTTTAAACGTATTGCTAAGCGTCCAATTCCAGTTGTTCTCGGGACTGTAGCTCACTATGTCATCATGCCTGGTTTGGCTTGGTTGCTTTGTATGATTTTCCATCTGAAAGGTGCGACAGCAGCAGGGGTTATCCTTGTTGGCTCTTGTCCAAGTGGGACTTCATCGAGTGTCATGGCCTTCCTTTCAGGTGGGGATGTTGCCTTGGATGTCTCTATTGAAACCCTCTCAACTCTCTTGGCACCACTCATGATTCCAACCCTCTTGTCATTCTTGGCTGGTCAGTACGTGAGTGTCCCTGCCCAAAGCCTCTTCCTAAGTACCTTGCGTATCGTGGTTGTCCCTATTATCTTGGGTGTGCTCGTTCACTCAATCTTTGGTAAGAAAATCGATGCCATCATTAAGATTATGCCTTTGATTTCACAGGCTGCTATCCTCTTGATTGTTGGGGCAGTTGTTTCTGCCAACCATGCCAATATTTTCACAGCAGCAACAGCTCTTGTCATTCCAGTTGTCATGCTCCACAATCTTTGTGGGTATGCCCTTGGTTTTGGATTTTCAAAAATCCTTGGTTTGGAAGAGCCACAACAAAAAGCCATTACCTTCGAAGTGGGTATGCAAGACTCAAGTCTTGGGGCAACGCTTGCTATGAAATATTTCGTGCCACAAGCTGCTATCCCATCAACTATCTTTAGTATTTGGCACAATATCTCAGGTTCTATCCTCTCATCATGGTGGAAGAACCATTCAAAAAATAGTCATTAAGATAAATGAAAAGCTGACCTTGGGTTGGCTTTTATTTTTTGATAAAGAATCTCTTTTGAGACTTTCCTTGGGTTATGACGGATGTCAGCGAATTTCAAAGAAGTTCCATGCCTATGCTTAGAGTATAAGGTCTCGATATTTCTGAACCTCTGAAGTTTAAGTTCTTCGGGGGTTTTTATCATAGCGGAAAGTCTCAGTTATACTCACTTTGTTCTCAAAAAGAATGTGATGTCATTATATGCAGGCCTTCTTAGTTCATGGCGTATTTGAAAACGTTTATTTACCACTTGAAGAGGACATTTTTGACTATGTTATAATAGAAAGACAAAAGCAGTTTAGGAGAATGTTATGGCAACAATTGGTATTGATTTGGGAACGACGAATAGTTTAGCGGTTACCTATCGTGAGGGAGAGGTCCAGCTGATTCCAAATAGTTTTGGCGACTATTTGACGCCAAGCGTTGTCCATGTGTCAGACGATGTCTTGACAGTTGGAAAAATTGCGAAGGAACGCTTAGTGACTGATCCTGATAATACGGCCCAACTCTTTAAACGTTCCATGGGAAGCAATGAAATGTTTTACCTTGATGGGGAAGCCTTTTCGGCAACGGATTTATCAACCCTAGTGGTTAAACAGTTGGTGGCAGATGCTGAAAACTACTTAGGTGAAAAGGTAGATGAGGTACTCATTAGTGTGCCAGCTTATTTTAACGAGAAGCAGCGTTCAGCCACCAAGGCTATTGGACAACGATTGGGCATTAAGGTGGAACGTTTGATTAACGAGCCTTCTGCGGCAGCCATTTCTTGTCATAAGATTGGCAAGGATGAGTCTTTCATTGTCTTCGACTTTGGAGGAGGAACGCTTGATGTTTCTGTGGTTGATTGCTTTGATAATGTGATTTCAATTGTTTCCATTGCAGGGGATAACTTCTTGGGTGGTAGTGACTTTGATAAGGCTATTGCTGAAGATTTTTGCCAGTCGCAAGGGATTGATTTGGAGAAATTAGGTAGGAAGCAAAAATCTAGTCTCCTCTTATCCGCAGAGCGATGCAAACTAAAGCTGCAAAAGGAAAAAGTGGCTGCGGTATCCTTGACCTATGATGACCAATATTACATGAAACAATACAATCAGGCAGAGCTTAAGACCATCATTCAACCGGTTCTTGACCGTGTTAAGAAAGTTATTGGTAGGGCGGTGAGTGATAGTGGTTACAAGGCACATGAACTGGATGCCTTTATCTTGGTCGGTGGGTCTAGGATGATGCCTTTGGTTCAATCTTATATCACGAATCTGCTCAATCTTCCTATTAAGCGTCTGAAAGATATGGATGAGTTGGTTGCGCGTGGTTTGGGGACTTACTTGGCAGTCAAGGAGCGTCAAGAGAAGGTCAAAGATTTAGTGATTACAGATATTTGTCCTTTCTCATTGGGAATCAGTGCCTATGACTCTGACTTTGATAAAAACATCTTTTCAAAGGTCATTAATAAGCTGTCTGTCCTTCCGACCTCTGCAAGCAAATATTATTATGCCAGTCGGGGACAGAAACAATGTCGCTTTATGATTTATCAGGGAGAATCGCTCGATCCTGAAGCAAATCTCTTTTTGGATGAGTTTATTATCGATGTTCCTGGAACTGCGACTAAGACAGAGTTTTTTGAGACCACCTTTACTTACGATATTAATTCCATGCTCTATATAGAGGTTAAACTGGGGTCAACAGGCGAGACTAAAACGTATCGTATCGGTAATCAAAGTAAAATCGAAGAAGTCGATAAGAGTGAGCACCTTGAGAATATCAAGCTTGTCTCTGATCAATTGTCCTTTGAGGCCGACTTTAAAACGCAATCAGAGCGAGCCTATCGTTTAGTCATGGAAATGCCTTATAAGATGCAATTACATTTTTTGTGGCAAATGGAAGATTTTGAAAAAGGCTATCAGTTGGCTATTAACAATATCAAGAAGCGAAAAGAAATCGTGAAACGCTACCAAGCTTATCTTGATAGCATTGAAAATATCTTGTCACTAGATGATTTGGATATTTTCCGTCAAGAAGAAGCTGACCATGAGGAGACTGGTGAGCCCTTTGATAGGTCTGATGACCCTAATTTCTGGAGATAGGAGGTGACGCATGAATTTTTGGTCGATTTTGGGCATTCAACCAACCAATAATCTTAAGGACATCAAGAGAGCCTACGCCAAACAAAGTAAGGTTTATCACCCTGAGGATGATCCTGAAAATTTTCAACGCCTGCAAAAGGCTTATCAAGAGGCCCTTGCCTGGCAAAAATCGTATTCTGGAAATGAGGATGTGGGTGCTGTCATAGGCCATAAACAGGCCGATGGCAGCGTGGTCGGTCTGGTATCTGCCTCTCAGCTAGAAGATTCCTTTAAAAAAGCTACAGATGCTAGCAAGTCTAGCCAAGATCAAGAAAGTATTGAAGAACTTGAGCTTACGGCTTCTGCGACGGAAGAAGTCGAAGACAAGCAAGTGACAGAACATGACTTTCAGCAGGTAATCTCTGAGGAAGAACAGGAACAGTTGGATGAGTTAGCCTTATCTGATATTCATGAAACGTTCAATCAAAGTGAGCCTCATTCAAGGACTAGCGAGGACTCTGTTCTTAGAGAAGATTTAGCTATCAAAGATCAGGATAGTTTTCTTCAAGTTGTTGAGGAGTATTTTCTTTGCAATCCTCTGACTATTTCTAAACTCAATGGTTATATCAATCAGTGCTCTGATTTGGGCTGGCTAGGTGATCAGGATTTTGCCTACCGTTTGACTATGACTATAGGCGCTATACTCGAAAGAGGCGGCCTGAAATATGAGACCTTGGAAGGGCTTGAAACGTTAGCCAAGGAGTTTGATTTCACATTGTTGGAGGCCTACCTTTGTGACCTCTTGGATAAGAAATACAAGCAAGATGTTTGGCAGGGACGTCCGATACGTCAAGTGACGGAAGTGACCGAGCCCACCCGAACAGGGCAAAAGATTATTGTCGTCTATTTTCTCATTATGGTATGTGGTATCTTTTTCCTAGCCAATGGCTTTTTCACCCGAGAAATGCTTAAATCGCAACCTAAGAAGATACAAGTCATCACAGGGCTTACAGGAAATGAACTGGTCTCACAGGGGACGGTAGATAAAGCAGCATCTGCTATTTCTGATTTGGCTAAAAAGTCAGACAAGCCCATTTCTGACACTAAAAAGGTGGTCTACGACCAGGCCAGTTCAACCTTTGTGATTGAGGATAGCTCGACAGGACAGCGTCAAGAACTACCAGGTGTGACAGAAGTTTATGTTTTGCCGGTTTATGAAAATGGTCAAGAGACCAAGGGGATTGCAACAACAACTGACGGTAGCAATTGGGAACTTAGAGATAGTGACGGCCAGGTCCGTGGTCCAATTACTTTATCAGTTGCCATGTCATCAGATATTGCTATCAAGAGTGAAAATGGTAGCTACTCTACGGTAGAGAAGGAGTAGGACATGAAAGATTTTATTTTAAGAAATAGTGAAAGAGTCTTCGCTCTCCTCCTTACAGGTATTTTCCTAGCTCTCTTGTATTTTGGAAATCAGAAAGGCTTACATCTCTGGTTTGAAAGTGGGCGTGAAAGTGGTAGTCTAGGCTTGGTGACGGGAATCTTTATCGTTTTTTTGCTTGGGCTTATCGCTATTATCTGGATATTAACGGATAGATTTCTCCTCTTTGTCTTAACCAAGATGGGTTATTATAGCGAGGATTGGTCTAAGGTTGTTGGCGTCATCATTGGAAAGAGAATTGCCAAAGCACCAAGAACAAGGGCTAATCATTTCCTAGTGGTTAAGGTTGGTGACACTAAACGTAACTTTTTCGTCAGCCAATCTAACTTTAATATTCTTGAAAAAGGTGATAGCCTTTGGCTACGGAAAGTCAGAGTGCATTATAAAGGACGTGTCGTCCGCACTTTTTACGAACTCGCTGATCGATATTAGACAGTAAGAAGCTGACCCTCGGGTTGGCTTTTTATACTGACTAAAATTTACAAAAAAACTTAGGAGAGGACCTAAGTTTTTGTTAATAAGATTATTTATCTATGTTTAAGAGTCTTTCAATCTCTTGATAAAGTATTTCTGTAGGTTGATAGGCTTTGCTTATCTGAGTTAGAGAATGTAATTTAGGCCAATCTTTTTGAGAAATTAATGCTTGGAATAAATCTAAGACTTCAGAATCTGTTTTTTTTCGAGAGACAAGCCCTACCTGTGCTAATTCAGCTCGTAAGGCGTTGTCAAACTGATCAAAATCTTGAGGAAGAATAAGGCTAGGAATGCCTTGTTCGATACATCCCATTAGAATACCGGAACCAGCGTGATGTATCACAAAGTCCATTTTATCTAGAATGTCTGTGTAGGGCAGATAATCGAAAAGTAAAAGATTGTTATTTAGATGATGTGGCGGATTTTGCAAACCACTTGGGTTACCTAGTGTGACATAAAAATGATAGTCAGGATATTCTTGACTTAGTATTTGGGCCAATTTCACCATTCTTTCTTTTTCCCATTTTAAATGGGTGCCGCAAGTCACTAACACGCGTTTTTTAGAGGTCGTGAAATACTGTTCTTGTTCCTTGGGGAGTTTGTCAAAAGAAAGACAGCGATAACCAACCCACTTAAGATGGGGTGGAAAATCATCTCTAAACTCCAACTCTTTTATTCCCAGAGCCAGAATTGAATAAGGAGAATAGATGGTTTCTGTACCATCCTCTCTATAAAGTTTGAAATCTTGTAAATTTTTAAGATTTCTTTTAACAAGTGCAAAGCCAATTCTTTTTGCCATGCGGATAATCTGTCTACCCAGTGCATCTCTACATTTGTAGAGGATTCCCTGATGGGGTTTCCACCCTCCTAAATAAGCAGGAGTGGTCGTGCGACTCTCAATAGCTACTGGACTTGGAATGGTCGTAATCCATGGAATTCCCAAACGGTCTGCTAACATACCAGCAGGAACTGCAATGAAATCTGCAATAACCAAGTCTGGTCTTCCCTCGAACTCCCAAATTCGCTTGATTTCGTCGATAACTTCCGGAATTAGTCTGCTATTTGCAATTAATTGTTGGTACATAATATGCGGTTTTGCTTGTTCTGATGTATTGGCGATATCTTCCATCACTGTCGGACGATCTGGAAATAGGGCAACACAGTCAAAGCCAATTTTTTCAACTAATTTCTTCTTTTGATAACCTGTGATGACACGTATTTGAAAACGAGGGTCTTCTAATAAGGGTTTCACAAGTGTCAAGGTCGGAAATAAATGACCACTAAATGGTACGCTAATCACATCAATCTTTATCATTTTGTTCAATTCAGTCATAAATGATTCCTTTCACATCTTCTCTGTATTCATAGTTATAATGATCCGTATCCACTTGAATATTCTTGGATAGCTATCCAAGAATTTAGAATATGGATCTTTTTTCTTTAATCACTAAAGCCTCTAATATTTTATTGTTTAAGAGTTTTTGGGAGACAGGTCCAAGTGAGATTATGCGAAATCTTGGAAGGGATATCTCATTTTCCAAATTATTCAACCACTGGGTCAGCATATTGACACCTGAACTCTTACAAACAAGAACTACTTTCTGAGTTTCTAACAAGGGAGACATGTGTACTTGTAACAACTTTTGGAAACGAAGGTTCAAAATCGTATGCCAATAGTAGATGATATGGGATGCAGAAGCTGACAAGAGGGATACTTGTGGAGACTTTATATGTTCAAAATCTTGATTGAAGGGAAAATTACTGGCTACCACTGAATAGCCAGATGGACAAATTGCATGGAGGAGGTCTAGTTGCCCAGCTGTCAGCCCGGCACAAGTAATATCACTGCTCCCACTAATAAAGAGAACCAAGCGATCAGAGTCTAGCATGGTCTGATCAGGAGACAAAGCAGACAAACGGACTAAATAGGACGTCATCTTACTCATAACGAATCTTTCCATCCGTCACTCGAATCTTCCGCCCCCGCCAATTAATCACAGGAGGTGTCATTAGAACATAGACAAACAGCCAAGGAAGCAGGAAATCATTCAGCACTTCGTAGGTGACTTCATCCAAGTGTAAGCGATTGGTTAGAATGCTTTGTCGATAGAGGAGCATCCAAACTGCCTTGAATACCAGTAAGCTTAAGGCTAGAAGAAGATAAGGCCAACCTAAAATAAGACTTAAGATCAAAACTGGAAGAGTCAGAAAACTCGGTAAGCCAATGAGGCAAAAAACCTTCCAGTCCAGGTGTTCTTTGAGATAGATAGAGCTAAAGAGAAGCCACCGCTTCATCTGGAGCAAGTACTGTGTGGCACTCTTGATGGTCGTACGGACATTACAGGTAACTCGAGTTTGAACAATGGATACCCCTTTACTACTTAGAAAATCGGCCACGGCTAAATCATCACATAGATAGTCCTTAATCGCTGTGAAGAGGCCCTGGTCTTTTGCAAGTTCTACCGGTAGGATATAAAACATCCCGTTGATGGAGTAATTTGCCTCAACTTGTGCCATGGTAAAATAGGTAATAAAGGAATTGCCATTAACGAATGCTGCAACCAACTTGGACCAGAAATTACTTCTTTCTTGGTTATAGGGAATACCTGTCAGAATGACCTCTTGACCTAGATAGGTAGTCAGCTCACCCATTTTAGAAAAATCAATCACACTATCATCGTCCAAAACAATCAGATAAGGCCGGGTCAGCTCCTCTACAACCTGCTCAATCTTGTAACTCTTGGGATTAATCCCCTGAGGGACGTCTTCAATGAGAAAGATTCGAATGCGTTGGGCAAAGGAAGCATCTTGGCAAATTTTGTTCGCTACATGCTGAGCTTCTGTGTCAGACTGGTCAATTAACCAGTAAAACTCAACTACTTTTGTTTGCTGGAGATTGGCTCGCAAATCACTCTCTAAACGAGGATCCCCAGAGAGGATGGGTTGGACCACAGTAAAAAGCTCTTCTGGGAAGTCAGTAGCATCAGATTTGACTTTTTTGTAATAGATTAGTGACAGCAACCAGCGGATGAGAAATAAGAGAAGATAAGCAACGCCTAAAAATATAAATATAAATTTCATCTATTAAGTCCCTTTCGTAAATACCTTGCAAGGAGACGAATGATCCATCCTTGGGGAAGCAGACGACCTAGCAAAACGAGCAAGCGATAGCGAAGGCCGATAACAGCATAGGAAGTATCTCTTTCTATGAATCGAATCAACTGCTGAGCGACTTTCTCAGGCTTCATCTGAAAACGACTACCTCCTAGAGCATCAACTAGTTTTTGAGAGAAAATGGGCGTTTGGACTGGTCCAAGAATATACAGACCTAGCTGGACCTGAGAATCTGCATTTTTTAGTTCTTCATGGAGGGCTAGAACGTAAGTTTGCAGAGCAGCCTTACTGGCACTGTATGCGGCCAAATAGGGATGGGGAAAAAGAGCTGCCAGTGAAGAAAGTTGGACTAGCCGGATTTTCCGATTTTTCTGCACTAGCAATTTCATTAGCTGGACTGGAGCATGGTAGTTTACCTGCCAGAGCTCTTGTTCCTTTTCTGTGGCTAAATCACTTCCTATGGAGAAGCTAGCTAGTCCTGCACAATTGACCAGAAGGTCAGCATCTAATGCCTTTCCAAAATTCTCCAGTGCTTCCTTATCACACAGATTTAAAACCTTGATTGAAAGTTGTGCCTTGCTTCCAGCTAATTCATTTTGCAGTTGGACTAATTTGTCTGGATTTCGGCCTACTAGAACCAGAAAATCAAGATGTTTTGCCAGTTCAGTTGCTAGGTGACGTCCAATTCCTCCTGTAGCTCCCAAAATAATTGCCTTACTAAATGAGTCTGTTGTTTGCATAACTCTAGTTTATCAGATTTTACTGAGACAGAAAACTACCTCTCAATTCCTTTGGAAAGAATATTTGTTATGATGGAAGTAAATTAGGGGATTCTTGATAAAAAATATTGAAAAGTTTTGTGATAAAGTATTTGTGGCAAGCTTTGATTGATTAATGGATGAAAAATCTTACTGAAGAAGTGTATCTATTCAGAAAAAATGAGTTTAGATAGTATTTGGTTTTGAGTAGTTCTTTCAAAAAAAATTTGCTATGCTAGTGTTATGGGAAAACTAAAAATTGATGTGGTTATCGTTCCATTAAGTGGGCACCTTTATCCAACCATGAATCTGCTAATGCCTTTATTAAAAAATCCTCGCTATGATATTCGTTTATTCACAGGACAGCAGAAACGTGCAGTAGCTGAGGCAGCAGGCTTTAAGGTTGTTACTATTCTTGAAGGTCATGAAGCGGACTTTGAAAGGGTGGCTAATAATAAGGAGCAATTGGGCCTTTTTTCTGCTTATCGTCAACTATCAGCTAGTCTTGATATTATTAATCTTGTTTCCGATCAATTACTATCGGAATGGGAAGTAAACCGACCTGATTTAGTGATTGCAGATTTCATAACCTTGTCGGGAGGACTTGTTGCAGAGCAAATGGGGATTCCATGGATAACGACAATGGCCACACAATTTGCTATTGAAACGACGGGTGGTCCTCCTTGTTTTTTCGGAGGAATGGGAAGTCCGAAGAATCGCAATCAATTGATTCAACAATGGCTAGGCAGAAAAATGACACGTTTCTTGAAGTATTCCGCCACTTTTTTATTACGAAATCGTTTAAAGCGTTATGGTTTTAAAATGTACAACCATAAGGGACAAGAGAGTATCTATTCACCGTATTCTATTTTAGGAATAGGAATGAAAGAGTTGGAGATAAAGAAAGGGTTCCCAGAACATTACCACTGGGTGGGTCCTTCTGGAGCTTCGGCAGAACGAGGTGAGGATTATCCTCTGGATTTGTCTTCATTTGCTAATCATAAAAAAGTCCTAGTGACCTGTGGGACCCAATTGGATTGGGCAAAGGACAATTTAATTTACCAAACGAAGCTGTTAGCTAAGTCTCATCCAGAGTGCCAGTTTTTTGTAACTTTAGGTCTTGGAGGGCAAGCATTCCAATGCCAAAAATTAATGGATAATGTTTCAGTGGTTTCTTATCTTCCCTACAAAGAGTACATTCCACAGATGGATTATGTCATTCATCATGGTGGTGCGGGTATTTTTTACCAATGTATTATACATAGTAAGCTAGCCCTAATACTGCCACACGATTATGACCAGTATGACTATGCTATTCGTGGACTTGAGGCAGGTGTAGCTTTGACTGCCAAAAGAGAGGAAGACAAGGCAATTGGGAAAGCTTTTGAGACATTGTTGGCTAAGAAAGATTGGTCAGAGCTAAAGGCTTTAAGTCATGCTGCCAAGTCATACCACCCTACAGAAGTAGTGGAGGGTGAAATTGCTCGCCTGCTGGCAGACAAGGAGAAAAAACAATGAAGAAAGTTTTAGTAACGGGTGCTACAGGTTTTTTAGGCAAATATGTTGTGGAAGAACTGGTTGAGCACGGTTATCAAGTCAGAGCTTTTGGTCGTAATCGTGCAATTGGCCAGTCTCTGGTAAATGCCTCTGTGACCTTTATTCAAGGAGATTTGACAAACCAAGAGGATTTGACTAAGGCTTGTCAGGAAATGGATATGGTCGTTCATGCCGGCGCTTTGTCAACAGTCTGGGGTCCTTGGGAAGACTTTTACCAAACGAATGTCTTAGGAACTAAATATGTCCTTGAGGCTTGCCGTGAGGCTAAAATCGAGCGCTTGGTATATGTGTCGTCTCCAAGTATCTATGCAGCACCTAGAGACCAGCTGGATATCAAAGAAAGCGATGCCCCTCAGGAAAATAGGCTTAACAATTACATTCGAAGTAAATTGGCATCAGAAAAACTATTTAAAGATTATCCTGATGTGTCTAGTGTCATATTGCGACCTCGAGGACTTTTTGGAATTGGAGACACCAGCATTTTGCCACGTATTCTTAATCTTAGTCAGAAGATCGGTATTCCTTTGATTGGTGATGGTCGCCAACTGATGGATATGACCTGTGTGGAAAATGTTGCTTTGGCTATTCGTCTGGCTTTGGAAACTCCTCAAGCAGCTGGAGAGGTTTATAATATTACCAATGGAGAACCCAGAGCATTTAGGAACTTGATTGAAGAAACCTTGAGAGGTTTGGGCTATCCCATCCGCTATCGCAAAATCCCAGCTCCACTTGTGTGTGCTATTTCAAGTAGTTTGGAGTTTATTTATAAGAGCCTAAAGCTCAAAGGAGAGCCAGCCCTAACACGCTATACCTATTATTTACTGCGCTATAGTCAGACTTTGGATATTAGCAAGGCAGAGCGTGACTTGGGCTATCGGCCTAAAATAACGATTTCAGAAGGGATTGAACAATATGTCCAAGATTATCGAAAGCATTGATTATTTTCCTGCGGGATATTGTACTAGCTATACTGGTCTTTTGTTCAAAAAAGTCAAGAATAAAAAGATGACCTTTCCAGCCGGTGTCTTTCTAATCAAACACAGAGATAAAGGCTATCTGCTTTATGATACAGGTTATCACTACGATATTAAGACCCAGCTTCGCTATGGCTTGTATCGTTTGGGAACGCCGGTGCAGATGACAGAAAAGGATCAGATTTCAAACTTGTTGAAGGCGGAGGGGATTAGGCCTGAGGACATTACCTATGTTATGCTTTCCCACCTGCATCCTGATCATTTGGGAGGGGCTGGCTTCTTTCCTAATGCGAGCTTCCTTCTGACTCAGGAGGTTTATGAGGTTTATCAGAAGCCTAAGTTGAAGGATTTGATTTTTAAGGAATTTTTGCCAGCGTCTTTTGAGAAACAGGTAACAGTAATCAAGGCTGATCAGCAAAACTCAACTTTTCCTTATCGTCCGACCTATGATTTATTTGGAGATGGAAGTATCTTGGTAGCCTCTGTTGATGGCCATGCCAAGGGCCAGGCTTGTCTCTATATTCAAGATTATAATCTTTTTATCGCAGCGGACTTGTGCTGGGGTGTTGATTTGCTACCTTATACGAAACAAATGCATCTCATTCCGTCCTTGGTTCAGGATAATATGGCGGATTATATCAAGGGGACTGAGTTACTGGAGGATATCCTAAAAGATGGGACGGAAGTACTAGTTAGCCATGACCCTGTAGAAAGGATAGAGCGTATCTTGTATGAAAAAAATAACCTTTCTTAAAACCTTTATCCAAACCAGATGGCTTCACAACTTCAAAACGAGAGCAGCTTTAGAAGCTTATCAGAAAAAGCAATTATCTAACTATATGGATTTTCTAAAACGGGAGTCTCCTTATTTTAAAAATGGTGTTCCTACTGACTTCGACCATATGGATAAGACCTTTATGATGACGCATTTTAACGAGTTAAACACTCAAGGCATCGATCGCGATGAGGCTTTAGCCTTGGCTATTGAGAGTGAAAAGACTCGTGACTTCACGGAACTTAAAGGTGAAGTAGCTGTTGGTTTATCTTCAGGAACATCGGGACATCGTGGCCTCTTCATCACGACCGAGAAAGAGCGAAGCATGTGGGCGGCAGCTATTTTAGCTAAGATGTTGCCAAAGAGTCATCTTTTTGGCCACCGAATTGCCTTTTTCCTTAGGGCAGATAATGAACTCTACCAGACTATCAATACGTCATTGATACGATTAGAATACTTCGATATTTTCAAAAATACCGATGAACATATTGAACGTCTTAATCATTATCAACCGACGATTGTTGTGGCACCAGCTTCCATGCTGATAGAGTTGAGCAAGCGTCTTAAAACAGGAGACTTGTCTATCTCACCGCAAAAAATTGTCTCTGTAGCAGAAATTTTAGAGGATAGTGATAGAATTCGCATCTCAAGTGCTTTTAAGCTCCCCATTATTGACCAGGTTTATCAAGCAACGGAAGGTTTTCTAGCCTGCACTTGCTCTGCAGGCAATCTTCACCTCAATGAGGATATCATTTTTGTAGAGAAAGAGTATCTGGATGAGCATCGATTTTATCCAGTGATAACGGATTTCAAGCGAAGCAGTCAACCTGTTTATCGTTACAAACTTAATGATATCTTGGTTGAAAATCCTGAACCTTGTCCATGTGGTTCTCATTATACAAGGATTGACAAGGTCGAAGGTCGCTCCGATGATATCTTCTACTTTGAAGGTCAGGATGGAGGACAGGTGACAATCTATCCTGATTTTATCAGGCGTTGTATTCTCTTTGTGGAAAATGTTGGAGACTATCAAGTCAAGCAACATTCAGAGAAGATTGTTGAAGTCTGTCTAAGCCAACGAGACGAGCAAGTAGAAGAAGCTATCACAGCTCAGTTTCAACTCTTGGCGCAGCAAAAGCAGTTTAAGGTTCCGGAAATCCATTTTTCCGATTATCATTGGGATACCAGTCGAAAACTCAAACGTATTCAGCGTTTATGAAAGGATGAATGACAATGACAGAAGTAAAAAGACATGTTGAAATCGCAGGTTATGGAGTTTGTCTTCCAAAACAAACCGTACAATTCAAAAATCAAACACGTTATCGTGTTGTAGAAGATGAAGAAACACAGTTGGATTTGGCCGAAGTGGCTATCCAACGAGCTCTTGAAAATGCTAATTTGAAAATTGAAGACATTGATTGTCTTGTCTCAGCCAGTGCAGTTGGTGTGCAGCCTATTCCTTGTACTGCAGCCTTGATTCATGAGCGCGTGGCAAAAGGACTTGCCATCCCAGCTATGGATATCAATACGACTTGTACAAGTTTTATCTCAGCTTTATCAACAATGTCCTACTTGATTGAAGCTGGTGAATACCATCGTGTCTTGATTGTATCTAGTGAGGTCGGAAGTCTGGGTCTCAATCCGAAACAAAAAGAAAGTTTTGAACTCTTTAGTGACGGAGCAGCAGCCTTTATTTTCCAAGCAAGTTCTCAAGACAAAGGGGTTATTGCAAGTCTACAACATACCTGGTCAGAAGGTGCTCATGATACTGAAATCCGTGGAGGTTTGACTTCTTACCATCCTAAAAAATATTCAGAAAAGACAAAAACGGACTTTATGTTTGATATGAAGGGCAAGAAGATTCTCCTTTTATCAGCGCATAAGCTTCCTGATATGTTTCAAGAATTCCAAGAGAAAACTCACTTGGCTCTTGCGGATGTGGACTACATCATTCCCCATCAAGCTAGTCGCGCCTTATCTTTGGTAATGGATAAACTTGGTATTGCTGAAGATCAATATCTTAACATAGTTACTGACTATGGTAATATGGTTTCTGTATCTGTTCCATTTGGTTTAGCTTACTCATTAGATCATGGCTTAGTTAAAGAAGGAGATGTCGTCTACCTTTTGGGAACAGCAGCAGGTATGACGGTTAACATGTTGGCCTTGAAATTATAATTTCTTGGCTAGAAACGAATAGTGTCAAAATGACGAATGAACTTCCTTTTGCTTATAACTTAAGTTAGAGTTGACTGAAAGGTCAGCTCTTTTTCTTGCCTTTATGTCACATGACAAATGTCATATCATGTCATGACATCTGGTGCTAAAAAGAGAGTGACCAAAAAGATATACTTTAGTCATAACTTAGAAATAATAAAACGAAAGAGGTCATCTCATGAAAATCAAAACATCTTACCTTATCTACGCAGTTATCGGAACTATCTTTGCTGGACTTAGCATGTTTACTGACATCTTTGAAAGAGGCAATTTTGAAGCTATCTTCTCAAATCTTGGCATGATTATTGGCTTGTCTATCTCAGCCTACATTCTCATCACTATGGCTAAAAGTTTTATCGACCTTGTCATAAATGATTTGAAAAACTAGGAGGCCCAGCATGAAACTATTGAAAATACTGAGCATCATGCTCCTAGCGGCAATTTGGACCATCCTCTTTGCTTATGTCCTACTTCATGGCAGCAGTGATATTCTCTACAGTGTTATGGGCGTCTCAGTTGCAACTTGTTATGTTTTTCTAGCCTTCTACCAAAAGAAAGGAAATCACACACATGAGTGAAACAATCCTTCAAGTCACAAATCTTGTCAAAAAAATCAAAAGGAAAACGATTTTAGACCATATTAGCTTTGAGGTAGGACAAGGTGATTGTCTTGCTTTAATTGGTCCCAATGGTGCTGGTAAAACGACCTTGATGTCCTGTATTCTTGGTGATAAGAAAGCCAGTAGCGGTCAAGTCTTTATCAAGGGTAAAAAGGGGAAAGCGCAAGATAAAATTGCGGTCCTTCTCCAAGAAAATACCATTCCCTCGCAATTGAAAGTCAAGGAACTGATTGCTTTTTTCCAAGATATTTCTGAGAATGGATTATCTAAAGTAGAGATTCAAGCGCTCTTACAATTCAAAGACGATCAGTATCAGCAGTTTGCGGACAAACTCTCAGGGGGACAAAAACGTCTTCTTGCTTTTGTTCTCTGTCTAATTGGCAAGCCTGACATTCTCTTTTTAGATGAGCCGACAGCAGGGATGGACACTACGACACGCCAACGTTTCTGGGAAATCATCAATGATCTGAAAAAGTCAGGTGTGACTATTCTTTATTCGTCCCACTATATCGAAGAAGTCGAGCACACAGCTGACCGCATTTTGGTCCTTCATCAGGGGAAACTCATTAGGGATACTACGCCACATGCTATGCGTAGCGAGGAAAAGGAAAAACAAGTCACTTTAGCAAGTCGCTTTGCGCCAAGTCTTGACAAACTGGCAGCCATTTATGATGTGACTGAAAAACGTGATGTTGTAACCTTTATGACTAAAGATATTGAAAGTGTGTGGAGTAGTTTACAAGCTCAAGGCTGTCGCATTTCTGACATTGAAATTCAAAATAAGACACTTTTAGATAGCCTATTTGATAGCACAAGGGAGGACAAGTCATGAAAGCACTACTTAAAATCGAATGGATAAAAACATGGCGCAGTTGGCCAGTCTTTATCATGTCCATCGGAATGCCTGTCGGATTCTTCCTCTTGTATTCAGGTATGGAAATGAGTCCTGACCCAGAGTCACAAAAAGCCTTTATCTTGTCTTATATGTTGACCATGACAGGATTCTCTATGTCCAGCTTTGGTTTCTTTACCTTTCCCTACATGCTTAGAGAGGACCAAACGGAGCACTGGTTAACCTACATCGAACATTCAAAAATCAGTATTCAGGCCTACTACCTCTCTAAAATCTTTCGAGTTCTTATGAACTTTATGGTTGCTATCATCGTAACTTTCTGTGTGGGAGCTTTTGTGCGTGATGTTAAGATGCCATTATCACATTGGATCGGTTCAGGTGCTCTTTTACTCTTGTCAAGTCTAGTCTTCCTATCCTTTGGCTTACTCCTAGCCCAAATTAAGTCTCAACAAATCATGGCTATCGTCGGAAATATCGTCTTTCTTGGACTTGCTATTATCGGTGGTTCTTGGATGCCAGTAACCTTGTTTCCAAAATGGGTTCAGCACATTTCGGAGTGGACACCCATCTATCATATTAATCAGTTGGTAGTCAATTTCGCAAAAAAAGGGGAATTTTCATGGAAATCACTCATTTTTATCTTGGTCTATGCTACAATAGCTACAGGCTTAGCCCTTTTTATTAAATTTTACAGAGAAAGTGACCATGTTTAGATCTTACCAGAAAAATGATTTCGCTTATTTTGTTAGTCTGATTTTCCTTGTTTTCCCAATCTTTGGAGTTTTTGGCGGGTATTTTCCAGTCTGGACCCTAGTTTTGACGGGTCTGTTTACCATCGCTTATCTCCTGATGGTATATTTGAAAAAAGCTTATAGTAAGTGGATTCCCTTTCTGTGGTTTTACACTCTAGCTTACATTATCTTTATGACCCTGACCTTCCAGGGGGGATGATGTGGTTTATTTTTTTCAACGTCAATCTTCTCGTTTGGCGATTTGAGGATAGCATATCATCTTATCGCTTCTTATCCTTTCTAGCGACACTCTTGATTTTGACGTTATCATCCTTCCTATTGACAGACGATTTGGGTACCCACCTCATGTCTATGGCTATTCTCCTCTTTTCGTTGGGAATGTACTATTTTCAAAACCGTATACGTCAGGAGAGAAAGATGGAAGAAGCCAACCGTACCATCAATATCCTATCAGCTGAAAATGAACGTAATCGTATTGGTCGTGACTTGCACGATACCTTAGGGCATACCTTTGCCATGATGAGTCTTAAAACCGAGTTGGCTTTGAAACAGATGGACAAGGAGCAGTATGAAGCTGCTAGAAAGAATCTGGAAGAATTGAACCAGATTAGCCGAGACTCCATGTATGAGGTGCGTGAGATTGTCAATAAGCTCAAGTACCGAACGGTGGCCGAGGAGCTACTGGAACTTGAGCGGCTCTTTGACCTATCTGATATCGTCCTGACCGTGGATAGTAGCCTTGATTTAGACAGCCTGTCACCCGTTAGTCAGTCTACCTTGTCCATGGTGCTTCGTGAACTGGCCAATAATGTCATCAAACATAGCCAGGCCGATAGCTGTCAGATTCGTCTAAGACGTGATCATGGTATTGTCCTTGAGTTTGAGGATGATGGTTGTGGCTTTGAGGAAGTCACTGGACAAGAACTACACAGTATCAGAGAGCGTCTCAGTTTGGTAGATGGAGACTTGGAAATTCTGTCTCAATCGCATCCAACCATTATTCGTGTACATTTGAAAGAGGGAGGAAAAGCATGAAATTATTAGTTGCCGAAGACCAGTCAATGTTGAGGGATGCCCTCTGCCAGCTCCTCATGTTGGAAGACGATGTCGAAGAGGTCCATGCGGCTAGTGATGGTCAAGAAGCCATTGCTCTCTTGGAAAAAGAAGAGGTCGACGTAGCCATTTTAGACATTGAAATGCCAGTTAAAACAGGCCTTGATGTCCTAGAGTGGATCCGTGCCAACCAAAGAGAAACGAAGGTCGTTATTGTGACCACCTTCAAACGAAAAGGCTATTTTAAACGAGCCCTTGCAGCCCAGGTGGATGCCTACGTGCTCAAAGAGCGTTCCATCAGTGACCTTATGGCGACCATCCATACCGTCCTAGCAGGCCAAAAGGAGTATTCGCCAGAGCTAGTTGAGGGTGTCGCCTTTGACAATAACCCACTCAGCCAACGAGAACAAGAAGTCTTGGCCATGGTAGCTCAAGGGTCAACCAACCAAGAAATTGCTGAAAGCCTCTTTCTCTCAAATGGAACCGTCCGAAATTACATGACAGCCATCCTGACTAAACTCGATGCAGGCAACCGAACAGAAGCCGTCCGCATTGCCAAAGAAAAAGACTGGCTAGGGTGAGGAGAAATAGATAAGAATGAAGTCACCATATGGTGGCTTTTTTGTGGCTTATAACCTATCTAAACATTCACAAGCAAGAATGAGAGAAGTTGAAATGAGCCTCTACAGGAATATGTAGAGGCTTTGATGAATTATTGAATTGTGTCATTTTGTTTAGTGAATTAAACGGGTGGTTATGATTTTTTCAAGTATCAAAACTATTTTCTCTTTTTCGAGAATAACACTTGGTTTCCTTTTTTAACTGCTTTATAATAGAGTAATACTAAGGTCTTCTGCTGTGATAAAGAAGGCAGATTTTAGGAGATGAGAAATTGGCTTTTTGTGTTTAGAGGACACGGTTTGTTGATTTTTTACTGTAGGAGATAGATATGGCAATGATAGAAGTGAAACATCTTCAGAAAAATTTTGTGAAGACAGTCAAGGAACCGGGGTTGAAGGGGGCTTTGCGTTCCTTTATTCATCCTGAAAAGCAGACCTTTGAAGCGGTCAAGGATTTGACCTTTGAGGTGCCCAAGGGGCAGATTCTAGGTTTTATCGGGGCAAATGGTGCTGGGAAGTCGACAACCATTAAAATGCTGACAGGAATTTTGAAACCGACATCTGGTTTTTGTCGGATTAATGGCAAGATTCCACAGGATAATCGCCAGGATTATGTCAAGGATATTGGGGTTGTTTTTGGACAACGAACTCAGCTATGGTGGGACTTGGCCCTGCAAGAGACTTACACGGTTTTGAAGGAGATTTACGATGTCCCAGATTCGCTCTTCCACAAGCGCATGGATTTTTTGAATGAAGTCTTGGATTTGAAGGACTTTATCAAGGATCCCGTGCGGACTCTTTCGCTAGGTCAACGGATGCGGGCGGATATTGCGGCTTCCTTGCTTCACAATCCCAAGGTTCTCTTTTTAGATGAGCCTACCATTGGTTTGGATGTGTCGGTCAAGGATAACATTCGCCGGGCTATAACTCAAATCAATCAAGAGGAAGAAACAACTATTCTCTTGACCACTCACGATCTGAGTGATATTGAGCAACTCTGTGATCGGATTTTTATGATTGACAAGGGGCAGGAGATTTTTGATGGGACGGTGAGTCAGCTCAAGGAGACCTTTGGCAAGATGAAGACTCTCTCCTTTGACCTGACGCCAGGTCAAAATCATCTAGTCTCTCATTATGAGGGCTTGCCTGATATGTCCATTGATAGACAAGGAAATACTCTCAATATTGAATTCGATAGTTCCCGCTACCAATCGGCCGATATTATCAAGCAAACCTTATCTGATTTTGAAGTCCGTGATTTGAAGATGGTAGATACGGATATTGAAGATATTATCCGTCGCTTCTACCGAAAGGAGCTCTAAGATGGTCAAATTGTGGAGACGGTATAAACCCTTTATCAATGCAGGGATTCAGGAGTTGATTACCTATCGAGTCAACTTTATTCTCTATCGGATTGGCGATGTCATGGGAGCTTTTGTGGCCTTTTATCTCTGGAAGGCTGTCTTTGACTCCTCCCAGGAGCCTTTGATTCAGGGCTTCAGTATGGCAGATATCACCTTCTACATCATCATGAGTTTTGTGACCAATCTCTTGACCAGGTCTGATAGCTCCTTTATGATTGGGGAGGAGGTCAAGGATGGCTCCATTATCATGCGCTTGCTGAGACCAGTGCATTTTGCGGCCTCTTACCTTTTCACCGAACTTGGCTCCAAGTGGTTGATTTTTATCTCTGTTGGACTGCCATTTTTAAGTGTCATTATTTTGATGAAAATCCTGTCTGGGCAAGGGATTGTAGAAGTGCTGGGATTAACTGTTCTATATCTTTTTAGCTTAACGCTCGCCTATCTAATTAACTTTTTCTTTAACATCTGCTTTGGATTTTCAGCATTTGTCTTTAAAAATCTTTGGGGTTCCAATCTACTCAAGACTTCCATAGTGGCCTTTATGTCTGGAAGTTTGATTCCCTTGGCTTTCTTTCCAAAGGTGGTTTCAGCTATTCTCTCCTTCTTGCCTTTTTCATCCTTGATTTACACTCCGGTTATGATCATTGTTGGGAAATACGATGCCAGTCAGATTCTTCAAGCGCTTTTGCTCCAGATCTTCTGGCTTATAGTGATGGTGGGCTTGTCTCAGTTGATTTGGAAACGAGTCCAGTCATTTATCACTATTCAAGGAGGTTAGTATGAAAAAATATCAACGCATGCATCTGATTTTTATCAGACAATACATCAAGCAAATCATGGAATACAAGGTGGATTTTGTGGTAGGTGTCTTGGGAGTCTTTCTGACTCAAGGTCTGAACCTCTTGTTTCTCAATGTTATCTTTCAACATATCCCATCCCTAGAAGGTTGGACTTTTCAAGAGATTGCCTTTATCTACGGATTTTCCTTGATTCCCAAGGGATTGGACCATCTCTTTTTTGACAATCTCTGGGCCTTAGGTCAACGACTAGTCCGAAAAGGGGAATTTGACAAGTATTTGACTCGTCCTATCAACCCTCTCTTTCATATTCTGGTTGAGACCTTTCAGATTGATGCCTTGGGGGAACTTTTGGTCGGTTGCATTCTATTGGGAACAACAGTATCAAGCATTGCTTGGACGATTCCCAAATTCCTGATTTTCCTAGTCTGTATTCCATTTGCTACCTTGATTTATACTTCCTTGAAAATAGCGACAGCCAGTATCGCTTTTTGGACTAAACAGTCAGGCGCCATGATTTATATTTTTTATATGTTCAATGATTTTGCCAAGTACCCGATTTCCATTTACAATTCGCTCCTTCGTTGGTTGATCAGTTTTATCGTGCCATTTGCCTTTACGGCTTACTATCCTGCCAGTTATTTCTTGCAGGGTAAGAATGGGCTCTTTAATATCGGTGGTTTGATTCTGATTTCCCTTGTCTTCTTTTTCATTTCCCTCAAACTCTGGGATAGGGGCTTGGATGCCTACGAAAGTGCTGGCTCATAAGGGGGAAAGTAAGACTAAAATCAAGAAAGGAACTTATGATGTTTACAATTGAAGAAGTCAAGGATGAAGATCAAAAAATGGCAGTTGTTGATGAGGTTTTAAAGGATTTGCCAGAATGGTTTGGAATACCTGAAAGCACGCAAGCCTACATCGAAGGAGCCAAAGATTTGCAAGTTTGGGCAGCCTATCAGGAGAGTGATTTGACTGGATTTGTAAGCTTGTCCTATTCTAGTGAAGAGTGTGCAGAGATTGATTGTCTCGGCGTAAAAAAAGCTTATCAAGGTCAAGGAATTGGAAGGAAATTAATTACGACTATAGAAAGAGAAGCAGGCAAACAAGTGGACTACCTACAGGTAAAAACAGTGGCAGAAGGTTCAAATAAAGATTATGACCGAACAAATGTCTTTTATCGAAGTGTTGGTTTTAAAAAATTAGAGATTTTTCCTCAACTATGGGATCCCCAAAATCTTTGCCAGATTTTGATAAAGAAAATCGTTTAAAACTTCCTGACAAAAAATTGAGAGTGCTATACTATAAAAGTGTTAGCCAATTTAGCTCAGTTGGTAGAGCAAGGCACTCGTAAAGCTTAGGTCAGGAGATTTTGATGCTGTCATAAAGGATGCTAGAGAAGCAATCAGTCAGACGGAATTAAAGCTGAAATATAAGAACTTTTTGAGAGTTATCTCATTCTTTCAATCGTGCAGATAGATCCTGATTTGTCCATAGAATAGCTAGAGGCTCAGTTAACCACAGACTCTACACTAGCTGAGAAAACTAAAAAGGTCTGTCTCGCTCTTTATGATTTAACCAATCGAAATAAAGATTAATTGGAAGTGCCTAAAAAGCACAAGGAATTATTGATAAGGTAAAAATGAAAAAATCAATCTTTAAAGCAAGTTTTGAAGAGAGTTTAAATCTATTAGATGATAGTGTCTCAGGAAAATTTGCACAGGAAAATTATCAGGATGCTCTAAAAAAAGAAAAATATAGAGGGACCTTTAAGTCGTATGTTTGGTTAGTGATTTTGACAATCTTATTTATAATGGGTCCCAATTGGTTGATTGTTGCTTTAAATAATTATTTATTTTATCATGCTAATCCTAAAGATTTAACAGTAGGCCTATCCGAGGTTAATTTTCTTCCCTACTGGGTGTTTTGGATGGGGTTGGCAATATGGCTTTTACTGATTATATTAGGAAAGCGATTCAACCAACAGTTCATTTTGATCTATAGAGGTCAGTTTCATTTTATGGTTTCTTTTATAATATGGCTGCTAATTGAACTTAATCTTTTCTTGATGAATTTACTTTATGGTCTTGTTGGCTATGTGGGAATGTTTGTTTTTGAAGGACTAATTCTTTTCACAATCATTTATATGATACGTGATAAGTCTACCTCATTGCTAAATTTATTATACGGTGGTACTGAAATAGAGAGTCCGACCGATAGAGTGTTTAATAGAGTATTTAGGTTCATTGTCAAGTATGGTGGAATAGTCGTAGCACTCTGGATAATTTTTCGTACGATATTTTCGGATTCAATAAGAAATGCAGATAGTCTGATTGGAGGATTAAGCGTTCTATTTTTATTCCTAGTGTGCAATATACTAATTGCTGCCTTTGAAATTTATTTCATGTTTCCCTATATGTTGCAAGCCTACTACAAATGGAAATATCCTGAAGAATACCGTGACTGGGAAGGCAAGTCAGCAGAAAAATGGTATGGGAAGAAGCATAAGGGCAAGTTTAAGTGAAAACTTAACCCAAGGAAGTCATTATAATGGCCTCCTTTTTTATTGCTCCAAATACTGTACAATAGAGCAATAATAGGTGTCTACAGTCATGAAACAATCTCAATTTGCGAGGGTGCTAGCCAGCAGATTTTCTTTTCAAATATTATTTAGAATATTAAAAATGTTATAATAGGAGATGAGAAAGGGGGAGTCGATGATGAAAATTATAGCAATCAATCCTATTTCGTTTAAAAAAAGAATGATTGAATTTCTATTCGATTATCTTTTTATTATAGCTTATTTAGCTCTTCTGTTTTTAGGTTCTATGCTTATATACATTATTTTTTTTAATGGCGTCCCAGAGTTTACAGAAATTCAGTCGCAGTGGCTTGTATTTTTCACCTCTGTTTTGCCAATCATGCTCCTTTTCACATTCTTGGATTATGCAAAAAATGGGAGTTTTGGGAAGACAAAAGCAGGACTTCAACTGGTCTACCAGAAAAAACAGTTCAGGCTAGCTTGATCAGAAATACCATTAAATTTTTACCTTGGCAACTCGGTCATATGGGCACGATTCATGGTTTCTATAGTAATTTTGATGTATTGTCCATTATCCTCTCTATTTCGGCGACTCTCCTCGCAGTTTCCTTACTGGCAATGACGATGTTTAGAAAAGATAAGAGGCATCTTGGCGACCTGCTAGCCCATACGCAAGTGCAACTAAAAGGTGAATAAAATATAGATTGTTTACTTGGTCCATAAGTAAAAATTGAAACGAAACTAAGGAAGTCATCATAATGACCTCCTTTTTCTATTGCTTCAATTACTGTATAATAGAATCTACAGGAGTTTACAATTATGAAACAATCTCAATTTGCGAGGGCGATTTGGTATGGTATTCTTGGTGCTCTCTTTTTTGCTTTTACTTTTATTTTCAACCGTAGTATGAACCTTTCAGGTGGGTCCTGGATGTGGAGTGCTAGTCTACGCTATTTGTTTAGCTTGCCTATGCTGGCTGTTTTGGCCTGGCGTAAGGGTGAGCTGGTAGGTGTTCTGTCTGCCATTAAGAAAGCACCCCTGACTTGGTTGATTTGGAGTACGGTTGGTTTTGGGCTTTTCTATGGGCCACTGTCTCTAGCCTCCATTTATGGTGAGTCCTGGTTTGTGGCAGCCACTTGGCAGATTACCATTCTAGCTGGTCTGCTCTTGACACCTCTCTTTGGTCAGAGGGTACCTGGTAAGCAACTGCTTATGACATTGGTTATCCTTTTAGGTATTATTCTCATCCAGATTCCTTACTTTGGTAGTGGTCTTGGTAGCGGTGTGGTTCGTGCCAGTCTCTTGATTTTACTGGCTGCTTTTGCCTATCCTTTGGGCAATCGTAAGATGATGGTCCACTGTAAAGAGGATCAGCTTTCAACGACGCAGCGCGTGTTTGGGATGACCTTGATGAGTACGCCTTTTTGGGTGATCTTATCAGTTTTTGCTGTAACGGATTCTGGACTTCCATCAGGGGGACAGATTTTACAATCTTTAATTGTAGCTGTCTTTTCTGGAGTTGTCGCAACCTTGCTTTTCTTCGAGGCGACTAATCTGGTTAAGCATAACCATAAGCAACTGGCAGTAGTTGAGGCTACTCAGGCTGGTGAAGTTCTCTTTACCCTCTTGGGTGGTTGCCTCTTCCTCGGAGATAGTCTACCTAGCCTTTTGGGATTCCTTGGGATTGCTATTGTAACCATTGGTATTATTGGAAATAGCCTGCTAACAGGCTCAGATTAAGCATAAGTATGAGACTTTCGAATGGAAAATTCGGAAGTTTTTTATTTATATGAAAAATATTACAGAAAAAGATGGTATTTTCAGATTATAGTGATATAATGATATTAAAAGTAAGCGTTTACCGTTTTAATGTAAACCCTAAAGATATTTCCGGAAACTTTGATAGGCTTATTAATAAAGGCGAATGTATTGACTTTGAATTTTCATGAAAAATGAGTTAACATTTAATGTTGCTCTAAAGAAGGAGAAGAGTCATGAATGATACTGTTTGTAAAAATTGGTTTATGCGTAAAAGTGGGAAAACTTGGGTCTATGGTTGTGCCTTGGTAAGTTTTGTAGGTTTGGCCCTGGCTAGTCCTGTCTATGCGGACCAAGTGGAACAGGCAACTGTGAGCCCAACACTTCAAGAAGTGGTAACTCAAACTGACCATCAAGTTGCCCCTCAAGTGGAGCTTGCACCTAGCACGACCAAGGAAGTCCCCCAAGTGGTAGAGCCGAGCCCCTCTCTTGTTTCCGAATCTGCTAAAACAGCTCAAGAGAATCCCACTCAGCCTATCCCTGACCAGTCAAAAGAAGTACAAACACAGGCTAGTGAGGCTGAGAAAGTAACTAACCAAGCGCAAGAAGCCGATTTGAATCAGACCAATCAAGAACAATCTCCAGTTGTAACGAATAGCACCAGTCCAGTTCATGTGACAGCGGAAAAAACGGATTTGCCTAATAATGAAGCTGTGACAAATCTTGAAGGGATGACCGCTGACCAAAATGGTCACTGGGAAATGCAGGCTGACGGTATTCATTCAGAAGCTAAAGACAAGGGAGACTCTTTCCTTTATTCTCAATCCGAGGGCAAGAATTTTATCTATTCAACAGATGTGACCTTCAAGGAAGCTGGTGGTGCCGCTGCCCTCATTTTCCGTGGTAACAATGATAGTAGCGATAAAAATATGTACGGGGTCAATGTAGACTCTGGTAACCATAAGGTTAAGTTTTGGCGTTGGGTCAATAATCATGATATTCAACTTGTAGATGAAAAAGATTTGGCACCAACTGCCGATGAAACCTACAATCTCAGAGTAGTTGCGGCTAATCAGTGGCTATCTTACTATGTCAATGATGTGCTTGTCGCAAGTACAGGTGATGCTGTTCTTCAAAAAAGTGACAAGGGCCAACCTCAAGTTCTTCCAGAAGGTTACTTTGGACTTCTTAATTGGAATGCCAATGTCATTTTCAAAAACACCCGCTATGTTAATCTTGATGATGCCAGTCTTCCTTTGATTGACAATCTTGTGGTGACCTCAAAGACAGGTTCTGTTGAAAAACAAGCCCAATTCTTCTCTGAAGAACCACTCCATATCCAATATGTGGGACACAATGCTGAGACAGTAGGCTTTGACATCACTAAGCATAATCCCAATGCTGTTATCAAGGTAGAGGATGCCAAGGGAAATGTCTACACAGATATTTCACAATTGCCAGTGGCTGTAGGTGCTAATTACTTTATTATTGAAAGTAGTGTGACCGATTCGCTTGGTCGTCCTGTGACCTTGACTTATCGTGTTAATATCCACCGTAGACAAAGTGATGATGTGTATTACAACGAGCTTTATCGTAATCAGTATCATTATTCTGTCAAGGATGGCTGGGCTAATGACCCTAATGGCTTGGTCTTCTACAAGGGACGTTACCATCTCTTCTATCAATTTTACGATGATACCAAATGGGGTCCAATGCACTGGGCCCATGCGACAAGCCGAGACTTGCTACATTGGGATGAAGAGCCGATAGCCTTCTATCCAGATGCAACAGGTCACATGTTCTCAGGCTCTGTCGTGGTTGATAGTACCAATAGCTCAGGCCTCTTCAAATCTCCGGAAGGTGGCCTAGTAGCTATTATCACTTCAAATGGTAATGGGCAACGGATTAAGATTGCCTATAGTGAGGACGAGGGGAGAACTTGGCAAAAATATGACAAAGTAGTTGCTGACTGGTCTCAGGACCCACTTCAAAACCAAGATTTCCGTGACCCTAAGGTCTTCCGCTGGGATAACCAATGGTTTATGGTCCTTGCTGGTGGTCCACTCCGCATTTATTCTTCACAAGACTTGAAGAACTGGCAAGTTGAAACAACCTACAAGGATTTGCATACAGAATGCCCTGACCTCTATCCGATTGTAGCCAATGATGGGGCTCTCAAGTGGGTTCTCTCACGTGGTGGTCGTTCTTACAAGGTTGGTGATTTTAAACAAGTGGATGGCAAGTGGGCCTTTGTAGCTGATGATGTCTACCAAGACCATGACGAAATCATGAATTTTGGTAAGGATTCCTATGCTGCCATGACTTACTATGTTCATGATTTTGGGACAACTGAGCATCCAAACATCCCTCAATTGACTGAAATCAACTGGATGAACACTTGGGAAGATTATTGCAATCTGGTTGCAGATACTGTTGGTCAAAAATTTAATGGTACCTTTAACCTTAACCTTGACCTTGGTTTGGTTAAATCAGGCGACCGTTACCTCTTAACACAAACACCTGTTAAGGCCTATGAAAGCCTTCGTGATACAGATAATGCCCAGTATTTTGAAAATGTCAGAGTAGCTTCTGACAATGAACTTCTTAAAGATTTCACAGGTGACACTTATGAAGTGGTTTCTCACTTTGTACCAGGGAAGGACACGACAGCAGTTGGCTTTAACCTTCGCGTCGGTGATGGTCAAGCTACAAAGGTCGTTTACGATTTAACCAAGGAAACTTTGTCTATTGACCGTAGCCAATCTGGTACGATTCTTTCTGATGCCTTTGCTAAGGTGAATAGCCAACAAGTGACTCGCAATGAAGATGGTTCTATTGACTTGCATCTTTATGTGGATCGTGCGAGTGTGGAAGTCTTTGCTAAGGGTAATACGGTGGCAGGTGCTAACCAGATTTTCCCAAGTCCAAGAGCCGTTGGAGCAAGTGTCTTGGTTGAAGGTGGTCCAGCTAAAGCAAACATTGCTATTTATCCAATTAAGAGTACTTGGACTGACAAGAAGGAAGTCACTAAGGCCGTTGCCATGAACACCACAGTTGCAGGTGATTTGACCCTCGAAGTTGGTCAAAGTAAGGATTTGCAGGTTTACCTCGCACCCGCTTCTGAAGAGCAAGATGTGACATGGACGGTCAGTGATCCAAGTTTGGTGTCCTATACTGAACATGACAATAAACTTTCTCTCAAAGCTCTTCATAAAGGTCATCTCACTGTTACAGCAACCTCAGTTGAAAATCCTTCATTGAGTAAGACCTTTAAGATTGCCATCACTCTCAATAATTTTGCGACCAACCTTAAAGGCTTGAAAGCTGTCACTGGTAATTGGTATATTGATGACGATACCCTTTACGACAGCAATGTCAGTGCCAATGACTTCTTCATGGCCTATGAAAGTAATGGCTTCAAGCAATTTGACTATGATATCGATGTCAAATACCAACATGGTTTGGTCAACCTTTTTGTAGCTGCGGAACGTGAAGAACCAGGTCGTGCCTACTCTGTCCAATTTGCTGACAACGATACTGTACGTCTCTTCCGTTTTGGTGCTGAAACCATCGCTGAAGCTCATCTGGATAAAGCAATCAATGATGGTCAGTACCACCACGTCAAGGTTGAAAAGGGCAAGGACACCATGACAGTCTATGTCGATGGTAAGGAAGTGCTCCATCATCAATTTGATGCCGTGGATAATTACTTCAATCAAGCCCATGTAGGTGTCGGTCTTTGGGATGGAGCAGTAGAATTCAAAAACTTCTTCGTTACTGAAAAAATGACAAACACAAGCAGTGACACCACTGACGAACCGATCAAACCTGATCCTCAACCACAACCTAGTCCAGAACCAAGTCCGGAAAATAAACTAGATGAACCTGAGCATCAACCTGAGGTTGCTCCAGAGCCTGAACCAACTGGACAAAATAATAGCCATGACAATACAAGTACAGTACCAAATCCATCTCAGGATAATACTGGTAAGGAAGAAGAAAGTAAGACTCCAGTGGAAACACCTAAGACTATTGCTCCAATAGTTGACAATCTCCTAAAAACATTTAACAAATTTAGTCTATCAACCTTCCTTGCAAGTATTGCCAAAGAAACATGGCACTTTTTGACAAAATGGTTATTCAACTAAGATCAAAACGTTGAAAAGGCTGTATAAGAAGAAAAAACTTAGAAGCATTCATACTTCTAAGTTTTTTTGTGATTATTCTAAAAAATCAACCAAAGATTTCTTTTGCTAATGCTTTTCCTTTCGGAGTTGCTGCTAAGCCACCTTCAGCAGTTTCACGGAAGGCAGTTGGCATGGCTGAACCTACCTGATACATAGCGTCAACAACCTGGTCGACTGGAATGGCAGATGTGATACCTGCCAAGGCCATATCGGCAGCTACTAGGGCAAAGCTTGCTCCCATAGCATTACGTTTGACACAAGGAACTTCGACCAATCCGGCTACTGGGTCGCAAATGAGTCCCAACATATTCTTAAGCACAAAGCAGATGGCCTGGCTGGCTTGGAAAGGTGTTCCACCAGCAGCCATTGTAATAGCGGCAGCAGCCATAGCAGAGGCGGAACCGACTTCAGCTTGGCAGCCTCCCTCGGCACCAGATATCGAGGCATTATTTGCGATGACTAAGCCAAATGCACCAGCAGTAAAGAGAAAATCCAATTGTTGTGATTCGGTTAAGCCCAGTTTTTCGATAGCAGTTGTAAGAACAGCAGGTAGACAACCAGCTGATCCAGCAGTTGGTGTGGCACAAACCAAGCCCATCTTGGCGTTAGATTCATTGACTGCCATGGCATTTCTAGCAGCACCTAAGACGGCAGAATCAGCCAAGGTCTTTCCATTTTTGATATAGGCATCCAGTTTGGCAGCGTCTCCCCCGGTTAAGCCAGTTGGTGATTTCTCAGGAGACAAACCAGCCTGAACAGACTCCTTCATCACTTCAAGATTTCGAGCCATCAGAGCTAGGATTTCAGGACGTTCCCGTCCAGTTAGCTCTGTCTCTGTAGCAATCATGAGTTTGGCGATATTACCTTGGTAATCTCGGTCAGCTTGTTGAACTAATTCTTCAATAGTGTAAAACATGCAATCCCCCTCTTAGCTGAAAAAGTTGACATTATGTAGATGAGGAATTCTAGCGATTTCAGTGACGGCCTCATCACACTGGTGCGAGTCAATTTCGATAATCATAATGGCCTTTTCACCGGCGTTTTCCCGAGTAACAGTCATTTGGGCGATATTGATGCCATATCGCGACAAAATATCTGTGACAAGGGCAATCATTCCTGGAACGTCTTGGTGGACAATGATGAGAGTTGGTGTATTCATCTTGAGATTGACCGCAAAACCATTGAGTTCAGTTACTTGGATATTCCCTCCACCGATAGAAACACCTGTGGCAGAAATGTTTTTTTATCATTTTTTAAGGTAATACGAGTCGTATTGGGATGTGGCGCATTACTATCCTTGTTGATTTTCCAGTAGACCTTAATGCCTTTTTCGTATGCGATATCCAGAGCGCGTGGAATGTCAGGGTCGTCCGTTTCCATACCTAAAATACCAGCCACTAGAGCCACATCAGTCCCATGACCTCGATAGGTTTTGGCAAAGGAATTAAAAAGTTGAAATTCTACCTCAGTCGGTGTTTCACCAAAGATGGCAGAAACAATCTTTCCAATACGAACAGCTCCTGCAGTATGACTAGAGGAAGGCCCGACCATGACAGGTCCAATGATGTCAAAAACGGATTGAAATTTTAAATTTTTCATAACACGCCTCGTTTGATTAATCTTGTATTTTCAGTATACCACGAATTAGAGAGATTCGCTGTTTAAGTAAAAATCTATAGGAATAGTAAAAAAACAACCGACTTTAAGTTTTCTTTAAGGTTCAATGGATATAATAGCAGTCTATTAAGTAAGCAATACTTATTTTTCATAAATCTGAGAGGGCGGCCTGCGGGTCGCCCTTTTGTGTTTCTTTCTTTATATGTAGCTGGATTGTGGTAAAATAGAGCCTAAAGATTTTCCAGTTAGAAAGGATATACCATGACCTACACCCATTTACTTTTCGACCTTGACCACACCCTCCTAGATTTTGACCGTGCTGAAGATTTGGCTTTGACCTACCTTCTTGAAGAGGCTGGGGTGGCTTCACGAGATCTTAAAGTTTACAAGGATCACTATATTCCCATGAACCGTTCCATGTGGGAAGATCTTAATCATGGTTTAATCACTAAGCCTGAGTTGCTTCGCACGCGCTTTTCGCGTCTTTTTGACCATTTTGGACAGGAGGTTGATGGTAGTCACTTAGCAGGCCGTTACCAACATTTCTTGAGTCAACAGGGGCAGGAGTTGCCTCAGGCCCATGCTTTCTTATCAAACGTTAAAGACCGTGGCCACAAGATTTATGCAGCGACTAACGGTGTTAGCTATATTCAACGTGGTCGTCTGCAGGCTTCGAGTATTTTACCTTTCTTCGACGATGTTTTCATCTCTGATGAGGTGGGTGCCCACAAACCGTCTACAGACTTTTTTGATAAAATTGCCAATCAGGTCCATGATTTTCACCCAAGCTCAGCTCTCATGATTGGTGATAGTCTAACTGCTGATATCCAGGGTGGTAATAATGCGGGTATTGATAGTGTCTGGTTCAATCCAAGTAACCTAGTCAATGAGACTCCAGCTGTTCCAACCTATCAAGTCAAAAGTTATGAGGAAATCCTGAAGATTTTGTCCAAGTAAAGCTATGATAGCCATGATTCCGAAGAGCTTTTTAGCTCTTTTTTTGCTACAATGAAAGCATGAATGATCTGATTAAACATAAGTTGGAACTGCTCCCAAGCAACCCGGGGTGCTATCTCCACAAGGACAAATTCGGCAATATTATTTATGTCGGTAAGGCTAAAAATCTCAAAAATCGTGTGCGTAGCTATTTTCGTGGAAGTCATGATACCAAGACGGAGCTTTTGGTATCTGAGATTGCAGACTTTGAATTTATCGTAACCGAGTCTAATATCGAGGCCCTGCTTTTGGAAATTAACCTCATCCAAGAGAATATGCCTAAATTTAACATTCGCCTCAAGGATGATAAATCGTATCCTTTTATCAAGATTACCAAGGAGCTCTATCCAAGGCTTTTGATTACCCGCCAGGTCAAAAAGGATGGTGGTCTTTATTTCGGCCCTTATCCAGACTCTGGTGCAGCCAATGAAATCAAGAAGCTTTTGGACCGTATTTTCCCCTTTAAGAAATGTAAAAATCCTGCCAACAAGGTCTGTTTTTATTACCATATTGGTCAATGTAATGCCCACACCATCTGTCACACCACTGAGGATTATTGGCAAGGTTTGGTTGAGGATGTCAAGAATTTCCTAAACGGTCATGATGATAAAATCGTTAATCAGCTTAAGGCCAAGATGAAGGATATGTCTGACCAGATGGAGTTTGAGCGTGCTGCGGAGTATCGCGATTTGATTGAGGCGGTTTCGACGCTTAGGACCAAGCAAAGGGTTATCCGTCAAGACATGCAGGACCGTGATATCTTCGGTTACTACGTGGATAAGGGGTGGATGTGTGTTCAGGTTTTCTTTGTTCGCCAAGGGAAACTCATTCAGCGTGATGTCAATATGTTCCCTTATTATAATGATGCTGAGGAAGATTTCCTAACCTATATGGGTCAGTTTTATCTGGATAGTCGTCATCTCAAGCCTAAGGAGATTTTCATTCCAGGAGACATTGATCAAGAGTCTGTTGAGGCTCTAGTTGGAGATGAGGTCAAGATTTTCAAACCTCAACGGGGAGAGAAGAAGCAGTTGGTTAATCTAGCGGCGAAAAATGCTCGTGTCAGTTTGACCCAAAAATTTGATCTCCTCGAAAAAGACTTGGCTAAGACCCAAGGAGCCATTGAAAATCTAGGCAAACTCATGGGAATTCCGACACCGGTCCGCATCGAGTCCTTCGATAACTCTAACATCATGGGAACGAGTCCTGTATCCGCCATGGTCGTCTTTGAGAATGGGAAACCCAATAAAAAAGAGTACCGCAAATACAAGATTAAGACGGTTGAAGGGCCTGACGACTATGCCAGCATGCGTGAGGTCATTCGTCGCCGTTATAGTCGTGTCAAACGCGATGGGCTAACGCCACCAGATCTTATTATCATGGATGGTGGTCAAGGACAGGTCAATGTGGCCAAGGATGTCCTGCGTAATGAATTGAATCTCTCGATCCCAGTTGCGGGGCTTCAGAAAAATGACAAGCACCAAACCAACGAATTGCTCTTTGGGGATCCCTTGCAGGTCATTGATTTGCCACGGCAATCCGAGGAATTTTTCCTCCTTCACCGTATTCAGGATGAAGTTCACCGTTTTGCTATCACCTTCCACCGTCAAGTTCGTAGTAAAAATAGTTTCAGCTCCAAACTTGATGGAGTGGAGGGGCTAGGACCTAAGCGCAAACAAAAACTCCTCAAACACTTCAAGTCTATGACAGCTATCCAAAAAGCTACCGTTGAGGATATCCAAGCCCTTGGCATTCCTGAAAAAGTAGCACAGGCCCTATTGGATAAGTTAGGCGAAGATAACAATTAAAGAAACTTAAATTCATTAAGCCATTTTTTGTTATAATAAGAATAATTAAAAAGGGAAAGGAGTCCTGCTATCAAAAACGAAGCTAAAATTGAACGTCTTTATGATAGGGGGCGTCGTGGCTTTCTTCGAGGTATCTTTAGTCGTGCTACGATTATCTTCCTTATCATCTTACTGCAGCTTGTTGTTGTAGCTATGTCTTACCTTTGGTTGAGTCAGTATAGAGTGCACCTGCAGGTGACAGAAGTGGTCCTTCGTATTCTAGCCATCATCTATCTCTTCCAAAGTGATATGGAATCAACGGCTGTTAATACTTGGTTGCTGATTGTTTTACCTTTCCCTATTATCGGAACCTTACTCCTAGCCTATACAAAACTAGATTTGGGCTATACTGGGATGAAGCGTGCGATTCAGAGCAATATTGACCGCAGTTGTGGAATATTGAAACAGGATGATAAAGCTCTCGAAGAGCTTAAGCAACGTCACACGAGTAACTACAATTTGGTTCAGTATCTTGAAAATGTTAATGGGCATTTTCCTGTCTATCGTCATAGTAAGACGACCTATTTTCCAAGCGGAGAAGCCAAATTTGAGGAAATGAAGAAACAGCTCCTTAAAGCGGAGAAGTACATTTTCTTGGAATATTTCATCATTGACGAAGGTGAGATGTGGGGTGAAATCCTAGCTATCTTGAAACAGAAGGTTCAAGAAGGGGTGGAAGTACGTGTCATGTATGATGGCATGATTGAATTTTCAACCTTGAGTTTCGACTATAAGAAACGTTTGGAGAGAATTGGCATTCAATCTCGTGTTTTTGCGTCAGTAATGCCTTTCTTGTCAACCTATTACAATTACCGTGACCATAGAAAAATCTTGCTGATTGATGGTAAAGTAGCCTTTACAGGTGGGGTTAATCTAGCTGATGAATATATCAACAAGATTGAGCGCTTTGGCCATTGGAAAGATACTGCACTCATGGTTGAGGGTCCAGCGGTTGATACTTTCTTAGTCCTCTTCCTTCAAATGTGGACTTACTCACATGAAACACTGGATGTGACACCATATATGGTTGAGCATGAGACCTTTGATACTCCTGGTTTTGTTGTTCCTTACGGGGATATCCCACTGGATAAGGATAAGGTTGGTGAGAATGTTTATATTGATATTCTTAATCATGCGCGTGATTTTGTTCATATCATGACGCCCTATCTTATTTTAGATGGCGAGTTACTACATGCTTTGAAGTTTGCGGCTGAGCGTGGAGTTGATGTTAGTATCATCATGCCTGGTATTCCTGATAAAAAGTCAGCTTATTACTTAGCTAAGACTTACTACCCAACACTTTTAGCATCTGGTGTTAAGATTTATGAGTATACACCCGGTTTTGTTCACGCCAAGATCTTTGTGAGTGACAATAGTAGGGCTGTTGTAGGAACAATCAACTTGGATTACCGCAGTCTTTATCATCACTTTGAGTGTGCGACTTATCTTTATAGGACGTCATCAGTGGTTTCCATTGAGGAAGATTTCCAAGCGACCAAAGCTAAGTGTCATCGAGTTAGTGTCGCCGAGATTGAAAATCTGCCGTTCCATCAAAAGGCTTTGGGATTATTGACTAGATTAGTTGCTCCGTTGATGTAGTGACAATATCTGTTAGAAGAGGGTTGAGCCCTCTTTTCTTATAGTTTAAAATAAAGGTAATGAAGTCGAAGGAGAAAATGATGTTAACTATTCGTCCAGCCAAGTTATCCGATGCACCAGCTATTCAGGCCATCTATGCACCCTATGTTGAAAAGACAGCTATTACTTTCGAATACGAGGTTCCCAGCGTTCAAGAGTTTGAAGCACGCATCAGCAAGACGCTTGAAAAATTCCCCTATCTAGTGGTAGAAGAGGATGGCCGAGTTCTCGGCTATGCTTATGCTTCAACCTACTATGCCCGGACAGCTTATAATTGGACAACTGAATTGTCCATCTATTTGCACGAAGATGCCCGTGGTCGAGGTTTGGGAAGCCAACTTTACGATGCCCTTGAAAAAGAGTTGAAAAAGCGTGGTTTTCTGCGTTTCTTAGCCTGTATAGCTGTTCCAAATGAGGCTAGTATCGCCATGCATGAAAAACGTGGTTATGTCCAAGTTGCTCATTTTCCAAAAGTGGGCTACAAGTTTGAGCAATGGCATGATATTGTCTGGATGCAAAAGACCTTGGATGGTCCTGTCAGGAAAATAGAAAAATGAGCTATTAGCTATCAATAATACTGGTTAATTGCTCATGCCTTTTACCTATGTTAGAATGTCACTAAGACTAAATAAATTGCTGAAAGAGGTCGGAATACAAAGCCGATTTTTTTCATTCTAAAGGAGCCTATATGTCCCAAGAAACAAGTGCCCGGCTATTGCCTCAGAAGCCGTCTAAATGGGCTAAAATTCTACTTAATCGTAAGGTACCCATTTTCCTGTTTTTCTTACTGGAATTGGCCTTTCTTGTCTTTTCATATATTAGCCTACAAGAGCATTTTCCATCTATTATCTTATGGGAACACTTATTGAGTGTTTTTACCTTTTTTATTTGCTTAATCGTTCCATGGACTCTCGTTCCAAACTTTCTTGGTTGATCATCATTGCCCTCTTTCCCATTTTTGGGACAGCTTTGCTCTATTTTTCGCTCGCTGATTTTGGTGTTAGACGTTTGAAAAAGCGTCTTGTGGAAGCAACAGTTCAGGCTTCAGACTATTTGGCTACTGAGCCAGAGGTTGAGGACTATCTTTCTCATAGCGATAGGCAACTGCAAAGACTGGCTTATTTTCTGGAGCATAGTCCTGCTCATTTTCCAATTTATAGAGATACTGAAGTGACTTATTTCCCACTTGGAGATGATATGCTTCCAGCCTTGTTGGAGGATCTGAAAAAGGCAGAGCGTTATATCTTCATGGAGTATTTCATCATTGATGAAGGAGTCATGTGGGGAGAGATTTTAGCCATCTTGGAGGAAAAGGCCAGGTCAGGCCTGGACGTTCGTGTCATGTTTGATGGGATGAATGAGATGACCACCTTGTCTTACGATTATATTGAGCGACTGCACAAGGTTGGTATTAAAGCTCAAGCCTTCTCACCAGTCAAGCCCATCCTATCAACCTATTACAATTACCGAGACCATCGGAAGATTACTGTGATTGATGGTCAAGTTGCTTATACTGGTGGCGTTAATATCGCCGATGAGTATGTCAATAAACGTCAACGTTTTGGTCATTGGAAGGACACTGCTCTTCGCTTAGATGGGTCTGCGGTTCAAACTCTGAAAGCTCTTTTTCTCACCATGTGGTCAGTGACTGGAGTTGATGACCCAGTTGATATGGACCGCTATTTACAAGAAAAGCCTCAAAAGAAGAAAAGTGAAGGTTTAGTTCTCCCTTATGCTAATTCACCACTGACTTATCACAAAGTCGCCGAGAATGTTTACCTCCATCTTCTCAATACATCCACTGATTATGTTTATATTATGACACCTTACCTGATTTTGGACGACGAACTTGTAAGAGCCATGACCTTTGCGGCTAGACGAGGTGTAGATGTACGTATTATTATGCCGGGGATTCCTGATAAACAGTATGCCTTTGATATTGCGACTACCTATTTTAAAGTGCTCTTGGATGCTGGCGTCCGTATTTTTCGCTATACACCAGGCTTTGTTCACGCTAAAATTTATGTTTCGGATGCCAAACAGGCTGTGGTTGGGACCATTAACACAGACTACCGTAGCCTCTATCAAAATTTTGAAAATGGGGTTTATCTTTATAAAAATCTAGAAGTGTTTAAGATTGAACAAGATTTTGAAGAAACCCAGGTTCTCTCAGAGGAAGTAACTTTGGAAACTTTGTCTAAAATACCTATGTCCCATCGTTCAGGTGGCTATCTCTTTTCTCTGATAGGACCTTTAATGTAATTTTACGGATTTCCCCGATTTTTCTTCTGTGGTATAATAAGGCCATAAGATGAATAAGGGGATTTTTTAATGAAAAAAGTAATGGTTTTCTTAGGTGTGACCTTGGTGTCAGGCCTAATTTTGACAACAGCACAAGACATTCAAGCTCAAGAAACGTCTGGGAATATCGTTTCTCTACGTAGCAGACGAGGTGGCTCTCGTTCTTCAAACAGGGGTAGCAGAAGCGGATCCAAATCAGGCTTTGGTTCTAGTAAAGGACATCATTCTGATAGTGATTCAGGAAAAGGCTTTAAGTCTGATAGTGGGGCCAGTAAGAGCTACAAGTCAAGTAGTGGCCATGATAATTACGCTAGTTCTAGTAGATCGCATAGTTCGGGTGCGGACAGTGATACTAGCTCTAAATCAGATAGCAGTCAGAGCCATTCAGAAAGCCAGTCTTCTTCTGGTAACAGTTCTAGCAAGTCAAAATCGGATACAAATTCAGGCTACACAAAGCCTCAGATGTCTTCCCCTGAGCTAAATGAATCTGAACGCTCTAACTTTCAATCGGGTGCGAAAGTAAGTGATGATGAGACACTCAAAAAGTATTCCAAACAAAATGATGATTTTTCGGATGAACAGGCCAAAAGTATTTTTGACAATAATGACGACTATCAAACCCGTGACCGTTATTACCGACAAGATGTCATCCGTAATCCATGGTTCTGGATGTATATGAGTCGACGCTCTTATCATCGCTATGGAAATTCCTACCATTCAAAAGTCAATAGTAACGCTTATACCAAGGGCTACCAGGATGGCTTTGCGGATGCCGAAAAGGGCATCGATAATTATGATTCATATTCAAAGGAATCAACTCTTCTTGGTAAGTTCACAACAACTTCAGAGAAAACAGCCTACCTTCGTGGCTACAAAGATGGTCATGATGATGGCAAATAAGGCAGATGGTTAAGATACGATACCTTAATGGAATTCATGGCTTGACTCTGTCGTTCAATATGCTAGAATAGAAACATGCGATGAGTCGATTGGCTCTTTAGAGCCTTTTGCGCTGAGGAGGTCTACATTAGATTGTAACGCAGGAGCGGACCTTGAGTAGTTGTGTGAACCTGCTACTCTCATCGAAAGATGCCTCTTATCCCTTGCCGTTTGGTAGGGGATTTTTCTTTATTCTTGGCTTTTTTACCCTTTTCAACTGGACTTAAACGTAGTATAATAGATTCACTAAACTAAATTGATAGAAAATTCCGAAAGAGGTTTAACTATGGGATACACAGTTGCGGTTGTCGGTGCTACAGGTGCCGTTGGTGCTCAAATGATCAAAATGTTGGAAGAATCGACACTTCCAATCGATAAAATTCGCTACCTTGCGTCTGCTCGTTCTGCAGGAAAAGTCTTGCAGTTTAAAGGTCAAGACTTGACCATCGAAGAAACGACTGAAGACGCATTTGAAGGTGTAGACATTGCCCTTTTCTCAGCTGGTGGATCTACCTCTGCTAAATATGCACCATACGCTGTTAAAGCAGGTGCAGTAGTCGTTGATAACACATCATACTTCCGTCAAAATCCAGATGTGCCATTGGTTGTACCTGAGGTCAATGCACATGCGCTTGATGCTCACAACGGTATTATCGCTTGCCCTAACTGTTCAACGATTCAAATGATGGTTGCCCTTGAGCCAGTTCGTCAAAAATGGGGCTTGGACCGTATCATCGTGTCAACTTACCAAGCCGTATCAGGTGCTGGTATGGGAGCAATCCTTGAAACACAACGTGAGTTGAAAGAAGTTTTGAATGACGGCGTTAACCCACGTGATGTTAAAGCTGAAATCTTGCCATGTGGTGGCGATAAGAAACACTTCCCAATCGCCTTCAATGCTTTGGCTCAAATCGACGTCTTCACTGAAAATGACTACACTTACGAAGAAATGAAGATGACAAACGAAACTAAGAAAATCATGGAAGACGATAGCATTGCCGTATCAGCAACATGTGTACGTATTCCAGTCTTGTCAGCTCACTCAGAGTCAGTTTACATTGAAACAAAAGAAGTGGCACCAATTGACGAAGTGAAAGCTGCTATTGCAGAATTCCCAGGTGCAGTCCTTGAAGACGACGTTGCTAACCAAGTCTACCCACAAGCCGTTAATGCTGTAGGTTCACGTGATACATTTGTCGGACGTATCCGTAAAGACTTGGATGCTGAAAAAGGTATCCACATGTGGGTTGTTTCAGATAACCTCCTTAAAGGTGCCGCTTGGAACTCAGTCCAAATCGCAGAAACACTTCACGAACGTGGTTTGGTTCGCCCAACTTCAGAATTGAAATTTGAATTGAAATAGGGAGCGAAACAGAAATCAGTAACTCGAAGAGTTTGATTTCGTAGTTTCGCCCCCGCACAGTTGATTAGGAAGTACGAATGTTGCAAACATGAGTAGTTCCAATCAACCACTGCGTTATGATTCAGAAATCAGTAACTCGAAGAGTTTGATTTCTCCTTCGCTTTTATGATTTAAGGCTCAGGCTATAAAAGTCCACAGGACTTTTATACTACCCCCGGACAGTTGATTAGGAAGTACGACTGTTGTAAACATGAAAGGAAGAACTTACTTCGTAAGTCTTATCTGCCACCTCAAAGCATTGCTTTGAGCAATCAACCACTGCGCCATGATTCAGAAATCAGTAAGGATTTCGTGTTGTATTTAAATACTATTTCCGAATCAATTCCAATCAAACAGAGAGCTCAGTCTCTCTGTTTTTTTTTGGCTCTTTGTCAACTGTAGTGGGTGACGAAAAGCTAACATCTAGAGAGAACCTGATAGGTTTTCTCTTTTTGTATGTTCAGAGTGATGAAAACACGCTTCCTAAAGTTAATAAAGTTTCTAAAACCGAAGCCCAGACGTTTAATATCTTTGATAAGCTTATTGGTGCCCTCCAATTTTGCATTTGAGTAATGTGTTTCTAGCGCATTTTTGATGTATGGTTTGTGTCTAAGGAAGGTCCTAAAGCAGTTTTGAAGTAGTGATTGACCTTGCTTATATTTTCCTCTATTTACTCAAAAAACTCTCTACCCTCTCCTCTTCTCCTGAAAGTGAAACAGCAACAGCTGATAGAGGTTATAATAATTAGCGAGTTCTTCTG
>NZ_CM002130.1:761338-850705 GCF_000448605.1 Streptococcus sp. HSISS3
CCTACAACTTTTACACTGGAAACGACGCTTTTTAAGACGTAATAGTGTAGGTGTTCCAGCTTGTTCAAGGAGAGGAATTTTAGAAGGCTTTTGAAAGCCATATTTGATCATCTTTCCTTGGCAGTGAGGACATGGTGGTGCAGGATAATCAAGTATTGCTTGAACCTCAATGTAGGTATCTTTTTCAAAAACAAGAGAAATAATGATGTTTGGGTCTTTAATTCCGATTAATTCTGTGGTACTCTTAATAAGTCTCATAAGTTCTTCCTAATGATGGTTTGGTTGCTTTTCATTATAGTTTCTTATGGGACTTTTTGTCTGCATTCAAAAAGCTCTATAATCTCTATAGTGATTTTACCCACTACAGAAATTATAGAGCCTTTTTTTTGTGAATTGCCATAAATTGGAAACAATGTCACATCATGTTTTCAGCAAATTGTTAACTTAGCTGTCTGTCTGGTCAAAATTATGGTAAAATGGAGTGGATTAGAAAACGGTTGAAGGAGAATATTATGTCAATTGATCAATTAAGAGATGTTAGACTGATCACAGCACTCATTACGCCTTTCCACGAAGATGGCTCTATCAATTACGATGCTCTTCCAGGCTTGATTGAGCACCTTTTGGCTCACCATACGGAAGCCCTTCTATTGGCAGGAACAACGGCTGAAAGTCCAACACTCACTCACGATGAAGAGTTGGAACTTTTTGCAGAGGTTCAAAAAATTGTCAATGGTCGTGTACCACTAATTGCTGGTGTCGGGACCAATGATACACGTGACTCCATTGAGTTTGCTAAAGAAGTTGCTAAATTTGGTGGTTTCGCAGCAGGTTTGGCTATCGTGCCTTACTACAACAAGCCATCACAAGAGGGAATGTACCAACATTTCAAAGCGATTGCGGATGCTTCTGAATTGCCAATTATCATCTACAACATCCCTGGTCGTGTTGTTGTTGAAATGGCTCCAGATACTATGCTTCGTTTAGCTGAACATCCAAATATTATCGGTGTCAAAGAATGTACTAGCCTTGCCAATATGGCCTACCTTATCGAACATAAACCGAAAGACTTCTTGGTTTATACCGGTGAAGATGGTGATGCCTTCCATGCGATGAACCTTGGTGCTAATGGAGTTATCTCAGTAGCTTCTCATACAAATGGTGATGAAATGCATGCCATGCTCGAGGCTATTGAAAATAACGATATCAAGACTGCTGCAGCCATCCAACGCAAATTCATTCCGAAAGTTAATGCTCTCTTCTCAGTATCAAGTCCTGCTCCTGTCAAAGCGGTCCTCAACCATCTTGGTTTCGAAGTTGGTCCACTTCGTTTACCATTGGTAGCATGTACTCCTGAAGAAACTAAGCGTATTATCAAGGTTGTCCTTGAGGAAGATATTGAAACAACACGTAAAACGGTTACAGGTGTCGTTCGTCCAGACTATTAAGAAAGTGGAGTTGAGTATCGTGCTCAACTCTTTTAGTTTAGTGGGACCAAGCAAACAAAATCAGTAGATATGTCTCCTAAAAGCAGTTTTCCATCGTGAAAATCTGCTTTTTTTGATATAATCATAACTAGTATGCTTTAAAAAGAAAGGATGTCCTATGAATCAACTTGAACAAAAACTTGAACAGGATTTTGGTATTGTTTTTAGCCAAAAAGACCTCTTAGAAACGGCATTTACCCACACCTCATATGCCAACGAGCACCGCCTCCTAAACATTTCACATAATGAACGTTTGGAATTTTTAGGAGACGCGGCTCTGCAATTAGTCATTTCCGTTTACCTTTACAATCGCTACCCTAACAAGCCAGAAGGGGAGATGTCTAAGATGCGTAGTACCATTGTTCGTGAAGAGAGTCTGGCTGGCTTTACGAAAGCTTGTGGCTTTGAGCAGTTTATTCGTCTCGGTAAGGGTGAGGAAAAATCTGGTGGTCGTGAACGTGCCACTATTCTCGGTGACCTTTGGGAGGCCTTTCTCGGTGCCCTTTATTTGGACCAAGGATTACCTGCTGTTGAAAAATTCTTGAATAAAGTGATGATTCCTAAAGTCGAAGAAGGCAACTTTGACCGAGTAACGGATTACAAGACGGAACTCCAGGAACGTCTTCAAGTCAATGGTACGGTTGATATTACCTATACCGTTATTGAAGAATCTGGGCCTGCTCATGCTAAGGAATTTACCATGCAGGTAGCTGTTGATGGTAAAGAACTCAGTACAGGTCTCGGAAAATCGAAGAAATTAGCTGAACAGGCGGCTGCCAAGGCCGCCCTTGAACAACTAGGAAATTAAGCATGTATTTGAAATCAATTGAAATGCAGGGCTTTAAATCCTTTGCGGACAAGACGCAGGTCGTCTTTGACAAGGGAGTAACAGCCGTTGTAGGTCCAAATGGATCAGGAAAATCAAATATTACAGAGAGCTTGCGTTGGGCTTTGGGAGAATCATCTGCCAAGAGTTTGCGTGGTGGCAAGATGCCTGACGTTATTTTTGCTGGTACAGAAGTTCGTAAGGCCCTCAACTATGCCGAGGTAGCAGTTACACTTGATAACAGTGATGGCTTTATCGCTGATGCTGGTGAATCTATTCGTGTGGAGCGTCATATTTATCGAAATGGTGACAATGATTACTTGATTGACGGTCGTAAGGTTCGTCTGCGTGATATTCATGACCTTTTCATGGATACTGGTCTTGGACGTGATTCTTTTTCCATTATTTCTCAAGGTCGGGTTGAGGCTATTTTCAATGCCAAGCCAGAGGAACGCCGTGCTATTTTCGAAGAGGCTGCTGGTGTTCTTAAATATAAGACACGTAAGAAAGAGACTGAAAGTAAGCTCAATCAAACTCAGGGGAATCTTGATCGTTTGGAAGACATTATCTTTGAGCTGGTTGGTCAGGTTAAGCCACTTGAAAAACAAGCAGCGACAGCTAAACGTTACTTGGAATTAGATAAAGAGCGTAAACAGACTCAACTTAATCTTTTGGTACACGATATTGAAGTTGGCAAATCAGACTTAACCAAAGCGCAAAAAGACTTGGCAGAAGTCAAAGAAAAATTAGCCAGCTATTATGAAGAACGGCATCGTTTAGAGACTGAGAACCAAGAGCTTAAGCAAAAACGCCATCAAATTTCAGATCAAATTTCTTCTGACCAACAAACCTTAGTGGATGTCACACGTCTCATTAGCGACTTTGAGCGTCAAATTGATCTTTATACTATGGAAAGTCAGCAGCGTTCTGAGAAGAAGGAAGAGACTGAAGCTCGCCTTAGTGAGTTAGAAAGTTTAAAAGAAGAAGCAGAAACTTCTCTTGATAGCGTCAACAAACGTCAATTTGAATTAACTCGTGAGCTGGAAACCATTGCCCAAGATCTGACTACTATTCAAACGGAGTTAGAGCAATTTTCGGAAGATCCAGATACGCTTATTGAACGTTTGCGTGAGGACTATGTTAGTCTGATGCAGGAGGAGGCCAAAGTTTCCAATAGTTTGACTCAGGTGAATCATGACATGGACAGCCAGTCCCAAGCACTGGAGGCTCAAGCTGAAGAATATAAGCAGGCTCAAGCTGATTTGCTTTCCGCTCAGGAAGTGGCTAGCGAAGCCCAAAAAGCTTATCAAGCAGCTCAAGTAAGTCTTCAAGGCCTCTTAGCTACCTACAAAGAAAAGGCTCAGTCTTATCAAGCTATCGACAAGGATTACCAAGAGGCCCAAAAGAAAATGTTTGACCTCATGGATTATCTTAAAAGCAAAGATGCTCGTCGTCAAAGTCTAGAATCTATCCAGAAAAATCATTCTAATTTCTATGCAGGGGTGAAGGCTGTCCTTCAAAATGCCCAATCCATTCAGGGAATTATTGGCGCTGTTAGTGAACACCTGACCTTTGATACTAACTATCAAACGGCGCTTGAAATAGCCCTAGGTGCGAGTGGCCAAAATATTATTGTTGAGGATGAAGCTGCTGCTAAGCGTTCAATTGACTATTTAAAACGCAATCGTCAGGGGCGTGCAACCTTCTTGCCTTTAACGACCATTAAACCACGTCAGCTTAATGGACAGTTTGCTCAAAGTCTTGCCAATGCACCAGGTTTTATAGGTATGGCTTCCGATTTGGTTACCTATGAGGACCGCTTATCTAATATTTTCCAAAACCTCCTAGGGGTTACGGCAATCTTTGATACCATTGACAATGCCAACAAGTCTGCTCGAGCTGTACGTTTCCAAGTGCGCATGGTGACACTTGACGGCTCTGAAATCCGGCCTGGTGGTGCTTTTGCTGGTGGTGCCAATAAACAAAATAACAATCTCTTTATCAAGCCAGAACTGGATGCATTGACTGTTGAAATCAGTCAGATTAAGGCTCAACTGAGTGATAGTGAAGCCAAAGTTGAAGACCTTAAGACCAAACGTAAGAGGCTCCAAAAAGACTTAGAGAATCTCAAGTCAGAAGGGGAAAACGCTCGTCTAGAGGAGCAAAAACTGGACTTGGAGCATCAACAAGCTTTGACAGAAGTAGAGAAAAGTCAAGCATTAGTGGACAGCTTCAAACAGGCTACTCAGGGTTCTGAAGACTCGAATCTTAAGGATAAGGCTGTGCGTCTGAAAGCAGAGTTAACACAAATACAATCAAAACGTGAGGCAATCAACGACCGAATCGAGGCTATCAAGGAAGATAAGGATGCGCTTGGTCAACAAAAACAAGGTCTCTTAGACAAGCAATCTGAACTTCAGCTAAGGGAACGAGACTTACAAGCAGAATTACGCTTTGCCAAGACGGAAACTAATCGACTTCAAGCCGATTTGTCTGAGTTAATGAGGGAATCAGAAAGTCTCTTAGCTCTTCTCAACAACCAAGTTGACCAGAATCAATCTGACCGCTTGCCACATTTGCAAGCGCAGCGTGATGAAGCTGTTCAACGTAAGGATGATTTGGAGCAGTCCCTTGTTCGTGCTAAGATTCAAGTACAAGACTATGAAGGTCAGTTGGAAGACTTGGAGGAACGTTTGACTAAGGCGGGTAATCGCAATGAGGATTTGATTCGTCAACAGACTCGCTTGGAAGAAGGTGAGCGTCAGATTAGCCAATCGCTTCGTAAGTTTGCAACTCAATTGGCTGAAGATTATCAGATGACGCTTGAAGTGGCTAAGGGACAAACGCAAGTTCTTGTAAATGTGGAACAGGTTCGTCAGAACTTACAAGGGCTTGAACGTTCTATTAAGGCTTTGGGGCCAGTCAATCTAGATGCTATTGACCAGTTTGAAGAAGTCAAGCAACGTTTGGACTTCTTGAACGGTCAGAAAGATGATTTGCTTGAAGCCAAGAGTCTCCTGCTTAGTACCATTAATGATATGGATGAAGAAGTGAAATCACGTTTTAAAGCGACCTTTGAGGCTATCCGTGAGAGCTTTAAACAGACTTTCACTCAGATGTTTGGAGGTGGTTCCGCAGATTTGATTTTGACCTCCGACAACCTTCTGGAAGCTGGTGTAGAGATTTCTGTTCAACCTCCAGGTAAGAAAATTCAATCACTTAACCTTATGTCAGGGGGGGAGAAGGCCTTGTCCGCTCTAGCATTGCTCTTTGCCATCATTCGTGTTAAGACGATTCCATTTGTTATCTTGGATGAAGTAGAAGCAGCCCTTGATGAAGCCAATGTAAAACGTTTCGGTGACTACCTCAATCGCTTTGATAAATCCAGTCAGTTTATCGTGGTTACCCACCGTAAGGGAACCATGTCTGCGGCTGATTCAATTTATGGGGTGACTATGCAGGAATCTGGGGTTTCAAAAATCGTTTCCGTCAAATTGAAAGATCTTGATTTAGACTAAAAATAGATTATATTTTCATGAAAGGTAGTTGATAGTTTTATCACTATCTTTTTTTACAGTCTCAAAAAATTTGCTTAGACTATCATAAAAAAATTAGGTTGGCGCTTTCAAAATAACGCAATCGATTGCGCAAAATAGCATCTCTTAGCCTATGATTAGGATTACAGGATTTATGAGAAAAAGGTCGACTTGTCTTTTTTGGGGGCCATGTTACAATAATAACGGGAATGTCATATGGGGATATGGTGTTTTTCAAAGTTAGTTATAGTGTATGTGTTAAGATTTGAGTTTTCTGGACACATGTTAGGCTTCGCATGCACAGGTTAAGAAGTCTTCCGTTGAGAATATCTAGGCTTAAAGGCCTGGATTTTTTTCTCCTCTTGAAAGCTTCCTATTTTTTTGGTAGAATTGATAGTAATTGAATAGAAGTCGTAGAGACTAGTAACCTTATGGAAATTGTCAGGGATTGGGGGCCACGGACTGGAAGCCCCCTCAAGGGAAGTTTGGTGAATTCACTCATGAAAACAACGACTGACGAATCAAGGTCTGGGTAACCGGATAAAAAACGGATGGTACCGCGTGTCAACGCTCCGGGTTGGAGTTTGGCACGTGGTTTTTTGTTTGCGATTCGAAATTGTTATTTAAGAAAGGAATCTCATGGATTTACAAACACAATTGCAAGAGTTGAAGACCTCAACGCAAGCTAAATTGGCTGAAATGCGTGGAGAACACTCTAAAGAATTACAAGAATTGCGTGTGGCAGTTTTAGGTAAAAAAGGGTCTTTGACAGATCTCTTGAAGGGCCTTAAAGACCTTCCAAATGAAGAACGTCCTAAAGTTGGTAAGATGGTCAACGAAGTACGTGACGTTTTGACTGAAGCTTTTGACGAAGCCGCTAAAATTGTTGAAGCCGCTAAAATTCAAGCACAACTTGACTCTGAAAGTCTTGATGTTACCCTTCCAGGACGCCAAGTCAAACTTGGTAACCGTCATATTCTTAGCCAAACAGCTGAAGAAATTGAAGACATTTTCTTGGGTATGGGCTTCCAAGTCGTTGACGGTTTTGAAGTGGAAACAGATTACTACAACTTTGAACGCATGAACTTGCCTAAAGATCACCCAGCGCGTGATATGCAAGATACCTTCTATATTACGGAAGAAATCTTGATGAGAACTCACACAAGTCCTGTACAGGCTCGTACGCTTGATAAACATGATTTTTCTAAGGGTCCGCTTAAAATGATTTCACCAGGACGTGTTTTCCGTCGTGATACAGATGATGCGACTCACAGTCACCAGTTCCACCAAATCGAAGGATTAGTCGTTGGTAAAAATATTTCAATGGGTGACCTTAAAGGAACACTTGAAATGATTATCCAAAAAATGTTTGGTGCAGAGCGTCAAATCCGTCTGCGTCCTTCTTATTTCCCATTCACTGAACCTTCCGTTGAGGTTGACGTGTCATGCTTCAAGTGTGGAGGTAAAGGATGTAACGTATGTAAGAAGACAGGATGGATTGAGATCCTTGGTGCTGGTATGGTTCACCCACAAGTGCTTGAGATGTCAGGTGTTGATTCTGAAGAATACTCAGGTTTCGCTTTCGGTCTTGGTCAAGAACGTATTGCCATGCTCCGTTATGGAATTAACGATATTCGTGGTTTCTACCAAGGAGACGTTCGATTCTCAGAACAATTTAAATAAGGTTTAGGAGGTTGTCATGACAGTTGCCATTCGTAAGGTTCTTCCAGAAGAAGTAGAAGAATTAAAAGTTATTTCGGAAGATACTTTTAGGGAGACATTTGCTCATGATAATACAGAGTCCCAGTTGCAAGCTTACTTTGACACTGCGCTGTCTGAGGAAGTTCTCCTCAATGAAATCACTCACGAAGAATCACGTTATTTTTTATTCTCGTCGATGCTGAAAAGGCAGGTTTTCTAAAGACCAATGTAGGGTCTGCTCAAACAGAGCAGCATTTGGACAATGCCTTTGAAATTCAACGTATCTATATCAGTCAGGCTTTTCAAGGTATGGGCTTAGGAAAGAAGCTCTTTGAATTTGCATTGCAGGAAGCCCGTGATCTAGGTTGTGATTGGGTCTGGTTGGGTGTTTGGGAAAGAAATTTCAAAGCACAGATTTTTTACGATAAATATGGCTTTGAAAAATTTGCAGAACACAATTTTCCGGTCGGTGATGGTAAAGTGGACTGCGATTGGTTACTAAAATTGAAATTATAAACCTATTATTAAGTTGATAGAGAGGAGTTTATAAGGCGATTAAACGTGTCAGTTCGTTTTCCTCTTATGTCAAATGTAGATATTCCTAAATGACAGAAAGGATTTGAATACGACCTCAAAGTTCGAGATTGGTTGTCTTTGAATCTAAATATTTTGTTCCTAATTATAGAGAAAGGATTTGAACCCGCCCTAAGCTCTGGGCAAAAAAGATATAGGCGCCTAGGTGCTGATGCACCAGCGTTGCCTTTCCTATTTTTGCTGAGAGCTCTTAACGGGCTTGGTATCATTATTATGCTAGTTAGTTATAAATGGTTAAAAGAGTTGGTTGATGTGGATGTTACTACTGCCGAACTCGCTGAAAAAATGTCGACGACAGGTATTGAAGTGGAAGGTGTTGAAACACCTGCTGAAGGCTTGTCAAAATTGGTTGTTGGTCATGTCTTGTCATGTGAAGATGTACCTGAAACCCACTTGCACTTGTGTCAAGTAGATACAGGAGATGCTGAAGGTCCACGTCAAATTGTTTGTGGCGCTCCAAATGTCACTGCTGGAATCAAGGTCATTGTTGCCATTCCTGGTGCTCGTATCTCAGACAACTACAAAATTAAAAAGGGAAAATTCGTGGCATGGAGTCTCTCGGGATGATCTGTTCTTTGGCTGAACTTGGTCTTCCAGATAGCATTATTCCTAAAGAATTTGCGGATGGTATCCAAATTTTGCCGGAAGATGCTGTACCTGGAGATAGCATTTTCCCATATCTCGACCTTGATGATGAAATCATCGAATTGTCAATCACACCTAACCGTGCTGATGCCCTTTCTATGCGTGGTGTTGCTCATGAAGTCGCTGCAATCTATGGTAAATCTGTTCACTTCCCAGAAAAAGCGGTCACTGAAGACAGCAAGCCAGCTTCTGATAAGATTTCAGTAGCTATCGAAAGCGATAAAGTGGCTACTTATGCTAGCCGTGTGGTTGAAAATGTCACTGTCCAACCAAGTCCACAATGGTTGCAAAATCTTCTCATGAATGCTGGTATCCGTCCAATCAACAACGTGGTGGACGTGACAAACTATGTTCTTCTCTACTTTGGACAACCTATGCACGCCTTCGATTTGGACAAATTTGAAGAATCACGTATCGTTGCCCGTGATGCTCGTGATGGTGAAAAATTGGTCACTCTTGATGGTGAAGAACGTGAATTGACTGCTGAAGATATTGTTATCACGGTAGCTGATAAACCGGTAGCTCTTGCAGGTGTTATGGGTGGCGCTTCAACTGAAATTGACAACAATTCTAAAAACGTTGTTCTCGAAGCTGCTGTTTTTGATGGCAAATCTGTTCGTAAGACAAGCAGCCGTCTTAACCTTCGTTCAGAATCGTCATCACGCTTTGAAAAAGGTGTTAATAACGATACTGTCCTTGAAGCCCTTGATTTTGCAGCAGCTATGTTGCAAGAATTGGCAAATGGTACTGTTCTTGCAGGCCGTGTTCAAGCAGGTTCAGTGGACACAGAACCAGTTCAAGTTTCTACAAGTCTTGACTATGTAAATGTTCGTCTTGGAACTGAATTGACCTTCGCAGATATCGAAGATGTCTTTGCCAAACTTGGCTTTGGTCTTTCAGGTGATGCTGAAAAATTCACAGTATCTGTACCACGTCGCCGTTGGGACATTGCAATCCAAGCTGACTTGGTCGAAGAAATTGCCCGTATTTATGGTTATGAAAAATTGCCTACAACACTCCCAGAAGCAGCAGGTACAGCTGGTGAATTAACGAAAACACAAGCTCTACGCCGTAAGATTCGTACCATTGCTGAAGGAGCCGGTCTGACTGAGATTATCTCATATGCTTTGACAACACCTGAAAAAGCTGTTGAATTTGCAGTGACACCAAGTAACTTGACTGAGTTGATGTGGCCAATGACTGTTGATCGCTCAGCTCTCCGTCAAAACATGGTTTCTGGTATGCTTGATACCGTTGCTTACAATGTTAACCGTAAGAATAGCAACGTAGCTATCTACGAAATCGGTAAAGTCTTTGAGCAAAAAGGTAATCCAAAAGAAGATTTGCCAAACGAAATCAATACCTTCGCCTTTGCCATTTCTGGTCTTGTTGCGGAAAAAGATTTCCAAACCAAAGCAACGCCAGTTGATTTCTTCTATGCCAAAGGTATCGTGGAAGCTCTCTTTGATAAGCTTGAGCTTACTGTTGACTATGTAGCGACAAAAGACCTAGCAAGTATGCACCCAGGTCGTACAGCAACCATTGTACTTGATGGTCAAACCATTGGTTTCCTTGGTCAAGTCCACCCGCAAACCGCTAAAAACTACGGTATTCCAGAAACTTATGTAGCTGAAATTAATCTCAACGCTGTAGAAGCTGCCTTGCAACCAGATCAACCATTTGTTGAAATCACAAAATTCCCTGCAGTATCACGTGATATCGCCCTTCTTCTCAAGGCAGAAATCACTCATCAAGAAGTTCTTGATGCTATTAACTCAGCAGGTGTAAAACGCTTGGTTGCCGTTAAACTCTTTGACGTTTATGGAGGTGAAAAACTTGGTGCAGGAATGAAATCAATGGCTTATAGCCTTACCTTCCAAAATCCAAATGACAACCTTACAGACGAAGAAGTTGCCAAATACATGGAAAAAATTACTAAAGCTCTCACTGAAAAAGTTAAAGCAGAAGTACGTTAATAGCTAGAAAATCCATCTGAGAAGATGGATTTTTAAGTGATTAGACGATATTACATAAAGGAGATAATTTGTTTTTAGAGTTCTTTGACGGGGTATGGGGACATTACACCTTTGAATCTGATAAAGTCAATATACTTATTGATGGCTTACCCAGTTTTGCTTATCCCTTGGGGCAATTAACATTTTTAGTGTTAGTCTATGGGTTACTTGTTCATCAGTATGTTAAGAAGTTTTTAATCATGTCACCTCAAGATATCTGGGCTTGGCATAAAGAAAAATTTTGTCAAAGTAAATTATCTTTCATTGTCATCCCGATAGTTTATTTGTTTATTTTCGGAATGACCTATGTTTTGGTTGAGGATGTTTTAGCTACCGTCACTATTTACAAAGATTATGGAGGACCCATAGCTAAAACCATTGATGGCAAAGTTGAACAAATAGATATTAGTCATGTTGGCTCAAAAACGAGTAGTGCTAGAATTAATGCTCACTTTGTGAGCTCTGACGGGCAGACTTATGACATTCACCTGATAAACGGTGATAAAAGAATCGCTAATTATATGCGACACCATGAGTCAGATTCCTATACTGCAACACTTTCCTTTGATAGACATGGCAAGCCACTCTATATTTCTAAATTCTGGGAGTAGGCAGTTAGAAAAGGTCTTTCAGTGATTTGCACTTGACAAATATGTAAATTCTCTGCATAATAAAAGAAAAAAACTTGAAAAGAGGGTAGCCATGCAAATTATTAAACGTAATGGTCAAGTTGCTGAATTTGATCCTGATAAAATCTACCAAGCCATCTTAAAAGCAGCCCAGACTGTGTATGTTATTGATGATGCTTGGCGCCAAAACCTAGCTCAAGTAACTCGTAAAGTAGTGCTTGATCTTCAAGACGCCCAAGTGGAACGCCCAACCATTAACATGATTCAGTCATTGGTTGAAAATCGTCTTATGGAAGCTGGTTTTATCAATATTGCTGAACATTACATTTCATATCGCTTACAACGTGATTTGGAGCGTAACGGTTATGGAGACAAGGTGATTGTCCATCTTCGCTTTGAACAGACTAAATAAACAAAAGCCATCATTTGATGGCTTTTTGTGTGTACTAGTTTTCAGTCTATGGTTTGCAAAAGTTTTAAAAAAGTTTTCAATTCTTTTTCGTGACCTATTTGCAGAAAGGTATCAGATGTAGGGCTAATAAAGGAAGACTCTAAGAAACGCATCTGTGTTTGAGCTTTAAATTTTTCTAAAGAAAGCCCTTTAGGAAGCTGCCAAGTGATATGTCTAGGAGAAATTTGGTAGGGTAAAGTCACATTAGCTCGTTCAATGGTTTCTTGACTTCTAGCCATGGTTTCTTGAAAAAGATCACGCAGTTTTTTTATATTTTTTTGGAACATGCCATTATCTAGGTAGACTGAGAGGGCCTTTTGCATAATAAGATTGGTATCATAGTCAATAAGTCCTTTGTGAGCCAAAAAGGTAGCTCTGAGATTTTGTGGTAGGACAACACTCCCCAAACGTAACCCGGGGAAAAGTGCCATGGAAAATGATTTGATATAAATAATGCGGTCATGGGTATCATAGTAGTGAATCGGAAGATTTTTACTGTCACTAAAGTCCCCCATATAGTCATCCTCAACGATATAAACATTATACTGACTGGCTAGTTGAGCTAGCTTTTCCTTTTCTTTGGCAGTATAGCTCAAACCTAGAGGATTGGAATAACGGCTAATGGTATAGAAGAACTTAATTTGGCCAGATTTAAAGTACTTTTCAAGGAGGTCAAGATCTAATCCATCAAATCCACGGTTTATGGTTTCATAGGTCAATTTTTGACGGTTAACCAGTTGGTTCATACGGTGGTAGGTAGGCTGTTCCAATAGAATTTTATGACCACCATTGCCAAAATCCATCTGTGAGAGGATGTAAAGGGCTTGCTGACTTCCTGAAGTGATGACAATCTGATCCGTATTCACATAAATATCATCAGCTGCTAGTCGATTTTTTAACGCTTCAACCAGTTCTTTGAGTCCAGCCTGTTCATGGTAGTAATTGAAGAGATAGTCTTGATGGCCAGCCAAACTTTCATCTAGGCAAAGGTGAAAGTCTTCGTAGGCCAACTGATTATAGTCATTAAGATTGAGAAGGACTTTGTCACTTGAATCGGAGCGTCCCTCAAGAACATAGTAGCCACTTTTGGGGACAGCGTAAATATAGTTTTGATATCTAAGCTCCAAGAGGGCTCTTTGGGCAGTATCCTTACTACAGGAGTAAGACTGGCTAAGTTGACGAATGGAAGGTAACTTGCTCCCTTTTTCCAAACTACCATTTTGGATATCGTTCTTAATGCTTTCTAAAATATCTTGATAAATACTCATAACTGACCCCTTACAGATTTTTCCTTATTGTACCTTAGATATAGGCTTTAGGCAAGGTTACTGGGAAAATTTGACAAGATTATTAGATTTTGACATAATAAAAAGGCTGTAAGGAAATATTAACTCCCCTTCAAAACAAGTTTAAGGAGATTATAAAAATGACTTTTAAGAAAATTCTAGGCCTTGTTGCCTTGGCCTGTTTGACCATCATTGGCTTGTCGGCTTGTTCGACAGAAAAGGAGCCTACATGGACTTACGATAAAAACAAATTGTTATTTACTGGCCAAGATGCTAGTGTACAAGTTCTTTCTGCCAAGAAAATCGAATCACCTGAAGGACAAAAGGCTGTCCGTGTACACTATAAACTTAGCAACACAAGTAAAGAAACCATGAATGCCTACACTCTATTGATGAAGGTAGTTCTTGATGTTAAACAAGAAGATAAGGAAGTGAAGGTCGCTACAATGGTCTTTTCTCAAGATGATGACAGAGATAAGATTGCTAATAAGACCGAGATTGCTCCTAAGGAAGTCAAAGAGATTGTGGTTGACTATACCGTTGCTGACTTTGATCATGACTTGACCATTGATTTCTCAGACTATGGTACGGAGGCAAATGCAACGGCTAAGGTATCATTACGAAATCTAGAAAAAGCACCAGTCAAATACTTCGATAAAAAAGATAAATAAAATGAGTCATCACACGCTTGTGTGGTGATTTTTTGATGAATGAAATTCTGTACCCGTACAGTTTCTAAAAAGCCCTCTTGTAAAATCGTCAGAATTTTCATAAACTTGAATTATATTTATTAATCAAGGAGTTTTAGGTATGTCAACAAAACGCTTAACCCTTTCGGCTTTTTTTATGGCACTTGTCATTATTTTGAGCTCGAGTCTCTTATCTATTCCCGTCCCAGGAGGTCATTTCTATTTTAACGGTATCGTTATTTTTTTGGTTGGTTTGATTTTTCCTCCGACGGAAGCTGTCATTATAGCAGGGGTGGGTTCCTTTATTGGTGACTTGCTCTTTTACCCTCTTCCAATGTGGGTGACCTTAGTGACACATAGCCTACAAGTCCTTGCTATTGCACTTATAGTTGGCAGACGTTTAGGCAAATTGTCTAAATCAAGAGCCATTTTAGGTCTTTTGCTTGGAGCTCTCATTGATTTGGTGGGTTACGGATTGGGCCGTGCCTTTGTCTATGGTACGCCAGCAGTTGCAATCATGAAACTTCCTTTTGATATTGTGGCAGCCATAATCGGTCTTGGACTAGCCTATTACATTTATTTCCATACGGGCTTTGTTAAACAATTTAAAAAAGTTTGGGAAGGAAACTAGATGACGACTCTTATAGTTGCTAATGATTTGGTTGGTTTGGGCAAGGTCGCCTTAACCAGTAGTCTCCCCATCATGTCGTCCTGTCAGATAGAAGTCCTTCCTTTGCCTACGGTTCTTTTGTCCTCACATACCGGCGAGTTTGAACATATCTATCTACGAGATCTTAAAGAAGACATGAAAGGTTTTTGCCAACAGTGGGAGCAGTTGGACTTTAAAGTGGATGGCTTGGTTAGTGGTTATTTCAAGTCAAGAGAGGAGCTAGATTTAGTTGCTCAATTGGCTGAAGAGAAGCAAATCCCTTTATTTGTCGATCCCATAATGGGAGATAATGGCCAGCTCTATAAGGGATTTGACAAGACTTATGTGGAAGCTATGAGAAACTTTTGTCAGCAGGCGGATGTGATTATCCCTAATATGACAGAAGCCTCCCTTTTGACTGGGTCCCCATATTTGGAAAGAGACACCTATGATAAAGCTACTATCGAAAAGCTTTTAAGAGATTTAGGCAAACTTGGCCCCAAAAAGGTCTTTTTGACCGGAGTCTCACTAGAGGAAGGAAAAATTGGATTAGCTTATTTTGATAAAGAAAATGAGCAAACGACCTACCTCATGCGCCCTAGTTATTCGACACATTTTTATGGGAGTGGTGACATCTTAACTGCTATCTTATCGTCAGGGTATTTTCACCACTTGGATTTGCTTGAAGTCTGTAACTTGGCCTTGAATTTCATGGATAGGGTTCTTTTATCGACCATGTCCAGTGGTCGTCCTGTAAAATATGGACTCTGCTTTGAATCCCACATAGGCTATTTATTTAATGGATTTGAAAAATTATTGGAGGAAACAAATGGTAAATAATAAAATGCGTGAATTGGTCGAACTCAGTTTGTATGCAGCTTTAATTATTGTGAGTGTGCAGTTTATTCGTATTCCTTTTGGACCTCAATTTGTCCATTTGGGAAATGCCCTAGTTGTGATTGCTGTTTTGATTTTTGGTTCAAAAAAAGGTGCCCTTGTAGCAACAGTAGGATTAGGACTGTTTGATATTCTCAATGGTTATGCTGCCGAGGTTTGGATAACGATTTTAGAATCTCTGATTGTCTGTTATGTCCTTCATCTCGTTTTTGAGAAAGCCCTCAAATCAAATGACAAAATGAGCTATATTATCCTCATTGGGGTGATAGCTGCAGTGACGAAAATCATTCTTAATTTTGTCAAATATACGATTATAAACACTGCCGTTGCATCTCTACCTTTAAAAGCTGCAATGTTGGCTTCAGTGGTTAAGATTGGTGGTACTTTTGGGACATCAGTTGTTACAATCATTGCGGTTCCCCTTTTATATCCTGTCTTCAAACGCATTTTGAAAAAAGACTAAAGATTGAGCAGGCTTGTCCTGCTTTTTCTTTGCTTTTTGGATGATTTATGGTCCAAATTTACCTTAAAAATGGTAGAATGGTTAAGTTAATGTCAAGAAAGGAAGGGACTAAATCTTGGTTTAGTCCATAGGTCATATGTCTATTTTAGAAGTCAAAAATCTTAGTCACGGATTTGGTGACCGTGCTATTTTTGAAAATGTCTCTTTTCGTTTGCTTAAAGGAGAACATATTGGTTTAGTTGGTGCTAATGGTGAAGGAAAATCAACCTTCATGTCTATCGTTACTGGGAAATTGCAACCTGATGAAGGTAAGGTGGAATGGTCTAAGTATGTGACAGCGGGTTATTTGGATCAGCATGCTGTCCTTGAGAAGGGAATGACCGTTCGTGATGTTCTTCGGACGGCTTTTGATGAACTCTTTAAAACCGAGGAACGCATCAATGAAATTTACATGTCTATGGCTGAAGAAGGAGCTGACGTTGATGCTCTAATGGAAGAAGTAGGTGAGCTTCAAGATCGCTTGGAAACTCGTGATTTCTATACTCTAGATGCTAAGATAGATGAGGTTGCTCGTGCCCTTGGTGTCATGGATTTTGGTATGGATACAGATGTAACGGACCTTTCAGGTGGTCAACGTACCAAGATTCTCTTGGCTAAGTTATTGCTTGAAAAACCAGATATCTTGCTTCTTGATGAGCCAACCAACTATTTGGATGCAGAACATATTGCCTGGCTTAAACGCTATCTTCAAGAATATGAAAATGCCTTTGTCCTCATTTCTCACGATATTCCATTCTTGAACGACGTGATTAACATTGTCTACCATGTTGAAAATCAGGACTTGGTTCGTTATGCAGGCGATTATGACAATTTCCAATCCGTTTATGCTATGAAAAAAGCTCAATTAGAAGCTGCCTACGAACGTCAGCAAAAGGAAATTGCAGACCTGCAAGATTTTGTTAACCGGAACAAGGCGCGTGTTGCAACTCGAAACATGGCCATGTCTCGTCAGAAGAAATTGGATAAGATGGATATTATTGAGTTGCAGGCAGAGAAACCTAAACCTGAATTTCATTTCAAGGAAAGTCGTACACCTGGTCGCTTTATTTTCCAAACCAAAGATCTCGTTATTGGTTACGACCGTCCTTTGACAAAGGCACCTTTGAACCTTACTTTTGAACGTAATCAAAAGGTAGCTATTGACGGTGCCAATGGTATTGGTAAGACTACCTTGCTTAAGAGTTTGCTTGGTATCATCCAACCACTTGAAGGGGAAGTTGAGACAGGTGACTTCATTGACCTAGGTTATTTCGAGCAAGAAGCAGAAGGATCACGTCAGACGCCCCTTGAAGCTGTTTGGGACGCTTTCCCAGCCTTAAATCAAGCTGAGGTTCGTGCGGCTCTAGCCAAATGTGGGTTAACGTCTAAGCATATCGAAAGCCAAATTCAAGTGCTTTCAGGGGGAGAGCAGGCTAAAGTTCGCTTCTGTCTCCTGATGAATCGTGAAAATAATGTCCTTATTCTGGACGAACCAACCAACCACTTGGATGTTGATGCTAAGGAAGAACTAAAACGCGCTCTTCAAGCTTTCAAAGGTAGTATTCTTATGGTTTGTCACGAACCTGATTTTTATGAAGGTTGGACAGATGTTTGGGATTTCAATGAATTAGTCTAATTAAAATAGAGTGGTGACATCTTCTTCTAGGGAGGTAAGTGTCACTCACTCTTTTTTTGCATTTTTAAGAGCAAAGTACTGATTGCTAATTGTGAGTATTCCCGAGGTCATATTAGGGATACTATCTGTCATCACAATGCGGTTTTTAGCATGATTTGACACAATCAATTAGGAATATAGAGCAAAAATACTTAATTTGTTCAAAAAGTAACAAAGTCTGAGCATAAAAGGTGTAACCGTTTTCTGAATATGGTAGAATATTATAGTAAAACTATTATCAAAAGAAAGTTGGATAAACTTATGTCAAAAATCGTAGTTGTTGGCGCTAACCACGCTGGTACTTTTAGTATCAATACTATTCTCGATAATTACGGAGACCAAAATGAAGTTGTTGTTTTCGACCAAAACTCAAACATTTCATTCTTGGGTTGTGGTATGGCTCTTTGGATTGGTAATCAAATTTCTGGTTCGGATGGCCTTTTCTATGCCAACAAAGAAGGACTTGAAAGCAAGGGTGCTAAGGTTTATATGAACTCACCAGTTGAGTCTATTGACTTTGATGGTAAAACCGTTACAGCTCTTGTTGATGGAAAAGAACATGTTGAATCATATGACAAATTGATTTTGGCTACTGGTTCACAACCAATTTTGCCTCCAATCGAAGGTGCTGAAATTAAAGAAGGTAGCCGTACTTTCGAAGCTACTCTTGAAAACCTTCAATTCGTTAAACTTTTCCAAAATGCTCAAGAAGTTATCGATAAGTTGAACGACAAATCACAAGATATCAAACGTGTAGCAGTTGTTGGTGCTGGTTACATTGGTGTTGAATTGGCTGAAGCTTTCCAACGTCACGGTAAAGAAGTCATTCTTATTGATGTTGTTGACACTTGTTTGGCAGGTTATTATGACCATGACTTGACTGATCTTATGGCTAAAAACATGGAAAACCATGGTATTAAATTGGCATTTGGTGAAACTGTTAAGGCAGTTGAAGGTGACACTAAAGTTGAACGTATCGTCACTGATAAAAATACTTATGATGTCGACATGGTCGTTCTTGCCGTTGGTTTCCGTCCTAACACAGCTCTTGGTGCTGGTAAGTTGGAAACATTCCGTAATGGCGCTTACCTTGTTAATAAGAAACAAGAAACATCAGTTAAGGACGTTTACGCAGTTGGTGACTGTGCTACCGTTTATGACAATGCCCTTGATGATGTCAACTACATTGCCTTGGCTTCAAATGCTGTTCGTTCAGGTATCGTTGGTGGTCATAATGCCGGTGGTGGCGATGTCGAATCAAATGGTGTTCAAGGATCAAATGGTATTTCAATCTATGGCTTGAACATGGTATCTACTGGTTTGACTGAAGAAAAAGCAAAACGTTTTGGCTTCAATCCTGCAGTAGTAGCTTCAACAGATCTTCAAAAAGCTGCCTTTATGGAAGATGGAAATGAAGAAGTCACAATCAAGATTGTTTATGACAAAGATACACGTAAAGTTCTTGGTGCTCAAATGGTGTCACGTATGGATATCTCAATGGGTATCCACATGTTCTCATTGGCAATTCAAGAAGGTGTCACTATTGATCGTCTTCAATTACTTGATTTGTTCTTCTTGCCACACTTTAACCAACCACTTAGCTATATTGCTAAAGCAGCTATCTCAGCTAAATAATATGAAACAGCTAATTCATTTGAATTGGCTGTTTTTGTCTCTTTAATCTACTAAAAAAGCCTCCTTTCGGAGACTTTTTCTAGTTAACTAATGTTACATTAGTTTTTTGAAGCTTCTTGGAAGTCTGGGTTTTTCCATGCTTCATCAATGATAGCTTGCAATTCATCAGCTGAAGCTTTCATCTTTTGTTGTTCAGCATCGTTCAATGGGATGTTAACTGGACGTACAATACCGTGTGCACCAACGATAGCAGGTTGACCGATATAAACGTTGCTTACACCATATTGACCTTCTTGGAATACAGACAATGGAAGTACTGCATTTTCATCGTCAAGGATAGCTTTAGTGATACGAGCAAGGGCCACTGCGATACCATAGTATGTAGCACCTTTTTTGTTGATGATTGTGTAAGCTGCATCACGAACACCTTCGAACAATTCAACCAATTCAGCTTCTTGAACGTTTTCTTTGTCTTTAAGGAATTCTTCAAGGTTTACACCAGCGATGTTAGCGTGTGACCAAACGGCAAATTCTGAGTCACCGTGTTCACCCATGATGTAGGCGTGAACTGAACGTGCGTCAACGTCAAGTTTTTCAGCAAGTGCTTGACGGAAACGAGCTGAGTCAAGTGAAGTACCTGAACCTACAACGCGTTCTTTAGGGAATCCTGAGAATTTCCATGTTGCGTAAGTCAATACGTCAACTGGGTTAGCGGCTACAAGGAAGATTCCTTTGAATCCTGATTCAACAACTTGTGTAACGATTGATTTGTTGATGGCAAGGTTTTTACCAACAAGATCAAGACGAGTTTCACCTGGTTTTTGAGGAGCACCAGCAGTGATAACTACAAGGTCAGCATCCGCACAGTCTTCGTATTTAGCTGCATAGATTTTTTTAGGTGAAGTGAATGCAAGGGCGTGACTAAGGTCAAGTGCATCACCAACAGCTTTTTCGAACAATTGTGGAATTTCAATGATACCAAGTTCTTGAGCGATACCTTGGTTTACAAGTGCGAAAGCGTAAGATGAACCTACGGCACCGTCACCAACAAGGATGACTTTTTTGTGTTGTTTAGTTGCAGTCATGGTCTAAACATCTCCTTAATTTTTTATTGGGTTACCCCGTACAATGCTTATTCTACCACTTTAAGCGACAGATGTCACGAGATATTAAGTAAATATTGAATGAAAGCGTTTTATGAGACTGAAAAATAAAGCGTTTTATGGTATAATAATATAGAAATTTTCTATGCTCTTTTATTAGAGTTTGGAATGATTTGAATGAAAGAAAAGAGGCATTTTAAAGGTGCAAGATAATAATTTAATTGACGTTAAATTGACATCTGAAATGAAAACGAGTTTTATCGATTACGCCATGAGTGTAATCGTTGCTCGTGCTTTGCCAGATGTTCGTGATGGTTTAAAACCAGTACAACGTCGTATCCTTTATGGAATGAATGAGCTTGGGGTGACACCTGATAAGCCACATAAAAAATCAGCTCGTATCACTGGGGATGTCATGGGTAAATATCACCCACATGGTGACTCATCTATCTATGAGGCTATGGTTCGTATGGCCCAATGGTGGAGCTACCGTTACATGTTGGTTGATGGTCACGGTAACTTTGGTTCTATGGATGGTGACGGAGCCGCCGCTCAGCGTTATACTGAGGCGCGTATGTCAAAATTCGCCTTGGAAATGCTCCGTGATCTCAACAAAAATACTGTTGATTTTCAAGATAACTACGATGGTTCGGAACGTGAGCCAATTGTTCTGCCATCACGTATTCCTAATTTACTTGTTAATGGCGCAACAGGGATTGCCGTTGGTATGGCGACCAATATCCCACCGCACAATCTGTCTGAGACAATTGATGCTGTCAAATTGATGATGGACAATCCTGAGGTCACAACACGTGAGTTGATGGAAGTTCTCCCTGGTCCTGATTTTCCAACGGGTGGTCTGGTCATGGGGAAAACCGGTATTCACCGTGCCTATGAGACTGGTAAGGGCTCTATTGTTCTTCGTTCGCGTACTGAAATTGAAACAACTAAATCAGGTCGTGAGCGTATTGTTGTCACTGAGTTTCCTTACATGGTCAATAAGACCAAGGTTCATGAGCATATTGTTCGTTTGGCCCAAGAAAAACGTGTTGAAGGAATTACAGCAGTCCGTGACGAGTCTTCTCGTGAAGGCGTACGCTTTGTCATCGAAGTGCGTCGTGATGCCTCTGCCAATGTTATATTGAATAACCTGTTCAAATTAACGCAACTTCAGACTAACTTCAGCTTCAACATGTTGGCCATTGAAAAGGGTGTTCCAAAAATCCTTTCACTACGTCAAATCTTGGCGGATTATATTGCCCACCAAAAAGAAGTTGTGGTTCGTCGCACACAGTTTGACAAGGATAAGGCTGAGGCACGTGCCCATATTTTAGAAGGTTTGTTAATTGCACTCGATCACTTGGATGAAGTGATTGCAATTATTCGTAACAGTCAAACGGATTCGGAAGCTCAAGCTGAGTTGATGGCTCGTTTCGAACTTACCGAACGTCAAAGTCAAGCGATTCTTGATATGCGTTTGCGTCGTTTGACCGGTTTGGAACGTGATAAGATTCAAAACGAATATAATGATCTGTTAGCCTTGATTGCAGACTTGGCCGATATCTTGGCGAAACCTGGACGTGTTATTGCCATTATCAAAGAAGAATTGGATGAGAGCAAGCGAAAATTCGGAGATGCTCGTCGTACCGAACTTATGGTCGGTGAAGTTGTCTCACTTGAAGATGAAGACCTCATCGAAGAAGAAGATGTGGTTATTACGCTTTCAAACAAAGGCTATATTAAACGTTTGGCTCAAGATGAGTTCCGCTCACAAAAACGTGGTGGACGTGGGGTCCAAGGTACTGGTGTTAATGACGATGACTTTGTTCGTGATATCGTTTCAACAAGTACTCATGATCATCTTTACTTTATGACTAATAAAGGGCGTGTATACCGTCTTAAGGGCTATGAAATCCCTGAATATGGTCGTACAGCCAAAGGATTACCAATTGTCAACCTCTTGAAGTTAGACGAGGGTGAGACTATTCAAACGGTGATTAATGCTAAGAGTGATGAAGCTTCTGAAAATAATCACCTAGTCTTTGTAACTCGTCAAGGTTTGGTTAAACGAACTAAGGAAGCCGAGTTCAAAAACATTCGCCAAAATGGTTTGATTGCCTTAAAACTTAGAGAAGGTGATGAACTCATCAATGTCTTCTTGACTACAGGAAATGAAGAAATTATCATTGGTACCAAGTTTGGATACAGTGTACGCTTCAAGGAAAATACGATTCGAAGCATGAGTCGTATGGCTGCTGGTGTTAAAGGAGTGACTCTTCGTGATGGCGACCAAGTCGTTGGTGCTGCCGCCATTACGGACGACCAAGAAGTATTGATTATCTCTGAAAAAGGTTATGGTAAGCGTACTTCAGCCACTGAATACCCAACTAAGGGTCGTGGCGGTAAAGGTATCAAAACGGCTAATATCACTGATAAGAACGGTCATTTAGCTGGTATTGCTACCGTTTCTGGTAACGAGGACATCATGGTCATGACTGATACAGGTGTTATCATTCGTACAGCAGTTGACAATATTTCCCAAACTGGACGTGCCACTCAAGGGGTTAAGGTCATGCGTTTGGATAATTCTGCTCGAATTGTAACTTTTGCTTTGGTTGAACCAGAAGAAGTTGTGAAAGCTCCCGAGGCCGACCAAGAAAGTGGTGATAACTGATGAGCAGAGATAAGAAAAATAAGACAACTAAAAAGCGTCATAAATGGCTTGAAATCCTTCGTTGGGTCTTGATTGTTGTTCTTTTGGTTGTTGGTCTAGCGCTATTTTTCAATAAGTCCATCCGCAACACTGTGATTGCCTGGAATACCAATAAATATCAAGTTAGTAATGTTTCTAAAAAGACAATTGAGAAAAACAAAGAAGCTAAGACTAGCTTTGACTTTGAAAATGTTCAATCAATCAGTACTGGATCCGTTTTGCAAGCGCAAATGGATGCTCAAAAGCTTCCGGTTATTGGTGGTATTGCCATTCCTGAGGTCGGTATCAATCTCCCTATTTTCAAAGGTCTTGGAAATACAGAGTTGACTTACGGTGCAGGAACCATGAAGGAAACTCAAGTCATGGGTGGGGAAAACAATTATGCTTTGGCTAGTCACCATGTTTTTGGTATTGCAGGTGCTTCTGATATGCTTTTTTCACCTCTTGATAGGGCTAAGAAAGGCATGAAGATTTATCTTACGGATAAAAATAAAGTCTACACTTATGTCATTAGTGAGGTTACAGTTGTTCAACCAACTGAAGTAGCGGTGGTTGATGATACACCTGGTAAGTCAGAAGTTACTCTTGTGACTTGTACAGATGCTGAAGCAACTCAGCGTACAATTGTCAAAGGAGTTTTGAAAACTCAAGTAGAATATGATAAGGCTAATTCAGATATTATTGATGCCTTTAACAAATCATATAACCAATTTCAAAGTTGAGAAAAGGCCGTAAGGCCTTTTCTAAGGAGGAAAAATGTTTTTAAATACGGTACACCATGTTGCCATCATAGTTTCTGATTATGAGCTCTCTCGAGATTTTTATGTCAATAAACTTGGTTTTGAAATCATTAGGGAAAATCATCGTCCCGAGCGTCATGATTATAAGTTAGACTTACGTTGTGGGGCCATAGAGCTTGAAATCTTTGGCAATAAAACGAATGATCCGGCCTATGTGGAGCCACCTCAACGTCCATCCTATCCTGAAGCTTGTGGCTTACGTCATTTAGCATTCAAGGTTTCTCATATAGAGGAAGTTGTAAAAGACTTAGAAGAAAAAGGTATCTCTTGCCAACCTATTCGAAGGGATACGTTTACTGGCGAAAAGATGACTTTTTTTGAAGATCCTGATGGTCTTCCTTTGGAGTTGCATGAGTAGTTTTTTTGACCTTATTTTTTCAAGTCATGGTATAATTGATTCACGTCTGGCCCTTTTGTCAGTCGTCCTTTAGGAGATTATGGATACTAATCTATTTTCGAAAGGAAAAACACATGAAATTGAAAAAACTTTTTATTACTGGGGCTGCTCTGTTAGCTTCAGTGACCACCTTTGCTTCAGCTGCTCAAGCAGCCACATCGTCAGACGTTCAAAAGGTTATTGATGAATCTTATGTTCAGCCTGACTATGTCATGGGGTATTCTTTGTCAGAAGACCAACGCAACCAGACCTTGAATTTGTTGGGTTATGATAGCAATAAAGATACCAATGTTAAGACGCTAACGACATCAGCATATGCAAAAATCATGAATGTTGCAGACGATTCTAGTTTACAGTTATATTCTTCGGTTAAAATAGCAAAGCTAGGTGCTAAAGAAACCTTGACTGTTGATATTGTAACGCCACAAAATATCACGAAAGTTACATCGGATATGTATCGTAATGCCGCAACGACACTTGGTATTGAACATGCTAAGATTACAGTAGCAGCACCGATTGCCGTTACTGGTGAAAGTGCCTTGGCTGGTATTTATTATTCCCTTGAGCAAAATGGAGCCAAAGTTTCAGATGAAAGCAAGGAGCTTGCCCAAGAGGAACTTAAAACCCTTTCTCAAATCAATGAGGAAAATTCTGGTAAGAGTAACTATGATGCTGATAAGCTTAATGTAGCCATGACTGATATCAAATCTGCAGTTGCAGATAAAGGCGACAAGTTGACTGAAGATCAAGCTAAAACAATTGTTCAGCAAACCATCAATAACTACAACTTGAATCTTTCTGATAATCAAATCAATCTTTTGGTTAATTTTGCTTTGAATTTATCTAAGTCCTCAATCATCGATAGTGCTAGTTTTAAGTCAAGCTTGAGTTCACTGAAAGATTCTATCGTTTCTAAAGCTGGAAATACCTTCTCTGGCATCAACTTAAAATTTGATGCTAACAAGACACTTGAAAATAGTAAAAATATTTTTGCGCAAATCTGGCAAGCTATCGTAGATTTCTTTACTGGACTTTTTAAATAGTGAAAGAGCTATCCGTTTGGATGGCTTTTTTCGATTTTTCAGAAAATATTTGAAATGCTATTGAAATTTTTTACACAATTGTGTAAAATAGTAACCATCAATTCAGATTATTCTGAAAATTGTTTTAGGAGGCTTTTTATGTCACAATCGAGTGTTACGAGTCAGTCAACCTGGCGTAGTAAAATAAAAGCAATGGGACCTGGTATCCTAATGGCTTCAGCAGCTGTAGGTGGTTCTCATATCGTTTCTTCAACACAAGCCGGAGGTAAGTATGGCTGGGCCTTGTTAGGTTTGGTTATTCTAGCTAATCTCTTTAAATATCCATTTTTCCGTTTTGGTGCGGAATACACAGCAGATACTGGGAAAACTCTAGTTGAAGGGTATGCTGAAAAAGGGAAGTTCTACCTTTGGGTATTCTTCATCCTCAATGTTTTCTCAGCTTTGGTTAATACAGCAGGTGTTGCAATCCTCTGTGCAGCTATCATTGCAAGTGCCTTTCCGATGCTAGGTTTGACAATTACTGTTTGGTCGTTTATCTTGGTTGCTATTATTTGGGGAATGTTGCTCTTTGGAGGGTACAAACTTCTTGATGGTATGGCCAAATGGATCATGTCAGCCTTGACTATCGCAACAGTAGCAGCAGTTATTATTGCGGCAATCAAACACCCAGAGTACAGTGCTGACTTCGTTGAAAAAACACCATGGCAGTTAGCAGCCCTTCCATTTATCGTGTCGCTTCTTGGTTGGATGCCAGCTCCAATCGAAATTTCAGCCATCAACTCACTTTGGTCAGCTGAGAAAAAGAAAACTGTTGATTTTAACACTGATGATGCCCTCTTTGACTTTAACGTTGGTTACATCGGAACAGCTATTCTTGCAGTATTCTTTGTAGCACTCGGTGCTCTTATCCAGTATCCAACTGGTAAACCTGTAGTAGCAGCCTCAGCGGCCTATATCGCACAATTCGTCGGTATGTATGAATCAGTGCTTGGTACTTGGTCTCGCTACTTGATTACTTTCATTGCTTTCTTGTGTATCTTTGGTACCGTTATCACAGTTATTGATGGTTATTCACGTGTAAATGAGATATCTCTACGACTTTTGTTTAACAAGAAAGAATCCAGTGCAACACCTTTGAACGTATGGATGACTTTGACTTCAATTATTGGTCTTATCATCATTATCTTCTTCCAAGGTCAAGTTGGTACCATGCTTCGTTTCGCCATGATTGGTTCATTCTTGACGACACCTTTCTTTGCGCTATTGAACTATGTGCTTGTCACTAAGGCTAAGAAAGATTTTCCAATGTGGTTGAAAGTGCTTGCCATTGCAGGTTTGATTTTCTTGTTCGGATTTGCACTCTTCTTTATCTGGGCTTTGGCTATTGGTAAAGCAGGTTAATAGGATTAAACGGTTTCCATACGGAAGCTGTTTTTATTTTAAAGGAGGGGGTTAGGAGAGATTATAGCCAAGAGAATACAAAAAAACCATTCCAATTGGAATGGCTTAACAACAAGATGTTGCTTATTTGAGACCGTATTTTTGTTGAAACGATCCACGCGTCCGTCTGCTTGTGTGAATTTTTGACGGCCTGTGTAGAATGGGTGAGAATCTGATGAAATTTCTACACGGATAAGTGGGTAAGTTTCACCTTCGAATTCAACTGTTTCGTTTGAGTACTTAGTTGAACCGCTAAGGAATTGGTAACCAGTAGTTGTGTCCATGAATACTACTGGACGGTAATCTGGATGGATATCTTTTTTCATGTTAAAATGTTTCCTTTCTGCCATGGTACTTTTCGCACCATAGTTTTTTTAACTATTCTAGTTTATCAAAACCTTAACTTCTTGACAAGTCTTTTTCCCTATTTTTTAGGAAAGTCGTATCTTGTATACACCGCTTGTTTGAAAGCAGTGGTTGTCTTTATCAATAATAATGGCTTCAAGGTCTTCATGGGCACTAACTTCTTGGAAAATATGCTCAAGACTTGACCCAAATAAACGAGTCGTCCAAATTTCACCATCAACTGAAAGTGGAGAAATGATAGTAAGGCTTGCAAGATTGCTAGTAACAGGATAGCCAGTTTGACTATCAAAAATATGATGATAGGTCTTACCGTCTATTTCAAAAGTCCGTTCATAGATTCCAGAAGTGACGACAGATTGGTCTCTGATAGCAAGCACCATGAGATTGGTGTTCCTCGTCTCCTTAGGATTTTGAATACCGATTCGCCATTTATGGTCAGGATTATGGAGAGCTGGTCCGAAGGTTAGAACATTGCCTCCTAGATTTATCAAGGCACTGGTTACTTTTTCAGCTTTGAGAAAGTCTGCAATCCGATCTGCGATATAACCCTTAGCTAAGGCACCCAGATCAATTTTCATTCCCTTCTCTTTGAGGAAGACACTTTGATTTTCCTCGGATAGGACAATGGCATTGGGTTTAATAATATCTAGGAGTGGAGCGATTTCTTCAGAAAGTGGAAGTCTGGCATCAGAAAAGCCAATCCGCCAGGTCTGAATGAGAGGACCAATGGCAATATTAAGGTGGCTTCCAACTTGGCAACTATGCCATTTTCCAAGAGAAATCAGTTCGAACAGTTCTGAGTGAACTTTTACAGGGTGTATACCGGCAGCCTTATTAATTTGCATGAGTTCAGAACTGTCGTCATTAGCAGAGAATCGCTTATTATAAAGATGAAGCAGTGTCTCAACCTGGTCTAGTACGGGTTCTGGTTGATTATGATAGATGGAAACATCAATAACAGTTCCCATAAGATGTACACGACGATTAGTGAGTTGCATGGGCAACAGTATCCTTGATTTCTTGATAGATTTGGTCATTTTCCTCTAAGCTGTAGGAATTGGCACCACTGGCAAGTGGGTGTCCACCACCGTCATGACGCTTAGCAATCTCGTTGATGACAATAGACTTACTACGAAGTCGCACACGGTAATGCCCTTCAGGCTGCTCTACGAAAATAGCCCATGATTGAACGGTGTCAATACGGCCAGGAGTGCCAACAATGGCTGAACTTTCAGCATCAGAGACATTAAAGTCATCAAGTACTTTTCGTGTTAGGACGACTCGAGCTGCTCCATTTTCATCAACATCAAGATTATCGAAAATATAGCCTTGCAATTTAGCGATTTTGAAGGGAAAACTGTCCATACGACGTGCCATAGCAGAAAAATCGAAGTCGTATTCACGTAGTTTTGCTGCAATGTGAAGTGTTTTTGCAGTTGTCGATGGGAAGAGGAAGCGTCCCGTATCGCCAACTATGCCATTATAGAGAACACGTGCAGCCGCATCTGAAAGTGCTAAACCGACAGTGAGAGCCCAGTCTGTCACAATTTCGCTGGCACTTGAAGCAGTAGTATCAACTAAAAGCAGGTCTCCGTAAGCATCATCGTTAGGATGGTGGTCAATTTTGATAAGAAAGTCGCCCTTACTATATCGGTCATCATCAATACGAGGAGTATTGGCGGTATCAGTAACGATAACAAGAGCTCCTTCATAATCCTGATCAGCTACTTCATCCATCTCAGCAATCCAAGATAGAGTTGGTTCATTGATACCCGTTGCAAGGACCTTTTTATCTGGAAAGTTTGTTTTCAAAATTTCCTTCAAACCTACCTGACTACCGATGGCATCAGGGTCTGGTCGTTGGTGGCGATGAATAATAATAGTGTCATAAGCTTTGATTTTTTCTAAAATAGCTTGAAATACAGTCATAAAAATCTCCTTGTGATTTTTTCTATTATATCATGAATAGAAGCAAAAACGATTAGCCTAAACTAACCGTTGCAAAGATTAAATCTCTTTATAATCAACATCAAGGCCACGCTGAACAGCTGGACGGTTGCTGATCTTATCAGCCCAAGCTTGAAGATGCTTGTATTCTTTAACGTTAAGGAAGATACCAGCCTTGTCCCAAATCTTATCCTGAGCAAGTCGGCCATACCAAGACCAGATTGCGATATCAGCGATAGTATACTCATCCCCAGCGATATAAGGTTTGGTTGCAAGTTCTTTATCAAGCAAGTCAAGTTGGCGTTTGGCTTCCATAGCAAAACGGTTGATGGCGTATTCGATTTTTTCAGGAGCGTAATGGAAGAAGTGACCAAAACCACCGCCTAGGAAAGGTGCAGCGCCTGTTTGCCAAAAGAGCCAGTTGAGAACTTCAGTACGTTTAGCATGATCAGTTGGAATAAGTTTTCCAAACTTTTCAGCCAAGTAAAGGAGGATGTTAGCTGATTCAAAGACACGAACGGGTTGGTCTTCGGAATAGTCCATCATGGCAGGAATCTTTGAATTTGGATTGATAGCAACAAAGTCTGATCCAAACTGGTCACCATCACCAATCTTAATACGATAAGCATCATAACCTGCTTGAGTCACGCCGAGTTCTTTAAGTTCTTCTAACATGATAGTTGCCTTGATACCGTTTGGCGTCGGAAGAGTATAGAGTTGGAAAGGTTGATCGCCTTTTGGTAAGGTTTGTTCAAAACGGGCGCCAGCAGTCGGTTGGTTAATACCACCCCAGGCTCCTCCCATAGCAGCTGGATTTTCCCAAACTTCGGGTAAAATATAGTCAGACATGATAATTCTCCTTGTATTCTTGATAGTTACATCCTAACAAAATGCTAGTGGCATTTCAAGAATCTGCTACGTCTCATTAGCTCTAGCATCTTGACTTTTTTCTATGGAATGATAATATAGTAAAAATTAATTTTATTTGATTAACAAAAACAAAGATTGGGAGAGTAAAAAATTTGACAGCTATCGATTTTCATCACTTGGCTAAAACAGAATTGCACTGCCATTTGGATGGTTCTTTGTCAATAGAGACCATTCGTCATCTTGCTAAATTAGCACAGATTGAACTGCCAGAAGATGACGAAGAGCTCAAACACCATGTGACAGCTCCACATACCTGTGAGAGTCTGCTAGATTATTTGGAGGCTTTCGATTACATTAGCCCACTGTTACAGACTAAGGAAGCTTTAACCCTTGCTGCCTATGATGTGGCTAAGCAGGCTGCTCTTGAGAATGTCATCTATATTGAAGTGCGTTTTGCACCTGAATTGTCTATGGATAAGGGGCTTACTGTCGTTGAAACTATCCAAGCTGTTTGTCAAGGGTTACGTCAAGCTCAGGACGAATTCGGTATTGTGGCTAAGGCCTTGGTTTGTGGAATGCGTCAATCGGACCAAGATTTGACTTCTCGTATCCTTGATGAAGCCAATAAGGTTGAAGAGACTGATTTTGTTGGCTTTGATTTTGCTGGTGATGAGCATCATTATGGACCAAAGGCTATTGAATCTTTGATTGAACAAGTTCAGAATTACGACCGTCCTATGACTTTCCACGCAGGTGAATGTGGCTGCCCAGCCTTCCTAGCTCAGTCTATTGCAATGGGAATCAAGCGTAATGGACATGCGACTATCCTGGCTCAAGAGCCTGAACTTTTGGAAGAATTTGTAAAAAATGGTGTCACAGGTGAATTGTGTCTGACAAGTAATCTTCAGACCAAGGCAGCTGTGACTGTTGCTGATTTCCCTTACCTAAAAATGAAAGCAGCGGGGGCAAACATTACGATTAATACGGACAATCGTACCGTTTCTGATACAAACCTAACCAAAGAATACGAACTCTATCACAAGCATTTTAACACTTCTGTTCAAGATTTCTTTGTTCACAATAAGACAGCGATTGAGGCTTCCTTTGCTAGTAATGAAGAGAAAGAAGAACTTCTTGAAAAATTGACTCAGGCTTATTCATAAGAAATAAGGTTAAGATAAAGTAGATGTAAGAGCTAAACGAGTGTAGCTCAAACAGAATGACTAAGTGCTCTGTTAAAAAGGTTGGTACTGATTTTCTTATTTGAGTCAAGAATAAGAAGACAATGTGAATTTTTTCAAAAATTGTTCAGTATCAGGCCCTTTTGCGTCTCGAATTATGATAAAATAAGTACAAAATATATTTTAGAGGAGTCTGGTTTGGCACAGCTTTATTTTCGCTACGGCACCATGAATTCGGGAAAATCTATTGAAATTCTCAAGGTGGCCCATAATTATGAAGAACAGGGAAAACCAGTTGTGCTTATGACCAGTCGTCTGGATAATCGAGATGGTGTAGGTTATATTTCTAGCCGAATAGGTATGAAACGTAAGGCTTATCCAATTGGTAATGACACGGATATTTTTGGATACATTGCTGCTATGAATCCTAGTCCTTATTGTGTTTTGATTGATGAGGCTCAATTTCTGACTCGGGCAAATGTCTACGATTTGGCACGTATTGTTGACGAATTGGATATTCCCGTAATGGCATTTGGCTTAAAAAATGATTTTCAAAACAACCTGTTTGAGGGATCAAAGTATCTCTTGCTTTTATCTGACAAGATTGATGAAATAAAAACCATCTGTCATTACTGCTCTAGGAAGGCAACTATGGTTCTACGCATGGAAAATGGAGAGCCAGTTTATGAAGGGGCACAGGTTCAAATTGGAGGTCATGAGAGTTATATTTCCGTTTGTCGAAAGCACTGGTTTAACCCACCTCGCAAGAAAATAGTTCCTTTGAAAGAGGATTAAAAACGATTATCAGTTATACAAGGAGTAACAGTAACAAATGAACATTTATGATCAGTTGCAGGCGGTTGAAGACCGTTACGAGGAATTAGGAGAGCTACTTAGTGACCCTGAGGTTGTTTCGGATACTAAGCGTTTTATGGAATTGTCTCGTGAGGAGGCTAATACCCGTGAAACTGTAACAGTTTACCGTGAATACAAGCAAGTTATCCAAAACATCACAGATGCTGAGGAGATGATTAAGGAAGCAAGCGGTGATCCTGACTTGGAAGAAATGGCTAAGGAAGAACTCAAAGAATCCAAAGCCGCTAAAGAGGAGTACGAAGAACGTTTGAAAATTCTTCTCTTGCCAAAAGACCCTAATGATGACAAGAATATCATCCTTGAAATCCGTGGGGCTGCAGGTGGTGATGAAGCAGCTTTGTTTGCGGGAGACCTCTTAAATATGTACCAAAAATACGCTGAAACACAAGGTTGGCGCTTTGAGGTCATGGAAGCATCATATAATGGTGTCGGAGGTATCAAAGAAGTGGTTGCCATGGTTTCAGGACAATCAGTCTACTCTAAACTCAAATATGAATCGGGAGCGCACCGTGTACAACGTGTCCCTGTGACTGAGAGCCAAGGACGTGTCCATACTTCAACGGCAACTGTCTTGGTCATGCCAGAAGTTGAAGAAGTGGATTATGAAATTGATCCTAAAGACCTTCGTGTTGATATCTATCACGCTTCTGGTGCTGGTGGTCAGAACGTCAATAAGGTTGCGACTGCCGTTCGTATGGTCCATATTCCAACTGGCATTAAGGTTGAAATGCAAGAAGAACGTACGCAACAGAAAAACCGTGATAAAGCCATGAAGATTATTCGTGCCCGTGTGGCTGACCACTTCGCACAGATTGCTCAAGATGAACAAGATGCTGAACGTAAATCGACTGTTGGTACAGGGGATCGTTCAGAGCGTATCCGTACGTACAACTTCCCACAAAACCGTGTGACAGATCACCGTATTGGTTTGACCCTTCAAAAACTAGATACGATTTTAGCTGGTAAACTAGATGAAGTTGTTGATGCTTTGGTTCTTTACGATCAAACACAAAAATTGGAAGAACTTAACAAATGATTCTGGCAGATGCCTTAGCAGGCTATGAGAAGGAACTTGGGGCTGTTGGAGAAGAGCCAGAGGCTCTGTCCTTTGTCTATCGTGGTTTGAAACATTGGGATTTGACGCAATTTGTTCTTCATCTACGACAAGAAGTTTCAGAGGAAGACGAAAAGCTTCTTTCTAGTATCTTTAATCAACTAAAAGCGCATAAACCTGCTCAGTATATCCTAGGTTTTGAAGATTTTCATGGCTTACGTTTTCAAGTTGATGAGCGTGTTTTGATTCCTCGTCCTGAAACTGAGGAATTAGTGGAGCTAATTTTGGTGGAAAACCCAAAGACAGAGCTTAAGGTTCTTGATATTGGAACTGGGAGTGGTGCTATTGCAGTGTCTCTGAAAGAGAGTTGTCCTCTTTGGCAAGTGACAGCCAGTGACTTGTCTGTGGATGCTTTAGAACTTGCTAGAGAAAATGCCAAGCTCAACCAAGTAGACATCAGTTTTATTCAATCGGATGTTTTTGAAAATATTTCTGGTAGTTTTGATATTATTGTGTCCAATCCTCCCTATATTTCTGAAAATGATAAGAACGAAGTTGGTTTAAATGTCTTGACTAGTGAGCCCAAGTTGGCTTTGTTTGCTGATGAAGATGGCCTTGCCATTTATAGACAGATTATTGAGAGGGCTGCTAAGCATCTAAGTCCTCAAGGAAAACTCTATTTTGAGATTGGCTATAAGCAGGGCAGTGATTTGAAGAAACTCTTGTCTCTACATTTTCCAGATAAGTGTGTGCGTGTCCTTAAGGACCAATTTGGGCAGGATAGAATGGTTGTGATGGATGATGGAAACTAACACGGATTTAAAAGCAATCTTGGCAAATGGAGGGGCAGTCGTCCTTCCCACAGAGACGGTTTATGGTCTTTTTGCTAGAGCTTTGGACGAGAAGGCGGTCAATCATGTCTATGAGCTAAAAAATCGTCCTAGGGATAAGGCTATGAATTTGAATGTCGCTTCTTATGAAGATATATTGACCTATTCAAAAGAGCAACCCGACTATCTCAAAAAACTTTACGATGCTTTTTTGCCTGGACCTTTGACCATCATTTTAAAAGCTAATGACCAAGTACCTAAGTGGATTAATTCGGGTTTGGCGACGGTTGGCTTTCGCTTGCCAAACCATCCTGTGACTAGAGAATTGATTCAAGCTGAAGGACCTCTGATTGGTCCATCCGCTAACAAGTCGGGAATGGCAAGTGGCCGTTATTTTGACCACATCAGAGCGCAGTTTGATTTTCAGGTGACAGGCTATCAAGATGATGATGCCCTGTTGGGCCTAGATTCGACGATTTTGGACCTGTCTGTTACTCCAGCAAGAATACTTAGACAGGGAAAGATTACAAAAGATGACCTATTGGCAGCTCTACCAGAGTTGACCATAGAATAAATGACTAACAGTGGCCCGGGAAAGTGTGAGAAAACTTTCAGTTGTGTATGGGTGAGTTGAGAAAAACCCATTAGACCAATAAATAGGAGATTTCAATGATTTTTGACAAAGAAGATTACAAAGCATTTGACCCTGAACTTTGGGAAGCCGTTGCCAAAGAAGAAGAACGCCAGCAGAACAATATTGAATTGATTGCTTCTGAAAATGTCGTTTCTAAGGCTGTTATGGCGGCTCAAGGAACACTTTTGACCAACAAATACGCTGAAGGCTATCCTGGTAAGCGTTACTACGGTGGTACAGATGTTATTGATGTGGTTGAAACCCTTGCTATTGAACGTGCTAAGAAACTTTTTGGTGCAAAATTTGCCAATGTACAACCTCACTCAGGTAGTCAGGCCAATGCTGCTGTTTACATGTCTTTGATTCAACCAGGTGACACTGTGATGGGGATGGATTTGTCAGCTGGTGGTCACTTGACACATGGTGCGCCAGTTAGTTTCTCTGGTAAGACTTATCACTTCGTTGCTTACAATGTTGATAAGGAAACTGAGCTTCTTGATTATGATGCTATCCTTGCTCAAGCAAAAGAAGTAAAACCAAAACTTATTGTTGCGGGGGCTTCAGCTTACTCACGTATCATTGATTTTGCTAAATTCCGTGAAATCGCTGATGCAGTAGGTGCTTATCTCATGGTAGATATGGCTCATATTGCTGGTCTTGTGGCATCAGGCCATCATCCAAGTCCAGTACCTTACGCACATGTGACAACCACAACAACTCACAAGACTCTCCGTGGTCCTCGTGGTGGATTGATCTTGACTAATGATGAAGACATTGCTAAGAAAATCAATTCTGCCGTCTTCCCTGGTTTGCAAGGTGGTCCTTTGGAACACGTTATTGCAGCTAAGGCTGTTGCCCTTAAAGAAGCACTTGACCCTGCCTTTAAGGAATACGGTGAAAATGTCATCAAGAACGCCGCAGCTATGGCAGATGTTTTCAATCAACATCCAGACTTCCGTGTCATTTCAGGCGGAACAAATAATCACCTCTTCTTGGTCGATGTGACTAAGGTTGTTGAAAATGGTAAGGTTGCTCAAAATGTTCTTGAAGAAGTGAATATTACCTTGAACAAAAATGGTATTCCTTATGAACAATTGTCACCATTCAAAACATCTGGTATTCGTGTAGGTAGCCCAGCTATTACAAGTCGTGGTATGGGTGAAGCTGAGAGCCGTAAGATTGCTGAGTTGATGATCCAAGCTTTGGAAAATCACGACAAACCAGAAGTTTTGGAACGCATTCGTGGTGAAGTCAAAACACTTACAGATGCCTTTCCACTTTATTAAGGGATTATGTTAGATTTATATATTAAACACATTATCATTCATCAGTTTTCGCCAAATGATACGGAGCTGGTATTGGCAGAAGCGCCTCTTGAAATAACACCACGTTTGGATGAGTATTTCCGGAAGAAACTGTCAAAAGTTTTCTCGGATGAGGCTAAACGTGGGTATTTCGAAGCAGAAAATGTTTTCATCAGTCATCTAGGGGATGATTTGATGGAAAGTTCTGTCAAAATTGCCCAACTTTGGAAGGAAGAATTTGTCATTTCTGAAGATCAAAAGACCAATGATTTGGTCTTTATTCAGTTTGACAAAGAAGGACAAGAGTATTTTGCATTCTTGCGCATTGCCCTAAAGGACAGTTTGATTCATTCTTTGGGAGATAGCCAGCATCCAATTCAATTGTCACAAAATAATCTGCCTTCTGCGGCTCAGACACCAGATGAAGCTTTGATAATTAACCGTAGCAGTAAGCAGTATTATCTGATTGAAAAGCGTATCAAACACAACGGTAGTTTTGCCAATTATTTCTCTGAAAACCTCTTGCAGGTCCAACCTGAACAGTCTGTCAAGAAGTCAATTAAGATGGTTGAAGACACGGCTCAAAAAATTGCTGAGAATTTTAATCAAGATGACTTTAACTTCCAAGGAAAAATGAAATCGGCTATTTTCAATAATTTGGAAGAAGACCAGGAATTGTCTCCTGAAAAATTGGCAGACCAGCTTTTTGATAATAATTTGACAGCTCGTTTGACCTTCGTTGATGAGCTTAAAGAGGCTATTCCTGAGCCTATTTCGGTCTCAGATATTGACCATTCTCGTCAAATTAAGAAATTAGAGAATCAAAAGCTATCGTTATCAAACGGAATTGAGTTAATTGTGCCTAATAACGTCTATCAGGATGCTAATAGTGTTGAGTTTATTCAAAATCCTGATGGCACCTATTCAATTCTCATCAAAAATATCGAGGATATCATCAATAAATAATATGTTTAAATGGATAAGACGTCTGGTGGTTCTTGTGCTAGTCTTCTTTCTAGGAATTCAAGCCTATCGTCTGCATGCCAATATACAACATGTCTTAGCTTATGAATCTATGGTTAAGGAAGTGTTGGCAGAGGATGATGTTGATAATACAACCAATGTAGATTTGGTCCTAGCAATGATTTACACAGAAACCAAGGGGAAGACAGATGACGTGATGCAGTCCAGTGAAAGTTCTTCAGGGGTTACTAACTCCATCAAAAATCGAAAAGAAAGTATTCGTCAGGGGGTGACAGTACTTTCAGAGAACCTGGAAGAGGCTGCCCACCATAAGGTGGATCCTTGGACAGCAGTGCAAGCCTATAATTTTGGTAAAGCCTATATTGATTATGTAGCTGATAATGGTGGAGTAAACACTGTTGAACTAGCAAAGGCCTATTCTAAAAATGTCGTTGCTCCAAGTCTTGGAAATACCAGTGGAAAGACCTACACCTATTACCAACCAGTTGCCATGTACTATGGTGGTGGAAAGCTTTATACAAATGGCGGAAATATTTATTACGCTAAGGAAGTACAGTTTAATCTCTTTTTGATGCGTATGTTCTCACGTCTCTAAGAGTGGCTACTTCATTTTTAAGGAAAGACCAATGAAAGCATTATTAGTTTATTTTAGGGGATATGTCAAAGACAGTATCCTGGGACCCGTGTTTAAATTAATCGAAGCCTGTTTTGAACTCCTCGTTCCTCTAGTGATTGCTGGAATTGTCGACACAACTATTCCGAATAAAGACCAAAATCATCTGTTTATGATGATTTTTCTCTTGTTTGGACTTGCCTTTGTTGGCGTTGTTGTTGCTGTTTCAGCTCAGTATTTTTCATCTCGAGCAGCAGTTGGCTATGCGCAAGGTTTGACTAATAATCTTTATGCCAAAATCATGCGATTATCAAAGGAAAAGCGTGATGAGATAGGAACTTCGAGTTTGGTGACACGCCTAACTGGTGACACTTTTCAGATTCAAACGGGGATTAATCAATTTTTACGACTCTTTTTGAGAGCTCCCATTATTGTGACAGGTGCTATTATTATGGCATTTCGGATTAGCCCACGCTTGACCCTCTGGTTTCTTGGTATGGTTCTAGTGTTGACGCTTATTATTGTGGTGGCAAGCCGTATCGTCAATCCCCTATATGCTAAAATTCGGGTGATTAATGAGTCAATTGTTACTAGTACTCGTCAGCAACTTGAAGGAATGAGGGTTATCCGAGCCTTCGGACAGAGTGAGCATGAGTTAGATAACTTTACAACTATAAATAAAGACTTGAAGACCTGGCAACTCAAAACTGGGGTTATAGCAAGTCTCATTAGTCCTTTGACTTTTTTGGTTGTTAATATGACCTTAATTGCCATTCTTTGGCAAGGAAATCTCCAGATTCAAGGTGGACTCTTGACGCAAGGAATGCTGATTGCCTTGGTTAATTACCTCTTGCAAATTTTGACGGAGCTCCTTAAATTAGCCATGATGTTAACTAATCTCAATCAAAGTTTTATATCTGCTAAACGTGTAGAAACTATTTTCAATCTTGAGGATGAGGACATTAAGGCACCTTTAACAATTAAGAAAGCTGATCAAGAAGCGTTGGTGCTTGCTATAGACCAGATGTCCTTTACCTATCCGACAGCTAGTCAGCCATCTCTTCAGGGGATTAACCTTAGACTGACCGAAGGAGAGTCTCTAGGCATTATTGGAGGTACAGGTTCGGGTAAATCGACCTTGGTCAACTTAATCATGAACTTATATCAACCTCAGCTTGGCAGCTTAACCATCTTTAATAATCAAGCATCACCAAAAAATCTAAAGGCATGGCGTTCTTGGGTGGCCTATGTCCCTCAAAAAGCTGAGTTATTTAGAGGAACAATTCGTTCTAATCTGACCCTGGGACTTAAGCATGAACCTAGCGACCAGGAACTATGGCATGCGCTTGACATGGCTCAAGCTGCTGACTTTGTTCGAGATAAGGAACTTGGTTTAGATGAGCCAGTCGAGTCATTTGGCCGTAATTTTTCTGGTGGTCAACGTCAGCGTCTGACTATTGCGCGTGCTTTGATGAGACCAGCACCTTTTTTGATTTTGGATGATTCAACCTCAGCATTGGATTATTTGACTGAGAGTCGACTATTAGCAGCCATAAGAGAAAATCTTACATCAACCAGCTTGATCATTATTTCGCAAAGAACCAATAGTTTAAAAGCTGTAGATCAGATTTTGGTTCTTGATAAGGGCCATCAACTTGGTCTGGGTAATCATGAAGAATTGCTTGCCACTAACAAACTTTATCAAGATATTCATTATTCTCAGCATCAAAAGGAGGCTGCTGATGAAAGCTAGAAATAATAAGTCGACGCTTAGACGTCTCAGTCGAGACATCTTAAGTCAGCGCTCCCTCTTAGTCATAGCGACAGTTGGTACTATTATTCAGGTTGCTTTAACGGTTTACTTACCTATTTTGATTGGTGATGCAGTGGATGCTGTTCTCAAAAAGAATGCTGTCCTTCTAATATCACATTTAATATGGCAAATGCTTGCGGTTATCGTAGCTAATAGTGCTATCCAGTGGCTAAATCCTTTGATTTATAACCGTTTGGTATATTCTTACAGCGAGAGTTTACGTGAGAGGGTTATGATGAAAATTCATGCCCTGCCTCTCAGTTACCTTGATCGTCAAGGAACTGGAGATATGGTTAGTCGTGTGACGACTGATAGTGACCAACTGAACAACGGACTTCTCATGGTTTTTAACCAATTTTTCGTTGGTCTCTTAACCATTTTTGTCATTATCACTACCATGGCTCGCTTAGATTGGTTCATGATGCTTCTGGTTCTGGTGATGACCCCTTTGTCTGTCCTTGTCGCTCGCTTCATTGCCAGAAAAAGTTATCAACTTTATCGACATCAGACCAAGTGGCGAGGGATGCAGACCCAGCTGATTGAGGAAAGTCTTACCCAAGAAGCTCTGGTCCAAAGTCTAAATGCCCAAAGTCAGATGGTTCGAAACTTTAGAGAAGTCAATGGTAAGTATGCTGCTTATTCAAGGGGGGCAATCTTTTATTCATCAGCGGTCAATCCGGCCACTCGCTTTGTCAATAGCCTTATTTATGCGCTGATTGCAGGTGTCGGAGCTTACCGTATCATGTCAGGTGGTGCTTTTACAGTCGGCCAATTAACAACCTTTCTCAACTATGTCACGCAATACACAAAACCTTTCAATGATATTTCATCAGTCCTTTCAGAGCTTCAAAGTGCTCTTGCCTGTGCTGATCGTCTCTATATGATTTTGGATGAAAATGAAATCCCAGAAACGGGTCATTTGGTTTTGAAAGAGGAAGACGTGCAGGGACAATTTCAATTTGACCATATTCAATTTGGTTACTTATCAAACAAACCTCTTATCAAGGATTTGAGCATTGATATTCCTGCTGCAAGTACTGTTGCAATCGTTGGTCCGACAGGAGCAGGTAAATCAACCCTTATCAATCTTTTGATGCGCTTTTATGATTTAGACAAGGGCCAATTGCGACTGGATGGCAGATCGATTACAGATTACACTCGAGAAAGTCTTCGTAAACAGATTGGTATGGTGTTACAAGAGACCTGGCTTGAAGTTGGGACTATCCATGACAATATCGCCTACGGCAACCCCAAAGCTAGCCGAGAGGAAGTTATAGTTGCAGCTAAAGCCGCAAATGCTGACTTCTTTATTAATCAGTTACCCCAAGGCTATGACACTTATCTAAGTGATGCGGGTCAATCTCTTTCTCAAGGGCAACGTCAGCTACTGACAATCGCTCGTATATTTGTTAATTTGCCTAAGATTCTTATCTTAGATGAAGCTACCTCAAGTATTGATACCCGTACGGAACTTCTCATTCAAGAGGCGTTTGCTAAACTAATGAAGGGCCGAACGAGTTTCATCATTGCCCACAGACTCTCAACCATTGAAAATGCCGATCTTATTTTAGTCATGAATAATGGGGATATTGTTGAGTACGGAACTCATCATCAACTAATGAAAGCTAAGGGTATGTATTATCAAATGCAGACAGCCCAAAAGACACAAAACAGTTAAAACTAACAGAGCTTTTTTAGCTCTGTTTTTAAGATATTTAGGTATTAGTTTGTGCAAAAATAACTAGTGATGAAATTGAATAATTTTTCCTTTTTTATTGGAAATAATAAGAATAAGATGGTAAACTAAAGTGGATATTATATAAAAAGAAGGTATCGAAAATTAGAATGTTAAAAAACAAAAATGTCCTTGTTTTTTGGGGACAAACCTTGCTTTATTTCATCATTTTTATGGCTCTAATATATCTCTACAATTACCTGGGACAAGGTCAAGGTAATTTTATCTATAACGAATTCTAGGAAGAATAATGACGAACACAAAAATTAAAGATATGCTTGAAACGATTGAGCAATTTGCTCAATCTCAACCAGACTTTCCTGTTTACAATATTCTTGGGGAAGTCCATACTTACGGTGACCTAAAGGCTGATTCAGATAGCCTAGCTGCTAAGATTGATAGTCTTGATATTCCAGAAAAATCACCAGTTGTGGTTTATGGTGGTCAAGAGTATGAGATGTTGGCAACCTTCGTTGCTCTAACTAAATCTGGTCATGCCTATATTCCAATTGATAGTCACTCAGCTCTTGAGCGTGTGACAGCTATTGTTGAAGTGGCCGAGCCGAGTCTGATTATTGCTATTAACGATTTTCCACTAGAGGATGTTAAAGCGCCAATTGTGACTCTAGATCAAGTGAAGGCAAGCTTCGCTAACAAGTCTAGTTATGAAGTGACCCATCCTGTTAAGGGTGATGATACTTATTACATCATCTTTACATCTGGAACGACGGGTAAACCTAAAGGCGTACAGATTTCGCACGATAATCTCCTTAGTTTCACCAACTGGATGATTACGGACAAGGAGTTTGCGACTCCAAAACGCCCACAAATGCTGGCCCAACCACCTTACTCATTTGACTTATCAGTGATGTATTGGGCGCCGACTTTGGCACTTGGAGGTACACTCTATGCGCTTCCTTCAGCTATTACTCAGGACTTCAAAAAGCTCTTTGAAACGATTTTCTCACTTCCAATTGCTATTTGGACCTCAACACCATCCTTTGCTGATATGGCCATGTTGTCTGAAGATTTCAATGCAGAGAAGATGCCAGAGATTACGCATTTCTATTTCGATGGAGAAGAGTTAACCGTTAAAACAGCTCAAAAACTTCGCCAACGTTTCCCAGAAGCACGTATTATCAATGCTTATGGTCCAACAGAAGCAACCGTAGCCTTGTCGGCTGTAGCAGTAACTGATGAAATGTTAGCTAATCTTAAACGCCTGCCAATTGGTTATACCAAGGAAGATTCACCGACTTATATTATCGATGAGGATGGAAATATCCTTCCAAATGGTCAACAGGGTGAAATCATCGTATCAGGTCCAGCAGTTTCAAAAGGTTACATGAACAATCCTGAAAAGACTGCGGAAGCTTTCTTTGAGTTTAATGGACTTCCTGCCTACCATACTGGTGATGTGGGTACTATGACTGATGAGGGTCTCCTTCTTTACGGAGGACGTATGGACTTCCAGATTAAGTTCAATGGTTTCCGTATTGAGTTAGAGGATGTTTCACAAAACCTTAACAAGTCTAAGTACATCGATTCAGCAGTAGCTGTACCACGTTACAATAAGGACCATAAGGTTCAGAATCTCTTGGCTTATGTCATTCTTAAGGATGGCGTTCGTGAGCAGTTTGAGCGTGATATTGATATTACCAAGGCGATCAAGGCTGACTTGGAAAACATCATGATGTCTTACATGATGCCAACTAAGTTCCTCTATCGTGAGAGCCTGCCTTTGACACCAAATGGGAAGATTGATATCAAGGGGCTTATCAGTGAGGTCAACAACCGATGATAGACTTCTTGAAACAGCTTCCTCATTTAGAGGCCTATGGTAATCCTTTCTATTTCATCTATCTTGGACTAGCTTTATTACCGATTTTTGTAGGACTCTTCTTTAAAAAGCGTTTTGCGATTTACGAATGTTTGGTTAGTTTAGCTTTCATTGTTTTAGCCTTGACGGGTACCCATGCGAGTCAACTATTAGCCTTGCTTTTCTATATCGTATGGCAAATTATTTGGGTATACTCCTACAAACGTTACCGTAGTCAAAAGGATAATAAATGGGTCTTTTACCTGCACTCCTTTCTTGTGGTTCTACCTTTAGTTTTTGTTAAGGTTGAGCCAGCTATTAATGGTAACCAGTCGCTTTTTAACTTCCTTGGTATTTCTTACCTCACTTTCCGTGCAGTAGGTATGATTATCGAGATGCGTGATGGGGTGCTTAAAGAGTTCACACTAGGAGAATTTCTCCGATTCATGCTCTTTATGCCGACCTTCACAAGTGGTCCCATTGATCGCTTCAAACGCTTTAATGATGACTATCAAGCTATTCCTGAGCGTGATGAGCTGTTGAATATGTTAGAGCAAGCTGTAAAGTATATTATGCTTGGTTTTCTCTATAAGTTTGTTTTGGCTCAGATTTTTGGAAGTATGCTTTTACCACCATTAAAAGCACAAGCCTTGAGCCAGGGCGGTATCTTTAATCTACCAACGCTTGGTGTCATGTATGTTTATGGGTTTGATCTCTTCTTTGATTTTGCTGGCTACTCTATGTTTGCCCTCGCAGCATCTAATCTCATGGGGATTAAGAGCCCAATCAACTTTGACAAGCCTTTTATTTCACGTGATTTGAAAGAATTTTGGAACCGTTGGCATATGAGTTTGTCTTTCTGGTTCCGTGACTTTGTCTTTATGCGTATGGTTATGGTTTTGATGAGGAATAAGGTTTTTAAAAATCGTAATACCACATCAAACGTGGCCTATGTTCTCAATATGTTGGTAATGGGATTCTGGCATGGGGTTACCTGGTACTATATTGCCTACGGTATTTTCCATGGTATCGGTCTAGGTATTAACGATGCTTGGTTCCGTAAAAAGAAAACTATTAATAAAGAACGTAAAAAAGCAGGCCTTGAGCCTCTTCCTGATAACAAATGGACAAAGGCTTTAGGAATCTTTATCACATTTAACACTGTTATGTTGTCATTCTTGATTTTCTCAGGATTCTTGAATGAACTTTGGTTCACTAAAAAATAAGTAAAGGAAATATAAAAATGGATGTAAAATCTCAAGTTATTGAAATTATTGATGAGCTTTTCATGGAAGATGTTTCTGACATGATGGATGAAGATCTCTTCGACGCTGGTGTCCTTGATTCAATGGGGACTGTTGAACTTATTGTTGAATTGGAATCACGTTTCGATATTCGTGTGCCAGTTTCAGAATTTGGTCGTGATGATTGGAACACTGCCAATAAGATTGTTGAAGGGGTAACGGAGCTTCGCAATGCTTAAGCGTTTATGGCGGATTTTTGGTCCAGTAATTTGTGCTCTTGTCTTAGTAGTAGTGGTTATTTATTGCTATCCACAAGGCAGAAAACATAATTATCAGACTGATAAACGTAATGCAGTGACACTGACGACAGCTAACTTTAAGAGTCGTATTAATAAGACTAATGCCCTTTCCAATAAAGAACATCGTTTTGTACCTTTCTTTGGTTCTAGTGAGTGGTTACGTTTTGATGCCCTTCATCCAGCAGTTTTAGCTGAAAAATACAATCGTAACTATCGTCCATATTTTATTGGACAACGTGGCGCTGCCTCTTTAAACCAGTATCTTGGGATGCAACAAATGCTTCCTGAACTCAAAAATGGTACAGCTGTTTACGTCTTGTCTCCTCAATGGTTCACTAAGAAGGGTTACAATTCAGCAGCCTTTCAACAGTTCTTCAGTAATGATCAGCTCAGTAGTTTCTTGAATCAAAATGAAACTGATGAGAATTCAGAGTATGCTGCAAAGCGTATCTTAGAGATGAAGCCTGAGATTGCGATGAAGTCTCAACTTACTAAGGTCGCAAAAGGTCAAGAACTAAACGCTTTTGATAAGACTTATGTACAATTCTTGGCTGAGCTTAATAAACGTGAAGACGCCTTATTTAGTCCATTTGCAGCACCAAATAATGCCAATTACGATAAAAAAGTTCTTCCCTATTTAAAAGAATTGCCTGATGAATTTTCTTATGAAGCCCTTGATCAAGTTGCAGTAAGAGATGCGGAAGAACATACGAAATCAAATAGCTTTGGTATTGATGATCGTTTCTATAAGAAACGCTTGTCTAAAAAAATTGGCAAGCTTAAAGGCTTCCAAGAACACCTTTCTTATGAAGTTTCACAAGAATACGGTGACCTACAATTGGTTCTCAATCAATTTGCTAAATTAAAAACTAATGTTATCTTTGTCATTCCACCAGTCAATAGTAAGTGGATGGCCTATACAGGACTTAACCAGGAAATGTATGATGCAACAGTTTTGAAGATTCGTTATCAATTGGAAAGTCAAGGTTTTACCAATATTGCTGACTTCTCAAAAGATGGAGATCAAGCTTACTTTATGCAAGATACCATTCATATGGGCTGGAAAGGTTGGGTAGCCTTTGATAAGGCTGTTGATCCTTTTGTAAGTAATCCAACACCTGCCCCAAGCTATAACTTGAATGATCGTTTTTATAGCAAGGATTGGGCAAACTACACAGCCAACCCAAATGAATTCAAGTAATATTGTTTAACAAAAAAAGGCCTAGATAAGGCCTTTTTGTTATGGGTAAAAATCATTATGACTTCAATTTACAGTCTGTTAACTCATTGTACGATCATATAAGTAATAAAAAGTGACAGATTTAAAATGATTTTACTGGTGCAATACATTCATATTTGGATTTCATACGAAGGCTTCAAAACATCCTATTTTTAAGCTATAGCAAGTTTGTAAGGATATATTGATTTTATTCTAGATTGATACTAAGCTATTATCTAATGAATCAATTGATACTATGCGATGGACAGAACAGTGAACAAATAAAAAGGATTGGAGGTAATTAGAAACGTCCAATCCTTTTTGAGTTTTAGCTAAATAGTTTATGTTAATTCTTTTTTGTAAGGGCCTTTCGAATGAAATCTGCTGGTATAATCAATACAGCAATAAGAAGAGCAACGATATAGTGATGAATATCCATTGGAACAGTACTAAATACTTTTCCACCGAATTGGATAATCAAGGTTTGAACAACAGCGATAGAAATCATTACAATTGAGAATTTCTTGTTTTCACTGATATGTTCAAACACATTGAATCCATTACTACGTGTATTAAGCGAGTTGAAAATGACAGCATAGATAAATACAGTAAATGTAAATGTTGTTACCATTTCAAAGTTTCCAGTTCCATTTGTGATAAAGTCTTGAATACCACCAACATTTTTGAGAATTGCCAAACATACGACAGTAATGAAGACACTAGCTACACCGATAGCAGACTTCATATAGCCAGTAAGAATATTTGCTTTCTTAGCGACTGGTTTTTCGTTCATGTAACGATCTAGCGTAGGCTCTTCACCAAAGGCGAGGGCAGCGAGTGTATCCATGATAAGGTTAATCCAGAGAATTTGGATAATTGTAAATGGCTCTTTGAGACCTAAAAGTGGTGAGAGAAGTGACATGGCAATAGTCGTCACGTTAACGGTTAACTGGAAGATAATAAATTTACTTACTGACTTACTCATGGTGCGTCCATAGAGGACAGCTTTTTCAATCGAAGTCAATGAATTATTCAAGATAACGATATCTGAGGCTTCTCGTGCGACTTCAGTACCGTCACCCATTGAGAAGCCGACATCAGCTGATTTGAGGGCAGGTGAGTCGTTAACTCCATCTCCTGTCATACCAGCGACCATATCAAGGTCCTGAGCAGCTTCAATAAGGCGTTTTTTATCCATTGGAAGGGCACGGCTAACAACCTTCAAGAAAGGTAATTTTTGCTTAAGTTCTTGATTTGAAAGGGCAGTGAGTTCATCATGAGTTAGAACAAGGTCGTTTTCTCCAGTAACAATACCAGCCTCCTTAGCAATGGCAACGGCAGTTTCCTTACGGTCACCAGTTACCATAACGACTTGTACACCTGCACGGTTCATGGTTTCAACGGTTTGTTTAATTGACGAACGAACATTATCACGGATACATACGATACCAATCAAGACTTTATCATTACCATTTGTATTAAGGATAGCAAGCAAACGCATTGAACGGTTTGCTTGTTCCAAAGATAATTCTTGGAAATGAGTTTTGATATCATCTGTAAAGTTTTGCTTATGTCCATATTTATCAAGATAGTAGTAGCAGTCATTTAGGATAAATTCTGGAGCGCCCTTGATGTAGGTTTTTCCGTCATTAGTCGTCACACTTGCAAATTTTGTTGCTGAGTTGAATTGTTGCTTCTCAGTAATAGAGTTGGTATCAAAATTAAGGCTATCACGTCCAATAAGGAAGTCAAGAAGTGCACGGTCTGTAGCATTACTACCAACAGCATTGCCATCTGCTATCATAGCATCGTTATTAAGACCGATACCATTAATCATTTCTGCTTTAAGGCTATCTGATATTGTGTCAAAATCTGGAGCATCAGTTTCACCAGTTGCTGCATAGAGTGTTCCATCAGCAAGGAAAAAGTCAACTACAGATAGTTTACCTTCAGTGATAGTACCAGTCTTATCACTGAAGAGGATATTCATGTATCCAGCTGTTTCAATGGTATCAGGATGGCGAACCAGAATATTTTGAGCCAAAAGTCGACCTGAGTTCATAGAAGAAACAAGGGCCAACATCATTGGAAGTCCTTCTGGAACAGCCATGATGATGATAGTAACCGCAAAGAGAATTGTTTCAATGATAAGAAGGAAAATTGAACCACCATTGAGGTTATTAGCCTTATTGAGGGCAATAAAGCCTAATACAAGGTTGATAACGGAATAGGCACCACCGGCACTATAACCAAGGACACCGATGTTTCCAGCAAGTTGATTAAGCTTTTCTTTAGAAGGAGAATCTTTACTGTCTTCTTGAAGAGAGGTATTAATACTTCCTAAGACTGTATTGTCACCAATTTGTGTAGCCTCCATAACAGCTTCACCAGAAGTCACAACAGTTCCACGGAAGACTTTGAGCTCTGTAAAGAGGTCTGAAGAATCTGGTTCTTCTTGATCACCAAGAGGAAGTTTTTTAGCATCCTCGCTCTCACCATTAAGGACAGCTTGGTTTACTTTTAACTCACCTTCCAGGATGATACCGTCCACTGGAACCTTGTCACCTGATTGAAGGAGGATTTGATCTCCTTTTACAATATTATCCACGAGAACCTCTTTAAGTTTACCATCACGATAAACCTTAGCATTAGTTTTTGAAGCCTCTTCCTGAAGGGTATTGAATTTTTGCTCGTTACGGTATTGTGAAATGGCTGAAAATCCTGTAGACATCAAAATGGCGAAAATTAGTGAGATAGCCTCATACCAATTAGCTTCACCAATAGCAGGGAAAATCATTCCAACAAAGTTGAAGATAATTTTTAATCCTAAGGCAGCCAAGAGGATAAGAATCCATTGATCTTGGAAGGCTTCGATAAAGATTGAGAGAAGCGAGTTAGCTTCTTTGCTAGAGAGTCTATTATCGCCATGGGTGTTTTTACTAGCTTGAACTTCAGCAGAAGTCAAGCCTTTAAAATTTTTCATTTAAGGTTTTTGTCCTTTCTAAAACTGTTCCTGAGCTTTAAGTTTCAGGATTGCATTATTTGTCATTAAAGGAATCATAGCTTTAATGACTGCTATCTAGTATTATACTGCATTTAAACTGAAATGGTTAATTATTCAATAGAAGAAATAGTAATAAAACTTAATCGCTAGCAGTGACGGAATGGTAGAAAACACAAAGTGATCCTTTAAAGCTCAGGTTAACCTCTAATACTTAATTCATACAATCCTCTCACAGCATTACAAGCATAGATAGCTTGAGCTTGTTTTAGGTCAACTAAAGTTAATACCTTTTCTTTAACTTCTTTTTGAGCTATCAGGTGCTGTCTGTAAATCCCATTTAGGATACCAAGTTGCACAGGAGGTGTGTACAGTTGGTTATTAATTTTGACAACGAGGTTACCGATAGAGGTTTCTAGGAGTTGCCCCTCATGGTTATAGTAGATTTGCTCATGAGGTCCGATACTAAGGTGAGGTCGGTAACTTGTTTTAAAGAAGGTATAGGGGCTATCCAAAGGATGCAATTGCTCCACTAATCTTGCTTGGCAAAAACTATCGGACAAGTCTATTAGTGGAGAATGGTCAAACTTTAGTTCACCGTCTTTTGAAAGAGAGAATTTAAGACGATAGTCTGTGTCAACATCAAAAGACTGACACAGGGATTCTACTTGATAGTGAGCTTCTTCCTTCTTAAAAGGAAAATCAAAGTAGCGGCTGGCCTCTTGTAAGCGATTAAGGTGCTCCTCTATAAAGAGTAATCTTCCTTGATGGACCAGACCAGTTGAAATGAGATCAAATTTAGGATTCTGACGATATAAAACAGCTGCTTTTTGCTTGGTTTCTTCATATTCATCTGCCCAATTGCTATCCCAGGTAATGCCTCCCCCGACACCATAGATAGCTTTTGTTCCCTGCATTTGAAGGGTTCGGATTGCAACATTGAAAATTGTCGGTCCCTGAGGTGGTAAAATACCGATAGTCCCACAATAAACACCACGCGCCTGTTTTTCTACCGCTGAGATAATAGACATAGTAGCTATTTTGGGTGCTCCAGTGATTGATCCACAAGGGAAAAGTGCTTGAAAGACATCACTTAGATTCTTATTTTCTAAGAGCTGTGTTTCAATAGTAGAAGTCATTTGCCAAACTGTAGAGTATTGTTCAACGTGACAAAGGCTTTTGACCTTTTCACTACCTATTTTTGAGATACGGTTCATATCATTGCGTAGGAGATCAACAATCATCATATTTTCTGAACGATTTTTTTGATCATGCGCAAGCCACTGAGCCTGTTTGAGGTCAGTAGCAGTTGTTAAACCGCGATTGGTCGTGCCTTTCATAGGACGTGTGGTTAGTGTATCGCCCTCTTTCTTAAAGAAAAGCTCTGGACTTATAGAAATAATAGAAAGGTCATCATGTTGAATAAAGGCGTTGTAGTGAGCATTCTGCTCGACAACAAGCCGGTTATAGATGGCAAAAGGGTCTGCAGTTAGGTCTTGTTGCAATTGAACAGTATAGTTGACCTGGTAGGTATCTCCTTGTCGGATATGATGATGTATTTTCTGGATAGCCTCCTTATATTCAGAAGCTGAAGTTAGCTCCTTCCATGAATCCGGTAGAGAAACTGGCTCATACGATAATGGAAGAGGTTCCGTTTGAACGGTTTCATGAATGGTGAAATAGAGGAGATATTCAGACATTAAGGGGCCATTCAAAACCTCAAACTTAGGTTCAAAGGCCGCAGACGCTTCGTAGGAAAGGTAGCCCACTGCATAATAGCCTTCTTTTTGATAGGCCTCTACTTGGGCTAGAAGTGGTTTAACTTCATTAATATCTTTGGTTTTTAATTCTTTGAGAGGATTTTTAAAGACTTGTCTCAGCCCAAAATCTTTAAAATCAATAACAGTTTTCTTATGCATAGTTAGAGTATAACATAAGAAGTTTGTCTCTGGTTATTTTTCATGTTTTAAATCTTATTCTCAAAATTTTAACCAAAGATGAACTTTTCAGATAGTTTTACATATGTTATAATGAAAGGAGTAAAAGAAGATTTTAGAGGGAATTATGACTGAAAAAATAAATTTGAGAAAGGTAGCAGCAACCTTTCAAATAAAAAAACAAAAAAAGGCAATTCTTGGAAACACCAGATGTATGAACTTGAAATTGCCATTGCCAAAGAGTCTAATAACAAAAAGAGAGATGAACTGATTAAAATTCATAATGGCTATATGAATGAATATGACAGTTTAAAGAAACAAATCATTTGGTTAGCCGTTTTGGGAATTTGTTTCCTACTTGTACTAGCAGTTTTTGGTTATTTTATTTGGAATAGTTATAATAGTGAAAATATGTCTTATACATCATCTTGGATTCAAGAGAGAGTGATAGAATCTATTAGGAGTTAGTCATTATAGTTCTGGCTTTCTCTATTAATACAGCAATAAGGAGAAAGGTAAGGCTTAAGCTATCAGGTACAGCAACAAGAATCTCTAGACAAATGTCTAGGGATTTTTTGCTACCATACCTATAGTTATTAGCTATAATAATATCTAAGCAAAAGGAGATAACAGACAGGATAAATCCCTTAGTTTATAGGTTATAGCTAAAAACTATATATAGAGAAAACTAATACCAATTATACAGAAAGCTATTTCTTTGGTAAGATTAATGCAACAACAAAGAGGAGGACACAAGATGTCAACTACTATCATTGGTTTCCCACGTTTGGGTGAATTCCGCGAATTAAAATTTACAACAGAAAAATACTTTAGAAAAGAAATCACAGCAGATGAACTTTTGGCTGCAGCTAAAGACTTGCGTGCTAAGCATTGGAATATTGTCAAAGAAAAAGGTATTACTGAGATTCCTTCAAATGACTTTTCTCACTATGATAATTTCCTTGATGCGGCTTTCTTATTCAACGTTGTGCCTGCATCTGTTCAAAACTTGGATTTGACAGAATTGGAACAATATTTTGCTTTGGCGCGTGGTTACCAAGGTGAAAAAGGGGATGTACGTGCCCTTCCGATGAAAAAATGGTTCAATACTAACTACCATTACATCGTTCCAAAATTTGAAAAAACAACAGAAGTTAAACTTGCTGGTCACAAGATTTTTGATGAGTACCAAGAAGCAAAAGAATTGGGTATCAACACTCGTCCAGTTGTTGTTGGACCATTCACTTTCCTTCAATTATCTGACTTTGAAGATGGTGTAAAAGCCGAAGACTTCGTTGATAGTTTTGTAGCTGCCTACCAAGAAGTTTTTGCTAAATTGACTGAACTTGGTGCGACTCGTATCCAACTTGATGAACCAGCACTTGTTAAAGATTTGACAGCTGATGAAAAAGCACTCTTCTTGAATCTTTACAATAAACTCTTGGCTGACAAGAAAGGCCTTGAAGTCTTGATTCAAACATACTTTGGTGATGTTCGTGATGTCTATAATGATCTCGTGAACTTGCCAGTTGACGGTATTGGTCTTGACTTTGTCGAAGGTAAGAAGACACTTGAACTTGTTAAAGGTGGTTTCCCAGCTGACAAGACTCTCTATGCTGGTATTGTTAATGGTAAAAATATCTGGCGTAATAACTATGAAAAGAGCTTGGAAATCTTGGATCAAGTTCCAGCTGAAAATGTTGTCTTGACGACTTCATGTTCTCTTCTTCATGTACCATTTACAACTGCTAATGAAGACTTTGAACCAGCCATTTTGAATCACTTTGCTTTTGCCGTTGAAAAATTGGAAGAACTTCGTGATTTGGATGCTATCCGCAATGGTCAAGGTGCTGAAGCACTTGCTGCTAACAAAGATCTCTTTGCTACTGAACGTGTTGGTGAAAACGCTGAACTTCGTGCTCGTATTGCAGGCTTGACAGAAGCAGATTACACACGTTTGCCAGCTTTTGCAGAACGTGAAGCTATTCAAAAAGATGCTTTCAAACTTCCATTGCTTCCAACAACAACTATTGGTTCATTCCCTCAAACTAAGGAAGTGCGTTCTAAACGTTTGGCCTTCCGTAAGCATGAATTGTCACAAGAAGATTACGATGCTTTCCTTGCACAAGAAATCGATGAATGGATTAAGTGGCAAGAAGAAGTTGGATTTGATGTTCTTGTCCATGGTGAATTTGAACGTAACGACATGGTTGAGTACTTCGGTCAAAACTTGTCTGGTTACCTCTTCTCTAAAAATGGTTGGGTGCAATCATATGGTATGCGTGGGGTTAAACCACCAATCATCTGGGGTGATGTCACTCGTCTTAACCCAATCACTGTGAAATGGTCTAGCTATGCACAAAGCCGTACAGACAAGCCTGTTAAGGGTATGTTGACTGGACCTGTTACTATCCTTAACTGGTCATTCCCACGTGAAGACATCTCTATCAAGGATTCTACTCTTCAAATCGCCCTTGCTATTAAGGATGAAGTTCTAGACCTTGAAGCAGCAGGCGTTAAAATCATCCAAATTGACGAAGCTGCACTTCGTGAAAAATTGCCACTCCGTCGCAGTGACTGGTACGAAGACTACCTTGACTGGGCGATTCCAGCCTTCCGTTTGGTACACTCAACAGTAGCACCAGACACACAAATCCACACTCACATGTGTTATTCAGAATTTACAGATATCATCCCAGCTATCGATAACTTAGATGCAGATGTTATCTCATTTGAAGCTAGCCGTTCAAACCTTGAAATCTTGGACGAGCTTAAAGCGAAAAACTTCCAAACAGAAGTTGGACCTGGGGTTTACGATATCCACTCACCACGTGTCCCTAAAGACGGTGAAATTGATCACACAATTGAAGCAATCTTGGCTAAAGTTCCAAGTAGCAAAGTATGGATCAATCCAGACTGTGGTTTGAAAACTCGTGGTATCAAAGAAACTAAAGAAAGTTTGATTAAGCTCGTAGCAGCCGCAAAAGCAGCTCGTGAAAACTTGTAATTAACATTATAATACTTTGAAGACCTTCTTACTGAGTGTAGAGGGTCTTCAATAGGTAATGATTCCTAAAGATTTTTGCAAGTAGGCTAGCTAAAATTGTTTCTATGTGGTTCTGAGATGACTAAACACTAAAATTTGCTTTTGTCTCAACAAAAATCTAAAAAGAAGAAGGTAAAATATATGACAAGCCAAACACCATCACTCTCTTTTGAAGTCTTTCCGCCTAATCCAGCTGTAGGTAATGAAAAATTTTGCTTGCCCTTGAGGATATGAAAGGACTGTCACCCCATTTTATTAGTGTCACAGCTAGTAATAACAAATATAATATCAAAGAGACAACGGTTCCTTTGGCAAACCATATTCAAAATGATCTAGCTATCCCGACAATTGCCCATCTTCCAGCTATTTATTTGACAAAAGAAAAGGTTGCGGACACACTTCGTGAATTAGATGCTGTCGGTGTGCATCGTATTTTGGCCCTTCGTGGTGATATTATCCCAGGGGTTGAACCTCTTAAAGATTTCACATATGCTACTGATTTGATTGAGTTTATCAAGGAAAAGGCTCCTCAATTTGATATTGTCGGTGCTTGTTATCCTGAAGGTCACCCTGATTCACCAAATCAAATCTCCGATATTCAAAATCTTAAGAAAAAAGTTGATTCTGGTTGCTCTAGTCTTGTGACTCAACTCTTCTTTGATAATGAACGCTTCTACGATTTCCAAGATAAATGTACTCTTGCTGGTATTGATGTGCCTATCCATGCTGGTATTATGCCTATTTTGAATCGTAATCAAGCCTTACGCCTACTTAAGACCTGTGAAAATATCCACTTGCCACGTAAATTCCGTGCTATTTTGGATAAGTATGAGCATGATCCTGAATCTCTTAGAGCTGCCGGTTTAGCATATGCTGTTGACCAAATCGTGGATTTGGTTACACAAGACGTTGCAGGAGTTCACCTGTATACGATGAATAATGCAGCGACAGCTAGACATATTTACAATGCAACACATGCTTTATTTAAGAGTCATTCAAATTCTGAGAAGTAATAAAACGATTTTAAAACCACTTATAGATCATCTATAAGTGGTCTTTTTGTCTCTTAAAAGGTAGTGGCTTAAAGATGTTCTGATTTCCCTCAAACTTAAAGAACTTAAAACAGACATAAAGGAAATCAGAAAAAGGTTAGACAGAATTAATGTTCCATCTAACCCCTGTAAGCTTGTATAGTCTGAGAGACTATTCAATAAAATCTTGTGTTATTTGATGTCTAAACAGTTAAATCTTATTACCCTACGAAAGCGTTAATTTCTGCTTCAATATTGGCAATCTTTTGTTTAGCATCTGCTTCAGATTCTCCAACTGTTGCAATGTAGAATTTGATTTTTGGTTCTGTACCTGAAGGACGAACGGCAAACCATGAATCATCAGCCAAGAAGTATTTCAATACATTACTTGGAGGAGTTGTCAATTTTTCTACGCCGGCAGCAGTAGTAGCTGTTTGTTCTAAGAAGTCTTCTGTCTTAGCAATATCAGTGTTGTTGAATTGTTTAGGAGCATTGCCACGGAATTTATCCATGATTTTCTTGATTTCAGCAGCACCATCGACACCTGAGAGAGTAACAGAAATAGTCTTTTCTGCGAAGTAGCCATATTCTTTGTAGATTTCTTCAATACCATCAGCCAATGTCATACCACGTGAACGGTAGTAGGCTGCGATTTCTGCAACGATAAGAACAGCTTGGATAGCGTCTTTATCACGTACAAATGGTTTGATGAGGTAACCGAAGCTTTCTTCAAAACCAAGCATGTAAGTGTAATTGTGTTGTGTTTCAAATTCATGAATCTTTTCACCGATAAATTTGAAACCAGTCAAGACGTTAAACATAGTAGCGCCGTAGCTTTCCGCAATCTTAGTTACCAACTCAGTTGATACGATTGATTTACAAAGAGCTGCATTAGTTGGAAGGGTACCAGCTGTTTTGTGAGCTTCGAGGATATATTTGGCGATGATAGCACCAATTTGGTTACCTGAAAGGTTGAGGTAAGAACCATCTGGTTGGCGAATTTCAACACCAAGACGGTCTGCATCAGGGTCAGTTGCAACCAATACGTCGGCATCTACTTTACGACCGAGTTCTTCAGCAAGAGCAAAGGCTTCTTGGTTTTCTGGGTTTGGTGATTTGACAGTAGAGAAGTCAGCATCTGGAACAGCTTGAGCTTCAACGACTTGAACAGCATCAAATCCAGCTTGAGCAAGTGCACGACGTGCCAACATTTCACCTGTACCGTGAAGTGGTGTGTAGACAATCTTCATGTCACGACCGTATTCATTAATCAAGTCTTGGTTGATGTTGACATCTTTAACTTCTTTCAAGTATTCAGCATCAACATTTTCACCGATGACTTCAATTAGTCCACTAGCCTTGCTTTCTTCTAAATCAGCCAATTTCACTGTGAAAGGATTTTCGATAGCACGGATGTAGTCTGTCAATGCATCTGCATCTGCTGGTGGCATTTGTCCACCATCTTCTCCGTAAACCTTGTAACCATTAAATGGTGCAGGGTTGTGACTAGCTGTTACCATGATACCAGCAAATGTGTGAAGATGACGTACTGCAAATGACAACTCAGGTGTTGGACGAAGGCTTTCAAATACATAAGATTTGATACCGTGCGCTGCCAAAACTTGTGCAGATTCAAATGCAAATTCTGGAGAGAAGTGACGGCTGTCATAGGCAATAGCAACCCCACGTTTTTTAGCTTCCTCACCTTTTGAGTCGATTAATTGCGCCAAACCTTCAGTCGCTTGACGGACCACATAAATGTTGATACGGTTTGTACCAGCACCAATCAAACCACGCATACCAGCTGTACCGAATTCAAGGTTGGTATAGAAGGCATCTTCTTTGGTTTTTTCATCCATTGCGACCAACTCGTCACGAAGGTAAGTTGGTAATTCAGCAAAATCGAGCCATTTTTTATAATTTTCAGTGTAAGACATAGCATTCTCCTTTATATTTTTAATCGCTTACATTATAACAAATTTTTTCAGAAAATTCTAGCGATAATTGTAAATCTTTTTAAAAAGAAAATGGTATCTGAAATGTAAATGAAAATAAAAGAGCCAAGACATATCAGTCTCGACCTAACTAATTATTTTAATCTTTCAAGCGTCGGAACGGCTGCAGTTGCGACAAGAACTGTAGCAATGACTTCAATAAGAGAGTTTGTTGTCAAAATCAAAGCAAGAAAATGTTGAAAGCTGCCACCATAGATGTTGCCGAAGAAGATGTAAATTCCTAATAGAACAAAAATGGTATTGGTCATAGATCCGACAATAGCAGCTGTTACCAAACCAGTACGATTGTGTAGCCAGCGATAGATGAAGTAAGGAGTCACTCCAATTAAAATACGTGGAACCAGTGCAATAATGAGAGAATAGAGGTTTCCATGTGAGACAAAGGGACTAAAGAGGAAACTTGCTGGTGTCAAGACCAATGTATTCATGGTCACACTAAAGAGTCCCATTAGGAGTCCCAAAATGGCTCCAATCCTAGGTCCATAAATGACGGAAGCGATAACAACAGGAATATGAACCAAGGTCGGTTGAATCCCAGACGGAACAAATTCGAGAATGAAAGACGTCACAAAATGAATGGTGAGCATCACTGCAAAAAAGATGGCAATTCGTGCAATAGCGGTTGATTTTTTCATAAAAATTTTCCTTACGAGTTTGTAGAATAGTATCTGATTTTCAGCACTATCCATAGATTAAATAATTTACTTTTTCAATCGTAGAAGCATAGGAGTGATACTTACTGTCAAAAGTCCAGCAATAACCATTTCGGCAATCGAGTTGGTTGTAAAAATGGTTGCCATTAAGGTTTTGCCACCCTGTGAGTAGAAATTAGGAATTAAAAAGTAGATACCCAAGAGTACGAAAAAGGTATTTGTAAAGGCTCCAATGACTCCAGAAAGTGTCAAGCCTAAGCGGTTTTGAAGTATCTTGTAAACAAAATACGGTAAGATACCGATTAATACACGAGGAACAATAGCAATAACAGCAGATGCCCAAGTTCCACCTTCAACAAAGGGACTAAAAAGGTAGCTGCTCACTGTGTAGATCACTGTGTTACGGACGATACTCATAAGTCCCATGAAACCACCTAAATAGGCTCCAATTTTGGGGCCATAGACGATACTAGCAATAATCACTGGAATATGTGTTAGGGTTGGTTTGATGGGGAGTACAAAAGCAGCGAAAATAGTTTGACTGAGCACTTCAATGACCACCATTGTAGCTATCAAGAGTGCCAACTGCGCCGTTTGGTTTGCCTTACTTTTCTTATTCATCTTCATCTCCTATTGTTTGTAGAAAGTTAATTTATTAGCTTAGAGTCAATTGCTTCAAGAATGACATCAATATCAGCCAAAGCACCACGTCCCGTATCTCCACAGGCGAGTACACCAGACTTAGGAAGAATTTCTTGGTAGCCAAGGTCATGCAAAGTATCTAAATTTTTCCTAGTCAATGGATTGTCATACATTTTAGTATTCATTGCTGGTGAAATTAGTTTTGGGGTGGTGCTGGGTAGTGCTAAAGCAGTAGCAGTCAGCATGTTATCAGCCATCCCGTTAGCTAACTTAGCAATAGTATTGGCTGAAGCTGGAGCAACAATAAAGAGGTCAGCTTCCTTACCTAGGTCAATATGATTGATACGGTCAGCTAATTTTTCCTCCATGACATCAGTGTGAACAGGGTTCTTCGAGAGAACTTGAAGTGTCAGAGGGGTGATAAAGGCTTGAGCAGCTTCAGTCATAATGACGTTAACGTCATAGCTTTTTTTCTTTAATCTGCTTGTTAAATCAGCTGCTTTATAGGCAGAAATTGATCCTGACACAGCCAGAATGATACGTTTAGTCATGACATATCCTTTCAAATAAAGCTCGAGCAATTGCAGCTTTGGTCCTAACCTTCTCCTCGCTTTTCTCGTCAACTAGATAGGCAATATGTTGATCTGGAGTAATATCACTCAAGTCGTTGGCAACAATAATATCAGCTTTGTTGCGTTTCAGACTTGCACGAGCAACCTCAAAAAGCTCTTCTTTTCTTACATTAACCAAAAGTTTGAAGCCAATCAATTGAATATCAGGATTCCATTGTTTGACGAGGCTAATGACCTTCGGTGTTTTTTTAAGAAAAAGAACCTGATAATCAGAAGCCGATGATATCTTGCTTTCAGTGTTAGATTTATGCAAGAATTGAGCGAGATCTTCGGTGTCCTCCAGTTCAGCAAAATCCGTCATATAAATAGGAGTATAATCAGAGACTGCCATACTATGTATAAGAACATCGTGCTCTTTGACGAGTGGCTCCATCTTTTTGAGAAGACTTTCTACGTTCGTAATTTCTGTAATCTTTAGATTTTCTTTCGGTTCTGGTTTAACCGCTGTCTTGGTCGTTACTAAGGTTACTTGGTGACCCTTAGCCAAGAAAAGTTCTGCGATTTCCTTTCCTAGATAACCTGTTGAATGGTTTGTGATTCCACGTACAGCATCAATCTTTTCAGTGGTACCACCCGATGTAATCAAAATTTTCATAGTAGTATTGTACTAAAAATTGAGTCTTTAGTAAATATATAGTAGGTATTTTTGGGGTGTACCCCTATAAATTAAAGTTATAACGATTTATAACAAAACAAAAACCGAACATTGAAAAGTAATTAACCAAAAATAATGCGTTTTTTATCAAACTCTGATATAATAGATTCTAGAAAAATATAGAGGAGTGTCTCATGAAAACAGATATCGAAATTGCTCAAAGTGTAGAATTAAAACCAATCACAGAAGTAGTTGAAAAAGTTGGAATCGGCTTTGACGATTTGGAACTCTACGGAAAATATAAGGCAAAATTGTCATTTGATAAAATCAATGCTGTCAAAGACAATAAGCCAGGAAAATTGATTTTGGTGACAGCTATCAACCCAACACCAGCTGGTGAAGGGAAGTCAACCATGTCAATTGGTCTTGCAGATGCTCTTAACAAAATTGGTAAGAAAACAATGATTGCCCTTCGTGAACCATCTCTTGGTCCGGTTATGGGAATCAAAGGTGGTGCTGCAGGTGGTGGTTACGCTCAAGTGCTTCCGATGGAAGATATCAACCTCCACTTCACAGGGGATATGCACGCTATTACTACAGCGAATAATGCTTTGTCAGCCCTTCTTGACAACCATATTCATCAAGGAAATGCTCTCGGCATTGACCAACGTCGTATCATTTGGAAACGTGTGGTTGACCTTAATGACCGTGCGCTTCGTCATGTAAACGTTGGTCTTGGCGGACCACTTAATGGTATTCCACGTGAAGATGGTTTTGATATTACTGTTGCGTCTGAAATCATGGCGATTCTTTGCTTGGCTACTGATATTAATGACCTTAAAGAACGTTTGGCTAACATTGTAGTTGCCTACCGTTATGACCGTACACCAGTTTATGTACGTGATCTTGAAATTGAAGGTGCGCTTACCCTTATTCTTAAAGATGCCATCAAACCTAACTTGGTACAGACAATTTATGGGACACCAGCCTTGGTACACGGTGGTCCATTTGCCAATATCGCTCACGGATGTAACTCAGTTCTAGCTACAGCTACAGCTCTTCGTTTGGCTGATTATACGATTACTGAAGCAGGTTTCGGTGCTGACCTTGGTGCTGAAAAATTCCTTGATATCAAGACTCCAAACCTCCCGACAACTCCTGATGCTGTTGTTATTGTTGCGACACTTCGTGCCCTTAAAATGCACGGTGGGGTAGCCAAAACGGACCTCTCTGAAGAAAATGTTCAGGCCGTTCGTGATGGCTTCGCAAACTTGAAACGTCATGTGGAAAACGTTCGTAAATTTGGTCTTCCAGCAGTCGTTGCTATTAACGAGTTTGTTGCTGATACAGAAGCTGAAATTGCAGCCCTTAAAGAACTTTGTGCAGAAATCGATGTTCCTGTTGAATTGGCTAGCGTTTGGGCTAATGGTGCTGATGGTGGTATTGACCTTGCCAACGCGGTTGTTGATGCTGTTGAAAATGAGAATGCTGACTATAAACGTCTTTATTCTGATGATGATAGCTTGGAAGCGAAAATCACTAAGATTGTTACTGAAATCTATGGTGGTAAATCAGTTGTCTTCGAGAAAAAAGCTAAGAACCAGCTCAAACAATTTGCAGAATTTGGTTGGGACAAATTGCCAGTATGTATGGCTAAAACACAATACAGCTTCTCTGATAATCAATTCTTACTCGGGGCTCCAGAAGGCTTCGATATCACGATTCGTGAGTTCATTCCTAAGACTGGTGCCGGCTTTATCGTAGCTCTTACAGGTAATGTCATGACCATGCCTGGTTTGCCAAAAGCCCCAGCAGCCCTCAAGATGGATGTTGCTGAAGACGGAACAGCAATTGGTTTGTTCTAATAACAAATATTTCTTGGAAACAGTGCCAGTTGGTGCTGTTTTTTGCTCTATTTATGAAAAACTTAAGGAAGATAAGATAAACTGAGTCTTAACGAAAGAAAATAAAGCACTAGAAGATTAAGTGTATTTTCGATATAATGGGAAGACTTAGAGAGATATATGACTAGGTTTTGCACCTAGTAAGGGAGATAACTATGATTAAAATATTACTAGTTGAAGATGATTTGAGTTTGTCAAACTCAGTTTTTGATTTTTTAGATGATTTTGCTGATGTTATGCAAGTTTTTGATGGTGACGAGGGTCTCTATGAGGCTGAGAGTGGGGTTTATGACTTAATCCTTCTAGATCTTATGTTACCTGAAAAAGATGGTTTTACGGTCTTGAAGGAGCTACGTGAAAAAGGAGTCACAACACCTGTTCTCATTATGACCGCTAAGGAAAGTCTTGATGATAAGGGGCACGGTTTTGAGCTTGGCGCTGATGATTACCTTACCAAACCTTTCTATTTGGAAGAGCTAAAAATGCGTATTCAAGCACTTTTGAAACGCTCTGGTAAATTTGACCAAAACACCCTCTCTTTTGGGGATGTCCGTGTTAATCTTTCTACGAATTCAACTTTCGTGGGAGACAAAGAAGTGGAACTTCTAGGTAAAGAGTTTGATTTGCTGGTTTACTTCCTACAAAATCAAAATGTCATCCTACCTAAGTCACAAATTTTTGACCGTCTCTGGGGATTTGATAGTGATACTACCGTCTCTGTTGTTGAGGTTTATGTTTCAAAAATTCGTAAGAAATTGAAGGGAACTGACTTTGCGGCTAACCTTCAAACTTTGAGAAGCGTGGGGTATATTTTGAAAAATGCTGACTAAGTTTTTCAATTATCTCTTAAGGAGAATCAAGTCAGACGGTTTTAAGACTTTCATCCATTTCTTTGCGACTTTTTCTGGTATTTTCCTCATCATGACTGTCATGATATTGCAAATTTTGAGTTATGGTGTTTACTCTAATGTTGATTCTAGTTTGAAAATTGCAGCAAACAAATCAAATTCTTATTTGGAAATGGAGATGTTGAAACGAGAACTCTTTGTGACTTCTGAGGTAGATCAAAACAATACGACAACTATTTATCAGACATATGATACCAAAGGGTCTTCAGAGCCGCCTAAAACCAGTGCTAATAATCAAGATTCTAAAAAGAAAAAATCTAAGATGGAAGATGCTCCTCATGATTTATCAGTGGCTGCTAATACAAGTGTTCTCGTTCTTGATAAAGATGGCAAAGTCTTAAATACTGTTGATAAATTTTCTAGCTTGACCAATCTCTCAATTGATAGAAGTAATCTTGACATTATTAGTCAAGGTAGTGCTCAGAATTACTTCAATCAGACTGAAAAGTATCGTTTGATTACTGAAAAGGTAGATAGTAGTCTATACCCTGATGCTAAGTATGTTGTTATCGCTATCAACACGACTCAGTTAGAGGAGGCGACTGAACGTTACGTTAAGCTAATCGTCATTATGATGAGTTTCTTCTGGCTGTTGTCTGTAGCAGCAAGTATGTATCTGGCCAAATGGTCAAGACGTCCTATCCAAGAAAGTTTGGAAAAGCAGAAGGCCTTTGTTGAAAATGCTAGTCACGAGTTAAGGACGCCTCTTGCAGTCATTCAAAACCGTCTTGAAGTTCTTTTCCGTAAGCCAGAGAGTACAATTTTAGACAATTCGGAGAATATTGCATCAAGTCTAGATGAAGTACGTAATATGCGTCTTTTGACAACAAATCTTTTGAATTTGGCCCGTCGTGATGATGGGATTAAGCCAGAGATTGAAACGATAGATCCAGCTTTCTTCGATACTGTTTTTGCTAATTATGCGATGATTGCTGAAGAAAGTGAGAAGGGCTTTACTGCTCGAAATCAAGTTATTCGTCCTATTCAGACTGATAAGACCTTGTTGAAACAGTTGATGACGATTTTATTTGACAATGCTGTTAAATATACGGAAGATGATGGACAGGTGACCTTTACCGTTCGCACAAATGATCGACATCTTTATATCTCTGTTGCGGATAATGGTCCTGGTATCTCAGATGCAGATAAGAAAAAAATCTTTGATCGATTTTACCGGGTGGACAAGGCCAGAACCAGACAAAAAGGTGGCTTTGGACTAGGCTTATCCTTAGCACAACAAATTGTAGTTTCACTTAAGGGAACGATTACTGTAAAGGATAATCAACCTAAAGGGACTATTTTTGAAGTTAAAATTACTGGAGTATAATTACATGAAGAAAATCGAGAAAATCCCTGCTAGCTTTTAGGCTAGCAGGGGTTGTTGTTTTTTATGATTTTTAGGCACTAAAAAAACTCCTTATGGAGCTTTAGATTAGTTAGCCAATTTAGCTGCAAGACGTGATTTATCGCGGCTTGCTTTGTTTTTATGAATCAAACCTTTTGAAGCGGCTTTATCGATGCTTGCTGATGCAGCGCGGAAAGCTTCTTCAGTTGGGTTAGCGTTGAATGCTTTAATAGCAGTACGCAAAGCTGATTTTTGAGCTGAGTTTTTTCGTTTTGTTTAACGTTAAGTTCAGCGCGTTTAATAGCTGATTTAATATTTGCCAATGTTTTCACCTCCAAATTTATCTAACTATGTCATTATACGTTATTTTAGGTCCCTTGGCAAGCTTTTTCTATTTTTTAAATGAATGAGGTCAATTTTGTGATTGTCACCTTTATGAAGGATGAGTTCAGCACGGTTACGTGTAGGTTCGATATAATTTTCCAAATTAACCAAGTTAATATCTCGCCAGGTCTTTTGTGCTAGAGCTAAAGCGTCTTCTTTTCTGATTTTGGTGAAACGATGGTAATAGTTTTTTTCATCATTCTTTGCGAGATCCAAAAGGGTCTGGAAGCGCTCAAGGTACCAAGTTTCAATATTATCGACACCAGCATCAATATAAAGGGAAAAGTCAAAGTAGTCTGTCATATAGAGACGTTGGTTGAGAGGGTTTTGGAAAACATTGATTCCTTCAACGATTAAAAAATTTGGTTGCTTAATCTCTTGTGTTAGCCCTGGTACAATATCGTAGATTTCATGAGAATAGACAGGAATTTCGACATCCCCACCATTTTTTATAATGTCTAAAAAATTGAGCAGTAATGGCATATCATAAGATTCGGGGAAACCTTTACGATCAAGGATTCCCTTGTCAATTAAAACTTGGTTAGGATAGAGAAAGCCATCAGTTGTGACAAGTTCAACTTTAGATTGCGGAAAAGTCCTTTGCAACAAAAGTTGGAGCAAACGACTGGTGGTTGATTTGCCGACAGCAACCGAACCCGAAACACCAATAATAAATGGACGGTTAGTCTGCGTTTTTTGCAAAAAAATACTTTTCGAGAAGGTTAAATCGTTGGCAGTTTTTTGGTAAATGCGAATGAGATTGATAAGGGGGAGATAAATATCACTGACTTCCTGAACATCGATCTTATCGTTTAGGCTTCGAATGGAATCAAGTTCTTCAGCAGTCAAGGGAGCGTTAGCCTCTTGGTGGAGACGTTGCCATTCTTTGCGAGAAATCGTCTCAAAATTGATAAATTCATTTAGCATAAGTCTCATTATAGCAGAAAAAGCAAGAAAATGTAAGCCCTATCATATAACTAGCGTTAGGATTCTATTTCTGATAAAATAGAAAAAAACTACAATTAGAAGGACACATTATGTCAAAAATGTACTATGCTGAGACGCCAGATGCGGCTCACGATATTCATGATTTAAAGGTAAATTTGCTAGGGGAAAGTTTCCAGTTTTATACGGATGCTGGGGTTTTTTCAAAAAAGATGATTGATTTCGGAAGTCAAGTGCTCTTAAATTCACTGGATTTAGAGGATGGAAAAACACTTCTGGATGTGGGATGTGGTTATGGACCACTTGGGATTAGTCTAGCCAAAGTTCAAGGTGTCAAAGTCACTATGATTGACATCAATAGTAGGGCGATTGATTTGGCTAAACAAAACGCCGAACGAAACAAGGTTGACGTTGATATTTTCCAATCTAATATCTATGAAAGTGTTACTGGAAAATTCGATTATGTTATTTCGAATCCACCTATTCGTGCCGGTAAGAAGGTTGTTCATCAAGTGATTGAAGAAGCTTATGATCATCTCAATCAAGGTGGTACTTTGACTATTGTCATTCAGAAAAACAAGGAGCTCCTTCAGCAAAGGCTAAGATGGAAGACGTTTTTGGTAATGCTGAAGTGGTAAAAAAAGACAAGGGATATTATATCCTGAGAAGTGAGAAAATATGAGAACAGTTGATTTAATCGAGAAGAAAAGAGATGGTGGAGAATTAAGCACTGAGGAGATTACCTATCTCATCAATGGCTACGTCTCTGGTGCTATTCCAGACTATCAAATAGCCGCCTTAGCGATGGCGATTTACTATCAGGGGATGTCTATTCGTGAAATCCATGATTTAACCACGGAAATGGTGGTTTCTGGTGAGCAGTATGATTTGTCAGAGATTCCAGGAATTAAGGTTGATAAGCATTCGACCGGTGGTGTTGGTGACAAGGTCACTATTATTCTCATGCCACTTGTAGCGAGTTTTGGTGTACCGGTTGCTAAGATGAGTGGTCGTGGTCTGGGTCATACGGGAGGTACCATTGATAAGTTAGAGTCTATCAAGGGTTATCAGGTTGAGCGTACCAAGGAAGAATTTATTGAGCAGGTTAAAGCAATTGGTATTTCACTGATTGGTCAGTCAGAACACCTCGTTAAGGCTGATAAGTTGCTTTATGCTCTTCGTGATGTGACTGCTACGGTTGATTCCATTCCTCTTATCGCAAGTTCTGTCATGTCTAAAAAAATTGCAGCAGGTGCGGATAAGATTTTACTGGATGTTACCGTTGGTCAAGGTGCTTTCATGAAAAATATGTCCGATGCCGAAAAGTTGTCTGAGACCATGGTGGCATTAGGTCGGGAAGTCAATCGTGAAACAATTGCTGTTATTACTGATATGAGTCAGCCTCTAGGCAAGGCCATAGGTAACCGTTTGGAAATAACCGAAGCCCTTGAAATTATGCAAGGTAAGGGGCGTGAAGATATTACTGATTTTATCTGTGAATTGGCTGAGATATTATTGACATTAGCCCAAGTTGACGTTAGCCAAGAAGATATTCGTCACCATTTAGTTGGAGGACAAGCCCTTGCTAAGTTTGAAGAGCTTATCCAAGCTCAAGGGGGAGATTTGCAAGATCTTTATCGCCAAAGTAGTGCCCCTGTTGTGACTGAGATTTTTGCAGATGAAGCTGGCTATATTGAAGAACTACCAGCGATGGCTTTCGGAAAATTTGCTATGCAATTAGGTGCCGGTCGTGCTACAAAAACGGATAGTCTTAATTACGAAACTGGAATTGTTTTTGAAAAGAAAGTCGGTGATTCTGTGGTTCAAGGAGACCTTGTTGCTAAGGTTTATAGTCAAGAAAATTTAAATAAAAAATTGCTGACTGAATTCAAAAAAATGTTATTATTGATAAAGTGTGTAAAAAACCGACAGAAATATTAAAAATCATTTCCTAGGTCTTTATCTAAACTTAATTAAGGAGCTTATTTATGTCTGTTAATAGCTATATTGACCATACTTTATTAAAAGCAGATGCTAATGAAGAACAGATTCATGCCTTAATTGATGAGGCTAAGGAATATCAATTTGCAAGTGTTTGCGTCAATCCAACATGGGTGAAGACTGCTGCCAACTTTCTTAAAGATAGTTCAGTTAAGGTTTGTACGGTAATAGGATTTCCGCTTGGAGCATCAACATCTACCGTCAAGGCCTTTGAGGCTAAAGATGCCATTGCTAACGGGGCTGATGAGATTGATATGGTTATCAATATCGGTGCTCTTAAATCTAGAAATTTTAAATTAGTTGAAGATGACATTAAAGCTGTGGTAGAGTCTAGCGGTACAAAGCTTGTTAAGGTTATTATTGAAACTTGTCTTTTAACAGATGACGAAAAGGTTAAGGCATGTCAATTAGCTAAGAGTGCTGGTGCTGACTTTGTTAAGACTTCTACAGGGTTTTCTACTGGTGGTGCTACTATTGAAGACATTGCGCTCATGCGTAAGACTGTTGGTCCTGACATGGGTGTTAAGGCATCAGGTGGGGCTCGTACACTTGAAGCAGCACAAGCCTTTATCAAAGCTGGTGCTACCCGTATTGGAACGTCATCAGGTGTTGCTATTATGAAAGGGCAAGAAAGTCATGAATGCTACTAAAAAAGCTCAGGTGATAGAAGTAGCTCTTTTAGCAGCAGAAAACGCCTATGTTCCCTACTCTCAGTTTAGAGTTGGAGCAGCATTGCTAACCAAAGAGGGAAAAGTTTTTCAAGGGTGTAATATTGAAAATGCATCATTTGGTTTAACCAACTGTGCAGAAAGAACAGCTATTTTTAAGGCCGTTTCTGAAGGACATCGGGATTTTACGTGTCTTGCGGTATATGGAGATACAAAAGATCCTATCTCACCCTGCGGAGCTTGTCGTCAAGTAATGGTGGAATTTTTTAAATCAGATTCTAAAGTGATTCTTATCGCTGAAGATAAATCGACAGTCGAGATGACAGTCGGAGAGTTGTTACCATACTCTTTTACAGACTTACAATAGTCTGAATTATTTTATTCTTTATTAAGCAAGTTATCTTGCAAGTTATAGGAGGAGTGTTCAAGATGAAATTGAACAAGAAAATTATCGGACTTGGCCTTGTTGCTGTAGCGGCACTTGGTCTTGCAGCTTGTGCTCGTGGTGGACGAGGTGGCTCAGCAGCTGATTCGAAAGTTAAAGCTGCAATTGTTACAGATACTGGTGGTGTTGATGATAAATCATTTAACCAATCAGCATGGGAAGGTCTTCAAGCTTGGGGTAAAGCTAACAAACTTGAAAAAGATTCTGGCTACAATTACTTTCAATCTGGTTCAGAGTCTGACTTTGCAACAAACTTGTCTTCAGCACAAAGTCAAGGCTACAATCTCATCTTTGGTGTTGGTTTTGCTCTTCATGATGCAGTAGCAGACGCAGCTAAAGAACACGAAGATGTGAACTATGTAATTATTGACGATGTTATTAAAGACCAAAAGAACGTTGAAAGCGTTTTGTTTGCTGATAACGAAGGTGCTTACCTTGCAGGTATCGCAGCAGCAATGCAATCAAAAACAAATAAAGTTGGTTTCATCGGTGGTCAAACATCAGACACAATTACACGTTTTGAAGCTGGTTTCACAGCTGGTGCTAAGTCAGTAAAACCTGACATCGATGTACAAGTTCAATATGCTGAATCATTCTCTGATGCAGCTAAAGGGACAACAATCGCTTCAACAATGTACGCTTCAGGCGTTGACGTAATTTACCAAGCTGCTGGTGGTACTGGTACTGGTGTCTTCACAGCTGCTAAAGAAGTTAACGAAAAACTTGATGCTGACAGTGATAAAAAAGTATGGGTAGTCGGTGTTGACCGTGACCAAACAGCAGAAGGTAATTATACATCTTCAGACAAGAAAAATCTAACTTTGTTTTGACTTCAACAATCAAACAAGTTGGTACAGTTGTTAAAGATATCGCTAACGGACAACTCAAAGGCGATAAATTTGAAGGTGGTAAAACTAAGACTTACGGTATCAAAGACGGTGGCGTTGACATTGTAACATCTAATCTCCCTTCAGATATCAAAGATGCAGTCGTAAAAGCTAAAGATCAAATCAAGAATGGTGAATTGAAACCAACAGATGGTCTTAGCAAATAATAGTTAAGCATAAGTTTTTATAGAGCTTAAACTGAGACAATTTTTGTCTCAGCAAAGGGAAGCAGTTAATGATCCCCTTTGCTGAAATAAAAATTATTCTTGAAAGGAGATTGTATGACGAAGCCAAATGTCATTGAGATGCACGATATTACCAAAAAATTTGGTGAATTCGTGGCAAATGATCATATCAATCTTGATGTGAGACAAGGAGAAATCCATGCCCTCCTCGGTGAAAATGGTGCAGGTAAGTCAACTTTAATGAATATGCTTTCAGGTCTTTTGCAACCTACGAGCGGAACCATTAAGGTTAAAGGTCAAGAGGTGACGATTGATTCACCGTCTAAAGCAACGAAACTAGGGATTGGAATGGTTCACCAACACTTTATGTTGGTTGAAGCTTTTACAGTTGCTGAGAATATCATCCTGGGTAGTGAGGTAACCAAAGCTGGTGGAGTCCTTGATATGAAGAAGGCTATCAAGGAAATTACTGAACTCTCTGAAAGATATGGTCTTGCAGTAGATCCAACTGCTAAAGTAGCAGATATCTCTGTTGGTGCTCAGCAACGTGTTGAAATCCTTAAGACTCTGTATCGTGGGGCTGATATCTTGATCTTCGATGAACCGACTGCGGTATTGACTCCGTCTGAAATTACTGAACTTCTAAACATTATGAAGACCTTGGTTAAGGAAGGCAAGTCGATTATTCTGATTACACATAAGTTGGATGAGATTCGTGCTGTTTCTGATCGTGTTACGGTTATTAGACGTGGTAAATCAATTGATACGGTAACGATTGAGGGGGCAACAAATGCTGATTTGGCTGAAATGATGGTTGGTCATCAGGTTTCCTTCAAGACAGAAAAAATTCCTTCAAATCCAAAAGAAGTTGTTCTTTCTATTAAAGATTTGGTGGTTAACGAGAACCGTGGAATTCCTGCTGTTAAAAATCTGTCATTAGATGTTCGTGCTGGTGAGATAATTGGTATTGCCGGTATCGATGGCAATGGTCAGACAGAACTTGTCCAAGCGATTACAGGGCTTCGTAAAGTTAAGTCAGGTGATATTACTATCAAGGGTGAATCGATTATTCATAAGACAACTCGTCAGATTACAGAGATGAGTGTTGGTCATATTCCTGAAGATCGTCATCGTGATGGTATGGTCCTTGAAATGACAGTTGCTGAAAATATCGCTCTTCAAACCTACTACAAAGAGCCAAATTCTAAGAACGGTATCTTGAACTATAACGTCATCAATGCTAAAGCGCGTGAATTGATGAAAGAATTTGATGTTCGTGGTGCAGGAGAGTTAATTGCTGGTGGTGAATTGTCAGGTGGTAACCAACAAAAAGCTGTTATCGCTCGTGAGATTGGCCGTGACCCAGAACTTCTTATTGTTAGTCAACCAACTCGTGGTCTTGACGTTGGTGCCATTGAGTACATCCGTAAACGTATTATTGCTGAACGTGATAAAGGGAAGGCTGTTATTGTTGTCAGCTTTGAATTGGATGAAATTCTTGATATGTCAGACAGAATTGCCGTTATCTATGATGGTGCAATTCAGGGAATTCTAGATCCTGCTGAAACGAATAAGCAAGATCTTGGTATTCTTATGGCTGGTGGACAATTGAATAAGGAGGAAGCAAATGTCTAAAAAAGTACAAAATTGGGCAGTTCCTTTAATTGCTGTCCTCTTGGGAATGCTAATCGGAGCCGTTTTGATGTTAATTTTCGGTTACGATCCATTCTGGGCTTACTATGATCTCTTCTCAACGGCCTTTGGTTCATTGAAAAATATTGGTGAAATTCTTCGTGCCATGAGTCCGCTGATTCTGATTGCACTTGGATTCTCTGTTGCATCTAAGGCAGGTTTCTTTAACGTTGGTTTGCCAGGACAGGCCTTGGCAGGATGGGTTTCTGCCGTATGGTTTGCTTTATCATTTCCTGATTTGCCAAAGGTGGTTTCAGTTATCTGTACAGTCATCATTGGCCTGGTTGCAGGTGGTATCGCTGGGGCTATTCCAGGTATTCTCCGTGCTTACTTGGGAACAAGTGAGGTCATAGTAACCATTATGATGAACTACATCATTTTGTATGTGGCAAACAATATTATTCGCTTTGGATTTACAGCTGATATGTTGCGTTCCTCAGAAGCTTCTAACAAGGTTGTAGCCTCAGCTAGTTATCAAACAGAGTTCTTATCTCAAATAACTGGTGGTTCGCGTTTCAATATTGGTTTCTTCCTGGCTCTTGCAGCTGCCTTCTTAGTTTGGTTCTTGCTTAAGAAAACAACAACTGGTTTTGAAATTACATCTGTAGGTCTTAATCCTCATGCATCAGAGTATGCAGGGATGTCATCTAAACGTGTTATTATCATGTCAATGATTATCTCAGGTGCTCTATGTGGTCTTGGAGGAACAGTAGAAGGACTTGGTACATTCCAAAATGTCTTCGTTCAAAACTCTTCATTGGCTATCGGTTGGAACGGTATGGCGGTTGCGCTGTTAGCATCTAACTCCCCTATCGGTATTCCATTTGCCGCCCTTCTTTATGGTGTCTTGTCTATTGGTAAGAGTGGTATGATTGGTGTTCCACCTGAAATTATCGATGTTGTTTCAGCCTTGATCATCTTCTTTGTTGGTGCTAATTACATCATTAGATATTGGGTTCGCCCTCGTCATAAATCAGTGAAAGCTAAAGGAGGACAAAACTAATATGGACTTTATTACAATTATAGCCTTAATTGTTGCCTCTATGTTGAAGTATTCAGCACCATTGATTTTTACAAGTATTGGTGGGACTTTCTCTGAACGAGGCGGTATCGTAAATGTCGGCCTTGAAGGAATTATGGTAATTGGTGCTTTCGCAGGTGTTCTCTTTAACTTGACTTTTGCAGAAAGTTTTGGAGATGCGACACCTTGGATTGCTGCGATTGTAGCAGGTCTGGTTGGTGTTCTCTACTCATTGCTCCATGCTGTTGCGACAATTAACTTCCGAGCTGACCATGTTGTCTCTGGTACAGTGTTGAACCTTATCGCACCATCTTTGGCAGTATTCTTGACACGTGTTATCTATGGTGCTGGTCAAACACCTGCTATCAGTCATAACTTTAAGACTGTATCATTCCCAATCTTTAATCATATCCCTTTCTTGGGTAAAGTTTTCTTCACTAATGTTTCTTTGGTAGCATATGTTGCTATCTTGGTTTCAGTAGCATCATGGTGGCTCATCTTTAAGACACGCTTTGGTTTGCGACTTCGCTCAGTTGGTGAACACCCACAGGCAGCAGATACACTTGGGATTAACGTCTATCGTATGCGTTACTATGGCGTTATGATTTCGGGCTTCCTTGGTGGTGTTGGTGGTGCGGTTTATGCACAATCAATCTCAAACAACTTTGCCGTTACAACAATTGCAGGTCCTGGTTTCATCGCCTTGGCTGCTATGATTTTCGGTCGTTGGAGTCCAATTGGAGCTATGCTCTCAAGTTTGTTCTTTGGATTGTCACAATCATTGGCAATCATTGGAAAACAGCTTCCACTCATTTCACATGTACCAAATGTGTATTTGCAAATTGCACCATATATCTTGACAATTATTGTCTTGGCTGCTTTCTTCGGTAAAGCCGTTGCACCTAAAGCAGATGGTGTTAACTACATCAAATCTAAATAAACACACTACAGTGTTTCAGATAAGAAGGTCTATCGGCCTTCTTTTTTATTCGAGAAAAAAAGCTTGTCAATACTTACTAAAGTAGGTGTCGACAAGCTTTTGTTTTTTTATGAAAAATGTGGGTTAAAGACCTTCTCATGACCAACAGTGGTATCCCATCCATGTCCTGGGAAAACTCTGTAGTGGTTAGGAAGCGTAAAGAGTTGCTCTTGAATACTAGTGAGTAATTGTTCGTGGTTCCCTGTTGGAAGGTCCCAGCGTCCAATTGTTTCTTTAAAGAGGGCATCACCAGAAAATACAGTTTTTTCTCTATCAAAGATAAAAGAAACACCTCCAATAGAGTGTCCTGGAGTTGGAACAACTTTAAACTGAAAGTTCTTGATGTTATAATCTTCAGTAAAATCGAAGTAGTGTTCTGCAGGATTGACAATAACGTCTTCCATATCGTCGTGACGTGGGAGTCCAGATAAATTATCAATAGGACTCATCAACCAGTCTTTTTCAGCTTCAGCAACATAGACAGGAGGATGATTATATGCCTGACGGACTGCCTCAACACTCATAATGTGGTCGTAGTGTGTATGTGTCAAAAGGATAGCAGCAACTGGTTTGTCGATTGCTTTAAGTTCAGCTAAGATAGCAGAAGTATCACTTCCTGGATCAATGACTAGACAGGCTGTATCGTTTTCTAAAATATAGGTGTTTTCCTGGGCAACAGGATTTAAAATTCGTCTTATTTTCATAGTTCTAGTGTAGCACGAATTTCAGGCTTTTTCCAATATCAGAATGATGACTTTGTCTTTTTTTGGTGTTTTGGATATGCTATAATAAGGTCACTATGAGTGAAAAAAACACCAATAAATATGCCATTGTTGATTTGGAAGCAACATCTGCCTCGTCAATGGCTAGTATTATACAGGTGGGAATTGTCATCATGCAAAATGGTCAGGTGATTGACGAATTTGCAAGTGATGTGAACCCGCACCAAAAACTCGATGATCATATTATTCATTTGACGGGTATTACAGATCAGCAGTTAGCCCAGGCACCAGATTTCTCAGAAATTGCTCGTAAGATTTTTGACTTAATTGAAGATTGTATTTTTGTTGCCCATAATGTCAAATTTGATGCCAACCTACTCTCAGAAGCTCTTTTCATGGAGGGCTATGAATTAAGGACACCCCGTGTTGATACAGTTGAGTTGGCTCAGGTTTTTTATCCGACACTGGAACACTATAAACTCTCTCATTTATCTAAGGTCTTAAATCTTGACTTAGCTCAAGCCCATACTGCTATTGAGGATGCAAGGGCTACAGGTCAACTTCTTTTTCATTTAATGGATAAAATATCTAGTTTACCTAGACAAACCATTGATTTACTCTTGACCTTTTCTGATAATTTGCTTTTTGAGTCTGAGTTAGTTATTCGTGATGCCATAAGAGGACAAAAGCATGAACTTGCGAAAGAGTATATCATGCTTGAGGAGTCTGGTATTGTCCTTCGAAAGCCATTGACTTATAAGAACGAACGCAAATTATCTCAAAATTTTGAAACCAATATTGCACTCCTAGGTTTGGAAACAAGACATAAGCAAGAAAAATTTGCTGAGGCGGTCAGAAAAGAACTGGATAATACTGACATTTCCATGATTCAAGCTCAGACAGGAATTGGGAAAACATATGGCTATCTTCTTCCCATTTTGGCACAAGCAAATGTAGATAAAGTCGTTGTAGCTGTTCCGACCAAGCTTCTTCAAAATCAAATTATGAGTCAAGAAGCTAAAAGTTTAGCTGAAATCTTTAATATTAATTTTCACAGCCTTAAGGGACCGCAGAATTATATTAAGTTGGATGCCTTTTATCAAACCTTACTACGTCAGGATAGTAATCGTTTGGTCAATCGCTATAAGATGCAACTTTTGGTTTGGTTGACAGAGACGGAGACTGGTGATCTTGACGAGATAAGACAGAAGCAACGCTACATGGCTTATTTTGATGAGATTAAACATGATGGTAAGTTAAAGGCAGATAGTCTTTTTAAGGATTACGATTTTTGGCAACAGTCCTATCAAAAGGCCAAAGAGGCTAAAGTTGTTGTCACTAATCATGCCTATCTCTTAACCCGTATGGAGGATGACCATGATTTTGTCAGAGGGAAAACGCTTGTCATTGATGAGGGGCAAAAGATGGTTCTGGCTTTGGAACAATTTTCTCGTTACCAAGTGAATTTAACAAGTCTTTTGCAACAGATCCATCGTATTCTTGATCATGGTAACCCATCCTTACTGCAACAGCGTTTACTTGAAAATTTGCAGTTTGAAATTAGTCATTTGATTCAGGAACACCAACAATTCCCACAAAAACAGTATAATCGTCAGCAATTAGATTGTTTGCTTCAGACCATAACTGAACTTGAAGGGGAAAGCGGTTTGGTGGAAATGTTATCTCCATTGCAAACACCCCTTTACAGCCATTTTTGGCTTGAAACTGACTACTATCAGGAACATCGGGTGTCTTATCTAAAGGCTTCACGTCAGGAACTTTTGAAACTGTCTGCCTATCTTCCGAGTGCTCAGAAGGTGTTGATTGTCTCAGCAACCATTGATATTGGTCCTGAAGTTGATGTGGCAGATTTATTAGGGCTAAATCAGGTGCATAAGGTTAGTCTTCCAATGGACAACCTTCTCAGTCAGGCAATTTGGATTGATCAAAGCATGCCTATGATTGGTGTTGTATCTGAAGAAGACTATGATAAAGCTGTCGCAAAACGTCTTCAGAAGTTGACTAAAACGGAATATCCTATATTAGTCTTATTCACATCTCGAAAAAGCATGTTAGCTGTCTCAGATTTGCTGGATTTACAGGAAGTACATCACCTCACTCAAGAAAAGAACGGTACGGCTTTTAACGTCAAAAAACGTTTTGATAGAGGTGAGACTAATATGCTTCTTGGAATGGGTTCTTTCTGGGAAGGTGTTGATTTTGCTCAACAAGATAGGGTTATTGAGGTCATCGCACGTCTTCCATTTGACAATCCTAAAGATCCATTCTATCAAAAATTGGAGTCGTGGTTTTCTAAACAAGGAAAGCATACTTTTAATAGCTACAGTCTTCCTATGACAATTTTGCGTTTTAAACAGGCTATTGGGCGTTCGCAAAGACGTCCGGATCAGCGTTCAGCTATACTTCTTTTAGACAACCGCCCCCTAGTCAAGAGCTATGGGAAGCTATTTTTGAAAGAAGTATCTCAAGAGATTTCGCTTGAACGAACTAAATTTAAGATATTCAATGAAGATATCCAGACATTTCTGCAAAAGGAAAGTTAGCTATATAATATCAATCAAATTTTAAGATGAAAGAGTTTCTCAGACCTAAAAAGATGACGTTAAATATCCATTACTAGCGACATAGCTATGTAAAGATTTATCATTTTCTGATATAATAATTTCAGAAACTTTTTTAGGAGAAATTATGCGTAAACAACGATCAGCTTTGGCGAAAAAGCAACAGATTATTTTGGGAATAATTACAATCGTTGCGACCTTAATTGCCTCTATGACAGCTTTACTGATTGTAGCGACAAAGCCCTATATTGATGCTGAAAAGCAAGTGATTGCCATAGCTGAGAGTAAGGCGGATATTAGGACTGTTTCTGAATTTGATATCTACCATGGTCTGGAGACCTATTATGGTCTTCTTGGTAAAACGAGTAAAGGTGAAAAGCTTGCCCTCATTGTCAGTAAAGATTCAGGTGTGGTTGATATTTACAAGCAGTCTGATGGTATTAGTAAGTCGGTAGCAGAGAAAGCTGCCAAGGCGTATGGTGCTAAGAAGATATCTTATGTGCATTTAGGAAAGTATAAGAAAACTCCTATTTGGGAAGTGAAGTCAGGAACCAAGTATTTTCTGGTCGATTTTATCTCGGGTCAGGTTATTAAAGTGGAAGGACTATAAAAATGACAAAATTATCAAATCGTGTATTAGAAATGGGTGAAAGTGTTACTTTAGCAGCCAGTGCGCGTGCTAAAGCCCTAAAAGCTCAAGGACGTGATATCTTGAGTTTGACACTTGGAGAGCCAGATTTCGTTACTCCAAAGAATATTCAGAAAGCTGCTATTGCCTCTATCGAAAGTGGTAAAGCAAGTTTTTATACCGTAGCCTCTGGTCTCCCAGAACTCAAAGAAGCTATCGGTAGCTATATGGACAAATTCTATGGTTATTCTGTAAAACCAAATGAAGTTGTAGTCGGAACGGGTGCTAAGTTTATTTTGTACGCTTTCTTTGCTACTGTTATCAATCCTGGTGACGAAGTAATCATTCCAACGCCTTGTTGGGTTTCTTATGTAGATCAAGTGAAAATGGTTGAAGGTGTTCCGGTCACTTTCCAAACGACTGAAGCAAATCACTTTAAAGCTACAGTAGAACAGCTTGAGGCAGCTCGCACTGAAAAACGAAAGTGGTCTTGCTTAATTCGCCATCAAATCCAACCGGAATGATTTATAGCAAGGAAGAATTACAAGCAATTGGCGATTGGGCAGTTGAGCATGATATTTTGATTTTAGCTGATGATATCTATGGTCGCTTGGTATACAATGGCAATAGTTTCACACCGATTTCAAGTCTTTCTGATGCCATTCGTAATCAAACTATTGTCATCAATGGTGTTTCAAAGACTTATGCCATGACAGGTTGGCGTGTTGGTTTTGCTGTTGGTGATCCAGAGATTATTGCAGGTATGGCTAAGGTCATCAGTCAAACAACCTCTAATCTTACAGCCGTTTCTCAATACGCTGCTATTGAGGCTTTGACAGGAGATCAAACTTCTATCGAAGAAATGCGTCAAGCTTTTGAAGAACGTTTGAATACCATCTACCCACTCTTAGCTGAAGTGCCTGGATTTGAAGTTATCAAACCTCAAGGTGCCTTCTACCTCTTCCCTAATGTTAAAAAGGCTATGGAAATCAAAGGATATACAGATGTCAATGATTTTACCAATGCTATCCTTGAAGAGGCTGAAGTCGCATTGGTAACTGGAGCAGGATTTGGTGCTCCTGAAAATATTCGTCTCAGCTATGCTACAGACCTAGATACTTTGAAAGAGGCTGTTGGCCGAATCAAAGCATTTATGGAAAAATAAATTTTAATATAGATCAACAGAAAAGAGAAGTAATTTACATGTCTAAACAATTAGTTTCAATTATTGATGTGCCTAAACATGTTGGTGAAGAAATCACTATTGGTGCCTGGGTAGCTAACAAATCTGGAAAAGGGAAATTGGCCTTTCTTCAGTTGCGTGATGGGACTGCTTTCTTCCAAGCTGTCGTTTTCAAACCTAACTTTATCGAAAAATACGGTGAAGAAGAAGGTACTGAAAAATTTAATGTTGTCAAACACCTTAGTCAAGAAACATCTGTCTATGTGACAGGTGTGGTCAAAGAAGATGAGCGCTCTAAATTTGGTTATGAGCTTGATGTAACAGCAGTGGAAGTTATTGGTAAATCTGAAGATTATCCAATCACACCCAAAGAACACGGTACAGACTTCTTGATGGATAATCGTCACCTTTGGTTGCGTTCACGTAAGCAAATGGCTATCCAACAAATTCGTAATGCCATTATCTATGCAACTTATGATTTCTTTGATAAAAATGGCTTCATCAAATTTGATAGTCCAATCTTGTCTGGTAACGCTGCCGAAGATTCAACAGAATTGTTTGAGACAGACTACTTTGGAACACCTGCTTTCTTGAGCCAATCTGGTCAGCTTTATCTTGAAGCTGGTGCTATGGCTCTTGGTCGTGTCTTTGACTTTGGTCCTGTTTTCCGTGCTGAAAAATCAAAAACACGTCGTCATTTGACTGAGTTTTGGATGATGGATGCTGAGTATTCATTCTTATCACATGATGAGTCGCTTGATTTGCAAGAAGCATATGTCAAAGCTCTTATTCAAGGCGTTATTGACCGTGCACCACAAGCTCTTGAAATTCTTGAACGTGATGTCGATCTTCTTAAGAAATACATTGCTGAGCCTTTCAAGCGTGTGTCTTATGATGAAGCAATCGACCTTCTTCAAGCACATGAAAATGACGAAGATACAGACTACGAGCATCTTGAACATGGGGATGACTTTGGTTCACCACATGAAACTTGGATTTCTAACTATTTTGGTGTTCCAACATTCGTTGTTAACTATCCAGCAAGTTTCAAGGCATTCTACATGAAACCAGTTCCTGGTAATCCTGAGCGTGTTCTTTGTGCCGATCTTTTGGCACCTGAAGGTTACGGAGAAATCATCGGTGGTTCAATGCGTGAGGATGACTACGATGCGCTTGTTGCTAAGATGGATGAACTCGGTATGGATCGCACAGAATACGAATTCTACCTTGACCTTCGTAAATACGGTTCAGTACCTCACGGTGGTTTTGGTATTGGTATTGAACGTATGGTTACCTTTGTAGCTGGTACGAAACACATTCGTGAAGCTATTCCATTCCCACGTATGTTGCACCGTATCAAACCATAAGTCAATTTTCTAGGAGTGCAGGTGTATGAAAAGATGGTTACTTGGCTTGTCAGCCTTACTTTGTTTGGTTTTAATGGTTGCTTGTAGCAAATCTGCTCCCTCTTTACAAGGTGAGTGGAAAGCTCAGGACGCTCTGAAAAAAGATTATAAGATCATTTTTAAGAAAGATAAAGTAACGATTGGTAAGCAGGACTATGACTATACTTTGAATGGTCCTAAAGCTAAAGATGGTTTTACTTATTATTCTCTTAAGTTGAAAGACCAAGGAAATGAAACCAGTTATACTGTATTTTTCCCCACAAAATCAAAAGAGACAGCCCTCTTTTTGCAACCCAATGATGACAAAGAGCCCATGAAAGGCCAAATGCTCTTTGCGCTCAATAAAAAAGAAAAACCAGATTACTATGACTATGTTAAAAAGTATCTGAAATAAAAACGCCAACTGGCGTTTTTACTTTAAATGAAAGAGGTGAGGAAAATGTAGGCAACTCTAAGTAAGTCTTTTAGAAACAATCAAATTACATATTGAAAGTGAGAAAACGATGTTTAAAAGAACTTACAAAGGCAATATTCCACTTCTAGCAGGACTGGAATTCACATCTTATTTTGGAATCACCAGTTTTTGGATTTTATTTTTCATTCAGAATGGTCTTTCCTTACTTCAAATCGGTTTACTAGAAAGTATCTTTCATGGGACAAGTCTCTTGTGTGAGATTCCATCAGGTATGTTGGCCGATCGGTTTAGCTACAAGACCAATCTCTATTTGGCTCGCTTGGCCAGTATTGGATCCTCTGTCTTGATCTTACTTGGTCAGGGAAATTTTTGGATTTATGCGATTGCCATGATGGTCAATGCTTGGTCTTACAATTTTGACTCGGGGACCAGTACGGCTTTCTTATATGATTCAGCAGTTGAAGCAGACCAAAAGGACCGCTATCTTCAGATTTCTAGCTTTTTGTCTGGTGTAGCAGAAGTCACACGAACTCTAGGTACAGTTGTTGCTGGTTTCTTTGTTCACGGAGCCTTGGCCTGGACCTATCATATTGCGATTGGCCTTTCATTAGTTTCCATTCTCTTGATTTTTCTGATGAAGGAGCCAGAAACTAAGAGTGATGAAAGAGATCGCTTAACCTTAAAACGGATATTGGTGGTGGTGAAACAAGAATGGCAGGAGAAACCGGTCTTATTTTACTGGATGCTCACCTATCAACTGGTAGGAACCTTCATGTGTATGTTTTATTTTTACTACCAACAGAAAATCAGTGACCTAGCCAGTTGGCAAGTATCGCTCATCATGCTTGTTGGTAGTCTCTTAAATCTTCTAGCTGTTTATCTAGCTAGTCAAATCGGGAAAAAATGGAATAGCAATCAAGTCTTTCCAATTCTGGTTGTGCTGACAGGGTTGGCCTTGCTGTTGGTATGGTTTAGAACTCCATTCGCCTATCTAAGTGTTTATCTCTTGACCAATGCACTTTATGCGGTTTATCAACCCATTTACTACAATGATTTACAAGGCTATTTACCATCCAGTGTACGGGCAACCATGCTGAGCATCAATTCGATGATGTTTAGTCTATCCATGATTGTCATCTTCCCACTGACGGGTTGGTTCATCGATAGTTATGGATTTGTAGTAGTCTTTATCATCCTGGGCCTTGTAAAGCTATTCTCTTTCCCTCTCTTACTGATTGGATTGGAGAAAATGGGCAAGATAATAAATAAAGGGACAAAGATGGATTAATATTCCAGACTTTCATTAGTCTACATAAGTTTAAATTGGATAATAGCATCTTGCTTAACAAAATCCGAACGAACTCTCTCTGCTGTGCAGGGAGAGTTTTTTTATCTTTAAAAATTGTGGTAAAGTAGGCACATCCTTTACAATAAGAATCGAGTCGTGTGAAATCTTTAGGCCAAATGCTCTTTGCGCTCAATAAAAAGGAAAAGCCAGATTACTATGACTATGTTAAAAAGTATCTGAAATAATAAGAGAAGGATTAGTCTTGAGCTAATTCTTTTCTTTTTGAAAATACCTGTTTCAATTTTCAGAATATTTTGCTATAATAACAGCATATTAGACAAAGGAGAAAAATTATCATGGCAAAAACTATTCATACTGATAAAGCACCCGCAGCAATCGGTCCTTATGTTCAAGGTAAGATCGTAGGAAATCTTTTGTTTGCTTCTGGTCAAGTACCATTGTCACCAGAAACAGGTGAAATCATTGGTGAAACCATTCAAGAACAAACAGAACAAGTGCTAAAAAATGTTGGTGCCATTTTGGCGGAAGCTGGAACAGATTTTGATCATGTTGTCAAAACAACATGCTTCCTAAGTGACATTAACGATTTCGTTCCATTTAACGAAGTTTATGCAACTGCATTTAAAGCTGACTTCCCTGCTCGTTCAGCAGTTGAAGTGGCACGCTTGCCAAAAGACGTTAAAATTGAAATCGAAGTTATTGCTGAGATTGATTAATGAAGAGAGCCTTGGCTCTTTTCTTTTTGGCTCAACTGTGATAAACTATAGCTGAAATAAATATTCGATGTTTGGGAGACACCATCGCTAAAAAAACCAGTAATGGCGTTTTTTGGCTCCCTCTAGGGAGCTTTTTATGTGTCTCAAACATCAGAGATAAAGAGGAATATTATGAATCGTCAATCTGCTTTGGTCGTCTTTAGTGGCGGTCAAGACTCTACAACCTGCCTATTTTGGGCTTTAAAACATTATGAAACTGTTGAACTAGTTACTTTTGCTTACGGGCAACGTCATAGCTTGGAAATTGAAGTAGCTAAAGAGATTGCAAAAGAACAAGGTCTTAAACACCATGTTTTGGATATGTCCTTGCTTGGACAAATTACTGAAAATGCCTTAACATCTGATATCGAGATTGAGTCTGAAGAAGGTGAAGTGCCTAATACCTTTGTGGACGGGCGTAATCATCTTTTCCTTTCTTTCGCTGCTGTGTTGGCTAAGCAACGTGGGATTACTGATATTGTGACAGGTGTTTGTGAGACTGACTTTTCTGGTTATCCGGACTGTCGTGATGTCTTTGTCAAATCACTTAATGTCACACTTAACCTTGCAATGGCCTATGATTTTGTCATCCAAACGCCACTCATGTGGTTGGATAAGGCTGAGACTTGGGCGTTGGCTGACCAACTGGGAGCTTTTGACTATGTTCGTGAAAAAACGCTGACTTGCTATAACGGTATCATAGGTACAGGATGTGGGGAATGTCCTGCCTGTCATTTGCGTCAAAGAGGTCTTGAAAAATATCTTGCAGAAAGAGGAGAGGCTTAATGTTTTTTGCACCTAAAGAAATCAAGACTGAAACAGGTGAGTCTTTGGTTTATAATCCTCACCGTACATTGGTTTCTAAAGAGTTTACTTTTGATGCTGCCCATCATCTCTTTCATTATGAAGGAAAATGCAAGTCCCTTCATGGTCATACTTATCATCTCCAGATTGCAGTCAGTGGGTATTTGGATGAGTGTGGCATGACCTATGATTTTGGTGACCTTAAGAGCATTTACAAGGATCATTTGGAACCTCATCTGGATCACCGTTATCTCAATGAGACTTTGCCTTATATGAACACGACTGCGGAAAATATGGTTTTCTGGATTTTTCAGACGACGAGTCAACATCTGTCTGGTAAAAGAGGACTTCGTTTGGAATATGTCCGCCTTTATGAGACGCCAACAGCTTTTGCAGAGTTTAGACGGGAGTGGTTGGATGACTAGGGAACGCATACTTAAACTACCAGTACTTGAAATTTTTGGACCGACCTTTCAAGGGGAAGGTCGAGCCATCGGGCAAAAGACCATGTTTGTGAGAACAGCAGGGTGTGATTACCACTGTGATTGGTGTGATTCAGCCTTCACTTGGGATGGCTCAGAGAAGCCAACTCGTATGACAGCTGATGAAGTGATTGCAGCTTTGGATGCGCTCGGTACCTATGACTATGTTACTCTATCTGGAGGAAATCCAGCGCTTTTAGCAGCCAATATGGCGGAACTCGTTTCAAAACTCAAGGCGAGAGGCGTAACTTTGGCTGTTGAAACCCAAGGATCTCGTTGGCAGGAGTGGCTAAGAGATATTGATCAGGTCACTCTAAGCCCTAAACCACCATCATCAAAGATGGAAGTCAATTTGGAAACACTTGATTTTATTGTCTCTCAGCTTGATCCTGATAAAGTGACCTTCAAGGTTCCCGTTTTTGACGATGCTGACTTGGATTTTGCTAAAATGATTCAGGAACGGTATCAGCCAGATGTGATGTTTCTCTCAGCTGGTAATCCTGAACCCAAAGCAGAAGGAAATATTGTCCAGCACCAACTAGAACGCCTCAAAGAACTCTGGGAGACAGTAGCTGCAGATGATTCGTGGGGGAACGTCCGTGTCCTCCCTCAACTGCATACCCTACTTTACGACAATGAGCGTGGTGTCTAGGAAGGATGAAAGGACATCCTATAACCATCAAAATTATACAAGAAAAGGAAGAAAAATGTCACAACAAGAAGAAATGAAAAACCTCACTCTCCTAGGTAATAAGGAGACACCTTATATTTTTGAATATTCTCCACAAGTCTTGGAGTCTTTTGATAATCGTCATACTGATAATGATTACTTTATCAAATTCAACTGTCCAGAATTTACCTCACTTTGTCCGATTACTGGGCAACCTGACTTTGCCAGCATCTATATTTCTTATATTCCAGACCAGCTCTGTGTTGAGTCTAAATCATTGAAGCTTTACCTCTTTAGTTACCGTAATCACGGAGATTTCCACGAAAATTGTATCAATACCATTGGTAAGGATTTGGTGGAGCTTTTGAATCCTCGCTACCTTGAGGTGTGGGGTAAATTTACACCTCGTGGTGGTATTTCAATTGATCCTTATTATAATTACGGTCGTCCAGAAACTAAGTATGAAAAAATGGCAGAGCAACGCCTTTTTAATCACGACCTCTACCCAGAAAATATTGATAATCGTTAATATTGTCCGAAGCCTTCTATAACTGTGAAGGCTTTTTCTGTTAGCGATTTTTGCATTTCGAAAGAGTATGAAATTTTTACAAAACTTACACACAATTTCCATTAAGATATTAGGGGGTGTAATCCTTTTATTAAAAACTTCTATTCATAAAATAATTTGACATTCAAATAAATATTACTTAACATAATATTGTAAACGATTATAAATGTATTGGTATTGTCTACCGTCGAGAATCAGATAGTTCAGTTGTCGCTAATAAATGGTTGAATAGTGGTGTTCGTGAATTGCTTATGAATCCTAATACGACTCAAGCTGCAGTAGTTTACGTCATTGCTGGAGATGGTACTTATTACTGGACTTTGAATTACCAATAATATGATTTTCAATCAAATATCCTAAAAGAGGAAAGAGTCTGAGACTAATCTTGGACTCTTTTTCCCTTATCCATTGAACGATTAAGGATTCATTGTGGTATAATAGAGCCTAGAAAGAAGGCGACAATATGCAGGTAAAGAGAGTTCAGGATTATATCTCTAAAGAGTGGTTTGATGAAACAGATGGCTCTTACTTTGAACGACTTAACAGTCGGATACAGGTGCTTGTAAAAAAAGATTATCCTCTTGTACAAGGACATGATTTTATTAGCAATATCAGTCTTTTGGATTATAGATTGGTTTTTCTTGATGAAATCATTGCTAGTGCCAATGAAAAGAACGAGCATGTACGTGAGACGGTACATGATGTGACCAAAAATTTGTTGTATGAGTATCAGGACGTCCAGGAACAATTGGATAGTCGGATTACTTTTGGTCAAAAAGTTGCGGATGAAGTGGCACGATTTGGTGGATCTTGGACTTTTATCTTGTCGTTTATAGCTTTTATGGGGATTTGGATGGCACTAAATGTCATTCAACCATTTGGAATTTCTTTTGACAAGTATCCATTTATCTTGCTTAACTTGGCCTTATCAACCTTGGCGGCGGTTCAAGCACCATTGATTATGATGAGCCAGAATCGTGCTTCGGATTATGACCGTTTGCAAGCCCGAAATGACTATCATGTGAATAAACAGTCTAAGGAAGAGATTCGTTTTTTGCATGAAAAGATTGATCACTTGGTGCAACAAGACCAGTCTGATTTTCTTACCATTCAAAAATTGCAGACAGAAATGATAATGGCGGTTAGTCAACAAGTGGAGAAGATGTCAGATGATATTCGAATGATGAAGGAAAAAGGATTAGAAAGGGAGATTCATGGAGACGAATCAAATTGATTTAGTTATCGTAACAGGAATGAGTGGTGCAGGTAAGACTGTGGCGATTCAATCCTTTGAGGATTTAGGTTACTTTACCATCGATAATATGCCACCTTCATTGGTGCCTAAGGTTATTGAGTTGGTAAAACATAGTGAACAGACCTCTAAGATTGCCTTAGTTGTTGACATGCGTAGTCGATTGTTTTTCGACGAGGTAAATGTCATTTTAGACAATTTGGAAAGTAATCAGGAACTTAATTTCAAGATTCTTTTCTTGGATGCCACAGATGGTGAATTAGTTTCTCGTTATAAAGAGACACGTCGTAGCCACCCCTTGGCTGCAGATGGTCGTGTGTTGGATGGGATTAAGCTTGAACGTGAGCTCTTATCACCACTTAAGAGCTTGAGCCAAAACGTTGTAGATACAACTGAAATGACCCCACGTCAGCTTCGTAAGACCATTTCTGAACAGTTTTCATCTACAGAGGATCAGACTTCTTTCCGTATTGAGGTCTTGAGTTTTGGTTTCAAATATGGCTTGCCTTTAGACGCAGATTTGGTATTTGATGTGCGTTTCTTGCCAAACCCTTATTATGATCCTGCTCTTCGTAACCAGACTGGTCTGGATCAAGAAGTTTATGATTATGTTATGGAACACAAGGAATCAGAGGTGTTTTACAGTCATTTGACTCAACTTATTAAACCAATCTTACCGGGTTACCAAAAAGAAGGTAAATCTGTTCTCACTATTGCTGTTGGTTGCACAGGTGGCCAACACCGCAGTGTAGCTTTTGCACATCGATTGGCTCAAGAGTTGAAAAATGATTGGACGGTCAACGAAACACATCGTGATAAAGATCGACGTAAGGAGACGGTGAATCGTTCATGAACAAACCAAAAATTACAGTAATAGGTGGAGGAACTGGTATTCCAGTCATTCTTCGTAGTTTGCGCCATAAAGATGTTGATATTACTGCTGTTGTAACCGTGGCTGATGATGGCGGTTCTTCAGGAAATTTACGTGATATCATGCAACTGACACCTCCAGGGGATTTGCGTAATGTTTTGGTAGCTATGAGTGATATGCCTAAACTTTATGAACGTGTTTTCCAATATCGTTTTGACAAAACTGATGGTGCATTGGCTGGTCATCCTCTTGGGAATCTTGTTATCGCAGGAATTTCAGAAATGCAGGGATCTACATACAACGCTATGCAGCTTTTAACCAAGTTCTTTCATGTGACAGGCAAGATTTACCCTGCCAGTGAAAAAGCCTTGACACTGCATGCGGTATTTCGTGATGGACATGAGGTCGCTGGTGAGAGTAGTATTGCCAAGTATGATGGCATGATTGAACGTGTTTATGTAACCAATGCTTATAATGAGGATGAACCAAAAGCAAGTCGTAAGGTTGTTGATGCTATTTTAAATAGTGACATGATAGTCCTTGGCCCTGGTTCTCTCTATACATCTATTTTACCTAACTTAGTTATCCCTGAGATTCGTCAAGCGCTTATTGAGACTAAGGCTGATGTTACTTATATTTGTAATATCATGACTCAATATGGTGAAACAGAACAATTTTCGGATGCGGACCATGTGGCTGTGCTTAATCGACATCTTGGCTCTGATGTGATTGATAATGTTCTGGTAAATATCGAAAAAGTTCCATTGGAATATATGACGAATAACAAGTTTGACGAATACCTTGTTCAAGTTGACCATGATTTCAACAGTTTACGTCGTGAAGCAAAAACAGTTGTCTCATCTAATTTTCTTCGCCTAGAAAATGGGGGTGCCTTCCACGATGGTGATTTAGTCGTTGAAGAACTCATGCATTTAGTGAGGAAGAAGTCATGAGTTTCACAATCAAGGTTAAAGAAGAGATCATTGCTGAATCAACCAAAGATAAGGCTGAATTGTCAGCTTTGATTAAGATGTCTGGTTCTGTAGGTTTGACCAATCAAGGGCTGACACTTTCTATCTCGACAGAGAATGCAAAGATTGCTCGTCACATTTATCAATTAATGGAGAGTCGCTATCATATTGCCCCTGAATTAAGACACCATAATAAGACTAATCTCAAGAAAAATCGTGTCTATACGGTTTTTGTAGCGGACCAAGCCAATGATATTTTGTCTGATTTACAATTGGCGGATTCTTTCTTTGGCTTTGAGACAGGGATTGAGACGTCAATAATGGAAGACGATGAGACCGGAAGGTCTTATTTACGAGGGGCTTTTCTGGCAACAGGAACGGTACGTGACCCTGAAAAAGGACGTTATCAATTAGAAATATTCTCTGTTTATCAGGACCACGCAGAGGATTTAGCCTCTCTCATGAAAAAATTTATGCTTGATGCCAAGGTTTTGCAACATAAAAATGGCTTTGTGACCTATCTTCAAAAAGCAGAAGATATTATGGATTTTCTTCTTGTCATTGGAGCCATGACTTCAAAGGAAATTTTCGAAGAAGTTAAGATTATGCGAGAGACGAGAAATGACCTCAATCGAGCTAATAACGCTGAAACGGCTAATATCGCTAGGACTATCAGTGCTAGCATGAAAACAATCAATAACATTATCAAGATTATGGATACGGTTGGCTTGGAAATTTTGCCGGCTGAACTGCGTCAAATTGCCCAACTCCGTATTGCCAATCCAGATTACTCAATCCAGCAAATCGCTGATAGTATTGAACCGCCTTTGACCAAAAGTGGTGTCAACCATCGTCTCAGAAAAATCAATAAAATTGCGGACGATTTGTAAGTAGAAAGGAAGCTTTTATGGCTTGTACAACGATTTTAGTAGGTAAGAAAGCCTCATATGATGGCTCTACCATGATTGCCCGTACTGAAGACTCTCAATCAGGTGTTTTCACACCTAAAGAGTTTCTTGTAGTAACACCCGAGGACCAACCACGTCATTACCAATCTGTGCTTAGCGATTTTTCGATTGATTTGCCAGATAATCCATTAGGTTATACTTCCGTACCAGATGCCCTTGGTAAAGATGGTATATGGGGAGAAGCCGGTATTAACTCAGCGAATGTTGCTATGAGTGCAACGGAAACAATCACAACCAATGCGCGTGTTCTTGGTGCGGATCCTCTTGTTAAAGATGGATTTGGCGAAGAAGATATGCTGACTCTGGTTTTACCTTATATTAAGACTGCTCGTGAAGGTGTTCTTCGCTTGGGACAACTCCTTGAAACTTATGGAACTTATGAGTCAAATGGTATTGCTTTTTCTGACACTGAAGAAATTTGGTGGCTAGAAACAATTGGTGGTCACCATTGGATTGCTAGACGTGTTCCGGATGATGCTTATGTTACCAATCCAAATCAACTAGGTATTGATCATTATGAATTTGAAAATCCAGATGACTATCTCGCTTCACCAGATATTCGTGACTTTATTAATAAGCATCATTTGGATTTGACTTATTCTAACGAACACTTCAATCCACGATATGCCTTTGGTAGCCAGCGAGATAAGGACCGTCATTACAATACACCACGTGCTTGGGCTATGCAAAAGTTTTTGAATCCAGAAAAGGAGTATGATCCAAAATCATTCTTCATTCCATGGGGTCAAAAACCTTACCGCAAAATTACAGTTGAAGACGTTAAATATGTTTTGAGCCTTCATTATCAAGACACCCCTTATGATCCTTATGGCCCTCAAGGTGATGCTGTTAGTCAACGTCAATTCCGTCCAATTGGTATTAATCGTACGAGTCATACAGCTCTCTTGCAAATGCGTCCTCATAAACCTTCTGAAACGACTGGTATCCAATGGTTAGCCTATGGATCAATGCCTTTTGGAACCATGGTACCATTTTGGACTCAAGTTGGTACAACGCCTGCTTATTTCCGTCAAACAACTGATAAGGTTGACACAGGCAATTTCTACTGGAGTAATCGCTTGATTGCTGCCATCTGTGATTCTCATTTTCAACATCACGAAGCTGATTTGGATGACTATGTCGAAACAACTATGGCTCTTGGCCATGCCATGATTAATCGTGTCGATACGGCTTTGGCAAATGGTGAGAGTATTGATTTTGAAGCTGAAAATCAAAAAATTAGTGACCAGATTCAGTCAGAAACAGATAAACTATTGGCAAAAGTCTTAGATGATGCTAGCAATTTAATGACCAACCGATTCTCAATGAGTGATTAAACTTATCAAAAAAACTTCCATTTTATG
>NZ_CM002130.1:851832-867132 GCF_000448605.1 Streptococcus sp. HSISS3
GCTTTAACTATGGCTATTTTCTTCATCAAGCCTAGATAGCAGTTGGTAAAGCATAATGAAGAAGAAAAGATTAATTGAAATAAGAAGGCCTGAAGCCCAGGGAAAATCACTTTCTAAATTTCGAAGAGGTGAGTTCCAAGCAAAATGAGCGGCAAAAGCACCACAGGCATAAAGGAAGCCAATAAGGCAGTATTTTTGATTAATAAGCTTTCGACATGAACGCCATATTAAGATTAAGCCCATAGCAAAGAAGGACGTATAAAGCCAGTGAGATGATACGACACCAATACTGCGGCCAAGGATTCCCGAAATCGTATAAGAAAAACCATCAGGTAAATCTGAAAGGATATAGGAGAAATCTTCACTAATCTGAAAACCTAGACCAGCTGTTATAGCAACAAGTAAGAGCCCTTTGTAACTTTTTGTTGGTACCATATAGATAGCAAAGAGAAAAGCTGCTAGTTTGAGAGGTTCCTCAACAAGAGGAGCCATAATAGCATCTTCAAAACGATAGAAAAAATGTTTCGAAGATAGGTGGGCCGTTACCCATTCATGAGAGAAGGTATTGGCATAACCTGCCATCCATCCCGTGATAAAGAGACCACCAATTAGGGCAAAAGCTAGTACAAGTGGTCTAACCTGCCATTTTTCACCTAAATGATAAATAAGAAATAAAGCTGGAACGATATAACATAGTGCAATGAGTGTTGATAGCCCAATGATACCGTAAGCTGAACCAGACAGAGCACCTGAAGTGTATGATTGGGTATCATAAGTCAGGCCAATGGCTGAAAGTAACAAAAAAATATACAGGGTTAATTTTCGAAACATGTATAACCTACTTTCCAAATGATACTTCCAGTATAACAAATAATTCATTTACACCGAAATATTTCAATTTTTTATTTTAGGACTTGCAAAATAAAAATAGTGTGATATACTTAACCAGTAAACTATTAACTGGTTAAGTATTTTTTGAAAGGATTATTATGAAAAAGAAACGTATTTTTGGCCTAGCAGGCCTAGCAGCGATTGTTCTAGCAGCAGGTGCAGGTATTTATTATACGACTAGCCAACATAGTTCAAAAGACAATGGTGATATGAAAGTCGTTACAAGTTTTTATCCCGTTTATGAATTCACCAAGCAGGTTGTTGGTGATGAGGGAGAGGTGTCTTATCTTATTCCTGCAGGAAGTGAAGCCCATGATTTTCAGCCTTCTACGAAGAATGTCGCTGATATTGAAAAGGCTGACACTTTTGTCTATCTAAATGAAAATATGGAAACATGGGTTCCAAAGGTTGAAAAAACCATTAACACCAAACATACTAAAGTCATTAAGGCAAGTAAGGGTATGGTTCTTCTTCCTGGTATTGAGGAAGAAGAGCATGAGCACGGGGAAGAAGGTCATCACCATGAGTATGATCCCCATCTCTGGCTGTCACCAAAACGTGCTCAAAAGTTGGTAGAAACCATTAGAGATGGTTTGATTGCGCAACACCCTGACAAGAAAGCGGTGTTTACAACAAATGCAGAGAAATACCTTAAAAAATTACAAACCTTAGATAAAGAGTATACCGAAGCACTCAGTCAAGCCAAACAGAAGAGTTTCGTAACACAACACTCAGCTTTTGCTTATCTAGCCTTAGATTACGGTTTGACACAAGTGCCAATTTCAGGTGTTTCTGCTGAGTCTGACCCATCGGCTAAACGTATTGCTAGTCTTTCTAAGTATGTCTCAGAATATAACATTAATTATATCTACTTTGAAGAGAATGCTTCAAGTAGTGTTGCTAAGACCTTAGCCAATGAAGTAGGTGTTAAGACAGCAGTTTTAAATCCGATTGAATCTTTAACCAAGGATCAGTTGAAAAAAGGTGAAAATTATGTCAGCATCATGAACGAAAATTTAAAAAATCTTCGTTTGACTACCGATGTTGAAGGTAAAGCCATTCAACCAGAATCTGGAAGTGATGATAAGAAAACAGTCCAAAATGGCTATTTTGATGACAAAGATGTTAAAGATAGAAAACTAACTGATTGGTCAGGTGATTGGCAATCTGTTTATCCTTACCTTCAAGATGGTACTTTAGACCAAGTATTCGAATACAAATCTCTAATGAACAAGGATAAAACAGCACAAGAGTATAAGGATTACTATACTAAAGGGTATCAAACAGACGTTTCTAAAATTTCGATTGATGGTAAGAAAATGACTATGACTTTCACTAAGACTGATGGAAGTAGTGTGACACATACTTATCGTTATGACGGCTATAAGGTTTTGACCTATGCTTCTGGTAAGAAAGGTGTTCGCTATCTTTTCACAGCTACTGACAGTCAAGCGGCGGATAATCCTTACCAATATGTCCAATTCTCGGACCATCAAATAGATTCAACAACTTCAGCACATTTCCATATTTTCTTTGGAAATAGCAGTCAAGATGAGATTCTAAAAGAGATGGATAATTGGCCAACTTACTATCCAGCAAAACTCAGTGGCTTTGATATCGCACAAGAAATGATCAGTCACTGATACTATTAAATCACTCATATTTTGAGTGATTTTTCTTCTTTAAAAAATCTTTCATTTTTAAACTCTTAGAAAAATAGCTTGTGCAATAATTTTAAAATAGAAGATTTAAACAAAAAAATTTTTCTAAAAAATCATGAAAAAATTAAATTATTACTACTTTTTTCATTCTTTAGTGGTACAATAATATTACGATTTTCAGATGACCAGGAGAGACCCATGAACCAGTATTTAGTAGCGATACACTATATTCAACTGCTGCAAGCAGAACTCGATATTCTTAATCATGATGCACGATTACTTTTTGATTTAAAGATTGACCCTAATCTTGCCAAAAGAGAACTTGCTGACCTAAAAGTATCCCTGTCTAAATTATCTGATAAAAATCTTTATATTGAAGGAACTATCTGGTACCAGCCAAGTTTATTCACGATTATCGATCAAAATTTAGGAGTTATTGATGATTGGCTAAAGGACATAGATGACTTCTTTGCATTTACCTATGCAACAACAGTTTATACAGTTTTGAAAGAAAATGAAAATCGTAGCTATGACCTATTGCTTGGTCTCTATAGACGCCTAGAATATATTGTTTCAGAAATAAAAAGTTGCCGCTAGCTTGCTAACGGCTTTTAGTTTACCCTGATAGAATCATATTAATCTATTAAGTAGATATAACATACATTTAAAATACCAAATAATTTGACAAAATATTCAAATATGTGTAAAATAAAATTTGAAAATACTCTAATAAAAAGAACTAAAGATTAAAGGAAGATAATAACGAAGTGAGTAATCAGGGGTTGAAATGGGGTTCTTTTTGTAAATATTATTTGGTGAGTCTTGCTTCACTAAGCCTTTTATGTTTTGCGTTCTATGGCCTTTATTCTCTAAATGAACTCTTCCCATTGTCTTTAGACAAGACTTCAGGCTTGGAAATTAAGCATTATTCTGGTCAGTCATCTTCTACAGATAAAAAAGATGGTATTTATAAAGTCCAAGACTTTAGTGGCCAAACTAAGAGTTATGATGTTGATTTGCATGTATCAAATGAAGGGGATAAGGTTGTTCAAACCTACATCTTCGAGTATAAGAAATGACATCTCGTGATAAAAACTCACAAACTATTCGTTTGTGAGTTCTTTTGTATTTATATTTTACCAGAGTCCTAATACTTTTTGCATGAGCAGGGATGCAAGACTAATCAATACCCAACAGAGCCCCCCAACTAGTAGAGCGGATCCGCCTTTGGTAATGAGTTTCTTCAGATTTGTTTGGTAACCGATAGCTGTCATTGCCATGATAATCATAAACTTTGAAAGGTTCTTTAAAGGAGCAAAAACAGTAGCGGATGCGCCAAGAGACGTTGTAACAGTTGTAATGAGAGAAGCCACTAGGAACCAGAGAATAAAATTAGGAACAGCTTTGATTATAGAAAATGACTCTTTTCTATCTTCCTTTTTTGATTGCCAAATAGATAGGCCAAGTGTAATAGGAATGATTGCAAGAGTACGAGTTAACTTAACAATTGTTGCTTGCTCTAAAATCGATGTTCCGTGCAAGCTATCCCAAGAACTGGCAGTGGCAGTTACAGACGAAGTATCGTTAACGGCTGTTCCAGCAAATATGGCGAATCCTTCATTACTAAGGCCTAGCCAAGATCCCAAGTGAGGGAAGAACAGAGCCGCTAAGATATTAAAAAAGAATATTACCGAGATTGCTGTGGCTATGGATTCATCTTTCGCTTTGATGACAGGTGCTGTTGCAGCAATAGCAGAACCTCCGCAGATTGAAGAACCAACTCCTACTAAAGTAGTAATTTCGCTGTCTAACTTAAATAACCGGTGAATGATATAAGCCGTACTGAGTGCCGTAGCAATAGTGACTAAAATGATAGGAAGTGAGGTTAAGCCAACTTTGAAAACTTGAGAAAGGTTTAGCCCAAACCCTAGAAGAATAACAGCGTATTGTAATACTTTTTTGATGTGAACTGTATTCCAGTTTTGAGTTTTTCAGAGTCTGTAATTAAACTGCCAAACAAGAGGCCAATGAAAAGGCCAATGACAGGCCCTCCGATAATAGGAAATAATATTCCAAGATACCAGGCTACAAGCGAAATAAGTATTGCAATACTTATACCAGGTAAGAATGATTTGATTTTCATTTTTTCATCTCCTTAAAAATTGCCTATATTATATCTTATTATTTAGGCTATGTAAAGGTGTTATTAGGGCTTGTTTTTTGGGGAAACATCTCTATAACTTGCTAAGGGTCTTTTTTTCTGATAGAATAGTATTAAAATATTATAATGGGAAATCTTAAGAAGGAAGGCTATATGTATCGTCATTTAAAGAAGTATTTGATTTTTATTGTGGGAGCTTTTATTTGTTCATTATTTTTAGTCTTAGCTTTTACAACCGATAGAAAAAATGATAACAGTGTCAACGCTAAAGCTGAAGCTGCTTATAACCAAACGACTACTGCTTTTATTGGTAGTATCGGTGAAACTGCGAGACAAATTGGTCAAGACTATAATATCTATGCTTCTGTTCTAATTGCTCAAGCTATTCTTGAATCGAATTCTGGGCAGTCAGGTCTTAGTCAAGCACCTTATTACAACTTTTTTGGAATTAAAGGAACTTACAATGGAAACTCGGTAACAATGCGTACTTGGGAAGATGATGGTACAGGGAAGACTTATGAGATTGATCAGCCGTTCCGTTCTTATGGTAGCTTGAGCGATTCTTTGGCGGATTACGCTGCTTTGATGACATCATCAACTTATGCTGGAACTTGGAAATCTAATACAAGCAGTTATGCGGATGCTACTCAAGCACTTACAGGAACATATGCTACAGATAGTCTTTATGCTTCTAAGTTGAACAGTATTATTGCCTACTATGGTCTTACTGCCTATGACCAAGCTCCAGTTACCCAAACAACAGGTTCAACTGGTAGTCTTGTTTGGAATCGCTATAGAGGGTCTTACACGGACGCTGAAACTTTATCTATAGACGAGGCTTGGGCAAGCTATAAAAATTATAAATAATAGTAAGAGTCGAAAGGCTCTTTTTTGCGCACTTAAAAATCCCCAGCAACATATGTGGGGATTAAGATGAGAAGTCGTTAGCTTAGTTGTCAAAAGTGACTTCTTTAACAAGGTTATCTAGAAATTGTTCCCCCATTTTAGAGAGTGTTGCCTTTTCATGCTTCAAGTAAACAATATCAATTTCATCATCAATATCGAGTGGAATAGAGACAATGTTGTCACCATTTAGGTTACTATTTAAGATACCAGTGGCAATAGTGTAACCATCCAAACCAATTAATAGATTGAAGAGGGTCGCACGGTCTGAAACTACTATAGATTTTTTGTGGGGAATTTGTGAGAGAATTTCTTCGGAATAGTAGAAGGAATTATGAATCCCTTGATCGTAACTAAGGTATGGGAAGTCTTCTAAATCTTCTAAAGAGACAATTTCATGCTTGGCCAATGGATTTGATTTGCTGACAAAGATATGAGGTCTAGCTTTAAAGAGACTGGTATATGTGAGACGGTTGTCATCAAACATCTTAGTCAAGACGTCACGATTATAGCTATTAAGAAAGAGGACGCCGATTTCTGATCGAAAGTTCTTAACGTCTTCAATGATTTCATAAGTGCGAGTTTCACGTAAGAAGAGCTCATAACGTGTCATATCAGCTCTCTTGAGAAGTGAGACGAAGGCATTAACCACAAAGGCATAGTGTTGTGAAGAAACACTGAACAATTCACGTGTTTCGGTATGACTTTTGTAACGTTCTTCCAAAAGGTTAGTTTGTTCCACTACCTGACGGGCATAGGAAAGGAACTCGACCCCATCCTTGGTTAAGGTGATTCCCTTAGGGTTACGGATGAAAATATCAATCCCCATTTCTCTTTCCAAATCACGGACAGCATTAGAAAGACTCGGTTGTGTAATGAAAAGTTGTTTTGCGGCCTCATTCATAGAGCCGGTTTCGACGATTTTAATAATATAATGTAACTGTTGAATTCGCATAGCTTTATTATAGCATATTTTAAGTATTATTCCTTAGGATAAGAAGCGTTAAAAGTTCTTTTTAGGACTATACCAATTTTTATGCTTGACAATGTTAAGTATATGGAATATACTGTCATCGTTAAGCTTTCTTAGGAGCTTATTGACTATACCAATTTAAAATGAAGGAGACATAACCTCCTTAATATGGGGTTATATAAAAAATATGTGCGGAATTGTCGGTGTTGTAGGGAACACAAATGCAACTGATATCTTGATTCAAGGACTTGAAAAGTTAGAATACCGAGGCTATGATTCAGCTGGTATCTTTGTAGCTAGTGATACATCTAGTCAATTAATTAAGGCTGTGGGCCGTATTGCAGAACTTGCTGCTAAGACTAAAGGAGTAGAGGGAACATCTGGTATTGGACATACTCGTTGGGCGACTCACGGGAAACCGACAGAGGACAATGCTCACCCACACCGCTCAGAAACAGAACGTTTTGTTTTGGTTCATAATGGTGTTATTGAAAACTATCTTGAAATTAAGGAAGAATACCTTTCTGGTCATCATTTCAAAGGTCAAACCGATACTGAAATTGCTGTTCACTTGATTGGTAAATTTGTTGAAGAAGACGGTTTGTCAACCCTTGAAGCTTTCAAGAAGGCTCTTCATATTATTCGTGGATCATATGCCTTTGCCCTCATGGATTCAGAAGATGCCTCAACAATTTATGTGGCAAAAAACAAATCACCACTTTTGATTGGTCTTGGTGATGGCTATAATATGGTCTGCTCAGATGCCATGGCTATGATTCGTGAAACAAATCAATATATGGAAATTCACGATCAAGAGTTGGTTATCGTGAAGGCGGATAGTGTTGAAGTTCAAGACTATGATGGAAATGTCAAAGAACGTGATAGTTATACAGCTGAGCTTGACCTTTCTGATATTGGTAAAGGAACATACCCATACTATATGCTCAAAGAAATTGATGAGCAACCAACAGTGATGCGTAAGCTTATTCAAGCCTATACAGATGATAAGGGTCAAGTGACTGTGGATGCTGATATTATTAAGGCTGTTCAAGACGCTGACCGTATCTATATTCTTGCAGCAGGAACTTCTTATCATGCTGGTTTTGCTTCTAAGAAGATGCTTGAAGAATTGACTGATACACCAGTTGAGCTTGGTATTTCTTCTGAGTGGGGTTATGGTATGCCACTCCTTAGCAAGAAACCTCTCTTTGTCTTTATTAGTCAATCAGGTGAAACAGCAGATAGTCGTCAGGTTCTTGTTAAAGCTAACGAAATGGGTATTCCAAGTTTGACAGTAACAAATGTTCCAGGTTCAACGCTTTCACGTGAAGCAGACCATACAATGCTTCTTCACGCTGGACCAGAAATTGCTGTCGCTTCTACTAAAGCTTATACTGCTCAAATTGCAACTTTGGCTTTCTTGGCAAAAGCAGTGGGTGAAGTTAATGGTAATGAAAAAGCTAAGGCCTTTGACTTGGTTCACGAATTGTCTCTCGTGGCTCAATCTATCGAATCAACACTTTCTGAAAAAGAAGTTATTGATGGGAAAGTTGCCAACCTTCTTGCAGAAACACGTAATGCATTCTATATCGGACGTGGACAAGATTATTATGTGGCTATGGAAGCTAGTCTTAAATTGAAAGAAATCTCATATATCCAATGTGAAGGTTTTGCAGCAGGTGAGTTGAAACATGGTACAATTGCTCTTATCGAAGATGGTACGCCTGTTATCGCTCTCTTGTCTGATCCAGTCCTTGCTAGCCATACTCGTGGTAACATTCAAGAAGTAGCAGCACGTGGTGCTAAAGTCTTGACTATTGCGGAAGAAAATGTCGCTAAAGAAGATGATGACATCGTTCTTAACAACGTTCATCCATATTTGTCACCAATTTCAATGGTTGTACCAACTCAATTAATTGCTTATTTTGCAACGCTTCATCGTGGACTTGACGTTGATAAGCCACGTAACTTGGCTAAGTCAGTTACTGTTGAATAAAAATGCCAACACCTCTGATTTTTCTAGGAGGTGTTGTTTGTTTTTACTCTTGCGTAATTACTCATTCTAAAGTAGAATAATAGCTATATCAGAATTTTTAGGAGAGAAATATGTCACTACCAAATTGTCCCAAATGTAACTCAGAGTATGTTTATGAAGATGGTATCTTGTTAGTCTGTCCAGAATGTGCCTATGAGTGGGATCCAAACGAGGTTGCAGAAGAAGGGCTTGTGGTTCTTGATAGCAACGGAACACGTCTTACTGATGGTGATACTGTCACAGTTATTAAAGACCTTAAGGTTAAGGGTGCTCCCAAAGACATCAAGCAAGGAACACGTGTTAAAAATATTCGCTTAGTTGAAGGTGACCACAACATTGACTGTAAGATTGATGGTTTTGGTGCTATGAAACTTAAATCTGAATTTGTCAAGAAAGTCTAAAATTAGTGCATAGGTAGGTAAGCCTAAATATTTACAATTGCTAATATTAGCTAAGTCTTTGAGGAGTGAGGCTGGGGACTCAAGTTCATTACAATGAGTTCGGCCTCTCTCCTTTTAGTATTTTCAAAATTTTATACCCTTTTTCGTTTTTTTTGGTATAATATTCAAAAATACTAAATAATTATAGGAGTTTATATGTCATACGTTTTGGAAGTATTACCAGCCCTTTTGAATGGTGCGGTAGTTACACTTCAAGTATTTTTCATTGTTATCGTACTGTCGATTCCATTAGGGATTGTGCTTGCTTTCTTAATGCAGATTAAGTTCAAACCTTTAAATTGGTTGTTGACCCTCTATGTTTGGATTATGCGTGGGACACCGCTCCTTTTGCAACTGATATTTGTGTATTATGTTCTTCCGAGTGTTGGGATTGTCTTTGACCGTCTACCAGCTGCCATTATTGCTTTTACCCTTAACTATGCAGCTTATTTTGCAGAGATTTTTCGTGGAGGAATCTTGGCTATTCCGAAAGGTCAATATGAAGCTGCCAAGATGCTTAAATTGAGTCCTTTCCAAACGATTCGCTACGTTATCCTTCCTCAAGTGGTCAAGATTGTTTTGCCAAGTATCTTCAACGAAATTATTAACTTGGTTAAAGATTCATCATTGGTTTATGTTCTTGGAGTCGGAGACCTCCTTTTGGAAAGTCGTACCGCTGCCAATCGTGATGCGACCTTAGCACCTATGTTTGTGGCTGGAGCTATCTATCTTATCCTTGTTGGTGTGGTAACTGTAGCTTCTAAACGTATCGAAAAGAAATTCAACTACTACAAATAGGAGACCTTATGTTAGAATTAAAAAATATTTCCAAGCAATTTGGTCAACACAAAATTTTTGATAAATACAACTTAACTGTTGAAGAGGGGAAAATCCTAGCTATCGTTGGACCATCTGGTGGTGGTAAGACCACTCTTTTGCGTATGTTAGCGGGACTTGAAACCATTGATTCTGGGCAAATTATCTATGAAAATGAAGAGATTTCTTTGGATCAGATGGAAAGTCGTAATTTGCTGGGCTTTGTTTTCCAAGATTTTCAACTGTTTCCGCACTTGACTGTCTTAGATAACCTGATGCTTTCGCCAATTAAGACGATGGGAATGTCTAAAGAAGATGCCCAGAAAAAGCCCAAGGTTTGCTTGACCGTTTAGGACTTGGAGCTCACGGAAATGCTTATCCTTACTCTCTTTCTGGGGGACAAAAACAACGGGTTGCTTTTGCGCGTGCCATGATGATTGATCCCAAAATCGTCGGCTATGATGAACCAACCTCAGCGCTGGACCCTGAATTGCGTCAAGAAGTGGAGAAATTGATTTTGCAGAATCGTGATACAGGGATTACGCAAATTGTTATCACTCACGATATGCAGTTCGCACAGAACATCGCTGATGAGATTGTCACTATCAATCCAAAATAGTGAGGATTTTGCATGAAAAAAATAGTAAAAACAGTTTTGCTAGGCTGTCTTGTTCTCTTGCCTTTGTTTGCGCTATCAGCTTGTAGCTCGCGCTCACATTTTGCAACTCAGAAAGACCAGTGGCAAACCTACACCAAAGAAAAGAAAATCAAAATTGGTTTTGATGCAACCTTTGTTCCTATGGGATATGAGGAGAAAAATGGTAGCTATGTCGGTTTTGATATTGATCTTGCTACCGCAGTTTTTAAATTGTACGGTATTGATGTTGAATGGCAAGCCATTGACTGGGATATGAAGGAAACAGAATTAAAAAATGGGACAATTGATCTCATTTGGAATGGCTACTCAGTTACTGATGAACGTAAGCAGTCAGCAGACTTTACGGAACCTTATATGATCAATGAACAAGTACTGGTAACCAAAAAATCTTCAGGAATTGATTCTGTTGCAGGAATGTCCGGTAAGACCTTAGGTGCTCAGGCAGGTTCCTCTGGTTATGATGCTTTCAATGCTTCTCCGAAAATTTTGAAGAATATTGTTGCTAACCAAAAAGCAGTCCAATATTCAACCTTTACACAAGCCTTGATTGACCTGGAGAGTGGACGTATTGATGGCTTGTTGATTGACCGTGTGTACGCTAATTACTACCTAGAGAAATCAGGGGTTCTGGATCAGTATAACGTTATGCCTGCTGGGTATGAGGGTGAAAGCTTTGCCGTAGGTGCCCGTAAATCAGATAAGACTCTAATCACAAAAATTAATCAAGGATTTAAAACACTTTATAAAAATGGAGAATTCCAAAAGATTTCTAACAAATGGTTTGGCGAAGATGTTGCTACAGACCAAGTTAAAGGGAAAAAATAAGATGATAACAACATTCTAGAAGGGATGTTGTTATTTTTTACGAAAAATACTTGAAATAAAACAAGTTATATTTTATACTATTGTTAGTTTATAAACTAACAAAGGAGCAAGCATGGGATATTTTGATTATTCAAGAGAGCCACAAAGTGATATTGCTTTTGTAGATATGAAATCTTTCTATGCGAGTGTGGAGTGTGTTGAACGTGGCCTGCATCCTCTTAAAACTTCTCTATGTGTGATGAGTAGGGCTGAAAATGCGAATGGTTTGATACTAGCTTCTTCACCCATATTTAAAAAAGTTTTTGGTAAGTCAAATGTTAGTCGTTCTTATGACTTACCTTTTGACATTCATTCTCGTAAGTTTCATTATTATAATGCCAAAAAACAAGGACTGCCAACGGATAGGGATTTTGTAGATTATATCGAATCTTGGGCCAAGATTACCTTTATCGTCCCTCCTAGAATGGACCTTTATATCAAGAAGAATATTCAGATTCAACATATTTTCCAGAATTATGCTAGTGTTGAAGATATTCTTCCCTACTCGATTGATGAGGGTTTCATTGATCTCACATCGTCACTGAATTATTTTATTCCCGATAGGACTGTTACTAGAAAAGATAAGTTAGATATGATTTCAGGGCGTATTCAAAGAGATATTTGGAGGGAGACAGGTATTTACTCAACAGTTGGGATGTCTAACAGCAACCCCTTATTGGCCAAGTTAGCTCTTGATAATGAAGCCAAACATACGGCTACTATGAGAGCCAACTGGTCCTATGAAGATGTCGAGACTAAGGTTTGGAATATTCCCCATATGACCGATTTCTGGGGGATTGGTAAGCGGATGGAGAAGCGGCTAAACAAGTTGGGAATTTTCTCTATTCGAGAACTTGCGAATAGCAATCCTGATATCCTTAAAAAGGAATTAGGTGTTGCTGGACTGGACCTCTTTTTTCATGCTAACGGTATTGATGAGAGTAATGTTCATAAACCTTATAAACCAAAGTCACATGGCTTAGGAAATTCTCAAATCTTACCACGAGACTATGAGCGTCAAGCTGATATAGAATTGATTCTAAGAGAGATGGCAGAACAGGTAGCCATTAGATTAAGACGAGCCCATAAGAAAGCTTGTCAAGTTTCCATTAGCATTGGATTTTCAAAGTTAGAGGGCAAGCGTTCGCTACAAGCACAGATGAAGATTGAACCTGCTAATAACACAAGGATATTAATAGGACATGTCATTTCACTCTTTAGGAAGAAATATCAAGGAGGGGCTGTTCGAAGTGTGAGTGTCTCTTATGCAAATTTTGTAGATGAAGGGCTTCAAATTCTTTCTTTATTTGATAATCCAGATGACATTGATAAAGAAGAAAGGCTTCAAGCAGCTATAGATAGTATTCGCCAGGAATTTGGCTTTACTACTCTTCAAAAGGCTAATGCTTTACAAGAGGCCTCTAGGAGCCTTGCTCGTAGTAGGCTTATTGGTGGACACTCTGCTGGAGGATTGGATGGCTTAAAATGATAGACCGTAGTTACCTTCCCTTTCAATCAGCTAGGGAGCATCAAGATAGGGGAATGATGAAGTGGATGGGCTTTTTCTTGTCAGAACACACAAGTTCCTTATATGAAGATAAGACTAAAGAAGATTTTACGAGTCATTTGGAGGATTTGGAGAAATTTACCCTATTAAACCAGCTTTATACGGGACAATTATTGGGAAATTTTCAGATAAAGGATAAAAATAGATGCTGTAGATATAGTGGCTATGTGGTTGAATTGAATCTTAATCAAGTTACGGTAAAATCTGACAAGCAGCATATACGGATTTACATTAAGGATATACTAGAAATTAGCTTGGGAGTTGAAGCCATAAATGAAGAAGAGAAAAATTTATGACGATAAGCTTCAGATTGACTATTTTTCTGATAGCTATTTAAAATTTGAAGAAGATTTTTATCGCTATTCTGCTATGGATATACCTCTGACCTTCTTGACGGATGACATTTTAAGAGAAATGGCAATCAGTCAGAAGAACTATTTTTTATTGAATAAAGAGAATGCTAGGGATGGACGCAGCCATTATTTCCATTTTGAGGTCAGTCTTCTGGATTCTAGGACACTTGTAAGAAAATACAAGTATCTTGGAAATGATTGATTGGTACAAAGGGCTTTCACGAAAATTTCTAAATGGTAGAGAAAAAATATTATAAGCGTTGACATTTGTTGTGCAAGTGCTACAACGAAAGTGTTAAAGTTCTTATATGGAGGTAACTAAAATGAGAGCAGTTGTTGTTAATAATGAAGGTACAGGAGTAGAAGTTGTTAATCATGACAAACCAGCGGTAGTGGGACATGGTCAAGCTTTGGTTAAAGTGGAATATTGTGGTGTCTGTCATACGGACCTTCACGTAGCTCATGGAGATTTTGGTAAGGTTCCAGGTCGCATCTTGGGGCATGAAGGAATTGGTATTGTCGAAGAAGTGGGTGAAGGTGTTGAAACACTTAAAAAAGGTGACCGTGTGTCAATTGCTTGGTTCTTTGAAGGATGTGGCCATTGTGAATATTGTACAACTGGTCGTGAAACTCTCTGTCGTTCTGTAAAAAATGCAGGTTATAATGTGGATGGTGGTATGAGTGACTATGCCTTGGTTACAGCTGACTACGCTGTGAAAGTTCCAGAAGGACTTAACCCAGCTCAAGCTTCATCTATTACTTGTGCGGGAGTTACAACCTATAAAGCGATTAAAGAGGCTAAAGTTGAACCTGGTCAATGGGTTGCAATCTACGGTGCTGGAGGGCTAGGTAACTTGGCTATTCAATACGCTAAGAAAGTGTTTAATGCACGAGTAGTAGCTGTTGATATCAACCAAGATAAACTTGATTTGGCTAAAGAGTCTGGTGCTGATTTAGTTGTAAATGGTAAGGAAGTTAAAGATGTGGCAGGCTATATCCAAGAAAAAACTGGTGGTACTCACAGTGCAGTTGTAACAGCAGTTTCTAAAGTTGCTTTCAACCAGGCTGTCGATAGTGTACGTGCCGGTGGGACAGTCGTTGCGGTTGGTCTACCATCTGAATATATGGAGCTCTCAATTGTCAAAACAGTTCTAGATGGTATCCGTGTTGTTGGATCTCTTGTAGGTACACGTAAAGACTTGGAAGAAGCCTTTGACTTCGGTGCACAAGGTTTGGTAGTACCGGTTGTTGAAACCGTTCCTGTTGATACAGCGGTAGAAGTCTTTGATCAAATGGAAAAAGGACAAATCCAAGGACGTAAAGTACTGGATTTCACTAAGTGATAATATCTCTCTTATAGTGTTATCACGATTACTTGAAGAGTAGAGCAGTTTAAACAGACTAAATCACTTTTGAAAGAAGCTTATCAGAATAAAATTCCACCGATTTATTTGTGTCGATGGAATTTTTGTTTGCCAATAGCGTCATTTGGATATATAACAAAAAAAGCGTTGAACGGATTAGTTCAGCGCTTTTGAAGTGTGTTTAGTTTTATTCGGCTCTATAATTTCTGTAGTGGGTAAAATCACTATAGAGATTATAGAGCTTTTTGAATGCAGACAAAAAGTCCCATAAGAACTATAATGAAAAGCAACCAAACCATCATTAGGAAGAACTTATGAGACTTATTAAGAATACCACAGAATTAATCGGAATTAAAGACCCAAATATCATTATTTCTCTTGTTTTTGAAAAAGATACCTACATCGAGGTTCAAGCAACACTTGATTATCCTGCACCATCATGTCCTCACTGCCAAGGAAAGATGATCAAATATGACTTTCAAAAGCCTTCTAAAAATTCCTCTCCTTGAACAAGCTGGAACACCTACACTATTACGTCTTAAAAAGCGTCGTTTCCAGTGTAAAAGTTGTAGGAGAGTCACGGTAGCTAAGACATCAATCGTTGAGAAAAAACT
>NZ_CM002130.1:868909-976539 GCF_000448605.1 Streptococcus sp. HSISS3
AGATGAGTTTTTTGAGCTCATAGAGGAGAATATAAGCAAGGTTAATCATTACTTCAAAACTGTCTTTAGGACCTTCCTTAGACACAAACCATACATCAAAAATGCGCTAGAAACACATTACTCAAATGCAAAATTGGAGGGCACCAATAAGCTTATCAAAGATATTAAACGTCTGGGCTTCGGTTTTAGAAACTTTATTAACTTTAGGAAGCGTGTTTTCATCACTCTGAACATACAAAAAGAGAAAACCTATCAGGTTCTCTCTAGATGTTAGCTTTTCGTCACCCACTACAGTTGACAAAGAGCCTTTTATTCCCACTCAACAGTTGCAGGTGGTTTACTTGTAATATCGTAGACGATACGGTTAACGTGGTCAACTTCGTTAACGATTCGAACAGAAATCTTTTGGAGAACTTCCCACGGAAGTTTCGCAAAGTCAGCTGTCATACCGTCAATTGAAGTGATGGCACGGATAGCGATAGTGTAGTCGTAAGTACGGCCATCACCCATAACCCCGACAGAACGAACACCTGTGTTAACTGTGAAGTATTGCCATACATCACGGTCAAGACCAGCTTTGGCAATTTCTTCACGAAGGATAGCATCAGACTCACGAACAGTTTCAAGTTTCTCTTCAGTGATTTCACCCATAACACGGATGGCAAGTCCAGGTCCTGGGAATGGTTGGCGCCAAACGACTTCGTCAGGCATTCCCATTTCAGTACCAAGGGCACGTACTTCATCTTTAAAGAGGGTATTAAGCGGTTCAATCAATTCAAACTGCATGTCTTCTGGAAGACCACCGACGTTGTGGTGAGATTTGATTGTTTGAGCTGTCTCAGTACCTGATTCAATAATATCAGTATAAAGTGTTCCTTGAGCTAGGAAGTCAACGCCTTTAAGCTTACTTGCTTCGTCATCAAAGACATAGACAAACTCGTTACCGATGATTTTACGTTTTTCTCAGGATCATCAACACCAGCCAAGAGGTCTAGGAAGCGTTTAGAAGCATCAACACGGATAATGTTAAGGCCAAATTTACCTCCGAGCATCTCCATAACTTGGTCACCTTCACCTTTACGGAGAAGACCGTGGTCAACGAAGATACATGTCAATTGATCTCCGATAGCTTTTTGCAAAAGGACACCAACAACAGATGAGTCAACCCCACCTGAGAGTCCAAGAAGGACTTTACGGTCACCAACTGTTTCACGGATTTGTGCTATTTGCATATCTACGAAGTTAGCCATTGACCAGTCACCTTTGGCACCACAGATACCAAAAGCAAAGTTTTTCAAGATATCATTACCATATACAGAGTGACGAACTTCTGGGTGGAATTGGATACCGTAGAAGTTTTTCTCCGTATTTTCCATTGCTGCAAATGGGCAATCCACTGAGTCACCGACTAGATGGAACCCTTCCGGAATCTCTGTAACAGCATCACCGTGGCTCATAAGGACGACCTGCTCTTCAGGAGTACCAGCAAAGAGTTTAGAGTCAGCACGAAGTCGAAGTGTTGATTGACCATATTCACGGTTACCAGCTTCACCAGCAGGAAGTACTTTACCACCAAGTTTGTGAGTCAACAGTTGCATTCCGTAACAAATACCGAGGATTGGAATACCGAGTTCAAAAATCTCAGGATCAATGCTAAAAGCGTCATCAGCATATACAGAGTTTGGACCACCAGAAAGTACGATACCGATTGGATTAATCTCTCGCACTTCTTCAGCAGAAATCTTATGGCTCTTCAACTCAGAGAAAACGCCGAATTCACGAATACGACGTGCAATAAGCTGATTGTATTGGCTACCATAGTCTAGAACAATGATTTTCTGCACATCATTCAATGTAGAAATGTCAGTCATTATTACCCTTTCTTTTTACGTCACATAAGGACTCTTATGCTTTCATTGTATCACAAATTTAAGGACTTAGCACCTAGATTTATACGAGAAGCTACAAGTCATTTAATCACCTTTACAATTCTGACTCTTTTTTGTAAAATAGGGATAACAAGGGGGGTATTAGATGTTACCAGCGTATATTCGCATACATGATAAAATAAAAAAGATATTGATGAAGGTACTTGGAAAATTGGGCAACGTCTTCCTAGTGAGCGAGATCTTTGCGAAACTTTTGATGTCAGTCGCATGACTGTACGGCAGGCCATAACACTGTTAGTTGACGAGGGAATTTTGGAGCGTAAACCAGGTAGTGGGACCTTCGTTGCCAGTAGTCGTGTTAAGGAGAAGATGCGTGGAACCACGAGTTTTACGGAAATCGTCAAAGCGCAAGGCAAGAAGCCGTCTAGTCAGCTTATTTCTTATAAACGTCTACATCCCAATGAGTTTGAAATCAAGAATTTAGGTGTCTTACCACAGTCTTATGTGATTAGGATGGAGCGTGTTCGCTTTGCCGATGACATCCCAGTTGCATATGAGATTGCTAGTATCCCTGAAAAGATTATCCGTGGCTTTGAAGAATCTGAAATTACAGAACATTTCTTCAAGACCTTAACCGATAATGGTTATGAAATAGGGAAGAGCCAACAAACCATTTCGGCTAGTTTGGCCAATAGTAGTCTAGCCAAGCACCTCAAGGTTAAGACTGGTGATGCCCTCTTAAGTCTGACGCAAATTTCCTTTCTTCAAGATGGACAGGCTTTCGAATATGTACGTAGCTACTATGTCGGTGATCGTTTTGAGTTTTATTTGGAGAACAATTAGAAGTCACTGCTTTTTTCTGCACAAGAATCGTGCTAACACCATGATTTTATGGTAAAATGGAGCTTATGGAAATTGAAAAAACCAATCGCATGAATGCTCTTTTTGAGTTCTATGCTGCCTTGTTAACAGATAAGCAGATGAACTATATTGAGCTTTATTATGCGGATGATTATAGTTTGGCAGAAATTGCTGAAGAATTTGGCGTCAGTCGTCAGGCGGTGTATGATAACATCAAACGTACTGAGAAGATTTTGGAAGCTTACGAGATGAAATTACATATGTATTCAGATTACATCGTCCGTAGCCAAATTTTTGATGATATCATCGAAAAATACCCAGATGATAGCTATCTTCAGGAACAAATTGAAATTCTAAGTAGCATTGATAATAGAGATTAGATTCAAGCAGAAAGTAAGAGAGGAAATAATATATGGCTTTTGAAAGCTTAACGGAACGCTTGCAAGGCGTTTTCAAAAATCTAAGACGTAAAGGAAAACTTTCAGAGAAAGAAGTTCAAGAAGTCACTAAAGAGATTCGTTTGGCACTCCTTGAAGCAGACGTTGCCCTACCGGTTGTTAAGACATTTATCAAACGTGTTCGTGAACGTGCCGTAGGTCACGAAATCATTGATACTCTTGATGCTTCACAACAAATCATCAAGATTGTTAATGAAGAATTAACAGAGATTCTTGGGTCTGAAACATCTGAAATTGAGAAATCTCCAAAGATTCCAACTATCATAATGATGGTTGGTCTCCAAGGGGCTGGTAAAACAACCTTTGCTGGTAAATTAGCTAATAAGCTGATTAAAGAACAAGAAGCTCGCCCAATGATGATTGCGGCGGATATCTATCGTCCAGCAGCCATTGACCAGTTGAAGACCTTGGGCCAACAAATTAATGTTCCTGTTTTTGATATGGGAACAGAGACACCAGCGGTTGAGATTGTCAAAAATGGTTTGGAACAAGCGCGTGCCAATAAAAATGACTATGTCTTGATTGATACGGCGGGTCGTTTGCAGATTGACGAAACCCTCATGCAAGAGTTGCGTGATATCAAGGATTTCGCCCATCCAAACGAAATTCTCTTGGTTGTTGATAGCATGATTGGTCAGGAAGCTGCTAATGTTGCCAAGGAGTTCAATGAACAACTGGATATCACAGGTGTCGTTCTTACTAAAATTGACGGTGACACACGTGGTGGTGCGGCTCTTTCTATTCGTGAGATTACTGGTAAGCCAATTAAATTCACAGGTACTGGTGAGAAAATTACGGATATTGAGACTTTCCACCCAGAACGCATGTCAAGCCGTATCTTAGGTATGGGAGACCTTCTTACCCTTATTGAAAAAGCTTCTCAAGAGTACGACGAGAAAAAATCTCTTGAGTTGGCTGAGAAGATGCGTGAAAACACCTTTGACTTCAATGACTTCATCGACCAATTAGACCAAGTGCAAAATATGGGTCCTATGGAGGATTTGCTTAAGATGTTGCCAGGTATGGCTAACAATCCAGCCTTGGCTAATGTTAAAGTAGACGAGAAACAGATTGCACGCAAGCGTGCCATTGTATCATCAATGACACCAGAAGAGCGTGAAAATCCTGATCTCTTGACACCGAGTCGTCGTCGCCGTATTGCCAATGGTTCGGGAAATACCTTCATCGAAGTAAACAAGTTTATTAAAGACTTCAACCAAGCCAAACAAATGATGCAAGGTGTTATGTCTGGTGATATGGAGCAAATGATGCGTCAAATGGGTCTTAACCCAAATAATATGCCAAAAAACATGCCAAATATGCCTGATATGGGTAATATGGATATGTCTGCCCTTGAAGGCATGATGGGTGGCGCAGGTATGCCGGATCTTGGGAACATGGACCTTAGCCAAATGCTTGGTGGTGGTCTTAAAGGTAAGGTCGGTTCATTTGCTATGAAACATGCTATGAAACGTCAAGCTAACAAGATGAAGAAGGCTAAGAAAAAACGTAAATAAGAAAGGACTAGGGCTTATGGCTCTAGTTTTTTTATGGCATATTGACTTCTAGGGATATACATTGTAATATACTAGTGTATATACAATAAAAAGGAGTAGATTATGAAACCGAAAAAGAGAATTCAAGAAATGACCTTTGCAGCTTTGTTAACTGCGATTGCTATCCTTATCCCGAGTATTATGCCAATTAAATTAATCATTCCACCGGCTTCTTATACCTTGGGGAGTCACGTTCCAATATTTCTAGCTATGTTTATATCGCCCTGGGTAGCAGCTTTTGTTATCTTAGCGTCTAGTTTAGGATTCCTTATGGCCGGCTATCCGATTGTCATTGTTTTTAGGGCATTCTCGCATATCGTCTTTGGTTTGTTAGGAGCTTTTTATTTGAAAAAATTCCCTCAAACAATAGAAAACCATAAATCATCACTAATTTTTAACTTTGTTTTAGGTGTTATTCATGCTGTAGCTGAAGTAATTGCTTGTGTGATTTTTTATTCAGTAACGGGAGAGGACTTCCAAAAACTATTTTATGTTCTGTTTGTTTTAGTTGGATTTGGTACTATTGTCCATAGTATGATAGACTATGTTATAGCATTAACGATTTTCAAAAGTATTCGAAAAATTCGATAGTTGTAAGAGGAGTTGTTTAGTCTATGACTTTAAATCGCAAGCAAGAATTATTGGCACTGTTAAAGCAGTCTAAAGAAGCGATAAATGGGCAGAGTTTGGCGGAACATTTTGGTGTTACCCGTCAAATCATTGTCCAAGATATTGCACTTTTGCGAGCAGATGGTGCTCAAATTATTTCAACTAACAGGGGTTATATTTATAAAAACAGTGATGATAATTCTTATGAGCATCGACTCTTTAAAGTGAATCATACGGTGAATGACATGGAAGAAGAGCTTCTAGCTATTGTCGATAATGGGGGGCGTATTCAAAATATCATGATTGATCATCCAGTCTATGGTGAAATTCAAACCTTGTTGAAGTTGACTTGTCGTCGAGATGTTAGACATTTTTTAGAACAAGCAGCGTCAAGTGATTTTCGTCCACTATCTGAATTAACCAATGGTGTTCACTATCACCTTGTTGAAGCTGATAGTCAACAAGATTTAGATTACATTGAAGAGGTACTTGACAATATAGGATTTTTGGTCAAAGAATAATACAAAAGAGAAATGTAAAAGTAGTTGATTTCACTTGAAATCAACTACTTTTTTTGGTAAACTTATGTTAGTTTATTAACTTACGGAGGTGGCTATGTTTTCAGGACAAAAACTAAAGGAAATTCGAGAAGCGCAAGGAATGAGCCAAGCATCAGTGGCTAAGCATCTGGGAATTTCACGCTCCTCTTATTTTAATTGGGAAAATGGTAAGACAAAGCCAAATCAAAAGAATCTTACAGTATTGTCCCAACTTTTTGGCGTGGCTGAGACATATTTTCTGTCTGAACACGAGATAGTGGAAGTTTACTTGGAACTCAATGACGAAAATCGTAAAGAAGCTTTGCGACTCACTAAGGCTCTTTTAGAAGAACAAGAAGCAGAAAAGCAGAAAGCACCTGTTATTCCGTTATACTCTTATAAAGTTTTCGAGCGTTTATCAGCCGGAACAGGATATACTTATTTTGGTGATGGCAATTATGATGAAGTTTTCTATGATGAAGAATTAGACCATGATTTTGCTTCTTGGGTTTTTGGAGATTCTATGGAACCCACTTACTTAAATGGAGAAGTAGTGTTGATCAAACAAACTGGTTTTGATTATGATGGTGCTGTTTATGCTGTGGATTGGGATGGTCAAACCTATATCAAAAAGGTTTATCGTGAGGAAGAGGGCCTGCGTTTAGTTTCTCTTAATAAACGCTATGGTGACAAGTTTGCTCCTTATGATGAAGACCCTCGAATTATCGGTAAAATTGTCGGTAACTTCATGCCTATTGAGGCCTAACCAAGTGACAACAATTGGGCATCTCAACCTAAATCTGTTATAATATAAGTAAAGTAAAGCCAAGATTTTGGCTTTTTTTAAAAGAATTTATATGATATTTTACTAAGGCTATTAAAGAGGAGAAAAACAAATGGCAACTATTCAATGGTTCCCTGGGCACATGTCCAAGGCTCGCCGACAGGTCCAGGAAAATATAAAGCATGTTGATTTTGTCACCATTTTAGTGGATGCACGTTTACCACTTTCAAGTCAAAACCCTATGTTGACTAAGATTGTTGGCGACAAGCCTAAGCTTTTAATTCTCAATAAATCGGATCTTGCTGACAGCAATCGGACCAAAGAGTGGCGTACTTACTTTGAGAAACAAGGCATTAAAACTCTGGCTATTAATTCCAAGGAGCAGTCTACGGTTAAATTGGTGACAGATGCTGCTAAGATTCTTATGTCTGAGAAAATTCAACGCTTGCGTGAACGTGGAATTCAGAAAGAGAACTTGAGAACCATGATTATTGGTATTCCAAATGCAGGGAAATCAACCTTGATGAACCGCCTCGCTGGTAAAAAATTGCTGTTGTGGGAAATAAACCTGGTGTTACAAAAGGCCAACAATGGTTGAAGTCAAATAAGGACTTGGAAATTCTTGATACTCCGGGTATCTTGTGGCCTAAGTTTGAGGATGAATTGGTTGGCTTGAAACTTGCTTTGACGGGTGCTATCAAAGACCAGCTGTTACCAATGGATGAAGTTACTATTTTTGGACTCAACTACTTTAAAACCTACTATCCAGAACGTCTCGAGGAACGTTTTAAAGGGATTGACCTTGAAGAAGAGGCTCCAGAAATCATTATGGAAATGACCCAAAAACTAGGCTTTCGTGAAGATTATGACCGTTTTTACAGTCTTTTTGTCAAAGATGTTCGTGATGGAAAACTAGGCCGTTACACACTTGATATTGTTGGGGTTGATACTGATGGCGACAATTAAAGAAGTCAAGGAACAATTAGCAACTTTGACAGACCTAGACGACCATCGTTGGGCGACATTTGAGGAAGATAGCCGTACTGGGGTACAGACCGCTATTAAGCAACGCCGTAAGGCCATCCTGGCGGAGATTGCGGAGGATGAGCGTTTGGAAACGATGCTTAATTACGAAAAATTGCTCTATGCCCAGGGAGTTGAACTCATTGCAGGTGTTGATGAAGTTGGACGAGGCCCCCTGGCTGGACCAGTGGTTGCCGCAGCTGTTATCTTGCCAAAGCTTTGCAAAATCAAAGGCCTCAATGACAGTAAAAAAATCCCAAAATCAAAACATAAAGCCATCTATAAGCAGGTAATGAAACAAGCAGTGGCTGTCGGTATTGGTGTTAAGGACAATCATGTCATTGACGATGTCAATATTTATGAGGCAACTAAACTTGCTATGATTGAAGCTATTGAAAACCTCAGTCCTCAACCAGAACAGTTGTTAATTGATGCTATGACTTTAGATTTACCTATAGGACAAACATCAATTATTAAGGGGGATGCTAATTCCTTATCTATTGCTGCAGCATCAATCGTAGCAAAGGTAACCCGTGATGAGATGATGGCTGATTATGATCAAGAGTATCCTGGCTATGCATTTACCAAAAATGCAGGCTATGGAACTAAAGAGCATTTATCTGGTTTGGATAAACTTGGTATCACGCCAATTCATAGAAGAAGCTTTGAACCCATAAAGTCAATGCTTAAAAAGTAGGTGAGCAGAGTGATTGTAGCTATTGATATCGGAGGAACCTTTGTCAAGTTTGGTTTAGTTGACGATAATTTCAATATTACCAATCAATCTAAAGTTCCAACTCCAGCAAGCATAGATGATTTCTGGGGAACTTTAGAAAATATTGTTTCATCATATGAAGATGAAATTTCGGGGATTGCTATTGCGTGTCCGGGAGAAATTAATAGTAAACGTGGCTTTGTTTTCAAGGGGGGCCTTATCCCTTATTTAACAGCTATTCCTCTTGGAACAGGTCTATCTAAAACTTTTCAATTACCTGTAAAGGTTATCAATGATGCTGATGCGGCTGCTCTGGCTGAAGCTAGATATGGTAGTCTACAAGAAGTTGATTGTGGTGCTGCCTTGGTTTTAGGTACGGGTGTTGGCTTAGGGCTCGTCTCTCAGGGAGCCCTGTTAACCCCTCTTTTGGTTTCCAAATTTCTGAGAGGACCAAGTTCCCAAAGTAAGAGTCAAACGGCTCTCCCTTTTAAGTGGGCCTTGTTTAAGCAGGCACTGATCAGCCTTGTCGATAATAAAGGTTCTGCGGTTGGTTTTGTCCATGAGGCCAGTCAATTACTTGGCTTAGATCAGGATGATGGTCCAGCTGTCTTCTCAGCTATAGAAGAAGGTCAATTTGAAAAACTCAATTCGCTATTTAAGGACTATTGTCATGAAATTGCGGTGCTTATTCTGAATTTACAGACTTTCATGAACTTAGAAAGAGTCGTTATCGGCGGAGGCATCAGCAGACAAAATTCTTTGATAGCAGGTATTGTTAATGCTTATGAAGAGTTATTTAATGAAAAGTCTGATTTAGGTTTTGATCCAATTTCGATTCAAGCTTGTCATTTTCATAACGACAGTAACCTCCTAGGCGCAGCGTCTTATTTTATGTCTGAAAATGATTTATAATCAAGGAAAGTTCCATAAAGGGAACTTTTTTCTTTATCTCTTGCGAATAAAGAAATGGAGGTATTTATATGAATAACTTTGAACTTTTTAAACTAAAAGCCGCTGGATTGACGAATTTAAACATCCTTAATATTTTAGACTATCAGAAGACTCAAGATAGAAAATTAAGTTTACGAGATATGGCAGTGGTTTCAAAGTCTAAAAATGCCGTTCTTTTTATGGAAAAATACAAGACTTTAGATATTAAGCAACTTAAAGAGCAGTATCAGCGTTATCCGACAGTATCTATTTTTGACCAGGAGTATCCGATTGAGTTAAAGCACACCTACAATCCACCAGTTCTCCTCTTTTATCAAGGAAATATTGAGTTGTTGAGTAAACCTAAGTTAGCAATTGTTGGGGCAAGGAAGTGCTCTGAAACAGGAAAACAGTCGGTTCGTAAGGTTGTTAATGAACTCGGTAATCATTTTACTATCGTTAGTGGCTTGGCGCGTGGCATTGATACCTGTGCCCATATGGAAGCTTTGAAAAATAAAGGTAACACCATTGCAGTTATTGGGACTGGACTAGACGTCTATTATCCTAAAGAAAATAAAGCTTTGCAGGATTATATGAGTAAAAATCATCTCGTGCTTTCAGAATATGCACCGAGTGAACAACCTCTCAAGTATCATTTTCCAGAACGAAATCGTATTATTTCAGGCTTGTGTCAGGGGGTTTTAGTTGTAGAGGCTAAGCTTCGATCGGGAAGTTTGATTACTTGTGAGCGTGCCATGGAGGAAGGAAGAGATGTTTTTGCTATTCCAGGAAATATTTTAGACGGAAAATCGGATGGCTGTCATCACCTCATTCAAGAGGGCGCAAAGTGTATTACGACGGGATTTGATATCCTTTCTGAGTTTTCTTAAAAATCAAACTTCTCCTATAGAGAAAAAATTTTTTTATTGACAGTTTAAGGAAAGGACGGTATTATGTTAGTTGCTCGGTCCAAGGTGTTGCACTTTTTAATGTCTTGTGACTAAAATATAGACAGATTAATGGCGCAGCCAGTTTATAACAAAATAAGGAAATAATCTATGGCGACAGCAACGACAACAAAAACGAAAACTAAAACAACAAAGAAATCAACGGCAAAAAAGACGACTAAAAAAAGAGCGACACCAAAGAAAAATTTGGTTATCGTGGAGTCTCCTGCCAAAGCAAAAACCATTGAAAAGTACCTTGGGCGCAATTATAAAGTTGTAGCCTCTGTTGGGCATATCCGTGATTTGAAAAAATCAAGTATGTCCATTGACTTTGAAAACAATTACGAACCACAATATATCAATATTCGTGGTAAGGGACCACTTATCAATGAATTAAAGAAAGAAGCTAAGAAAGCTAAGCAAGTCTTTCTCGCAAGTGACCCGGACCGTGAAGGAGAAGCTATTTCATGGCATTTGTCACATATCCTTGGACTGGATGATCACGATAAGAATCGAGTTGTGTTCAATGAAATCACAAAGGATGCGGTAAAAAATGCCTTCGTAGAGCCACGTGCCATTGACATGGACTTGGTAGATGCGCAGCAAGCTCGTCGTGTCTTGGACCGTATTGTGGGTTACTCAATCTCTCCACTTCTTTGGAAGAAGGTTAAGAAGGGTCTTTCTGCAGGGCGTGTCCAATCGGTAGCTCTTAAGCTTATTATTGACCGTGAGAATGAAATTAAGGCCTTTAAACCAGAAGAATACTGGACTATTGATGGTGCCTTTAAGAAGGGGGCTAAGAAGTTTCAGGCTAGCTTCTATGGCTTGGATGGTAAAAAGCTTAAGCTCAACAATAATGACGATGTTCAAGCTGTTCTTTCTCGTATCACGAGTGATGACTTTAATGTTGATAAGGTAGAGAAAAAAGAACGCCGTCGTAATGCACCATTGCCATATACAACGTCATCACTACAACAGGATGCTGCCAATAAGATTAACTTCCGTACACGTAAGACCATGATGGTTGCTCAGCAGTTGTACGAGGGGATTAATCTGGGTTCAGGGGCTCAGGGGTTGATTACATATATGCGTACGGACTCAACACGTATCAGTCCGGTTGCTCAAAACCAAGCTGCTGAATTTATTACAGAACGCTTTGGTTCTAAGTATTCTAAGCATGGTAGCAAGGTGAAAAATAGCTCAGCAGCTCAAGATGCCCATGAGGCTATTCGTCCTTCAAATGTTTTTCAAACGCCAGAAAGCATTGCCAAGTATTTGGATAAGGATCAACTCAAGCTCTATACCCTTATTTGGAATCGTTTTGTAGCCAGTCAAATGACAGCTGCAGTATTTGATACGATGAAGGTGACCTTGTCTCAAAATGGTGTCATTTTCACAGCAAATGGAAGCCAAATCAAGTTTGACGGTTATATGGCCGTTTACAACGACTCTGATAAGAACAAAATGCTTGCTGATATGGCTGAGGGTGATACGGTTAAGAAGGTTGTGACAACGCCTGAACAACACTTCACCCAACCTCCTGCACGCTATTCTGAAGCGACATTGATTAAGACGCTAGAAGAAAACGGCGTTGGTCGTCCGTCTACTTATGCGCCAACGCTTGATGTTATCCAACGTCGCTACTATGTCAAATTGGTGGCTAAACGATTTGAACCAACTGAACTTGGTGAAATCGTCAATAGCTTAATCGTCGAATTCTTCCCAGACATCGTGGATGTTAAATTCACCGCCGAGATGGAAGGGAAACTCGATAAAGTCGAAATCGGTAAGGAACAATGGCAGAAGGTCATTGATGAATTCTTCAAACCTTTCCAAAAAGAATTGGAAAAAGCTGAAGAAGGTATTGAAAAAATCCAAATCAAGGATGAGCCTGCTGGTTTTGATTGTGATCTCTGTGGTCACCCAATGGTCATCAAACTTGGTCGCTACGGTAAGTTCTACGCATGTAGTAATTTCCCAGACTGTCATAACACCAAGGCCATTACTAAAGAAATTGGCGTTACTTGTCCAACCTGTGGTCAAGGTCAGGTCATCGAACGTAAGACAAAACGTAATCGTGTCTTCTACGGTTGTGACCGCTATCCTGACTGTGAATTTACGTCATGGGATATTCCTGTTGGACGTAACTGTCCTAAATCAGGCGATTACCTCGTCGAGAAGAAAGTACGTGGTGGTGGCAAACAAGTCATCTGTAGTAACGAAGAGTGTGATTACAAAGAATCTGTTGTTAAATAAAGACATAGCTATCTCAAGTTAAGACTTGGGATAGTTTTTTGTATTTTATCCAAAAAACTTATACTTTCCTTAAATTTGTTTTTTATACTAATGATGAAAGAAAGGAGAGTTACTATGAAATGTTTAAGTCTATCAGGTTTCCAACTCAAATATATAGCCCTCATTACTATGGTATTCGACCATATTCACTATTTTTTTGAGTATACAGGAAAAATACCCATTTGGTTTACTATGATTGGGAGATTAGCGGCCCCCTTGTTCCTTTTTACTGTGATTGAAGGTTTCGTTCATACACGCAATCGAAAAAAATACTTCCTAAAGATTTATGCTTTAGCAATTTTGATGGGATTGATTCAGTTTGGATTTTATAATTTTCTACATCCTCTTGTAAGGGCAGATGGTTTCTTTCCACAAAATATGATGTTGTCATCGTTCGCTATTTTGCTCGTTGCTCTTCAAGGTATTGCTTGGATTCAAGAAAAGAAATATCTAAAAGGAATCCCAACCTTACTTTTCCCCTTATTGCTTCCATGGTTAATGGCACCTTTTTATCTGCTAAGCGCAAACAAACCTATGTTAGGTTTTCTACTAAATTTACTCAATTTTACAGTGCTACCAGTTCATACATTTATCAGCGATGGAGGGACGTGGTTGCTTTTGACTGGTATCGCTATGTATCTTTGTCATAAGAATCTTAAGAAAGAAGTGCTTGCTTTTGTGAGTGTTAGTCTTGTTTGGGTACTAATGGCGATTGTATTGGGTAGACTTTCTATTCACGACTTAATGTTTAAATATATTGAATGGATGGAACTATTTGCAGCTCCTTTGATGCTTTGTTATAACGGTCAAAGAGGGAACGGGTCAAAATATTTATTCTATGTCTTTTACCCAACACATATTTATCTACTCTACGCCTTGTCAGTTGTCTTCTATAGATGATATGATAAGGGTAAATTTGTATGAAAGGAGAGGTCATGGCTCAGATACTTGTTATTGATGATCAGGAAGATATTGTGAAATTGGTTGTAAAGGCCTTAGAGCTTCAAAACCATAAGGTGACAGGACTTACGAGTGTTTTGGACTTGGATAAGAACTCGTTGCCACGGTTTGACTTGATATTGCTGGATATCATGATGCCTGATGTTGACGGTCTCCAGTTCTGTCATGAGATTCGGGAACAGGTGGATTGCCCCATACTTTTTATTACTGCCAGAACGCAAGAGGCTGATATTGTTCAAGGCTTGACTTATGGTGCAGATGATTATATTTGCAAACCATTTGGGGTTAAAGAACTCCAGGCTCGTGTGGCTGCTCACTTGAGACGGGAACATCGTGAGCGTCATCATAAGCTTTCACTTGGTGATTTTCAGTTTGATTTGTCGGCTCAGGAGCTTTATGTTGAAAATCACTTGTTAGATTTGACTAAGTCGGAGTACGGTATTTGTCAATTTTTGGCTGAAAATAAGGGCCAAGTCTTTTCAAAAGAACAAATCTACACGCATTTGTATGGCTATGAGGATAAAGGAAGTCCAACAGCAGTGGCTGAACATATTAAAAATATCCGTGCAAAGCTAAAAGAAGTTGGGCAAAATCCTATTGAAACAGTCTGGGGGATTGGTTACAAGTGGCACTAATTAAAAAACGAGAACACTCTCTAAGAACACTATTGTTATCTTATGTTGTCAGCTTGACGGTCCTCTCGGCAATCAGTAGCCTACTTATTTTGTCTTTGTTCAGCTTGTCTTATCGTTTTGGGGTAGTGATTCCAGCAAATCAAGTTGAGAGTGATTTATCTGCTGTGAGAAGTGATATTGAAACTTCTAAGGTCTTTAATCCCGAGATTTTACCTGATGGCACGAGTTATGTCTTTTTGACTAGGGATTTCAAGCTTAAGAAGTCTAACATGCCAGTTAACTTGCAAGAAGAATCCTTACTAAATTACCAATTCAAGAATGCTCACGGTGGGATATACGGCTATTTTCAGTCTTTTGAAAGGTCAGATGGCATAGTCATTGTCAACTATCAACTATCACCTCGGTATCGTAACGCTTGGATGAACCAGTATTTTCCCAATGCTGATCTTATGATGATTGGCTCAATGATGGTGTCCATTTTACTCATCTTTGTTGTTTTAACATTCTTCTATGCCAATAAATTACGTCAACAGCTTAGACCAATACTGAGAGCAACTGAGAAAATAGCAGAGCAAGACTTGGATTTTCAAACCTCCCGGTCTACCATTAAGGAGTTTAATCAAGTTTTAAGTGGTTTGGACCACATGCGTGCTGCACTTCGTGACTCTTTGATGGAAAATTGGAAGGCAGAGCAGGATAAGCAAAATCATATTTCAGCCTTAACCCATGACCTGAAGACACCGCTGACAGTTGCTCGTGGCAATGCTGAACTCTTAGCTATGACGCCCTTAGATGAGGAGCAAACGGACTTGTTAGAGCATTTTCAAAAAGGGATTGCACAGGTTGATTCTTATGTTCAAGAGTTGTCCGAACTCAACAAAACGAGTTTTAAGAAAACCTTGACGCTTGGAGAAGTTTCGGTCAAGGACTTTGTTGAAGACATTTATGACCAATCCTTGTCACTAGCACAAACCAAACAAATCAATGTTACATTTGACAAGAAGGATATTAAGAAAGAAATCATAGGCCATTGGGACAGGTCCTTGTTGAATCGAGCTTTTATGAATATCGTTTCGAATGCGTTAGAGCATACGCCTAGTGGTAGTCAGCTGTTCTTAACTGCTAGGGTAGAAGAAGATGAATTTACGTTTATCTGCCTTGACTCTGGCCCTGGATTTTCCCTTGAATCCCTTGAAAAGGCCACTCAGCTCTTTTATCAAGAGGATAAAAGTAGACAGAGCCGCAATCACAGTGGTCTTGGTCTAACTATTGCCAATGATATTGTTCGCTTACATCATGGTAGTCTTTCGCTTTCAAATTGTGATAATACAGGTGGTGCTAAAGTGACTATCATTTTACCCCTATAAATACAGATGACTCCTAGTCGCCAGACGAGGAGTTTTTTGCTATACTACTAAGAGTAAAAATGAAGAAAGATTTGTGGGGGCAGGATTTCATCTTGTTCCCGAAGAGGTATTAGTGTCATGTCTCAATCAAAAGCAGATTATATTAACGTGATTGGAGCTGGTTTGGCCGGCTCCGAGGCGGCTTATCAGATTGCCAAACGTGGTATTCCGGTAAAACTTTATGAAATGCGTGGGGTCAAAGCAACACCTCAGCATAAGACAACAAATTTTGCAGAATTAGTTTGTTCTAACTCTTTCCGTGGAGATAGCTTGACAAATGCTGTAGGGCTTCTTAAAGAAGAAATGCGTCGCTTGGACTCTATCATTATGCGTAATGGAGAAGCTCACCGTGTGCCAGCTGGTGGTGCCATGGCTGTGGACCGTGAAGGTTATGCAGAAGCAGTGACAGCTGAAATTAAGAACAATCCATTAATTGAAGTTATCCGTGAAGAAATCACAGAAATTCCTGATGATGCCATTACAGTTATTGCTTCAGGTCCTTTGACTTCTGATGCTTTAGCTAAAAAAATTCATGAGCTCAATGGTGGAGATGGGTTCTATTTCTATGATGCCGCTGCACCGATTGTTGATAAAGCGACTATCGACATGAACAAGGTTTACCTTAAGTCACGCTACGACAAGGGTGAAGCTGCTTATCTAAACTGTCCAATGACCAAGGAAGAATTTATGGCCTTCCATGAAGCCTTGACAACAGCTGAAGAAGCCCCCTTAAATTCTTTCGAAAAAGAAAAATATTTCGAAGGGTGTATGCCTATCGAAGTCATGGCCAAACGTGGTATTAAGACAATGCTCTATGGCCCTATGAAGCCAGTTGGTTTGGAGTATCCTGAGGATTACAAGGGGCCACGTGATGGGGATTTCAAGACACCTTATGCGGTTGTTCAGCTTCGTCAGGACAATGCGGCTGGTAGCCTCTATAATATCGTTGGTTTCCAAACCCACCTCAAATGGGGAGAGCAAAAGCGTGTTTTCCAAATGATTCCAGGTCTTGAAAATGCTGAATTTGTGCGATATGGGGTTATGCACCGCAATTCCTACATGGATTCGCCAAACTTGCTTAAACAGACCTTCCAATCAAAATCAAACCCTAACTTGTTCTTTGCTGGACAAATGACTGGTGTTGAAGGTTATGTTGAATCAGCTGCCTCAGGATTGGTTGCTGGAATCAATGCTGCCTGTCTCTTTAAGGGTGAAGATGAAGTTATCTTCCCTCAGACAACAGCTATCGGTAGTCTTCCCTATTATGTGACACATGCTGAAAGCAAACATTTCCAACCAATGAATGTTAACTTCGGTATTATCAAAGAGTTAGAAGGCCCACGTATTCGTGACAAGAAAGAGCGTTATGAAAAAATTGCTGAGCGAGCTCTTAAAGATTTACAAGCTTTTATTCAAGCATAGAAAACAACAAAATCCCTTACTGTATTGGTAAGGGATTTTGTAATTAGCAGCATAATCACGCTAATGAAAAATAGTTAATTTGTTACCTGTCATATAGTTAGAGACTATAAAAGGCCCAAGTCTGCAAAAACTGGCATCCTGTGGTAAAATGAAAAGAAAATAATGAAAGTTGAAATCATGCAAAAAACATTATTTATCATTAAACCAGATGCTGTTAAACGTCACCTCGTTGGACAAGTCATTGACCGTATTGAGCGTCGTGGCTTTACTATTGAACGTATGGAAATGCTAACGCTTGACCTAGAGCGCCTTAAAAAGCATTATGCTCAGTTGGTAGATAAGCCATTCTTCTCTAGTATTACAAACTATATGATGAGTGGGCCAGCAATTATTGGAATTCTTTCGGGGCCAGGTGTTATCAAATCATGGCGTGATATGATGGGAGCGACAAATCCTGGTGAAGCTGCTCCTGGCACAATTCGAGGTGACTTTGCGACCGCACCCGATGAACATGGTATACAAAATATTGTTCATGGATCTGATTCAGAAGAATCTGCGGCTCGAGAAATCGATCTTTGGTTTGGTGAATAACATGGATTTAAAGCAGATTCAAAATGATATAGCTCAAGGTGGATTGCTCATTGATGTTCGTAGTCCGGAAGAGTATGCAGAAGGACATGTTAAGGATGCTTTATTAATACCTCACACGCAGTTTTTCACAGCTGACATTCCAGCTAAAAAAGACGATTCAATTTACCTTTATTGTAAAATGGGACCTCGGGCTGACTTTGCTGCAGCAGTGCTTCATGAGAGAGGTTATAGCAATGTTACCAACCTTGGTGGCTTGGATGACATGGAAGCACTAGGCTTTGAGTTCGTTTTATAATAGGACAAAATAACAGACATCCCTTATCTATTTTCAGAAAAGTATGACATTTGCTTGACAACGTTTTCATAAAAGCGTAGAATCTTATTTAAGTTAAGACAAAGCCTATGAAAATGACTTTGCCAGAACTTGACTAACTTTGCGTATTCCGATTGAGATAAGCTTTGTTGGATCAATGAAGTAGGGCTTCAATTGGTAGAGGAGGATTTTATATGTCTAAAGTTGCTATTGTTACAGGTGCAGGTCAAGGTATTGGTTTTGCGATTGCAAAACGTTTAGTTGAAGATGGATTTAAAGTTGGAATTTTAGATTACAATGCTGAAACTGCTGATAAAGCGGTAGCTGAATTGTCTGCAGATAAGGCTTTTGCTGTCGTAGCAGATGTCTCTAAACAAGCTGAGGTAGCAGCAGCCTTCCAAAAAGTTGTCGATCACTTTGGCGATTTGAACGTTGTTGTCAATAATGCTGGTGTCGCACCTACAACTCCACTTGATACAATCACTGAAGAACAATTCCATCGTACATTCAATATCAATGTAGGTGGTGTGATCTGGGGTGCCCAAGCTGCCCAAGCACAATTTAAAGCTCTTGGACATGGTGGTAAAATCATCAATGCGACTTCACAAGCTGGTGTCGTTGGTAACCCTAACTTGACTATCTATGGTGGTACTAAATTTGCAGTTCGTGGTATTACACAAACTTTGGCGCGTGATTTGGCTGACTCAGGCATTACTGTCAATGCCTACGCACCAGGTATCGTTAAGACTCCAATGATGTTTGATATTGCCCACGAAGTTGGTAAAAATGCTGGTAAAGATGACGAATGGGGTATGCAAACATTCGCAAAAGATATCACTTTGAAACGTCTTTCTGAGCCTGAAGATGTGGCAGCTGCAGTAAGCTTCCTTGCTGGACCTGACTCAAACTACATTACAGGACAAACAATCATCGTTGATGGTGGTATGCAATTCCATTAAGATTAAGAGGGAGAGCGGAAGCTCTCTTTTTTTCTTGAAGAATCATAATATTTCTGATAATATAAGGTTAAATAATTACGCTTAAAGGAGTCTTCCTATGTCAGACATTTTACACTATATTGCTGAGCACCCATTTTTCAGCCTCATTCTATTGGGAATTGTCGTGTTAGCTTTTGGTTTAGCACCATTTTCAAGCAGTTCAACAGAGAACAAACGTTCGGCTATTATTAATAAGCACTATAACGATACTTTTAAGAAGTAGGATGACTTAACCGTAATCAGAAAGCAGATATTAGAGATAGGCAAATGCCTGTCTTTTTTGTATAATAGAAGGTAACGATTAGTTTATCTATAATCACAAGTAAGAACTAGGAAAGATAAGAATGCCAAATATTGAAGAATTAAAACAACGACAGGTGAAGATTCGTAACTTCTCGATTATTGCCCATATTGACCATGGTAAATCAACGCTTGCTGACCGTATCTTGGAAAAGACTGAGACAGTGTCTAGTCGTGAGATGCAGGCGCAACTCCTTGATAGTATGGACCTTGAGCGCGAACGAGGAATCACTATCAAACTTAATGCCATTGAGCTCAACTATACAGCTAAGGATGGAGAAACCTATATTTTCCACCTTATTGACACACCAGGACACGTGGACTTTACTTATGAGGTGTCTCGTTCTCTTGCTGCCTGTGAAGGTGCTATCCTTGTAGTAGATGCTGCTCAAGGGATTGAAGCACAGACACTCGCCAATGTTTACTTGGCACTTGATAATGACTTGGAAATTTTGCCGGTTATTAATAAGATTGACCTTCCAGCCGCAGATCCTGAACGTGTCCGTACAGAAATTGAAGATGTTATTGGTCTAGATGCCTCTGAAGCAGTGCTTGCATCAGCTAAAGCTGGTATCGGTATTGAGGAGATTCTTGAGCAAATCGTAGAAAAGGTTCCTGCGCCTCAAGGCGATGTAGATGCGCCTCTTCAAGCCCTTATCTTTGACTCTGTTTACGATGCTTACCGTGGGGTTATCCTCCAAGTGCGTGTGGTTAACGGAATGGTGAAACCTGGCGATAAGATTCAAATGATGTCTAATGGTAAGACCTTTGATGTTACTGAGGTGGGTATCTTCACACCTAAAGCTGTTGGCCGTGACTACCTTGCGACTGGTGATGTTGGTTATGTGGCAGCCTCAATCAAGACTGTTGCGGATACCCGTGTCGGTGATACAGTAACACTTGCGGACAATCCAGCGGCAGAGCCACTCCATGGCTATAAGCAAATGAATCCAATGGTCTTCGCCGGTCTTTATCCAATTGAGTCTAATAAATACAATGACTTGCGTGAAGCTCTTGAAAAGCTCCAGTTGAACGATGCCAGTCTTCAGTTTGAGCCTGAAACGTCTCAAGCCCTTGGTTTTGGTTTCCGTTGTGGTTTCTTGGGTCTTCTTCACATGGATGTTATCCAAGAGCGTTTGGAACGTGAGTTTAACATCGATCTCATTATGACAGCACCATCGGTAGTTTACCATGTTAATACTACTGACGGTGAGATGCTTGAAGTGTCTAACCCTTCTGAGTTCCCAGATCCTACACGCATTGATGCCATTGAAGAACCTTATGTTAAAGCCCAAATCATGGTTCCTCAAGAATATGTTGGTGCTGTTATGGAATTGGCGCAACGTAAACGTGGTGATTTTGAAACCATGGAATATATCGATGATAATCGTGTGAACGTTATCTATCAGATTCCACTTGCTGAAATCGTCTTTGATTTCTTTGATAAATTGAAATCATCAACACGTGGTTATGCAAGCTTTGATTATGAATTGTCAGAATACCGTCGCTCACAATTGGTGAAAATGGATATTCTCCTTAATGGTGACAAGGTCGATGCCCTTAGCTTCATCGTGCATAAGGAATTTGCCTACGAGCGTGGAAAACTTATCGTTGATAAACTTAAGAAAATCATTCCACGTCAACAATTCGAAGTGCCTATTCAAGCGGCTATCGGTCAAAAAATTATTGCTCGTACTGATATTAAGGCCCTTCGTAAAAACGTTTTGGCGAAATGTTACGGTGGTGACGTTTCACGTAAACGTAAACTCCTCGAAAAACAAAAAGCCGGTAAGAAACGTATGAAAGCCATCGGTTCGGTGGAAGTCCCACAAGAAGCCTTCTTGTCTGTGCTTTCTATGGACGAAGAAGAGAAATAAGAGTAATAGTCAGAATGTGATGTTCTGGCTATTTTTGTAAAAAAGTTATGATTAAGAAGATTCTAAAATTTCCCTTCTCAAAGTGTGGAAGGATTTATACTGTGGCTATACTCATGCTTTTCTTTTTAGGAAATGCATATACAAAGCATAAATTTCATGAAAAAGCTGTAGAAGAGTTGCAGACGGCCCTAAAAGCAGATAAGGTAACTTCCAATGAGATTTTTGGTAGTCGTCAACAATATGTTGCCATTAGTCATGAAGAACCCACTTATTATAATTCTGAAGATAATGTAGCTACTGAGTTGATTGGTAGAAATCATTTTGTTCGCTATTACGATACCATGAGTAGTCTGCATCAAGCTCATTTGGTAGTTTATGATATTAACAAAAATTTTGAAAAGAAAATTATTAATTTGACCCCAGATTTGAAGAAAATCAAAAATTTTGAAGATATTGAGGAGTTAAGTGTGTCTTTAAGAGAGATTGATGGTAATGATTATGTTTTCTTGACTACTTCTCAAAGCGATAAGCAATTTGCTTATAATCTAGATACCAATCAATTTTTAACTAGAGACCTACCAGATTATTCTTACAGTAAGGATGAAATGCTTTATTTTGGTGATAGGAGTTCTGCTCGTAATCAGGTGAATGATAGCAACATGTGGGGATATTTAAAGAGAGAAGGAAACTTGGATGAGCTTTTAAGAATGTCTCCAGCTCAAACAAACAACCATTTATCAGCTCATCTAAATGTGATCCTAGAGATTGATAATGTAGATACTTCAAAACAAGAGAATCAAATTAATCTATTTAATGAAAATTCTGAAGTTAAGCCTATTTACGAAGAGGCTGTTAATCAGACAACAACAAACAGTAATACCTTAAAGAAATTTAAAGTATTGACCCGTCAAGGTAAGGAGGGAGATTTTCCGGTCGGTCCAACTGAACCAGTGAAAAGCAGACTACCTAATAAACCAAGCGAGCCAAAGAAAGTTCCAGAATTTAATGTTTTTCCTGATTCTATTTTTCCTCTTAAAACTCCAAGGTTTAGTGACATTCTTAATAAGAAGGCTCAACAAGACTACCAGAAAAAATATCGTTCTTATGAAAGAGCTAGTCAAAAAGCTAAGGAAGATTATAATAGAAAATATAAGGCCTATAAAAAGAAGTTAGCTAAATATGAGTCTTTTAGAGATAGGGAATACGACAAACAATCACAAATCTATTTCTCCCCTGAAGAGCAAACCAATGATATCCTACATTGGTTGGGAATGAATGGTGATCAAGGAATTGTAATTTCTGTAAAAGACGGTGCCGGCATTAAGAAAGATATTCATTCTTTTACTGATATAAAGGATTGGGTAGATGAACATGATGACGATAACAATATAAAATCTGACTTTAGAGACTATAAAGAAGTTAAATAATACTCTCATGGGTCTTGTAGTCTTAATAGGAAACCCATTACAAGATTTTTTCCCATCTTTAGGCTATAATAGACAAAAAGAAGCGTTGGGAGGTTGCTATGGAGATTACAAACTTTATTCCCAGTCAGCGACAGGCTATTTTGGAGCGTTTTCAGCAGGTGGAGGACTTGGGGTTTGGAGCTATTCGCATTGAGATGAAGGTTTCTAACCCTATCGGTATTATCTATGAGTGTTACCTCATAGCTGGTGACAATTATTTTTCGGATCAGTCTGTGGTCTCTTTCCGTATTTTGTATGAAAAAGATGTCGAGCGTATTTCTTTGGATGTGAATGATATTCCAGGACGCTCCACTTTGTCCAATTATTTACAACTTTTGAATATTTTTGAGGCTTTGCAAAATTATCTGAATCGTGAATTTTCTAAGGTCAAAAACACATAAACATCTGATAGCATTCAGGTGTTTATTTTGATTTAGAAGTGCAAAAATTCACAATCTTTTTTTCACAAGAATGCTTAAAAACTGTGCTATAATGATAACAGAATTGTGAAGTGATTAAAGTTTGTGAAAAATCGATCAGGCTTTGACCCTTTATGACTTATATTTGAAAGGAAAGTAGGCTCTGTAGTTGATGAGCCAAAAGGACTTGGTTAATGTCAGAAGGAAAGCAATTGTATGGTGCTGATTTAGTGGTTGATAGCTTGATTAACCACGATGTTAAGTATGTTTTCGGGATACCTGGAGCGAAAATTGATAGGGTTTTTGATACGCTTGAAGATAAGGGGCCGGAATTGATTGTTGCTCGTCATGAGCAAAATGCAGCTTTTATGGCTCAAGGAGTTGGTCGAATTACCGGAAAACCCGGTGTTGTCTTGGTGACATCTGGTCCCGGTGTTTCTAACTTGGCGACTGGTTTGGTTACGGCAACTGATGAAGGGGATCCTGTTCTTGCTATTGGTGGTCAGGTTAAGCGTGCAGACCTCTTGAAACGTGCCCATCAATCAATGAATAACGTTGCTATGTTAGAGCCAATCACGAAGTATGCAGCCGAAGTACATGATGCTAATACCCTTTCTGAGATTGTAGCCAATGCTTATCGTCATGCCAAAGCAGGTAAGTCTGGTGCAAGTTTCATTTCTATTCCTCAAGACGTTACAGACGCCCCAGTCAGTGTCAAGGCTATTAAACCATTGACTGATCCAAAACTGGGGTCAGCTTCTGTCTCTGATATTAATTATTTGGCACAAGCCATTAAAAATGCGGTTTTGCCTGTTTTCCTTTTGGGGAATGGTGCTTCATCAGAGGCAGTAACTCAGTCTATTCGTCAGATTTTGGAGCATGTTAAATTGCCAGTGGTAGAAACTTTCCAAGGAGCAGGTATTGTTTCTAGAGACCTCGAAGAGGACACTTTCTTTGGCCGTGTTGGGCTTTTCCGTAATCAACCTGGTGATATGTTGCTTAAAAAAGCAGACTTGATTATAGCAATCGGTTATGACCCAATCGAGTATGAAGCACGCAACTGGAATGCTGAGATTTCAGCTCGTATCATTGTTATCGATGTAGAACCTGCTGACGTTGATACTTATTTCCAACCAGAACGTGAGTTGATTGGTAATGTTGAAGCAACTTTGGATTTGCTTTTGCCAGCAATCCAAGGATATCAATTACCTGAAGGCTCAGTTGAATATCTTAAAGGTTTGAAAGATACTGTCGTTGATGATGTCAAATTTGACCGTCAGCCTGAAGAAGGTACGGTCCATCCACTTGATTTGATTGAAGTCTTGCAAGATCAAACTGAGGATGACATGACGGTTACAGTTGACGTTGGTAGTCACTATATTTGGATGGCACGTTATTTCAAATCTTATGAACCTCGTCATTTACTATTCTCAAACGGGATGCAAACCTTGGGTGTTGCTCTTCCTTGGGCGATTTCTGCAGCCTTGGTTCGTCCAAAGGAAAAGGTTATCTCAATTTCTGGTGATGGTGGTTTCCTCTTCTCTGGACAAGAGTTGGAAACAGCGGTTCGTTTGAAACTGCCAATTGTTCATATCATCTGGAATGATGGGCATTATAATATGGTGGAATTTCAGGAAGAAATGAAGTATGGTCGCTCGTCAGGGGTTGACTTTGGTCCTGTTGATTTTGTAAAATATGCTGAGAGCTTTGGTGCCAAGGGCTATCGTGCGACAAGCAAAGAAGCCTTTGCGCAATTACTTCAACAAGCACTTCAAGACTCTGATAATGGACCTGTCCTTATCGATGTGCCAATAGACTACAAAGACAATATTAAACTCGGCGAAACTATCTTGCCTGATGAATTTTATTAAGAAGAAGGTGTACACATGTCTGAAGCCATAAAATTATTTCAATATAATACCTTGGGAGCCTTAATGGCTGGGCTTTACGGGGGTACGTTAACAGTTGGTGAACTTTTAGAACATGGGGACTTGGGGCTTGGAACCCTTGATTCCATTGATGGGGAGCTAATTGTCCTTGATGGTAAAGCTTATCAGGCCAAGGGGTCAGAAGGTAAGGTTGAGGTTGTTGAGGTTGCTGCTAATGAAAAAGTACCTTATGCAGCTGTAGTTCCACACCAAGCCGAAGTTATCTTCCGACAACGCTTTGAAATGACTGATAAGGAACTTGAAGAACGTATTGAATCTTACTACGATGGGGTTAATCTCTTCCGTTCCATCAAAATTAAGGGTCACTTTAAGCACATGCATGTTCGTATGATTCCTAAATCTGCCCCGGATACTAAGTTTGCAGAGGTGGCAACACATCAGCCGGAGTATGAAGCTGATAATATTTCAGGTACCATTGTTGGTATTTGGACTCCTGAGATGTTCCATGGAGTTAGTGTAGCTGGCTATCATTTGCACTTTATTTCGGATGATTTGTCTTTCGGTGGGCACGTTATGGACTTCATTATTGATAATGGTATTGTTGAAGTCGGTCCAGTTGACCAACTCGATCAACGTTTCCCAGTTCAAGATCGTCAGTATCTCTTCGCTAAATTCAATGTCGATGAAATGCGTGAAGATATTACCAAGGCTGAATAAGCTCATTTAAAGATAACAATAGATTATAGCGAGAACTTTCCTAGATAATTAGGAAAGTTTTTTGTTTTTATAATTATTTCCATATCGAAATAGTTGACAGATGTAATGAGTAGATTTACAATAGATTTAGAAAGTTCGATATAGAAGAAAAAGGAGACAAAATGGACAAGATGTTTGGGGGCTACCAAGCTTTACAGATTCGTTTGTTGAACGGGCGACTGTTTCAAAAGTTGCTGAGCAAGGAACCAGATGCCCAATACCGAAGTGAACAGGGGAAAATTTTAACGATTCTGTGGAAGCAAGAATTGGGGTGCGCTACTGCGACCGATATTGCTCTTGCGACAGGTCTAGCCAATAATACATTGACCAGTATGGTTAAGAAGTTGGCAGAACAAGGTTTGGTCACGATTCAACCTTGTACGCAGGATAAAAGAAAAAATATATTTCTTTGACAAACCTCGGTTGGGCGCAAAAAGAAATTGGGAATCGTGTCAGCAAGGAACTGGGAGAGATTTTCTACCAAGGTTTTTCTGACCAAGAAATTCGAGAATTTGAGGCCTATCAAGAGCGGATTATCTCAAATCTAAAAGCTAAAGAAAATGAACTGTAGAAAAAGAGGAGTACCTTATGAAAGCAGTTGTTGTGAGCACTCCAGGTGGACCAGAGGTATTGGAAGTTGTCGAACGACCAAAACCAGTCCTGAAGGCAGGTTGGACCTTGGTGAAAATTCAAGGATTTGGTATCAATCACAGTGAAATTTTTACCCGCAAGGGACAATCACCATCTGTAAAATTTCCTCGTGTGTTAGGGATTGAGTGTGTTGGTCTTGTGGAAGAAACGACACGACCGGATTTTAAGATTGGTCAGCAAATCATTTCCATTATGGGGGAGATGGGACGTGCCTTTGATGGAGGCTATGCAGAGTATACTCTTCTCCCCAATGAGCAAATTTATCCTATCAAGACAGAACTTGATTTGGAAAGCTTGATTGCCCTTCCTGAGACCTATTACACGGCTTTTGGCTCTTTTCTTAACCTCAAGATTGAGGAGAAAGACAGCGTGTTAGTTCGCGGAGCAACCAGTGGTGTAGGAATTGCCTTTGCTAGACTGCTAAAAGGCAAATTTCCTAAGGTTCACCTGGCGGGAACTAGCCGAAATTTAGCTAAGGAAGACCAATTGAAGGCGGTCGGATTTGATCAGGTAATTCTGGAGAAGGATGGTGTCTTGCAAACGCAAGATCAGTTCGATAAGGTTTTGGATCTTGTCGGTCCCAGTGCTATTCTCGATACTTTTGCACGGACAGCAGAAGGCGGGATGATCTGTTCTTGTGGCCTTCTGGGTGGTCAGTGGACTGTTCCAGACTTTGATCCGATTGAGATGTTATCTCGCAATCTCTACTTGACGACCTTTGCTTCTGGCAATGTGTCTCTAGACAAGCTTCAGGCTTTGGTAGATTTTGTCGAGCAGTATCATGTGGATGTACGGCCTGAAAAGGTTTATCGGATTGACCAAATCCAGGAAGCGCATGCTTATCTGGAAGGAAGCCATTCTTTTGGCAAAGTGATCGTGAAAAATGAGGATGATTTATGATTGAATACAAACACGTAGCCTTGCGCTACACAGATAAAAACATTTTAAAAGATGTCAATCTCCATATTGAAGATGGTGAATTTATGGTCCTCGTAGGCCCTTCAGGATCTGGAAAGACCACCATGATCAAAATGGTGAACCGTCTTTTGGAGCCGACAGATGGCAATATCTATATGGATGGGAAACGCATCAAGGACTATGATGAACGGGAGTTACGTCTGTCTACCGGTTATGTGCTTCAAGCCATTGCCCTATTTCCTAATTTGACAGTTGCGGAAAATATTGCCCTCATTCCTGAAATGAAGGGCTGGACTAAAGAACAAATTGCCTCTAAAACCGATGAACTCTTGGACAAGGTTGGTTTGCCTGCTGCAGAGTATGCAAAGCGCAAGCCAAGTGAGTTATCTGGTGGGGAGCAACAACGGATTGGGATTGTGCGTGCCATCATTGGGAAACCAAAGATTCTATTGATGGACGAACCGTTTTCAGCCTTGGATGCTATTTCTCGCAAGCAGTTGCAGAGTCTCATAAAAGACTTGCATAAAGAATTCGGCATGACGACAATCTTCGTTACCCACGATACAGACGAGGCCTTGAAATTAGCCGACCGGATTGCAGTTTTGCAAGATGGAGAAATTCGTCAGGTCGCAGAACCTGAAACAATTTTACAAGCACCTGCGACAGACTTTGTAGCAAACTTGTTTGGAGGTAGCCCTCATGTCTAATTTAATTTCAACATTTCAAGAGCGTTTTAGCGACTGGCTTACAGCCCTCGGACAACACTTACAATTGTCTCTTTTGACCTTAATTATTGCTATTTTCATCTCAATTCCTTTGGCTATTTATCTTAGCACGCGCGATCGTGCGAGTAACTGGGTCTTGCAGATTGCTGGGATCTTTCAAACCATCCCTTCCATGGCTCTTTTGGGACTCTTTATCCCTATTATGGGGATTGGTACGTTGCCTGCTTTGACGGCACTCGTTATCTATGCCATTTTCCCCATCCTTCAAAATACTATTACAGGATTGCGTGGGATTGACCCCAGTTTAGAAGAAGCAGGGATTGCCTTTGGGATGACCAAATGGGAGCGCCTCAAGAAGTTTGAAATACCTCTTGCCATGCCTGTGGTGATGTCAGGTGTAAGAACTGCTGCAGTAATGATTATCGGGACAGCAACCTTGGCAGCACTTATCGGGGCTGGAGGACTTGGTTCCTTTATCCTTTTAGGGATTGACCGCAATAATGCCAGTTTGATTTTAATTGGTGCCCTATCTTCGGCACTCTTAGCCATCACCTTTAACCTTCTGCTCAAATGGATGGAAAGGGCCAACTTACGGACCATCTTTACGGCCTTTGCAGTCATGATCCTCGTATTGGGAGCGTCCTGTGTTCCGAGTCTTCTCTCCAAACCAGAAAAAGAAAACCTGGTCATTGCTGGGAAGTTAGGGCCTGAACCTGAAATTCTAGCTAATATGTATAAGATCTTGATCGAAGAAAACACGGACATGACAGTGACTGTTAAACCAAATTTTGGCAAGACCACTTTCCTCTATGAAGCTCTGAAAAAAGGGGATATTGATATCTATCCAGAATTTACAGGCACCGTGACGGAAAGTCTCCTCAAGCCGGCGCCACAAGTCAATCATGATCCAGAAGCAGTCTATCAAGCTGCCCGAGATGGTATTAAAAAACAAGACGATCTGGCCTTGCTCAAACCTATGGCATATGAAAATACCTATGCTGTTGCAGTGCCTAAGAAAATTGCTCAAGAGTATGGACTCAAGACCATTTCTGACTTGAAAAAGGTGGAAGGGCAGCTTAAGGCAGGCTTCACCCTAGAGTTTAATGACCGACAGGATGGGAACAAGGGCTTGCAGAAAGTCTATGGTCTTGATCTACAAGTCTCCACCATGGAGCCAGCCCTTCGTTATCAGGCTATCCAGTCCGGTGAGATCCAGATAACAGATGCTTACTCAACGGATGCGGAGCTTGCTCGCTATGACCTTGTGGTTCTAGAGGATGACAAACAACTCTTCCCACCTTATCAAGGGGCGTCCCTTATGAAAGAAGCTCTTCTTAAGAAACATCCAGAATTGGAAGGCATTCTAAACAAGTTAGCTGGTAAAATCACAGAGAAGCAGATGAGTCAGATGAACTACCAAGTCGGAGTAGAAGGCAAGTCAGCTAATCAAGTGGCGCGTGACTTTTTGGTAAAAGAAGGGTTTATCAAGAAATAAAGAAAACTTTGTACAAAAAGTAACTTTTTCAAGTTACTTTTTTAGTTATTATTTGTCTGTTTTCTATCATATTTTCAGATATAATAAAGATAACAATTTAAGGAGTCGTCCATGACAATTAGTCAATATACCCTCCCACAATTTATCGTTGATGCTTTTACAGATACCGTTTTTAAAGGCAACCCGGCTGCTGTTTGTCTTTTGGATGAATGGTTATCGGATAATACCTTGCAGAATATCGCCAGAGAAAATAATCTCTCTGAGACAGCTTTTACGGTTAAAAATGATGATTACTATGAATTACGTTGGTTTACTCCGGGTGGAGAAATCGATTTGTGTGGTCATGCTACTTTGGCAACGGCCTTTGTTCTCTTTCAATTTAAAGAAAAAGAAGCTGAAAATCTTACCTTTGAAACACAAAGTGGCGAACTTGTGGTTACTAGGAAAGCTGAGTATTATGAGCTTAATTTCCCAGTATATTCTATGCAGCAAGTTCCAGTCACAAGTGAGATGGAAGAAGCAATCGGAGTGCGTCCGCTTGAAGCGTGGCTTGGAAGGGACCTAGTTTGTATCCTCCCTCATGAAAATGATGTCATTGCTGCGACTCCAGATTTCGATAAAGTTAAAGCTTTAGATGGACTCCTTTTAAATATCACTGCTAGAGGGGAAAAATACGATACTGTTACACGAAGTTTTGCTCCAAAATTATCCATTGAGGAGGATCCAGTTTGTGGGTCAGGTCATTGTCATGTCATTCCTTTATGGGCTAATAAGTTAGGACAAGTAGAATTTAGAGCTTATCAAGCCTCTGAGCGAAGTGGAGTTCTTATTTGTTGCTTGGAGGGAAATCGGATTTACCTTTCAGGAAAAGCTGCCCTCTATAGTCGTGGCGAGATTTATGTAACAGACTAGATGTTGTCTTGTTAAAAAAAGAAGTATAAGCAATAACGATTAAAGTCATTATAAAAACAAAAGATGTCTAGCAGAAGCTAGGCATTTTCAATTACCGAACTTTTTCGCAGAATTTTCAGAAAAGACTTGACAATTTCGAGAATAAGCGTATGATATGAGTAAGAACTCGAAAATAGTATTTTTACTATATTAACTTATGTCGACTACGGTTAGTAAAGTGATAAGACCTAAGAGTTCAGTTGACTATACTATAGAGCGTTACGTCCGAAAGTCATTCCCGACACGGCTCTTTAAAAACAAAAGGAGAAGATTATGAAAACAGAACCGATTCATCGTACCAGTATGTGGAAATTTAAGTTAAGTGCTGCCACCATGACTTTGATTCCCGCTGCCGTGGGGATTAACTATGTTGCCAAAGCCTTGGCGGAGGGGTTAAAGTTGCCCGTTTGGCTGGGGTCTTTGGGAACCTTTCTTGCCAGCATGTTGGCTGGGCCAGTTGCCGGTGCCATCAGTGGTTTCATCAACAACGTGATCTATGGGCTGACCTTATCGCCAATTTCAACCGTGTATGCGATAACCAGCATCGGAATTGGTATTGCTGTCGGAGTTTTGCACGCCAAGGGGTGGTTCTCGTCAGCGTGACGAGTATTTGTTTCTGCAATTATTATTGCCATCGTTTCAGCTGCCATTTCAACGCCACTCAACGTCATCTTTTGGGGTGGTCAGACCGGTATCGCTTGGGGTGACTCATTGTTTGCGGTAATGGTCGCCAATCATGCACCAGTGTGGTTGGCCTCATTTATCGATGAGTTTGTCTTGGATGTTTTGGATAAAGTCTGCGTGGCCTACCTGGCATTCTTCATCTATCGTCAGCTACCGAAGCGGATGGTGCACTTCTTTAGCGGTGATAAATGATGACTGATCAAACATTGATTTCTGGAGCGCCACGGGTCAAGCTCAAGTGGTACCAGGTGATCGATCCGATTACTAAGCTCTTGTTCATCTTGGACATGACGTTGTTGAGCTTTGCCAGTATGAATTTATTGCTTCAGGTCGGATTAATTCTTGTCGCAACACTGCTATTGTTATTTTCCAAATTGAGTTCTACCATCTTTAAGGCGCTGGGATTCAGCCTGTTTCTGATTTGCACCATGCTGATCATCCAAGGGTTATTTTACAGTCGTAATCAAACTGTGCTGTTTTCTGTGCTTGGGGTGTCGTTCTACAAAGAAGGCCTGATTTACGCCACCACTCTGGGTTGTCGAGTTTTGGTGATTATTTTGACCAGTGGCTTTTTTATGGTGACCACGAGTATTTCAGAAAACGCGACCTATTTGGAACTGTCCGGATTGTCTTATAAAACCGTCTACGTTCTGATGTCGGTGTGTTATATTTTGCCGGAAATGATGCGCAATATGCGGAAAATCCAGCAGGCACAAAAAGTTCGCGGAACCAATCCGCAAAAAACGTTGATTCAGAAATTAAAGTCAGTCTTGCCGGTTCTAATTCCATTGGTGATTAAGACCTTGGATCAATCGATGGCGCGGTCGATTTCTCTCCAACTGAGAGGTTTTGATAATCCCAACCGGACTGTCAGAACCTCCCAGCGCGTGTATCGCCTGTCGCGGACGCTGCACATTGGTCTGACTGGATTGGCAATTTTATTGATTGGGTGGAAGATATGGAAGAAGATAAACGGTTTGTAATTGAAAATTTGACCACCCGTTATCCGGGTACTGAGCAACCACAACTGCGTCAGATTAACGCGGAGGTTCATACCGGCCAGGTGGTTGGGATTATCGGGAATAGCCACTCCGGCAAATCGACTTTGTGCCGTGTGCTGGCAGGGGTCATTCCCAAAATTGTGTCTGCTGAGATTGAGGGCGACTGGCACATGTTTGGCCAGCGAGTGTCCGACAATTGGCCCGTTTATAATGCCATGAATGGAGTTGTACTGCAAAATCCAGCTGGCCAACTAAGCGGGTTGGCAGACACGGTTGCCGATGAAATCGCCTTCGACTTGATTAATCAGGGAATGGTTGAAGGACTGATTCAAAAACGGGTTGAAGAAGTTGCCACGCAAATGGGGCTGATTGAACAGCTGAATTTGCGTCCCGAGAGCCTTTCCGGTGGTCAGATCCAGCGGTTGGCAATTGCCACGGCGATTGTGGCTAATCCGGCTGTTTTGATTATGGATGATCCGACCAGTCAGATGGATCCCCTTGGTCGCCGGCAATTTTTCCAATGGCTGGCCCAAGTCAAAGAGACGACTGTCTTCATTGTCACCAGTGAAATTGACGATTTGTGCGAAGTCGCCGACGTTGTGTGGGTGCTGCACGAGGGTCAAATGGTAGCTCAGGGCAGGCCGGGTGAGGTGTTTAATCATTTGGCAGCTGACTGGCAGATTCCAGCCCCGACAATCCAGCAACTTGCTCAAAAAATGGATTGGCACTTGGCTGATGGCCGGTATCCGGTGAATGACGCTGATCTGAAGGAGGTTCGTTATGTCCACAATTGAACTGAGCAACCTGACGTTCACTTATCCGGAACGGTCCTTTAGCTTGGATGTTGAAGACAAACACTTCGCCGAACCGATGGTGGCGATTGTCGGCCAAAATGGTGCCGGCAAATCAACGCTCTTCAAATTGTTGACAGGCTTGCTGACACCACAAACCGGTGTGATTAAGATCGATGGAGAAAATTTTAATGATCTTAAACCAGTCGAAAAGTTACTGAAGGTTGGGATTACTTTTCAGAATCCTGACGATCAGCTTTTCAACCCGACCGTTCAACGAGAGGTGGAGTGGAGTGTCGCGCAGGTCATGGATGACCACGACACGATTACGAGGCGGGCTTTAGCGGCTCTAAAAAGAGTTGGCTTGGATGATAAAGCAGCTGAAAGTCCATATGACCTGTCATTGTCGGAACGCAAGCTGTTGAGCGTTGCCACAGTTTTGGCAGTGGATCCGGCGATTTATTTATTTGATGAGCCGATGATGTCGCTTGATTGGGAAAGCCGGCGCAAGTTGACCGCAATTTTCCATCAGTTGGCTGATTCGGGCCACCAAGTTGTGACCATCACCCATGACATGGATTGGGTCGCTGCCGAGTTTGAGTCGGTGTATGTTATGGAACACGGGGAGTTTGGCTTCGCCGGCAGTCCACGGGAATTGTTCAGCGATCACGAACTTGTCCAGCGAGTGGGATTACTCCCACCGCGGATTATGGACATAGCGGAGTCGCTGGGTGATTCACAGACATATTTATCGGTTAATGATTATTGCCAGAAAAATCGAGATGTATAGAAAAAGTCACCTCTGCGGGTTTTCCAGGTTGAAGGATTAACTTCAGCTTCTGGCAAGAACTCACGGCTCTTTTCTACCATTTGTCAAGTCTATTAAGGCTTTAAGTAAAAAAAGAGATAAGACAGTATCTATTCTGAGGTTACTGTCTTATTTTTAACACTTTTTGATCTATCAAGCCCAGTTCAAAAAAGAACAGCAGGAATTTGTTGCCTGTAAATTGGATGAGGTGGGATGGATCAAGTACTTATCAATTAGTGTGCTTTGGTGGTTAACCTTTGGTTTCATTTACCAATCCGTTGGCGCCAATCGTCCGTTCCGTGATTCTATTACCGATGCGACAAATGGTGTCGGTCAGCTCTTGATGACAGCTGTTTACCGTGAACAATGGATTTTTTTGGCTGCTACTAATGTTTTCTCTATCTACTTGTGGTGGGGAGAAAGCCTACAAATTCAAGGAAAACACTTCATTTACCTTATCAACAGTTTAGTTGGTTGGTACCAATGGAGCAAGGCAGCTAAGAAAGCTTAGTACTTATGTTTATCAATTAAAAAGAGGATTCCGTAGGGTCCTCTTTTTGTTTTTTAACAGTGAAGCACAAGTCTTGCTTTTCTTTTTATTTATGGTATACTTGTTCCTGTATTAGATACAAGTTGGAAAAGGAGTTAATATGGATACGAGATTTTCAGTTGCTTTGCATATCTTAACAATGATTAGTGAGAGTAAGGAAACTCTGAGTTCTCAGGCATTGGCAACTAGCGTTGGAACTAACGCTAGTTACATTCGAAAGGTAATCGCCTTGTTGAAAAATGCAGGCTTGATTAGCTCCCAGCAAGGGAAAACAGGTTATCAACTTAACAAGACTGCAAAGGAAATGACATTGTTAGAGATCTATTACGCTACTCAAGAAATCAAACATATCAGTTTATTTCCTGTTCATCAAAATAGCAATCCGGATTGTCCCGTTGGAAAACATATCCAAGGAGCAGTTTCTCCACTTTTCGCTAGGGCAGAATCTCAGTTAGAGAAGGAATTGTCAAATCAAACTTTAGAAGATGTCATTAACAATCTTTATAAAGATGCCAAACAAAAACGAAACTGATTTGCATGCAGATCAGTTTTAAAAAGACTAGGCTTGTATCTTTATCAGATACAACAAAAATAGAAAAGAGAAGACAATGAAAGTAGCACAACACATTACCTATAACCAAAACAATATCACACTGAACATTACAGAAATCGCTAAACCAAGTATCACAGACAAAGAAGTTTTGGTCAAAGTCACCGCAGCTGGTGTTAATCCTCTGGATAACATGATTTCCCGAGGAGAAGTCAAGATGATTGTCCCTTATAAACTCCCACAAACTGCTGGAAATGAAGTAGTTGGGGTTGTTGAAGAGACCGGTAGACAAGTCAAAAATCTCAAAGTCGGGGACCGTGTCTTTGGGCGTCTCCCACTCGACCACATCGGTGCCTTTGCAGAATACGTAGCTGTCGATAGTCAGGCTCTAGCCAAGGTTCCAGACTATCTTTCAGACGAGGAAGCGGCTGCTGTTCCTTTGACTGCCTTAACCATTATGCAAGCCCTAGAACTCATGGGAGCACAAGCTGGCAAGACTATCTTTATCTCTGGTGGTACTGGAGGAGTTGGTGGAATGGCTATTCCAATTGCCAAAGCCGAAGGTTTGAAAGTCATCACCAATGGAGCTGGAGATAGCGCTGAGCGAGTTTTGAAGCTAGGAGCAGACCGCTTTATCGATTACAAAACAGAGGATTATACAAAAACTGTTAGCCAGGTTGATTATGTCCTTGATACTCTTGGGGGTTCTGAGACTGAAAAACAAATGTCTGTCATGAAAAAAGGTGGTCAGCTTGTGTCCCTTCGGGCTATGCCAAATGGTGACTTTGCCAAACGGATGAACCTGCCAAAATGGAAACAGATGATTCTTGGCTTAGCCGGTCGCAGATTTGATAAGAAGGCTAATAAATACGGCGTTCACTACCATTTTATCTTTGTGGAAAGCAATGGCGCTCAATTACAAGAAGTCGCTGATATCTTCAGCACATTAGAAATCAAACCATCTATCGATACAGTCTATCCATTTGAAGAGGTGAATAGCGCCTTAGACAAGGTCGCTAATGGGCGCTCACGTGGAAAAACAGTCCTCAGCTTTAAGAAATAAAAAGGAAAAGATAATGTCATATCTTACAACTAAAAATCAATACATCACTGTCGACGGGAACAAAATCGCCTATCGCGAACTCAGCAAAGGCAAATCAAAACTGCCTCTTCTGATGCTGGTCCATTTGGTAGCAACTCTCGACAACTGGGATCCAAAACTCTTGGACTTGATTGCTGAAAAGCACCATGTGATTGTAGTCGACCTTCCTGGTGTCGGAGCCAGTCAAGGCAAAGTGGCGCCAACCATTCCTGGAATGGCTGAGCAGACAATTGCCTTTATAGAAGCTCTTGGTTACGATAAAATCAATCTCCTTGGCCTTTCTATGGGAGGTATGATTGCCCAAGAAATGGTCCGAAGCAAGCCTGATTTGATCAATCGTCTCATCTTGGTAGGAACAGGACCTCGAGGTGGAAAAGAGGTAGATAAGGTCACAGGGAAAACATTTAACTATATGTTTAAAGCTGGACTCGAGCGCATCGATCCTAAACGCTATATCTTCTATAACCATGATGAACAAGGAAAAATCGAAGCTTTTAAAGTTCTCGGACGAATGGGGATGCGAACCAAGAAATTTGCGGACAAAGACATGAGTGTGCCTGGTTTCTTGACGCAACTCAAAGCTATTAAACGTTGGGGGAAAGATTCTCAAGACGACCTAAGAATTATCACTCAACCAACCTTAATCGTCAACGGGGACAAGGATATGCAGGTTCCAACAGAAAATTCTTATGACATGCATGAGAAAATAAAAGATAGTAAGCTCATCATCTATCCAAATGCTGGGCATGGTTCGATCTTCCAATATGCAGAGGAGTTTTCAAAAGAACTCATTACTTTCTTGGAGGACTAATATGGTCAAAACGATTCTAATAACAGGTGCTACGGATGGCATTGGAAAGCACTTGGCAAAGAAATTGGCTAGTGAAGGGCATCAGGTCATTCTTCATGGACGCAATCCTCACAAACTGGAATTAGCGCTTCAAGAGGTTCGGGCCGTTTCCCTGAGAGGTAGAGTTTCTAGCTACTTGGCTGATTTTTCAAAATTAGATGATGTCTATCGATTTGTGGAGGAAATCAAGCGAGACTTTCAAAGGATCGATGTCTTGTTTAACAATGCAGGTCTGTATGCAGGGAAAGAGCGAAAAGCGAGTTCTGAAAACGTCGAACTAACCTTTATGCTGTCTGTTCTGGTTCCCTATATTTTGACAACCGAGCTAAGTCCCTTGTTAGAAAAAGCGCCTGACGGTCGTGTCATTAATACTTCTTCCTATATGCATCATTTTGCCAAGGTCAAGGATTTGGACTTTGGATTTGAGAACAACTATCATCCAGGATTGGCCTATAATAATTCCAAACTCTATACCATCTGGATGACCCGTTATTTGGCAAGAGACTTCCTTTTAAAAGGTTCAAATATCATCATCAATTCTTACCATCCGGGCTTGATTTCAACTAACTTAGGGAATAATTCTAGTGATGAAAAGACGAAAAAGTCTCTCTTTGGACGCCTGATGAAATCTCTCTCGAAAGATCTAGATCAGGGAATTGAAACAGGATATTATCTCACTTTATCAGAGGAAGTCAGGGGCTTGACTGGCTACTATTTTGATGAAAAGAAAGTCAAGTCGGTATCTGAAAAAGTCTACTCATTTGAAAAAGCACAGAATTGATGGATTACTGCCAAGAAAAGGTCAAAATTTTTAAAGAAAAGCAGGATTTTTAATTCCTTATTGATTTCTTAACTACCAAAAAACTCAAGTTTTCATTGATAAAACTTGAGTTTTTCTTAGATGAGGGCTAACAAAATGGTAAGAATCATAGCGATTCCAAGCCGAATGACATGGTGGGCTGGATTGAAGTTTTCTTTGTGCTTGCCATTCCAATAGGCTCCGTAGCAAATCAACCCACAACCAATCAGCCAAAGGGATAGTGCGACAATCGAGAAAAAGAAGTAGAGGAAGAGAGACAAAGTCGCAAGGCTACTTCCGATGAGGAGAAATTGATTTCCTAGAGTGTGATTTCCTTTTTAACTTCAGAAAGGGAGGCCAATAAATGAAGCAGGACAAAAGCAAGCGCTAAGAAGACTGTGATGATGCTAAAGATGGGATAAAGTGACATAGATGTTTCCTTTCCAAGATATGATTGTCTAAGTACTATTTTTTATGACTGATTTTATTAAGAATCATAAATGATACTACAAGATTTAAAACGATAACCAGTAAAGTCAAAAAAGAGTAACCATAGAGTTTGACTGAACTTTCAATTTTTAGAAATGTGATGGAGAACAAGCTCGTTAAAATGCCCGTTAACAAGCCGGGAATATATTTTCGAAGGACAATTGTCTGAATCAAATGTCCGAAAATATGGTAGATATAAGCAATTACAATGGTTGCATAAATAGTATAGTTGCTAAACTGGTAGCTAAGAAAAAGTGATAGAAGCAGGATCAGAAACTGCTCCAAGACAATGGCATTGAAAGTAAAAGGAGTGTAATAAGAAAGGAATCGAATATCTGGAAACTGTGCTGATAGTTTTTTGACAAAGGATGGCATCCATATGATTTCCTCAAGTTCGTGAAGCATGAATAAGGCTGGAAAGAGAAAATAAAATTGAGTGAGGGTCATTAAAAAACTTCTTTCTAGTTTGAACCAACTTTCAGTATCTCCAAATAAAACTGGACAACTTCCTGCTCGCTATAGGACTTACCTTTTTTCAGCCACCAGCTGAGAGTTTCAATGAAGTGGCTGACGACCAGATGCTTAAGGTAAGAGTGGGGAATGTTGGGGTGAGCTTTAATCAGTTCGTCAGCCACCATTGGGTAGACATCGTGTTCCAGCTCTTTTCGCAGCTGACGGATGAAATAATCGTTTTTAGATAGCAGGAGACTGGTTACATGGTCTTGATTTTTCTTGAAATGCTGAAAGATATGGGTCAGGTAGTCTTGAGGAGAGAGGTGTTGAGCACGCTCAAACAAATGGTGAAAGAGCTTTTGACAGAGCTCATCTAGTAGTAACTCCTTGCTCTCATAATGGCTGTAAAAGGTCGATCGCCCGACATCAGCCAGGTCAATGATTTCTTGAACCGTTATGGTTTCATAGCCTTTTTGGTTGAGTAACTGTAAAAAAGCGCTATAGATAGCTTTTCGAGTCTTAGTAATGCGACGATCTTGAGCTGGCATATGGACAATTTGAACAAACTGTTCAATAACGTACACAGAGAACGGTTTGCTTCTATCCTTTCTGTTGATAGTATTGGATAATAGATAAAGAAGAGAAGAGATAATAGTCTCATTTCTCAGAATATCTATAGAAATAAATGTTTGACGCAGTAGCTGATTGGACTCTTCTTTCGCTATTTGGCTCAGAAGAGCACCTAATCAGCTTTGCGGGGGTGAGACTAGGAACAAATTTAAAAAATTTGCTCAGTCTCACTCCCATTATATCAAAGGATTAAGTAATATGAAGACAAAATGTGCGGTTTGGCTGGCTTTTTTCTTGAATCTAAGCTTTGCCATTGTTGAGTTTATTGCGGGTGGAATTTTTGGTTCTAGTGCAGTTCTCGCTGATTCGGTCCATGACTTTGGGGATGCGGTTGCCATTGGCATCTCGGCTTTTCTAGAGAGCATTTCCAATCGGAAAGAAGACAGCCATTACACCTTGGGCTACAAGCGTTTTAGCCTTTTAGGGGCCATGGTGACCGCTGTGATTCTGATGACAGGGTCTGGTATGGTGATTTTGGAAAATATGGTCAAACTGTTTCACCCACATCCTGTCAATGAAGAGGGACTTCTCTGGCTTGGAATTATTGCCATCAGTGTGAATGTCTTAGCAAGTCTGGTCATTCGTAAGGGACAAACCAAGAACGAATCTATTCTCAGCTTGCACTTTTTGGAAGACACCTTGGGTTGGTTGGCTGTCATCTTGATGGCCATTGTTCTCAGGTATACTGACTGGTATATCCTGGATCCTCTCTTGTCTCTAGTCATTTCTTTCTTTATTCTCTCAAAAGCCATTCCTCGTTTTTGGTCTACGCTCAGGATTTTCCTCGATGCCGTGCCAGAAGGGGTGAATATCCAGAAGATCAAGACGGATTTGGCAGAGTTGGACCATGTCGCTAGTATTAATCAGCTCAATCTTTGGACCATGGACGGCTTAGAAAAAGATGCCATCGTCCATGTTTGTCTGGAGCATGTCAAGCATATGGAGGTCTGTAAAGAGTCTATTCGAGACTTGCTCAAAGAGAGGGGCTTTCAAAATGTCACCATCGAAGTTGATGAAGACTTGGCAACCCACCGAGCTCACAAGCGAAATATCGAAGAGCTGGAGGCAGAAAGTGAGCAGCAACACCATCATTAAGGTTTGTTTTTTAACTCTTAGAGTCTACGTTTAAGAGTTATTTTGATACCAAGTTCCCTAAAGTAAGCCTTTTCATGATAAAATAGAACAAACGTGAAACAAGGAGTAATTATGAGTAAGAGAGCTGTGTTGATGATGACCTTTGGGTCACCCGAAGAGATTACCTATGAAGGAGTAGCGGAGTTTTTCACGAATATCCGGCGTGGTGTTCGTCCTGAACCACATGAAATTCAGACTTTATATGACAATTACCTACGAATTGGTGGAACTCCACTCCAAAGGATAACTAGAGAAGAAGTGGATTTGGTTGCTTCTGCTCTTGGAGAACGAGCGTCGGTCTACTTTGCTAATAAATTTTCCCGCCCTTTTATCACTGATGTAATCAAAGAGATGGAGAATGACGGAATTGAAGAATGTTTGTGCTTGATTTTAGAGCCTCATTATTCTTACTATTCTGTCATGGGATATGAGAAATTTTTAGAAAGTGAGCAGATTAGGTTCCAAATTATCAAGGATTGGTACCAAGAAACTTCACTTCTCCACTATTGGGCTGATGAGATTCGAAAGATTTTAGATCAAATTGGAGATGACAGCTATAAGGTGATTTTTTCAGCTCACAGTGTACCAGTTTTGGCTCTTGATTTTGGCGATCCTTATATCGATCAGATTTATGACAATACTCGCTTGATTGCGGAAATTTTAGGCCTTGAAGAAGACCAGTATACCAATACATGGCAGAGTGAAAGTGATATTGGTATTCCTTGGATTAAGCCTGATGTCTTAGAATACCTTCGTGATGAGAAGAAACACCCTGCCCACTATATTTTTGTCCCGATAGCTTTTATTAGTGAGCATATTGAGGTTCTTTTTGATAATGATGTGGAGTGTAAGGAGCTTTGTCATGAGCTTGGTGTGGCCTATCACCGTCCTCCTATGCCAAATAGCGATTCTCGTTTGATTAAAGCACTTCTTTCAACTATTCAGTCTCATATAGACGGTGACTATCGTTACTATCAACCTCAACTAGAGACTTTTGATGAGTTGGAAGCTCCTTCAAACACAGGACAGATTTTAGAAGAGGAAGCAGATATTCAGATGCCTGATTTCGTCAAAAAATTGATTGCTAAAAAAGGTCGAGAGAATGTCAAGATGCCATATCTAGTTAAGAAAATGCTTGAAAAGAAGTATGGAAAAAAATATGATTAAGTAACTAAATATGATCCGTAATAGGGAGTGTTTGATGTGAGTGATTTCTTGTTAAAAAGTGTATACTATCAGTAACGAAAGAATAGAGGTTATTAAATGAAATCAGCAGTTTATACCAAAGCTGGGCAGGTTGGTCTAGCAGAAATTGATCGCCCGCAAATCGTGGCAGCAGATGATGCCATTATCAAGATAGTACGTACTTGCGTTTGTGGATCGGACCTTTGGAGTTACCGTAATCTGGAAATGGAAGAAGGACATAGAAATAGCGGTCATGAGGCTATCGGAATTGTCGAAGAAGTTGGCGAGGAAGTTACTACAGTAAAACCAGGTGACTTTGTCATTGCCCCTTTCACACATGGTTGTGGACAGTGTGATGCCTGTCGTGCTGGTTTTGATGGTTCTTGTGACAATCACCCAGGTAACAACTGGTCTGGTGGCGTACAGGCTGAGTATATCCGTTTCCACTTTGCTAATTGGGCTCTTGTCAAAATTCCTGGTCAACATTCAGATTTTAGCGAAGGCATGCTCAAGTCACTTTTGACTCTTGCTGATGTTATGCCGACCGGTTACCATGCGGCGCGTGTGGCTAATGTGCAAAAAGGTGATAAGGTAGTCGTTATCGGGGATGGTGCTGTTGGTCAATGTGCGGTTATCGCAGCCCAAATGCGTGGTGCATCACAAATTGTCCTTATGAGCCGTCACGAAGACCGTCAAAAGATGGCCTTGGAGTCAGGTGCGACAGCTGTTGTGGCTGAGCGTGGTGAAGAAGGCATTGCCAAAGTCCGTGAAATACTTGGCGGTGGAGCAGATGCCGCTCTTGAATGTGTGGGTACTGAAGCAGCCGTCGACCAAGCCCTCGGTGTTCTCCATAATGGCGGGCGCATGGGATTTGTTGGTGTTCCACACTATGAAAATCGTGCCATTGGGTCAACCTTTGGACAAAATACAACGATTGGTGGCGGACCAGCCTCTGTCACAACCTATGATAAACAAGTTTTGTTAAAAGCTGTTCTTGATGGCGACATCAATCCAGGCCGAGTCTTTACGACAAGTTATAAATTGGAAGAGATTAATCAGGCCTATAAAGATATGGATGAACGCAAGACCATCAAGGCTATGATTGTGATAGAGTAACGAATTAAGTCGATCACTTTTGATTGCGGAAAAGAATTTTCTAATTGGAAATCTATTTCGAATGCACATGACATTGATATTTTCTTTGCGGATCCAGGATGTCCTGGGCAACGAGGTCTCATTGAACATTCTAATGGCTTATTAAGACGAAATGGACTACCTAAACAAATGGATTTTACGAATATTTCTCAAAATTATTTATCAGCTACAGCTGATAAAAGAAATAGAATTCCTAGGAAGTCTTTGAATTATCAAGCACCATCCCAAGTTTTTCTGAGTTACATGAAAAATCTAACTTAATTTGACAATTTAGGGAGATAAAAATAGGGAGTGAAAAAAGCCCAACCAGACAAATCTTCAAAGGAAGATTTGTTTTTTAAAAACTTTTGGTTGACAAGTGTAAATCTTAGGTGTAAAATAACATCATAAGGTTTACAAATGTAGATTTAGAAAGGAGAAGCCATGCAAATTTCCAATGCGGAATGGCGCATCATGAAGATTATCTGGATGGAAGGCAAGCAGACCAGCACGGATTTGATCGCCGTCTTGTCCGAGCGCTTTGACTGGTCGAAGTCGACGATTAAGACTCTCTTGACCCGCTTGGTGGAGAAAGGATGTTTGACTAGAGAAAAATCAGGCAAAGCCTTTGTTTACTCGGCTTTGTTGAAGCAGGACCAGGGTTTAGACTTGGTGGTTGAGGATGTGAAAGACAAGGTTTGCTCAAAAAGAATTGTCCAGGTGCTTGAAAACTTGATTCAGGAGAGTAACTTTACGATTGCAGATCTTAATCAGCTGCAGCAGGTCCTGGAAGAAAAGAAAGCAGAGTCTGTCGAAACAGTCCCTTGCAATTGTATGTAATAGAAAGAAGGAGATTCCATGTTTGGATTGGTGATTAGTATTGTTTGTTTACTTGTGGTTGTCTTTATTGCTTGGTGGTTCTTTGCAGAGCATGAAAAGGTAAGCGGCCACGCTCGTCAGAAATCAGGTTATCAAGAAATTGAAGTCGAAGTCATGGGGGGCTATTCGCCTGAAACCATTGTCCTGAAAAAGAATGTTCCAGCCCGGATCATCTTTAATCGCAAGGATCCATCTTCATGTCTGGCTCAAGTGATCTTTCCAGATTTTGGCGTTCATGAAGATTTGCCTTTAGGTGAAAAACATGTCATTGAAATTACGCCAGAAAAAGCGGGCGAATATGGGTATTCATGTGGAATGAACATGATGCATGGTCACATGATTGTGGAATAAAGGAGTAGGTATGGTAGAAAAACAAAAAGCAGTTGTGGAAAACGGAGTGCAAAAGATCCGTATTACAGCAGAAAAAGGCTATAGTCCAAAGGAATTTCAACTTCAAAAAGGGATCCCTGCTGAAATCACCTTCCATCGGGTCAATCCTTCCGGCTGTTACAAGGAAATTTTGTTTGAAGATCAGGGGATTTTAGAGCCTTTGGAAGTCGGTGTGGATAAGGTGATATCCTTTACCCCGACAGAAACAGGGGACTTCGAGTTTTCATGTGGAATGAAGATGCAAAAGGGTTCCTACACGGTTGTGGAAAAACGCCGTCGTGTCTTAGGTTTACTGGGTCGCTTTTGGATTACTAGTATCTTTACTCTTCCCTTATTGATCTTGATGATCGGGATGATGGCAGGATTTGTCTCCCATCCAGTCAGTCGCTGGGGGACTTTTCTAGCAACAACGCCGATCATGTTGGTAGCAGGAGTTCCTTTTATCAAGAGTGCCTGGGCCTCATTTAAGAAGCACCATTCCAATATGGATACCTTGGTAGCTCTTGGAACCCTGGTAGCCTATGTCTATAGTGTATTTGCCCTTTTTACTGGTCAGCCAGTATACTTTGAGGCTGCGGGTTTTATCATCTTCTTTATCCTCTTAGGGCAAATCTTTGAAGAACGGATGCGTAACAATGCCTCCGAGGCTGTGGAAAAGTTGTTGGATTTGCAGGCAAAAACGGCTCAAGTTCTCCGTGATGGGAACTATGTCGAGGTGGCGGCAGAAGATATCCAAATTGATGACTTGATTCGGGTCCGTCCTGGGGAAAAGATTGCGGTTGATGGGACGATTGTAGAAGGAAGTACGACTATTGATGAGTCGATGGTGACAGGTGAAAGCTTGCCTGTGGAGAAATCAGTTGGTGATGCAGTTATCGGCTCCACTATCAACAGCAATGGGACCATTCTCTTTAAGGCTGAAAAAGTCGGTAGTGAGACCCTCTTATCTCAAATTGTGGACTTTGTCAAAATGGCCCAATCCAGTCGTGCTCCCATTCAAGATTTGACGGATAAGATTTCAGGTATCTTTGTTCCAGTGGTGACGATTTTGGCCATTGCGACTTTCTGGGTTTGGTCCGTGCTTCTGGGCGCGTCGCTTCAAGAGGCCATGCTCTATGCAGTCTCTGTCCTCATTATTGCCTGTCCTTGTGCCCTTGGTTTAGCAACCCCAACAGCCCTGATGGTCGGAACCGGCCGTAGTGCCAAGATGGGGGTTCTGATTAAAAATGGAACAGTTCTTCAAGAAGTGCAAAAGATTCAAACCGTTGTGTTTGATAAGACAGGTACCATTACCATTGGCCAACCACTTGTAACCGATGTTGTAGGAGATGAAGCGCGTGTCTTGACACTGGCTGCTAGTCTTGAAACTTTTTCAGAACATCCACTAGCCCAAGCGGTGTTATCCCAAGCAGAAGAAAAAGGTTTGGTGTTATCCCCTGTGGAAAACTTCCAAGCGATTGAAGGAAAAGGGGTCCAAGGTCAGATCGACCAGCAGTTGGTGACCTTGGGAAATGGCAAACTTCATGACGGGACAGCGATGGATCCGGAGCTTGAAAAACGGATGGTAGAGTTGCAAGAGCAGGCCAAAACAGTGATCAGTTTGTCTGTGGATGGGCAAGTGATTGGCTTGATTGCCATTCAAGATGCTCCGAAGGCCAGCTCAAAAGAAGCGATCAAAAAGCTCAAAGAACGGGGCTTGAAAACGGTCATGTTAACGGGGGATAATGAACGGGTGGCCCAAGCTATTGCTAAGCAAGTGGGAATTGACACCGTCATTGCTGATGTCCTTCCTCAAGAAAAAGCTAGCGCCATCCAAAAACTGCAAGAAGATAGCAAGGTCGCGTTTGTTGGAGATGGGATCAATGATGCTCCAGCTCTCTCGATCGCGGATGTGGGGATCGCTATGGGATCTGGAACGGATATTGCGATCGAGTCCGGTGGCATCGTGCTCACGCAAAATGATTTGCTTGGCGTTGTGCGTGCCTTTGACATGAGTCAAAAGACCTTCCGCAGGATTTTACTCAATCTCTTCTGGGCCTCTATCTACAATATCCTTGGGATTCCAATTGCTGCTGGAGTCTTTGTAGGACTGGGATTGACCCTTAATCCAGAACTAGCAGGTCTTGCTATGGCCCTTAGTTCTTTGTCTGTTTTGACTAGCTCGCTGCTTCTCAATGTTGCGAAAATAGATTAGACTCAATAAAAAAATGGTACAGAATTCATTTAATATTCTGTACCACTTTTTTGTCTTCTCTTACAGCCACAAGAGAAGACGGGTACATAGATTTTATAATAAAATATCCTATTATAAGATAGTTTGTGAAAATTTCTCAAATTCAGCATCTGTAATGTAATAGGGATTGAGCATCTCTGAGCAAATCCTTATACATGTGAATCTCTTTGTGCTAAATTAGTACTGTAATCGTTTTGTAAAACGTTTTCATGAGAACAGTCAGAATAAATTCATTTTCAAGACGAGCTTTAATCGCAAAGATGAAGTAGAAGCGCTATGCTTCATTTTTCAGGATCAAATTAGAAATAAAGGAGAGTTAGAATGACTCAAGGGAAAATTACTGCATCTGCAGCAATGTTGAACGTATTGAAAACATGGGGCGTAGACACGATCTACGGAATCCCATCAGGAACACTTAGCTCATTGATGGACGCTTTGGCTGAAGACAAAGATATCCGCTTCTTGCAAGTTCGCCATGAAGAAACTGGTGCACTTGCAGCGGTTATGCAAGCTAAATTTGGCGGATCTATCGGGGTTGCAGTTGGTTCAGGTGGACCTGGTGCGACTCACTTGATCAATGGTGTTTATGATGCAGCTATGGATAACACTCCATTTCTTGCTATTCTTGGATCACGTCCAAACAACGAACTCAACATGGATGCTTTCCAAGAATTGAACCAAAACCCAATGTACAATGGTATCGCTGTTTACAACAAACGTGTAGCTTATGCAGAACAATTGCCAAAAGTGATTGACGAAGCTTGCCGTGCTGCTGTTTCTAAAAAAGGTCCAGCTGTTGTTGAAATTCCAGTAAACTTTGGTTTCCAAGAAATCGACGAAAACTCATACTATGGATCAGGTTCTTACGAACGCCGCTTCATCGCTCCTGCCTTGAACGAAGCTGAAATCGACAAAGCTGTTGAAATCTTGAACAATGCTGAACGCCCAGTGATCTATGCTGGTTTCGGTGGAGTTGGTGCTGGTGATGTCATCACTGAATTGTCTCGTAAAATCAAAGCACCAATCATCACAACTGGTAAAAACTTTGAAGCTTTCGAATGGAACTACGAAGGGTTGACAGGTTCTGCATACCGTGTTGGTTGGAAACCAGCCAACGAAGTAGTCTTTGAAGCAGACACTGTTCTTTTCCTTGGTTCAAACTTCCCATTTGCTGAAGTTTACGAAGCCTTCAAGAACACTGAAAAATTCATCCAAGTCGATATCGACCCTTATAAACTTGGTAAACGTCACGCTCTTGACGCTTCTATCCTTGGTGACGCAGGTCAAGCAGCTAAAGCTATCCTCGACAAAGTGAACCCAGTTGAATCTACTCCATGGTGGCGTGCAAACGTGAAGAACAACCAAAACTGGCGTGATTACATGAACAAACTCGAAGGTAAAACTGAGGGTGAATTGCAATTGTATCAAGTTTACAATGCAATCAACAAACATGCTGATCAAGACGCTATCTACTCAATCGACGTAGGTGACACTACTCAAACATCTACTCGTCACCTTCACATGACACCTAAGAACATGTGGCGTACATCTCCACTCTTTGCGACAATGGGTATTGCCCTTCCTGGTGGTATCGCTGCTAAGAAAGACAATCCAAATCGCCAAGTATGGAACATCATGGGTGACGGTGCATTCAACATGTGCTACCCAGACGTTATCACAAACGTTCAATACGACCTTCCAGTTATCAACGTTGTCTTCTCAAATGGTAAATATGCCTTCATCAAGGACAAATACGAAGATACAAACAAACACTTGTTTGGTTGTGACTTCCCTAATGCTGACTATGCGAAAATCGCTGAAGCGCAAGGTGCTGTAGGGTTCACTGTAAACCGTATCGAAGATATCGATGCAGTCGTTGCAGAAGCTGTTAAATTGAACAAAGAAGGTAAGACAGTTGTGATCGATGCCCGCATCACTCAACACCGTCCACTTCCAGTAGAAGTACTTGAGTTGGATCCAAAACAACACTCAGAAGAAGTAATCAAAGCATTCAAGGAAAAATACGAAGCAGAAGAACTCGTACCATTCCGCCTCTTCTTGGAAGAAGAAGGATTGCAATCACGCGCAATAAAATAATTCCTCTCGTCGAAAATCAAAAATAAATTTGTAGACTTCTTTATTAGGTTACTGCCGACGATTCCATCATTGAAACCTTAATTTTCAATGATGGAATCTAGTGCGGAGCCTAGAAAAAGTGGATAGGAGAGATTATTTCAGAGTATAGTGAATAGATTCTTAACATCAGAAGTTTTTGTCATAAACATTGGATGCTATCATCCAGTGTTTTTATTTAAAAAAATTCAAATTATCACTTGATAAGTGAGTGAACACTCACTATAATAATCTCGTATTTAAAAAGTGAGTAAACACTCACTGAGGAGGATGCATATGAAAACATTGCTACATTTACAAGATTTACAAAAATCTTTTGGTCAACAACTTGTGTTAAACCACGTTGGTTTTGAATTACATTCTGGAGAAATCATTGGTCTAATCGGTCCTTCTGGTGCTGGTAAATCAACCATGATTAAAACCATGTTAGGAATGGAAAAGGCAGATAGCGGTATTGCTTTAGTCTTAGAAAATACCATGCCAAATCGTCATATTCTAGGTGATATTGGCTACATGGCTCAGTCAGATGCCTTATATGATGCCTTATCAGGTCAGGAAAATTTGCAATTTTTCGGTAAGCTCAAAGGACTTTCTAAGAAAGACTTGTCATCTGAAATTGCTCATGTAGCTCAAGTGGTAGATTTGACAGATCACTTAAACAAGGCTGTATCTGGTTATTCAGGAGGGATGAAAAGACGTTTGTCACTAGCCATAGCACTCTTAGGAAATCCTCAACTCTTGATATTGGACGAACCGACAGTTGGGATTGACCCTTCTCTTCGAAAGAAAATTTGGAAAGAGTTGATGGCGCTAAGAGACAATGGTGTAGGAATCTTGGTTACAACCCATGTCATGGATGAAGCAGAGCTGACAGATAAGGTCGAACTACTATTAGGTGGAAAAATCATTGCCTTTGATACACCATCCAAGCTAAAAGAATCTTATGGTGTTTCAAGTATTGAAGAAGTCTTTTTGAAAGCAGAAGGAGAATGAAATGAGAACAATTGTCATTGCAAAAAAAGTCTTCAAAGAATTGCTTCGTGACAAACGGACACTGGCCCTTATGTTTGTAGCACCAGTCTTTATCATGTGGCTGATGAACCTCATGTTTTCGGCTAGTACAACTGTAAATGTCAAGTTAGCGATACAAGATGTGCCAAGTAGTTTGGTAAGTAAGATGGACGACTTAGAACATGTCAGTGTCAAAACCTACAAAGACTTGGATCAAGCTAAAGAGGCTTTAAACGATGAAAAAGTAGATGCAGTTATCTCTTATAAGGATGGGGAATATCATGTAACCTATGCCAATACAGATGCCTCTAAAACTTCGGTGACCCGACAAGTATTACGCACCAGTATTGCCAGTGAAGACACCAATCAATTATTAGCCCGTGTGAAGCAATCCCTTCCACAATTACAACTAAAGGTAAAATCTCCTGAAATTAAGGAATCTTATGAATATGGTAACGAGGACACCGGCTTCTTTGCTAAAATGATTCCTGTTTTGCTTGGGTTCGTCGTTTTCTTCTTTGTCTTTTTGATTTCAGGGATGGCACTCTTGAAAGAACGTACTAGCGGAACCCTAGATCGTTTGTTGGCAACCCCAGTCAAACGTTCGGAAATTGTTTACGGCTATATGTTGTCTTACGGCCTTATTGCCATACTGCAGACAGGAGTAGTCGTTCTAGCAGCCATCTGGTTGTTGAACATTGAAGTTGTCGGAAGCCTGTTAAATGTTATAATAGTTAATGTGGTACTGGCTCTGGTGGCACTAGCCTTCGGAATTCTCTTGTCTACCTTGGCAAAATCAGAATTCCAGATGATGCAATTTATTCCTCTTGTGATTATGCCGCAACTCTTTTTCTCAGGAATCATTCCACTTGATTCAATGGGAGACTGGGCAAAAACGCTAGGGAAATTCTTGCCTTTGACCTACTCAGGTGATGCAATGAGTCAGATCATTCTTTACGGACGTGGAATTGGAGATGTCGTACCTAATATTGGTGTTTTACTTATTTTCCTTATCGTTTTGACAATTCTCAATATTGTCGGATTGCGTCGTTATCGTAAAGTTTAAAATATAAATATACGAGGATGAAAATGAGCGAGAGTATTTTTGAGTCGTTTGAAGCTTATCTAAAAGAGGCAGACTATCCCAAAGGAAAGAAAAAAATCATGCAGGCGGCGGTCGATTTGATTTCTACTAAGAGTTACAATGGGACCTCCACCCTACAAATTGCCAAACATGCGGGACTTAGTCAGGCAACGCTTTTCAAGTATTTCAAGACCAAAGAAGATTTATTAACAGCTATTTTACATCCTATTGTTCCAGGACTTTTCGGTCGTTTTTTTGAGGAACTTTTGGCCTTTAACACGACTGAAGAAAAGGTTCATTATCTCGTTCACAATCGCATGGCCTATCTCAAAACGAATCGCGCTTTGATGAAAATTATTCTTCAGGAAATTTTTTCAAATAAGAAACTGAGAAAAGAACAACTTTATATTTGGAATACTCTTCAGGATAAATTATTAGTACTCCATAAGGAATTGATAGCAGATTCACGAGTGAATCCTGAAATCACGGTTCCTCAAATGATTCGTATTTGTATAGGCCCCTTATTGGCCTACTTTGCCCAACTCTATATCGTTGGCGACAATAGTGACATAAGAGAAGAAGACTTAAATTTGTTGGAAAAACAGATTTTAGGTGGTTTGTGGAAATAAACACCGACTGAAATCATATTTCTTAAAATAAAACACAAAAAGGACATGTTTCTGACTAAAGCAGATTTATGTCCTTTCTTTTCAGTTATGTACATTGTTTAATTGGTTTTTCTTTGTGATTCTTGGGAAGTAGTTCCTATGAAATCATATTACAGTGGTTATTTTTTGATATAATAATTCTTAAAACTTAGGAGGCAACAGATGATACATAAACATGAAATCCCAATTTTAGAGTTTGATGACAATCCTCAGGCTGTGATAATGCCGACCCATGAGGATTTAGACTTGAACTTGCCGTCTAGGTGCGTCTACGCCTTTTTAGGAGAAGAAATCGAACGCTATGCGAATGCTATTGGCGCTGAAAAAGTTGGAGAGTTTGTCTCTGCTACTAAAACCTATCCAGTTTATGTGATGACTTACAATGGAGAGGAAATCTGCTTGGCTCAAGCTCCAGTTGGATCAGCTGCAGCTGCACAATTTCTGGATTGGTTGATTGGTTATGGCGTAAAGCAAATCTTATCAACTGGAACTTGTGGTGTCTTGGTAGACATGCCAGAGAATGTCTTTTTGATTCCGACGAGAGCATTGCGAGATGAAGGTGCAAGTTACCACTATGTTGCGCCTTCTAGGTATATAGAAGTGAATCGTCGAGCACTGACTGCCATTGAAACAGTTCTAAGACAAGCGTCCATTCCTTATCAAGAGGTTATGACCTGGTCGACAGATGGCTTTTATAGAGAGACACCTGATAAGGTTGCATATCGCATTGAAGAGGGGTGCAGCGTTGTCGAGATGGAATGTGCTGCCCTTGCAGCAGTTGCCAAACTTCGTGGAGCTATTTGGGGCTTACTTCTCTTTACTGCGGATTCTCTAGTAGATATAGACAATTACGATCAACGAAATTGGGGAGCAGAAGCTTTTGACAAGGCTTTAGAGCTTTGCCTGGATATTGCTGTTCAGATGTAATCTACTTTGACTAGTAACAAAAAGAGCATGACTATAAAATCATGCTCTTTTCATTATCAATTATTATTTCAAAATATCCCTGATTTCTTGGGTATTATGAGCAACTAAATCAGGATTTTCCGCTAATAGCGTTTCGTTGGTTCCGAATCCCCAGGTCACAGCCAATGTCTTAATGCCAACAGTTTTTCCGCCAATCAAGTCAAACTTGGTATCACCAACAATGACAGAACTGTCCTTAGGCGCCTGATTTTCAGTAATCGCCCGTTGTAAGACATCAGCCTTGTGTAAAGCAGCAGGCGTAGACCCATAAATGCCATCAAAATAGGCTGTGAGACCCAGGTGTTGGCACATCCTTTGGGCAACAGGCTCATTTTTTGAAGTAGTGATATAAATTTTCTTATTAGGATTCTGCTTCAGTTCCTGAAGAACCTCCTTAATGCCATCGTAGAGATGGGCTTCAAATTGCCCTTTGGTCTCATAATACTCCCGATAAATTTTGACGGCTTGGGCAGCATCTTCTTCACTAATTTCTTCTTTGAATGTCACTTCTAAAGGTGGTCCCATAAAGGTGCGAATTTTTTGATCACTAGGGACAGGGAGGCTTAGTCTTTCAAAGGTTTGAACAAAACCATTGTGGATGCCCTCAGAACTATCAATGAGGGTACCATCAAGGTCGAAAAAAATGTGAGTAATTGTCATAGGATTCTCCAATATAGTATCTTTGGGTTTATTTTAACACGGTAAGACAGTAATAGTCGTTTTGCTTATGTGTCATTCTAGTGTTGACATGACTTTTTTGCGTGTAATAGTACGTTCTTGCTTGTTACCAAGTGCCTTGATACGGGCCTCAAGTAAAATATGGCGTCCTTGAGGATTTCGTGTATAAATCAGCTCATATTTGCCAAGGGTCTTTTGCACGTGTTCGAGAAAAGCAGTCGCTTCAGTTTTACGTTTTTCAAACATGCTAGGTACAGCAAAATATTCGGTCTGGTCTATAACTTTGTGGCTAGCTTTTAAGATATAACGTTGATTTTCAATCGGGGCGAAAAATTCAGTTACAGCTTGAGCAAAGATTTCTTTCTCCTTCATTGAAGCACCCTTGAGATAAATGGCATTATATAAGGCCTGCTTACTATCTTTCACTACTCTAGGAGCAGATTCTTTAGTTTCAATCTGACCTGCATCTAGCAGGGCTTGATGAATAGCTTTTCCAAATATTTCCAAACGTTTATAGGGACTTTTATAGATGGCATATCTTCCCCAAACGATAGCTAGTGCAATAATGGAGAGCAAAAGAATCGTAAGATTAAAATTTGACAGTGTCCCACTAATCAGATATTTGCTAGCGTCAAAGATGTAATAGGTAACAACGAACGCCTGAAAGAGTAGGATAGCTTTCTTCCAATCGTTAAGGTACGCCATTGGTAGAAAGTGTTTGTCAACGGCAACCTCATTAGTCACCTCAATGTCCTCATAAAGGGGCAGGGCTTGTTGCCAACGGTCTTTTAGTTCCTGTCGATTCTGAGATTGCCGTACGGTGTTTTGATTGAGTTTCTCCAAGCTTTTTCGGTTGAATTTGAGATTATTAAACTCCAGTCGCTCTATGCCAGACTCAATCGTCTGCTCATGATAATGAAGGCCTAGAAATTGCTTCATGCGACGATTTAACAAGTCTAAGTCGGGACTTAGCTCATATAATTGAAGCTCGTTAATCTCAGCGTATTTTTCCTCAATATTTTGAGTTTCATACCAGTGTCTTGATGAAAAATTAATGGAAATCAAATGCCAGATATTACTGGTTTTTTCAGGATTGTCAGGCCAGATTCGGATGGCACGTCCACGCATCTGATTGCTTAGCATGAAACTACCAACAAAACTAGCTAGAATGAGTGAATTCACACAAGGAGCATCCCATCCTTCACCTAGGAGAGATTTGGTTCCAATAATCACCTGAATATCCCCCTCTTGGAAAAGTTGGGTAAGGGCAGTCACTAGGTCATGGTGAGAACCAGAAACACTGACCTTTAGGTATTGATCTTGTCTTAACTGTCCAACAATCTCATACGACAAACGAGAACTAGGAATAAGTTTTTCTAAAGGTTCTTTGGCAGCAGTCGGGATAATCACCAAACTTCCTGTCAATACAGCCATGGGTACCGACCAAGACTGCTCAAGCATTTCTCTACGAATGGATTCGAAGTAGGAAAGGACACCAAGTTGTGTGAACTCTGCCTTATCATCACCTAAATGGCTTTGAAAATCTTTTCGAATAAAGTCTGTCAGCACCAACTGTCGAAGATCATTTCCCAAAGCTTGGTATTCCGCTTTAAAGATGTCTTTAGTAGCCTTTAGTTTACCTAGAGATTGATTAAGTAAAACATCTTGCTTTTTATTGCGAATGAGTTTAACTTGATTTCTTTCAATAAGGCCGTTGGCTTTTAAATCACTTTTGATTTGGTCAAAGGCTTCTTCAGTAAAAGTGAACCAATTTGGTACTTGAAAAATGATACCATTGAGCAAGGTTTCAAACCACCCAAGAGAAAAAGCAGGTAAGGCCTTGGCACCAAGTAGCTCTTGAAAATATTGCGGGAAAGGTAGACCCTTGGAACGTAAGAAAATCAATATAGCAGAAAGGTATTTGGGATTAGTCAATAAGTCGTCGTCAGTAATCTGACCTGTCAGTGCCAAGCTAGATTGAATGGTACTAGAGAAATTTTCATCCGCCGAGAGTCTATTTAAACAGTCGTGTTTCTGCTTTTCAAACTGATCTAGGTGTTTTTGTTCCTTCTTAGTCGGAAAGGCAAAGTAAACATAGTCTTGATGAGGGCAGAGTGTTCCTTCCTTAACCAGTTCAGGGACGGTGATTTCTTCGTCAATAACACCGCACATGCTGATGTAACGCTCCCAAAGGGCTGGCTCCCCTTCGTAGGGAGGTGTCGCAGTCAGGGAGACCATATTGAGGTTTGGAAATGACTTACGAAAGATCTCTAAACTCTTCCACCACTCATTTCGCAGATGGTGACACTCATCTAAACAGAGTGTCCCTAAAGCTAACTCCTTAAAGGTCTTTTTAAGGTCAAAGCCTTTAAATTCATAATGTTCTTGGTCAGCAGTATCATCCGTGTCTTCAGAAAGGGCGTCTCCCTCAAGCTGATTCATAGCACTATGAAGTGCTTGGTAGGTTGCAACGGTTATAATTTTGGGCTGTTTCAAGTCCTGCGATATGAGTTGGTCTGCTTGACTAGAATCATTTAAAAATGCCTCTTTAATACGATCAACCCATTGCTGCCTGATGGTGACGGTCGGAACAAGAATTAAGCTAGGATTTCCAAAACGCCTTATAAATTCAATTCCTAAGGTCGTCTTACCTGATCCGGGTGCAGCTACTAAGTGAATCTTGCCATCCGACATGTAAGTATCACTCTTGTCAAGAATGCGCTTTTGATACTGTCGCCATTGTCCCTTAAATGAAAGTTCATGTAACATAATTTCCCTCCAGTGTTACTTATCATTATAACATAGTTTCATGACCTAACCTGCCCCTGTTAATGCTTGCAAGGTCCTAAAACTCTCACTGTTGGATTATTTAATAGGACCGATTTAAATTCGCTTCTAAAACAAGCTGTTAGCCATTGACATTAAAGAAATTTTAAGATAACGTTAAAGGTAACTGATAGCCCTGATTACATTTAAGGAGTTTAAATGAAAAAAACAAATTTTCTTTATTTAGTAGCCATTCTTGCTATTATTTCAGGCCTTTTTTTATACTATTTGCCGAGTATGAACCTTGTCAAAAGTGCTCATGATAGTAATACTAGTCATACCTTTAAAGCTAAGACTATTGTTCATGATTTTGGAACAACGGAGTTGAAAAAAGCGCCAAAACGTATTGTTATCCTTGACAACCTATACGGTGAAATCTTAGAACCGCTTGACCTCACACCAGTGGGTGCTACAACAGGGCAGGAAGGGAGGCAAGAGTTTTCCACTCTCTTTAAGAAACACTACAAGGATGCAGATGTGGTCTCTGTCGGCTGGCAAAAATCTCCTGACCTTGAAAAAATCAAGGAGCTCAAGCCAGATCTTATCCTGATGACAGTAGACCAAGAAGGTCTCTATGACAAGCTTTCAGAGATTGCCCCAACCGTTGGTTATCGCATAAACACAGATGAAAATTGGGATTACCACGAAACCTCGCTAAAGGTTGCCGAAATTTTTGACAAGCGTGATGAGATGAAAGATGCTCTTGATAGAATGGATGCCAAGGAAGCCGTTTTTGCTGAAAATGTTAAGGCTAAGTTTGGTGACCAAAAGCTCATGTATCTGCGCGTGACGGGCAATGACATTCGCTATTATGCTTATGGACATTTTGGTTATCTCTATGACACTTACAAGTTCAATCGTGCTCAAACCTTTAATCCAGAGGATATGTACCAAGTTATTGATATCGATAAACTTAAAGATCTTAATCCAGACCTCTTGATTGTTCAAGCGGATTCTCAGGAACTTCTTGATAACAAACTGAAGAATACATCTGTTTGGAGCAATCTAAAAGCTGTTCAAAATAACAATGTTATCTATGCAGATTATTCAACCTACATGCTGGGCTTTGGAATCGTCTCTCAGGAAGCTATTATGAATCAGATTTCAGACGAATGGGGACTAAAGTAACGTAAAAACGTGCGCATTGGCACGTTTTTTACTTGTTCTTAAAAAGTCGTCTAGCTAACAAATAAGCGTCGAATGTGTTTTCGTAAGGCAAAATAGAGTTGAATGGTCATGGGAATCCAAATTAAGGGCTCACATAAGATAACGCCAAGGTAACCCAAATATGGAATAACTAAGATGACAAAGAGAATTTTACCAAAAAGCTCAATGAAACTAGATGTCAAAGGCGTTAATTTTTTCCTAGTCCCTGCAAGCAATTTCTAAAAATGAAAAGCATCCCTAAAATGGGATAAAAGAGTGAGCTGATACGCAGATAGCGACTGGCATTTTCAATAATAATAGCCTCGTTTGAGCCAGAGATAAGTTCTGCTAGAAATGGACTAGCCATATAGAGGATGGCACAAGCCATTAGGGACCAAGTTATGGAGACGAGGCAAGATTGTTTCAGCCCTGCTAGAATACGTTCAAACTGTTTGGCCCCGAAATTTTGCGAGGTAAAAGTCGTGACCCCAGCAGCAAGAGAGGTCAAAGGGAGAACAGCGAAAGACATGATGCGTCTTGCTGCCACCTGAGCACTAATGATAAGAGGACCAAAGCCGTTAATGGCATATTGCAAGGTGACCGTCCCGATAGATACAATGGAATTCATCAGTCCCATTGCCATACCCTGACCAAAAAGGTCTAGATAAAGACTTGAATCAAAAACAAAATCAGACTTGCTAGGAAGTAGAAAGCCCACCCGTTTCTTGATGTAGAATAGACAGAGGATAGCTGAAAGCCCTTGTGAAATAATCGTTGCCAAACCAGCAGACTGAACACCAAGATGGAGCTGGGTGATAAAGAAGAGGTCTAAGAGAATATTGACAAAGGCTGAAAAAATCAGAAAATAAAGGGCAGCTAGACTATCACCAACAGCTCTTAAAAGCCCAGCGCAAAGATTATAGCCCATGGTAACGCCCACACCGGAAACAATCATGGAAATGTATTGATGGGATTGATTGATAATCGATTTAGGAGTTCCTAAAAAGCTCAATAAGGGGTAGAGACCAAAATGTCCTAGTAGCATAACTGAGATACTCAATCCAAGAGCAATAACAAATGTAGCCGCAACAGATTGACCAAGTTTCCTAAAGTCTTGCGCCCCATAGTAACGTGCGATAACAACACCCATACCATTACCGAGTCCAAGGGCAAATCCGATAACCAAATCAAAGATAGCAGTAGAAGCACCTACAGCCGCCAAGGCATCTGGACCTAGAAAACGCCCCACAATCATGACATCGGCTGTATTGTAGAGTTGTTGGAAAATATTGGACACTAAGATAGGCAAGACAAAGATTAAAAGAGACCTCAAAATAGGGCCTCGCAACAAGTCAACAGACGAATTTTTCATAGAACTATTATAACAAGATAGCAAGTGTGAGACAATCTAAAAAAGCCATCCTAGGATGACTTTTCATAGCCTTTAGGAAGCGACAGAGCTTTTGTGACATATGACTATAACCCGCCGCAATCATCGGAAGTTGTAAGTAAATATAAGGCAGGGTATACTGACTCTTGGTCTCTGAAATCAGATGAAAGAGGATGCCTCCAAAGAGATAAAGGAAGGCATAAAGTCCTAGTGTTGCCCCATCTCCCATTCGTTTATAGGCAAAGGCATAATAGAACACACCGCCCAAGTAGAGGACTAAAAGGTAACCTTGCATATAGGTTACGAAAAAGAGATGTAGGGTTCCATCATGATAAATAGAAGTCGCAAAGCGATTCCACAAGGGTTGATACTTGTCTTTACTAGGCCCATTCCAGATGGATTGAAAACTCCCTTCAGTCCAGGAACTGATAAATTTAGTGCTGAAGAACCAACTCGCTTCATCTGGATGTTCTAAGAAATATTGCACCCGCTTATCAAAGAGGTGATTTGCACTTTTCTCAATCTTATCAATATTTCCCTTTTTCTTGGTATAGATTTTTCTAACATAGCCGGTGTACCAGCCTGGCATACGTTTTGAGTCTGGCTCATCCTGCAAGCCCATGGCTAACCAAGCAATTTGAGGTGTTCCAGAAATTTTTTGATGGGTAGTTATTTCATAATAGCTAGTTGTCGCCTTATGCATAGTCATTGGAAAAGCGAAGAAGGCTAGTATCAACAGTAAATAAGTGTAGCGTTTTTCTCTAAGTATCAACAGTATTAGAATACCAGACAATGCAAGTATGAGAATAATATTATTACTTCGCACCCAGTAAGCCAAGGTTAGCATGATTACCGAAACTATAGCATTTCTAGCCTTACCATGCCTCAAATAGCGTAAGAAAAATAGAATAGCGAAACTTGAAAAGAACAAGCCATACATGAGCCCGTAAGCGAACATAATGTTGAAAACTAGAGGTAAAAAACCAAAACTCATGATGACAGCCAAACGACTGATATGAGCTCTGTTAAAAAGTACCTCTGTGATTTTCCAAGTAGCATAGTTCATCCCAATGACCATAGCCAGATTGAGTACATAGAAAACTGAGATAACAGGTAGAGGAATCAGGTAAAGAAAAAGTCTTTCAAAGCTAAGCATACCTAACTGGTGGGGATAACGGTAGAAGTAAGCCCCAGGTTTTATCAAGGAAAAGTTGCCAGCGTTGAACTGAACTGCCCCTCGGAAAACAGTACCTGCATCGTCTCGCCCAGCAAAACTCGTCAGAAAAATCAGAACGAGCCCAAAACTCACAAAGCATATTGTAAAAAACGTGAAGATTTGCTTGATTGTATAGTTCTTTAAAAGCTTGGGCCAGAGAAGCGTCAAAAGCAGGATGACCCCACCTGAAACATAAACATACCAAGGGACGCTACTAATCTCTGCCCATTCAAAATAGCCGGTCATCATAGTGGTCCGAATAATCATGGCTGTCACAAATAATATGCCGAAGACTAAGAGCCCCACGTAGCGACCTAACCATTCTAAAACAGAGCTCGTATATGACATAAGAGCCTTCATACTGAAAGTCTCCTTTATATAGGTAATTACCTATATAGTTTAACATAGTCCTTAGAAAAATGTCATGAAATCAAGAAGAAATAGGGGGTGCTTACAAGAAATATAACAGTTTTTGCTTAAGATTAGTAATAGTCAGGGATTTAAAAATGAAAAAGACCGAATACCGGTCTTGATTTTGAAGGAAAAACTTCGATAAATGCTGGCTCCAAATACCTTCTAGTGCTTTTAATTGAAATAAACTTAGCTTTCTTTAAAAGGGATGCCAGTCTTATTCAATACAGAAACAGCACTTAAAATTTTATTCTTGTCTATGGCTGAAGCATTAGAGTTGTCTAAAGCCTCGAAGGCTTCTAAAAAATGAATACAATCTCTTGCGATCTCAAGTCCCTTGGGATTGTTTTGTCGTAAGAAGTTCATGGCTTGATAAAACTTAAAATTAAATTTTTCAGTATAGAGATGGTTGTAAGAAGGGGATTTAAGGATGTTTTCTAATTCAGCGATTAATTTATTGGCATCCTTGAAATAGGCCTTTCTCGAAAAATAGCCAATCATATGAATCAGAATAGCGATATCTTCTTTTTTGGAGGATAGAAAACTTTTTTATTGTTAGCCATAGCATCTAAAATCTTGTCAGAACGATACTTGACCATTTCATAAGGGCAATCAGCTAATATATAGCTAAGTACTGAATACTCAAAAATCCCCCATGTATCAATACGATTTAAATAGTTTAAAACAATTTCTAATTCGTCATCCGTAAGTTTGGAGGTTAGGCTCAGTGTTTGAAAATAACTTTGGTAGGATAGTTTATAGACAGTTTCGAGAATGGGATTATCTGAATAATCACCTTCAAAAGAAGATTCGACTAATTTAAAGCCATCATAATAATGACCATTGTTAATCTTGACTAAAATTTCGTCCGATAAAGACAGTTCTTTTAAGATAGACTCCCCATTGTAATAGCGGAAGAAGTCATTCCAAGTGGCCCCTATACGAATTAGGAGACGGCCAAAGTTATTAAGACTAATACCAGATTTTCCATGCTCAAAAACCCCAAGCATTTGAGGAGAAATAATATTCCCAGCAGCTTCTTTTAAACTGTATCCCCGATCTAAACGCAATTGCCTGAAGGCTTGACCATAGCAAGAACGATTTTCCATAACTTAAATTTCCTTTTAAATCTTCTAAGTCTATTATATACCAAAAATCTGCAATTATTAATAAGGAAAAAATATTTTCAAAAAAATATCTATATTCTTAGAATCCAGCAATATGAAAATATTTTTGCTTTTTTACGTTTGATTCTGAGGAATTAGTTATAATAATTCTAAAAGTTTAAAAGTAAATGCTATGAATTATTTGATAATATCAGTATACTCTAACGAAAGCTATTGTCACACGATATAACATAGCTTCATTTTGGTGAACAATGAGGTGAAAGAGTTCTGAGATAATCTGTCTTCACCTCAATCTGGTTATTAGGAGAAATCATTATGGAAAAGCAAGAATGGTTTGAGTACTTCGAAGCAGTCAATGGTAGAAAGCCCACTCTAGAAGAATTCAGTAAAGCCAAAGCATCAGGATTTTTTGAAAAAGAGAAAGTGACAGAAAAAGAGGAAAACATAACGAGTCCTCAACAAGAGATGCCTCAATCTCCAAAACAAGTAAGAGAAAACTGGGTGAAGAATTTTGAATTAAATCATGGACGTAAGCCTAGCTTTGAAGAGTTTTTTGAAGGAGTTGAAGCACTGAAACAGCCAGCTCCGGAGCCAGCTACAAATCCTGTACATCAGACTGTAAGTACTCAACCTATCAATACAGGCCTTAATCAGCAAAACTTTGGTTTTGGTCATCAAGTTGATCAGTTCATTGCCAATAACCAATCCCAAAGTGATGTCAATTCTAATCCACAAACGCATCCATTCAGCAGTGGACCAATATCACCTTCACAAGATACACCTCAATGGTCTGAGACAAGCCAGTCAAATCCTTATTTTACAAGGCCATCAAGTCCTTATTCTCAGACTAACTATACTAATGCAGGACAGACAGCACCTCTAAATACTTATGCGATGACGGACTCATTCTGGTCTAATATCACCACCAAACATAAGTCTTTGTTGGCTCTTATGCTGATTGCCAATCTCTTCTTTGTCTTTTACGGTTTGAAGCCGGCAGAGGGTACAAATGCTAACGGTTATATCTATGAATCAGGAAGTGTTTTTCTACCTACAAAATACAGTACTGACTATTATGGCTCCAGCAGTTTCGACACGACTAGAGAATTCTATAAACAGATCAATAAAAATGTCGCAAATGAGCGTTATAAAAATTTATTGCCAATGGGGATTTCTGTTTTTGTTATGGGAGTCGCTGCCTTTGTGTTGCATGAGGATCAAGACTTTCAAAACAGAGTTTATGTGACTTATCTCAAGAAAGGGGAGAAATAAATGTACTACGAAACTTGGATTGGAATGATAGTGTCTTTGGTGCTTTTTCCTCTTTTCTATTTTTATGCGGTTAGACCAGCAGATACACTATTTAAGAATGCTTTGATTGAGAAGGGAGTCATTAAACAACGTGATTCACAATTATTCATGCAACAAACCCATTCTTTTTATTCAAGAAAAATCACATCCTTAAATGCAATTTCTGAGAAATTAGTTGAGAAGCCCTTTGTCCTACCCAAAACACCTGGCGGTCCCTTTCAAAACGCTACAAAAGTTGAGCAAGAATTTTATTCTGACCTTATTATTATCACCGTTAAAAATGTGAGTAGAAAAGCCATTTTCTCGTTTAAAAGTTTAGGTGAATATAATGGAGAATACATCTATCAATTTTCATTGGAAACGTTGAAGAAACGAGGCTTTAAAGAGACAGCCTTTGTTTACAATTTTATATTGACACGTATAGAAACTATTTTAAAGCAGTTAGATGATAATATTGAGGTCGAACGTAAGGTAATCGACTATTCATCTTCAAGAAAGTAGGATAATATGGAAATTTCATTTTTTTATTTTTTATGGCTATGGTAGTGGGTATTTATTTTGTAATGCACTTGATAGAAGTTGGTGTTTTTAAAGTTAAGGATAGTATTGAAGACAGTATGATGAATGCCACTGCACATCGTAAACAAGAGGAGCAACACACCGACAGACGTGAAAAACTTTGATGCCGCTAATGATAAGGAGTGACCTCGTCATGAAGATAGGGTAGGCTTGTTGACAGCCGACGAAGGTAAATAAACGATTAGAATAGACATGGGTATAATTGAAAATTTAGAAAGGTTATTTTAGTGTTATGAGTAAAAGAGATGATTGGATTGATTATTTTGAACTCCTTCATGGGCGAAAGCCAAATGCTGATGAGTATCTTGAAGCAAAAAATTCTGGTAAATTTGATAGTGGTCCAGATAATACAGATCAAAGCGTTCAAGGGCAAAGTTCGCCTCAAGTGGCTCCAAGCGTAGAGCAGTATGATGTAGCAGAGACATCTGATTTTAACGATCGGTTTGCATCAGAACACTTGCATGAGCAAACAAACATAGTAGGAGAAGGTCCTAAACAGGATTATCAGGAAGCAGCAACTCCAAACTATTATAATACGCAGACAAACATGGGAGGAGAAGATCCTAGTCCTAAACAAGATTATCAAGGAGATGCAATTCCCAATTATTACAATACTTCGCAAGATCAATATGCCTCCCCTTTTCTCGTTGATCAACGTGGACAAGAGATTACCTTTGGGAGAGCACTTGCTGATTATTTCAGAGGTTACTGGTCTTTTAATGGCTTTACGTCCCGAAAAGGTTATTGGTCAATCGTATTCTTTAATTTAGTGGCTTGGGGAAGTTTTTACGCTATTCTCAGCTTCTTACTCATAAGTAAGACTAATGTTTACCTGCTTGATTATTTGTTTTTTAATCCCTTATTAGGTCTTTCAATTTATAGTATTCTTTGGTTACCTTCTTTGGTTCTAATATTGCCAGGATTGACGCTTAAAACGAGAAGACTGAGAGATGCAGGGTTACGAGGACGAGGAATCTTTGTACTTTATCTCTTTACTTTGGTTCCTTTTGTAAATATTATTAGTTCGATTTTTTCACTCTATGCGCTTTGTCAGAAGTCAGATCATTTCCTTCAAAATGGTGAGTCATTCTTCTATAGAAATCGTGCTCAGTCACCAGCACTGCCTAATTTAGAATTCCCTCAAAGAAAATCATTGGGAGGCTTTTTTGGAGGTTGTTTAATCTTTTTAGGGATTGTTATGCCTCTCATTTTGGTACTTAATGTCAATAATTTCAATAACAACAATGACTATTCTCATGGCAGCTCTTACCATGATGGCCAAACAGTTGATTTGTCTCAATACGAAGTTAGTTTGAACGTTGATGGTGAAAATGGCTCGGGGGTTGCCAGTGTACATATCGATGCGACCCCAAGTGTATCAAGTAGTAGTAGTGAGATAAAGAAATTTTTAGAAAATCCCCAAATTACCGTTTCTAAGGAAACTGGACTCTCAGATGGGGACACTGTTGATGTTGAGATAACTTTAGATGAAGACAAGGCCAGCGAATTGGGCTTAACTGTTACAGGGACTTCCTATCATTATTTCGTTGTCTCAAATTTAGGCTCTGATGGTAAGGCATCTTCGAAAACCTCATCAAACAATTCTTCAAGCAACTCTTCTTCACAAAATACTTCTAGTGAGCAAGATACCAAGAAGAATATTGAGACCTTTATGACTAACTTTAGAAGTGACATCAATCGTACTATTAAAGAATCATCAGATTATGTTTATCCATACTTTGAGTCTAAAGATAACTCTACTTATAAGAGTATTATTGATATCTACTTACAAAATCCTGACCACTATGATCACTTTGAATCAAAGACTGATAATATCTATGACATTAAAGAAAATGGTGATCAGGTAACCTTTACCATAGATTTTACGACGACGACTTACTTTACAGACGGTAAGGCTCCGGCAACCTCATCAAAAACCCGTCATTATGTTTGTAAAAAGCACGGTTCGTCATTCTATATCATTAGCTTTGATAACCTTTAATACGAGAACATATCAGGAAATCCTATGAAAAAGAAATTGTTTAATGGGTTAGTAGCAAGTCTTATTCTTCTTTTAACAGTTCAACCACTTGCTTCCCCTTTTATATCCCCAAATGGTCTTGTTTTTGCTAATAACATCACAAAATCAGAGACCTCCTCTTCCCAAAAATCACCTAATCTAACTGCCTTATCCAATAAGAATACGCAAATAGATAGTAAGAAAGAAAAAAATCTTAAAAAAGTTCTGACACAGCCTTTGATGTCACTAGGTTCTTCCCTATCCTCATCGGAAAAAGCGGATACCAAGCGACTGTTGGGTGACACGAATATCGCTGAAGACCAGGTGATAGACGTCGATGGTAAGACCATTGCCAAATACTTGGACGATGTTGATACCAATTCTAAGGTTTATTCAAGTGCTTATATTAAACCATTGTCCGAAGGTTCTGGTGTTCAGGTTGAGATTGTGACACCAACAAAAATTACCAAAGTTTCCTCAACAACATATCAAAATGCAGCCATTACATCTGGCGTATCTGATGTTCTTATCCGTATTGCTTCAGTTAATGAAGTAAGTGGGGAGGGAGCCTTAGCTGGTGTCTATGCTCTGCTTGACAAGGTTGGCTTTTCGGTAGACAAAAAAACTATCAAAACCAGTCAAGACGAAATTGGTCTTATTGATAAAATCAAGGAAGAATCGCATCTCTCAGACGATGATGCCAATAAATTTTTAGCCGAACTCAAGAAGCAGATTATTAAAAAGGTAACTGACAAAGAAAAGATTGACGATAGTTGGTTACAAGATATATTAAAGAAGGCCTGTGACGGCTACGGCATAACACTAAGTGATGGCTTAAAATCAGATATCATTACCTGGTTGAAAGAATTTTCTTATACAGATACCGCAAAATCTAAACAAAGTGTGAATCAATTAGATCAAAGCTTGCTGACCTCTGATTGGTCAGAAGTCTTGTCTAAGTTGGACAAAGTCTTAAGTAGGGATGAGATTCTTGCCCTAGACAAACAGGACTATAGTGAGAAAAAAGGCTATCATGAGATTATAGCTGCCCTATATAACAAACTTTTAAAAGCTATCCAAGATAAGGACTTGAAGCAGGTTAAGCTTATCTATACTAATAGTTTTGCGGTTGAACATCTCTTAGGTTCGCCATCAACTAAAGAAAAGGAAGCTTTAAACTATATTCGGATGCTTTGCTATTATTTCATCGCATCGGTGGAAGATAGTAAACTCGGAGATGCCCTCCAATCAGATGATAAACCAGCTTGGTTGGTCTCTGATAACACTAAAGATAATCTCTTAGCAAGTCTGAAACGTTATCAGAATATCGGTCAAAATCCTAGTCTTCAAGAATTGCTCATTCGTATCGCTATTGCAACGGGCTACTCTTATGAGGCCTTTCTTTACAAGGATATAAGACAAGAAGGGCATGTTATCAAACTAACGATTGTTTGTCCTTGTTTGAAAAATGATTGCCAACTCTATGTGGTTTATAACCTCAAGACAGGTGTCTGTCTCTTGAAAGATGGAAAAGATTCAACCAGAACGAAACTTTATGATTTTAAAAAGGCTTATGGTGTTGATCTTGAAGACAAACACCAGCCCCTAGTGGATGACCTTGAAAACTTTAAACTTTCTCAAAAGGATTCAAATATCTTTAAAGGAACTAACATAAACGAAACGGCTCATTCAGCTTACAAGGAAATCGTGAAGGATTATGTCTTGAAAGTCAGTGATCCCAATTACCAACAAGGCTCAGGTGTTGATTACGATCCTGTAATGGTCCTAAAAAATCAAAATAATAACAAGGTTAACTATTTGGTAACTGACCTGAATGATGATGGCGTTGATGAATTACTGATTGGTAGTCAAGATAACTACGTCTACGTCGTCTACACATTTGACGGTAAGAAGGCTGTCAATCTCTTTAATAATAAAATTCCGTTCGGTCTCCGACCTGGTCTTACGATTTTTAAAGACGGAACCTTGCAAGTTCACTGGGGTTCCAGTGCCTATATTTCATCTGAAATGACTTACCGTATCAATTATTCACGAACGGGACTAGATAAGCTTCTTGATTATACTGTTTATTCCCCAAGCGAATCAACGAAAGTTTCTGAGGTGACCTATAGTGTTGACGGTCACAGTTATAACGAAGATGAATTTTGGTCTAAGTATGAGGCTTTCAAACCATATGTTATTCAAGAGTCCGATGGAGATACGGAACCTGCTGAGAAAGCAGACTTCCAATTGATAGAGGCCACACTTAAAGAAACCACACCTTCGTCAGATAAATAAAAACAAGGGCTTAAGTCTGTCACCTTAAGGCAATGCCTTGAAATAAATATTTGTCACTCATAAAGCACAAAAATGTCCTTAATGTGTGACTGCGAACCTATAGGAGTGAGATAGAATGATTGATTCTGTCTCACTCCTTTTTATGATGTAATGTTTAAGCAACTTCTTGCTCTTGAGACAAGAATAAAAAAACCACCAGATAATTGAACTGGTGGTAGTGAGATGAACAATTTACTTCATACGCATGCTATCGATTTTTTCTTCAGTCGGTGTGACACGTAAGGTCTTTTGTCCAGTATAAGTTACAAATCCAGGTTTACCGGCCGTTGGTTTATTAAGCTTCTTCACATCAATCATATCCACTTGAACCAAGTTTGACAGACGAGCCTTGGAGTAGTAGGCAGCCAATTCAGCCGCATCCGTTTTGACCTCATCAGTAGGGTTAAGATTGTCCTTGATGACCACGTGACTACCAGGAATATCCTTGGCGTGGAACCAGAGCTCACCCTTTTTAGCCATCTTGAAGGTCAACTCTTCATTTTGCAGGTTGTTACGACCAACCATGATAATGGTCTTGCCATCAGAAGCCAGATATTGTTCAGGTTTCTTGCGTTTCTGGCGCTTGTCAGTTGAACGACGCTTCATAAAGCCAGCTTGAACAAGCTCCTCACGAATATCTCCGATTTCATCCATATTGGCTTGAGAAAGGCTGAATTCGACACTTTCCAAATAATCAATGGTCTGCTTGGTTTCCTCAATCAATCCAGTCAAGTGCTTAACAGCTTCCTTGAGTTTCTGGTATTTCTTGAAGTAACGTTGCGCATTTTGGTTAGGAGTCAGAGCCACATTTAGAGGAATAGTAATCTTTTCACCAGTGTAGTAGTTGTCTAGCTCGACACTATCCTTGTCATTTGGCACCATGTTGAGATAGGTGGTCAACAGTTCCCCTTTTGACGGAACTCCTCAGCATTTTCAGTCGCCGCAATCTCTTTTTCCTGTTTAACAAGTTTCTTCTTGTTTTTTTCCAGTTCATTTTGCACACGGTGGATCAAATCACTAGCTTGTTGAGCCACACGGTCACGCGCCGCCTTATCCAAATAGTAGTAGTCCAAAAGGGCAGACAAGGTTTCAAACTCAGGTTGGTCCTGGCTATCAGCAAATTTTACAGCTGAAAATGCTTTTGCCGTTAAGTTTGGCTCTACTTCACGATTGAAGAAGGCACGGAAATTCTTGAGCTTATCAGTCTCAAGTAAAGCTGATAATTCATTGGCCGTGTCACGCCCCAAACCTTGGAAAAGTTTTTGAAGGTTTCTAGCCGACAAATCCTCGGTTTGTAGGATTTCAAAGAGCTTTTCATCTGGAAGGTTGAAAGGATTCTTAGCGTCTGTCTTAGGCGGTGCGATATAGGTAGATCCAGGTAGAATAGTACGGTAACTATTTTGGGAGAAACCGACATGCTTGATAGACTCGATGATTTTGCTCTCGTTTTTATCAATCAGGATAATGTTGGAGTGTTTCCCCATGATTTCCATAACCAGAGTAACCTTGACGCTGTCACCAATTTCGTTTTTGTTTGATACGGAAATCTCCAGAACACGGTCATTTTCTACCTGCTGAATATCCTCGATAACCGCTCCCTGAAGGTATTTCCTCATAATCATGGTATAGGTGTTTGGATTCTGTGGATTTGGCAAGTCAGCCTTGGTCGTCTGAATACGTCCAAAGACAGGGTGAGCCGAAAGAAGAAGCTTGTAATTCTGACGATTGTTACGAATGGTCAGGACCAACTCACGCTCAAAAGGCTGATTAACTTTCTGGATACGCCCGTAAAGCACCTGCTCACGTAGCTCAGCCGTCATATGATGAAGAAAAAATCCGTCAAAAGACATGATGTACTTCCTTTCTTTTTAGTGATAATAATTGTTTTATTTTAAAAATAAAATAATTTGTGAGACTTTCCTTAGGTGTTGGCGGACGTCAGCGAACTTTTACAAAGTTCCATGACTAATTAAGATACAAAGGGCGTCTGCGAATAAAGTCAAAATAGAAAGTTTGACGCAGAATCTTTAGATTCTAGGAAAACTTGTCTTTTTGACACAATTCGCAGCCCGTGTTCAATTGGTTTTGAGCCCCTTCGCTTTTTCATTTTTAGGCTCAGGCTAAAACAGTTTCCCAAACTGTTTTACTCTCAAAAATTCCGAGCGCCTGAAACTAAAAGGTTTCAGGCGCTTTTAACACGGCGGAAAGTCTCGGTTAATTGCTCGCTCTGCTCTCCAAAAGAGTTATTTCGAAAATTTGCAGAGCTTAGTTAGATATTTTTAAACAATTTGAATACGTTATGAACGTAAATATTGCCTAACCATTATAGCATAAAGCCTGTAGAAATGCTTGGGGAGGGCTGTGAATCTAAACTTATTATCTTAATGTAATATAAATTGTCATAAAAAATTGTATGACATAAAGAGTTAAAAATCATATCAAATTTCTTCAAATATTCTTTTGAATTTATGTTCTAGTTATGGTATCATTTAATATGCTGAAAATTAAAGGAGCATTAAATGAACGATATAAAAAGATTAGCAATGCGACTAATTTAAAATACCTAGCTGTTGCACTTATGTTTTTGGACCAAATCTATCAGATGTTCGGGAGTATGGGGGCACCTATATGGTTGACGATGTTGGGACGCCTGGCTTTCCCGATTTTCCTCTTTCTTGCTGCTGATAGTTTTCACTATACACACGATCGTATGGCTTTTCTCAGGCGGTTACTTTACATGAGTTGGTTTATGATCATTAGCAACGCCATCATTGGTAGTATTTTTCATAATGGTAGTATCGGTTTAACCAATAATGCCTTCTCAACTTTCTTTATTACTGGGATTTTTATTTACTCTTGGGATTTATTGTTTAAGGGCCTTCGTGACAAGTCTTATAGGGAATTGATTCAGGGAATGGGTGTCTTTCTCTTGCCAATCCTTTCAGCGATTCCAGTTGCTGTACTAGGAGGGATTTTTGAAACACCTAATGGAAATCCATTTGTGGCCCATAGTGTGGCTTTTCTCTTGTCACTGGTTCCAAGCGTTATCATGGTTGAGGGTGGCTTTGTCATGGTTATCCTTGGTTTGCTCTTCTATATTTTCCGTACCAATCGCATGGCTCAAATCATTGTCCTGGCTGTTATTTCAGTGATTGCCCATCTTTTTGACCCGACAGGCGTTCAGTGGATGATGGTTTTTGCGGCAATTCCTATGTATTTCTACAATGGTGAGCGTGGTAGTGGTAACAAGAATTTTTTCTATATTTTCTACCCAAGCCATATTTATCTCTTATGGATCCTAGCAAGTTTGTTTAGATAAAATGACAAAGACAGTCCTTCTGCTGTCTTTTTTCCTTATTTAAGCGTATTGTTATGGTTTGTTTCCTGCTTTTAAAACTGCTATAATTTAAGGTGAAATATAAGCTAGTGATAACTAAATTGGAGGTATATCATGACAAAAGTAGCAGTAGTATTTGCAGAAGGCTTTGAAGAAATTGAAGCCTTGAGCCCAGTGGATGTCTTCCGTCGAGCAGGATTTGACTGTAGCATGCTTGGACTTGAAAGTGCGTCAGTAACGGGTTCACATGGGATTCAAGTAGCCATGGATGGCGTATTTGACGGTAATCTTGATGCGTATGATTTGGTGGTTCTTCCTGGAGGCATGCCTGGCTCCACTAACTTGCGTGATCACGAAGGCTTGATTGCTTCTCTCCAAGCAAGAAATAAAGCAGGAAAATATATTGCTGCTATCTGCGCCGCACCGACTGTTTTGAACCGTGCAGGCTTGCTTGAAGGTCGTAAATTCACTTGTTTCCCAGGTGTAGAGGAACAAATTGCAGCTGGTGATCATCAAACAGATTTGGTGGTTGTTGATGGCAATATCATCACTAGCCGTGGTGCCGGCACAGCATTGGCATTTGCCTATGCCTTGGTTGATTTGCTGGGTGGCGATGGTCAGCAGTTAGCTCATACCATGGTTTACGACAGATTGTTTAAATAATGTTTTTTATGGCTCTTGTTCAAGAACTCTAGCACCTCTTGTCAGGAATGTTGACAATCTATGTTCCCCTATGAGATGATAGAGCACTTATCAAACAAATGCCCTAAGCATAGATTAGAGAGACCTTAGCTTAATTTTATAAGTTTTGGTTTTTTCTTTTCTCCTTTGACATCTGTTATGAAAACGGTTATAATTATCACAAAATAACCTTTAAATGAGTCCAGAGAGACTTAAAAGGTCGGACAGTTTGAAACAGCAGGGTTCTCCTGTGATTTTTTGTGCGACCTTGCCATGTGGCGAGGTTTTTTTATGACATTTTGCAGTTTAGAAAGGGTTGTCATGATTTTAGTTGAAGATTTAACCATTGTGAGTCAGCGTGAGATTGCACCTCGTATTTTCGAGATGGTGCTTAAGGGAGAGATGGTTGCGGATATGCAGATTGGGCAGTTCGTCCACCTCAAGGTGCCAGACCCAAGTAAGCTCCTTCGTCGTCCGATTTCCATCTCAGAGATTGACTACGACAAGAAAGAGGCAACTATTGTCTATCGTGTGGAACGTGAGGGGACAGCCATTCTGTCTAAGATGGTAGCTGGTCAAACCATTGATACCATGGGGCCTCAGGGAAATGGTTTTGATATTTCCGTTATAGAGGCTGGTCAGAAAGCTCTACTTATTGGTGGTGGTATCGGTGTCCCACCTTTGGTTGAGACGGCTAAGCAGTTGAAGGCTAAAGGTGTGGAAGTCGTGTCTGTGATTGGTTTTGCCAATAAGGATGCCGTTATCTTGGAGGACAAGCTCAAGGCTTGTGGTGATGTTTATGTGACTACTGATGACGGTTCATACGGTATCAAGGGTTACGTTTCGACAGTTATTGATGGTTTCGACTGGACTCCAGATGCCGTATACAGTTGCGGAGCGCCAGGCATGCTTAAATATGTCGATAGCAAATTTGAAAATCATCCTCATGCCTATGTTTCTATGGAAGCTCGCATGGCTTGTGGTATGGGTGCTTGCTATGCCTGTGTGGTCCACGTTAAAGGAGAGTCAGATGCCAAAAATCTTCGTGTTTGCGAGGAAGGGCCAGTCTTCCCTACCGGAAAAGTCATCGTCTAGGAGGTTACCATGTCAGAGATTAAATCAGAAAATCGTTTAGCTATCAGCCTTCCAGGGCTCGACTTGAAAAATCCTATTATTCCAGCCTCAGGTTGCTTTGGTTTTGGGCAAGAGTATGCCAAGTATTATGATTTGGACAAACTAGGTTCTATCATGATTAAGGCAACGACTGCCAACCCACGTTTTGGGAATCCAACACCACGTGTGGCTGAGACACCGTCAGGCATGCTTAATGCCATTGGACTGCAAAATCCAGGTGTTGATGCTGTCTTGTCAGAAAAACTCTCTTGGTTGCAGGAGCATTATCCTGATCTTCCAATCATTGCCAATGTGGCTGGATTTTCAAATGAAGAATACGCGGAAGTCTCTTACAAGATTTCCAAAGCCAGCAACGTCAAGGCTATCGAGCTTAATATCTCCTGTCCAAACGTGGACCATGGCAATAACGGCCTTCTCATTGGACAAGTCCCAGAGCTTGCCTATGCGGCAGTAAAAGCCAGTGTCTCTCACTCTGATGTGCCCGTCTATGTCAAACTGACACCGAGCGTGGCTGACATCACGAGTGTCGCCAAAGCAGTCGAAGATGCCGGTGCGACTGGTTTTACCATGATTAACACCTTGGTCGGTACACGCTATGACTTGGCTACTCGCAAACCTATCATTGCCAATGGTCAAGGTGGTATGTCAGGCCCAGCTGTCTTCCCAGTAGCCCTTAAACTTATTCGCCAAGTTGCTCTAGCGTCAGACCTTCCAATCATCGGTATGGGTGGTGTCGACAGTGCCGAAGCGGCTATCGAAATGTTTATCGCTGGTGCCTCAGCCATCGGTGTCGGAACGGCCAACTTCGCAGATCCCTATGCCTGCCCTAAAATCATTGACCGACTCCCTGAAGTCATGGACAAGTATGGCATCACAACACTTGAAGACTTGCGTAAGGAAGTTCGAACAGACTCGTTGGGGAAATAGAATAAAAATAGCATTTTTAAGGAATTTAACAAAGGTATAATTACTTTCATCCCCCTTTGACATTCCCATATAAAAGCGCTATAATAGAACAAATTGAACTGAACCTTTAATCGAGTCCAGAGAGGCGAGAAAGGTGTACTGAGATGCTACGGCATCACTAAAGGGTAGGGACTGCCCTGTTTTCGTGCAACCTTCGCTGACTGGCGGAGGTTTTTTGTGTGAAAGGATATAAGAAATGAGAGAAAATCGTCCTGTTATTGCCCTTGATTTCCCGACTTTTGAGGATGTCAAGGCATTCCTTGCTAAGTTTCCTGCTGATGAAAAGCTCTATGTGAAGATTGGTATGGAACTTTACTATGCGGCTGGGCCTGAGATTGTACGCTACGTTAAAGAGCTTGGCCATAGTGTTTTCCTTGACCTTAAGCTTCACGATATTCCAAATACTGTTAAATCTGCAATGCGTGTTTTGTCTAACCTAGGCGTTGATATGACTAATGTGCATGCGGCTGGGGGTGTGGAAATGATGAAGGCTGCGCGTGAAGGTTTGGGAGATGGTCCAATCTTGATTGCAGTGACACAGTTGACCTCTACCTCTGAGGAACAAATGCATGATTTCCAAAATATCCAAACGACACTTCAAGAATCAGTGGTTCATTATGCTAAGAAGACGGCTGAAGCAGGTCTTGATGGTGTTGTTTGCTCAGCACACGAAGTCGCCAAAATCAAAGAAGCAACAAATGAAGATTTCGTTTGTTTGACACCTGGTATTCGTCCAGCAGGAGCAGCGGTTGGTGACCAAAAACGTGTCATGACGCCTGCCGATGCTCGCCAAATTGGTTCAGATTACATTGTTGTTGGTCGTCCAATTACGCAAGCTGATGATCCAGTGGCAGCTTATCACGACATCAAGGCCCAATGGAACGGTCAATAAATTTTCAAAAAGTCCTTATTTCATAGGAAAATAGATTGAATTAGGTTATAATAAAGAGTAGAAAACGCTTTACGGAGGATAATAATTATGACATTAGCATCACAAATTGCTTCAGACTTGCTAGATATCAAAGCGGTTTACCTTAAACCTGAAGAGCCATTTACATGGGCGTCTGGTATTAAATCACCAATCTATACGGATAACCGTATTACCTTGTCTTATCCTGAAACACGTACCTTGATTGAAAATGGTTTTGTGGAAAAGATTAAGGAAGAATTTCCAGAAGTAGAAGTGATTGCTGGTACTGCAACTGCTGGTATTCCTCACGGTGCTATCATCGCTGACAAGATGAACCTTCCATTTGCCTATATTCGTAGCAAACCAAAAGATCACGGTGCTGGTAACCAAATCGAAGGTCGTGTGGTTAAGGGCGAAAAGATGGTTGTTGTTGAAGACTTGATTTCAACTGGTGGTTCTGTTCTTGATGCCGTAGCAGCTGCAGAGCGTGAAGGGGCTGATGTTATCGGTGTTGTGGCTATCTTTACTTACGAATTGCCAAAAGCTGAGAAAAACTTTGCGGATGCCGGTGTTAAATTAGTTACTCTTTCAAACTACAGTGAGTTGATTAAAGTTGCTAAGGTTCAAGGATACATCACTGCAGACGGACTCAACCTTTTGAGAAAATTTAAAGAAAATCAAGAAACTTGGCAAGACTAATTGCCAGATTTCAGGCGGAACGTTTCAGGCGTTTCGCTTTTTTTAGTATAATTGATTACAGATTACCTGTAGGGAGAGTATGCGATGTTAATAAATGAATGGTCGGATGCGACAGCAATGGCTGAAGCAGTACGAAATAAGACAGTCAGTCCTCGTGAATTAGTAGAGGCCACTATCCGTGAAGCAGAGATGACCAATCCCAAAATTAATGCTATCGTCAGTCAACGCTATGAGAAAGCTTTAGTAGAAGCGGAGACAAAAGAATTTTCAGATAAACCTTTTGCTGGGGTTCCAATTTTTCTCAAGGATCTAGGTCAAGATCAGGCTGGTGAACCTTCGACTGCAGGTTCTCGCTTATTTACAGACTTTCGACCTAAGGAAACGGATAACTATGTTAAGAAACTGGAGGACCTTGGCTTTCTCATCTTGGGGCGTACCAATACACCTGAGTTTGGTTTCAAAAATATTAGTGATGCCAAGATTCATGGTTCTGTCAATCTTCCTGATGATGTAACACGCAATGCTGGGGGATCGAGTGGTGGTGCAGCTGCACTTGTAAGTTCAGGCATTTCGCCTTTGGCTCCAGCTAGTGACGGTGGAGGTTCTATCCGTATTCCAGCCTCCTTTAATGGCCTCATCGGTCTTAAACCAACTAGAGGACGAATTCCTGTAGGTCCTGGCTCTTTCCGTGGATGGCAGGGAGCTTCTGTCCAATTTGCTTTGACAAAGACTGTTCGAGATACAAAACGCTTGCTTTACCACATGCAGACTTGTCAGATGGAAAGTCCATTTATCTTACCTAAGCTAAGCAAGCAAGCTTTAGACCAGCCAATTAAGCCCTTGAAAATTGCATTCTCGACAGTCTCTCCAATTGGTGGTAAGGTTTCAGAATCTGCTATAAAGGCAACTAAAAAAGCCGTTAGAGCACTGGAAAACTTAGGACACCAAGTCCACGAATTGACGGAACAGCCCTTAAATGGTATTGAGGCCATGCAGTCTTATTACCTTATGAATAGTGTTGAGACGGCTGCCATGTTCGATGGCATTGAAGCTGGTCTGGGCCGTCAGATGACTCTTGATGATATGGAATTGATGACTTGGGCTATTTTCCAATCTGGTCAAAAGATTCCAGCTAAAGTTTACTCCCAAGTCCTAACTCAGTGGGACCAGTTTAGCCATCAGATGGCGAATTTTCATGAGTCTTACGATATTCTTCTGACTCCTACAGTTGCAGATGTGGCACCTAAACATGGACAATTTGCTCTTTCAAAAAGCTTGAAGACGAAACTTAAGCACATAGCTGATTACAAGTGGGAAAAGCAACAGGAGCTTATCTGGGACATGTTTGCGGATAGTCTAGATTGGACACCTTTCACGCAACAGGCTAACCTGACCGGACAACCTTCAATTTCTTTGCCTGTTTATCGTGATGAGCAAGGACTTGCACTTGGCGTTCAACTGACGGCTGCCAAGGGACGTGAAGACCTTTTGTTACAAATTGCTCAAGAAATGGAAGAAGCTTCGATTTTTAGTTAGAAAATTTTTTCTCAGTTCAATTTTTTGTAAAACCCTTTCAAATAGTGTAGGCTTATATTATAAGTTTTTAACTTACCTCAATTTTTATTTTTAAGGAGAAAGATATAGATGAAAAAGAAATTTTTCGCCGTTATTAGTCTAGCATTGGCTGCGGTCTTTTTGGTCGCTTGTTCGTCACAAAGTTCAGGCGAGAAGAACTGGGAAAAGATTGAAAAACGTGGGACTATCAAGGTTGCGACTGCAGGAACCCTCTACCCACAAACTTACCACGATGACAAGAATAATCTGACTGGTTACGATGTTGAGATTCTTAAGGAAGTTGGAAAACGCCTCAAGTTGAAGATTGATTTCACTGAGATGGGTGTAGACGGAATGCTTACAGCTGTAAATAGTGGTCAAGTAGACATTGCCAACTACTCACTTGAAGATGACAATAAGAACGTTAAAAAATTCTTGCGTTCTGAACCATACAAGTATTCCTTTACTTCAATGGTAGTCCGTGACTCTGATAACTCAGGCATTTCTTCATGGAAAGACCTCAAAGGTAAAAAAGCAGCTGGTGCCGCAAGTACCAAATACATGAAGATTGCTAAGAAGATGGGGGCTGAACTCGTTGTTTATGACAATGTTACCAACGATGTTTACATGCAAGACTTGGTAAATGGTCGTACAGACGTTATTGTCAACGATTACTACTTGCAAAAGATGGCCGTAGCTGCGGTTAAAGATAAATACCCTGTAAAAATCAACGATGGTATTTACAGTAACCCATATTCAACTAGCTTTACTTTCTCTTTGAAGAATAAAGTCCTTCAAGAAAAAGTTAATAAAGCCATTAAAGACATGAAAAAAGACGGTACTCTTACCAAGATTTCAGAGAAATTCTTTGCTGGTCAAGACGTTACAAAGAAAACTAAAGTAAACTACACTAATATTGATATCTCTGATGTCGAATAATATAAGCGATCCATTAGGGTCGCTTATTTGCTAAAGAAATGTTTAGAAAGATAGACTTATGATTATTGATTTTCAGCTGATTTTTAAAAGTATTCCCTACGTTCTATCAGGATTGCCCTACACTTTAGGAATTTCCCTATTGAGTTTTATCGTTGGGAACTTATTTGCGATTCTCCTAGCCTTTATGCGGATGTCGCAAAAGTCATGGTTAAGGTACCCTGCTCGGATTTACATTTCCATCATGCGTGGTGTCCCCATGTTGGTTGTGCTCTTCATTCTTTACTTTGGCTTGCCTTATGTTGGTGTCCAGTTGCCCGCTCTGCTTTGTGCCTTTATTGGTTTCTCCAGCGTAAGTGCTGCCTATATGGCTGAGATTCTCCGTTCATCTATTTCTGCTGTAGATAAGGGACAATGGGAAGCTGCTCGCTCCTTGGGACTGCCAAAGAAGTCTATTATTCGTCACATCATCTTACCTCAGGCCATGCGTATTGCAGTAGCACCACTCGGAAATGTCATCATAGATATGGTTAAAAGTTCTTCATTGGCTGCTATGATTACAGTACCAGACATTTTCCAAAATGCTAAGATTATCGGGGGTCGTGAGTATGACTACATGTCTATGTATATCCTGATTGCCTTCATTTATTGGACCTTGAGCTTCACATTGGAATTGCTTCAAAATCATCTTGAAAAACGCTTGGCAACTTACTAATTATTGAGACATAACGATTGAATTTCTAATCAAATAGTGAAAAATATTTAATTCTAATCTTATAATATGTGGTATAATAAAAACGATTTAACATCAGAAAGGTATTTTGGAATGAAGAAGAAAACTGTCGTTGCAACGACTCTCTCAACCTTACTCGTCTCAACTGCAATCTTGGCAAATGCTGTCCAAGCTGACGAGGTAGAAACGAATGCAAATGCTACAACTCCAAGCACAGAAGTAGTAGCTACACCAGCCACTACAAATGCAGCATCGACAGCAGACTCAACTGCATCAAGTGAGTCTGCCGCTCCACTTGTTAGCGCAACATCGACACTTGCAACTCCAACAAGTGAACCTAGTGTATCAGCAGTTGCTAGTGCAAGTGAAACAGCGACATCAACTGCAGCTGCTACACCAGTAGTAACAGAAACAGTGACTAATGCTAGCACAAGCACCAATAATGATACAGTCACAGTCCTTCACACCAACGATGTCCATGGTCGTATGGTGGAGGATGACCGAAATGGTGTTATTGGTGATGCGCTCTTGTCTGGCATCGTCAATGATTATCGCTCAAAAGGAACAACCCTTGTCTTTGATTCTGGAGACTCTTTCCAAGGTCTTCCTATTTCAAATAGTTCTAAGGGTGAGGATATGGCTACAGTCATGAATGCGGTCGGCTATGACGCTATGACCGTTGGTAACCATGAATTTGACTTTGGACTTGACCAATTGCGCCGTTTGAGCAAACAGATTAATTTCCCAATCATCACATCTAACGTCTATGTCAATGGTGTTCGTCTTTTCCAACCATCTACAATCGTTGATAAAACACCTGGTGTTGATGGTGATGAAGTCGTTGTTATTGGTGTCACTACCCCTGAAACAGCCACTAAAACACACCCTCGAAACATTGTTGGTGTGACTTTTAAAGATCCTATTTCAGAAGTCGAAGCTGTTATTGATCAAGTCGAATCAAATGCTCGTGCCGAAGGTAAGGATTACAAAACTTACATTGTTCTTGCTCACTTAGGTATTGATACAACAACTCCTGTTGAGTGGCGTGGTTCAACTTTGGCGGAAGCTCTTTCAAATTATGCACCACTTAAGGGTAAACGTGTACTTGTTCTCGATGGGCACTCACACACCCTTCATACAGCAACTTACGGCGATAACGTCACTTACAATCAAACAGGTAGCTACCTTAATAATGTCGGCCGTGTTGTCTATAATTCTGACCGTATTTTGTCACATGGAGTGATTACACATGACGAAGCCAAGAAGAATTACCAAGTTAACCCTACGCTTAAAGCAATGCTTGATGATATCCAAGCTAAATACAAAGCTGATTCGTCAAAAGTTGTTATTGAAAACAGCCCTGTCAAACTGAGTGGTGACCGAATGGATGTCCGTGTTCGTGAAACCAATCTTGGTAATGTTGTCGCAGATGCTCTCTTGGATTACGGTCAATCTGGTTTTAGCCACAAATCTAATCTTGCAGTTACTAACGGCGGTGGTCTTCGTGAAACGATTGCCAAAGATAAACCTGTGACAAAGGGAGATATTATTGCTGTTCTTCCATTTGGTAACTCTGTTGCTCAAATTCAGGTTACTGGTCAAAACATCTATGATATGTTCGTCAAGTCTCTTGGTTCTATTCTTCAAGTTGATGAAAGTGGTAAAAATGTTCTTGATGAAAATGGTCAACCTTTACTTGAACCTTCAGGTGGTTTCCTTCAAGAAGCAGGAGCTCGTGTCTATTATGACACCACCCTTCCTACAGAAAAACGTATCCTTTCTATTGACATTTTAGATCCTGAAACTAAAGCCTACAAGCCTCTCGACAAAACTGAAACCTACTATCTTGTAACCAATGATTTCTTGGCTGCTGGTGGTGATGGCTACACAATGCTGGGTGGACCACGTGAAGAAGGGCCTTCAATGGATTCTATCTTTGCTGATTATTTGGCAACAGCAGACCTTTCTAAATATGCTGTTATTAATCCAAATTCACGTACCATTTCAATTTCAAGCGCTAATTATGCCGCATTGACTAAGAAAGATGAAGCAGAGCAACCTACGCTTAATCCATTAAGTCCAGTTACTCCATCGGATGTTGCTAAAGAACTAACAACAACTAAACCTGTGGTTTCTAAAGTAGTAACGACACCAAACGGTAAAGTCTTCTTTGTGTCAACAACAAATGATGCTCTTAAAGAAACAGAAAAAGTAACAGAAGCTTCAGCTCAAGGCGAAGTTCTTCCTACAACAGGTGACAAGAGCTCACATGCTGGTCTCCTTGGCCTTGGTATGTTGCTTACTATCTTTGGACTAAGTGGTAAACACAGAGGTAAAGCGAAAAACTAAGCCAGTATACATGACAAGAAAAGTAATGGGCTAATTACAGTTGTAAATTTGTCTTTCTTAACACTGTCAAACACCTGAAACCAAGTGTTTCAGGTGTTTTTATATGGTCGAAAACTATTCCAACAATCATAACATACTATTATAAATGGAATAGTTTGGTTTTATATTTACGTAACTAAAATTATGTAAAACTTAACCATAAAAAGAAAAAGATAACGGAGTATCTTTTTACATAAATTTAGTTATGTCTATTTTCCTAAACAGAATTGACTAAAGAGTTGCGTAATGAGTTCATCTGGAGCAGCATCACCAGTAATTTCTCCAAGAATTTCCCAAGTACGTGTCATATCAACCTGTAGTAGGTCAACCGGCATGCCTAATTCAAGACCTTGATTAACGGCTTCAAGGCTCTCAAGAGCTTTTTCAATGAGTGAAATGTGACGGGCATTTGAAAGATAGGTAGCATCTTTCTCAACCAAACCAGCATTATCAAAGAAGAGTTGATTGATGCGTTCTTCAATCTTATCAATGTTTTCATTTTTCAAGACTGAAATTGGAATGACATCTTCGGGAAGTTCTTCAAGTTGGATAGCTTGAGGAAGGTCAGTCTTATTTAGGAGAATGATGCGATTGCTATTTTGGCTGATGTCGAGGAGGGTACGGTCTTGCTCAGTTAATGGCTCGGAGCTATTAAGGACAAGGAGGACCAAATCAGCTTCTTCTAGGGCCTTTTTAGAACGTTCTACACCGATTTTTTCGACAACATCGTCAGTATCTCGAATACCAGCTGTATCGATTAACTTAAGTGGAACACCCTTAATATTAACGTATTCTTCAATAACATCACGAGTGGTCCCTTCAATGTCTGTCACGATAGCTTTTTCCTCACGTAGGAGGTTGTTGAGAAGACTTGATTTTCCGACATTTGGACGACCAATAATTGCCGTTGAAAGACCTTCTCGAAGGATTTTTCCTCGTTTGGCAGTGGCAAGAAGATTTTCTAAAAGTGCTTGGAACTCTTGCGTTTTTTCACGGACAAGATTTGTGGTAACCTCTTCAACATCATCATACTCAGGATAATCAATATTAACTTCCACCTGAGCTAAAGTATTAAGGATTTCTTGGCGGGTATTGTTAATGAGATTCTTGAGTGAGCCATCAAGTTGCGAGACGGCAACTGCCATAGCCTTATCAGTCTTGGCGCGAATCAAATCCATTACAGCTTCAGCCTGAGTTAAGTCCACACGGCCATTTAGGAAGGCACGCTTGGTAAATTCACCAGGTTCAGCCATACGAGCTCCAGAACGGATAAGGAGTTGCAGAATTTCATTAGTTACCGCAACTCCGCCGTGTGTGTTGATTTCTACCACATCCTCACGGGTAAAGGTTTTGGGAGCACGCATGACACTGACCATGACTTCATCAATGATGTCATCATTTTCCACGATATGACCATAATTGATGGTATGAGAATCAACGGTTTCAAGATTTTTCCCTTTGAAAACCTTATTAGCAATGGCAATAGCATCTGTTCCTGATAAGCGAACAATACCGATGGCCCCCTCGCCTAAAGGGGTTGAAATAGCTGTAATAGTATCAAATTCTTTGGTAATTGACATGTTTTATCCTTTGAATATTTCTTTATTTGTATTAAAACGAATTTATTTCATTGTAACGCAAATAAGCAGTAGTCGCAAGAATTGGCGCTGATAACGACAAGAAAAAAGAGCCTGAGCTCTTTTCGTTATTTATGACGTTCAAAATATGATTTGGTCTCTTTGATAATGATTGGTGAGAGGACCAGAAGAGCAATCAAGTTAGGTAATGCCATCAAGCCGTTTACGATATCCGCAATTTTCCAAACAACATCGAGTGTTAGGTAGCCACCAAGAGCAACCATGATTACAAAGACAAGACGATAGAATGAGAGGAATTTGGTAGATTTGAAAATAAATTCGAAACAACGTTCCCCATAGTATGACCAACCTAAAACTGTCGTAAAGGCAAACAAGACTAAAGAAAGTGTTAGGGCAATTTCTCCAAAAGTTCCGAAAACAGAAGAGAAGGCCGCTTGTGTCATTGGTGCACCTTCTAAGCTACCAGACCATTGTCCAGTTACGAGAATAGCAAGTCCAGTAAGGGTACAAATGATGATAGTATCGATGAAGGTACCTGTCATAGAAATCAAACCTTGTTCAACAGGTTCTTCAGTCTTGGCAGCAGCAGCGGCGATAGGGGCAGAACCAAGACCTGATTCATTAGAAAATACCCCACGCGCAATACCAAGTCGCATTGCGACCATAACAGTTGCGCCAGCAAAACCTCCGACAGCAGCTTTACCAGTAAAGGCTGATTGGAAAACCATTTCAAGCACAGGGAACAGCTGATTGAAGTTAGCAAAGATGACAATAAGTGCAGCAATGATGTAAAGACCAGCCATAAATGGCACAACTTTTTCAGATACTTTTGAAATAGATTGAATACCACCGAAAATGATAGCAGCAGTGATAAGGGCTAAGATCACACTGACAATTTTTGGTGACCAATCAAAGCTGTTTTGAAGAGATGCTGTGATTGAGTTAACCTGTGAGAAGGTACCAATACCCAACCATGCGACAAGCACACCGGCAAAGGCAAAGAAGTAGGCCAAAGGCTTAGCGATTGTTTGCCATTTCCCTTTAAAGCCATTGGTAATATAGTACATTGGACCTCCAGATACATTCCCCTGATCGTCAAGTGTACGGAATTTGATAGCTAAAAGTCCTTCGGCATATTTAGTTGCCATACCGAAGAAGGCAGCAATCCACATCCAGAAAAGGGCACCAGGTCCACCAGTCTTAATGGCTGTTGCAACCCCGACAATATTACCGGTACCGACAGTTGCGGCAAGAGCTGTCGCAAGGGCTGCAAAACTAGAAATATCACCTTCCCCTTTATCTTCAGCAAAGATAAGTTTAAAGGCTTTAGGCAGACGAATGATTTGCAAAAGTCCTAGACGGATTGTAAGGTAGATACCAGTTCCTACAAGAAGGACAAGAAGGGGAGGTCCCCATACAAAGTCATCAATGGAAGTGAAAAAATCTAACATAAGTTTAGAATCTCCTTAAACCGAGACGCCAAAAAAGAGGTTTGGCTTAACCAGACCTCTGAAAATACAAAGCTATTCATACAAGTTAAAAACTTGCAATGCTTTCTGTCCTTTTACCTGAGAGTTTCGGGTGTTATCCCTTGCCCCTTCGGTGTCTTGTAAACAGCAGTAGCTGTTTCAAGCTCTCTCCAGAAGTCCGTCAATCACCAGTCATCCTGATGATGTCATTCGGTTAATATTTTATTGTGACTATATCTTACCGAAAAAACCGAACACTGTCAATACCTATTTTCTTAATTAGCCTAAAAAATCCGAATATTACGCTTTCATTATTGCACAAGAACAAGTAAATCTCACATAGCTTAGCTATCATATCAAGAATGTCTAGCAAATATCCAAGTTTGAAACAAGTATCTCAAGTTTAGAGAATTTGATGACAATCATGACTACAGTCTGCATTTTCATCGGAAAAATGATAAAATAGTAGAGCTTATTTTTGAGAATGGAGAACATGATGAACCCATTATTAAACGGTATGAATGATAAACAATCAGAAGCAGTTCAAACGACTGAAGGACCTCTTTTGATTATGGCTGGTGCAGGTTCCGGTAAGACACGAGTGCTTACCCACCGCATTGCTTACCTAATTGACGAAAAAATGGTCAATCCTTGGAATATTTTGGCCATCACCTTTACCAATAAGGCAGCTCGTGAGATGCGTGAACGTGCTATGGCTTTAAATCCAGCAACTTCAGAAACTTTGATTGCGACCTTCCATAGTATGTGCGTGCGAATTCTTCGCCGTGAAGCGGACCATATTGGCTATAACCGAAACTTCACTATCGTGGATCCTGGAGAACAACGCACTCTGATGAAGCGTATTCTCAAGAATCTTAATCTTGATCCTAAAAAATGGAATGAGCGTGCTATTTTAGGGACGATTTCCAATGCTAAAAACGACCTTTTAGATGAAGTGGCATATGAACATCAGGCTGGCGACATGTACACGCAAATCGTTGCTAAATGTTACAAAGCCTATCAAGAAGAGCTTCGTCGTAGTGAGACCATGGATTTCGACGATTTGATTATGATGACTTTGCGTCTCTTTGATAAAAATCCAGATGTTCTCGCTTATTATCAGCAACGTTATCAGTACATTCATGTGGATGAGTACCAAGATACTAACCATGCTCAATATCAGTTAGTGAAACTCTTGGCTTCTCGCTTCAAGAATATCTGTGTCGTGGGTGATGCAGACCAATCAATCTACGGTTGGCGTGGGGCTGATATGCAAAATATTCTTGATTTTGAGAAAGACTATCCCGAAGCCAAGGTAGTTCTCCTGGAAGAAAACTACCGTTCGACTAAGAAAATTCTCCAAGCGGCCAACGAGGTGATTAAGAACAACCGCAACCGCCGTCCTAAAAAACTTTGGACTCAAAATGATGACGGAGAACAAATCGTTTATTACCGTGCTAATGACGAGCGAGATGAAGCTGTTTTCGTAGCTTCAACGATTAATAACGTCGTTCGTGAAGAAGGTAAGAACTTTAAAGACTTTGCAGTCCTCTACCGTACCAACGCCCAATCTCGTACCATTGAAGAAGCCTTGCTCAAGTCTAATATTCCTTATACCATGGTTGGAGGTACCAAGTTCTACAGCCGTAAAGAAATTCGTGACGTCATTTCTTATCTGAATTTGATTGCCAACCCTGCGGATAATATTAGCTTTGAACGTGTCGTGAATGAACCGAAACGCGGGGTCGGTCCTGGTACTCTTGAAAAGATTCGTACCTTTGCCTACGAGCAAGATATGAGTCTTCTAGATGCTTCCGCTAATATTATGTTGTCACCGATTAAAGGGAAAGCAGCTCAAGGCGTTTATGACTTTGCTAATGTTATTCTGAATCTACGTGACCAGCTAGATGACTTAAGTATTACCGAAGTTGTTGAAGCTGTCTTGGACCAATCTGGTTATCTGGACGCTCTGTCTATGCAACAAACGCTTGAAAGTCAGGCACGTATTGAAAATATCGAGGAGTTCATGTCTGTAACCAAGAATTTCGACGAAACCAATACAGATGGGACAGAAGACGAGACGGGTATTGACCGTTTAGGACGTTTCTTGAACGATCTGGCTTTGATTGCTGACACGGACGATGGTGATGTCGAAGCAGCAGAAGTGACCTTAATGACCCTCCACGCTGCTAAAGGGCTTGAATTTCCAGTTGTCTTTCTGATTGGTATGGAAGAAGGCGTCTTTCCCTTGTCACGTGCTTCAGAAGAGCCAGATGAGCTTGAAGAAGAGCGTCGCTTGGCTTACGTAGGAATTACTCGTGCTGAAGAAATTCTTTTCCTAACCAATGCCAATACTCGTACGCTTTTTGGTAAGACTAATTACAACCGTCCAAGTCGTTTCTTGCGAGAAATCTCAGATGATTTATTGCAATATCAAGGACTTGCACGTCCTGCTAATTCATCTTTTGGTGTTCGTTTTACAAAGGATGAACCAACACAATTTGGTCAGGGGATGAGTTTACAACAAGCGCTTCAGATCAGAAAAGCCAATGCACAACCGCAAAGACATACTGGCGCTCAGCCATTTTCAAAAGCTACCGGAGGGCTACCATTCGGAAAAACGTCTGACTCAAGCAAGACAGCAACAGACTGGGAAATTGGCGACATCGCCCATCACAAGAAGTGGGGAGACGGAACTGTCCTAGAAGTGACTGGTAGTGGTAAAACCCAAGAACTTAAAATTAAATTTCCAGAGGTGGGACTTAAAAAAGTTCTAGCAAGTGTTGCACCCATTGAAAAGAAATAAAAGGACCGAAAGGTTCTTTTTATAAATCCTATCTATCACTCTGATAAGAAATTTCTATTAGACAGCTTGACTTGCTAGGTGTAGAATGAAGGCAACTTTTGTTTTGGAGGAAACACATATGACACGAGAATTTTCATTTGAAACCCTACAATTGCATGCTGGACAAGCCCCTGATAAGGAAGCTAAATCACGTGCGGTTCCTATTTACCAAACAACTTCATACGTTTTTGATAATGCTCAAGAAGGTGAAGACCTCTTTGCCCTTAGAAAACCTGGTAATATTTACACTCGTATTACCAACCCTACTGTAGCAGTCCTTGAAGACCGTATTGCTGCACTAGAAGGTGGTGTTGGTGCCTTGGCAACTGCTTCAGGTATGGCTGCTATCACTTATGTAGTACTTGGTTTGGCACACGCTGGTGATCATGTTGTTGCTGCAACAACGCTTTATGGTGGAACTTTTAACCTCTTGAAAGAAACACTCCCACGTTATGGTGTCACAACAACTTTTGTTGACGTCAACAATCCTGAAGAAGTAGAAGCTGCAATCAAAGATAATACAAAACTTGTCTTGATTGAGTCTTTGGGTAACCCACTTATCAACATTCCAGATTTTGAAAAGATTGCTGACATCGCTCACAGTCATAAGATTCCATTGGTGGCTGACAATACATTCGGTACACCTTATCTTATTAACGTTATTTCTCATGGTGTAGATATCGTGGTTCACTCTGCGACTAAATTTATCGGTGGACATGGGACAACTATCGGAGGCCTTATCGTCGATTCTGGTAAATTCGATTGGGAAGCTTCAGGTAAATTCCCACAATTGGTGGATGAAGATCCTTCTTACCACAATATCAGTTATACACGTGATGTCGGTGCAGCAGCATTTATTACTGCCCTCCGTACACAACTTTTGCGTGATACAGGTGCAGCCTTGGCACCTTTCAATGCCTTCTTGCTCTTGCAGGGCCTTGAAACCCTCTCACTTCGTGTAGAACGCCACGTCGAAAATACGAAAAAAATCGTAGATTTCTTGGAAAACCATCCAAAAGTTGAGAAAGTAAACTATCCTGGATTGCCATCAAGTCCTTACTATGACTTGGCACAAAAATACTTCCCTAAAGGACCAGGTTCTATTTTCACTTTCCATGTTAAGGGCGGACAAGATGAAGCTCGTACAGTCATTGATAACCTTGAAATCTTCTCAGACCTTGCCAACGTTGCCGATGCAAAATCATTGGTTGTTCACCCTGCAACAACAACCCATCAACAATTGGCAGAAGAAGATTTGCTTGCCTGCGGTGTCACTCCAAATCAAATTCGAATCTCTGTCGGTTTAGAAAATGCAGATGATTTGATTGAAGATTTGAAACTTGCCTTGGAAAAAATCTAAAAGTATTATAATACGAATTGACTCAGCATCTAGCTGGGTCTTTTTCAGATATCTTGAATCACATATTAAATTAGGCTATAACATCGTATTCTTAAAGGATTTAAGCAGGAGACATCTCAACATTTTTAAAATCAAACTATCGATAAATGGTGGTATTATAGTACAACACTTCTATGATAAAGCTGGACCTATGAAGCTTCTAAAAAGTAATTAAATACATGCTTATTATGAAAGGAAGTTAGCAGATAGATATATCTTCTGTGATTATGAAATGCTCTTTGTTAAAAATTTATAAGCAAATGGCTAGTCATGTTCTAGCATTTAAAGTACAATAAAGAAAAACTATTGGAGGAATATTATGCCAACATTTATCGGAAAACCAGTTACAGTAGCTGAAGACAAACAACTTCAAGTAGGAGATACTTTGCGTGATTTTACATTGACTACAACAGATTTAAGTCAAAAATCACTATCAGATTTCGATGGAAAGAAAAAAGTTATCTCTATTGTTCCATCTATTGATACAGGTATCTGCTCAACGCAAACACGTACTTTTAACAAAGAGTTATCAGAACTAGATGATACTGTGGTAATTACTATCTCTGTAGACCTACCATTTGCACAAGCTCGTTGGTGCGGTGCTGAGGGACTTGAAAATGCTATTATGCTTTCTGACTACTACGATAATCGCTTCGGAAGAGCGTATGGTGTTCTTATTGAAGAATGGCACCTTTTAGCGCGTGCTGTTTTAGTAGCTGATGCTGATAACAAGATTACTTTCGTGGAATATCTGGAAAATATTAATACAGATCCAAACTATGAAGCAGCAGTAGCAGCTGTTAAGAGCTTGTAATTAAGAGACCTAGTCTCTTTTTTATTTTATATTTATTGCAGTTTTTACTTGCAAAAGTATTAGCTTCTTGCTATTATTGTATAGCAATACTCATTAAGGATACTTAAATATAAGAAAGGAGATTCAATGACTGAAAAAGAAAGACCTCAATTGATTGTCAATTATGAAGCTAATACTGATAAGCTTATTCGTTTAGGTGATGTTGTTGACCAGTTCAAAGGTAAAGCTGTCCCTGCTAAAGCTGAACCAGGCGAATTTGCTGTTATTAATTTATCCGATATGACACCAAGCGGTATTTCATATAAAGACCTTAAAACTTTTTCGGAAGAACGTCGTAAGCTCTTACGGTTTTTGCTAGAAGATGGTGATGTCCTCATCGCTTCAAAAGGGACAGTGCAAAAAGTAGCTGTTTTTGAGGATCAAGGTAAACGTGAAGTGGTTGCCTCGTCAAATATTACAGTTCTTCGTCCTAAAGAAAAACTTCGTGGGTTCTACATCAAATTTTTCCTTGAGACTGAGATTGGACGTACTTATTTAGATTATGCTGATAAGGGTAAGGCCGTCCTTAACTTATCGACTGCTGACCTCTTGGATATTAAAATCCCTGAGATACCAATTGTTAAGCAAGATTATCAGATTGCCGCTTATTTACGTGGCCGCGCTGATTTCCATCGTAAGATGGTTCGTGCAGAGCAAGAGTGGGAGAATATCCAACATAATGTTACGGAAGCTCTATTTGGAAACTAATTAAAGGCACAGACTCAGGTTTGTTGGCCTTTTTTCATTATTCTCGTGTATAATGGTAGTAGTAAATATGTTATTAGGAGGTCACAATGACAACCAACACTATAGATTTATCACAACCAGTCGCAACCATCATTAAAGAGCATCCAGAGGTTAAGGATTTACTGATTGATCTCGGTTTCAAGCCCTTGTCCAACCCTGCTATGCTAAATACTGTCGGTAAGGTAACCAGTCTAAAAGCTGGCTCTAAGTTAGCTAATATTCCCCTAGATAAAATTAAGCAAACCTTACTATTCAATGGATATGATGTCATCGGAGACTGATATGGAAAACAATCGTATTCAAATACTCAAAGAAATTCTACTAGATTTGCACCATGGAGCCAGTCCTGAGAGTGTTCAAGAGCGCTTCAATCAACACTTCAAGGGAGTTTCTGCCCTTGAAATCTCTATGATGGAACATGAACTGATGGCATCTGAAGAAGGAGTTACTTTTGAAGATGTCATGAGCCTCTGTAATGTACATGCTAACCTCTTTAAAGGAGCCATTGCAGATGTGGAGGTAGCAGACGCTGATCAAGAAGGCCACCCTGTTTATGTGTTTAAACAAGAGAATTTAGCCCTACGTTCAGCTATTCTCCGTATTCGACGTATCGTAGAAAATATCAGTAAGCCTGAAAATGAAGAGTTTAAATCTGACCTAGTAAATGGGCTTAAGCATCAGATGTCATTACTTGGTCAATTCCATAATCATTACACACGTAAAGAAAAGCTCTTCTTTCCAATTATGGAGCGTTACGGTCATGACTCCCCGCCAAAAGTGATGTGGGGTGTAGACGATGACATCCGAAAACTTTTTAGAGTAGCAGAAGCTAAACTCAAAGCACTTCCAGAAGGTGCTTTAGAAGAGTTTTCAAAAGCATTTGAAGCCTTTTCGGAAGAGTTTGAAGCTATGATTTTCAAGGAAGAAGCCATCCTACTTATGATTCTGCTAGAAACCTTCACGCAGGATGATTGGCTTTCCATTGCTGAGGAGAGCGACGCCTATGGCTATGCTATTATAAAGCCTACAGCTATCTGGAAGCCTAAGCGAGAGCGTTTTGATGATACTGTACTAGAAGAAAAGTCTAGTCCAAAAGCTGAGGAGAATATCGGCAATACACGTGTCATAGATACCCCTGAAGGGCAATTCACCATCAGCTTCACACCGAAACCAAAGGCTGAAACTATCGTAGATAGAGAAACCACACAGCCTTTTGGCAATGGTTATTTATCTGTTGAACAGGCCAATCTCATCCTCAATCATCTCCCTTTGGAAATCACTTTCGTTAATAAAGATGATATTTTCCAATACTATAACGACAATGTTCCAGCCAATGAAATGGTCTTTAAACGAACACCTAGTCAAATTGGACGGAATGTTGAACTTTGTCATCCGCCAAAAGTCCTTGACAAGGTCAAGAAAATCTTTGACTTACTCAGAAGTGGTGAGCGTGACCAAGTACCAATGTGGTTCAAATCTGAACGTCTAGGAAAATTCGTCTACGTCACCTATGCTGCTGTACGAGACGATAAAGGAGACTTTCAGGGCGTCCTAGAGTATGTCCAAGATATCCAGCCTTTCTTTGAGCTAGATAGCGACCTCAAAAGGGATATTGATTAAAAAGAAGAAGTAAATGTGACGTTATAAACATCTGAAGAGGCTAGAGAATTTACTCTTGGCCTCTTTATGTTTCTACCTAGCTCTTTATGCTTGCTTTTGATATAATTAAAAGTATGATTTCAGGAATTATTAATCTAAAAAAGAAGCTGGAATGACCAGTCACGATGCAGTATTTAAACTGCGCAAAATTTTACATGAAAAGAAAATCGGACACGGTGGAACCCTAGATCCTGATGTTACTGGTGTTTTACCCATAGCAGTTGGAAAGGCTACTCGTGTCATTGAATACATGACTGAAGCTGGCAAGGTCTATGAGGGTGAGATTACCATTGGCTTTTCGACAACGACCGAAGATGCTAGCGGTGACGTCGTCCAAACAACACCTTTAACAGAGCTGGATGAAGAATCTGTTGATAAAGCCATGTCTAGTTTTGAGGGCCAAATCACACAAATCCCACCGATGTACTCAGCAGTTAAAGTCAATGGGAAAAAACTTTATGAATATGCACGCGCCGGCCAAGAAGTCGAACGTCCACAACGCCAAGTGATAATTACCGAGTTTGTTCGTACCTCACCTATTAAGCTTGAAAACGGCACTGCAAGATTTACCTTCCGTGTTGCTTGTAGCAAAGGAACTTATGTTCGTACCTTATCTGTCGACTTAGGTGCTAAACTTGGTTATGCTAGCCACATGTCTGCTCTGCGTCGAACAGCTTCAGCAGGGTTAACGTTAGATTTAGCCCTAACCCTCTCACAAATTTCAGAAATGGTAGAAGCAGGGGATGAGTCTTTCTTACTCCCTATCGAATTTGGTGTTCAGGACCTACCGGCTGCGCAAGTCACTGAAGAAGATGCCAAAGAAATCTCATTTGGTCGCTTTATTTCCTTAGAGAGCCAAGAACCTCTGGTAGCTGCCTTTTTGGGTGACAAGGTTCTAGCCATCATGGAAAAGCGACATCACGTCTATAAACCTAGAAAAGTATTAATCCAATGAAAGTAACGTCTATTAATGATTATAAAGATATCCATCAGGAGAAGGGAACAGTCCTTGTCTTAGGCTATTTCGATGCGCTTCACCGTGGTCATAAAGTCCTGTTTGATAAGGCACGTCAGATTGCTGATGAGAAACAGCTTGAAGTAGCTGTCCTTACCTTTAACGAGAGTCCGCAACTGACATTTCAACGCTATAAAGATGACCTCCTTCTTCATATCACTGCACCTCAAAGACGTTGTGATCTTTTTGAAGCTTACGGAACAGATCAACTTTATTTAACAGATTTCAATAGTGATTTTGCCCGAACCAGTTCTGATGACTTCATTGCTCGTTATATTAAGCGTTTAAAGGCTCAAGAGATTGTTGTGGGATTTGATTACAAGTTTGGACACCATCGAACGGATGCAGACTATTTAGCTCGAAATTTTTCTGGAAGGGTACATGTCATTGAAGAGCAACAAAGTGATGGTGAAAAAATTTCATCGACTCGTGTTCGCCAGTTGATTAGAGAAGGTAAGGTTAAAGAGGCCAATGACCTCTTGGGACATGAATTCTCTACACGAGGTATTGTGGTCCACGGAGATGCGCGTGGACGCACTATTGGTTTTCCAACGGCCAATCTAGCACCAATTGATAGAACCTTTCTACCAGCTGATGGGGTTTACGTTGCTGACGTCGTCATTGATGGAAAACGCTATCGTTCTATGACCAGCTTGGGTAAAAATGTCACCTTTGGAGGGACAGAACTGCGTCTTGAAGCCAACATCTTTGATTTTGAAGGCGACATCTATGGGAAAACGATTGAAGTCTTCTGGCTAGAATATATCCGTGATATGGTTAAGTTTAATAGCATAGATGAACTTTGTGAACAATTGAATACAGACAAAAATATCGCAGAAAATTTTAAGAAAGCGTAGCCAAAACTATACAAATATTGTATAATAATTAGGAATGTTAAAGTGAAAGGGGCGTTTGCATGGTAACTTTATTTTTATCACCTAGCTGCACCAGCTGTAGGAAAGCAAGAGCCTGGTTGACCAATCATGAAGTTGCTTTTAACGAACACAATATTATCACAAGCCCATTAACCCACGATGAGTTGATGAGGATTTTGTCTTATACAGAAAATGGTACAGAGGATATCATTTCAACCCGTTCAAAAGTCTTTCAAAAATTAAACATCGATGTAGATGATTTAACCATCAAGGAACTTATTCAATTGATTTCTGAATATCCAAATCTTCTTCGTCGACCTATCATTATGGATAACAAACGCATGCAAATTGGGTTTAATGAAGATGAAATTCGTGCTTTTTTGCCTCGTGACTATAGAAAGCAAGAACTACGTCAAGCGACCATTCGTGCTGAAATTGAGGGTAACAATGACTAAAGGAAATTATTCCTACCCACTCGATCCATCATGGAGCACTGAGGAAATTACCACAGTGCTTCATTTTTTGAGTCAGGTAGAAAAAGCATACGAAAGCAAGGTTGATCGTGATCAACTCTTGCAAGCCTATAAAGCGTTTAAGATTGTTGTCCCTGGAAAGGCACCTGAAAAGCAACTCGACAAGGCTTTTGAAGAAGCTAGCGGTTTTTCAACCTACCAAGCTATCAAAGCCACCAAAGCACAAGATAAAGGATTAATCTCACTTGGAAAATAAATTGAGTTTCGCAAAAGAAATCATAAAAGAAGCTGGAGATTTTATTAAAGACAGTTTGTCAAAAACGATAACAGTTGAAGAAAAGACAGCTTTTGATGATTTAGTAACTAATATTGATAAGCAAACACAAGATTTACTCGTTGCTAGGATTCAATCTGCTTTCCCTACGGATCATATTTTTGCAGAAGAAAATGGCCTAGTTCATGATATAAAAGATGGCAATGTCTGGGTCTTGGATCCTATTGACGGAACAGTCAATTTTATTGTTCAACAAGAAAATTTTTGTGTCATGATTGCTTACTACGAAGAGGGCCAAGGAAAATTCGGCCTCATTTATAACGTCATGGCTGATGAACTTTTCTATGGTGGTGGCCAATTCGATGTTTATTGTAATGACAAGTTACTTCCAGTATATCAAGATCGTCCTTTAAATCGATGTCTAGTTGCTAGTAATGCAGCCATGTTTGCTAAAAATTTTCATGGCCTCCAAAGCTTTATTAATAAAACCTTGGGCGTACGTGTTTATGGTGGTGCCGGTTTAAGTATGTCAAAAGTCCTATCCGGTCAAATTTTAGCCTATTTTTCTGTCATTTACCCATGGGACTATGCTGCAGCAAGTATTATGGGCGAAAAATTAGGTTATCAGCTTGAGACCATTAACGGAGAAGCTCTTGATTACTCTAGTCGTCAGGCGGTAATGCTTGTTCCTAAAGCAAAGCTCAATGACATTAAAACCATTATGAGCTCTAAAGATTAATTGAATAAGTATACTGGACAAATCAGGACCATAAGTCCTCTTGGTTGGTCCAGTTTTTTAATAGAAAGGAAACTATGGAATTTCCATTAGATTTTGTAGAAAAATACACTGACTTATTGGGTAAAGAAGCGGATAACTTCTTCGCATCTTTTGACCAGGAAGCCGTATCTGCCTATCGCACAAATCCTCTTAAAAAGCAGCAGAAAAACTATCCTGATGCTATTCCTAAAACACCTTGGGGTCATTACGGGAAAATTTCTGGGAAATCTTCTGACCATGCGACTGGTTTGGTCTATTCTCAGGAACCTGCAGCTCAAATGGTCGCTCAAGTTGCAGCTCCAACCAAGGGAAGTCGTGTCTTAGATTTAGCAGCTGCTCCAGGTGGAAAATCTACCCATCTTCTAAGCTATCTAGACAATACAGGACTGCTCGTTAGCAATGAAATCAATCCCAAACGTAGCAAGATTTTAGTTGAAAATATTGAACGTTTTGGTGCTAGAAATGTCGTGGTGACTAATACGTCAGCCGATAAACTAGCTAAAGTTTTCAAAAATTACTTTGATACGATTGTCTTTGATGGACCATGTTCTGGTGAAGGAATGTTCCGCAAAGACCCTGATGCAATCCAATATTGGCATAAGGACTATCCGAGTGAGCTAGCACAATTGCAGAAGGACATCTTAACAGATGGTTTGAAGATGCTTGCCCCAGGTGGCCAATTAATCTACTCAACCTGCACCTGGTCCCCTGAGGAGAATGAAGGTGTGGTCTCTTGGATTTTAGAGAATTACCCTGACCTTGAATTGGTAGACATTCCGAAACAAAATGGTATGTGTCATGGAATCAATTTTCCAGAAACAGCTCGTATGTATCCGCATCATTTTAAGGGTGAAGGGCAATTTGTGGCAAAATTTCAAGATCAACGCCTAACCGAGCAAAAGCGTATCAAAGAAGGGAAATCTAACCTCAATAAGGAGCAGAAGCAACTTTGGGAAGCCTTTGCTAAAAAGTACCTTAAAACACATCTAGATGGTCTACTTCAGGTTTTTGGAGATAATCTTTACTTACTTCCTAATGGTCTTCCAGATCTTTCCAAAGTGAAAATCGCTCGTAACGGTTTGCATCTAGGAATCTTCAAGAAGAAACGTTTCGAACCAAGTTTTGCACTCGGAATGGCACTAACCTCTGATGAAGTTGTTTCAAGTCTATCCCTCAATCAAGAGCAGTTTGCCCAGTATGTTTCAGGCAATGTGGTTACTTTAGACCAAGCCCTTCCCAACGGTTGGTATCATTTATTGGTTGACGGTAATGGGTTTGGATTTGCCAAAGTCGTTGGAAATACCGTAAAAAATTACTATCCAAAGGGGTTGAGATACCATATCTGACAGCCTGTAATCAAAGTTTAATGTGACTTAATCATCCTATCCTTGGTATAATTAAAGAGATGTCTTTTAGAAGCCTATATATTACGCTATTTTGTTACAAAAATCTCGGAGGACAAAAATGAAAAAAACAAAAGTCCTTGCAGTGATTTTATCACTAGCAATGGCCACACTAGTCTTAACTGGCTGTGCCTCTTGGATTGACCGTGGTCAGTCCATTACAGCAGTTGGGTCTACGGCTCTTCAACCTTTAGTGGAAGCAGCAGCAGATGGTTTCGCTGAAAAGAGCCCTGAAAAAATTGTTAATGTCCAAGGGGGTGGTTCCGGTACAGGACTTTCACAAGTTCAATCTGGAGCTGTCCAAATCGGTAACAGCGATCTCTTTGCTGAGGAAAAATCTGGAATAGATGCTAGTAAGCTTGTTGACTTTCAAGTTGCTGTTGCTGGCATTGCCGTTATTACCAATAAAGAAGTTTCTGTTGACAACCTAACAACAGAGCAACTTCGCAAAATTTTCACAGGCGAAATTACAAACTGGAAACAACTCGGTGGACAGGATTTGGACATTACCATCATCAACCGTGCAGCAAGTTCAGGATCACGTGCCACTTTTGATGCTGTCATTATGGACGGAAAATCTCCTATTCGCACGCAAGAGCAAGATTCTAACGGAATGGTTAAGTCAATTGTCGCTCAAACCCCTGGAGCGATTTCATACCTATCATTTGCTTACCTTGATGACTCTGTTAAAACATTGAAGCTTAATGGCTTTGAACCAAAGGCTGAAAATGTTGCAACTAATGATTGGCCAATCTGGTCTTACGAACATATGTATACTAAAGGTAAGCCCGATGGTTATACAAAACAATTCCTAGACTATATGATGAGCGACGAGGTTCAAGAGAACGTCGTTTCAAAAATGGGTTACATTTCCATCCATAGTATGAAAGTAACAAAGGATGCTGATGGTAAAGTCACAAAGAAGAGTGAGGAGTAAGCATGAAAAATGAAGATTTGGTGAAGCAGTTAACATCACCCTCTAAAAATTCACGCCTCGAAAAGTTTGGTAAAACAATCACTTTTCTTTGCCTAGCTTTGATTGTTTTCATTGTAGCAATGATTTTACTATTTGTAGCCCAAAAAGGACTAGCTACTTTCTTTGTCAATAAGGTTAGTTTGATTGAGTTCCTCTTTAGTGGGGATTGGTCACCATCTGAGGGCAAGTTTGGGGCGCTGCCAATGATTTTGGGCTCATTCGTGGTTACCTTACTTTCAGCCTTAGTAGCAACGCCATTTGCTATTGGGGCAGCCATCTTTATGACTGAAATTTCTCCTAAAGGAGCTAAATTCCTGCAACCTGCTATTGAACTTTTGGTTGGGATACCATCTGTTGTATATGGATTCATTGGTCTCCAAGTCGTGGTCCCATTTGTTCGTTTCATTTTTGGTGGTACAGGATTTGGTATCCTTTCAGGTACCTTTGTCTTGTTCGTCATGATTTTACCAACCGTAACCTTTATGACGACAGACACGCTTCGTGCGGTACCACGTCACTATCGTGAAGCCAGTCTTGCCATGGGGGCTACTCGCTGGCAAACCATTTGGCGAGTGACGCTTAATGCGGCTAAACCAGGTATCTTCACGGCCGTTATCTTCGGTATGGCCCGTGCCTTTGGTGAGGCTCTTGCCATCCAGATGGTCGTCGGAAATTCTGCTGTGGTTCCAACTTCTTTAACCACACCGGCAGCAACCTTGACATCTGTATTGACTATGGGAATCGGAAATACCGTCATGGGCACAGTTTCAAACAATGTCCTCTGGTCACTTGCCCTGGTACTCTTATTAATGAGCCTCGGTTTCAATATGTTGGTTAAATTCATTACCCGTGAAAGAAAGAGAAATTATGAACGCTAAAAAATTGATAAAATTGCCATCGGTACACTCTATGTGATTGCTGGCATTATTGTAACAATACTAGCAGCCTTGATTCTCTATATCTTGGTTCGTGGGTTACCACACATTAGCTGGTCTTTCTTGACAAGTCGATCATCGTCCTACAAAGCCGGAGGAGGAATTGGTGTTCAACTCTACAATTCATTCTTTCTTTTAGTGATTACCTTGATTATTTCTGTTCCTCTTTCAATGGGAGCAGGTATTTATCTTTCCGAATACGCTAAAAAAGGAAGACTCACAAACTTTGTAAGGACTTGTATTGAGATTCTTTCATCACTACCATCAGTAGTAGTTGGACTTTTTGGTTATTTGATTTTCGTTGTCCAATTTCAGTATGGTTTTTCAATTCTATCAGGTGCCTTGGCACTTACCGTTTTTAACCTACCACAAATGACACGTACTGTTGAAGATAGTCTAAGAACGGTTCACCATACCCAGCGTGAAGCAGGTCTTGCTTTAGGCTTGTCTCGCTGGGTAACCATCTGTTATGTTGTCGTACCAGAGGCCTTACCAGGAATTGTAACTGGGATTGTACTTGCATCTGGCCGTATTTTTGGGGAAGCAGCAGCACTTATTTACACAGCTGGTCAATCAGCACCGGCCCTTAACTGGAGTGACTGGAATCCACTTTCTATCTCTAGTCCGATTTCGATCTTCCGCCAAGCTGAGACGCTTGCTGTTCACATCTGGAAAGTCAATTCTGAAGGGACGACACCTGACGCTACAGCTGTATCAGCTGGTTCAGCGGCAGTACTCTTGATTTTCATTTTGATTTTCAACTTTGGTGCACGTCGTTTGGGAGCTTACCTCCATAAGAAATTAACATCCGCTTAAAGGAGTTACCATGACTAAATACAATTGGGACGAGCGTCATATTATCACCTTCCCAGAGAAGGAGCTCGCTCTTGAAATAAAGGACTTGCATGTCTATTATGGTCAAAAAGAAGCCATCAAAGGCATCGACATGCAATTCGAGAAAAATAAAATTACGGCTCTGATTGGGCCTTCAGGATGCGGGAAGTCAACCTTTCTTCGTAGCCTAAACCGTATGAATGATACGATTGATATTGCTAAGGTTACTGGACAAATCCTTTATCAAGGCGTCGATGTCAATGCAAGTAATATCAATGTTTATGAAATGCGTAAACATATTGGAATGGTTTTCCAACGTCCAAATCCATTTGCCAAGTCTATCTACAGAAACATTACCTTTGCTCACGAACGTAAAGGCGTAAGAGATAAGCAAACTTTGGACGAGATTGTTGAGACATCGCTTAAGCAAGCAGGTCTTTGGGATCAGGTTAAAGATGATCTTCATAAATCTGCCTTTACCCTCTCAGGCGGTCAGCAGCAACGGCTTTGTATAGCAAGGGCCATTGCTGTTAAACCACGTATCCTTCTCATGGATGAACCTGCCGCCTCACTGGACCCTCTTGCCACGATGCAACTAGAAGAAACCATGTTTGAACTTAAGGAAAACTACTCTATTATCATCGTAACGCACAATATGCAACAAGCAGCGCGTGCTAGTGATTATACGGCTTTCTTCTACCTTGGTGACCTCATCGAATATGACAAAACTAAGAAAATCTTCCAAGATGCTGCCCTACAGTCAACCAGTGACTATGTCTCAGGACGCTTTGGATAGAAAGGAGCATCTATGACTGAACCAATCATTTCCATCAATGATTTATCGGTGTATTTCAATAAGAAAAAAGCCCTTAATAACGTGACCATGGATTTCTATCCAAATGAAATCACAGCCCTTATCGGACCTTCAGGATCAGGAAAATCAACCTTGCTCCGTTCTATCAACCGAATGGGAGATTTAAACCCTGAGTGGACGCTTACTGGAGCAGTATCTTACAATGGTCATAATGTCTATAGTCCTCGAACGGACACTGTTGAGTTACGAAAGCAAATCGGTATGGTCTTTCAACAACCTAATCCTTTCCCCATGTCTATCTATGAAAACGTGGTTTATGGACTTCGTATCAATGGTATCAAAGACAAAGCAGTCCTTGATAAAGCAGTCGAAGAATCTCTAAAAGGTGCTTCAATATGGGAAGAAGTAAAAGACCGTCTCCATGAATCAGCTCTCGGCCTTTCGGGAGGACAACAACAACGTATCTGTATTGCAAGGGTTCTTGCAACATCACCAAAGGTTATCCTACTTGACGAGCCAACATCAGCTTTGGACCCTATCTCGGCAGGAAAAATCGAAGAAACCCTCTACAACCTAAAAGACCAATACACTTTGTTGCTTGTTACTCGTTCTATGCAACAAGCTAGTCGTATCTCCCAACGAACAGGCTTTTTCCTTGATGGACAACTCATTGAGTATTCATCGACTAAGCATATGTTCCTTAATCCACAACACAAAGAAACAGAAGATTACATTACCGGTAAGTTCGGTTAAGAAAGGACGGATTCATTACCAATTATGATGTTACGAACACCCTTCGAAGAAGAATTAGCAAAACTCCACAATCAATTTTATGCCATGGGTACCGAAGTTGCTGCTCAGCTCAAAAAAGCAGTACGTGCCTTCATCAGCCATGACCGTGAATTGGCTAAAGAAGTTATTGAAAACGATGAAATTGTCAATAACTACGAAACCAAACTTGAGAAAAAATCGCTTGAAATTATTGCCCTTCAGCAACCTGTATCAAGTGATTTACGTACTGTTATCACTGCACTAAAAGCATCTAGTGACGTCGAGCGTATGGGTGACCATGCCGTTGCTATCGCAAAGGCGACCATCCGTATTAAGGGTGAAAACCGAATGACTGATATTGAAGCTGAGATCAAGAAAATGGGAAAAGCAGTCCGCCATATGGTCGAAGAAGCTCTTGAAGTTTACTTGAATGCTGACGAAAAGCGTGCTTATGAAATCGCAGCCTCAGATGAAAACATTGACAACTTTTTCCGTGATATCCAATCCATGACGGTAGAAGGTGTCCGGAAAAATCCAGATGCAGCCTTCGCTGCTAAAGAATATTTCCAAGTACTCATGTATTTGGAACGCATTGGTGATTACGCCCGTAATTTATGCGAATGGGTCGTCTATCTCAAATCCGGTAAAATCATTGAACTGTAGGCAAAGCTTGCAATCTATGTTATAATGGGTCTGTATTGAATAAATTCAGGTACTTTTCTTTTAAAGTAAAGTACCTAATATCGAAACATTTGTCAGTCTGTTTCGATACGAAAAGTTAGTTAGGAGTATATACGTATGACAGCATCTGTTGCTCGTTTTATCGAAAGTTTCATCCCTGAAAATTATAATCTTTTCTTGGATATTAATCGTTCTGAAAAGACCTTTACAGGGAATGTTGCCATTACAGGTGAAGCCCTTGATAACCATATCTCCCTTCACCAGAAAGACCTTACCATCCATTCTATTCTCTTGGATAATGAATCACTAAACTTTCAAATGGATGATGCCAATGAGGCTTTCCATATTGAACTTCCAGAGACTGGGGTTTTAACGCTTGTCATTGAATTTTCCGGTCGTATTACAGACAATATGACCGGAATCTACCCATCATATTACACCCACAATGGTGAGAAGAAGGAAATCATTTCAACACAGTTTGAATCTCATTTTGCGCGTGAAGCTTTTCCATCTATTGATGAACCAGAAGCCAAAGCGACCTTTGATTTCTCATTGAAATTTGACGCTGAAGAAGGCGATATTGCCTTGTCAAATATGCCTGAAATCAATAGTCATCTCCGTGAAGAAACTGGCGTTTGGACCTTTGAGACAACACCACGTATGTCAACTTATCTCCTAGCCTTTGGGTTTGGAGCTCTCCAAGGTAAAACCGCTAAAACTCAAAACGGTACAGAAGTCGGCGTCTTCGCTACAGTTGCACAAGCAGCAAACAGTGTTGACTTTGCGCTTGACATTGCCGTTCGTGTCATTGATTTCTACGAAGATTATTTCCAAGTAAAATATCCTATTCCATTGTCTTACCACCTTGCCCTTCCTGATTTCTCAGCAGGTGCTATGGAAAACTGGGGACTTGTTACCTACCGTGAGGTTTACCTTCTTGTAGATGAAAATAGCTCTGCTGTAAGCCGTCAACAGGTAGCCCTTGTTGTTGCCCACGAATTAGCTCACCAATGGTTCGGTAACCTTGTAACGATGAAATGGTGGGATGACCTCTGGCTTAACGAAAGTTTTGCCAACATGATGGAATATGTTTCAGTAGATGCTATTGAACCAAGTTGGAACATCTTTGAAGATTTCCAAACAACTGGTGTACCACATGCCCTCCAACGTGATGCTACAGATGGTGTTCAGTCTGTCCATATGGAAGTCAATCATCCTGATGAGATTAATACCCTCTTTGACAGTGCCATCGTTTATGCCAAGGGTAGCCGTCTCATGCACATGTTGCGTCGTTGGCTAGGTGATGAAGCCTTTGCCAAAGGACTTAACGCTTATTTTGAAAAGCACCAATATAATAACACTGTTGGACGTGATCTTTGGGATGCCCTTTCAGATGCTTCAGGAAAAGATGTCTCTAGCTTTATGGATACTTGGTTGGAACAACCAGGTTACCCAGTGGTTAATGCAGAAGTTGTTGATGACACGCTTATCCTTAGTCAAAAACAGTTCTTCATTGGTGAACACGAGGATAAAGGTCGACTTTGGGAAATCCCATTGAACTCAAATTGGAAGGGTCTACCAGATACACTTTCAGTAGAACGAATTGAGATTCCAAATTATAGTCAACTTGTAGCCCAAAATGAGGGGGCTCTCCGTCTCAACACAGCAAATACAGCTCACTACATCACAGATTACCAAGGACAGCTCTTGGACAATATCCTTGATGAATTTGCACTCCTTGATACTGTAAGTAAACTTCAAATCTTGCAAGAACGTCGTCTCTTAGCTGAAAGTGGACGTATTTCTTACGCAAGCCTAATCACTCTGCTTGATTTGGTTGAAAAAGAAGAAAGCTTCTTGATTGCTCAAGCTAAATCACAAATTCTTAGTGGTTTGAAGCGTTTTATTGATGAAGATACAGAAGCAGAAGTGCATTACAACGCCTTGGTACGCCGTCAATTCCAAAATGACTTTAAGCGTCTTGGTTTTGAAGCCAAAGAAGGCGAGTCAGATGAAGACGAGATGGTACGTCAAACAATGCTTGGCTATTTGATTCAAGCAGACTATCAACCAGCCGTTTTAGCAGCAGCAAGTGTTTTCCAAGCACATAAAGAAAACTTCGAAAGCATTCCAGCAAGTGTCCGAGGTCTTGTCCTTATCAACCAAATGAAACAAGAAAACAGTCTTGAGCTTGTTGAAGAATATGTGAATGCTTACGTTGCAACCAACGATAGTAACTTCCGTCGTCAATTGACTCAAGCAGTCGCTTACCTTAAAAATCAAGAAGGTCTTGACTACGTTTTAGGTCATTTGAAGGATAAAAATGTTGTTAAACCTCAAGATTTGTACCTTTGGTACCTAAGCTTCCTTAATAAATCTTATGCTCAAGAAACCATTTGGAACTGGGCTAAAGAGAATTGGGAATGGATTAAGGCTGCCCTTGGTGGAGATATGAGCTTTGATACCTTTGTTAATATCCCAGCATCGGTCTTTAAAACTCAAGAACGTCTTGATCAGTATATTGCCTTCTTTGAGCCACAAACAAGCGATAAAGGCCTAGAACGTAATATCTTGATGGGAATTAAGACAATTGCCGCACGAGTAAACTTGATTGACAAAGAAAAAGCAGCCGTTGAATCTACACTTAAAGATTATTAGTGAAAACAAACAAGCTTTCCAAAATGGAGAGCTTGTTTTTGCGTGAACTATTTTACATAAATAAAGTTATGTTATTATAAACCACTTTATTGCATAATTAAATTTATGCAAATTACAAAACCATTCCGAGTTGGAATGGCTAGTAGTAAACTTATCATAGATTGTCTAGGGCGTTTTTTTGCTCATCATTAACAATATGCGTGTATAGATCAGTGACCTGAGTAGAAGCATGGCCAAGTTGGTGACTAACTAAAACTTGAGACTTGGTAGCATCATAAAGACGTGTAGCCAAGGTGTGTCGTAATTTGTGGGGAGTCACACGTATCTTGAAGTCCTGAGAATATTTAGCAACCATTTTTTCGATACTTGAAGCATCAATACGGTTAGGTACACCTCGATATTCCGTTAAAAATAGGGCAAGGTCTTGCTTTTCAGCCTTATAGCGTTTATCACGTATACTAAGGTAAGACTCAAGATAAGGTTTTGCAAAACTTGCTACATTAACTGAGTCTCGTTTGCCACCTTTTCGAGTAACATCAATGACCATCATTTTCAGATTGATATCTTTAAGGTCCAGGTTAACAGCCTCAGAAAGTCGAACCCCTGAAGCCAGTAGCAAGGCAATAATTGCTAGATCTCGCTCTTTATTCTTATAAAACGACGATTTTGCTCGATTTGATAGTTTGACTTCGTATTCTTTTTCTACATAATCAAGGAACTCCATGGTTTCATCGCCTAGAAAGAGTTTCTGTTTGATATTCTCAGCTCGAGCAGCTAAAGTTTCTTTCTTTTTCTTAGTAGAAACTTTTTTCATGACGTTACGATAGAAATATGGCTCACCATCAGGACCCTCGACCTCCTCGGTTAAATACTTATAGAGACTAGATAGAGCTGAAAGTGTCCGGTTAATGGTCGTTTGAGAGACACCTTGTTTTGTAGAATAGGTATTTAAAGAGGGACGTTCACGGAGATAAAGGACAAATGATTCCATATCTTTTTTCGTAAGATTTTCTAAGGTTTTGATGTCAATTGAGACAATCTCATCAGCATCTGAAATACCTGAGTCAATCAACCAGTCAAAAAAGCGTTTATATTCCTTGAGATATTCATATAAGGTCGTAAAAGAATACGGTACCGATAGTTTCGATTGGTAATATTCCAAGACGAACCACGGCATGAGAGCTTTGTATTCTTCAATTTTTTCCAGTAAAAGTTCACGTTTCATTGGTTTATTTCTCCATAATTACTTAATAGAAGTATATCACACCTATATCTTTCTTTCAAGAAAATTACAGTTTTTCGGAAAGATGTTATAAGGTATTTTTTCTTAGAGGGTTTATAGATTTACCGGTCAGCCTATCTAGAGACTCACTTAGTCAATCAAAAAAGAAAAAACAACCTGGAATTTTCCAGATTGTTAATACAATGATTAAGCTACGATAGCTTTTGCAACCTCCTCGGTTGTCATACGTGAGAAATAATGTGTTGTATCAATAGTTTCAAGTTTAGCCAAGACATCGTCGTACTCGTAAGGTATTCCGACCAACAAGTCTTCAATATCTGATACATCTCCGATACCAAAGAAATCTCCGTAAATCTTAACAGATTTAATGATTGAATTTTCAACATTGGCATAGGTTGAAATTTTACCAGCTGGGTAACGAACATTACGTTCTACTGTGTATTCTGGTGACTGTCCGTAAGTCCAATCCCAAGTATTAAATTGTTTCTCGTAAGACTCTTGAATCTTTGCTAATTCATCTTCAGAAAGGACGTATTCTTCCATGTCAGGATAAAATTCCTTCATTTTTTCCAAGATTTTATCTGAGAATTCGTTTACGGTAATCTTTTCTGGCAATTCGTCTACAATGTTTGTCACACGGGCACGTACAGACTTAACGCCTTTAGATTCAATCTTGTCTTTGCTGACTTTGAGGGCTTGGCCAAGAACGGACATATCAACGTCAAAGAGCAAGCAACCATGGTGCATCATACGACCTTTATAGTAAGCTTGAGCATTTCCACAGAACTTTTTACCATCGATTTCAAGGTCATTACGGCCAGTAAATTCAGCCTTAACACCCAAATCAGCAAGTGTTGCGATTACCGGTTGAGAAAAGGTCTTAAAGTCAAATGCGCCTTCATCTGCCTTATTAGAGATGATGGTATAATTAAGGTTGTTCAAATCGTGATAAACAGCGCCACCACCAGACAAACGACGAACGACCTTAATATTATGAGCATCTGTATATTCTTTGTTAATCTCTTGAATGGTATTTTGGTGTTTCCCAACAATGATAGCTGGACGGTTAATCCAGAGAATGAATAATTCATCTTCATTTACCAATTCACGAAAGGCATAGGCTTCCAAAGCAATATTATAGGCAGGATCATTTGATGTGTTTACAATGTATTTCATGAGGTCTCCTCTTGTAATGTGATACTTATATTATAAAGGAAAACGGTGACAAAGTACACGAAGATGGCTTAGGTATAAGGATTTTCATGATATAATAGTAAAAAATATATGGGGAGTTTTGGAATGATACAAAATCCTAGTAAATTAAGTCTCTTTTTCTCGAAGCTAACCAGTAAAATAAATAAAAAGGTTAAAATAGCATTTGCTCTGCTTCTTTTGGTCGCTCTTGGAATGTTTCTCTATAATGCCTACCAAAGAGCTTATAAGCCTTATCTCTACGATAAAAACAATTACTACTACAAAGCCTATAATTACAGCGTCAAAAAGATAATACCTCAAAGAAAAGTTGTCAAAGATATTGAGATTGAGGTTCTACATTTCGGAAAAGACGATTTTCCAGATGATTTGTCTGCCTATAAGGTCGGCCATTATATTGATAAAGGAATTGATCCCCGAAGACTTTTCTTACATATTACTTTTACAGATAATACCAATATGACTTTACCATTTGGACAGGTGACCTCTACTGAAAACCATTATGAAGAATATCAAAACTATTTCGATCATAAAGTATTTGAAGTCGGTCCAGGCTTTGATAAAGAATGGTTTTCTAATGCAGAGAATTACAGACAAATAATTCAGCGTTTCCCTGGATTACATGACAAAACAATGGATGCCGACTTCGAATTATATCTAAGAGATTTTCTTTTTTGATAGTCCCTGGGGATACCCTATATCAAACTGGAGCTGTCAAAGAAGGCGTCAGTAAATACCACTTTCAGTTGAAAAATCCTAAATCAGGAAAAATGCAAAGTTATTTTATCTATGGAAATGAAGGCAAAATTCCATTATGGGATTGGCAAACTCCCTTTGTTACTTTTGATAAAGATTTTGCTAACAAAGAAAGAATCCAGGTATTTTTCGATGACTACGAAATTAGAGAGTATGGGAATTACTGGGATGGAATGTACAATATAACGTTTCCTCACTTAAATAGCTTTAGGGGTGACAGGTACAACTTTTATAAAATGGCTTTTTACTCAGATGAATTTACAAATTTTCCACTAAGCCTTGATTTAACAGGTAAGAGCGAGAATTTTAAAATTACCATAACAGATTCATACCTACAAGAAGAATCCAGAACTGCAAAAGATCAAATCCATTATCTAAAATACTCAACATCTAAAACTTATGATGCATCAAATAAAGAAGCATATATTAATGATATATTGAATCATTATCATAACTGACAGAATTAAATTTATGTAAACACAGCTAACTATCTAAATTAGCTGTGTTTTTTTCATGCAAAAAAAACAAGACCATTTCTGATCTTGTGGCTCTATAATTTCTGTAGTGGGTAAAATCACTATAGAGATTATAGAGCTTTTTGAATGCAGACAAAAAGTCCCATAAGAACTATAATGAAAAGCAACCAAACCATCATTAGGAAGAACTTATGAGACTTATTAAGAATACCACAGAATTAATCGGAATTAAAGACCCAAATATCATTATTTCTCTTGTTTTTGAAAAAGATACCTACATTGAGGTTCAAGCAATACTTGATTATCCTGCACCACCATGTCCTCACTGCCAAGGAAAGATGATCAAATATGACTTTCAAAAGCCTTCTAAAATTCCTCTCCTTGAACAAGCTGGAACACCTACACTATTACGTCTTAAAAAGCGTCGTTTCCAGTGTAAAAGTTGTAGGAGAGTCACGGTAGCTAAGACATCAATCGTTGAGAAAAACTGCCAAATCTCCAATCTAGTCCGGCAAAAAGTTGCACAGCTCCTTACTGAAAAGGTGTCACTAACAGATATTGCCAGAAGACTTCGTGTATCAACGTCCACTGTCTATCGTAAGCTT
>NZ_CM002130.1:978004-998157 GCF_000448605.1 Streptococcus sp. HSISS3
ACTGGAGACTCTTCCAAAAGGACAGCCGTAAGTTATCTTGTAAGTCATTTCACTCGAAGACCTTTGGTCAAACCTTAAGTCCACATGAAGTCGTTAAGAAGACACTGAATTTCTCAGAAGAACTCGCTAATTATTATAACCTCTATCAGCTGTTGCTGTTTCACTTTCAGGAGAAGAGGGTAGATGAGTTTTTTGAGCTCATAGAGGAGAATATAAGCAAGGTTAATCATTACTTCAAAACTGTCTTTAGGACCTTCCTTAGACACAAACCATACATCAAAAATGCGCTAGAAACACATTACTCAAATGCAAAATTGGAGGGCACCAATAAGCTTATCAAAGATATTAAACGTCTGGGCTTCGGTTTTAGAAACTTTATTAACTTTAGGAAGCGTGTTTTCATCACTCTGAACATACAAAAAGAGAAAACCTATCAGGTTCTCTCTAGATGTTAGCTTTTCGTCACCCACTACAGTTGACAAAGAGCCGATCTTGTTTCCTTCTATGCAACTAGATTTTTATTTTGTGTGCCAGATGTCTTTGTCATACTGTTCGATTGTACGGTCAGATGAGAAGAATCCTGCTTCAGCGATGTTGTAAACAACTTTTTTGTTCCATGCATCTTGATCTTCGTAAGCTGCGTATACTTCTTCTTTCTTGTCGATGTATTCAGCCAAGTCAATCAATGTCATGAACCAGTCTTTAGAGATAAGTTCTTTGTGGAGACGTTCCAAGCGTTCTTTATCACCAAGTTTAACAAGATCTTCGCTTACGATAAAGTCAACAGCTGCTTTGATGTTAGCATCTTTTTTGTAGTAATCACGTGATACATAACCTTCTTTTTCGTAAAGGTCGATGATTGTATCAGAGTCTTTACCGAACGTGAAGATGTTTTCTGGTCCTACCAATTCAGCAATCTCAACGTTGGCACCGTCCATTGTACCAAGAGTGAGGGCACCGTTAAGCATGAATTTCATGTTACCTGTACCTGAAGCTTCTTTAGAAGCCAACGAGATTTGTTCTGAGATATCAGTTGCTGGAATAAGGTGTTCAGCGACTGTAACGTTATAGTTTTCAACCAAGTGAACGTTGAGGTATTTGCTTACTTCCGGATCATTGTTAATGAGCTCAGAAAGTGACAAGATCAAGTGGATGATGTCTTGTGCAATAACGTAAGCAGGAGCTGCTTTACCACCAAAGATAATAGTGATTTTACGTTTTGGAAGGTTTCCTTTTTTGATTTCCAAGTATTTGTGGATGACATACAAAGCGTTCATTTGTTGACGTTTGTATTCGTGGAAACGTTTGATTTGAGTATCAATGATTGAGTTTTCATCAAGATCGATACCTTTGTTGGCTTTAAGATAACGTTTAAGTGACAACTTGTTATCATATTTGATTTCAGCCAAACGTTTGTGAACTGCTGGATCATCTGCAAAGGCAGCCAATTTTTCCAATTGTGTTGCGTCAGTAAGGTAACCATCACCAATCAATTCTTTGATGTAATCAGCAAGTTCTTGGTTTGAGAATTCCAACCAACGACGGAATGTAATACCGTTTGTTTTGTTGTTGAAGCGTTCTGGGTAAAGGTCGTAGAATGGTTTCAACTCAGAAGATTTAAGGATTTCTGTGTGAAGTGCTGCAACACCATTTACGCTTGTAGAGAAGTGGATATCCATGTGTGCCATGTGAACACGGTTGTGTTCGTCAATGATTTGAACGCGTGGATCTTCGAATTTTTCACGAATGATAGCATCCAATTTTTGATGATAACAACAAGGTGTGGAACAACTTCTTCAAGGTAGTCAAGAGGCCATTTTTCAAGGGCTTCAGCCAAGATAGTGTGGTTTGTGTAACCAACCATTTTGCTTACGATTGCCACTGCTTCATCAAATTCAAATCCATGTTTTTCTGTCAAAAGACGGATCAATTCAGGAATAACCATTGATGGGTGAGTATCATTGATTTGTACGTAAGCGTAATCTGGAAGATCGTGAAGGTTAGATCCACGTTCGATAGCTTCGTCAATCAAAAGTTGAGCAGCATTTGATACCATGAAGTATTGTTGGTAGATACGCAAGAGCTCACCTTTACGAGTTGAATCATCTGGGTAAAGGAAAAGTGTCAAGTTCTTTTGGATTTCGTCTTGATCAAAAGTAATTCCTTTTTCAATCAAACCATAGTCCAAACCATTAATATCAAAGAGGTTAAGATAGTTCTTAGTTTCTTTCTTGTAACCCAAGATGTCCAAACGGTCCAAGCGAGATTTCAAAGTGAAGTTTTTGAATGGAACATCGTAAGAAATGTCTGTTGGTACCAACCATGATTGGTCTTCAATCCAGTAGTTTGGTTCTGCTTCTTGTTTGTTATCTTTAAAGACTTGTTTGAAAAGACCACAGTGGTAGTTAAGACCGACACCTTCACCGTTGATGCCAAGTGTTGACATAGAATCGATGAAACATGAAGCCAAACGTCCCAAACCACCATTACCAAGAGATGGTTCTGGTTCAACGTCTTCAATTTCGCTGATTGATTTACCTGCAGCAGCTAATTCAGCTTTAACATCTTTGTAGATGCCCAAGTTGATCAAGTTGTTAGACAACAATTTACCAATCAAGAATTCAGCTGAGATATAGTAAACTTTACGTTTGCTATCATTTTTAGGTTTTGGTGCAGCTGCTTCTTTTACGAATTCCAACAAAAGATAGTAAATTTCTTCGTTTGAAAGGTCTTTAAGATTTTTGTTTTTGCTTCAACATAATTTGTAAATGTAGCCATTTTAGTTATTACCACGATTATATCTTTCTGTAATATCAGTCAAAAATTCTTTCTTATCAAGAGTGATTTCACCTGGAAGCATACGCCATTTCCAGTTTTCCCCAACAGTGTTAGGGAAGTTGGTACGGCTATTTTCAGGTTTATCAAGAATATCTTGCATCGTCGCAATGGCTGTGTTGCTTACTGTTGCAAAGAGTGTGCGTAGAAGGGCACGCGTGATAGGTTCACCTTGACGACGGTTGATATATGCATCTGTGTAATCACGTTGCTCTTGCGTCAAATTGTCATACCAGCCGTTAACCACTTCGTTATCGTGTGTACCTGTATAGGCAACTGAGTGTTGTGTGTAGACGTGTGGAATGTCAATACTGTTTCCAGTTGTATCATAGAAACCAAATTGTACAATCTTCATTCCAGGATAGCCACAGTCTGCAAGAAGTTGACGTGTCTTATCATCAATATTTCCAAGGTCTTCGGCGATGATGTTAAGGTCACCCAATTCTTTTTTAACCACTTTGAAAAGATCGTAACCAGGTCCTGGAACCCATTCACCATTTTCAGCAGTTTCATCTCCACCAGGAATTTCCCAGAAGTCAGAGAAACCTTTGAAGTGGTCAATACGCAAGTAATCATAAAGTTTGAATGATTCTTGGATACGGAATACCCACCAAGCATAATTTTCAGCTTTGTGTTTATCCCAAGCGTAGATTGGGTTACCCCAAAGCTGACCAGTAGCTGAGAAGTTATCTGGTGGAACTCCGGCAATGTAACGTGGTTTACACTCTGCATCTAGTTTGAAGAGATGTGGTTGCGTCCAAACTTCAACACTATCAGCTGAGATGTAAATTGGCATGTCACCAATGATTTGAATACCATTCTCATTGGCATAAGCTTTAAGTTCAGCCCATTGACTGAAGAATAGGTATTGAACTACTTCGTGATAAGTAATCACTTCAGCAAGTTCCTTACGAAGTTTAGCAAGAGTAGCTTTATCACGTTTAACAGCTTTTTTATCATCCCAATCTTGAAGAGCTTTGTTATTAAAGTGTTCTTTAATAGCCATAAATTCAGCATAATCAGCTAACCAGTTAGCATTTTTAGTTTTAAAAGCTTGGAATTTTTTAGCTTCTTTTTATCTGCCAAGATAGCTTTTACTGCTTTTTCAAGGATTGGACGACGTGCTTCGTACACTTTAGCATAGTCAATAAACTCAGGATCTGACCCAAAGTCAGCATCTTTAACATCAGCTTTAGTTAAAAATTTGTCACGAATAAGGAAATCCAAATCGATAAAGTGTGTATTTCCCGCTACCGCTGAGAATGATTGGTAAGGTGAGTCCCCATAACTTGTTGTAGTAAGTGGCAAAATCTGCCAGTAAGTTTGTTTTGTCTCTTTTAAGAAATCAACAAAGTCATAGGCTGCTTGACCGAAAGAACCGATCCCGTAGTCACCTGGTAGTGATGTGATGTGCATCAAAACACCGCTTGCTCGTTTGTTCATAAAGTTTACCTCAAATTATTTTTTACACTTATGATTATAATGCAAACGCTTGCATAAGTCAAGAGTTTTTAACAAAAAAATGGGATTTTTTATATTTTTTTGAATGAATGTTCGTGAAATAAACGCTTTCATATCTAAATTATAGCTTTTTTAGATACACAGGCTCTTAGTTTTCTGAAAAATACGTCAACTTCGAATATAAAAAATAGTCGGAACTAGTTCTGTCTAACCATTTTTTTATGATCCTTTTATATAGATGTTACACTTTCTCTTTCAATGAGATGGAAGGGAATAGTTACTTTCTGAGGCTTAGTATTTTCATCTTTCAGGATAGCAACTAATTTGCGAACACTTTCTTTTCCCAGTTCCTGAATGTTAATGTCATAGGTTGTTAAGAAAGGATGCATGATTTCTGCAAACGAAGAATTGTTAATGGAGATAATAGAATAATCTTTCGGAATCTTTATTCCTTGATTGTTTACCCATTGGATAAGCCGAAGGGCAACAAGATCATCTTTAACAACCAATGCTGTAGGTAGAAAAGTTCGCAAGTGCTTTTTAAACGAATCAATCGTCTGAGATGAGAAAACAAGTTCAGGTAAGCTTTCTATATGCAACTCACTAACAGCATCTTTATAACCTTGATAACGCTCTTGGCCTACCTGACCAAAAAGATCATCAGTGACAAAGCCAATGGTTTGGTGACCTCTTGAATTTAGATAAAAAACTGCTTCTTGACCTATTGCCTTGTTATCATTATCAATATAAGTGACTTTATTGGTATTATCCACTGCTGCTCCAATTACTACAAAAGGTACTTTTTCTTTTAAGAGATAATCTTTAACAGGATCTTTTGTTTCTGAATAGAGGATGATAAATCCATCTGCACGTTTTTGACGATGCATCAGTTTAACCTGCTTAACCAATTCATCTAAAGTTGCTCCTGTAGCGATGCTGACAACCTGAGAATTACAACTAGCTTCTTCGTTAATCGCTGTTAGAATTTCCATATAGAAGGGTTGGCTAATATTTTCACGATTTGTTAAAGGCGGGAGTATAACACCTAAACTGTGTGTTAAGCCAGTCGCTAATACTTGCGCAGCTATGTTAGGAACATACCCTAATTCATCCATAGCCGCTCTGACTTTAATCTTGGTTTCTTCTGAAATAGCCGGATTATCTTTTAACGTTCGACTCACTGTCGAAGGGCTGACACCAGCCTTCTTGGCAACATCCTTAATTGTAGCCATGTATATCCCTCTCGTTTCTATTCATAATCTAATTTGCTGAAGTGGGAGAATTACCCAATATAATTACTATCAAGGTAATATTATAGCATTTAAGCAGAGAACTTCAAGTATTTTTGCAAGCGATTGCAAAAAATTAATTTTTTAAAACAAATCACTTGAAGGTAAAACTTACGCCTTCCCATATGGTATCGAAACACAAGTTACTTACTACAATAAGTCTAAGCTTAATGAAGAAGATGTCAAATCATATGAAACAATCACTTCTAAAGCAAAATTTGGTAGCAACTTGAAAGAAGTTAATGCTTATGTAACTGGTCCTCTCTTCCTTTCAGTTGGTGACACACTCTTTGGTCAAAATGGTGAAGATGTGAAAGGGACAAACTGGGGTAACGAAGCTGGTGTGAACGTTCTTAAATTCATCGCAGCTCAAAAAGACAACAAAGGATTTGTTAATGTTGATTCAGCTAACATGATGGCTAAATTCGAAGATGGTTCTGTTGATGCTTTCCAATCAGGACCATGGGACTACGCTGCAGCTGCTAAAGCTGTCGGTAAAGACAATCTTGGTGTTGCTGTTTACCCAACAGTTAATATCGGTGGGCAAGACGTTCAACAAAAAGCCTTCATGGGTGTAAAACTTTACGCAGTTAACCAAACACCATCTAAAGGTAACGCTGAACGTATTGCTGCTTCTTACCAATTGGCACAAGCTTTGACAAGCAAAGACAGTCAAAATAACCAATTCACTACTGAATCACGTCATATCATCCCAGCTAACAAAGAAGTTCAAGCTTCTGAAGCCGTTCAAAAGGATGCTCTTGCACAAGCTGTCATTACGATGGGTTCATCTGACCAATACACAACTGTTATGCCTAAACTCAGTCAAATGTCAGTCTTCTGGACTGAAAGTGCTGCTCTTATGAGTGATGCCTATAACGGTAAAATCAAGGAAGATCAATTCCTTACTAAATTACAACAGTTTGATAAAGATTTGGCAGCAGCTAAATAAGAAACCTACAAATGAGATGGTAAAGAGGCAGGTGAAGGTCCTAGCCTCTTTATCTATGACTTATAGACAAAATAAAAACATCACTAATCATACATTTATCTGAGGAGATATCTATGTCACAAACAATCTACGACACAACTCCTATGCGCCAGGTCTTCAAAGAGGGTACATGGGATGTCAAATTATCCTTTCTGGTAATGGGATTGGCAAACTTGGTCAACAAACAGTTCACCAAGGGATTGCTCTTCCTCCTCTCTGAGATTGCCTTTTTAGCGGCATTCGTCATCCAAATTGTCCCTGCTCTCCAAGGCATGATAACTTTGGGTACTCAAGAACAGGGTGAAGCTATTAAAGAAGTTAATGGTATCAAGCTAACTGTGCAAGTTGCTGGAGATAACTCGATGCTCATGTTGATTTTTGGTCTTGCTTCAGTGATCTTCTGTGCAGTCTTTGCTTATATTTACTGGTGTAACCTTAAAAGTGCTCGCCATCTCATGGCTCTTAAGCAATCAGGTCGTAAGGTACCTAACTTTATTGAAGACTTTAAGACCTTGGCCGATGGTCGCTTCCACATGGGGCTAATGTCTATCCCATTGATTGGTGTTTTACTCTTCACCATCTTGCCTTTGATCTACATGATTTGTTTGGCCTTTACAAACTTTGACCACAATCACCCAGCTCCTAAATCACTTTTCGACTGGGTTGGCTTTGCAAGTTTTGGTGAAGTCCTACAAGGTCGTATGGCTGGTACTTTCTTCCCACTTTTGACTTGGACCTTGATTTGGGCGGTTGCCGCAACAGCAACTACTTTCTTCTTCGGTATTGTCCTTGCCCTCTTGCTTAACACTAAGGGGCTAAAATTCAAGAAAGTTTGGCGTACGCTCTTCGTTATTACTATCGCTGTTCCTCAGTTCGTATCACTTCTTTTGATGCGTAACTTCCTTAATGACCACGGTCCTTTGAATGGTTTGCTTCAAACCTTGCATCTTACAAGTGGTCCGATTCCATTCTTGACTGATCCAGTTTGGGCTAAATTCTCTATTATCTTGGTTAATATGTGGATTGGTATTCCATTCACAATGTTGGTCGCAACTGGTATCATCATGAACTTGCCAACTGAGCAGATTGAAGCAGCTGAAATTGATGGAGCAAGTAAATTCCAAATTTTCAAGAGCATTACTTTCCCACAAATTCTCTTGATTATGGCGCCATCTTTGATTCAACAATTCATCGGTAATATCAATAACTTCAACGTTATCTACTTCCTTACTGGTGGTGGACCTACTAATTCTGAATACTATCAAGCGGGTTCAACTGACCTCTTGGTAACTTGGCTCTACAAACTGACTGTTAGCGCTAAAGACTACAACTTGGCATCTGTCATCGGTATCTTGATTTTCGCCATCTCTGCAACATTCAGTCTCTTGGCCTACACAAGATCATCTTCATTCAAGGAAGGGGCTGCTAAATAATGAAACGTAAGAAAAATCTTTACCTAACTGGTACTTATATCCTATTGACAGTTCTAGCTGTCATCTGGTTGATTCCGATTCTCTGGATCTTCCTTACAAGTTTCCGTGGTGAAGGAGCTAATGCGGTACCATACTTCTTCCCTAAGACTTATACTCTTAATAACTACATCAAACTCTTTACCAGCGATGCTTATCCATTTGGAAAATGGTTCATCAATACCTTCATCGTTGCCACATGTACATGTATCCTCTCAACTTTGATTACCGTTGGGATGGCCTACTCACTTAGCCGTATTAAATTCAAACACAGAAATGGCTTCTTGAAATTGGCACTTGTGCTAAACATGTTCCCTGGTTTCATGTCAATGATTGCGGTCTACTACATTTTGAAAGCCCTCAATTTGACACAAACCTTGACATCTTTGGTTTTGGTTTATTCTGCTGGGGCAGCTCTTGGTTTCTACATTGCCAAAGGGTTCTTTGACACCATTCCTTACTCATTGGATGAATCAGCAATGATTGACGGTGCAACTCGTCTTCAAATCTTTACCAAGATTACCTTGCCACTTTCTAAACCAATTATCGTCTACACTGCCCTCATGGCCTTCATGGGACCTTGGGTAGACTTCATCTTTGCATCTGTTATCCTCGGTGACGTTAAAGATAAATATACTGTTGCCCTTGGACTCTATCAAATGCTTAACCAAGACGCTATCAATGAATGGTTCCTTCCATTTACCGCAGGTGCTATTATCATCGCCATCCCAATCACCCTTCTCTTTATCTTCATGCAGAAATACTATGTTGAAGGTGTAACCGGCGGATCAGTTAAATAATAAAGGATAAATGATATGACAACTCTTAAACTGGATAAAATTTACAAAAAATACCCAAATGCAACTCACTACTCTGTCGAAGATTTTAGTATCGACATTAAAGACAAGGAATTCATCGTTTTCGTAGGGCCTTCAGGATGTGGTAAATCTACAACTCTCCGTATGGTTGCTGGACTTGAAGAAATCACAGAAGGTAAACTCTATATTGATGGTGAAGTGGTTAATGACAAATCACCAAAAGACCGTGACATTGCCATGGTATTCCAAAACTACGCCCTTTACCCACACATGACTGTTTATGAAAATATGGCCTTTGGTCTTAAACTTCGTAAATATAAAAAAGACGATATCGACAAACGTGTGCGTGAAGCTGCTGCTAGCCTTGGTTTGACTGAGTTCTTAGATCGTAAGCCGGCAGACCTTTCTGGTGGTCAACGTCAGCGTGTAGCTATGGGACGTGCCATCGTTCGTGATGCTAAAGTCTTCCTCATGGATGAGCCTCTTTCAAACTTAGATGCTAAGCTTCGTGTTACCATGCGTGCCGAAATTGCTAAAATCACTCGTAATATTGGGGCAACTACCATCTACGTAACCCACGACCAAACAGAAGCCATGACCCTTGCTGACCGTATCGTTATCATGAGTTCTACTAAGAACCCTGATGGTTCTGGTACTATCGGTCGTATCGAGCAAATTGGTACACCTCAAGAACTTTATAATGAGCCAGCCAATAAATTTGTTGCCGGATTTATCGGAAGTCCTGCTATGAACTTCTTCAATGTCAAAGTTGATGGCAACCGTATCACTAACTCTGAAGGCTTGGATATTGCAATTTCTGAAGGTCAAGCTAAAATTTTGAAAGAAACTGGTTATCAAGGTAAAGAAGTTATCTTTGGTATCCGTCCTGAAGATGTTTCAAGCCGTCCAATCGTTCAAGAAGTATATCCAGATGCCAATGTTGATGCTGAAGTCGTTGTTTCAGAGCTCCTCGGTGCAGAAACAATGCTTTACCTAAAACTTGGAGAAACTGAATTTGCTGCTCGTGTTGATGCGCGTGACTTCCACAATCCAGGTGAAAAAGTTAACCTTACTTTCAACGTTGCTAAAGGTCACTTCTTCGACGCTGAAACAGAAAAACGTATCAGCTTGTAAGCACAAAAAATCAGCCTTCCTGAGCTGATTTTTTGTATGGCTTGATCAAACTACCTTTTAACTTTTACTTCCTGATACTCACTAACCATAACTCTATCAATCTATGATATAATAGCCCTTGGCACCTCGACACCGCCTACGAAGGGAGGTGAATTTGCCTATGATGGATTTACTATTCAAAACTATCATCGGACCTATTGTGGTCGGTGTTATCCTTCGTCTAATCGACAAGTGGTTAAACAAGGATAGATAGTGCTAAAAAAGACCCCGAGCTTATGTGGAAGTTAGCTTGGGGTCTTTTCTTGCCTATGATATAGACTTACTATTCAATACAAGAGTATTATGTCATAAAAGCTTATAATTGTCAAGAAACTTGAAGATATTCACTAAGTAGAGATCCTAGTCTTTAGTCTTGTCTTCTTCGTCTTTTTTATCATCATCGGTCTTATTTACAGCCGCTTTAAATTCGGATAGCATTTTACCAATAGATTGACCAAGTTCTGGCAAGCGTTTAGGACCAAAGATGAGGAGGGCTCCTAGGACAATGATGATAAGTCCTGGGGCTCCGATATCACGTAGAATTCCCATGAGATTTCCTTTCTATTTATCTTTATATTTTCTTTGTTTACGTTTATAAATGAGCTTACTAAGCGTTACGCTAACTTCATAAAGCAAGATTAAGGGTGCCGTCATGGCCAAGTCGCTAATAAAGTCAGCTGGTGTCAGAATGACCGCCAAAACTAAGAGAATAAAGTAAGCATAGCGTCTATAGTGTGTCAGAAAAACTGGTGTTATTATGCCGATAGATGTCAAAAAACTCACAACTACGGGAAGTTCAAAGAGAACAGCCAAAGGCACTGTCGTATGCAGTAAAAAACTGAGGTAGTTTTGCGCTGTAATTTGTGTATTAAAGAGCCCTTCGCCTAGTTTTAAAAGCACTTCTAAGATAGCTGGACTCACAAAATAATAGCCAAAAGCCAAGCCCAATACAAAACAGACAAAAGTTGCAGGTATATAAGCAAAGATTGCACGAGCTTCATTGTCCCTCAAACCTGGTTTCACAAACTGCCAAATCTGGTAGGTCGTGAAAGGCAAAGTGACCGTAAAAGCCATGAGACTTGCTAGATTAATGTAAATCCAAAGAATATCGTTAGGTCCTAGAACTAACAAAGGCTTGTCAAATCCTCTTGTCAAATAAGCATAGAGCTCCCCGGCGAACAACAAGGTGATACAAAAAACTAGGAAAAAGCAAATGACTACTGCAATGAAGCGTCTCCGAAATTCCACCAGATGCTCAACAATTGTCATCTCATCCTTATTTCTTACCATGCTGTTTCACCGTCACAAAGGCAATAATAACAATAAAGATCAGTTGTGGAATCAAGACTTCCAAGCTTGGATAGATACCAGCCCAATCAATGGTTGGGAAACCACTAATCAAATGATTAGACATCATATTAGTCAACTGAAAGGCATGAATGCTGACACCGAGCATCTTAAAGGCCAGGGCATAAATCAACCAAGTTAAAATAAAGAAGATACGATGTGGTTTAATATAGTGACTCGCTTTAGTCATAGCTACAGCAATGATAACAAGAACTGCAATGGCTAAACCAATACCAATCAAGAAATTAGCTGTCGTGATACGTGGGATAATACCAACATAGAAAAGGATTGTCTCGGCACCTTCACGGAAAACAGCCAAGAAACTGAGGGCAAACATTGACACAAAACTTCCGGTAGCTGTCACCGCCCTCATCTGACGATCCATAAAGTCATTCCACTGTTTAACTGAAGACTTGCTGTGGAGCCATATTCCGATAAGAATCATCATCGCAACTGCAAAGATACCAACGCCACCTTCAATAATTTCACGGTTAGCCCCAGAGGTCACAGCTGGAAAGACAACTTGCAAGATAACAGCTATAACTGCGCTGGCAAGAACACCAGCAAGGGCTCCGCCATAAACCCATTTGAGTCCCTTACGCATCTTGGCTGCCTTAAGAGTTGTCACAAGGGCCATAACGATGAGGAGGGCTTCTACTCCTTCACGCAAGAGAATCAACATGGCATCAAAGGCATTATAAGAAGCGCTAGTATCGATAGCAGATAAATCTGTAATTAAGGCTTGGAGTTTATCTTGATAAGCCTTTTCTTTCCCCTTAACCATGATAACAGGCGTTTCACTCTCCACACGTGTATAGAGGCTAGGATTAGTTGTGCTTACATCTCCTTCAATGGTTGGCCAGATAGTGATGAACTTCTTCATAGTTGCCGCAGCTGTTTTATCATCACCTGCTTGGAATTGACCTAGAGCCTTTTTCAAGAGTTTAATACCATCATTAAGGGTTAAACTTGAGCTTGTACTATCAAGAGGAACGCCCTTGATGAAGTCATCAATTCCACCCTTAAGGTCATCATAAGATGACTGGATGTTGGTGAAATCAGTAGGCTCCGTCTCAATACTGCTTCGTAGAAGTGAAATAGCCGTCTCAATCTTACCGTAGTAAGCAGTACTATGGTCACGGACAACAGCTTCATTTCGTGTCCAAGCATTATTTAATTCACCGTAAGTTTTGCGGGTCGCGGCTAGGTCTTTAGCCGTAATGGCATCCTGTAAGTTCTTGAAATATGGCTCAAGGCGAGTATTTAGTTTTTCCTTCTCTGCGTCTAAGTCAACAGGATTTTGCTCTTTTTCAAATTTAAGAAGGGCTGACGAGATAGTGGTTAAATCTTCTTCTGTTACATCGCCCTTAATATCAAGAGCCTTGCTGACTTCTTTACCAGCCTTGGAATCGTGATTTTCTTTAGTTTCGAAATCGGACTTAATCTCACCAACCAATTCCTTAGCTTTAGCTTGATCTTTATTTTGAACAGCTGTTGTTGCATCTGTGATTTTGATATAGAGATCACTATAGGATTCAGCAGCTACTGGATAAGTCCAGAATAAGGCCAGTAGCCCCACCAAAACGAGGAGTTTATTCAAAGAGTGCTTGACCAAGGTAGCCTCCTTTCTCCACGCCAGCAAAGCAAGCAAATAGCCCGCTACCGATATGGGTGATGTACTCGTTCATCTTGTCTACAGCACCAAGATTGGTCTGAATTTTAACAAAACTATTTGGATCTTTTTGAAAAGCGATAAAAATCAAGCCTGCATCAAATTGCCCTGTTCTCTCATCGATTCCATCCGAATAGGAATAAGACCGCCGTAAAATAGGGAGATTTAGCTCTTTTGCCAAGCGAACATGTGAATCTACTGGTAGTTTAGATAAATCTACTTCATCAAATTCGTTGGTTTTCCCAAATGGAGCACCGGACTCCTTGTAGCGACCAAAAGTATTTTCCTGCTCCTGCAAATTCGTCCGGTCCCAAGTTTCCAGATGCATTTGGACTAGGCGAAGAGCCATGTAAGAACCACCCTTCATCCAATCCTTACTGTCAGTCCAGACAACCTTGTCAAATTCCTTTTCTGTCGTAACATTAGCAGTTCCGTCCTTGAAACCAAAGAGATTTCGAGGCGTTTCCTTGCGGTCACCGATGGCTGCAAAACCGGACTTGCTCCACTTCATAGTGATGCTATTACGACCTTTGCGGATGAGATTTCGGACCGCATGAAAGGCTACTTGCTCATCGTCGGCACAGGCCTGAATGACGATGTCACCACCAGTGTATTTGTCCTGCAACTGCTCCTTTGGAAAAGGAGGCAAATCACGAAAGAGCTTGGGACGTTTAGATTCCAAACCTAATTTCTTGAGAAAGCTAGCAGAGACACCAAACGTCAGGCTCAAGCGATAGGGGTTCAGTCCGACCGTTTCCCCTGTATCTTTTGGTGGTAAGAACCCATTGGCACCATTTTTTTGAACCAACTGCCCTTCGACTAATTTACTACTATAATCGGTCCAGTCTTTAAAGAGCTGGATGACTTCTTTTTTGTCCGTCGTGTGAAGATCTAATACCACCAAGTAGCAAGCCTTCTGCATGGCCGTCGTAATCCCAGCCTGGTGCTTACCATAAAAAGTGATATCTTCATCACCATCATAAGCCTTTTTACTTGAACTATCCTGATTAGCGAAAAAAGCAGATGCACCAGAAAGACCAAGTGCAAGACCAGCCCCTCCAATACCTGCTTTTTTAAGAAATTCACGACGGTCCATTTTTCGATTTAAAAATTTTTCGTCAGTCATTTTTCTTATTTCCCATCTAGGATAACACCCATTTGTGATAATGGTTCACCAAGTTTGGTCACCGCTTCGGCCAATTCCTTAGTATCTGTTTCACTCAAATCAGTATAAGACTTATAGTTTTTATCATCAATCATGTGTTTGTCCAAAAGTCCATTCACATTCTTGAACTCTGTTTCCAAAGTCTTCACAAGCTTAGCATCTTTCTTCTCAATCAATGGTTTGAAGAGTTCAAAGATTTTTTCAGCCCCTTGAATATTGGCACGGAAGTCGTAGAGATCAGTGTGTGAGAAGACTTCTTCTTCACCTGTAATCTTTTGAGTGGCTACTTCGTTAAGAAGGTCAACAGCACCTGTCAACATGATATCTGGAGTAACTTTAACAGTTGCAATTTTAGCCTTGAGTTCCTTGATATCCTTAACCAATTGATCTGCATAAGTCGCAGTCCCATCCGTCGTGTTGTCCTGCCACATGATGCGTTCAATACGGTGGAAACCTGACCAGCCGTCTTCTGATTTATTTTCATCCATGTAATCTACCAAACGGTAATCGATTTTCACATCAGACTCACCAAAGCTTTCTGCAATTGGTTCTGAACGTTCGTAAGCCATACGAACTAATGGGTATTGTTTCTTAGCTTCTTCAAGATTTCCTGACTTGAGGGTTTCACTGAATCCCTCAGTATCTTTCAAAAGCTGATCAATTTCGCCTTCTATGAAAGTCTTGTAATCACTTGTAGCCTGCTTCAATTGCTTTTGCTCACTGGCTGTGAGTTTTGAGCTAGTTGAGCTTGAATTACTTGAATTACCAGATTTGGCACAAGCTGTTAACAAAAGACCTGATGCTAAAAGAACAACACCAAGTTTATTTAATTTTTTCATGAATGCCTCCTATTTTCAAGATAGTGTGCGACATCTGTCGATATATATGTGAATCGCCGCTTTCATGTTTATGAAAAACGAACGATGATAAGTCAATAATGATCTCTCGTATGTAAGAGAACATAATTCTAAACTAACAGAAGAAACCTGCACTGTCAACGGTTTTAGCCTATTTAAGAACTATTCTAAAGAGCAGATAAGAATGATTCTAAATAAAAGAAAAACAACAGGAAATAACCTGTTGTCACTTATTATTTCATCCGTCGTTTTCTAAGGAATCCTAGGCTAAGAATGCTTAGAAGACCTGCTAAAAAGAGTCCACGATTTGTCTTTTCACCAGTGGATGGCAGTTGCTTATCAGTTTGACGACTAGCTTCAGTCTTAGCCTGACCATTGCCATGATTAACAAGTTCAGCATCTCCAACAAGGTACTCTTGACTTGAGGTTTTAACAGTTGTTTTTGTTAACTCAGTATCTCTATCAGCAAATGACCCGTTCCTTTCAGAAGGCTGATCTACTGCCGCAGTTGGCGTCTGAGCATTGGTCAAACGAATAATAGTCGCTGTTAGTGGATCCAAGGTCAAGATGTGATTGTTGATTGTCACACCTGATAACTCACTAATGCCGGATAGATTGACTTGACTGCCATCTGCCAAAACCAGATAGGATAGGCCATTTGTAATCTTGCTCAAATTAAACTGACGAGCCTTGCTATCAGCATTGACATAGACAAGGTAACGGTCTCCATTGGAAGCAACAGTTTGGTATCCTAATACCAAATCTTCTTGAGCGACATTGTCCTGACCAAGAACTGTCAATAGCGTTAGACGTGCATCTACATCTGCTTTTGATTTAAAATTGAAGGCATCTGTAGACTTACGTAAAGCGATTAATCCTTTGGTAAAGGCACGTGTTTTCGTATTTTCTGGGAATAACTTAGTATCAGTAGCCTTAGTCCAGTCAAAATGGTTAACCGCGTCACTAGAATCATAAGAATCATGGATAAAGTACGGATAATCAAATGGATTGCCCTTTTCATCCACTAAGAAATGGGACTTATTCGGCACCTTGTCCTCAGACACAGGATAACGGTAGGCAGGATCACGGAACTGTTTGGTGCGGCCGTATTCCTGACCAGAGTGAATAAATGGTGTTCCCTGAGCAGTCAAGACCATGAGGTTTCCTAGACGCAAGCGACGATGAATTTCAGCATTATTCTCAGTCTTGCTTGGATCCTTCTTGATTGATTGGGCGATGATATCAAAAAGGGGCAAATTATCGTGAGCAGCAATATATTGAATCACATCACCTGGAGAATCAGCCTCGAAGTTAGTTGGTTGTGCCTTGATATTGTCAAAAACCTTATTAATATCACGTTTGCCACCTGTAATGAAAGCTGGTGTCCCCTCGTTTGGATAACCTGATTTGAGGGTGTTTCGAATATCATCTGAAAATACAGCTACGGTATCAGTATCTTTCATCCAAGACTGATCGGCAGGCTGAACAGGGCTATTTTCATCGCCAGTATAAGTCACCCAGCCCTCACCAAGCATAATAAGGTTTGGATTAAGGGCACGTGCAGCATGGTAAGCTTGCTCGATACTTTCAGCATCATGGTCACCCATCATATCAAAGCGGAAACCATCTACCTTGTATTCCTTAGTCAAATAAGCAATCGAATCAACCAAGACACGACGGCTCATATAGTGAGTTGTTCCAAGACGCCCTCCACCAAAACTCGAACGAGGAGTACCATCAGCATCCATAAAGTGATAATAATTTGGCTCAAGGTCTTCAAAAATAGCTGTCTTGGCTGTATGATTATAGACCACATCCAAGATAACGCCCATACCGTGGGCATGAATAGCCGCAACTAAATTCTTGAATTCTTCGATCCGTTTACCTGGTTCACTTGGATTTTCAGAATACATACCCGTCAAAGAAAAATAGTTTTGTGGATCATAGCCCCAGTTGTAGTTACTATTACTTGAAGCGTAGGCATCCAAACGCTTCCCATTTTGCATTTCATTGACAAAATAGTAGCTTAATACTGGCAAAAGCTGAATATGGGTAACACCAAGATCTTTAAGATAATCCAAACGCTCCGCAAAGGCTGCAAAAGTACCAAACTGGTGCTTCAATTCATCTGAGATAGCCTTGTCAGAGGTGAAATCACGGACATGAGCCTCATAAATGATAGCATCTTCACGAGACTTAAAGTTAGGAATCTTAGCGTAGTCAAGATCTTTTGGTCCATAATTAGCAGGATCTACAAAGGCAGCCTTGGCAATCTTGTGTTCAGGACCCTTGCTAGCATCGTCACTATTCCAAGCTGCCAGAGATTTCGCATAAGGATCAAGAACAATTACTGACTGATCTCCACGTTTAATGCGGTATTGATAGTAATAGCCTGTTAAGTTTTCAAGGCCAAAATCAGTCGCAAGGAGGTCAGCTTGCCAAGTACCTCGAGGCCCTTTGCTTAGAGTATGTTCAGCGAGCACCTTGTCTTGATTATTCTTATCATAGACAATAATGTCTACTTGATCAGCACTTGGTGACCAAAGTGTCACATGTGCCTTAGTACCATTTTCTTCTAGTCGAGCACCCAACTCACCATCATAACTGTAGAGGGCATCCTTTAATTGCCAGCTCTCAGATGTTTTAAAACTATCACTGCCCAAAGTGACCTTGTAAGGCAGATTTTCTGCAGCAAAATCACCTGTTAATGTAGCTTTTTTGAGTTTAGCATTCAAGTCAAGCTGTTTAAGAGTGACACTGTTACCATCCTTATCCGTCACCTTAAGGTCTTTGAGAATATCCTCAGAAGAGACCTCGTCTAAGTTGGTGAAGCTAAGTTCGATTTGGCTTGGACTAAGCTGCTGAGCCCCAGTCAAACGCACATCCTTGACAAAGTAAGGGTTGGTGTAGACTGTCGGATCAGTATCTCGTACGAAAAGCTGACGAGATTTTTTCAAGTCACTAAATTTATAATCATTTGGTTGAATTTTCACATCATCTCCAGTTTTGCTCTCATCTAAGAGTAAAAATCCTATCGATTTTGCCGTTTGTGTTAGTGGAATATCTAAGTAGGCACCATACTTACCATTCGGTTGGAAATTGACACCATCAGGCCAATTGCTTGGAGCGTCCTTAACATCACCCCAATACCAGACAGACTTATTGCTATAGTCGCCATCCGTACGGAAATAATTGATACGAACGTGGTCTTGAGGGATAGGTTGATAGCTGTAAACTTGGAAATCCTTGTCAATCCAGGCCTCATTCATTTGAGGGCTAAGAATTTCGACTGCTTTATCCCCTGAAAGGTTCGTTCCAGCGGCATTATTAATCAAGAAGCTAAGTTTTTTAGGTGTTGAAGACAATTTCACATCTAAATAGACACCATAATCATCCTGTTTGGCTTCAGCAAATGAGGTTGCCCCTGTCGGCCAGGCCCCCTTCTGAGATGATGGTGTCTCAACATCATCCCAAGTCCAAAGACCAAGAGATGACTTGTCTGGACTTGGCAACTCTTGGAAATGCAAGCGAATAGACCCCTCAGCAATAGGATCCTCAGATGCATTCGTAAGAGCTTGACTATTACTAGTACTTACTGTTTTTGGCGTGTTTTCGCTAGTTTCAGTTAGCTTGGTAGTCTCAGTAGGGCTAGTATTTTCTTCTGGAAGAGAAACTGGCTCATTGCCTTGGAAACAGAGGTACTCTCAGCTGTTACAGGAGCTGCTGGCGTTTCAGTTACTAGACCACTGGTAGTAAGACTCGAATCAGCTGGTTCTACCTGTGTGCTTGATTCGGTCGTTGACACTGCTTCATCTGCCTTGACTCCTTGAACAGCAGCAAAGCTCAAAAAAATAGCTCCAATGGCTACAGAAGCCAAACCTAACTTGTACTTGCGAAGGCTATAACGAAGGACTTTTTCATCATTAGCTTGAGTATTTCTTTTCATAGAAACTCCTTTTGTTAACGTTTTCATGTTTTTTAATATACCATTTAGCTTTCGTTTATGCAAGCGTTTTCTCTCTTTGAAAATTAAAAAAGAGAGAACCTTAAGATTCTCTCAATCTATTAATTATAAATAGAATAATAACGCTTAATTCCTGCCACAATTGCGTTAGCTAAAGTCTCCTGATAAGCAGAGGTATTCAAACGGGCTGCTTCTTGAGGATTTGACAAGAAACCAAGTTCAAGAAGGACTGCTGGCGCTGTCGTTTCACGCAAGACCGCAAAGGTTTGACGTTTCACACCTTGATTCTGAGCACCAGTCGCATTAATCAGGCTAGACTGGATGGCATTGGCCAAGGTATCACTCATGCTCAAACGAGTCGGATTAGCATGATAAGTCGCATTAATACGTGATGGATATTCTGCATAAGGTTGGTAATAATAAGTCTCAATACCCTGTGCTGCTGAACTTCCTGAAGCATTGATGTGAATACTTACGAAGATATCAGATTCAGAGGCATTAGCTGCACGTGAACGATCCGTCAAGTCAACATAGGTATCACTTGTGCGAGTGGTGACTACTTGATAGCCTTCTGCTTCTAGTTTAGCTTTCACACGACTTTGGATAGCCAAGGTCAAACTCTTTTCAGAAATGCCAAAATAAGAAGCCCCTGGATCATAGCCACCATGGCCCGCATCTAGATAAACAATCTTATTAAAGACATCATAGTTTCCTCGTGAGGCTGAACCGATTTTCTTAGGAGCTACCACATCAACAGAAGTTGCACCAAAACCAACATTCTTACCCGATGCATCTGTCAAATATCCGTGAACGATGTACTTGCCTGAATTCCACTTGTGTTGGCTGGCAGAAACCGTCACCTTATAGGAACCATCCTCCTGTTTTGTAGCATTATGCCAAACAAGATCGTCTTGGCCATTTTGGTCAGACCATACAGGAATGAGCACACCTGTAATCCCCCCTGGATTGGTGAGATTGGTAATGACAACATCAAAAGTGCCTCGATTTTTGTCGTTGTTGGCAATAGTTAAGGTTCCTTGAGTCTTGGTAATATCAAGGGTCACTTGTTTGCCTCCAAGGCCAATGAATTTACCATCATTATCAACCAAGTA
>NZ_CM002130.1:999041-1065613 GCF_000448605.1 Streptococcus sp. HSISS3
AAGATCGTCTTGGCCATTTTGGTCAGACCATACAGGAATGAGCACACCTGTAATCCCCCCTGGATTGGTGAGATTGGTAATGACAACATCAAAAGTGCCTCGATTTTTGTCGTTGTTGGCAATAGTTAAGGTTCCTTGAGTCTTGGTAATATCAAGGGTCACTTGTTTGCCTCCAAGGCCAATGAATTTACCATCATTATCAACCAAGTAGACATGAGAGTTATAGAGACCGCTATCACCTTTATGGTTGCTTGAACGAACGGTTACCTTATAGTCTCCGTTGGCTTGTTTAGTTGCCTTGTACCAGATGATATCATCTTGACCATTCTTTTCTGACCAGGTTGGAACTAGAACTTCTTTGAAGCCGTATGGTGCAACCAAATTTGAAATGACAAGATCATAGCTACCAGTAGCATTGTTCAAACCTGTAATGGCAAGGTCTGCTTTAGGTTCCGATAAGGTCACTTTTGTTTGAGTCGCCCCAACTCCAACTTGTGAGCCATCGTTTTGAATATAGTAAAGATGGACATTGTAAGTACCTGTCGAGTATTTGTGATTAGCCACTTGGACATTAACTTTGTAACTGCCATCAGCTTGACGAGTCGCTTCATACCAGCGAATATCATCTTGCCAATCTTTTTCGGACCAGATAGGTACTTGAACCGTACGCACACCCTTAGGGCTATAGACATCACTGATAAGCACATCAAAACTACCAGCACCATTGTTATTTAAGATAGAAATGCTGCCGCTTGGCTTAGTCTCACTAACCTCAATCACAGTCTCTGTCAAATACTGACGGTTACCAGCATTATCTATGAGATAAGCATCCGCTCTATATTTACCATAGGAATGTTTGTGTTCTGAAGCCTTAATCGTCACACGATAGCTACCGTCTGCTTGGCGAGTAGCTTTGTGCCATACCAAATCATCCTGTCCATTAACAAGACTCCATGACGGTACCAAGATTTCCTTCAAGCCATTTGGTGCAACAATATTTCGAACCACAGCATCAAAAGTGCCTGTAGCTACATTATTATTTTCAATCGTTAGGCTGGCACTGGGACGAGATTGACTAACTTCAACCACTTTTTCAGTCAAGTAGAAACGCTTGTTAAAGTTATCTACAATATAGGCATCGGCACGATAGTTACCAGTTGAATGTTTGTGGTCGCTTGCCTTAATAGTAGCGCGGTACGAACCGTCCGCTTGTTTCGTAGCCTTGTGCCAAATTAAATCATCTTGACCACCGACTAAACTCCATGACGGTACGAGGATTTCTTTTAAACCTGTAGGAGCAATGATGTTTTTCACTACAGCATCGAAGGTACCTGTAACCGCATTATTGTTTTCAATAACGAGACTTGCACTTGGACGAGAGTAAGTTACAGAGACTACTTTCTCAGAAATATAATGTCTCTTATTTGTTCGGTCAACAACATAGGCATCTGCACGGTAATTGCCGGCTTCCCCCTTGTGATCAACCGCCTTAATCGTTACACGATAAGAGCCGTCCATTTGCTTAGCTGCCTTATGCCAAATCAAATCATCTTGGCCATTGGCTAAACTCCAAGATGGTACGAGAACTTCTTTGACACCCAAAGGAGCGACAATATCACGCACAACTGCATCAAAGGTACCAGTCGTCTGATTGTTATTCTCAATTGAAAAATTTGCTTTAGGTTGCAAGGCATCTGCAGTTTGACCTGCTACCGAATGAGTCAATCTTTCTGGCTCAGTCGAAGCTGCACTTGATACCTCTGAAACACTTGAAGTAGATGTATTTTCTGAACTTGCTACCGAACTTACTTTAGCTACTGATTCGGAAGCGACTGTCCTTGATTCAGTAGTTTCAGTTGAAACTACCACTGATTGACTGACTTGTGGAGTACTTGAGTTTGCTACTTCACTTGTAGCGGTTGACGGAGTTGCCGCAGTGGATGCTGCTGATGATGACGGTGCGTCCTTAACCAGAACTCCTTCACCTCCAAAAATATCAGCTGCTGTTGCAGGTTGATAATGACTACCTTCAGCAACGGTAGGTATTTGAGTAGCTACCTCATCGGCACTAGCCACTTGAGTGGTTACTGCCATAAGAACAGCTGCACTGGCATAGTAGATAAAATCTTTTGTTCGCATTTAACTTTCCTTTAACACTTTTTTATACGTCAATCATTTTACCACAGAAACTGTTTTACGAATAGGGGAAAAGTGATAATTCTCTAAAAAAATAACAAAAATGAAAAAAGAATAAGTGTTTTTCAAATAAAAGACTACTCAATTCAGGTTAATTAATCTAATATTCATCATAATAACAAGGATTTAAATACAAAATAAAAGATTTTGACAATTGATTGATTTAGTTCCAAGAATACACAATAGGAACAATAAAAAGCCCACAGAAATTCACTTCTGAAGACTTTTCATTTAATAAACTAAGCAAAGATTGAGAAGAATGGTGCACCAAGTTTAGTGTCCATTGGATCTGTACTCTTAACACCATGAATGTAATCCAAAGAATACCAGCCATTATTTGCAGCATTAAATGGATCACGTACATAAGTTTTACCATTATCATAGCCATGAAGAACAATTTCATGCGTATATGGATAGTTGATAAACTGACTTGCTCCTACCGCAGCAAGAACGTGTTGACCGGACAACAAAGCAGAAGCAATACTAGAGATGCTTGAAAGCATGTTACTCTTAAGCCCCCAGTTTTTACTTGCTGAGACAATACCTTCTGCATCAGTACCAGCAACTGATGTTTTATTGAATGAATTTGTATTGTAATACAAGTAATCCGCTACAGTTGTTGGTGATACAGTTGTTCCCAAGATATCTGTAAAAGTCATCGCCAATGATGTTGGGACACAGCCAGATTGATCCATATTGCTGACACCATACCACTTAGAAGCCCAACGAGGGTCACGTTGAGAATAATAAGTCGTTTGTGGCTCAACACGACGATTACGTGGAGCAAGAGCTGTCTCACCAAGGTTGAAACCTTGTACAGTATTATCTACATAATCAACATAAACATGAGTCGTGTAATTTCCAGCAAGATTCTTATGATTGACTGTAGAAACATTGACCTCAGTATGTGTGCCAGTCGGTGTAGCATCGTACCAAGAAAGGTTTCCTTGGTTGCTCTCAGACCAAACCGCCACTCGAATTTTCTGAATTTGACGCCCTTGAGGTGCCTGATCTACCACTACAGTGAAGCTACCAGCTTCTGAATTAACATTAGTGATATAGGTTTGCGTTTTAGTCTTAGCATTACGGAATTCAACTGTTGTCGTTGTCCCTCCTACACCAACTTGTGCCCCATCGTTTAAAATGTAGTACAAATGAATATTGTACAAACCTGTTGAATTTTTGTGGTTAGTAGCTTGAACATTTACCGTATAAGTTCCATTAGCTTGACGTGTTGCTTCATACCAACGAATATCATCTTGTCCGTCTTTTTCAGACCAGATAGGTACTTGAACAGTACGGACACCTTTAGGGCTATAGACATCACTGATAATGACATCAAATGTTCCAGCATCCTTGTTATTGTTGACTACTGAAATCGTACCAACTGGTTTATTATGTTTAACGTCTACCACTGTTTCAGTGACATAGTAGCGTTTGTTAGTATTATCTACGATATAAAGGTCAGCACGATAATTGCCAAGCGAATTCTTGTGTTCATTAGACTTGATAGTGACACGATAGCTACCATCTGATTGGCGAGTCGCTTTGTGCCAAATAAGGTCATCTTGACCGTTCACAAGACTCCATGATGGCACTAAGACTTCTTTAACACCATTTGGAGCAGAAATATTACGAACAACGGCATCAAAAGTTCCCAATTCAACATTATTGTTTTCAATAATGAGACTTGCAGTAGGACGAGTTTGGGTAACTTCTACCACTTTTTTAGTAAGGTAGAAGCGATTGTTTGAGTCATCTACAATATAAGCATCGGCACGGTATTTACCAGTTGAATTCTTATGGTCTGTTGCCTTAATCGTCACACGGTAAGAGCCGTCAGCTTGACGAGTTGCCTTATGCCAGATAAGGTCATCCTGACCACCAGCTAAACTCCATGAGGGAACAAGAACTTCTTTCAAACCTGTAGGAGCAACAATATTACGAACAACTGCATCAAAGGTACCTGCTGCCGTATTGTTGTTTTCAATCGAAAGGACACCACTTGGACGTGCATAGTCAACCGATACTACTTTTTCTGAAATATAGTGACGATTGTTAGAGTTATCTACAATATAAGCATCCGCACGGTAATTACCTTTATTGCCCTTATGCTCACTTGCCTTAATGGTTACACGATAGCTGCCATCGCTTTGTTTAGTTGCCTTATGCCAAATAAGGTCGTCTTGACCGTTTTCAAGACTCCATGATGGAACCAAAACTTCCTTAACACCCAAAGGTGATGTGATATTAGTGATGACGGCGTCAAATGTACCATTTTGGGCATTGTTATTCTCAATAGCAAAACTTGCTTTTGGTCTTAACTGCTCAGGGGTCTTGCCAATGAAGACTTGAGTTGTTGTTCCCCCCACACCGGTCAATTGTCCGTCTTTCTGAACATAGTAAAGATGAACATTATAGAGACCTGTTGTGTTTTTATGAGCTGAAGCTTTTACATTGACAGTATAAGCACCATTGCTTTGACGGTCAGCCGTATACCAAATAATATCATCCTGACCATCAACTTCTGACCAAATAGGCACTTTTACAGTCTCAACACCATTTGGTGCCTTGACATTAGAAATGACAACATCAAAGCTACCTAGAATTGGGTTGTTATTGACAATCGAGATAAGACCACTCAAATCACCTTGAGTAGGATCTGCCTCAACACCGACATTAGCTGTAAATCGCCCAGTATAATCAACACTTTGGTCAAAGACATGTTTTCCTGGCAAAAGATTAGCCGTCGCTGAGAACTGCCATGCACCAGTTTTACCGTTATAGCGCATATTCTTAGCACTTGTAGCTGCAAGTGTTGTTGATGGATATTGAGCAACCCAGAAGTTTTCAAGACCAAATTGAGAGGTTGAAACTGGACCTCTGTAACCTAGATTGTTTTCATCCAACCAGCTGGCACTCGTGTAGAACATCAAGTTGTTATAGCCATACTTACGCATTTCATTAACCCAGGCTTGGGTATTACGGTTGATGTTTGGAAGCATGTTGGAATCTTCAAAGTCATTAACCATAACAGTGCTCTTTGGAAGGTTAAGTCTTTGTGCTGCTTCGATATAGAAGCGAGCCTCTGCACGTGCTTCTTCCTCAGTTGTGTATCGAGAAAAATGATAAGTCGATACTTGGAGGCCTGCGATTTGAGCATTGCGAACCTGTGATGGAGCTTGGGGATTATTGTACCAAGTGTCTTCAGTCAATTTAACGACGACACCACCCACACCTTGGCGGGCAAGAGCACGGTAATCTTCTACACTGATATCACCGTTATGGCTGCTAACATCAATAAAAGTCTTAGGCTGAACCCTAAGATTTGTCGAAGAGACATCCGAAGAATTCGTTAATTTAGCAGGTGTGGCAACAGCGTTGTTAGGGGCCTCAGAAGCTGTTGAATGTGCAGAAGCGGTCACACTCTCAGAGCTAGCGTTTGAAATCGCTGTTGATGTAGACGTAACAATCGTTGTTGAGTTAGCTACAGATGTTGATGCAGTTGAGGTTACAGCCACACTAGACACTTCCGAACTTTGTTTAGCAATAGCTGTAGAGACTGCTGGAGTGTTAGCTTTTGGCACTTCACTTGTTGCTACAGAGGCAGGGGCTGAAACGGTTGAGCTTGGTGTTTCAGTAAGTGACGCTTCACCACCAAAAATTTCTGCTGCAGTCGCAGGTTGATAGTGGTTTCCTTCAGTAATAGAAGGCGTTTGTGTTGCCACTTCATCAGCTTGAGCAACCTGAGTAGTTACAGCCAAGAGAACAGCCGCACTGGCATAGTAGATAAAATCTTTCGTTCGCATTTAACTTTCCTTTTGCATTTGTAATACTTGAACCATTTTACCACATAAAAACTTTCGTGGAAAGGTTATTATTAAAAATTTTCTAAATAAAATAGAAATATTATAAAATTATAAACAAACTTTCTCTCTTGATAGAAAACTCTTTAACTTATTATTCGTATTTTTCTTCAAAACTATTGAAAATCCGTGACGATTTTTTCAAATAAATACAAATGAAAATTTATGAAAAAAATTCCCGAACCTTTGTTCGAGAATTTAATTTATCTTTATTTACGTTTTGGTGGGTTATGGATAGCTTCTCCAAGTACGTCAGCAAAAGCTTCGTACATATTTTCAGAGAAGGTTGGGTGACCATGAATAGATTGCAAGAGTTCATCTACAGTCAATTCATTTTCCATAATTGTTGATGCTTCGTTAATCAATTCGGCTGCAGCCGGACCAATAATGTGAACACCAAGAATTTCATGGTACTTCGCATCTGCAACGACTTTAACAAAACCTTGAGCTTCGTTGGAAGCAATGGCACGTCCGTTACCAGCAAAGCTTGATTTACCAATCAGAACATCGCCGTATTTAGCGCGTGCTTCTTCTTCAGTAATACCACACATCGCAACTTCTGGGTGTGTGTATACAGCAGCTGGTGTGTAGTCAAGGTGAGCCTTACGAACGTTACCATGCATAGCATTTTCAGCCGCAACTTCACCCATACGGTAGGCAGCGTGAGCGAGCATCTTGGTTCCATTGACATCACCTGGAGCATAGATTCCTGGAATAGATGTTTCTTGGTAAGCATTAACTTTGATACGACCACGGTCGAGTTCAAGGTTAAGATTTTCAAGACCATCCAACTGAGGAACACGTCCGATAGAAAGAAGGGCACGGTCAGCTACAATCTCTTCACCATTATTAAGTTTAAGGGTCAATTGGTTGTTAGCTTCTACAATCTCAGAAACTCCGACAGATGTCATAATCTTCATACCCTTCTTAGCAAGGATTTTTTGAAGTTCAAGTGATACTTCTTTATCCATAGCAGGGATAATGCGGTCAGCCATCTCAACAACGGTTACATCCACACCGTATGAAGCATAAACAAGACCAAGCTCGATACCAACGACACCACCACCCATAACAGCGAGTGATTTAGGCAACTCACGCAAGTCAAGAATATCGTCAGATGTCATCACAAGTTGTGAATCAATGCCAGGGATATTGATACGTGAAACTTTTGATCCAGTCGCAAGGATGATGTTACGTCCCTTGATTGTTTCTGATCCGATTGTAACCGTCTTATCTGGGTTAACTTGACCAAGACCGTTGAAAATAGTCACTTTGTTAGCCTTCAAAAGACCTTGAACACCACCAGTAAGTGTCTTAACGACAGAGTTCTTAAAGTCAACAGTCTTATCCATATCGATAGTGTAGTTTGTTGACGCTAGGTTGATACCACGACCTGCAGCAATCTTAAGTCCATTAAGAATTTCTGCATTTTTAAGGTAGGTCTTAGTCGGGATACAGCCTTTATTCAAACATGTTCCACCAAATTCAGATTTTTCAATGATAGCAACCTTACCACCAAGTTGTGCCCCACGAATAGCAGAATAATATCCTGCAGGACCACCACCAACAACGATAATATCGTATTCATTGTCAGCAAGTGGTGCTTTTTCTGCAGCAGCTACAGGAGCAGCTTGGGCAGGTGCTTTAGGAACTTCAAGTCCAGCTGATTCCAACTGAGCAGTTGCTTCTGCAGCTGGTGCGCTCGCAGCATTATCAGCCACAACTTCACCTTCTGCTCCGATATAACCAATTACCTCAGTTACTGGAACTGTTTCACCAGCCTGACGAGTAATCTTCAAAAGGACACCTGAATCTTCCGCTTCAAGTTCCATGTTCGTCTTATCTGACATGATTTCAAGAAGGATATCACCCTCATTAACCACATCACCCTCTTGTTTTTTCCACTCGATGATCTCGCCTTCCTGCATATCAACACCAAGCTTAGGCATAATAATCTCAAAAGCCATTTATAAGATACCAAGAGCGACCAGAAAGCGACTGAAAATTAGGTGTCCGACACGTCAGCCTGCTGACGTAGACGGACGGTCTATTTTCCAAGCTTTCCGCTCGGGTTCAGTTGAGCCCTCTGGTTCGCCCTCTCCTTTCTATTTCAAAACTTCAGTTTTCAGATATTTTATTTTACTTAAATCAACAATTCCATTGGATTTTCAATCAAATGCTTCAAATCAACCATGAATTTGGCACCATTCATACCATCCACAATACGGTGGTCAATAGTTAAGCAAAGTCCCATAATTGGACGCACGACAACTTCACCATCAACAACAACAGGTGTCTGAATAGTTGCTGAAACACCAAGGATAGCTGAGTTTGGTTGGTTGATGATTGGATTAAATGATTTAGTTCCAAACATTCCCAAGTTAGTAATTGAGAAGGTAGAACCTGACATTTCGGCAGCCTTCAATTTACCAGCTTGAGCTTTTTTAATGACATCCTTAGAGGCCACAACAAACTCGGACAAACTCATCTTATCTGCACCATGAACAACTGGCACAATCAAACCATCATCAAGACCAACGGCAATACCGATATTAACAAATTTGTGTAATTCGATATTTTGCGCATCATCAATCAAGGATGCATTGAGGTAACGATGTTCCTCCTTCATAAGGGTACGAACGACTGCTAAACCAATCAAATCAGTGAAAGTCACCTTCATACCAGTCTTGTTCATGATTGGATCAAGGACTTGCTTACGAAGAGCCATAAGGTTAGTCATGTCCACATCATAGTTAAGAGTAAATGTTGGTGCAGTCAAGTATGAATGCGTCATTCCCTTAGAAATCGCCTTACGCATAGCAGACATTGGAATGACTTCCACACCTTCTGGCAAGACTTTTTCAGGTTTAACTTCAACCGCAGGTGCAGCAGTAGCTTCCTTAACTTGTGCTGGAGCACTGATTGCAAGGACATCTTCCTTAGTAATCTTACCACCAAAGCCTGTTCCAGAAACGGTCGCTAAATCAATACCGAGGTCTGCAGCAATCTTACGTGCTAATGGGGTTACCTTAGGTTGAGCACCTTTGAAGTTCTCAACGTCATCTGCATGAACCCGACCTTTTGGTCCAGTTCCCGGAACCTGAGCAAGGTCAATGCCCAACTCACGCGCCACCTTACGAGCCTTAGGCGTTGCACGAACCTTACCACCTTCATGAACCACAGCTACTTGTGGTTGAGGCGTAGCGGCAGGCGTTTCCACAACAGCAACTTCTTCAACTTGCGGTGCAGCTGCTGCAACTGGTGCGCTCGCAGCATTATCAGCCACAACTTCACCTTCTGCTCCGATATAACCAATTACCTCAGTTACTGGAACTGTTTCACCAGCCTGACGAGTAATCTTCAAAAGGACACCTGAATCTTCCGCTTCAAGTTCCATGTTCGTCTTGTCTGACATGATTTCAAGAAGGATATCTCCCTCATTAACCACATCACCCTCTTGTTTTTTCCACTCGATGATTTCACCTTCCTGCATGTCCACACCAAGCTTAGGCATAATAATCTCAAAAGCCATATTTTATGATACTAAGAACGCTAAAATGCGACAGAATTTTAGGAGTTTTACGTTAGTGTGCTTGCACACAAGTAAAACTATCTAAATTCCGAAGCATTTCGTTCGAGTTCAAATCAACTCAAACGCTTTAACGCCCTCTCCTTTCTACTTTAAATTATATTTTCCGATACTCTCACAGTTAAAACAAGAAACACATTTTACTAGCGAGACATATCACTTAACCGTCGCTAGAAAGTTAGTTTCCTTTATTGGCCATCTTGATAATAGCAGCCTTAATCTTTTCAACATCTGGAAGAACCGCTTGTTCCAAGACACGCGCATAAGGTACAGGCACATCTTCACTTGCCAAACGTACAATTGGGTGGTCAAGGTAATCAAATGCTTCACTTTCAGTAACCATAGCAGCAATTTCGCCGATAAAGCCACCAGTCTTATAAGCATCATTTACCAACATCAATTTTCCAGTTTTCTTAACTGAGTCGAAAATCAATTCCTTATCAAGTGGAACGAGGGTACGAGGGTCAACGACCTCAACATTAATACCTTGTTCAGCCACTTCTTCAGCCGCCTTAAGAACACGTTCCAACATACGACCATATGATACGATTGTCAAATCAGTACCTTCACGTTTAATCTCACCTTTTCCAAGTGGGATGTAGAAATCAGGATCTTGTGTTACTTCTTCTTTCTTACCGTAAAGTGCCTTAGGTTCCATGAAGATAACAATGTTATTATCTTGAATAGCAGATTTCAAAAGGCCTTTAGCATCATTAGCATTCCCTGGTGCAACCACTTTAATTCCTGGGATGTGGGTCAACCATGACTCAAGAGATTGTGAGTGCTGTGCTGCAGAACCAATCCCTGAACCAGATGCCACACGGAAGGTTACAGGTGTCTTCAATCCACCACCAAACATGTAGTTGTTCTTTGCACCGTTATTAACGATAGCGTCAAGGGCAATTGTGATGAAGTCCATGAAAGTCAAGTCAACAATCGGACGAAGACCTGTGATGGCAGATCCAACAGCAGCACCAGCGATAGCTGCTTCTGAAATTGGCGTATCTCTAACACGTTTTTCACCAAATTCAGCCAACATACCCACTGAAGTACCAAAGTCACCGCCGTAGATACCAACATCTTCACCCATAAGGAATATATTTTCATCTTTACGCATTTCCTCGCTCATGGCAAGGTTTACTGCCTCACGTAAGGCCATCAATTTTGTTTCACTCATACTTGTTATTCCTCAACCTTTCTCTTTAGTCTACCCATACATCTTCAAAGGCAATTGAAAGTTCTGGATCTGGGCTATTTTGAGCAAACTCATACGCTGCATCGATTTGTGCCTTAACTTGGCTTTGAATAGCATCTAGTTCCTCATCACTTGCGATTTTTTCAGAAACCAAATAGTTACGGTATTTAATGATTGGATCGTTATGGTTCTTCCACTCATCAACCTCTTCCTTGGTACGATAAACTCCAGCATCGGCAGTGGAGTGACCAAACCAACGGTATGACTCTACCTCAACGATAGCAGGACCATTTCCACCACGAACATGTTCCACAGCCTTGCCCATTGTTTCGTAGACTGCCATGACATCATTACCATCCTGACAGTAGAAACCTGGAATACCATAGGCTTCCGCACGTGTATACAAATGAGGAGTGTTGGTAGCTCTATGAATATCCATTGAGATACCATAACGGTTGTTAATGATGAAGAAAATTACTGGCAATTTCCAAGCAGAAGCCATATTGACTGACTCGTGGAAAGAGCCTTCATTAGTAGCACCATCTCCTGAAAAGGCAACAACGATATTTCCAGTTTCTTTATATTGTTGCGTGAGGGCTGCGCCTACGGCAAGGGCATAGCCACCACCAACGATACCATTGGTACCATAGTTACCTTTTTCGAAGTCAGCCAAGTGCATTGAGCCACCACGGCCCTTTGAAACACCCGTTGCCTTACCAGCTAGTTCGGCCATCATTTTGTTCAAGTCCATGTCTTGAGCAATAGATTGTCCATGACCACGGTGGTTTGAAAAGAAAATATCATCGTAGCTCAAGTGTTGAACAGCCCCAACGTTAGCGGCTTCTTCACCAACTGAAAAGTGAGTCATCCCTTGAACAAACCCACGACGAACCAATTTATTAATACGTGAATCAAATTCACGGATACGTTCCATTTTAGTGAACATCTCAAGATGTGTCTCTTTAGAAAGTTTTATCATATCGATCTCCTCTATCGAATTTTTCTATACATCTAGAATAGGGGAAAAAAACTTTATGGGCAAGAAATATGCTTGAAAAATGAAAAGCCTTACATAACTGTCACTAAGAGGCAATTCGTATGCTATTTTTCCAAGGGGTATGATATAATTGAATAGATTTTACCCGAATAGGAGATTATATTATATTGAGTGATGCCATTGTTCACGGGCTTACGGCATGTACAGCTTTTATATTACAAATTGTTATCTTCAAATTAACCACGCATAGACCCGTAAGATACTGGGTTCTCTTTTTAGCTGGAGTGGCGATTATGACTTTCAGCTTTTTAGGTATTCTCTTCCCAAAATCAGGTTTTATAGCGCTTGTATTCCTTCATTCTGTCAAATCATTCAAAAATCTTAGACATACCATCTTGGAATCCTTCTTTATACCATTTACCTTTGCCCTAATGGTAAGGCTTGTGATTTCCCTCATTATTCCAATCTTTTTTCCTTTTGTCTTAGATTACAATTTCGCTGGCTTCTTAATCCTTTTCTTAGCCTTCTTACTTTGGTTTGCTCAGAATGCTCTTCTACAAGTCGATTATAATCGCTTAAAGCAAATTGATTCTGCCAGACCATGGTACAGATCTACGTCAGTCGCACTTTATAGTCTAGCAGTCATTTACTTTATTTCGGAATTAATTACGAATAATATCCAACTCACTCTTTTCTTCCTTATTGCTACGGCTTTAATTCTATCTAAACAAGTTACCCTCTATAGAAAGGAATTAAAAGCCCAAACGAGGGCTGCTCAAGAGGTGCATATAGACCTTCTACAAAAATCAAGTCAAAACATCAATATTTGGTATCAAAAAAAGACTAGCCAAGAACTTTTTATCAAGGATGAAGCTGAAAATCTCTATGACCTCATTCGCTTCCAACAAAACGACGAAGCTGAGGAACTTATAGATTATTTGTTAACACCAAACCCTTTAGATAAAAAGATTGACCGATTCTACAGAAATAAGCTTGAAAACATAAAATTAGCTGACTTGCAGGCGCTTTTTGAAGCTAAATTTTTAAAGGCTAAAGAACTAGATGTCTGGGTTAGTATGGAAATTCCCGAACCAATCACTGTCTATCCTATTTATCCCTTAGACTGGGTTTATATCTTATCGACTATCTTAGATCATGTCATTGACCAAGCAAGAGACAGTAGACAAAAATACCTTAGCTTTGCCTATTTTAAAGACGAGGACAGTCAGCACTTTGTCGTGGAAAGCTCAAGCACAAAAGAAGATTCACCGATTACTTCTGATTTTAGCGACCCAGAATTAAAACGTGTCACCCACATTCTGGTCAATTATCCAAATGTTAACATTATTTCAAATACACGTGCTGGCATTTATCGTCTACAAATTGAAATTGACATGACCAAAGGAGGTTATCATGATTACTAATATTATCAATCCTCTCCTGCAGGCCATTAGTTTTATTTCTATCTGGTACCTTTATCAAATCATGTCTAAGGTTAAACCATTACCTGGGCACCTCTTTCTCATTTTCCTCTCTTACGTTGCTGGGGCATCTTACTTCAACCTTGTCAAAATCATTGTAGACCCTCTTTTCTTTCTAGTTGTTGACTTGGCTCTTGTTAGAGAACGCTCCTTTTATCATCGACTTCTTTTTGCTTTTTATCCAACTATTCTCTTTGATGTTGCCACGCGATTGCTTTCAATCGTCATATTGCCTCATGTCCTACATATCAATGGAGATGTGAGTCTTGATAATAACCTACATATTCTGACTTACTTTTTAGCTCCTCTTATCATCTTTCTGATCCTTAAGATTTTCGCTATTGATTTAGATCAGATGAGCAAACTCGATGAATACTGGGCGAGACGTAATTGGTTGCGTAGTACCACTTTTCTCGCTGTTTATTACGTCTTTTTCACAGTCATCCATGGTCTTAATAGCGTTCTTCCAACTACGAATGACCCCCAGAACTTATTTGAAATGGTATTTAGAGTGAGTTCAAATAGTATCATCGTTTTGATGCTTTACCTCGCCCTTCTCCTATGGGATTTTTACAATTGGAACGAAGCCGTCCACTCACAGTTCATCAAAAGATTGGACAGAGAACGTTTTAAATTGCTAGGGACTATGACTAACTACAACAAAGCCCTAATCCAAATTATCACCCAAAAACAAAAATTTTCAGAGCTTTACAAAAAAAATCTGAAGGATGTCTCAGAAGCTTTAAAGACTGATGATGCCACAAAAGCTAAAGATTTACTTGAGATTTATAAAACGAGTAATTCCATCATTAGTAGCCCAGAAACTCAAGAAAAATTGAATCAGCTGACTAATCCTATCTTAGCTAGTTTTCTTTCTAATCGTATTGTAGGGACGAGGTCAGCTCATATTGATATCACGATCAATATTAGCCCAAAATTTGGAGAAGTTCCTTTATCAGACTTAGATTTGTACCAACTTCTTCAGGCCTCAGACAAAGCTGTTCTCAAACATCTCCGTCCTGATACCAAGATACATAGTAGCTATCTACAAATGGACCATTCCCAACTTTTTGTTGTTGAACTACCAGTCCTAACTGATTCCGTTAGCAAGGACAAGGAACTTAATGATTTGGTTAAAACGCTGCCAAACGTCGATTACCGAGTCGGTTTCCATGAAGGCTACCTTATTCAAATTATTGAAGTCTTTGAATCTGGATATTAAAATTTCATCAAAAAAGAGCTTTTAGGCTCTTTTTTAGTTTTATAAACTTAACACACTAAATGTCTAATCTATTCAGAAAATTTTTCAGAGAAGAAAGCCATCTGAATTGACACTAAAAGACACCCAAAGTACTCTGAGTGTCTCTATCAGGTGATAGTATTCAATTGGTTAAAGAATTAGAAGGCACCTCCACCTCCGCCTCCTCCTCCACCAGAGAAGCCACCACCACTAAAGCCTCCACTACCACTACTTGAGTTGATAGAAAAGTTACTTACAGTATCTGAAGCAGAAACATAATTTTGCAATGCAGTTGAATTATAGAGCATGGCAAAAGATACAGGTGAATAAGTAAAGGCATCTAAAGATGGATTGCTAAGGTGAATGTTGTAACGTTTCAGGACGTCACTAACTTTCTTGGCCTGTCCATAAAGTGTCGCATAAACTAGAATACGATTCCATAAAACAATGGATTGTAATTCTGCTTGATTAAACTGCTCGATACTCTTAATCATGTTGTTAAAACTATGCCATTGATAATAAATATCCGAGTTTTCTGGAACAAGGCACCCGTTTGCCCGCCCATTGATTTGAAGACGATAAATAAGATGCATGGTAATAACTGGGAAGAAAATGAGTAAATATAAAAAGGATAAATTAGAGGAGAAACCAATTGAGAGAAGGAAGAAACCAATAGCAATGAGTACATAAAGAGATATAAACATTATGTTTGCTACTGAAGATAAATGCGTTTCTGAAGGAGTCAGCTGCCTATACAGGCTTGGTAATCCGAGTTGCTTTTCTTGATTTTCGACACCTTGGGTAACCCTTGTAGCATCTTCTAAAAACAGACTTCTAATATTTCTACCTATAGAACGAAGCTTATCTCTTTCTGTCCTATTTTTAGCTTTTTTATACTGACCTTCAATTTCACCTTCGTTGATATAGTATCGTGAGAACATATCTTTCTCTTTGACTTGACTTTGACCATCAAAGAGCATGTCAATAAAAGCTACTTCAAAATCGGCTAAACCATCACTTTTAACAAATTCAAGGATTGGCTCTCCCCTTGATTGACTAAAGGATAAATTTCCTCTATCTATAAGATCCAGTATCGTTGCTTGGACCATATGGTTAAAGGATATTGGGTAAGTCACACTATTCAGACCACTAATGTCAAATCGTTGGTTGTAGACGTTCTGAGCAAGAACTAGAGGAGCTAGATTTTGAGGTATGTCATAGAGTCTACTATCTTTTGGAAAACGTGGTGGCCTAGTGCTTCTCAAGACTGAACTATAAAACACAATAGCTAAAACAAATAGGACGAGGAGAAGTCCTGGGAAAAGACCATAGAAAATGATGTGATAAATCTTTCTATTTCTCACAATATCATTTTCCTGTTTTAGGAATTTATCTTTAGCTGAACTATTGATGATATTAGTGGAATTTTTAGATTTTAGACTTGGTGTCATAGGCCAATAAGCATGAAGTTCGAGTTTCCCCTTTGCAGGAAAATGATCAAACTGAATATTATAGCCTTCATCCGTCCTTTGAACCTGAGGATTTTTTTGAAAGAATCCTGCATGAGCATAAAGCTCACCCTTATTGGAATCTAAACCATCAACAGTAAAATCAACATGACCAATCGACTTATCCCAATCGGAAATCGGAAACCAATTGAGGACAGCAACATCAGAATAAAGATTTAAAATACGACTAATTTGCCAAGTAACCTTAAGAACAACTTTATCACCACTATGCCCCTGGTTGTAAACTTTCAGCTTAGTTCCATCTGATAATTCTGATGCTTCAACCCTAACATAGGGTTTGGTTTGGCCATTTACTGTCGCTGTTACCGTTGGATTACCACTAATGTAAAAACCATCTGGAACTGGCTTTGCACTACCCAATGTGACATACTGCCCATGATAATCACTCTCAAAATCATAAGTAATTTCCTGCGTAAATGTAGCACTACTATTATCCGAAATACTTAGATGCCCTTTGTATGAGGGGATACGGTAACTAACGTCATCAGCTTTAACAGAAATTACGGGGACTATAAAAGCTATTAAACAACCAAGCCAAATCAAAAATTTTTTCATAATCTCTCCTTACTGCTAGCCCTAAAACCAAAAGAAATGGCAATAGACAAAACCATAACAATTTCATTCGGTTTCTCAAATAAGAAGGGGCGTAAACTTAGGCTTGATAAACAATCTCACCGTCACAGATAGTGTATTTGACACTTCCCGTAAGCTCTTCACCGACAAATGGTGAGTTGGCCGCTTTAGACTTAAAGTCTGCTGTGACCTGACGTTTTTCTTTATCTGCAAAAATCACAAGGTCAGCTGGTCCATTTTCAGCCAAATAACCGGCATCGAAGCCATAAAGCTCAGATGGATTGCTGGTCATCACTTTCAATAACTCAATTAAACTCAAATGGCCTGCATCAACCAAGTATGTCAATCCAAGAGATAGAGACGTTTCAAGTCCTGTCATTCCTGACGGGGCTTTAGTCACATCAGCCACATTCTTTTCGTCTGCATGGTGTGGCGCGTGATCTGTGGCAATAACAGTTATCACTCCAGATTTCAATCCCTCAATAACGGCTTGACGGTCAGATTCCAAACGAAGTGGTGGATTCATCTTGGCATTAGCACCTTTTGAAAGCAAGAGGTCTTCAGTTTTTGAGAAGTGCTGTGGTGCTACTTCCGCTGTGACTTGTGCTCCAAGTTTTTGAGCAAATTCAACCACTTTGACAGATTCAGCTTTTGACAAGTGTTGAATATGAACATGGGCTTGGGTATCATAAGCAATCATGACATCACGCGCAATCATACTGTACTCAGCTACACCAGTTGCTCCACAAATATGAAACTCTTTTTAGCAATATTTTCATTAAATCCGAGAATACCATTAAGGTCAGGGTCCTCTTCGTGAAGGCTGATAAAGGTATTATTCTCTTTAGCCAACTCCATGGCCTTTTTGACAATTCCAGCATTGGTCAATGGAATACCGTCATCTGAGAAACCAGCAGCACCTGCTTCAAGCAAACCCTTGAAATCAGTGATGTTTTCACCATCAAAATTCTTAGTGATTGTTGCAACAGACTTCACATGGATATTTTCTTTAGCTGCTGAAGTCAAGACTTCCTCCAAAGTTTCCTTGTCTGAAATCGTTGGATTTGTATTAGCCATCATTACAACAGTCGTAAAGCCACCCGCCGCCGCTGCTAAGGCACCAGTATGAATGTCTTCCTTATGGGTTTGGCCTGGTTCACGGAAATGAACATGGATATCCACCAATCCAGGAGCAACCACAAGACCAGTCGCATCAATGACTTGAGCATCACCTGCGTCAATATTTTCAGCGATTTTAACGACTTTTTTACCATCAACAAGAACATCAGCTTGCGTGTCTAAACCTGATTTAGGGTCGACAACACGACCATTTTTAATAAGTAACATAATCTTCCAACTTTCTATTTTACTTCAACCAATCAATTGGGGATTGGCCTTGAGAGACAAGGTAGGTATTGGCTTTTGAAAAAGGCTTACTACCAAAAAACCACGATAGGCCGACAAGGGACTCGGGTGGGCACTTTCAATAATGGCATGCTTAGGATTAGTCACTAGAGACTTCTTCTTACGTGCATAGCCACCCCAAAGTATAAAGACAACGGGACTATCTTTTTGATTGAGGACCTTGATAACAGCATCTGTGAACGGTTCCCAAATCTGACCGGCATGCCCATTGGCTTGACCTGCTGGAACAGTCAGACAAGCATTAAGCAATAGCACTCCCTGCTTGGCCCAGGTCGTTAAATCATGATGCGTTCTAGGCCCAAGATCCTCTCCCAATTCTTTGAGAATATTAACCAAAGAAGGTGGGGCTGGAATCGTCTCAGGCACTGAAAATGACAAGCCTTGAGCCTGATTAGGACCATGATAAGGGTCCTGTCCAAGGATAACCACCCGAACCTCTTCGAAAGGAGTCTCTAACAAGGCATTAAACACCTTGTCACGTGGGGGATAAACGATTCCCTGGCTATAAACCTGGTCCATAAACTGATTTATCTTTGAAAAATAATGGTCCGGCAAAGCTTCTTTCAAAAGCCTATGCCATGTCGAATGTTCCATAAAAACCTCTTTTTTAGACTGTTTAATCCCCTAAATTATACCATAAATGTGTAGGGAATATTCGGAAAATACTGAAAAAGGCTGACTCTTTGCATTCTCCTTCTGACTCTCATTTTAAAATCGAACAAGCATTACGATAAAAACCAATACAACCTTTAATAAGCTATCATTTTATGCTATAATAAACACTTGTATTTAAACAAAAGGGTAATTCTATGACGACGTATGAAAACTTACGGGCGGCGAGGCGAGGTCCCATCGTTAGTATCGTAGCCTACATGCTTCTAACAATAGCGAAACTTCTCGCTGGACACTTTTTAAACTCTAGCTCTTTGATAGCTGATGGTTTCAACAACTTGTCAGATATCTTGGGAAATGTAGCTCTCCTCATTGGACTACACCTGGCTAGTCAACCAGCCGATTCAGACCACAGGTTTGGCCATTGGAAAATTGAAGACTTATCAAGCTTAGTCACCTCCTTCATCATGTTTGTAGTGGGCTTCCAAGTCCTTATCCAAACAGTCCGAAAGATTTTTCTAAGAATTGAAACTGTAGTTGATCCTCTTGGTGCTACCGTTGGAGTCCTCTCTGCCATCGTCATGTGTGGCGTCTACTTCTACAATAAGAGTCTTGCCAAAAAACTGAAGTCCAGCGCCCTCATTGCGGCTGCTAAAGACAATCTCTCTGATGCTGTGACCTCTATCGGAACCTCAATTGCCATCATCGCAGCATCTTTCAACCTTACTATCATTGACTATATTACTGCCATTATCATCACTTTTTTCATCCTAAAGACAGCCTACGATATTTTCATGGAAGCAACCTTTAGTTTATCAGATGGTTTCGATGAGAAAAATCTCAAGGCCTATGAAAAAGCTATTCTGGAGATCCCTAAAGTTACCAAAGTTAAAAAGCAACGTGGCCGTTCCTATGGGAGTAACATCTACCTTGACATTGTTGTAGAAATGAACCCCGACCTCTCTGTTTACGAGAGTCATGCCATCACTGAACAAATCGAAAAAGTCCTCAGCAAGCGTTTCTCTGTCTACGACACTGATGTCCATGTCGAACCAGCTGCAATTCCTGAGGATGAGATTTATGGCAATGTCCTCCATAAACTTTCTCGAAATGAAAAGATATTTCTATCAAAAATCCCTGACTATGAAAATCTTTTAGCCCCTGATTTCTACTTGATTGATGAAAATGGACATCATCACAACCGCCAAGAAGTCATTGCTAACCAACAACCGCTCCTTAACAATTATAAAGACTTTAAGATGACATCCGTAAGTCAAAAAACCAAATTAATCAGTTACGAATTGGAGGGAAATTTCCATACCAGTATCTGGCGTCGAAATGAGACATGGTTTATGATTTACCATCAAATAACAACCATAAAAAATGACAAGTAACGAGCAAATAGCTCGTTTTTTTCTTGTCACCAGCACTATTGCCTACAACATTCAATAGATTCTAAAAATTGCATTAAATTCTCCAAAGATGCTAAAAGACTAGGTTTTATATGGTATAATGGGAATAATAGTCACTATCAAATAAGAAAATTGCAGTTTGAGTGACATGCTTTTACTATTATTGAATGTGAGGAGGTTCTTGCCAAGTCAGAGCCTCATAGATAATAAAGGAGACACATTATGAAAAAGAAAATTGTTGCCATCCTTTTAACAGCTTGTCTAGCTCTAGCACCAAGTTTGTCTAATGCTGACGAGTTAATGGATATCACACATGCCGCTGGCTATACTGAAGCTACGGAGGCCTATCGTCCTAAGTCCACTCTCCTAATTGATGGAAATACTGGTGACGTCCTCTGGGAAGAAAATGCTGATGAAGTCCGTGACCCTGCCTCAATGTCCAAGGCTATGACGCTTTATCTGGTCTTTGAAGCCATGTCTAAAGGCGAGATTTCAGAAGATACTGTCATCACAGCTACTCCTACCGATCAAGCTATAGCTGAGATCTATGAAATTTCCAATAATAAGATTGTCGCTGGTGTCCAATATACCGTTTCAGAACTCATTACCATGACTGCTGTGCCGTCTTCAAACGTTACAACCGTAATGTTAGCCAATTATCTGACCAATAATGATCCAGATAAATGGATTGATAAGATGAACGAGAAGTCTAAAGAGCTGGGAATGACCCATACCAAATGGTACAATGCTTCTGGCGCTGTTGCTGTTGCCTTCAAAGGCTACTACAACCCCCAACGCTATGATATCAACCAAACCAACCAGACGACTGCACGTGATTTGGCCATCATGACCTATAACTTTATCAAGAAATATCCGAAAATTCTCAATTACACCGACAAACCAGTTGTCACGGTTAAAAAAGGAACACCTTATGAGGAAACCTTCGAAACCTACAACTACTCTATCCCTGGTGCTAAATATGGTATTGAGGGAGTTGATGGTTTGAAGACAGGTTCTAGTCCAGAAGGTGCCTTCAACTATATTGATACCATCAAGCGTGGCGATCAGCGTATGATTGCTGTCATCATGGGTTCTGGTGACTGGTCTGACCAAACAGGGGAAGAAATTCGCCATACGTTTGGGAATGCTCTTGTTGAGAAAATGTACAAAGACTTCTCTTACAAGAAAGTTTTAAGTAAAGGCGAGCAAAAAATTGACGGTAAAAAATATGATGTCGCAAAAGATGTCTATGCCACTGTTAAAAAAGGCCAAGAACCTAAAATCTCTGTCAAAGATGACCAAATTGTGGTTGATAATGGCCTAAAAACAGTCTCACCTAAAATCAAAGCTACTTCGGTTAAGGCTACTAAAGTTAAAGGCTGGTTCGATTTTGGAAGTAACCAAAAGGGTAATGCAACCACTAATACTAAAGGAAGTAACATACTACCTGTTTATTTCTGGTTCTTATGCCTTGTCCCAGTTGGACTTCTATACTTGATTTATCTTAACGAAAAAGGCCATCGACAAAAAGTCAAAGAACGCAAACAAGCTCGACAATCTAACAAGTAAAAAAAACGTGCGCAATGGCACGTTTTTTACTTGTCTTGAAGAAATGTTTTGAGATCATCAATATTGGTTCGCATTTGTTTCAGCCCTTCTTGATAGATGGCTTCAAACTTTTCTGGATCTTTTTCTAAACGCCCGACTTTAAGGGCATGTTCTGGACGGATGGCATACAGTTTTCCAGATTTTTCCAAAGCCTCAATTTTCTCAATGCTCTTATTGTAGTGAATATGGCGGTTTGAAGCCACTTTCACAAATTCCGGATATTTTCGATAAAAAATCTTGTAGAGTCTCTTGCTGGTTTTTGAAGGCTGTTTACGATAGCCCTTAGGACGAGTCAGAATAACAATAAGCTTATCAAAGCCTAAGTTTTCCATAAAATCAACAGGAAGACTGTCAGAAAGGCCACCATCCATATAACGCTTACCCTTGTAGTCTACAATCTCAGAAACCAAGGGGAGGGCGGAACTGGCACGAAGGGCTTCCATCTGTTCAAAGACATGGTCAATCTTGATATAGTCTGGCTTACCTGTCTCAATATCTGTAGTAACCACATAGAAAGGAACCCCTGACTCAGCAAAAGCCTCCTGATCAAAAACATCTAGTTCCATTGGCACCTTATAGTAGGAAAATTCCTTATTAACAAAGTTACCAGTTGTTAACCAGGACCAGAAACTCATGTAACGCCGGTCTCCCATAAAACGCTTGTTATAGCGCAATGCCCTCTTAGGTTGATTGGACAAGTAATTGACACCAAAAAGCGCTCCTGCAGACACTGAAACTACCCCATCAACCTTGATACCAGCCTCTAAAAAGGCATCTAAAACACCAGCTGTATACAGGCCACGCATGCCTCCACCTTCCAGGACTAAACCTACCCTCATTCTAAAATCTCCTTTATGATTGGTTCTGCTATGGCTTGATAGCCTAATGGGGTTAAATGAAGACCATCAGTTGTATATTTCTCATCTAACTGACTTTGATCATCCACTAGATAGTCAAAAAGGTCCACATAGGTCACACCAGGAAGAACAGCAAGTTCTTGATTGAGCTCAGAAACCGTTGTATTATTCCTTACTTTTACCTTTGAGCGATGCTCTGACCTTTCACTGACTGGAAAGACACTCAGCAAATAAATCTCTGTTGAAAGTGATTCTTGACGAACTGCCATAACCATATTCGAAATACGATTGACGATATCTCGAATAGGATAGCCTCGTCCAATGTCGTTAATACCAATCAAGATGACTAATTTATCAGGCTCTAAATCTAAAACCTGCTCTTTAAGATGCTCTAAGAGCCAAACGGAATCTGTTCCTGCAATTCCACGATTAATCAAAGGGAGGTCTCTTCCCAAATATTTTTTCAAGGAAAAAAATTCTGTAATCGAATCTCCAGCAAACACAATTTGACCCTTGCCAAGTTTTTGATTGTCACTCACAAATTTAGCTAACCGTTCTTCTTGATAAGTCGAAAGCTCAGGTCTTGTTGATTCTATCATATCTCACACCTTATCCTTAACACATTTATAAATTCTTAATTTCTGCACGTAAGCAATACTTCCACTATTTCTTCGGAAAGATAGGAAAATCTTGATAGTTTTATTCTAGCATTTTTTTGAAAATTGTGTGAATCAGATAAGAAAATCCATTATATATAAATAGTATCTAAATACTAGGTATTCTATTAATAAGATCAAAAACCACTTATATCAATGTAGTATCATAATACTCTATAATATAGATGAACCAACACAACTATCCTTGTTGCTGACGATGTTTAGTCAAGCGTATCAAAAAACAGACCGTAATCTGTTTCACTTAATATTTAGTTTCAAGCGACTTAGTTGTCTTGTCCTGTTCACGTTTAACCACATTGTCCTTAACAATCTGATAAAGGGTCGCAGCTACTGGCACAGAAACCAGCATACCTAGGATGCCACCTAAGGCTGATCCGATGGTGATGGCGAAGATAACCCATATACCCGGCAGACCAGTAGAACCACCAACAACATAGGGATAGATGAGATTTCCCTCGAACTGTTGCAATATAACCACATAAGCAATAAACAAAAGTGCCAAAGTCACTGAATGGGTCATAATCAAAATGGTACCAATCGTCACACCAATGTAGGCTCCCACAACTGGAATCATCGCTGAGAATCCAATCAAGATAGAGATAGTCGCAGCATATGGGAAATCAAAGATACGCATTCCAATATAACATAAAGTCCCCAAAATACATGCCTCAAGAGACTGATAAACAAAGAAATTACGGAAACGATTATTGAGAATCCCAACGACATAATGGAACGTCTTACCAAAACGACCTAAATAAACCTCTACCAAGCGATTGACCTGATTACCAAGTTTTTCTTTGCCAGCCAAGACATAGCAAGAAAAGACGATACTGATAAAGAGGTTAATCAAGGTTGACGGTAAACTCGTTAATGACGTCAAGAAGCTCGTCAAACCATTCATAATCTGTTGAAGTAATTGAGCACTGTAAGTATTAATCAGCTCTCTAACCTGAGTCACACCACCAAAGTCTTGAATAACTTTTTGCAAAGACTTATTTTTAAGTAACCAATTAATCAGGTTATTAATAGCCGATCTATCTTGACTAATCAGTGTATTGATACTATCAATCAAATCTGGAAGAACGGTAAAGACTACCCAGGTAAAGACTAAACCAATGGTCGCAAAGGCTAAAAGCAAAGAAATGGGGCGTTTGATTTTATGGGTAAAAGCAAAAGGAACAAGCTTGACTAGCCATTTTTCATAAAAAGACATCAAGATATTGACCACAAAAGCTATTCCTGCTCCTACCAAGAAGGGCTGGCTGGCAACAAAAATCGTGTTACAAATTGAAACAACTGTTTCCCAGTAAGTGTATATCAAAAAACAACTGAAAAAAAGGACAGCCAACCAAATAAATTGATTTTTTGTAAACTTCATAGATACTCCAAAATTTAAGATACCCTTTCATTATACACTAAGAAAGGGCATCTTACTATCTTTGACATGAGAAAGCTTCTAGAAATCCGAAAACTCTTGGTCAGCTATTGGATCAATGAGTTTGATAAAGTGAAAATCAGTCCCATCATAATCGAAAACTAAGATAGCACAATTACCTGGACAAGACTGGAACGCACGCTCTGGCTCCACAGCATGTAAAAAAGTCATCAAAGCCCCAGCATGACTAACAGCCAAGATGGATTGATCGGGATGTTTATTGACTATTTCCCTAGCACTTTTCACTACACGAGCAACAAATTGGTCCTGACTTTCCCCACCAAACTGAGCATAATGATTACCAAAATGCCCTACAATAGTTGTCTTGGGGTGAAGATATTCTGGTTGTCCCTCAAAAATACCAAAATTCATTTCCTTGAGTCCCTTTACCCTATGGTAGGCAGTCTGTCCTGTCACCAACTCCAAAGTATCAGATGCCCGCTCCGTTGTCGTGCAATAATATTGGTCAAAGTTCAGATGATGTTTTTGAAAATAAGCCCTAACCTGACGTGCCTGATCTCTCCCCTTTTCGGTCAAAGGGGAGTCGCACCAACCTTGGATACGATTGAGTGTGTTAAAAAGTGTTTGCCCATGTCGCATCAAATAAAATCGTGTCATTTTTCGCCTCCGAAAATATACTCTTCCTCTACCGGATTATAAATCGAAACCAATGCAAATTGACCTTGATCATAAGTAAAATGTAAGATACAACAATTTTTTAGACCACGTAATTCTGGAGTCGGATCTAAAACACGTCTACTAAACTGTAAAATAGATGGACCATGACTAACCAGTAAGGACTTAGAATCTTCAGCCACACTCTCCATGATGGCTCTAACCGTCAACTCCATACGATCCCGAACCTGAGTAGTGCTCTCACCACCAAATTGAAGAAAGTAATCTCCAAACCCCTGACCATCTGGTAAAGGTTTCGGAAGTAGATACTCTGGCTGCCCCTCAAAGGCTCCAAAATCCTGTCCTTTAAGCCCTTTAAGCCTTTCATAGTCTGTTCGGCCAGTTACAATTTCTAGAGTATCACTAGCTCTCTCAGATGTTGAAGAAAAGAGATGGTCAAAAATTGGTTCTTGCTTAGCTAGATACTGGCCTGCCTTCTTAGCCTGTTCGATTCCAACTTCCGTCAAAGGAGCATCACAGACTCCTTGAAGCCTATGCTGAACGTTAAAACGTGTTTGCCCATGTCTCATCAAATAAAATTCTTTCATATTATCACCTCTAAAGCAGAAATCGGATTCATAAACTGAAGAAGCCCTGTGTATCTTTAGGTATACTATTAAACACTAGCATGGCATCTAATAAAAGACACTCCTTCAGAAAATGGTAAAGCCATGGTCGTGATTACACCCATGACTGATTTACCTCTATTATAGACCTTTTAGAAAACGCTTTCCAGTATTATTGCAGAAAAATATTCTTATTTTTTCAAATTTAGAAAGAATTAGATTGTTTTGTTAGCCTGGATTGTTTATAATAATAGTATGAAATTGAAAAATATTTTAAGAATAGTTCTTATTCTTCTAATCTTAACAGGTGTCGTGGCTGGACTACTCTATGTCACTATTTACTTTAATCAACGTGATATAAAAAAGCTCTCCATGCCGTCTAATAAGGATGGATTGAGCTTCACCATCAAAAATAAGGAACTACTAGATCAATCAATTCTTCTTGAGACTGGTAGTATTAAAAATGTAGACATGCAAATCCTTTCTTTTAAAAAAGACGGAAAATACGTCCTCCAAAAAGGAAGAACCGAAGATAATAACCCTAAACTCACAGAGCAAAGTATTAAGTACGAAGCTAAACGTCGTGAAGCCATTGCTCTGATTAACTCAGGATTTTGGTCTTATGAAGGTCTAGATCGTCCTTTCGCCCAAAAAGAAATCGAACTTGGCAAAACTGGCCTTCTTTATGGCGATGATCAAAACAATATCAGTGCAGGAACCTACCCAAATATAGATACAGCCAAAATGTTCACACATATGGGAAGCAACGGTTGGGATACCGGCGCCTTTGGTATACTCATTAAAGATAAAAAGGTTGACAAGTCATGGGAGAAAGGTGATCCTGACCAACCTAATGCACGCTCTATTTATGTAGAGACCTATGATGGCATTATCCGTATTATTCAAACCTACGGCCACACCTCCCTCAATAAAGGATTAAATCACGAAGACGTTTATCACCTTTTGAAAGATTTAGGTTACTCAAATATTCGTCTTGCCTTCTTACTCGACGGAGGTGGTACAACTCGTATGTATACGCGATCAGATAATGGTAAAGAAAAGGTTGCTGGTGCCTTTGTTGATGACAGAACCTATATTGAATATCTTTATCTTACCAAACGAGATAGTAACGCCACTGATCCATATATCTGGCGTGATCAAGAGCTTGTAAAAGCTGGAAAATCTAAGTCAATCACATATGACGACTATATCAAAGCTATCTACTCAAATGGGAAAGTTCCAGGAACCCAGTACCAGTTTGAGGTTTCTAAATAATACAATAACTCCTCACAAAATGAGGAGTTTTATTTTACTTTAAATTGTTAAGCGCAGTAATTAGGTAGTGACCGTCACGAATCTCCTGACCGACACGCTTGGAATTTTTAATTAAGGTTTGGTAATCGTCTTCTGAGAGATTTTCAATGGTAGCCTTCAAATCATAAAGAGAGTCTACTGCAATACCGCAGCCCTGCTCAAGTACAAAATGTGACAAAGCTGACTGTTTCCACACCACAAGTGGGAAGCCTGATGCCAAGTATAGTGAAGCTTTGTGAGAATTGTTGTAACGTAGGTATTCACCAAAGACACCACTACAGGTCTCAGCACTTTCTCCATCCCAGACAAGACCAAAACCACCCTTTAGGGCTACAGGAAGTTCATCAGGTAGGAAAGAACCAAAGTAGGTCTCGTTTTCAAGGGCTCTACTCTCGTCAAAACCTACACCATAAAGGTTATAAGCAGGTTCTGCAGGAAGTGAGTATAGATAGCCAGCTTTTTCTTGTGCCAAGTTACCAGCCACAATAATTGGCTGATTTTTGGTGAGACCTGTCTTTTCTTGGAAATTTGGAATCAAATAGTCAAAAATCCCAAGACTGACAATCTTATCTTCCGCCACTCCTTTATCCACCAAAACTGACTTCATAATAGAATTGTGGGCAATAATGCCAGTTACACTATGAAATGTATCACTTTCCGTTAATTTCATCCGCAACTTCATTCTAAAGGGGAGAGTCTTGTCATTTACAAAACGCAAGGTCTCTAAATCATGAATCAGCAGATAGATGTTAACACCTTTATTTTTAAGAGATTTTAGTAGACTGTTAATGAACAAAGAATGATGTAACAAGGGAAATTGTATCACAATATCATCATTTTCTTTAAGCGTTTAAAGACTCTCAAAAGTGCTCTATATTTGTGAATCTGAGCATTAAGAACATTCATTTTATACCAGTCATCAACTATAACTTTTAAGGGGGCATAACCTAGGTCATTTAAAATCACTTCAACGTCATTACGTGCTTTATTTCCCGCATTTTTAGCATTATTGTCGTGTAAAAATTCTTCTTTTAAATAGTATTTCATCTTTTACTTCTCATTTTTCATAAGCTGATTTTTTAGGATAGTATTCATTTAAGATTTGCTTAAAATGAATGAGGTTTTCTTCATTAAAGTCACCATCATCATTCACACAAAGTAATCTTTTATGCTTATCTTTAAAGATTCTATCAAGTTTATCCACTTGATTTAAACCAATTGTTTCTCCGAAATTTTTTGACATAGGGAAAAATTGATTACTTTCAATTTGCCAGTGAGAACAGATGTATTGATTGACATCCACCCCATAATCTCTAATCTTATTTCTGGATGTTCTATCCAAAATCTCACCTTCAATGTCCCACAAATGTGACAAAGTACTCTTCTTCATCGGTACAGGCAAATGCTGATTCACATAGCCCGTCGGCCCCCATGGTAAGAGTAGCAAGTTCTTCAGAACCAAAGACCCATAGCGATAATTAAAAACTTCCAAGGAGACGACTTTAAAGCTTTTTTATTTGGAAAATGACGATAAATCAACTCAACATTATTGAGATAAGTATTTGTAAATGGTGACCAAGGAACTATGGCATCATACACCGCTAAAAGCTTAGGTTGACCATTTTTATAAAAATCTGAAAGGTGGCTATCTTTAATCAAGTACATATCATCATTGAAATACAAATAATTCTCCGATAATCCTTCAATGCGATGGAGATTAAGTTCAATAGCAGCAGAATTATAGGTAGGTAGGTACTCTTCAGGCATAAATTCCTTATGAGTAATCCATCTAAGTTTTGGATGCTCCAAGTTCAACCAGTCCGGTTTTTGTCCGTTAGTGATTAAATAAACATTATTTACCCAAGTAGCATGTTTTTCAATCATTCTAAACCAATAATTAAAAATACCATAGTCACGATAACGTTGCTCTCCATCAATTTCTTGGTTCCAATCTGAAACTTGACCGGAAACGGCTTGTTTCTCACGGATAAACTCCGGGTTACTGCCATCTACCCAGAGGACAACGATATCAATTTTTTCTTCTGTCATTTACTAAATTCTTTCTCTACGACTTCTAAGGCACGCTCAATGACTACGTGCATGTCGTAGTATTTATAGTCTGCTAGGCGCCCACAGAAGATGACTTTGTCATTTTTAGCTGCTTCTTCTTGGTACTTGGCAAACATAGCATTATTTTTAGCATCATTGATTGGGTAGTAAGGTTCATCTCCCCGTTTCCAATCTGCTGGATATTCACGGGTAATCACTGTCTTAGGCTGCGTACCATACTCGAAGTGCTTGTGCTCAATAATACGAGTATAAGGAATCTCACGCTCTGTATAGTTAACTACTGCGTTACCTTGATGGTTTTCCTCATCTAGGACTTCGTGTTCAAAATGAAGACTACGATACTCCAGTTCTCCATGTTTATAGTCAAAGTACTGGTCAATCATGCCTGTGAAGACAACCTTTTCAGCTGAACTTTCCAGTTCTTCACGGTTGGCGAAGAAATCAACCCCAAGCTCTACTTCCACATCGCCAAGCATATTTTCAATGATGACATTGTAACCACCGATTGGAATCCCTTGGAAACGATCATTAAAGTAGTTATTATCAAAAGTCAATCGGACCGGAAGACGTTTGATGATAAAGGGGGGAAGGTCTGTAGCAGAACGTCCCCACTGCTTTTCTGTATAGCCCTTAATTAACTTTTCGTAGATATCTGGACCAATCAACTTGATAGCTTGTTCTTCAAGATTCTTTGGCTCGACATCTTTCATATCAGCTGTTTGTTCTGCAATCTTGTCCTTAACTTCTTGAGGTGTCTTTGTCCCCCACATGGCATAGAAGGTATTCATGTTGAAAGGAAGATTGTAAAGACTACCCTTGTAGTTAGCTACTGGAGAATTAATATAGTTATTGAATTCAGCGAACTGGTTAACATAGTCCCAGATTTTTTTGTTGGACGTATGGAAAATGTGAGCACCGTATTTATGAACATTGATGCCTTCAATATTTTCACAGTAGATATTACCACCGATGTGATCACGCTTGTCAATCACTTTTACCTTTTTGCCACGTTTTGTAGCTTCATGTGCGAATATAGCGCCAGATAATCCAGCACCAACAATAAGATAATCGTACATAGTTTACTCCTTAGTTTTTCATTAACTGTTCCTTCAAGTCTCTCACATCAAGGGCACGTAAAACAACAATCAAAATTAAATAAATGATGGCTCCAACAAAACCATCTACTGCTACGTTTAGCATAGGTTTAAATTGAACAAAGGTTCTAAAGACAAAAAGTCCAAGATACATCACAACTGATGCAATGATAATTTTAGACATAGCAGGAAGGATAGAAACATCTTTCATAAATTTTCTTGCAAAATTAAGCTGAATCACCCAAACCAAAGCTTCTGTAAGAACGGAAACAATGGAAGCCCCAATGAAACCAAATGGTGGAATCAATAAAAGGTTAAGTCCCACACTAACAAATGCTGGAATCGTTGTAGAAAGCATGAATTCACGGTGCTTATTATGCGGAATTAAAATCTGAATTCCCATGATATTTGTCCAACCAATAAAGAACATCCTAAAAACCATGATGGCAATGGCAATATTAGCTGCTTGGAAGTCCTTTCCTAGGAAAAAACTAACAAAGTCTTTATTGACAACCAAGAGACCAGCAATAATTGGGAAAATGACGAGATTATAAATCAAGAAAGAGAATTCATGCATCTTGTTAACAGCCTTATAGTCTCCACTAGACAAAAGACCAGATACCCTTGGAAGCATTACACTTCCCAATGAAGTCACCAACGTCAACAAAATATTAATAATTTTCAAAGCCTGATCATAAATCCCTACATCATTTGTCGATGACAAGGCCCCCAACATAGTACGGTCCAAAGTCACATAAAGTGAAATAGCAATCTGAGGCAAGAACAGTAAAATAACTGGCTTAAGATGCTTCTTAGCAAAAGACAAATCAAATTGAGGCTCACCAATATATGGCCTTGCTGGGAGCCACATGCTTAATTGTCCTAGTAATTCAAAAAAGGTTAGTAGAAACACATAGAGGTATAAATCACCGGAAGTTTTTACAAATAAGAAAATGGAAATAACTCCTAAGAGTTTAACTGTTGTGTTTCTTGCCGTAATACGACGAAAATCCTCCAAACCTTGGAACAACCAAGAAATATCCATTCCTTTAGATACTAAACTAAGCCCAAGTATATAGGCCACCATGTTTTGCATTGCTGGCAAAAATAAACACAAGAGCGCATACAAAAGAAGTGACAAAAAAGTGGCAATCAATTGGAGGGTATAAATACCCCAGAAATTTTTCCGAATATCCTTACGATTACTAGAAATTTCCTTGGTCCCGTAGTTAGCAACTCCTAAGGTCGCTAAGAGAATAAAGTAGGTCACAATAGAGTTAAAGTAACCATAGGTACCTAAATCTTTAGAACTAAAAATCCTAGTTACATAAGGTGTCGTAATAATTGGTAACACAATGACCAATAATTGGTAGGAAAGATTATAGGCGTAATTCTTTAAAACTTTCATTTATAGTATCTCTATTTTATTTTCCTCATCATTTATTTCTTTTATCGAAATTAAACTTGCAAATAATGTAAACATGAAGATGTTGTATCCTGGTCTAATCCAAAATGCTTCTATCATACAATTAATAGTTATTAAAGAAAGTAATGATAGAAATAACATTTTACCTTCTTTGTAAAATCTCCTGGATGATAAAACATAAACTAATACAAGTAAGACTACAGGAACAATTCCATAGTAGAATAACATTTGAATATAAGAGGAATCAACATAATTATAACTGAGTACTGACTCTGTAGTACCTCCATAACCAATAAATTTTACATTATTAGTTCCAAAAAGGTGTAACTTGTATGTATCAAGGGCATTTTTACCCAAAAAAAGTCTCATACTGAAGAAATCGTTCAACTTAACAAAAAATGGGGAAGAAAAAGAAAAATGAGAAGACAAATAAAACATCAATGATGAAAAAATTGCCGCAGAATAGGGTAGTATGTAATAAACTTTAAATTTCTTTTCTTTAGTATAGTACATTACTAAAAAAATAATTACAGCTATCAAAATAGACATAGAATTCAATCTAGCATCACAAAATTTGATAATAAAGGCTGATAAGGCTACTCCAACTGCCACCCTAAGCCAAATATACTTCTCTCTAAGTAAATATCCCCAAGCAATAAACAAATAAAAACAGTGTGAGGCAAAATCTGTAGGATAAATGAAGCCAAATGAATTTCTTATAACTAAACCAGAAGATCTAACTTGGGCAAATTGTAAATTTGGTAGAAGACCAATTATTGAAAGTAAGAATATACCTATGACAATTGAACCAGCAATAAACACGTAAGTTTTTAAAATAACATCTACATCAACATCATAAAGTAGTAAAATCAATAATGAGTAAAGAAGAAAATTGGTAGCACCAGTTTGTAAAAAAACACATAAACTTGTTACGATTAAAAGAATTCCTGAAACAATGAATGATATACTAAAATTTTTAATAAATAAAAATCTTAGTGACAACACCAATGCAACACCAATCAAGAGAATAGTTGGTAATTGAGGGAGAGTTTTATTTAGAACCGAAGTCATAATAACATCGTACCCTACAATTACCGATAAGACCAAAATAACCAAAAGGTTCTCAAACTTAATTTTTAACATAATACCCTTTTACCGTTTATAAGAATAGCTAATTTATTTAAAAGCAATTTTACGTAAAATTGGATTCATTTTCATTTTTTCAATAAAGATGACTGTCCGAAACTTTTTTTGGGTAAGAAGATCAATACTCAATCTTCTAAGAAAAGAAGAAATATTTCGCTGTCTCAATAACATATTATAAGGACCAATGATTTGATCTCCATTCCCTGAAAAAATATTGTCAAAAGCTTTATTTGAAATAATGGACTGTAGTAATTCTATTTTTTCTTGTCTTTTCAACTTTAAATTAGAAATCTGGAAAACTGAACTTATGATAATTTTGGTCTTAATATCCTGCATTAATGTAGCATCTTCTAATTGGAACTGTTCAAGCAATTTATGTAATTCTTGAAGTTCATCTAATTGAAATTCAATTCTTTTAGGATGATAACTCGTCAGTGCAGAACCACTTCTACCTGCAATATAATTATAGAGAGTCGAATCAATAAAAAGAATGTTATCTAATTGTTGATAAACTTGGAAATTAAATAAAGTATCTTCCCCTATTGGTTTACTAGGAAACTTAATATTATTTTTTAGAATAAATTCTTTGTTATAAATTCTCGACCAAACATTATACATCATATCAGTTTTAAAAAGCTCTATGAAGTCATTCCTAAACTCTTCCTTTTTAAGAAGTCCTAGGTGCTGATAAGAATGAGAACGGCAAGACAAAATAGTGTTATTGGTTTCTTTAATTTCATTGTAACCAAAACAAAGAACATCCCATTCTCTATTAAGATTAGGACATATCTTCTCAAAGAAATCATCTGATAAGAAATCATCTGAGTCCATAAAGTACAAATATTCACCCCTCGAGAGAGAAATCCCTAAATTTCTAGCTTCCGAGACTCCGTTATTCTCAATATGTCTAACAAAAATATTTGAATAATTATCTTGATACTCATCACAAATCGCACCACTCTGGTCGGTTGAATCATCATCAATTAATAGAATCTCATACTTAATTGGTGACGATTGCATAAGTATGGAATCTAGGGCTCTTTTTAAATAACCTTCAACATTAAATACAGGAACAATTATGCTCAAATCTATATTATCCATTAACTCTTCATCCTTAATTTATGACGAATAAACTCTAGTGTCCATTTTTCTTTTTTAAATTTCTTTAATATTGTCGATTTAACATATGCCCAATAGAATTTATTTCTTGTTACTTCTAAAAGCTCTTCCTTAGAAATTTTCTCTCCAATAACTAATTGATTTGGTATAACATAAAATGAATCTACTAGTCTAAACTCAGGACACTTAATCACTCTTTTGGAAATGTGCATATAGAGGACGATTAACCTTTATATTACCGTCGATTAAATTTATTGATTCCAAACCATTTTCCTCTGACCAAAAATAATAGCGTTTAGGTTCATTTTCACCATATTCTCTAAAGGAGAAATGACTAATATCAATATCATCAAAAAACTTATCTTGCAGTTGTTTGAAATTATTTTTTCAAAAATCTTTTGGATACCATCTGCCTCATCAAAAATAAAATTTTGCTCACTTGTAAAGATATTGTGAAAATCCAGTCGATAGTTTAAACCTTGGCCAGACATAAATATATGATTAACTTCCTGTGAATTTTTAAATATTTGGAGATGACCTAAAAGGCCATATCGAGAATAGTCATTCTCAAAAAAGCTATGTTCTTCCAGAAATTGATAAATATCACCAAGTAAGACATCTGTATCACAAAATCCCCAGTAGTCATATCCCTTCAACTCCTCTTCAAAGATAAATCCATAAGCAACTTTATAGTCACATAATTTATAAGGTGTTTTGAGAGAAATTTCAAAATCAAATTTAGACTGAACTTTTTTCTTAAATCATCAAACGAAAGAGTCTTAAATTCAATATTCTCAGCGTTCAAAATTTCAAATTGGTCAATATTTTGATCAGTATAAATTAAGAAATCAATCCTTTGATTACGTTTGGCGGTCAACAAAAAATAAGGGAAAAACTTTGGAAGTTTTCCAAAGTACGGAATAATGAGTCTTATCTTTTTCATTTAGTTAAATCCTCTCCACCCTTATTCAACCAAGTCACAGCATTAAAATAGCGGTGGTAAGTTTTTAAATCGATCCCGACATGACCTTGCTTTTCAGCTGATTTGAAATGAACCAAGGAAGGTAGGTCACTATAATTCTGTGAAGAGAAGATGACTTTGCTCTTGTAAGGAAGTTCTTCAAACTCTTTCATAAGCTCGTAAGTACAAGCATCGTTATCGTTGAATTTGAAATACATATTATCCCAATGAATGCGTGCCAATCGACGTTGCCATTTTTGAGTCGCTTCTTCTTCATCTGCATAGTGCAAAAAATGAAGTTCAATATCATCAAGAAGTGCTAGAGGATAGGCATTATCAAAGTCTTTGATGTATTTCGATTCCTTAACGAATTTCAAGGGGATATCTCCACTCAAATAATGTTTTAGATTCTTGAGCATTTTGATGTAATCAGGTGAAAAGACAAACATTCCAACAAAAGGCGTTTGATAAGGTAGTCCCAACTCCTGATAAACCTTCCCAGCCCAACAATTATCACAAATAATTGTGAAATTCTTATTCTTAAGTCGTCGTCTTGGGATAAAATTAATAATTGGATAAACGATTGGTTTTAGTTTATTCTTTAGTGTTTCACTGTTCATATTAGTACTTCTTATATAATTCCGAGAAATTACGAATATAACTTTGTAATGAAAAGAGTTCTTTTTGGCGTTTGACAGATGCCTTGCCAAATTGTTCTCGCTTCTCGGTATTATCCGCTAATTTTTGAATTGCCTTAGACAGTTCTGAAGGCTGATTTGGAATAGCAAGAAGGCCATTTTCACCTTCTTGCACCATTTCACAAACGCCACCATGACGGTAGCCAACGATAGGTTTCCCACAAGCCATTGCTTCTAAAACTACAGTTGGCAGTGGATCAGGATTGGTACTTGGCAAGACAAAGATATCAAACATATTATAGAGCTCTGTTGTCTTACTATAATAATCGATACGCTTGATTTGACCAGCTACTGGCGAGTCAGCAATAATCTTTTCTAACTCATCAATGCGCCACTCTTCTCCCTCAAAAGCACTACCTGCAAGAAAGGCAACGGCTTTTGGATTAGCCTGTAAAATTGGAGTCACAGCTTCCAAGAAGTCTCCTTGCCCCTTCCAGGCATTGACACGGGCAACCATCCCAATAACAAGAGCATCTTGAGCAATACCAAACCGCTCTCTAATGGCTGAAGCATCCACTACATGGAAAACATCATTATCAACCCCATTATAGATGACTTGTACCTGATTATCATTCACATAACGAGACTTTTTGACATGATTCGCCACGGCATTTGAAACCGTTACTATCGTATCAGCAAAGCGTCCCATCAAAAAATTGATGAAGTCAGAAATAGCTTTTGGTTTGACAATAATTTCGTGAACATGCCAAATCAAAGGAAGTTTCAACTTACGTTTAAGGTAAATGCCTTCAAGCACCGCCGTCGTATTGTTGTGAATCAGGGTAATCCCGTTCTCTTTGGCATACTTGGCAATTTGTTTAGAATAACGGTTATAAGAGCCAAAGTACTCCATGATACCTTTAGGATTAAAATATTTACGTCGCAAGATTGGATAGTCAATGACTTTCACTTTGGCACCGACATTTTCTAAAGCAGCCACTAAAACACCATCATTTGGTAAAATAACATGCGCTTCAAAGGCATCTGTATCCAAGCCTTTAATAAGCTCCAACAAAACCTTGTCAGCGCCATACATTTCAGCACCCGCATGGAGATATAAAATTTTCTGCATTTCTATCCTTTAAATACTTTTTCGTAGTCTGTGACAATTTTTTCCCATGTGAAAGCTTGGGCAATACGTTGACTAGATTTTTGATTAAGAGCTTCGATAGCTTGATTGTCCAATTGTTCAGCTTGATCAATAACAGTTGCCAATTGATCTTTTTTCCAATAAAGAGCACCATCTTCACCAACCTCACGGTTAAAGCCAACATCCAACAAAAGATTAAGTTTGGTAGACTCTAATGCCTCTAGAAGTGATGGATTCGTCCCTCCGACTTCATGACCGTGGAAATAAGCAAAGGCATTTTCACGAATATATTTGAGCAATTCCTGGTCATATACCGTTCCAACAAACTTCACACGAGGGTCCTTGTCAAAGCCAGTTTCCTGACGCAACTTGTCATAGAACTTGTTTTCTTCAACATTAGTAATGAGCACAAAATCCTTGTCAGAATGTGACGCCATAAAACCACGAATCATTGCCTCATAGTTGTTTTCAGGGACAAAGCGACCTACAACAAGATAATAGTTGTTTTCAATAACCCCTTTTTCAAAATACCAGGTACGAACTTTATCATCAACCTTAGTCAATCGAGATTTGGTCGTATCAGTTCCATAAGCAATATAGGTTGTTTGGGGATGATACTTTGCATAATCTTTTTGAATGTAGGACTCGATATTTTTACTATCACAAATCAAAAGGTCAGCATGTTTAAGCATAAGTTGTTCTGAAATCTTCCAGTATTTACGGACAGGAAGACTCCATTTTGCACGTAACCATTCATGACCATCAGGATTAACCATTAGGGTACCACCAATAGCCTTGATTTTCTTCTTGATACCTGAGATAAATGGTCCAATACGGCAAGCCAAAACATAGAAAATCGGTTCTTGATCATCATTGGCTTTAGCGATTTCAATGGCCTTATTTAGAGCTGCAATGTCATAAGCGATGGCACGAGCAGGACCAATATTAGGCACATCAATGTTGAAACACTTTGCGCCATTATGCTCGAAAGAGTCAGCTGTAATTCCTGATTTAGCAGAATTTTCACGCATACAAGCTACGTAATACTGGATATCTTTATCTTGCTGGAACTCTGTTAGTTTCTCAACAAAAGTCTCAAAACCACCATATTTTGCTGGAATTCCCTTAGAACCAACGATATAAACTGTTTTTTTCATTTAATCACCATTAAAAGAAATGGAGAAAGCCATCACTTTGCTCCATCCTTCGTTACTACTACTTTAATTGTTTTCAATAAGATTCTGATATCGCGCCAGATAGTCCATCCATCCATATAAGCTACATCAAGTTTGACGACTTCATCAAAATCTGTAATTTCACTTCGACCACTTACTTGCCAAAGGCCAGTGATTCCTGGTCTAAAGCTTAATCGACGTTTTTGTTCTGGAGTGTAGGATTCGTATTCGTCTAAGGTCGGCGGACGTGTACCAACCAAACTCATATCCCCCTTAAGAACATTCCAAAATTGTGGAAGTTCATCAAGGCTCGTTTTACGGATAAAATGACCAACTTTAGTAATGCGAGGATCATTATCCATTTTAAACATACCGCCAGACATCTGATTTTGTTCCATGAGATTCTTCTTGATTTCTTCGGCATCAACTCGCATTGAACGGAACTTATAAAACTTGAAAATACGTCCATTCTCACCAACACGATCTTGGGCGAATATTGCTGGACCTCCGTCCTTACGGATAATCGGATAAAGAAAGATTCCGACAATACCACAGAAAATCAAACCAACCAAAGCTCCGCAGATATCTAAGCAGCGTTTTGCCAATATATCACCGTAACTATAAAATTGTGTTGAAAAGGTAACAACATTAAAAGGTCCTAGTTGTTGAATCCGTTTTTCCCCCTGACTCATAAATTCCAGCGAATTGAGATTGATAGAAACTGGAATCCCCATAAGTTCAAAAGGTGAGGCGTAATCCCAAATTTTGTATTGTTCACTAGGAAGATTAATCAGGACCTGGTCAACTACTGAGTGGGTTGCATATTCAACCAAGTTGTCTTGCTTAACACTCTTGATAAATGGATTAGTAAAATAAGGATTATCCAAAACACAAACCGCTGTAATTCTACCATCCATATTATCTTTCATACGTGTCAGAACATTTTCAAGACGAGTCTGATCAGAAATTAAGAGAATATTTTTATTACTCTTACGACGTGTGTAGATGGATGATCGGAAATATTTGAGAACAGTGTTTGTTAGGTATAAGAGAGCACCTGCAATGAGGATAAAATAAAGGAGTCCACGACGTGAAATTGAAAAATTACCATCTGCAAAAAAGGATAGGAAGGTTGCGATTGCAGCAAATATGAGACAATATTTGAGAGTAGCAATAAATTCATCCAAGTAACCACGATATTTTAAATTTTCAAAGTAATTACTAATATAATAAGTTACTACATGAACAATACCTAAGAGAACGACACTTCCCTTGGTAATCTCAGTATAAGGCAATTTACTTGTGACCCAGGCTACAAAAAGGACCACAACCAGTTGTATAATACCAATCTCAATGCGACGAATTTCTTGTTTTTCTTTCACTCTGAACCCCTTTTTTATATGCTAATGTTTAAGGAGCTACATTATCCCCATTAATGCTATCCTTTTCTACGGCGTTGCGACCTTGAATGACTACTTTTTTGCTCTGATTTCTTGCCGTAGTCACCATATGACCCGTAAGAACCATATGTACCGTATTTATCTACAGTCATATCTACTTTATTTAGAACAACACCCAAGAACTGAGAACCACTTTGTGTTAATTGTTCTACTGCCTTTGTTACGAAACGACGTTTAATTTTACCTGCAGCTGTCACCAAAAGACTAGCATCGGCTTGGTGAGCAACAATGACAGCATCGATAACTAAACCAATTGGTGGTGTATCAATAATAACATAATCATATTGGCTACGAGCAACGTCCAATAGGTGTGTGAAATTTTCATTTTGTAAAAGACTTGTTGGATTTGGTGGAATAGGACCAGACGAAATTACATCCAAACCTGTGATGTCTGTTCGACAAACGGTTTCCTCCAAAGTAGCATTTCCAGAAAGGAAATTTGAAAGGCCTTTATACGGCTCATTTGATTTAAATGTTCCAGACAAAACTGAATTACGGGTATCTGCATCAATGAGCAGCGTTCTAAGGCCAACACTAGCAAACGAAATAGCAATATTAACAGATGTTGTTGATTTACCTTCACCAGCTTCGACTGAGCTAACAGCAATAACTTTCATCTGAGCGCCAGAAAACTGAATATTTGTGCGAATAGCATTGTAATATTCTTCGGTTTGTTTGGCAAAGTTTACTTTAGAATTTACTAACTTTAATAGAGGCATTTCTTCTCCTTAAATCTTATCTATATCAGGGACAATTCCAAGAAGTGTCAGTCCTAAGGCGTCTTCAATATCTTCCGGACGACGAATACGATCATCCAAGATTTCACGAACCAATACACCAACAATTGCAAGGAAACCTCCGAGCACTGCTCCAAGAGCAACATTACGTTTAATGTTTGGAGAAGAAGGTGAATCTGGCAATTTCGCATCTTCAAGCGTTGTGACATCTTCTACTTTTGTCACTTTTTTGATTTTTTCTGCAGCAACATCACGAACCTTGTTAGCTAGGGATTGAGCATCTTGTCCAGTTTTTGCATTAACAGAAATTGAAATAAGACGCGTATCTGTAGGAATGTTAACTGAAATCATTTTAGCAAGGTCTGCTTCAGTCATATTCAATTTTTCGTCTTTAATTACTTCAGACAAAACATCATTAGACGTAATAATTTCTTTATAGTCTTTTGTCAAAAACGTACCAGCCTGCAAGTCTTGTGCAGAAAGATTCTTGCCATCATCAGCTTGATTTACCACATAGATACGTGTTGATGACGTATAAGTTGGTTGAATAAAGAAATAAGTTCCTAAGAAGGCAAAAACAGCAACATAAAAAGCTGTAAATAGAATGAAGACTTTCTTAGTCCAGAGTTTTTGCAAGAGTGCAAGTACATCGATTTCAACACGTTTCGTGTTTTCTTGAGTCATAGTTTCTCCTATATGTATTGATTTTCAAGTAGAGTTTGTGGGTTTTTGATAAAAAGATTACGGGCACGTCTAGTACCATAAGTTTTCTCAATAATAGCGTAGGCTTCCTTCATAAATGGAGGTCTTGGTCCCAAATTATGCATGTCACTTGCAACCATGTGAACTAGATTCTTTTCCAAAAAATAACGGACACGTTTTTTTCTCACTTTTTCCTTATCACCAAAAAGCTTTGGTTTTAAGACGTGAGAACTATTGACTTGAGTATAGCAACCCATGTTGATGATTTCACGAACACGGTCAGCATGTTCCTCAAGAGCATCATAACGTTCAATGTGAGCCACAATCGGAGTTACCCCTGCTCGCAAAACATTACTTAGTCCACTATGAATTTCCTTCCAAGAAGTTCTAGCACTAAATTCAATCAAAGCAAATTGCGTATTATGCATATGAGGAATAAGGTGCTTTTCAAGCTTCTCAACAATGTCTGAAGTGTAATAGAGTTCACCACCATAGTAAATTGTTAAATCAGGGTAAAGAGCCTCTGCTTCTTCTTTTACTTTAGAAAAGTTGGCAAAGATTTTGTCCTCTGGGGTTTCAAACATTCCCTTACGACGATGAGACGTTGAAACAATAGTACGCACTCCCTGGGCGTAACTTTCGCCAATAAGTTCTAGACTTTCCTCTAAAGTCTTAGGACCATCATCAACATCAAAAACAATATGTGAATGAACGTCAATCACTTATTTTTCCTCCATCATATTTTGATAGCTTGTGATGCGCTTGCCACACTAGAATCATCAAGTTTCATCATATAAAGACTAGAATTTGGCATAGCATATGAAGTCAATTGTCCCGTTGATCCTGTACCTGTCACCGCTTGAGAAGACACTGTAAATTTAGAACCTGAATCAAGCTGCGTATTGGCCAAGGAATTAATAGTATCCAAAGACATGTTGGTTTGAACAGAGTCTTGAAGATTATTAACAATTGAATTAAAGTTTGATACTGAATGAAGTGAGGCTAATTTGTTAACAATCGCTGAAATAACCTTTTCTTGGTTTTTACCACGATCATTATCGCCACCATCCAAGCTATAACGCTCACGAACAAAGCCAAGTGCTTGTTCTGAGTTCATTTTAATATCACCAACTGGGAAGTCAAATTTCCCATGAAGGCTAGTAAAGGCTTGATCATTATGGACGGTCACACCACCCAGTTGGTCAATCAACTTAAGGAATGATGTGAAATTGATACGTGCATAATAATCAATATTAATGCCATAAAGATTTTCAAGTGTTTGTTCTGAAGTTTCAACACCGTAGATACCTGCGTGGGTCAATTTATCATATTGGTTTGCCCCACCACCAGGAATTTTAACATAGGCATCTCGAGGTGTTGAAGTCAAAAGAATCTTATGTGTATTCATATTGACGGTCATAATGATATTAACATCAGAACGTGATACTGTTGAAATAGAACCATAAGTATCAATACCGCTGATATAAATATTGAATACTTTGGAATCTGCTTGTTTTGCAGACTTATTGTTTTTTGTTTTGATTTTATAGGTATAAATTGTTTTCAGATTTGAAGTGTAATTGCTATCAACTGACTCTAAAAGGCTAGCATATGAACCACTCAAAACCATGGCTTTAGATTTTCCAGATTTAAGATTGTCATAGGCCTCTTGGTAAGAAGCAACATCGTCAACTTTTACATCAACCTTCTTGTCATTTTTCAGAGCTGACATCATGGTTTCAATGTTATTCTTATCAACCTTCATAGGTGCTTGGACACTAGAAAGCTGACTGACATCTTTGATGTCACTATCTTTTGGAACCACAACACTCATCTCAACTTCTGAGAATGATGCAGTCTGATTCATACGGTTAGTAATATCAATTAGCTGTTTGAAGCCAAATACACCAACCAAAGAAATTAGGGTGAAAATAACCAATATAACAGTTGTCACAAGTGGTGATTTCTTAGCTTTTTGAAGATAGATACTAATAGCAAGAACAACCACCATGGCAAGTGTGATGATAATATTCAAAAACCTAAAAGATAGGAAATTGTAGTTGAACATAATGAAAAGTAAAATCGCTGCTAAAATAGCATACAGAATGGTCAACCCAATGTTGACCATTCCCCAGAATCCTTTACTTGTCTGTTTCTGCTTACGATACGTATGCGAACTCATATAGATTGCTCCTAAAAATTAAAATTAGACATTTCCCATTATCATTATAACATTACTTTAACTTCATTTCAATTGTCATTCTTTTTAAAAAAGAAGAAACAGTTTTTCATTAGCTTATCAAGTCATTAATTTCTATTAATTTTCATCATATTGTCAGGAAAAATTTCACAATTAGTATACTAATTCTATAATTTTCTGACATTTATCTTGATATTATAAACTCACTCCATAAAAAATAGTAGTTACTATACTATTCTTTTGACAATTTTAAATCTATTACCACTATTCATAATAAAGGAAACAAGTCAACTATAACCCAACAAAACCAAAAAGGAACACCAAAAGGTGTCCTTTCATTATAGCAACTAATCAGCAATCAGTGTTTCTAAACCGACTTTCATCATATCAGTGAAAGTATTTTGACGTTCCTCTGCAGTTGTATCCTCATCTGGATTCACCAAACTATCAGAGATTGTCATAATGGCAAGAGTATCTACCTGATGCTGAGCTGCAAGGTAATAAAGAGCCGCCGCTTCCATTTCAACAGCTTTCACGCCCCATTTACCGAGTTCAATATTTTTCTCATAGTAATTTGAGTAGAAAACATCAGAAGACAGTACATTACCAACATGGGTAGTCATACCGAGATCTTTGGCAATGTGGTAAGCCTTATCTAAAAGGTTGAAACTTGCAATTTGTGGGAAATCGTATTGTGGCCAATCGTTACGAATAATGTTAGAGTTTGTCGCTGCAGCTTGTGCCAAGACCAACTCACGCACATGAACATCCTTATTTAATGAACCTGCAGTTCCCACACGAATAAGTTTTTTAACCCCATAATCAACGATAAGTTCACGTGCATAAATAGAGATTGATGGCATTCCCATCCCAGTCCCCATCACAGAAACACGTTCACCCTTATAAGTTCCTGTGTAACCGAACATGTTACGAACCTCATTGAAACAGACAGCATCTTCAAGAAAATTCTCAGCAATGAATTTGGCACGAAGAGGATCCCCAGGAAGAAGAATTTTATCAGCAATCTCTCCCTGCTTAGCAGCAATATGAATAGACATAATTTATGATACAAAGAGCGATCAGAAAGCGACTGAAAATTAGGAAGCTGACGAAGATGCCTCGCATCTAGGCAGATTATCTATTTTCCAAGCTTTCCGCTCGTGTTCAAATATGAACACCTGCTCTACCTTTCTTAGTTATTTATAGAATCGGCGTTAAAGAGGCAAAGTAAAAATAGGAAATCCGACAAAGATGCACCGCATCTTGGAAGATTTATCTTTTTTACACCGCCTCTAGCCCGGGTTCAATTTCAAACCCAAGCTACCCATCCTTTCTTTTTTATTAAGTAATCTGGAGTGCAATCAGAGAGCGATTGAAAATTAGGAAGCTGACGAAGATGCCTCGCATCTAGGCAGATTATCTATTTTCCAAGCTTTCCACTCGTGTTCAAACATGAACACCTGCTCTACCTTTCTTACGTTATATTTTTTAAAATTTTCCACTATTATATAGATAGTACATGAGCTACTTAAATGTTTAGCCTTGGGTTAGTGAATCTAGAAAAGCAAATAACTTTTTATTCATTTGAGAATAGTCATTGGCCCGCAATTGTTCTGGTGTTTGAACAAAAGGTAACTCTTGATTTTGCTGGCGCAAGTGCTCTTCACCATCAGCAGCTATCAGTAAATCAACAGCCTCTGGATCGAACTCCAAATGTGCCTGGAAAGCATAGTGTTTAGGACTAAAGCGAACAATTTGACGAGGGCAACCTTTACTTGTAGCTATAACAACTGCATTGTCTGATAATCCAGGCATATCTCCATGCCAATGACCGGTATCTAAAGTAGAACCAAAATCTTTAATATGATCATCAGCTAATCCAGCTTCAGTAAGATTTATTGGAAAAACACCAATCTCACGTTCGGGACTATGCTCGTACTTACCACCATAAGCCACAGACAAAAGTTGAGCCCCTAAACATACCCCAACAATATAGATATCAGCGTCAATAGCTTTTTGAATTAATGCAATTTCAGCCTTTGGATCATAGTATGGAAAGGCTTGACGATTTTCATCAGGTGACTGAGGTCCACCCATTACAATAAGAAAATCAATACCATCAACAGTTTCAGGAAGTTTCTCCTCCTCATAAACCTTAGTTGATGTGACATTGTGGCCACGCTCTTGAGCCCATTTCAAGTAAGCTCCTGGAACCTCAAATGTTTCGTGTAAGATAAAATGAATATTCATACTTTTTCCTTCCATTTATTATTAATTATCCTTGATAGGATGCTGGCTAGTATGAGTGGTAATACGATAACTCCTCCAGTGCCTGTAAAACCAACAACCAAAGCCATTCCTGTTAGGGGGGCATTCAAAGTTGTTCCTAAAAATATAGTTGCTCCTAAAAGCATTCCTAAATTCGGACTTAGGGAAAGGCCAAAATTTCCAAAAAGCCCCGTTATCAGATAACCCGCACCTACGCCTAATGTAAACGATGGCGTCAGAGTTCCACCATAGGCACCACTTCTTAAAAGTAGACAGACCAATAGGCATTTGATGATGAGAATGACAGGAAGATATGCTGAAGAGTTCCCAGAAAAAAGCCATTGGGCTAAAACCTGTCCATTTCCCATAAAAATAGGGAGGTATGCTGACAGTCCACCTAGAATCATAAAGGCAAAAGGCAAAGTCCAAAGTATTTTTTTGTCTGTAATACGATGTCCACTGGCCTTTTTCGTCAAATAACCAAACATCATAGCAAGTGGTGTTACAAATACTGTCAAGATGATTGCCTGCATGAAACTGGAAGAATCAATAGTCACTTTATCGACTAAATATAGAGCCTGTCCACCAACAATTGGTCTGGCACAATAAGCAGATACATAAGTAGTCACAAGAATAATGACGATATTCTTTAGCTTCCAACTAACTCCTAATGTTTCCAAAACAAACAAAGCGCTGGCAAAAGGCACCTGGTAAACAGAGGCTAAGCCTGCTCCAGCACCACAAGCAATTAATAATTGTCTATCGGAAATGTCTAAACGTAATCCCTTAGAAAGACTACCACCGAAGAGAGCACCTAATTCTCGAGGTGCTCCTTCTTTGCCAATTGAGGCCCCGGCAGCAACGATTGCCACCTGGACTAATGCATGTAGAGACTGGCCTAGAAAGTTTGGACTCCTTTTACCAACAAGTTGCTTAGCTTTGCTAATGGAAAGTAAGGAGATCCGTCGTTGAAGAAAATACCAAAATAAACTAGCTAGGACCCCAACCACAATCAATACAAAAAATCTTCGAAAAGCATTCACTGATTGAAACTGTAACAAGAGATTGCCTTTATCTTTACCAAACGCAAGAACTTGTATAAATTCTAAAAGATAGTGGCAAAGAATTCCAACAAGACCTGAAGCGATACCAGTTCCAAAAACAGCCAAACTTAGCTTAAGAGATTTTGGTAACAACCTTAAACGTTTTATTTCCCGAAAAATCATGTTTTAAAGTTCAGCCAAAATAGCTTTCAGCAAACCTTTGAAATCCCCTTTAACACGTTCTGTCACTTCCACCACTTCTTCGTGATTGAGTTCTTCTTGGAAACCAGCCGCAAAGTTGGTAATACATGAAATACCCAGAACTTTCAAGCCAGAATGTGCTGCTACGATAACTTCAGGAACAGTTGACATACCAACCGCATCTGCACCCAATGTCTTAAAGGCACGAATTTCAGCAGGTGTTTCATAGGTAGGTCCTGTTGCTCCAAGATAAACCCCTTCTTCCAACTTGATACCAAGTTTATCAGCCACTTTGTGGGCGATTTCAAGGTATGCTGGAGTATATGCTTTAGACATATCTGGGAAACGTGGGCCAAACTCATCCAAGTTTTCCCCAATCAAAGGGTTTTGACCAGTCATATTGATGTGGTCTGTGATAGCCATGAGAGTGCCAGGACCAAAACCAATTCCACCAGCCGCATTCGTTACGAGTACTCCTTCACAACCGAGAGCTTTCATCACACGTACAGGGAAAGTGACTACTTCAAGCGGATTTCCTTCATAAAAATGGAAACGTCCTTGAAGAGCCAAAACCTTACGTCCAGCCAAAGTACCATATACAAGTTTACCTGCATGACCAACAACGGTCGATTGTCCCCAGTTTGGAATGTCCGCATAATCAATGATAATTGCATCTTCAACTTCTTCAGCCAACTCGCCAAGTCCAGAACCTAAAATCAAACCAAATTCAGGCTTTTCAATTCCTTTACTTTCCAAAAAGGCTTGCGTAACTCTAATTTTTTCAAGTAGCGACATCTTATTTCTCCCTCAATATTATTTCATTCTTAAAAAGTGACCAATTTTTGAAAAAGTTCTTGCATTTCGAATGGTGATATATGGATAGAAAGGTGTTTTCAATAACTTCTTATGATAAGCCGTTTGGCTATAACTTGATTTATCATACTTTCCCCAGTAGACACCAAGTTGACCAAGATGAAGAATTTCATCTTTCAACTCTAAAGAGTTAATGATTTTCTTCATTTCGTTCTTATCAAGTCTTTCAGTATATAAGAGGACATCTTTTCTATAGAAGTCATCTTCCCACCACTTAGGTAAAGATGCCACTTCATTTTGGTAATCTTCTAGAGTAAAAAGAGAAAACACCTTAATAAATGGATAAGTCTTATTAAGAAATCTCTCTAAAACTAAGAGGAGTTCTTCTTTCATCAAGGAAGAATCAAAGAAAAGATTTCCACTATTTATATAGGAAGAAACATTTGACATACCGAGTTTTTCTAACTCTCGACAAAATTCTTCCATGACTACCTTATGACGACCACCAACGTTTATCCCACGAACCAAAAATGCGTAGCGCTTCATTTTAGACAAGTTTATCCAAGAAGCTTTCACCAATCATAGCTTTATCGACACCGAAATTTTCAGCAACAGTTGCTGAAATATCAGAGAAATGACCTACAGGAATAAGTCCATTTCCTTTAAATGATGGGCTGTAAGCCAAGAAAGGAATATATTCACGTGTATGGTCAGTACCAGCGTAAGTTGGATCATTTCCGTGGTCTGCTGTAATCATTAAGAGGTCATCTTCACGCATTGCTGCGATGATTTCTGGCAAAAGTTGGTCAAATTCGTGCAAACAATCACGATATCCATGAGGATTACGACGGTGTCCATAAAGGGCATCGAAGTCTACCAAGTTTGTGAATGAGAAGCCATGTTTGAAATCTTCAGAAGTCATAGCCTTAATCAAATTATCAATACCATGGCTATTTGATTTGTTGTGGCCCATATCGTGATTAATACCAGCTCCGTTGAAGATATCGTTAATCTTACCAACAGCATAAGTATCAATTCCAGCTTCATTCAATTTATCCAAGACAGTTGGTGCAAATGGTGAAACAGCCAAATCTCGACGATTAGACGTACGAGTGAAGTTTCCAGGCTCACCAACGTAAGGACGCGCAATGATACGACCAAGAAGAGCTGGACGTTCCAAAGTGATAGAACGAGCGTATTCACAAATACGGTAGAGTTCATCCAAAGGAATAATGTCTTCGTGTGCCGCAATTTGAAGAACTGGGTCAGCTGAAGTGTAAATAATCAATTCACCAGTTTCCATTTGACGAGGTCCAAAGTCTTCAATAACTGCTGTACCTGAATAAGGTTTATTAGCTTCTCGAATGACCTTTCGACCTGAAAACTCTTCAATTTTAGTAATAATCTCTTCTGGAAATCCGTTCCAGAAGGTATCAAAAGGTTCAGTAATATTGAGACCCATGATTTCCCAGTGGCCAGTCATGGTATCTTTACCAAGAGACACTTCCTGCAATTTTGTTGCATAACCAGTTGGATTATTTTCAGCTGGTACGGTCTTCAAAGGCACTTCACGTGGAATGTTCCCAAGACCAATTTTTGCCATGTTTGGCACATTCAAACCAACAGTCTTCGAGATATGGCCAAGTGTATCAGAAGCACCATCTGGTACACCAGCATTGACAAAGTCGTTTGCATCAGGTGCTGCCCCAATCCCTACAGAATCAAGAACAACTAAATGCATTCGATTAAATTTAGACATAATAACACCACAAAGAGCTGAAATCTTTTTCAGATTTTCTCTTTACCTTTTCTTTTATTTTTATATTTTCGTAAACAATAGATTGCGTTATTCAGTTAATGAAGAAATTCAGATGGGACTAAGCCTTTACTTCAACGATTTTAACACCGTCTTTTCCTGCAACAATAACCTTGTTAACCATTCCATTGAAAAGCCTATGTTCAACAACACCTGTCATGGCTTTAAGTTCCTCACCAAGTGCCACTGGATTTTCAATCTTACCTAAATCTAGATCAATGATATAGTTCTTCATATCAGTGACAAAGCGATTACCTTCTTCCGTTAATCGGAATGATGGTTTATAGTCCTTAGACTCGAAGACACGATACAAACGATCAGCACCATATTGAACAACCTCAACTGGTAGTTTAAAGGCACCAAGTTGATCAACCAGTTTTGACTCATCAACAACCCAGATGTATTCTTTGGTAGATGTGGCAACAATTTTTTCCATCAAAAGGGCACCACCACCACCCTTAATACCGTTGAGTTGCGGATCCACTTCATCAGCCCCATCTACAGTCACATCGATACTGTCAATATCATCAACTGCCTTTAATGGGATCCCTAAGCCTTCTGCTTGTTTTGTTGTTTGACTTGATGTCGTTACACCGACAACATTGAGTCCCTCTTCCTTAATACGACGACCAATTTCTTCCACAAAAAAGTAAGCCGTTGACCCTGTTCCTAGTCCGACAACCATACCATCTTTAACAAATTTGGCAGCGGTTACACCGGCGGTTTTCTTCAGTTCTTCCATGATCGACTCCTCTCATCTTTCTATAATAGTCATTCTACTCATTATACCATTTTTCCCTTATATTTTAAAATGATTTAAGGGGGTTGAATTTTTAAAGGTGACAAAAAACTAGACTCTTAAGCTAGAGTCTAGTTCTTATGGAGTAGCCAATTATTAGTACCACTTAGTCTTCTTTATGACGTTTGAAGAATCCGATAAAGGCTGCAAAAATCATTGAAAGAAGTCCAAGGAAGCCAGCATTACTTGTATGTTCACCAGTTTGTGGCAACTCAGGTTGCGCAACTACAGGTACCTCAGTATCAGGCGTTGGTGGTGTTGGTGGTGTCACAGGTTTTTGAGGTGTTTTTGGTGTTGGTGGAACCACATGAGACACTCTCTCAACAACATAGTTTTTGTGCCATACAACAGTTGGTTTTGCAGGAGTTTTTGGTTCAACTGGTTTTGCAGGAACTTCAACCACTTTTGGTGTTGGTGGTGTTGGCGCTACTGGACCTGTTGGTGGTGTTGGTTCAACCGGTTTTGCAGGAACTTCAACCACTTTTGGTGTTGGTGGTGTTGGCGCTACTGGACCTGTTGGTGGTGTTGGTGCTTGCGGTTTACCAGGAACTTCTACTACCTCTGGAGTTGGTGGTGTTGGTACCACTGGTTCTTTTGGAGGTGTTGGTGGTGTTGGTGCTTGTGGATTGATACCAACCGTTTTCATCAACGGTTTAGTTGGAGCTGTCGGTGGTGTTGGTGCCTTAGGCTCTTCAGGTTTTTCACCAGGATTCTTAGGCAAACCTAGGTTCGAATTAATTGCAAACCAGTAGACCGTTGGAGCACCATCAGCATTGGCACCATCAGCTGTAAATACCAAGTGACCATTCGTCATCTTGATACCAGCTCCTCCATAATAGAGGTAAGGGGAGTCTTCATTGTCCCAACCAGTTAAGTCTGAGGTTGTTTCACCATTATAGACAGAACCATGGTCAATGTATTGGTTATCATTGACTGAAGTAACTTCTTTTGTAGCTGCATCATAAGTAACTGATGATTTTGGAATAGCGATGAATTGATTATCACCAATATTAACGTATTCTTGGTGACGTGTTGATTGGTATTTTTTCTTAGGTGTGAAAGTAATCAAACCAGTTTCAGCAGAAACGCTGTATGTACCGATAACATCGTCCTTATCACCAAAAGTATAGTCTTGGTTACCAAGAGCATGACCGTTTCCACTACCTGAGGCATTAAGTGTTGTTACATCAGATGGAATTTCACGTGACACGAACCACTCTGAACCATTCCAATCAGTGATTGGAACAACTACTTTAAGTGGATTGTCGGCTGAAATGTTAACAGTAACGCCACCAAAGTCAGCATATCCTGATTTCGTAACAACTTCACCATTTTGAATAGCCAGTGTAGAACCATCCGCATAAGGATTGTAAGTTCCACGAACCGTGTTGCCGTTAACATCTTTAGCTTCGACCGTAATTGGACGTGGACGTTCAGATGTTTCAACGTAAGCAGCACCATTCCAATGGTTAAGTGAGTTAAGCGCTACAACAGCATTATGCTCATTAAGATTAAACATCTTGCCATCTTTATCGTAGAACTCTACATCTACAGCAACCTTAACCGGTTTAGCTTGATCAGTTGAAGCTCCTACGGTCATTGTAACTGTTGGATCTTTACTGATTTTAGCAATTCCCTTTCCATCATTTGACGGAAGACTAACAATTTCATAACGATAAACAACACGTTTAATTGGAGATGCTTCGTTTTTAACCAACATGCTAGATTGGTTCAAGCCATCATAAGTCACAACAAATTTGTCGCCTTCTTTAACTTGAATCCATTCGTCTTCTGTGTTTGTCCAAGGACTATCTGTCACAATATCAGATGCTTGTAACTTATTAGAATCATATTGGAAAACATTACTTGTATTAAGGCGTTCTTGAGCTGCTTTAGTCAAGTAGTTGCTAACACCTTCAAGTTTGTGAGTTGCTTCTGTTTCACGGTGGAATGTCAACTCTTGAACAACTTCTGCATCTTTGAGATTACGATAAACAGGATCATCCATGTATTTATCATAAGCGGCTTTAGCCTCTTGGTATTGTTTAAGAGCTGTTTGATAGACAGCCAATTTATTTTGATACTCAAGGTACTCTTGGTCATATTTTGCTTTTTGCCCATTGTAAACAACCAAAGCTGCTTCATATTTTGCTTTTGCATCTGCATTGTATTTTTCGATGGCTTTTTTGTTTCAAGATCTACTTCATAAGCTGCTTTTTTAGTTTTATAAAGTTCGATATTCTTGTCATAAGCTGCTTTTTCAACATCATATTTAGCTTTAGCTTCTTTATAAGCAGCAAGCTCATTTTGATACTTAGCTTCAGCTTCAGCGTTACGTTTTTCAATAACAACTTTTTCAGCTACTTTATTATCATAATTAGCTTTTTCAGCATTGTATTTGGCCTTATCACTATTGTACTGTGCAAGAGCTGCTTCATAATCAGCTTTTGCTTGGTTATAAGTTGCCAATTCTGCTTGGTATTTAGCTGCAGACAAGGCATTTTCTTTATCAGCTGCTTCTTTTTCTGCTACCTTAGCATCATAAGTAACTTTCTTAGTCTTGTACTCTGAAAGGGCTGAGTCATAAGCTTGCTTAGCAATTTGGTATTGCTCTGAAGCTTTATCATAAGCAGTTTTTTCAGTATCGTATTTAGCTTGAGCTTCAGCATTTGATTTATCAGCAAGTGCTTTCTCAGCTAATTTAGCATCATAGTTTGCTTTTGCTTTATCATAGTCAGCCTTATCTGACTGGTATTTTTCTTTAGCCGTTTTATAATCAGAAACGACTGTATTGATTTTTTCTGCTTGTGCTTTGTTATCCGCAGCAGCTGCTTCAACACTTTCCTTAGTTTGAGCAGGTTCTTCCTTAACCTCAATCCCTTCGTTTGTTGCAGCAGTTTTTGCGTTTTCTAAGCTTGTATTTGTTACTTCACTTGTTGTAACAGTTGTGTTACCTTCTTCAGTAACGTTAACAACTTTCTTTTCAGTTGAATCTGCTACGGCTGAAGTGTTTTCTTCAACAGCATCTGTTGCTTCAACTGCTGGTGTTGCTGAATCTGTAGTTGTTGCTACCTCATCAGCGCTTGCATTTGAAGCTCCTACTGCAAGAACTGCAGTCCCCAAAAGAACAGAAGCCGCACCAAGGCTAGACTTTCTGAGTGAATAACGTTGTAATTCCTTTTTCCCCATTTAAATTACGTCCTTCTATATTTAGTTATGTTCATATTCTAACAAAAGAAAGAACCATGTCAATTTGAGATATCTCATAAAAACACGCATTCCTTTAAATTCGATTAGATTCTTAAATTCAAATACTTTTTAATATCAAAATATTTGATAGACAAAACCCTATTATTAATAGCGTTTTCGATACAAAAAGGAGGTTTAATTTTATAATATCTAGTCCAATTCGCTTTAATGTTTTTTATTGAAAAGATTATGAAAAATACATAACTATACGTTTTCATGCTACTTTTCATTGCGAGAATTAGTTCTTGATAACCTATTTCAGCTAAATTCTTTCTTCTAGTTTCCTAAATTAGTTTTAACAATCAAACTAGTTTAAGCTGATAAAACTCAAAGAATAGATAACAAAAAAGACTAGACTGTCTTGCATAGCAAAACAACCTAATCTTTCATTTTATCTTATTAATGTTTACGTTTGCGAGCTGACCATAGACCTGTAATTGCCATTGAAAGAAAGCCTAGACCTGTTACAGATGCTAATTTTTGGTTAGAATCACCTGTTTCTGGCAATACGGCGCTATTAGTTCTTTCTGTTTCTTGCTTAGCAACTACAGAAGAAGTTGGTGTAACGCTTGGTCCTGTAGGTGTTCCAGAAGTTTTTGGTTTTTGAGGAGTTGGTGGTGGCGTTGGTACTGGACGTGTTACTCGCTCAACAAGATAATTCTTATGCCATTTAACTTTAGGGGCTACAAGTTCCTTAGGTGAAACAGGTTTATTAGGTACATTAACTGTAACCATAGTTGGTGGCGTTGGTGCCTTAGGCTCAGTTGGTGGTGTTGGTTTGGTTGGCTCTCCAGGTACCTCTACGACTACTGGTGTAGGTGGTGTTGGAGCTTTAGGTTCTACTGGCGCTGTAATCTTACGTGGCTCTGCTGGCACTTCAACTAGTACTGGGGTTGGTGGTGTTGGAGCTTTGGGCTCTGTTGGGGCCTTAGGTGCCTCTCCATCAACTGTAACCACAGTGTAGTTAGGTTCTGTCGGTGGTGTTGGCGCTTTAGGTTCTTCTGGTTTGCTTGGTTCCGCTGGAACTTCAACAACTGTCGGAGTTGGTGGCGTTGGAGCTTTTGGTTCTGTAGGAGCCTTAGGTCCCTCTGCATCAACTGTAACAACTGTATAGTTAGGTTCTGTTGGTGCCGTAGGGGCTGTTGGCGGAGTTGGTTCTGTTGGTACCGCTGGAAGAACTTCCAATGTAATCGTTGGTGGTGTTGGAGCCTTTGGTTCTTCAGGAGCTGTTGGCTCTTTTGGCGCTTCACCTGGATTTTTTGGAATACCAACATTTGAGTTAATCGCAAACCAATATACTGTTGGTTGACCAGCAGCATTAGCTCCATTAGCCGTAAATACCAAGTGACCATCAGCCATCTTCAAGCCTGCTCCACCATAATAGAGGTATGGAGAAGATGGATTATCCCAACCTTCAAGAGTCGTTGAAGATTCACCATTAAAGATAGACCCATGTTCAATGTATTGGTTATCTTTAAATGATGTCACCTCTTTTGTAGCAGAATCATAAGAAACACTTGAATTTGGAATTGGAATGTATTTATTGTTTCCAACATTTACAGATTCTTGGTGCTCTACATTTTCAAATTTCTTCTTAGGAGTAAAGATGATACGTCCTGAAGTTGAATCAATCGTATAAGAACCGATAACATCATCTTTACCGTCAAATGTGAACTCATCTGTTCCGATAGAGTGACCATTCCCAGCACCGGAAGCATTGACTGAAGTTGCGTCGATAATAGTTTCTTCACTAACTGTAAATTCACTACCATTCCATGTCGCTTTTTGAGCTACAATTTTAATTGGATTTTCAGCAGAGATAGTGACGTCAGCAGTACCAAAGTCAGCTGTTCCATTTTTAACAACAACTGCATTGTTTTCAATGCTCATTGATGAACCATCTGCATATGGATTCCAAGTTCCTCGAACAGTGTTACCATTTTTATCCTTGGCTTCTACTGTAAGGGCACGAGGTTTATCCCCACTATCTACATAAGAAGCACCTGTCCAGTGGTTAAGAGAGTTCAACGCTACAATCGCATTGTACTGTGTCAAATCAAACTTATTGCCATTACCATCATAGAATTCAACATCTACAGCCACCTTAACTGGTTTATTTTGGTCTGTTGAAGCACCGACTGTAAGTGTTACAGTTGGGTCTGAGCTAACGGCTGCAATTCCTTTACCGTCATTTGATGGAAGAGTAAGAATTTCATAACGGTAAATCACGCGCTTGATAGGATGCATATCTGTATTTTCACGCATGCTTGACTGATTCAAATTGTCATAGGTTACAACAAATTTGTCACCTTCCTTAATTTGAATAAATTCAGTTTCATTATTTGCCCAAGGACTAGTTGCTACAATATCTGAAGCTTCCAATTTATTGGAATCATACTGATGTACGTTGCTTGTATTCAAACGAGCTTGAGCATCACGAGTGAGATAAGCGCTGATGCCATTGATGGTATGAATGGCTCCACCTTCACGTTGGAAGGTCAAATCTTGAACAGTTTCTACATCTTTTAGATCTTGGAAACCATTATCATTCATGTACTTATCATAGGCCGCTTTAGCATCTTTGTACTGTGCCAAAGCCGTTTGATATTCAGCAAGTTTTGTTTGGTATGTAGCAAAATCTTTGCCGTATTGCTCTAAATCTACATTGTATTTGGCAAGCTCAACTTCATACTTAGCTTTTGCAGCATCTTCTTCTGCTTTAATAACAACAAGTTGATCATAGGCTGCTTTATCTTTATCGTATTGCGCTTTCTTAGCTTGGTATTCTTGTAAATCTTTATCGTATTGTGCTTTAGCTGTATTATAAACAGCCATTTCTGCATCATATTTCGCTTTAGCTTCCGCATTAGCTGCATCAGCTGCTGCTTTTTCGACTACTTTGGCATCGTAGGCTGCTTTAGCAGTCTTGTAGGCAGCTAAATCAGTTTGATATTTTTCGTAAGCCGTATTGTAAGCAGCAAGATCTTTCTCATATTGCTCTTGAGCAGCCTTATCAGTAATTTCCGCTTGTGTTTTCTCAGCTACTTTAGCATCATAGGCTGCTTTTTTCGTATTGTATTCAGCTAGAGCGGCATCATACAAAGCCTTATTTGTCTTATATTCAGACAAGGCTACTTCGTAAGTGACCATTTCTGCATCATACTTGGCTTTAGCTTTTGCATTAGCTGCATCAGCTGCTGCTTTTTCGGCTACTTTAGCATCGTAGGCGGCTTTGGCAGTCTTGTAGGCAGCTAAATCGGTTTGATATTTTTCGTAAGCGGCATTATAAGTAGCTAGATCTTTCTCATACTGCTCTTGAGCTGCCTTGTTTTCGATTTCTGTACGAACTTTTTCAACTACTTTAGCATCATAAGCTTCCTTCTCAGCATCATATTTTGCCTTGTCTTTGCTGTACTGAGCCATAGCAGCTTCATAAACAGCCAACTGTACCTTGTAATCGGCTTCTGACTTAGCATTAGCTGCATCGGCAGCTGCTTTTTCGGCTACTTTAGAATCATAAGTTAATTTTTGAGTATTATACTCTTCCAATGCTGCATCATAGGCTTTTTTATCAGCTTGGTATTTAGCTAACCCTTTTTCATAAACAGCTTGATCAGTATCATACTGTGCTTTAGAAGCAGCGTTTGCTTTATCAGCTGCTGCTTTTTCGGCCACTTTAGCATCGTACTCAGCCTGAGCTTTATCATACTCAGCTACATCTTTTTTGTGGCTTTCTTTTGCTTTCTGATAATCAGAGACAACCGTATTAATCTCTTTTGATTGAGCTTGATTGTCAGCAATGGCACCCTCTAGGGATGTATGTGTTTGAGGTGCAGTTTCTTCGACTTCTACCCCTTCTTTTACCGCAGAAGTTTTAGCATCCTCAAGACTATCAGTTGTAACAACACTTGTTGTTACAGTGGTATTTCCTTCTTCTTTGACAGAAACAACTTGCTTCTCTGAATGATCAACAGTCGTTGCCGGATCAGCAGCAGTATCTGTTAGTACAGAAGCACTGAGTGGTGTATCAGTAGCAGCTGAAGTTGAAACCTCATCTGCATGTACACCAGTTGCCCCCATCGCAAGAATGGTTGTACCCAAAAGAACAGAAGCAGCTCCAAAGCTATACTTTCTGATTGAAAAACGTTGTGAATCTTTTCTTCCCATATCACAAATTTCCTTCTATATTTTCTTAACACCTAAAGTCTATCACTTTTAAACTTTCTGTCAATGGAATTGTCTTAATATTTTTAAAAATTTATACTCACTTTCAATTTGTAAGTATTATTTAATTGATTCTTTAGTTTAAAAGGATAGCTACCTTAATTTTATATGTTACTTCTTCTGAAAATTAGAATTAAATTGCACAATATAAGCTCAATATTAAAGTTTTGTTAATAATTTTTGCAACTATTTTTGTTATAGCATCAAAAAGAGCCCCAAGGGGCTCAAATCTTTATATCATTGGGATATGTTCTGTTACTTGCTTCATTAATTTGATAACAATACCTAATGACAATCCAAGTTCATATATCAGAAATCATTGACTTAAGATTTTTTTGACCAAGTCCTTCAAATCTGGAACTACTTCTTCCATAAACCATGGATTTTTGGCTTGCCATATATTATTTCTAGGAGAGGGATGAACGAGAGGAAAAAACTCTGGGAGATAATCTTTATAATGCTTAACTGTATCCGTTAATTTTGCCGATGATTTTTGATGCAAATAGTAACGCTGTGCATAGTTACCTACTAAAATCGTTAATTGAATATCAGGAGCTAAAGCAAGAACTTTCTCATGCCACTTGTCTGCAAATCCTTTGCGAGGAGGTAAATCACCTGATTTACCATGACCTGGGAAATAAAAATCCATTGGCACAATAGCAAACATGCCAGATTCATAAAATTCTTCTCGTGAGACACCCATCCAATCTCTGAGATTATCTCCACTAGGATCATTCCAATAAAGTCCTGACTCCTGTGCACGAATACCAGGAGCTTGTCCGACGATATTAATCCGTGCCGTTTTTGGAATGGTAAACAAGGGTTTTATACCTTGTTCCGTATAAACTTCATTTTGTTCATCAGCCATAATGGCTTTTGTCAATTCTTCAAGTGTTTCCATAATGTCCTCCAAAAAAAGAGACAGTCTGCCTCTTCTTTTATTTGATTAACTCATAGATAGCCTCTGCATAAATGGCAGCAGCACGGTACAAGTCCTCAACTTCAGTAAATTCATTGGCTTGATGCATCGTGTTGACATAACCTGGGAACATAGCTCCATAGGCAACGCCACGTTTAAGAAGACGTCCAAAAGTTCCACCACCAATGATTTGTTCTTCACCTTTAAGTCCTGTGTGTTTCTCATAAACCGAAAGAAGTGTTTGAACCATAGGGTCACTCACAGGTACATAGTGAGGAATATGTCCGTGTTCTGAAAGGGTGACCTCCTTAGGACCTTCAAGTTTTTCAAGGCCGGCCTTAATACCATCTACATCAACACCTTGAGGGTAGCGGAAATTCAAAGCGATTGTATTATCTTCTGATTCCTTATTGAAATGAAACACCCCAGCATTCATGGTCAATTCACCCATCTTAGGATCTGTGTAAGCAAGACCTACTTTTTCACCAAAGAAATCTTTATGCAATGTTTCAGCAATGACGTTCAAATAAGCTTCAGCATTCCCTTGGAAATCAAATTGGCTGAGGAAGAGAGCTAGATAGGTTGCACCATTAATACCTTTTTGAGGCATCATACCGTGAACTGATTTCCCATGAATAGTTACATGGAAGGCCCCAGCTTCTTCAGTCACCTGACCAGTTACTCCCTGATCAGCCGCAAAATTAGCTAACTTAGCCTCAAGTTCTTGCAAAGTGATAGGTCCAGTAAAAACAGCACTTGCAGATTCAGGGACCATATTTTCACGTAAGCCACCATTGAAGCTTACAAGACTAAATGCACCATCGTTTTGACCTTCAAAATGAAGATAGGCAGTGATATTTCCTTTTTCTCCATTAATAATTGGAAATTCAGCATCAGGAGAAAAACCAAAATCAGGATCTTTCAATCCATTATGCGCAAAATAATAAGCCATATCATCCCAACCAGATTCTTCATCTGTACCAACGATGAAACGAACACGCTTAGATACTGGAAGATTCAGCTCTTTAATAATTTTCAAAGCATAATAACAAGCCATTGTTGGACCCTTATCATCTGATGAGCCACGAGCATAAAGTTTACCATCTTTGATTACAGGTTCATAAGGGGCTGTATCCCAACCACTCCCAGCTGGAACCACATCCAAGTGTGCAAAGATACCCAAAACTTCATCGCCATGACCAAATTCAAAGTCACCAGCATAATTATCAATATTACGCGTCTTATAGCCGTCACGTTTAGCTAAAGCAAGAAAATGTTCCAAAGCTTTTACTGGCCCAGGGCCAAATGGGTGCTGTTCATCAACCTTACTGTCATCACGTTCTGAATTAATGCGTAACAAACCAAAAAGGTCCTCCATTAAATCATCTTTACGTTTATCAACTTCGGCACGAAAATCTATTGTCATAATTTACTCCTTACTGTCTCTAATTAGCACTATTTTACCATTTTTAGAAAGAGTTTTCATCCCCAGAGAATAGATCACATTAAAAAAGTAAACTATTATCTAACATCACAAGTCCCTACCAATTTCGAAAACGTTATAGTCTAACCTTGCGATAATATCATTTCAAGAATTTCCAAAAACTTTAGAATATTCTCTTAATTAATGCTATAATAGGACTATCAAAACTAAGGAGATGCATTATGCCATTTGTAAAAATTGATCTCTTTGAAGGTCGTACTCAAGAACAAAAAGTCGAGCTTGCTCGTGAAGTTACCGAAGTTGTATCACGTATCGCAAAAGCTCCTAAAGAAGCTATTCACGTTTTCATTAACGATATGCCTGAAGGGACTTACTACCCACACGGCGAAATGAAAAAGAAAAATTAATCATCATTAGCAGTCACTTCTGTGGCTGCTTTTATTCTTAAAAAACTGGAGAGGAACTCCAGCTTTATTATCATAGGGCTATTTTAGGATAGTTTCCATCTCTGTATATCTCGGTTTCATACCTAAACAATCATAAACATCATTATCATTCCATACGTGAAGTGTTACGTTATAACACCCTAGCTCCTTAGCATATTCCAAGGCGAATTGATAAAGTTTTTCACCTAATTTTTTTCCTCGAGCTTCCTTATCCACACAAAGATCGTCAATAAAAAGCGTCTTATGAGCCTTCTTGGGCCCATCATTTTCAGAAATATCTTGAATTATCAAAAAAATATGTCCCAGGATACACCCATTCTCATCTTCGTAAACAAAAATAGGCTTAGTTGAATCATTAATGACTACTTCTAACTCTGCATTAGTAAATTTACTACCTTCTGACTTAAAAATATCAGGACGCACTTGATGATGAACAATAAGAATCTGCTCCAAGAGTTCCTGTACTCTCGGAATGTCCTCAGTTTTTGCTAAACGAATCATAATTACCTCCATAAAAAAGATGGGACAAGCCCATCTTAATTCTTATTTACCAAGTTTTGCTTTAGCAGCTTCTGCAAGAGCTGTGAAAGCTGCTACATCGTTAACTGCCAAATCAGCAAGCATTTTACGGTTAACTTCGATTTCAGCCAATTTCAAACCATGCATCAATTGTGAATATGAAAGTCCGTTCAAACGAGCTGCCGCATTGATACGAGTGATCCAAAGTTTACGGAAATCACGTTTCTTTTGACGACGGTCACGGTATGCATAGTAGTAAGAGTTCATTACTTGTTCTTTTGCAGTACGGAACAAGATGTGTTTTGCACCATAGTAACCTTTAGCAAGTTTCAATACACGTTTACGACGTTTGCGTGATACAACGCCACCTTTAACACGAGCCATTTATATATTCCTCCGAATTAGTTCTAGTTTAGTTAAATTGTAATGCTTGTAGCGAATTAACTCATTTGAGAAAGCATTGATTTGATACGTTTAAAGTCACCTGAATGTACCAATGATGCTTTACGAAGGTGACGACGTTGTTTTTTAGTTTTACCGTGGAAACGGTGAGATGTGAAAGCACGGAAGCGTTTCAATCCACCTGAACCTGTACGTTTGAAACGTTTAGCTGATGCGCGGTGTGTTTTTTGTTTTGGCATTTTAAAATTCTCCTCTTAAAATAGTGTTAATTTGACAATTATTTTTTGTCAGGAATTGGTGCAAGTTGCATGAACATTTGTCGTCCATCCATCTTAGCTCTTTGCTCAATAATCGAAATATCTTGCGTTTTTTCAGCAAATTCCGCCAAGACCTTAGCTCCGATTTCTTTGTGAGTAATCATACGTCCTTTGAAACGGATAGAAACTTTAACTTTATTTCCTTTTTCAAGGAATTTACGACCATTACGAAGTTTTGTTTCGAAGTCCCCTTTATCGATAACTGGGCTCAAACGAACTTCCTTAACGGTAACAACGCTTTGTTTCTTACGTTGTTCTTTTTGTTTCTTTTGATACTCAAATTTGAACTTACCGTAGTCCATAATCTTCGCAACAGGTGGCGTAGCTTGTGGTTGGATAAGAACCAAGTCAACATTTGCATCATCTGCAATAGCTTGCGCTTCTGACAATGGTTTAATTCCCAATTGTTCACCATCAAGACCAACAAGACGAACTTCACGGACGCGAATTTCATCATTAATGAATAGATCTTTCTTAGCTATGATCTTCACCTCTTTATTTTTTTAGAGAAAAACAAAGCGGACTTGATAAACAAGCCCGCACACATTATATCCTATAATTGGATTTGACATGTTGGGCCAGACAACCTAGGTCGCAAGGCGAGAAGTTCTCACTTCTGCTTTTCTCATTGTTATTAGTATAACAATTGATTTATCCCCTGTCAATAATTTTCTTCGCTTTTTCTTGAATAAATTCCACAACGCCATCAATTGACACTCCTGTGGTATCAAAAGTAATAGCATCTTCAGCCGGTTTCAAAGGTGAAACCTTACGGTGGCTATCTTTATAGTCACGTTCAGCAATTTCTTTCTTAAGTGTCTCAAGATCAGCCGGAATACCTTTTTCGATATTTTCCTTATAACGACGTTCTGCACGTTCATCGACAGAAGCAATCAAGAAAATCTTAAGTTCAGCATCCGGTAGGACAACTGTACCAATATCTCGACCATCCATGATAATGGCCCCTTCCTCAGCAATGCGTTGTTGCTGAGAAACAAGCTCTTTACGCACTTCAGGAATGGCGGCAACCCAAGAAACGTTGTTAGTCACTTGGTTATCACGAATAGGATGAGTTACATCAACATCGCCAACATAAACTTGCTGGCTACCATCTGCTGCTTTCCCAAATGAAACAGAATGTTGAGAGAGTTGCTCTAAAATTTCTGGCACATTATCTTCAGTCAAACCATTTTGCAACGCTAGATAGGTTGCAGAACGGTACATAGCTCCTGTGTCGAGATAAGTATAGCCAAGATTTTTTGCGATAATCTTGGCTACAGTACTTTTTCCACTAGACGCAGGACCATCAATTGCAATTCTAATATCTTTCATGATGTTCCTTTGCTATTAAATTATTGAACGTTAACGACATCTCCTGGGTTAGCATACCAGTAACCACTTGTCATGTGATCTGGGTTAAGGCGTTCCAACTCACTTACAGAAATACCTGCACGTGCTGCAATAGAACCAGCACCTTCTCCAGATTGGACAACGATAGAAGATCCATCAGCTGCTGCAGAACTTGATGCTGTTGTTTCAGTTGCATCAGCATCTTCTTCTTTTGAAGCATGTTTTGAGGAGCTTGATGATTTAGTTGCTGAGGATTTCTCTTTTGAAGATTTTTCTTTAGTAGATTTCTCAGTTTCTTCGTCCTTGCTTGAAGCCTTTTCACTTGATGATGATTTGACAACTTTGCTTGTTGATGATGAATAGAAACCAGAAGATTCTTTAGACTCAGCTGTTTTGTTTCCTCCAACATTTGATGTGTAGAAAACAAAGAACAAAATACAAACAACAATGATGAAGAAAAGTCCTAAAAGAACTGTCAAGAATGACGAATTGATGAAACCACCCTTGTCACGCTTTTCATCTGACGAATCATTGTCATCATCTTCTTCATAGTCATCGTAGTCTTCATACTCATCTTCATCATCTAGAAAATCAGCATCAACAACATCTTCCAACTCTTCGTCAGAAACTTTTTCTTCCCATGGTTTTTTACTCATGTTATTCTCCTTGTAAAAACAATAAATCTATTTTAAAATAATACTATGAAAGTATCATTAATTCCAGAAAAATGTATCGCCTGTGGTTTATGCCAAACCTACTCTCCTATCTTTGATTATGACGACGAAGGTATAGTTAGGTTTAGAGATAGCGACCAACTTAGCCTAATCATTGAAGATAGCCCCGAGACCTTGACAGCTGTCAAGTCTTGTCCGACTAAAGCCCTTTTTTGCGAAGTTTAAGCTTAAGGGCTTTTTTTGATTCCTCATAGAAGGCAAAATAATCAAAATTGGTCATATGATCCATCAGCTCTACTTCTCCCTTAAAATCGGGATGAAGGGCTAAAGCATCTAAAAAATACTTCTTAGGCCACTTTCTCATGTAAAACTGACGTTTCTTTCCATTCTTGAAAATAAAACTTAGGCCTGTCTTAACCACTTCGATTTTTTCAATATCACTAATCTTAACCTTACGTGGCTTAAAGATATTGAAAGAAACAATACCAAGATTTCCTTTATCATCGATAATGAAGTAACGATGAAATCCTAAACCAAATAGGGCAACGAAAATAGTGAATAGCATCAGAATATGATAAGGCACCGAGTACAACTCGAAGAGAAGGGCCGCAGCAATAAAGATAGGTGTAATAGCTAATGACCAATAAATGATTAGCCAAGACAATTCCGGTTGCCAATGGTAACGATACTTGCCGAAAATTTTTATCATCTCAGCACCTCCATTACTTTTAATTCTACCATAAAATTAGTATTTAGCAAGCTCAATTAAGGTTTACTGACAATTCCAAGAATAACATCTACGGCTTTTTCCATTGTCTGCAAGGAAACGTACTCATAACGGCCATGCATATTTTCACCACCTGCAAAGAGATTCGGTGTCGGAATGCCCATGAACGAAATTTTTGAACCATCAGTTCCACCACGAATTGGTTCAATAACTGGTGTAATGTCAAGCTCTTCCATAACTTCCTTGGCTAACTCGACAGGTGTCATGTCTTTTTCAATCACTTGACGCATATTATAGTATTGATCTTTGAGTAGCAACTCAACACGTTTTTGACCATATGCCTGATTCATCTTATCGGCAATTTCTTGGAAGCTTGCTTTACGATTTTCAAAGGACTTGGTTTCAAAATCACGAATAATATAAGAAGATTTCGCTTCTTCAACAGTACCTGTCATGATTTGAAGATGGTTGAAACCTTGATAACCATCTGTCAACTCAGGACGGTCCTCTGCTGGCAACTGATTATGAAAATCAATGGCTAACTGCAAGGCATTAACCATCTGACCTTTTGCTGTCCCAGGATGAACGTTACGGCCATGGAAGGTCAGCTCTGCTCCTGCTGCCGAAAATGTCTCGTACTGCAATTCACCCAAGGGACCACCATCAACAGTATAGGCAAAATCAACATCAAAATCAGCAACATCAAATTTGTCTGCACCAATTCCAATTTCTTCATCAGGGCCAAAGCCTACACGAATCTCACAGTGTTTGATCTCAGGATGAGCCTTCAAATAAGCCAAAGCTGTCATGATTTCAGCAATACCAGACTTATCATCAGCTCCTAGCAGTGTTGTACCATCCGTCGTAATAAGTGTCTGACCGACATAATTCTTGAGATTTGGAAAATCAGCTGGGTCTAGGTTATAACCTGAAGTCCCAAGAGAAATAATACCACCATCATAGGAATCAATGACCTGTGGTGACACTCCTTCTGCATTAAAATCGGCAGTATCCATATGTGAGATGAAACCAATCTTACGTGTTAGTTGAGCATCGTTAGCTGGGAGGGTTGCTACTAAGTAGCCGTTACTTTCCAAATAGTGGATATTAGTCAAACCCAGTTCTTCTAATTCTGGTTTTAGAACCTCCAAGGCAAAATCAACCTGGCTTTGGGTTGTTGGGGTTCTTTTTGAATTCTCATCACTACGTGTATTGATTTTGACATAGCGTAAAAAACGCTCTAAGAGTAAATCGTAAGCCATAAGCACTCCTTTGGTTATATTTATTTCATTATAGCATAAAAGCCCATCAAAATGATGGGCTAACCTTATCACTTAAACATTAGATTCTTTTTCGTAGTAAGCCTTAATTCCTGCTACAATCGCATTTGCCAAAGTTTCTTGGTAAGCAGACGTCGTCAAGCGAGCTGCTTCCTGTGGATTTGACAAGAAACCTAGTTCTAGAAGGACTGCCGGCGCTGTTGTTTCTCGCAAGACCGCAAAGGTGCGACGCTTAACGCCCTGATTCTGAGCTCCAGTTGCGTTAATAAGGCTAGACTGAATAGCATTTGCCAGGGTATCACTCATGCTCAATCGAGTCGGATTGGCATGATAAGCCGCATTAATACGTGAAGGATATTCCGCATAAGGTTGGTAATAATAAGTCTCGATACCTTGCACATCAGAGCTTCCTGCAGCATTGATGTGGATACTTACAAAGATATCTGACTCAGAAGCATTGGCTGCACGTGAACGGTCAGTCAAGTCCACGAAGCTATCGTTGGTGCGTGTGGTCACAACTTGATAGCCTTCTGCTTCTAGTTTAGCTTTCACCCGACTTTGGATAGCCAAGGTCAAACTCTTTTCAGAAATGCCAAAATAAGAAGCCCCTGGATCATAGCCACCATGGCCCGCATCTAGATAAACAATCTTATTAAAGACATCATAGTTTCCTCGAGAGGCTGAGCCGATTTTCTTAGGAGCTACCACGTCAACAGAAGTTGCACCAAAACCAACATTCTTACCCGATGCATCTGTCAAATATCCGTGAACGATGTACTTGCCTGAATTCCACTTGTGTTGGCTGGCAGAAACCGTCACCTTATAGGAACCATCCTCCTGTTTTGTAGCATTATGCCAAACAAGATCGTCTTGACCATTTTGGTCAGACCATACAGGGATAACGACACCTGTAATCCCACCTGGATTGGTGAGATTGGTGATAACAACATCAAAAG
>NZ_CM002130.1:1066547-1090071 GCF_000448605.1 Streptococcus sp. HSISS3
ACTTGTGTTGGCTGGCAGAAACCGTCACCTTATAGGAACCATCCTCCTGTTTTGTAGCATTATGCCAAACAAGATCGTCTTGACCATTTTGGTCAGACCATACAGGGATAACGACACCTGTAATCCCACCTGGATTGGTGAGATTGGTGATAACAACATCAAAAGTGCCTCGATTTTTGTCGTTGTTGGCAATCGTTAAGGTTCCTTGAGTCTTGGTAATATCAAGGGTCACTTGTTTGCCACCAAGGCCAATGAATTTACCATCATTATCAACCAAGTAGACATGAGAGTTATAGAGACCGCTATCACCTTTATGGTTGCTTGAACGAACGGTTACCTTATAGTCTCCATTAGCTTGTTTAGCTGCCTTGTACCAGATGATATCATCTTGACCATTCTTTTCTGACCAGGTTGGAACTAGAACTTCTTTGAAGCCGTATGGTGCAACCAAATTTGAAATGACAAGATCATAGCTACCAGTAGCATTGTTCAAACCTGTAATGGCAAGCTCTGCTTTTGGATTATTTTGAATTTCTATCGGATTGTCACTGATGTTAATCGCAGTATTACTTTCTTCATCCCACTCGTAGAGCTTATATGCTTCAATCAAACGAATAAGCTTGCCTGCATACCCTGGATCTGTCGCATATCCAGCATTTTTTAGTTCCTGGGCAGCAGTCCTATAATCTGTTGCATTGATAACTTTTCTATAATTGTTTTTTCGCCACTCTGTACTGGTGAAAAATTTTGCATGATCTACAACACTGTCATTCCACGATGAATATTTTCTAAAGGCAGCGTTAATGGTAATATAACGACCGTTAAGATATTCCTGAGTTGGTACCACTACCGTATCACCACCCCAATCATCCGAATCCTTAATGCCAAAGAGATTATGATTAGGTGCTTGAGCAAGGCTTGAGTTGCCCCAACCACTTTCTAGGATTGCCTGGGCTGCCGTAATTGATGGGAGCACTCCTTCCTTGGCTCCATCCATAGCTCCCTGTTTAATAGCATTAAGAAAATGACTTTGGCTCTCACTGGTACTGTCAACACTATCTGGCCCTTGATAAGCACTCCTAGTCACGGAATTATTGGTCAAATTAGAAGCTACTATATAATCTGCTTTATCTTGAAATACTGTCTCCGTTGAGTTTTGGTCAACAGTGTTAAATGAAGCCTCAGCTGTCACTGTCGTATACGAATTTTCAAAAGTAACTTCTGAGGTTTGCTTTTCTCCTTTCGGTACAGTCTCAGAATTTGAAACAGTCGTTGAACTCGTCGTTTGCTCCTTTGATATTGGCTTAGTAGCATTAGCATTTGAAGGATTTTCCATTACTTCATCAGCTCCTGCTGTCACACCACATGTCCCTAAGAATAACATGGTTAACATAACGCCACATAATCCATAGGTTTTATTCTTCTTAAATCCTAAGACATTTTTTTCTTGCATATTCTTTTCCTTTTCTACTGATATATTTCCGTTAATTCACTTCAATTCTATTTAAGTTAAGTCTTAAATTAGCTGACGATAGCTCCCAGTATCAAAATGAATTACCAGTTATATATTCGCAAAAAAGCTAGAAACTTAACAAAAGTTCCTAGCTTTTTCAGTCATTAAAGAATATTAGTCAACATCAACAAAACCAAAATGTGACAGAGGGTACAATCGGAAAGAAATAACACCTTTAATTTGGTCTTTTTTAATAAGTCCGAACTTACGACTATCTTTTGTATTTCGACGATTATCGTTTAATACTAGGTATTGTCCCTTTTCAATCTTCGTTTGCTTGTTATCGGTCAACGTTGCAATTGAAAAATCATCTGTGAAAAAATTCCCAGGCGAAACAGTAGCCAAATAAGCTGATTTATCGTGGCTAATATAATTTTCTTCAATTGGCTTATCATTGACATAAAGAAAATCATCCATAGCTGTTACGCTCTTTCCTTCACCGGCAATAACACGTCCAATGTATTCCTTGCCATTAACGGTATAAAGGATAAAATCTTTTTTCTTCGGTTCAACGTTTTTATTGAAGGTAACATAATCACCTGCATGGATATAATTATTTGCCTGATTTTCAGTCACACGATGCGTTGAAAAAACAAAAGACCTCAGTAACAAGATCACTACGATGGCAAGAACTGCTATAATAATATTTCGAATTAAATCTCTCTTAACCATATCTACTCCTTATGGGTTCTAATAAAATCATAACATAAATAGACAAATAAAAAAGAGGAAGTGAACAGACTTAACTATCACATCCTCTATTGAGTTTATGCTTTCAAGAGTTTCAAAGACTAATTGTCATCAAGAAATGTTTGCATATTAACATCATCTGGAACCAAGGAAAGATATTTTTCCGCCGTAACACGCGCTTGATCTCTGTAGCCAAATTCGCGCAAGATATAAGCGTAATCCTGTAAAAATTCAGGGTTATCAGACAAATCAGTAGATAGGTCTTGATAAATTTGAAAGGCTTTCTCTTCATCATCAAGTGCTTGATAAGCCTTGGCAATGTTCCAACGGGCCAAGACAGAATCAAATTCGTAATCGGCTAAAGCCACGAGATCATCGTAACGTTCTTCTTCCAAATAGAGAGTACTTAAACGTAAAACAATCTCGTCCTGATCCTCAGCTAGCGGCAAGGCTTGCTTCAAATAGGATTCAGCAGACTGAGTATCGTGCAATTCGTAGGATAACTGTGACGCTAACAAAAGTAATTGCACATTAAAGGTATTTTTAGAAATTCCTTGTTGTGCTATCCGTAAAGCTTCTTCGGTTTTATGTTCAGCATGTAACGATAAGGCGTAAATATACTCATACCCCTCAAAGTCTGCAGACATGGTTTCAATCTGTTTGAAGTAAAAATTAGCTTTTTGATACTCTTCCTGATCGTAAAGTAGTGTCGCTAATTCAAAGGCAATAGTATCATCGTATTCAATTTCAATAGCTTTTTCCAAAAATTCTCGAGCAGCTTCAAACTTACCAAGACTAGCATAAGCTTTACCAATACGTTCATAAGTAGAAACCCCCGTAGCTTCAAGAAGCTCACGGTTATCAAGTTTAGCATAATAATGAATAGCCTGCTCAAAGTTTCCAAGTTCAAACTCCATTTCAGCCAAACCGAAAATGATAATGGAGTCATCTGATAGTTGACTCGCCTCTAGCAACTTGTCACGGGCTACATCTGTTAACCCCTCCATTTGGTATAGATCTGCCTTCACAACTAAAGCAGACAAATAATCCTCGGAGTCCTCAGGAATAGCATCTAAAAAGAGAAAAGCCTTCTCAATATCACCATCTTCAGCAGCAATTTGAGCTAGATTAACATTGACCTCTGGAAAATCAAAACGAACTTTTTCATAAATTTCTTGAGCCTGTGGTAAAAAACCGATAGATTCAAGGTACTCAGCTAACTCTACGAGAACTTCAGCTGGATCTTCTTGCAGAGCTTTCTTAAAATATTTATCCGCATGATCTAAATCTTGGTTACCAATAGAGGCAACCATTTTCTCACTATTTAACATCTTCTTTTTGTCCTTCAATTTCTTTGTCATCATGGTAAAGATTACTTACTGACCGGTACCAATCAAAAATCTCTTTAACAACAACCTTGACGGAAGCATAGATTGGGATTCCTAATAATACGCCCCAGACGCCGTAAAGAGAACCTGCCGTCAGAAGAATAAACATAATAGTAATAGGGTGAATACTGAGTTTGTTACCCAAAACAAGTGGAGAAACAAAACGTCCTTCAATGGTTTGCTCAATGACAAAAATAATGAGAACCTTGATTAACATTGCGGGACCTTGTACCAACCCCATAATAACAACTGGTACCATGGCAAGAAAACTTCCAAGGTAGGGAACCATATTTAAGAAACCTGCCATAATACCAAAAGTCACCCCATATCGAAGACCCACAATTTTAAACATGATACAAAACATAATGGCCACGACGATAGCAACTGTAACTTGGCCTTGAACATAACCTTCTAACTGATTATTGATATCTGACAGCATTCGAACAGTCGTTTCACGAAAACGAGTGGGTAACACTGACACAAAGCCCTGCTTCATCTTTTGACTATCCCTTAGGAGATAAAAAAGAATGAAAGGAGCCAAAATAATAGCAACCGTAACCCTAGCCACAGTACTAGCAAAGGTTCCTACCCAAGTCAAAGCTGATGAAGAGAAATTTTCAGCATAGTTAACCATTCTCGCTGAGAAATCACTGAGCATAGCTTCTAAATCTCCACGGTAATTGGAAAGAAAAGGGAGATTTAGCCAGCGTTCAGCTTCACTATTAGCTCGGGCAATATAAGACGGTGTATTTCTAATCAAAATCAAAATCTGATTTTGCAAACTAGGAATAGCTGTTGAGATTCCCAAAACTAAGAGTAAGGCGAGAATAGCATAGATGACCAAGATAGAAATCGTTCTACTTAAACCAGTTTTTTCTACTAAGAGAACCAAAGGCTTTATCAAATAGTAAAGGAGCGTAGAAATAACCAGAGGCAACATGATGATTGTCAAAAAATCAATGACTGGTGAGAAAATAGGACTAATTTTGGTAAAAATCAAAACCGTCAAACCAATCAACAGTAATATTAAAAAGGCCACTACAGCCTGATTATTCAAAACCCATTTAAAAACCAAGTTTCTGAAAAATTTTCTGTCTTTTTTCGCTTCATAGTTTCTCCCTATTTATCATAAAAGGTCACAGTCTTGTCTACCAAGTTCTGGTTGGAATCATAAACAAACTTAGCAGAGAAGAAAGGTTTGTCTTCAAGAATCCACTTAAAGATCTCATAGTCACCTTCCCAAGTTGGCTTAGACAAAACCTTATCATAAGGTACCCATTCAAGCGTTCCTTCACGAGACTCCTCATCTGAGATGAGTTCTCCTTCAAAACCAGTCACCTTAAAGACATAGGTGTACCAATCATGACCAGGGGTAAATTCTGGGAAGGTAATCATACCTTTAAAATCCATCTCTGTCACTGTAAAATGTGTTTCCTCGAGAATTTCACGACGAGCACATTCATCTGGTGTCTCTCCAGCTTCTAGTTTTCCCCCAACAGAAATCCACTTTCCTTCATGAACATCATTAGGCTTTTTATTACGATGTAGGAGCAAAAGCTCTTTTCCATTATCAATATAACAAATGGTAGCTAACTTTGTCATAATGCATCTCTTTTCCAATGTTTTTTAAATATTATACCAAATCTGAGATTGGATTTGGTCTTTGAGCCATGATTTTGAGATAAAGCAAAAATTTAGGTGTCATGAAGCATTCTGGATCGAAAAAAGAGAACCAGAACGGTTCTCCTTTAATTGCATTAATATTTCAAATAACGGCGCATTGCCATACGAGACCCAACTGAACCGATAATAATACCGACTGCAAAGAGGGTTCCAATAACAGCGTAGACAAACCATTCTGGATCATACATAGAGACACCACCCTTAACAAAATCAGGGTTTAAGGTTGAATAAACCATGTGGTACAAAAGATAGATGAGGCCAGAAGGAATGATGGCACCTAATGCACCAATCCAAGCACCTTCCATCAAGTAAGGACGGCGAATGTAAGAATTCTTAGCACCGACCAAACGCATGATGTGAATTTCAGTCGCACGTGACATAATGGTGATACGAATGGTATTAGAAATCAAGAGTACAGCCACAACAGTTAAGAGAGCTGTCGCAATAATTCCCCACAATTGAACACGTTTCATGGTAGACATCAGAATTTCACTATCTGAGCCACCAAAGTTAGAATTATCAACCCCCTGAATAGCCTTAGCTTCCTTGGCAACACGACTCACATCATCTGGTGTTTTAGTTTGAATAATGTACACATCTGATAGAGGGTTTCCATCTCCAGTAGCTGTTTCGAAACTTGACCCCATTGTTTTGATGAGTTCTTTCTTTTGTTCTTCTTTACTAGAGAAAGTAACCTTATCGACACCCTTTATCTTGGTCAATGCATCATAAACTTTATGGTAGTCTTTATTGGCAACAATTTGACCAGATATCTCTTTAACAGTTTTTGAAGCATCCGTCGAATCAGGCTGCAAGTACACATTGACCTGAATATTTTTTTCAATATCAGAAGCCAATTTTTGAGTGTTAAGAATAACAGAACCAAAAACACCTAAAAGTGACAGCACAATCATTACTGAGAATACCGCCGTAAGAGTAGACAATAGATTACGTTTGAGGTTCTTAATAGATTCTCCTAAATGGCGGAAAAAGCGTCTAATCATGGTAACCGTACTCTCCTTCCTCTTCATCACGAACAATACGTCCCTCTTCAATCGCTATGACACGATGACGAAGGTTATTAACGATAGTTGAGTTATGGGTTGCCATTAAAATGGTCGTTCCCTGCAGATTAATACGTTCAAGAACTTGCATAATTTCCCAAGAAATCTCAGGGTCCAAGTTCCCTGTTGGTTCGTCCGCAATCAAAACTTTTGGATTATTTACGATAGCACGCGCAATAGCGACACGTTGTTGCTCACCACCAGATAATTGGTTAGGGAAAGAACGCATCTTGTGCTTAAGTCCAACCAATTCGAGAACCTCTGCGACACGTTTTTTTATGTGACGAGGGCGCTCACCGATGACCTCCATCGCATAAGCAACATTTTCAAAAGCTGTTTTCTTTGGAAGAAGTTTATAATCCTGGAAAACAACCCCGATAGAACGTCGCAAGAGTGGAACATCTTTTTTACGAAGATGGGTTAAATCAAACTCCCCTACCTTCATAGAACCACTCGTTAATTTTTCTTCTTGGTAAAACAAGCGAATTAAACTTGATTTACCGGCACCAGAAGGTCCAACTAAGTAAACAAATTCCCCTGAATTAACAGACAAATCAATGTGTCTTAGGGCAGTTGTCGACTTATCATACTTCTTAGTAACATCTTTTAATTCAATAAGAGCCATAATGTCAGTATTCAACTACTAAAATAGCTGAATGTCTTCCTTTCATTGAGATAAAGTATCTAAATACTTAAAAACAGTATATCATTACTATTCTTCCATACGCCACTTGAGGTAGGCATCAATGAAGCCTTCAATATCTCCATCCATTACCTTATCAACCTGGGCAACTTCATAGCCTGTACGATGATCCTTAACCATAGTGTATGGGGTGAAAACGTATGAGCGAATTTGGCTTCCCCAAGTGATTTCTTTCTTATCACCTTTCAAAGCATTCACTTCTTCTGCTTTCTTTTCTTGCTCCATTTGATAGAGTTTCGCTTGAAGCATCTTCATCGCACGGTCACGGTTTCCGTATTGTGTACGGTCAACCGTTGAAGCTACAACAATACCTGTTGGAATGTGAGTCAAACGCACACCGGTAGAAACCTTGTTGACGTTCTGACCACCTGCACCACCTGAACGGAAAGTGTCCATCTTGATATCATCATCACGAATATCAACTTCAATGGTATCATCCAATTCAGGCATGACTTCCACAGAAGTAAATGAGGTGTGACGACGTTTGGCAGAGTCAAAAGGCGAAATACGAACCAAACGGTGGACACCCATTTCTGACTTGAGGAATCCGTAAGCATTAGGACCTTCAAAAGCAAGGGTTACAGATTTAATACCAGCTTCATCACCCGCCTGATAATCCAAAGTTTCAACCTTGAAACCTTTGGCATTTCCATAACGTTGGTACATACGGAGCAACATATCAGCCCAGTCTTGAGCCTCTGTTCCACCAGAACCTGGGTGAATTTCCAGAATGGCATTGTTATGGTCATATGGTTCAGACAAGAGTAAGGTCATCTCGTAACTTGTCATAATCTTATCAAGTTTTTCGAGCGTCTCTTCGAGTTCCTCCTGAACACTGCTATCTTCTTCCAACATCTCCAAATATAGTTCTGTCTCGTCAGAGAGTTCTTGCATATTGTTGAAAGTTTCGTATTTCATTTTGAGCTCGTTCAACTCTTGAGAAGTTTTTTGAGCTGCAATATTATCATTCCAAAAATCAGGCTCAGTCATTCGGTTTTCAAGGAGCGCAATGTCCTCTTCCAAACGATCTAAGTCAAAGAGACCTCCCGAAGCTCACGAGCTTCTCTTGATTTTCAGAGATTTTTTGGCGAATTTCTGCCACTTCCATGGATAGGTTTCCTCCATTTTATAGTATTATGCTTAATTCTAGCATAAATCGCCTAAATTTGCCATTTTGCACATACAAGCTCCCACTCAGCTTGGGATTCTTTATCTTTGGGTGAAAGTCCTCTCATATAGTCTAACATAGCTTGATCTGGCTTCTTAACTATCTCACCGAGAGCCCAAATAGCCGTTGCCGTATGGATGGGATTATTATTCTTATCAATAATCTCCATCAGTTTGACAATGGCGTTGCGATCATGTAAGTTGGCCAAAGCAATAATGGCATTTCGCTGAAGAATATTCTTACCACGCCAAGAACCGGCGATCATGCCAAACCTCTCTTTAAAAGACTTATTAGTCAGCTCTAGAAATGGGAGCAATTCAGGCATGGCAAGCTCAGGGTCAATATCTGAAGCTAAAGGATTGTCAATACCTCTGTTATATGGACAGGAAATCTGACAAATATCACAACCATAGATAACAGTCTTGATCTTCTTTCGAAACTCCATATCCATCATGCCCTTATCTTGGGTTTGGAAGGAGAGGCAACGACGAGCATTCATAGTCCCATCACCAATGAGACAAGATGTCGGACAGGCATCCAGACAACGACGGCAATCCCCGCAACCATAGTCTACCTCATGATCAGGTTCAATCTCTAGATTCGTGATAAGCTCCCCGAGATACATGTAGGACCCGTATTCTTTCGAGATAACCAGTCCATTCTTACCAATAAAACCAATTCCTGCTCGCTTGGCTACTGCAGTATCGACCAAGGCTCCAGTGTCCACCATACCTTTATATTCGAAGTTTTCTGTCAGTTTTTCAATGCCTTCTGCCAGGCGTTTTAGTTTATCCTGCAAAACATAGTGATAATCGAGACCCCATGAATTTGGAGTGATTTTGCCACGCTTATACTCTGTTTTTTGGGGTTGTTGTGGCAACTTATGCGGATAGGCAACTGCAATGGAAATGATGGTTTTAGCTGATTCCAAGCTCAATTTGGGGTAAATACGCTCTTCAATATTTTTATGCTCAAATCCTGTCGTTCGCCCTTCTTCAACGCCAAGTCGAAGGGACTTTTCCAGATAGGCGAAATCATCGGCTGTTGTAAAACCAATTTTTGAAATGCCAATCTCCTTGGCCATCTTTTGTATTTCTAACTTGATATCCATATTCTTATCATAATGAAAATGTAGCCCTAGGGCAAGCATTTTTCATCATCTTCGTTTAAAGACAAGGCACAACCTTTTTGTTACAATGTTTCTATGACAAGACTTGCAGTAATGAGTGATTTACATATTGATTTGAATCACTTTGAGACATATGAAATTGATACTCTTATAAAATGTCTAAAAGATCAAAAAATCAGCCACCTTCATATTGCTGGTGACATTTCTAATCATTATTTTAGCGACACTAAACCATTTCTACAAAAGCTTTCCAAGGAGGTCAAGGTCACTTATAATTTAGGCAATCATGATATGCTTGATTTGGAGGATGACCTTATTGATAAGCTTGATTTCCAGCTGATTGATTTAGGTAATAAGACATTATTGGCTTTTCATGGCTGGTATGATTATTCCTATTCAGATGAAAAGTTGGATAAAATTCTCAGGCGTAAGAGACAGCTTTGGTTCGACAGACGTCTCAGACGATTGGGGACTGATTCAGAAATCTGTCAAACTAGTCTCAAGAAGCTAGATAATGTTTTAAGCGAATTAGATACGAGCAAACTCATTGTTGCTATGCATTTTGTTCCTCACAGCCGTTTTACCATGACGCACGAACGTTTTAAACCTTTTAATGCTTATTTGGGATCAGAAGAGTTCCATCAGATTTTCGTCAAACACGACGTTAAAGATGTTGTTTTTGGTCATGCCCACAGGAGTTATGGGACGGTAAAGAGTGACGGTGTAACCTATCACTCTCGCCCCCTTGGCTACCGTCGAGAATGGGATTTAACCATTAACTTTGTTTCCAATCACCCTGAACTCAATCCAACTGGAACATGGAACCTCTCCAAACGTTACAACCTGGTCAAGAAACTCCCAGAGTTTTTAGAGTATGAAAAAAAGGAACTAGCAAATGAGTTCCTTTCATCCATGACATTATTCAATGTATAGAACGGCTCTATGGGAGTCGTTTTTTATTCGGTGAAGAATCCCTGCTTTTGAAGGTCCTTCAAGGTATTTGCACGATTAGCGACAGATTTATCCATAGTCTTTGCAATCTGAGTCGTAAATTTATCAACTCTGTGATTAAGATCGCGAAGGTCATAATACTCATGGACGTCAGCATCGTAGTCTTTAAGTTCTTCCAAGGGATTTTCCAAATCCTGATAGTAATTTTCCATATGGATGACGTGACGTGGCAAACGAGGTTTCAGCTGTGGTTCCTGATTTGGCCAACCAACTGCTAAGCCCACTGCGGGATAAACATACTTAGGCAGTTTAAGAAGCTCTGAAAGTTTAGCATTATCATTTAAGATACTACCCAAGTAAACAGCTCCCATACCCAAACTCTCAGCAGCTACAACCATGTTTTGAGTAGCAATCATAGCATCTGAAAAAGCTGAAATAAAGCGTTCGGGGCTACCTTGCACCAAGGCCTCAGCGCCCTTTGCTTCCGCAATCAAGGTATTACGTCTTTGATCCACAACAACTACAAAAAGATGCCCAGCCTTTGGAATATAGGGTTGGTTGGCAATCTCTGCAATTTGTTCCTTCAACTTTTCATCAGTGATGCTTATAATTGAATAAGACTGTCTAAAATTACTCGTTGATGTATGTCTGGCAACATCAACCAAGAGGTTGACTTCTTCCTGTGTCAGAGCTTTGGGTTTAAACTGACGAATACTACGATGATTAAGTTGTGTCTTAATGGTTTCGTTCATATGCTTCTCCTTAAACTAGTCATTACTTCCCCTCAATTATAAACAATACATCTGACGAATTCAAGATGTGATAAGAAAAAGCTCACGACTTAATCTCTGATCAAAATGTTGAAAAATGTCCTTAAAAAATCTAGTAAACTAAGAAGCTTTACTAAAATCGGAAAAGACTCTTTATTTAGCGACTGTACGGTACATATTCCGAGCCTTTCCGACGTGATAAAAACGACTGAAACATAAAAGTTGCAGTCGTTCGGAAATTTGGAGACTTTAGGCTCGAAACGTAGTCATAGAACTTCGAAGAAGTTCGCTGACGTCCGCTATCACATAAGGAAAGTCTCAAAAATAGACCTTTATCTCTAATAAAAGCCAGAGACCTGTATCTCTGACTTTGTATTTTATATAGCGTCTTTATCCTTGCCAAGGGCACGTTGAACGGCTTTGACTAATTCAACAAATACCACAATCAAGAAGGAACCTACAATAACCGCAAGCCATTGTGTCAGACTAAGGTGTGACACATGGAAGAGATTATTAAATCCAGGAACCACGATAGTTGCCATCAGAAGAACAAAGGCTACTGGAATGGCCCAATTGAAAGTATTGTTTCTGAAGAGACCAACTTTAAAGACTGATTGATACACAGATTTAACGTTAAAGGCATGGAGCAACTGAATTAAGCCAAGTGTTGCAAAAGCCATTGTAAGGGCATCTGCGTGAATGGCTCCTTGCGTATGGTGTTCTGGGAAGACAAGACCCCAACCATAAACGGCAAGAACAAGGATAGTTTGAAGAATTCCCTGATAAATAATAGCACCGAAGACACCACCATCAAAGAAGTTTGATTGACGTCCACGAGGTTTGTGAGTCATAATACCTGGTTCAGCTGGCTCAACCCCAAGTGCGATGGCTGGAAGGGTATCAGTTACTAGGTTAATCCAGAGAAGATGAACTGGTTGAAGCACATCCCATCCAAACAGTGTAGCGAAGAAGATAATGAAGACTTCGGCCATATTGGCTGACAAGAGGTACTGGATTGATTTTTGGATGTTTGAGAAGACCTTACGACCTTCTTCTACAGCGACGATAATTGTCGCAAAGTTATCATCGGCAAGAACCATGTCAGAAGCTCCCTTAGAAACCTCTGTACCAGTAATTCCCATACCAATACCAATATCAGCTGTCTTAAGTGAAGGTGCATCATTAACCCCGTCACCTGTCATGACAACAACCTTGCCATCATTTTGCCATGCCTTAACAATACGAACCTTATGTTCAGGAGACACACGCGCATAGACAGAGTATTGTTTGAATACTTTTTGGAATTCTTCATCAGAAAGTTCATTCAGCTCAGCACCAGTGAAGACATGGTCTTCTGTGTCATTTGGATCGATGATACCAAGACGTTTAGCAATAGCTTCTGCTGTATCTTGGTGGTCACCAGTAATCATGATTGGACGAATACCCGCTTCTTTCGCCACACGAACAGCTTCTGCTGCTTCAGGACGTTCTGGGTCAATCATACCTACCAAACCTGAGAAAATAAGGTCTGACTCAACAACTTCAGATTCCAAAGTAGGAATTTCACTCGTTGTCTTATAAGCCATCATCAAGACACGAAGGGCTTGTTTGGCTAAATCTTTATTAGTCGTAAGAATAGCTTGTTTATCTTCATCCGTGATAGGACGAACCTCACCATTGATTTCAATACGAGTCACACGTTTGAGCAATTGGTCAGGCGCACCCTTAACGGCTACAAAGTATGTACCATCCGCTTCCTTATGGATAGTAGACATGAGCTTACGGTCAGAGTCAAATGGCAACTCTGCCACACGAGGCTCTGATTTCAAGACGTCACGCACATCAAAATTATGGTCCAAACCAAATTGAACAAGGGCTGTTTCCGTTGGATCCCCGATTAATTTACCATCTGGATCCACCTTTGTATCATTGGCAAAGTTCATAATACGAAGGGTCGTATTGTCCGCACCAAGTTCTGTGTCAGCGCTTTGCAATTGACCGTTTGCATAGACTTTTTCAACGGTCATTTGGTTCATTGTCAAGGTACCAGTCTTATCAGATGCGATAATTTCTGTTGAACCAAGTGTTTCAACAGCTGGCAATTTACGCACAATCGAATTACGTTTAGCAAGTGTCGTTGTTCCCAATGATAAGAGGATGGTTACAATAGCAGGTAAACCTTCAGGAATGGCTGCAACGGCAAGAGCAACGGCAACCATCAAACCTTCAAGGGGCTGTTCGCCACGAATGAAGACACTCACCAAGAATGTCACCAAAGCAATCGCAACAATAAGGTAGGTTAAACTCTTAGATAATTGTTCTAGGCTTTGCTTCAAAGGTGTTTGTGATTCGTCCGCATTAGCCAGCATATCAGCAATTTTACCAACTTCAGTATACATACCAGTATTGGTAACAACACCAGTACCACGACCATAAGTCACGTTAGAATTCTGGTAACCCATATTTACACGGTCACCAATACCTGCATCTGCTGCAACCGTTTCAGTAATATCCTTTTCAACTGGAACAGACTCACCTGTAAGGGCAGCCTCTTCAATCTTGAGTGAGGCAGCTTCAAGCAAACGCATATCGGCCGGAACAACATCACCTGCTTCAAGCAAAACAATGTCTCCAGGAACCAATTCACGTGAATCAATCTCAACGATATTGCCATCACGACGAACACGAGCTAGAGGACTTGACATGTTTTTAAGGGCTTCAATAGCAGCTTCTGCCTGTCCTTCTTGATAAACACCAAAAGCAGCATTTAAAACAACAACGGCTAAAATAATGCAAGCATCTGTCAAACCATGCATCCCTTCTGTAATGACAGAAAGGGCAGCGGCGACAAGCAAGATGATAATCATCAAATCTTTAAACTGGTCGATGAATTTTGACAAGAGGCTACGTTTTTCACCTTCATCCAACTCGTTAAAGCCATAGGCATCTAAACGTTCCTTGGCTTGTGCAGTTGACAAACCATCAACAGAAGTATCCAAGCTTTTTAGGACTTCTTCCTCTCCTTGTGTGTAAAACAAGGCTTTACTTTGTTCTTTCGACAAAATAATCTCCTCCTTCTATATAGGGAAAAATGACTATCAAGGCTCTTTTCATATAAAAAATGATACAAAAAGAGACTTGTTTCCTTAAAAACAAGTCTCGCTGTTTAAGAATATGCCGGAAATGTAAAATTTCGTAATGACGACATAATCGCAACCTTTAATCAAATCTATTGACTAAAGTCGCCTGCTACTCCCTTGATATACCCTTACATTTTATCATAATTTAGGGCTTTTTCAAGCCAAATGACTCAATTTTTTCACAAATTAAAACCATGAAACCTCTAATTCATAATCAGCAAAGACGTCTTCCGTTTCTGGATGTTGCAATTGATAATGAATATCAACTGTTTGGCCATCAGGATCATAGGCAAAAAGGCTCGTAACGGTTTGAAAATGCTGAGTACCAAGCGGCGTCGGAATGTGAACCAAGGCAGGTACCTTGGCTGAAAAACGCATGATTGATTTAGGCTGAGAAAAGCGTGTCATAATGAGCTCTTCCTGATTCAATTTTATTACCACTTTTTCTTTCTCGGAATTATGGTGAATAAGATAGAGATAATCTCCTTTTTCCGTAACCTCACAAGGGTGGATTTCCTCAATGATTTCCGTTTGATCTGCTACTTTAATTTTATTTTTGATTTTAATTTCCATTAATTACTCCTTTTGTTGCTATACCTATTTTTCCAACTCTAATGTGACACTGACAGCAGACACATTTTCAAATTCTTCTAATAACATTAGTCATTCTTTCTGTTTCAAGTAGACCACTTGAGTTTGTTTGACAAAGCCGATTTTTTCATACAAATGCTTAGCTCCCACATTATCATCTTCCACTGCAATTTGGAAGGACTTGTCGTTATGCGCAATGAGTTGATTGACGACTGATTTTGCCAGATAGCTTCCATAGCCTTGCCCACGATAGTCTTCTGCCACAGCAAGTCCATAGAGATAGTTGCTATTCCCAGACAAATCAACCGTACAAAGTCCGATGACCTGACCTTCTTTGAGGAGGATGTAAAGTAGGCTATTGGAATCTTTCAAAGCCTCAGCAATATATCTGAGGCTCACCTCAAATGTTTCTTCTGCATCAGAAAAGGCTTGGTGGTGGAGCTGGGCAATTTCTTCAAGATAAGAGGAAGTTGCTAAGAGCGACTTGACATCTGAACGGAAATCCAGAGTATATGGAGTTCTATCTCTCCCTAGCCAGGTTTCAGTGCCTGCATCTTCAACTAGGCCCCAATGACTGATAAAATCAGGATGACAATCTAGAAAAACACGTTCTGTCTGAAAGGTCACTGATTGAATAGGATAAGATGCCGTTTCCTTCTGAAATTTGTCAAACAAACTCCTCGCAATGCCTTTGCGGCGATACTCTGGGACAACTAAAATCGCCACTTCAACATCTTCGTTATCCGCATAAACCGTTAATAAACCAAGCAATTCTTCCTCTTGATAATAGAGAAAAAGGTCGGCATAGTGGAATCAAAATTAAGCATATTGGAGAGATAAGGTTCTCGAAAGGTGTGGTCATTAGCTTGGCAGCTAGCAATCAATGCTTTTGCTTCCTTACGTTCTTTATCTGTCAATTGGTTTGTAAATCGAATCACTCTTGTCTCTCCTTTATTAGTCTGACCTTATTTTACCAATTAAAAAGCATTTGGGCAATTCTTAGTAACAAACCGTTCTATACAGTTTGGAGTCGGCTTTAACAGTTTTCGATTCGCCAATATTATTTTTCTCAGGAAGAACTATGACAAAGCGCCCAAATTTTAGTAAAATAGAAGGGAAACTAACTTAATGAAACAGGTATTTATATGTCTATTAAACTTATTGCTGTTGATATTGACGGGACGCTTTTAAATAGCCAACATCAAGTCACACCTGAAGTCTTTCAAGCGATTCAAGAGGCCAAGGCTGCGGGTGTTAAAGTCGTTATTGCGACTGGTCGTCCTATTCCTGGCGTGCTTCCACTTCTTGAAGAACTTAATCTTAACCAAGATGGCGACTATGTCATCACTTTTAATGGTGGTCTTGTCCAAGAAACGTCTACCGGTAACGAATTGATTCGTGAAACGCTCTCATACGAGGACTACCTTGACATTGAAGTTTTGGCCAACAAGCTTGGTGTTCATTCTCACGCTATCACTAAAGATGGTATCTACACAAGTAATCGAAATATTGGACGCTACACTGTTCATGAATCTACGCTTGTTCATATGCCTATTTACTATCGTACACCTGAAGAGGTTGCTGACAAGGAATTTGTTAAGGCCATGTATATCGATGAACCTGAAATTCTTGATGCAGCCATTGCCAAACTTCCACAGGAATTTTACGACCGCTTTACCATTGTAAAATCTACACCATTTTACCTAGAAATTCTCAAGAAAACTGCTAACAAAGGAATTGCCGTTACGCATCTTGCTGAGAAACTCGGTCTTTCTAAAGAAGAAACAATGGCTATCGGTGATGAAGAAAATGACCGTGCTATGCTGGAGGTCGTCGGTTCTCCTGTCGTTATGGAAAATGGAAATCCAGAAATCAAGAAAATTGCGAAACACATCACAAAATCAAATGATGAATCTGGTGTCGCTTACGCTATTAGAAAGTGGGTTCTAGACTAATATGTATACCTATAAAACTGGTCTCAGTACTTCTGAGCATGACCGCTTTGTGATTGATAGTCCTCAAACCAACTTATTACAAAGTAGCTCATGGGCAAAAATCAAGGATAGTTGGGGCAATGACCGTCTAGGTTTCTATAAAGATGATAAACTTGTTGCCGTTGCTAGTGTTCTTATTCAACCACTGCCTCTTGGCTTCTCTATGATTTACATCCCACGAGGCCCTATCATGGACTACCACGATAAAGAGTTAGTCGCTTTTGTCCTGGCTTCACTGAAAAAGTATGCCAAAACAAAACACGCCCTCTTTGTTAAATTTGATCCAAGCCTCTTTGTCACTAAAAATTTGATTTCTCAAGAAGTTAGCATCAACGAAGATACTATGGCTATTGCCAAAAACATCCAATCTCTTGGTGTTGAATGGACTGGTCTCACTGAAGACATGGCTGAGAATATTCAACCACGCTTTCAGGCTAATATCCATAAAGAAGATTTCACTGAAGAACAGCTCTCTAAGAGCACCAAGCAGGCTGTTCGTACTGCTCGAAACAAAGGTATTTCGGTTCAATTTGGTGGCACTGAGCTTCTTGAACAATTCGCTTCTTTGATGAAGAAGACTGAAGCTCGTAAAAACATCCATCTTCGTGGCATAGACTACTATGAAAAGTTGTTGACGACTTACCCAGAATCGTCTTACATTACACTCTCAACACTAGATTTGCCAGCCCGTCTTAAAGATCTTAATAAGCAACTTGAAAAGAACATTGCTGATGCTGCCAAGTTCACTGAAAAAACCAAACCTGGAAAAGTTGAGAACAATAAGCAAGAGCACAAACGTCTCAAAGAAGAAATTGCCTTTCTCCAAGAAAAAGTAGATGCTGGAAATCAGACAGTCCCACTCTCTGGTACCCTAGTTCTTGAATTTGGTAAGACGTCTGAGAATATCTACGCTGGTATGGATGAAGACTACCGCCGTTATCAACCGGCTATCCTGACATGGTATGAAACTGCTAATCATGCTTTTGAGCGTGGCGCTGACTGGCAAAACATGGGAGGTATTGAAAATTCCTTGGACGGTGGCTTGTATAACTTCAAATCAAAATTCAACCCCCGCATTGAACAGTTCATCGGTGAATTTAACCTTCCGGTTAGTCCTCTTTATGGCTTAGCTAACTTTGCCTATAAAGTCCGTAAAAAAATAAGAAGCAAACATTAATAATATTTAAAATGAGACTCCTTTTTCGAAGTCTCATTTTTATGATAGCTCAGTCTTTATCAGGAATAACCTTAAATAAATAATAGGTGATGAAAAGTGTCAGACAGAAGAGTCCGATTTTTACCCAAAGAATAGGAGCAAAAAAGATTGAAATCCCCATCAAGACATAGATTTGAATGATAATCTTTTTCTTTCGTTCTTTAGCAATAGATTTGGTTTCTCGAAAATCAGCTACATAACTTTGATACAATTTAGTGTGATATAACCATTTTTCAAAACGTTTAGAACTTCTAGCAAAGCAAGCAATGGCTAAAAGTAGAAAGGGTGTTGTCGGCAATATTGGCAGAGGGATTCCTAGAATACCTAAACCAAGCGAGATAAAACCTAAGGAGAGATAAATGACTTTCATATAAATAATCCTTTCAAAAAGAGCCACACTAAACTTATTAGCGTAGCTCTTTCACTATTTCTCTAAATATCAGTCAGTGGAGTGGCTGTGTCTGGAGAGGTATCAAAAACCTTAAAGTCATTACCAACACCAAAGTCCGCACGTGCCAACTGATTTTCCATCGTCATATGGGCCAATTCCTTGATATTATTTTCTTTGGAGAGGTGACCCAGATAGATCTTTTTAGTTTTATTACCGATGGTACGAATCATAGCGTCCGCACCATCTTCATTACACAAGTGACCTTGATCAGAGAGGATACGTTGCTTGGTTGACCATGGGTAAGAGCCTGCTCTCAAGATTTCAATATCATGATTAGACTCAATCAGATAGCCATCAGCATTTTCAATAATCCCAGCCATGCGATCTGATACATAGCCCGTATCCGTCAACATAACAAAGCTCTTTCCATCTTTCATAAAGCGGTAGAACTGTGGATCTATAGCATCATGACTAACTCCAAAAGATTCAATGTCAATATCACCAAAGGTCATAATCTTGTCACGAGAAAAAACGTGCTTCTGGCTATTATCAACCTTACCTAGCATATTTTTACTGTCCATAATCTGCCAGGTTTTCTCATTGGCGTAGATGTCCATGCCATATTTACGAGCTAGAACACCGACACCATGGATATGGTCCTTGTGTTCATGCGTTACTAGGATAGCATCAAGATCACTCGGATCACGGTTAATCTCAGCTAGCAAATTTGTAATTTTCTTACCTGACAAACCAGCATCTATTAGAATTTTCTTTTCTGGAGTTTCCAAGTAAAAAGAATTTCCAGTAGATCCTGAAGCCAAAATACTATATTTAAACCCTATATCTGAGGTCATTTCTACTACATCTCCCAATCATCAACCATCATAGCATCCTTGTCATATGGAAGAACAATAGTAAAGGTTGAACCCTTACCATATTCACTCTTAGCCCAAATAAAGCCATTATGTTGTTTAATAATTTCCTTGGCAATGGACAAACCTAAACCAGTTCCACCTTGAGCTCGGCTTCTTGCCTTGTCAACACGGTAAAAACGGTCGAAAATCAAAGGCAAATCTTTCTTAGGAATACCTAAACCTTGGTCGGAAATTGAAACAATTAATTGCGCATCCGTAGTCTTCATGGACACCGTAATCTCTCCACCATCGGGCGAATACTTAATAGCATTATTAAGAATATTATCCACGACCTGAGTCATCTTATCTGTGTCAATTTCCACCCAAATAGAATTAACAGGATAATCTCGAATAATTTCATAATCCTTACCAGTATTATTTTCTTGACTTTTGATTTGATCAAAACGATTCAAAATATAGGTCATAAAGGCCGTAAAATTGGTCATTTCAACATCAAGATGTGTGCTCTTATTATCAATATGAGAAAGGGCCAAAAGGTCAGAGATCATCCTCATCATTCGGTTGGTTTCATCCAAAGAAACCTTAATAAAGTTTGGAGCAATCTCTTCATTAAGGGCACCATCATCAAGAGCTTCAAGGTAGGATTTAACGGAAGTTAAAGGCGTCCGCAATTCGTGACTGACATTTGATACGAATAAACGACGTTCACGTTCTTCTTTTTCCTGTTCAGTGGCATCATGAATAACAGCAACTAAACCTGAAATAAAGCCAGACTCCTTACGAATCAGGGCAAAATTAACACGCAAGGTCACAAACTCATCGTTAGCGTCTCTACGTGACAAATGAATTTCCGGTGTCTTAGATAGTAATTCACTATAAGTATAAGGACTTTCACCATCTAACAAATCCAAGATTGACATCTGGGTCGCCGTTTCCCTATCAATATTTAATAAACGCTTGGCTGTACTATTAATCATGGTAATTTGACCACGACGATTGGTCGCAATAACTCCATCACTCATATAGGAAAGGACTGAAGACAAGCGATTTTTTTCTTGGGCTAGATTTTCATGCGTCAGACGGAAAACGTCTGATAAATCATTCAAGCTATTTGCCAGCTCTAAGAGCTCCGAATCTCCCTTTAAGCGTAACTCTTCATTATAGTTTCCAGCCATCAAAGATATTACTCGCTTAGTCAACTTCCGAATGTTCTTCACTTGACGGTAATCACGATAAGCAAGAAAAATAAAGTAAAAAGCAACAAATAAGAGAGTAAAGAGTAAGGCTAACTCAAAGCTCGTAATATTTAAGCCAATACTAGTCATAGTTCTTCATGTAGTAGCCAACACCACGGCGGGTCAAAATATACTCTGGACGGCTTGGTGTATCTTCAATTTTTTCACGAAGACGACGAATAGTGACGTCAACCGTACGCACATCACCAAAATAGTCATAACCCCAAACAGTTTCAAGTAGATGCTCACGTGTCATGACTTGTCCCATGTGAGTTGCCAAATGGAATAACAATTCAAATTCACGGTGAGTCAATTCAACTTCATTCCCACGTTTTTTAGCTACAAAGGCATCTGGAACGATAATTAATTCACCAATCGAAATTTCTTTCTTGCCTGAGTTTGAGCTCTCTTCAGCCGCTGCTGTTTCAATAGTCTCTGTTCGACGCAAATGAGCCTTAATTCGTGCTAACAACTCACGATTTGAGAACGGTTTAGTGACATAATCGTCTGCCCCAATCTCCAAGCCAATGACCTTATCAAACTCGCTATCTTTAGCTGAAAGCATGATAATCGGTATATGACTTGTTTTTCGGATTTCCTTGGCTACTTCTAAACCATCTAGTTCAGGTAACATCAAGTCCAAGATAACTAAATCAGGATTTTCAGCTTCAAATTGCTCCAAAGCTTCACGACCATCAAATGCCGTCACAACTTCGTAACCTTCCTTGGTTAGATTAAACTTGATAATATCCGAAATTGGTCTTTCATCATCAACAACTAGAATTTTTTTCATACAAACACCTCATCGGTTTTCTTAGTTCATTTCAATTTAGTAAAGCAATCCACTTTACGTATCTATTCTATTATACCAAAAATTAGGTTAAGGACCAAGTTTGGGCTATGCGTTCCTAGTAAGATACAGACTTACCTGTAATTTTCAAACACCACTAATGGCTTATATTCGTTAAAAATTAATATTATGATTGAATTTTCAAACATTTTTGACATTTAGCAAAGTCTATAGTAAAATACTCACTTGTTATTACATATCTAAAATCAAAAAATTTAGGAGGCTCTTATGGCACTTATTGAATTTAAAAAGGTCAATAAATATTATGGAGACTATCACGCTCTTCGTGATGTCAATCTAGAAATTGAGAAAGGACAAGTTGTGGTTCTCTTAGGACCTTCTGGTTCAGGTAAATCAACTCTTATCCGTACAATTAATGCTTTGGAATCTATTGAAAATGGGACCCTCATCGTTAACGGACATAACGTTACTGAAGCATCTGCTAAAGATTTGGTTGAACTTCGTAAAGAAGCTGGTATGGTTTTCCAACACTTCAACCTCTACCCCCACAAAACCGTTCTTGAAAATGTAACCTTGGCACCTATCAAGGTTCTCGGCATCAGTAAGGCTGAAGCTGAAAAGACTGCTGAAAAATTCCTTCGCTACGTTAACATGTGGGACAAGAAAGATTCTTATCCTGGTATGCTCTCAGGTGGGCAAAAGCAACGTGTCGCTATTGCCCGTGGTCTCGCTATGAATCCTGAGCTTTTGCTCTTTGACGAACCAACATCAGCCCTTGACCCTGAAACTATTGGTGATGTTCTTGCCGTTATGCAAAACCTTGCCAAAGGCGGCATGAACATGGTTGTCGTTACTCACGAAATGGGCTTTGCCCGTAGTGTGGCTGACCGCATCATTTTCATGGCCGAAGGTCAAATTCTTGTCGACACGACTGATGTGGATGGGTTCTTTGACAACCCTACAGAACCTCGTGCAGTGCAATTCCTTTCTAAGATTATCGACCACAACTCTGATCGTGTTCAAGTCGATGCCTAAGGAGGGCTTATGTTAATCAAGAAACTTAGTCGTATTTTAGCTATCTCGGTTTTAGCTTTTGTAGCAGTTCTCCTCTGGAACACTAAGATTAGTCAGGCAGATGAAAGCAGTAAACTACTCAATAGTGCTGCAATTCAAAAAATTGTCAAAAAAGGGACTCTAAACGTTGGTGTCAAACAAGATGTCCCAAATTTTGGTTACTACTCAGCCAAAACCAATACCTATCAAGGGATGGAAATTGACCTCGCTAAGAAAATTGCCAAAGAACTTAATGTTAAGGTGAATTTTACAGCGGTTACCCCACAAACTCGTGAAGCCCTTATGGACAATGGGACTATTGACATGCTTATCGCTACTTATACCATTACAGATGAGCGTAAGGCTTCATATGCCATGTCAAACCCTTACTACTATGACCAAATCGGTTTCCTCGTTCAAACAAAATCTGGTTATAAGAAACTATCTGATTTAAACAGAAAAACCATTGGAGTTTCTCAAGGCTCATCTGCTAAAGCAGCTGTTCAAGAATATGCTTCAGCTCACAATCTTAAGTTTGATTATGTTCAACTAGGCTCATATCCTGAGTTAGCCGTATCCCTCTATGCTTATCGTATTGATGCCTTCGCTGGTGACAAATCAATCTTGTCAGGTTACGAAAGTGATAAAACCAAGATCCTAGATGAAGGTTTCAAAACTCAAAAATACGGTATCGCTTCAAGTAAGTCTAACCAAGACTTGATTGACTACACTAACGATTTGTTGGCGAAGTGGCAAAAGGATGGTAGTCTTCAAAAACTATACGATAAATATCACTTGAAACCAGCTAAGGCTGAAGACAAATAGAAAGGAGTCCTGAATATATGTATCTTTTAACTGAAACGGCTAGTCCTTTCGCTCTTGAACGTTGGGCTGCTTTCTTCGCTAACTTTGGACAATTTGCTAAAGGCTTCTTCTACACCCTCGGTATTTCGATTGGTGCCTTGATTGTTGCCCTTCTTCTTGGGCTCATCTTTGGTGCCATGAGTTCAACTCATAACAAGGTGCTTCGTGGCATTGCTCGTGTTTATGTCGAAATCTTCCAAAACACACCACTGCTTGTGCAATTCGTGGTTGTCTTCTATGGGATTTCAATCTTGACGGACGGCCGTATCATGCTTCCTATTTCATTGACGGCTAT
>NZ_CM002130.1:1091789-1094339 GCF_000448605.1 Streptococcus sp. HSISS3
TTCCAACTTAAGTCTACAGCAGCAGGAATTACCTCTTTCACAGTCTTCACGTCTGCTGCCTTGGCAGAAATTATTCGTGGGGGACTCAACTCTATTGACCATGGACAAACGGAAGCTGGATTGTCTCAAGGACTTACCAATAAGCAAATCTTTGTTTACATTATCTTCCCACAGGCTATCCGTAAGATGTTGCCATCAATTATTTCTCAGTTTGTAACAGTCATCAAGGATACTTCTTTCCTTTACTCTGTTATTGCCTTACAAGAATTGTTTGGTAAGAGTCAAATTTTGATGGGGGGTTACTACGAACCAAGCCAAATTTTTACCTTGTACGGTATCGTGGCTTTAGCTTATTTCGTGGTTAACTTTGCCATCTCTAGCTACTCTCGCTACCTCTCTAAACAATGGGAACAAGCTAGTGAATAAGAAACTCGCCTTCGGGTGGGTTTTTCGTTTACTCATATTTATATAAAAAAGTGATTAATTATATAGTAAAAGGCGAACGTTTTGAAAGAATATTCGGAATTTTTTGACATTCAGCTTCACTTATGCTAAAATTTATTGTATGTTAGATAATCTAACAAGAATTCCCATTAAAGGAGACTCTTATGGCACTTATTGAATTTAAAAATGTAAATAAATATTACGGAGACTATCATGCGCTTCGTGATATCAATCTAGAAATTGAAAAAGGACAAGTTGTGGTTCTCTTGGGACCTTCTGGTTCCGGAAAATCTACCCTTATCCGTACAATTAATGCTTTGGAATCTATTGAGAATGGGACCCTCATCGTTAACGGACATAACGTTACTGAAGCATCTGCCAAAGATTTGGTTGAACTTCGTAAAGAAGCTGGTATGGTTTTCCAACACTTTAACCTCTACCCACACAAAACCGTTCTCGAAAATGTAACCTTGGCACCTATCAAGGTTCTCGGCATCAGTAAGGCTGAAGCTGAAAAGACTGCTGAGAAATTCCTTCGCTACGTTAACATGTGGGACAAAAAAGATTCTTATCCAGGTATGCTTTCTGGTGGACAAAAACAACGTGTCGCTATTGCTCGTGGTCTTGCCATGAATCCTGAGCTTTTGCTCTTTGACGAACCAACATCAGCCCTTGACCCTGAAACTATTGGTGATGTTCTGGCCGTTATGCAAAACCTTGCCAAAGGTGGCATGAACATGGTAGTTGTTACCCACGAAATGGGATTTGCCCGTAGTGTGGCTGACCGTATTATTTTCATGGCCGAAGGTCAAATTCTTGTTGACACTACTGATGTGGATGGTTTCTTTGACAACCCTACGGAACCTCGTGCTGTGCAATTCCTTTCTAAGATTATCGATCACAACTCTGATCGTGTTCAAGTCGACGCCTAAGGAGGTGGCCTATGATTTTCAAAAAAATCTTACGTTACCTGACAGTCGCCACTCTAGCTATAGCAACGGTTTTTCTTATCTCAAGTCATAAAACGGTGGCTGAAGATAAGAGCAAGCTCTTAAATAGTAAAGCAGTTCAAAAAATTGTTAAGCGAGGTACACTTAACGTTGGTGTTAAGCAGGACGTTCCTAACTTTGGTTACTATTCTGCTAAGACCAATACCTACGAGGGTATGGAAGTCGATCTTGCTAAAAAATTGCCGATGAGCTCAAAGTGAAAGTCAACTATATTCCAGTAACAACACAAACTCGTGAACCTCTTATGGATAACGGAACAATTGACTTACTTATCGGTACTTATACCATCAATGATGAACGTAAGGCATCTTACGCCATCTCAAATCCTTACTACTATGACCAAATTGGTTTCTTGGTTCTTAAGGATTCAGGTATTAATAAAATCTCAGATTTGAACGGTAAGACTATCGGGGTTTCTCAAGGTGCGTCAACTAAGGCTGCCTTGCAAGAATATGCCTCAGCCCACAATCTTAAGTTCAACTACGTTCAACTCGGTTCTTTCCCTGAATTGGCTGTATCTCTTTATGCTCACCGTGTAAATGCCTTCTCAGTTGATAAATCTATCCTTTCTGGCTATGAAAGCAAGAAGACAAAAACCTTGAAAGAAGGTTTCAAAACTCAAGAATACGGTATCGCTTCAAGTAAGTCTAACCAAGACTTGATTGACTATACCAACGATTTGCTGGCGAAATGGCAAAAAGACGGTAGTCTTCAAAAACTATACGATAAATATCACTTGAAACCAGCTAAGGCTGAAGACAAATAGAAAGGAGTCCTGAATATATGTATCTTTTAACTGAAACGGCTAGTCCTTTCGCTCTTGAACGTTGGGCTGCTTTCTTCGCTAACTTTGGACAATTTGCTAAAGGCTTCTTCTACACCCTCGGTATTTCGATTGGTGCCTTGATTGTTGCCCTTCTTCTTGGGCTCATCTTTGGTGCCATGAGTTCAACTCATAACAAGGTGCTTCGTGGCATTGCTCGTGTTTATGTCGAAATCTTCCAAAACACACCACTGCTTGTCCAATTCGTGGTTGTCTTCTATGGGATTTCAATCTTGACGGACGGCCATATCATGCTTCCTATTTCATTGACGG
>NZ_CM002130.1:1095119-1096471 GCF_000448605.1 Streptococcus sp. HSISS3
CAAGTAAGTCTAACCAAGACTTGATTGACTATACCAACGATTTGCTGGCGAAATGGCAAAAGGATGGTAGTCTTCAAAAACTATACGATAAATATCACTTGAAACCAGCTAAGGCTGAAGACAAATAGAAAGGAGTCCTGAATATATGTATCTTTTAACTGAAACGGCTAGTCCTTTCGCTCTTGAACGTTGGGCTGCTTTCTTCGCTAACTTTGGACAATTTGCTAAAGGCTTCTTCTACACCCTCGGTATTTCGATTGGTGCCTTGATTGTTGCCCTTCTTCTTGGGCTCATCTTTGGTGCCATGAGTTCAACTCATAACAAGGTGCTTCGTGGCATTGCTCGTGTTTATGTCGAAATCTTCCAAAACACACCACTGCTTGTCCAATTCGTGGTTGTCTTCTATGGGATTTCAATCTTGACGGACGGCCATATCATGCTTCCTATTTCATTGACGGCTATCCTCTGTGTGGGTATCTACACTGGAGCCTATATCTCTGAAATTATTCGTACGGGTATTGAGGCTGTTCCTAAAGGTCAAACCGAAGCGGCTTTGTCTCAAGGGTTTACCTATGCCGATACCATGCGTATCATTATCTTGCCTCAAGCTGTTCGTACTATCTTGCCACCACTTACCAACCAAGTGGTTAACTTGATTAAGAACACTTCAACAGTTGCCATCATCTCTGGTGCAGATATTATGTTCACGGCTAAGGCTTGGGCTTATGATACAACCAATTATGTGCCGGCCTTTGCTGGAGCTGCTCTTCTCTACTTTATCATGTGTTTCCCTCTTGCAACTTGGGCACGTCGTAAAGAAGAAGAGAATAAGAAAGCATACTAAGGAGGTCCACTATGTCAGAAGTTTTATCAGCTACTAACCTTAAATTCTTGGCACAAGGGTTGTGGACGACACTTTACTTGTCTTTCTTCATCATTGTGCTATCTACCTTTTTCGGAACCATTCTTGCGGTCATGCGTAACGGCAAAAATCCTATTCTTCGTTGGATTGCTTCTATCTATATTGAGTTTGTCCGTAATGTACCTAACTTGCTTTGGATTTTCATTATTTTCTTGGTCTTCCAACTTAAGTCTACAGCAGCAGGAATTACCTCTTTCACAGTCTTCACGTCTGCTGCCTTGGCAGAAATTATTCGTGGAGGACTCAACTCTATTGACCATGGACAAACGGAAGCTGGATTGTCACAAGGATTTACCAATAAGCAAATCTTTGTTTACATTATCTTCCCACAGGCTATCCGTAAGATGTTACCATCAATTATTTCTCAGTTTGTAACAGTCATCAAGGATACTTCTTTCCTTTACTCTGTTATTGCCTTACAAGAATTGTT
>NZ_CM002130.1:1097588-1127473 GCF_000448605.1 Streptococcus sp. HSISS3
CTCTGTTATTGCCTTACAAGAATTGTTTGGTAAGAGTCAAAATTTGATGGGGGGTTACTACGAACCAAGCCAAATTTTTACCTTGTACGGTATCGTGGCTTTAGCTTATTTCGTGGTTAACTTTGCCATCTCTAGCTACTCTCGCTACCTCTCTAAACAATGGGAGCAAGTTAGTGAATAAGAAACTCACCTTCGGGTGGGTTTTTCGTTTTTGAACTTTAAAAATAACGACCCCAATTGGAGTCGTTATTTCTTTCTCTAATTCACTGTTACTTTACCTGAATAATAATCTAGGGTGATCCCCTCTTGTACATTAGGAACAAAAACATTGAACTCAAGGGATCCGTCAGCTGACTTGGCTTCAAGATGCGTTCCTGATGGTATAAGGTTATCTCCATCATAAATTAAAGTGACACGGTAACGGACACGTTTGTTTTTATCCTGAGCTTTCCGTACAAGACTTTCATAATAGTTCTGTCCTGTAGAATTATCACTATTGGCTTCGTTGGCCCAAGCTGTTTGAACAGCAATATTCTCAGGATTTGAAGTGGAGGCATCAAATCCCTTCAAACCTCCAACTAGTGCATAACCTAACAAATGCCCCCTGTCTACGGCATGACTATACTCTCCTGATAGATTTTGTACCTGGTGCCATCCAGCTGGTGTCCATGATGTTGATCCATTACCTGTTTCTTGACGGTTCTTATACTGTCTTGTCGCTTTACTTAACAAGGCATTGGCTACTGTAGGAACTGTTTGGCCTTGAACCGTTTTGACTTGGTTATTAGCATAGGGTTGGCTAGATACCTTAGCATTTAGATTCGTCTTGTTCCCATTAATAATATAGGCCCCTGCCCCATTCCATTCTATGGAGTTTCCAAGTTGACTCTTGACAGAGCTAGTCATCACTGTCTCAGCAAGCTGCTCTTGTGGTGTAGACTGACCACTTGTTGAACCGTTAGATTTTACGGAGTTATTGGATTTTCCCGAGACTAGACTGGCTACCTGCTTGATTGGATTATTAGGCGAAAGCTTATTGCTCGTCCCAATATAACCTAGAACTACTACCAAGACTGCTATCAGTAATGAGAAAATCTGACGTTTCTGTTTATTCGTTAAAGATGTCTTTCTTTTTGCCATCGTGTTCTTCCTATTTCTATGAATCTGCATAAGTAAAGGAGTAGGACGACAGCCCACTCCCTTTTATTTTCCTGTAAATTTAGCAACGATTGCTTGCCAGGTTTCTGGTTTTAAGATGTTTATTGGATCCTTACCCTCGCCTAAGACGGCATAACCAACCATTAAACCAAGGGCCAGAAAAGCAAGACTAACCAAACAAACGATTAAAACAAGCAATAATTGACGAAAAACATAGCCTTTACCAGTTTCCATACTAGCCCTCACTTACACGTGAAATATTGGCTCCTAGTTTAGCTAGTTTCTCATGGAACTGATAGTAACCACGATCCAAGTGTGTCAATTTACCAACTGTCGTTGTCCCTTCAGCAACCATCCCTGTCAAAATAAGGGCCGCAGATGCTCGAAGGTCAGTAGACATAACTTGAGCACCTTGAAGTGGCAAACCACCGTGAATCATTGCAGTATCTCGAAGAATTTCTGAATGAAGTCCCATACGACGCATTTCTTCCAGATGTTGGAAACGATTTTCAAAGACAGTTTCAATCATCGTTGATTCACCCTTAACCACTGCCATAAGCGCTGTGAATTGGGCCTGCATATCCGTTGGAAAACCTGGATGAGGAAGAGTTTTAACGGTTACTGGTTTCAATTTCGAAACATCAGATGTAACACGAATGCCTCCTTCTTCTTCCTTAACGTCGACACCCATTTCCAGTAATTTAGAAATCAAAGGACGGTTATGCTCCCAGATGGCATCTTTGATGAGAATATCTCCTGACGTCATAGCTGCTGCTACCATAAAAGTACCTGCTTCAATACGGTCCTGAACAACCGCATGCTGCGTACCATGAAGAGATTTTACTCCTTTAATCACGAGTGTTTCAGTTCCAGCACCTTTGACATCTGCCCCCATTTCATTTAGAAGTAAAGCCAAATCAACAATTTCTGGTTCACGCGCAGCATTTTCAATAGTTGTGACTCCATCAGCCAAGGTCGCTGCCATCATAAGGTTCTGAGTGGCACCGACAGATGGAAAGTCCATATAAATTGTTGCACCTTTGAGTTTATCAGCAGTTGCTGTAATATCACCACCAACCTGGGTAATCTTAGCTCCCATAGCTTCCAAACCTTTGAGGTGGAGGTCAATCGGACGACTACCGATGGTACAACCACCAGGCATAGAAACCTTAGCATGACCATTACGAGCAAGAATAGGTCCAAGTACTACGATGGAAGCACGCATTTTACTAACATATTCGTATGGCGCTTGATCTAGAATCTCACCACTAGCATCAACTACTACAGTATTATTTTCTTCGTCAAAGTCTACAGCAATATCCAAGCCACGAACCACATTATTCATGGTGTAAACATCTGACAAGATTGGAACATTAGTCAAGGTTGTCTGACCTTCAGAGGCTAAAATAGTCGCAGCCAATAATGGCAGAACAGCGTTTTTAGCACCTTCAATGACAACCTCACCACTTAATCGAGTGTTGCCACCCTGTACAATAATTTTATCCATAAGGATTCCTTTCAAGGGTCAATTTCATCTTTTTGTATTATATCAAAAGTCTTTTAAAATCACTAATTTAAGATATTGAGCTTGCTAACGATTGACATAGCGTTAAAACATATATAAAGAATGAACTTACTAGAAAACCAATGGCAATACTAATAAAAAGCAAGAATAATCTCAATTTCCCAGTGTTAACAATAACATTCTTGGTTATTTTTTCCCAATCAAAAAGCGTATTCACCATCTGATAAGTTAAACCAATAAAAACCAAGTGGCTCGCTAGAGGAACCATATCATTTAAAATAGTCATCAAACTATTATATCATAGAAGACTTACATAAAACATAAGAAGAATCATTAAAAATACGACTTTTTACATTTGATTTCTTTATTAGTTTTCACCATTAAGAGCAATTGTTAACCAACTTAAGAACCTTTCAAAATCAGATTTTCCGTGCTCATTCGAGATTAAAATTTAATTTATTTTCAATCATTAGTCATAAGAAAAAATCTTCCCTAATGCTACTGTTTCCAAATAACAGGTTTAGGGAAGATTTTGAGTCATTAGTTAACTATTACTTAGAAGAATTCCATGGCTACTAAAGTAATAATCGCAGAATCATAGTAATTCTTAACAGGAAGATCCTGCATAAAGACAATCTTATTCTGCTGAACTAATTTCAAGTACTTTTGATCCTTCTCAGCTGCAAAAGCAATTGGTGCTTTAAAACTTGCAGCTTGGTGGTCGTCTAAAAACTTACCGGACAAATTGTAATTTGAAAAGACATTTTTCTGAGTCATAAAGAAATCCAACATCTTATTAAGGACTTTCTGACTCTTTTCATCGTTACTCTGAGTAAGATTGTATGGAAGACGACAAGCATTATAAGAATACGTTGAATCAAACTGATTTGAGATGGTGTAAGGCTTAACCACACGAGCCCCTGATTCATCCACCCAGATAAAGTCTGGAATTAATCCAGTCTTCGTTTTAGAACTAATCGTTTCAAGACTACTTAACATCTTGTTATTAATATCCAACCATTTTTTATCTTTTGTAACTTCATAAAAAGCTTGGAACTGCTTAGGTACAGTATCTGAAGTTCTCATAAGATTATAATATTTGGAATCTTTGTTCGCCCAGTTCCCAACAGTCAAAATTCCAGTATTTTCATTATAGTTATACTTGAGAATATCCTGCAAGAGGGCCTTGGCCTGTTTTTGATACTCATCTTTATGGCTTGGCCATTGTTTTGAGGCTTCAATCAAGGCATAGGCAATATAAAGGTCCCCGTCAGTTGCATTGTGATCATCAACATTTTTAGCACTTTTTTGAACAATTTGTTCCCAAGACATCAATTGACTGCCTTCAATACGATGTGACAAATAATACTTGTAGAGTCTTTCAAAATCTTTTTGATTAGCTAAACCTTTCTTAGCTGCTCGCACGGTGATTAGCATTCCGTAACTTTGTGACTCGGAAAGAACAACATCTTTGTCTTTGTCATTAGTAGTTTTGACATATGCTTCGTTGCCTTTTTTGACCACGAAGTGTTTTTCCCATTTTTGATAAATTCTATCTTGAATATCAGTTTTCGTTTTCATTCTTATGGTAAACATTGAAAAAACAAATAAGCCAAGGATAACTACAAACCATAAATATTTAAAATATTTTGTTTTCATACATACTCCTATTCTGCAAAACGCTTAGTTTTAACCCATGTTGTTCCTTCACGATGAAGAATTTTATCCATGATAATAGACCACAACGAATCTAAAGAAACAATAATGAATAACTGTGCGTAACTAAAATAAGAGAGAATCGCTAACCAAATTTGTTTGCTGGTTGCTTGTCCAAATTGTGAAGCTAGGGCAACATTGATTTGCAATAAATATAATCCAATCATCAAGAGCCAGTTAAACAACATTAATTGAGCAATGTAAATATTATTTGCATCAAAGGCAAACGGAATCTGAACGGTTGGGAAAAAGATATGTAAAACAATGGCTAAGACATTAGCAAAGAAGATTAAATCAGATAAGACAATTGCACCATTAAACCAGAAGAAAATACAAGAGTAATTCGCTACTTCTAGTTTTACACGCCAATTTCCTTTACCGAACAAATGTTTAAAATTCGAGATAACAACTTCGTAATTACCTTTTGCCCAACGCTTACGTTGCATATAATAACTTTTAAGCGTTTCAGGTTCTTGTTGGAAGGCTTCAGAATTATATGCCAGAGCAATTAATTTACCACTTTGCATAATCTTGAAGGAAATATCGGTATCTTCGGTCAAGGCACCATTTCGCCAACCACCAATACTCTTAACGAATTCAGTTTGAATAATGAAGTTCGTTCCTGGAATACGACCAATTTTAAATAAATGCCACATTCCAACATGGTGAACACGTTGTGTGACAACAATCTCTTGATTGATACAACGTGTTAAGAAATTTTGTTTTGCATTTCTTGTTTTATTACGGCCAAAGGACGCCACTCTTCGTTCTGGATCCTTCATCACTTCTTTAACTAAGAAGTAAAGTGCATTAGTTTCAGGCATGGCATCCGCATCATAAATACAGATATATTCTCCATCAGCCATTTTAAGGGCATCGTTCAGAACACCTGCTTTACCACCAGTACCCTTACGATTAATAATGGTAATATTACGTCCAGCGTACTCTGGCATGGCTTGAACAGCTAAACACTCTTGGTAAGTATTATCTGAACAGTTATCCGCAAACAAAAGTAGCTCAACCTTGTCATGAGGATAATTCATATTCAAGATAGCTTGAGCCGTTTGAGAGATAACAACATCTTCATTATGGGCTGGAACTACAATCGTAACCTTAGGATAATAAGGAAGTTCCTCCTTATCAACCTTAAAATCACTATGTTTCAACCAAAAATGAACACCTGATACCAGAATAACAACACCCCAAACTAAGGAAATCCAGATGGATATTAGGGTGAAAATCATTAAAAACTGACTAACCATGTTTCACCGCCTTGAAATTATGAGAAACACGTTCATATATTACTGTATAAACAGTAAACAAAACAATGAAAGCAATCGCAAAAATAAGGCTAATACATAAAGCAAATACAAAAAACAAGTTTGTGATAGTCATAACTTCCCCCTAATACTCAACAATAATATCCGTTTCTAACTGACGGTTTAAATTACTCATTAATTCACTATAGTTATCAAATTTTTTGGAATTCTTTTTATCAATGACAAGAAAACCTGATTGAAATTGAATACCTTGATAACTACTTCCCCTAGTGAATGTCATTTCTTTTAGATCTTCTTCAAGACTAGTTTTATAAATCTTTTCTAGATTTCTCGATTTATTTTTTGAAAGGATTAAGTAACTCCCTTCAGAAACATAAAAGACTTGCTCAAAGCGATCCAGCTTATCTGAAATCTGATGATAGATACTAGTAAGCAAATGGTTATATTCACGAGGACTCAATTCAAAGAATTGTTCTTCATGAGACCAATGTATCAAAAGTGCTTGAACAGGTTTTTTATCCCCTAATAAATCACGATAAGCATTACTAGCCTTGACTTCTTCAATCTGAACAGATGAAATAAATTTATAGAAGTAATACTTAATCTTTGAAAGTATCCCCATTAACAAAGGAAAACTGAATATAAGAACTAATGTATCATTTAGTGGAAGATAGACAACACCACTAACCAATACAAAGATACTTAAAGCAAAACTTAAAATGATTAGCCAAGTAATCAGAATCTCTGTTAAGAAACATACTGCAGCAATACCTAAAATCAGAAAGAAAGCTTCAAACATGAATAAATTAGGATTGACTTGATTACAGTAGAGAAATAGTAATGCTTCAAAGAAAATCAAACATAAAATCCAATACCAGATTTTTTTATCTCTTTTCACACTCAATTTCCTCCTTCGTGAAACTCTGATACAGAATCTTCCAAATTAAAGTACACTTTAATCGCTTGAACAATTCTCTCAGATGCTTTACCATCACCATAAGGATTAGGAGCTTCAGACATTTCTTTATAAAGAGCTTCATCAGTTAAAAGTGAAGTCATTGCTTCTTTCACCTTGTCTGGATCAGTTCCGACAAGTTTCAATGTTCCTGCTTTAACACCTTCTGGACGCTCTGTTGTATCTCGTAATACTAAAACAGGTTTTCCAAGTGATGGAGCTTCTTCTTGAACACCACCAGAATCTGACATAATAAAGTAACTTCTAGAAGCTAAATTATGAAAATCAAAGACATCTAAAGGTGCGATAAGATGAATTCTATCATGGTCACCTAAAATTTCCTTTGCTGCAGCTTGTACAGAAGGGCTCAAATGAACAGGGTAAACCACTTCAATTTCAGAATGCTCATCTACCATATGACGAAGAGTTTTAAATACTCGACGCATTGGCTCACCTTGATTCTCTCTTCGGTGCATTGTTACTAAGATAATTTTTTTATTCTCATCGATTTTATCGAGAACTTCATGATAATAATTATCTTTAACTGTAAGTTTTAAGGCATCAATCGCTGTGTTACCAGTGACATAAATTGCCTCTTTTTTATGATTTTCCGACAATAAGTTTGCTTTACTTTCTTGAGTAGGTGCAAAATACAAATCAGAAAGGCTGTCAGTCATCTGACGATTCATTTCTTCTGGATATGGTGAATATTTATCATAAGTTCTAAGCCCAGCCTCAACGTGACCAATACTTACTTTATTGTAAAATGCAACCAAGCCAGCAGCAAATGTTGTTGTTGTATCACCATGAACCAAAACCAAATCAGGTTGTTCCTTCTTAACAACTGGATCAAAATTAGCCAAAATTTTAGAAGTAATTTCCTGAAGTGATTGGTTTTTCCCCATGATATCCAAATCATAATCAGGAACTATCTCAAAAGTCTCCAAAACTTGGTCAAGCATTTGACGGTGTTGAGCTGTGACTACTGTAATAGTATTAATGGTTTCTTGATGTTTTTTCAACTCAAGAATTAACGGCGCCATCTTAATTGCCTCTGGTCTTGTCCCAAAGACAACCATAATATTTAATTTTCCCATAAGATCCCCCCTATGACCTATACGAAATCAATATAATATTGACAAATAACACTCTACATTATCACTTTATTATCCCCAATAATAAGGAAAATGAGATATTCTTCCTTCAAAAGCATTAAAGGGAATGCCCTGACTTATTGGTCATATTTCGAAATGATGTAAAGTAGATAAAGAAAAAGGTCTCAATAAAAAGACTATCATTACGTATAAAATTCAAGAAGTTAAGACAAAAGTCAACTCATATCACCCAAGGATATCAATGGTTTTGAGCTATTTAGTCTTCTCCCTCGAATTTAAAAATACACTATTTAATAAATAAAAAAACTGCAGGAGAAAAAACGCTTTGCTAATAAAAGTGTTTTTGAATCCAGCAGTATTGCTAATTTACATATATTTCATAAAAACTTCTCCCCATTTTAAAGAGCGTCCCCTTTACTTACGCTCTATCCCTATCTTACAAATCAAAATATCGGTATGATAACCCAATACCATATCAACTAGTACCAAGTACCAACATGTAATCATTCAACTCTCCCCAAAAGAGTTAAAATATTACAAACAGGTTGGCTTCGAGTTACTACTACCAATATTCCCCATTCATATAGACGCTATAATTATAACATGTTATTTTTATTTCTCAACCTTTTTTTCAATTTTTTATAATTTTAATGTATGTGACAACCATTATAATGAAGTCGTTTGAATTAAACATTCCTACTTAACAAATACTAATCAAATGATATTTATCTATATTTTAATAAATAATAATTAAACAGGCTTTTGTATTTAAATGGCTTTGCACATAAAAAAAATCAGAATTCCTATTAAAATTCTGATTTTTATTTCTAATTCTATTTCTTAATGATTGACGGCTTCTTTCAACGCTTCAACCTTGTCCAATTTTTCCCATGGAAGATCGATGTCCGTACGTCCCATGTGACCATAGGCCGCTGTTTGACGATAGATAGGACGTTTAAGATCTAGCATTTGAATGATACCTGCCGGACGCAAGTCAAAGAGATCGCGGACAGCAGCTTCAAGTTTACTTTCAGCAACTGTCGCCGTTCCGAAAGTATCAACACGGACAGACACAGGGTTAGCAACACCGATAGCATAAGCCAATTGTACTTCTGCTTTCTTAGCAAGACCAGCAGCTACGATATTTTTGGCAATGTAGCGAGCTGCATATGAAGCTGAACGGTCAACCTTAGTGGCATCTTTACCAGAGAAGGCACCACCACCGTGTCTTGAGTAGCCACCATAAGTATCAACAATAATCTTACGACCAGTCAAACCAGAGTCCCCTTGAGGTCCTCCGATAACAAAACGACCTGTTGGGTTGATAAAGAATTTAGTCTCATCATCCAAGTATTCGGCTGGAATAACTGCCTTGATGACTTTTTCAATGACGTCATGACGAATTTGGTCATTAGTCGCTTCAGGATCGTGTTGCGTTGAGATAACGACTGTATCAACGCGTACTGGTTGGTCATTCTCATCATACTCAACGGTAACCTGAGATTTAGCATCTGGACGAAGGTATGAAATCTCACCAGATTTACGCAAATCTGCCAATTTTTTAACCAATTTATGTGAGAGGCTAACTGGAAGTGGCATCAACTCTGGAGTTTCATCAATAGCGAAACCAAACATCAAACCTTGGTCTCCTGCTCCAATAAGATCAAGTGGATCTTGGTCACCAGTTTCACGCACTTCAAGTGCTTCATTGACACCTTGAGCAATATCAGGAGATTGTTCAATCAATGATGGGTGAACCCCAACAGATTCTGCTGCAAAGCCGTATTCTGCATTGTTATAACCAATTTCTGCGATAGTATCACGAACCACTCGGTTAATGTCCACATAGGCAGTTGTAGAAACTTCACCAAAAACATGGACTGAGCCAGTGTAGACAGCTGTTTCCGCTGCGACGTGTGCATCTGGATCTTCTGCTAAAATCGCATCAAGAATGGCATCTGAAATTTGGTCTGCAATTTTATCTGGATGCCCTTCAGATACTGATTCAGACGTGAAAAGTTTACGTTCTGACATATAAAATGTCCCCCTTTTAATATGAATAAATAATATCAGACAAAGCAAATCACATCGCCTTCTGATAGAAAAAACGCTGACTCTACTATGAGTCTTACGCCGTTAAAAAGTTACAAAGAACCAACAGCCAAGCTAGGATGACTGCTGCCTTATCGGGACTTAATAACTAAATTCCATTATAACACGTTTTTCTTGTCTAGTCATATAGTTATTAATTATCAAGCCTTATCATTATCTTATAGCAAGCATTTTAGGGTATTTTAGAGTATACTTAAGATATGAAAACTTATGAACGTGTTTATGAAATCTTAGCAAAGAGTCCTGATTTTGTTACTGGAGAAAACCTCGCTAAAGAACTTGGTATCTCACGAACAGCCATTTGGAAGGCTATTCAGACCCTTCAGAATCAAGGAATCGTCATTACAAGTGTCCGAAAAAAAGGCTACCGCCTAGAAAAAGGTGATATCCTTCTTCCACAAGACATTTCAGACCAGCTCAACTTTCCTGTCTACTTAAATCCAGATTCCACTTCTACCCAACTTGATGCTAAACATGGTATGGAAAGACAAGACCCTGTTCCTGCCCTTTATCTCGCTCCTAACCAAGGATCAGCCAAGGGACGCTTTGAACGTCACTTTTATACAATCCCTCACGGTGGTATCTATATGAGTATTCATCTTAAACCAAACTGTCATTATACTGAGTTACCACCTTATACCATGATGGTAGCGGCTGCCATTGTCAAAGCCATTCAGCGACTTACAGGCGTAGATACAGACATCAAATGGGTCAACGATATCTATCTGAACAACAAAAAATGGCCGGTGTTCTTACCGAAGCCATTAGCTCTATCGAATCTGGTCGCATCACAGATGTCATCATCGGGGTTGGGCTTAACTTCTCAATCAGTGATTTTCCTGAAGAGTTAGCTACGAAAGCAACCAGTCTTTTTAATTCTGAAAAACCAAGCATCACTCGAAACCAGCTCATTTCGGAAATTTGGAAGCTCTTTTTAACTATTCCAACTGCGGACTTGGTCAAAGTCTATAAAGAAAAGTCCCTCGTTTTAGACAAACAAGTGACTTTTGAACAGGCTGGAAATTCTTATACTGGTATTGCCAAAGAAATTGGCGACAAGGGGCAACTTCTGGTCCTTACTGACGACGGTCAGAGAAAATGGCTGACCGCAGGCGAAGTTAGCCTTACTTCTTGGTAGACTTATTAGCTGCACGTGCAATACGTGAAACAATATAAGTGGTCCAAAGACGACGTAAGAGTAGATAACCAAAAAAGGCTGTAAAAAAGTAATAGCCGTGCTGTAAACTGTAATTAAAACAAACCGTTTCAAAAATAGTTTCAAGCGTAATAAACAAAATTTGTTGAATCATAAGATTATTATATCAATAGATAGAGCCTAGGACAAGCAGTCTAGGCTCTTTTCATTTTTACAACTGCTGGAGAGTAAGATATATTGGTTGACGCTTCAAATGTATGAGCAAAATTTTAGCTTTCTCATTTCTGGGCTCGGACCTAAAAAGGGAAACTAGACTTTCATCGCTTTTACATTTCTAGGCTCGGACCTAAAAAGGTCCACTGGTCCTTCCTCGCTTTTGCATTTCTGGGCTCGAACCTAAAAAGGTCCACTGGTCCTTTTTAGTCCTCTATTTCTACCACATCAGAGAGGAACTCAAGTTCTTTTGGGATGTACTCTTCACGATCTTCTTTTTCCAATTCTTCTTTGGATTTTAGGCTTCGTGCGAATTCTGTGCGAAGTTTTTCAAATTCTGCTTTCGGGACAGCCATGATATTAGGTGAAAAACCAGCCGCTGAACTCATGATATTTCCAAAAATAGCGTTAAGATCACTACGTTTCATCACCTGCTCAGCATTAAAAGCCGCATTAAAAGCCAGAATCGCATTTTCTTGGTTGGCAAGAACAGGTTCTGAACCATTCAAAAGCGCTCTATATTGTGGACTGATTGAATCCAAAATTTCAGACCAAGTTGCCTTAAGGGCATCCAAACATTGTCGTGACTTTCGTGGATTTTCCATAGTCTCACGCATGATAGTCAGTATTTTCTCAGAGTCAACCTTATACTGATAGGTCGGTTTTGCCTTCCGAGTTGGCGCTGCTAGTCCTTGTCCCTGACTTTGACCTTCCTTGAGAGCCTTACGAAGTTCCTCTACTTCATGACGAAGACGGTCTAACTCTTCTTGTAAATTTTCTGGGATTTCTTGTGTGACTTGTGCATGTGTCTCAGACAGTTTAATCGTCAGCATCTCCGCATAAATTTTGGGATGGGTTCCTGTCTTAATTTGAGGTAAGGCGGTTGTCACGGTATCAATCATTTGAAAAAGGTGGTCTTGTCCTAAGGATAAATTTTCTTCAAAAAGAGGACTATGGTGACTATTTTCACCACCTGCTTGGACAATAAGGAGATCACGGAAATACTCCAAGAGATCAGTCGCAAAACGACTCATGGATTTACCATTATCAAAGAGTGTTTCAAGATTTGATAGGGCTTGTGAGGTTTCCTGATTACGAACATTAGCAACAAAACTATCCAAGGCAGTCAGACCGATAGAACCTGTGATTTCTTCAGCAACAGCTTGACTGACATTATTGTCTGAAGAAAGGCTCAATGCCTGATCTAAAATCGAAAGGGCATCACGCATACCACCCTCTGCACGACGGGCAATGATGGTCAAAGCCTCGTCATCAAAGGTCATCCCCTCTTTCTTAAGAATTGAGGCCAAGTGTTCCTTTATAGCAGCTTGCTTAATAGCCTTAAACTCAAAACGTTGGACACGAGACAAGATTGTAGCTGGAATCTTGTGTAACTCAGTGGTCGCAAGAATGAAAACCACATTTTCAGTGGGTTCCTCCAAGGTCTTCAAAAGCGCATTAAAGGCACCTGTCGACAGCATGTGCACCTCGTCAATGATATAGACCTTGTAAGTGGCACGACTTGGGGCATAGGTTGATTTGTCACGGATTTCACGAATCTCGTCCACACCGTTATTGGAAGCCGCATCAATCTCAATGACATCTTCGAGACTGCCGTTAGTAATATCACGACAAATATCACAATGGTTACATGGCTCACCATCGACCTGATTAGGGCAATTCATTGCTTTAGCAAAATTTTTGCTGCACTGGTCTTACCAGTACCACGTGGACCAGAAAAGAGATAGGCATGGCTGATTTTTCCTGACTCTACCGCCTGTCTTAGCGTAGTTGAAATCACCTTTTGACCAACCATTTCGCCAAAAGTTTGACTACGGTATTTACGATATAAGGCTTGATACATTAGTTAACCTCAAACATTGCAAAAGTAAGATTTGTTTTTTCAAGTAGGACTTTGACAAACTGTTCAAGATAGTCTTGATCAACGTCATCGTAGTCTCCTACTTGGTGAGAATCCAAATCAAGGACTCCAACTAATTTACCATCCTTAACCATGGGAACAACAATCTCACTTCGAGCAGCAGAATCACAAGCAATGTAATTAGTATGTTTGGTGACGTCCTCTACAATTAAAGTCCTATTTTCTGCTGCTGACTGACCGCAAACACCTTTTCCCAGAGCAATGTGTACACAAGACACTTTACCTTGAAATGGTCCAAGGATTAACTCATTCTTGACATTATCCATCAGATAAAAGCCTGTAAATACTGAGTTGGGCAAAGTGGTATTCAAAAGAGCCGAAGCATTGGCGAAGTTGGCCAGAGCGTTGTCTTCATTAGCAAAAAGTGCTTCTGCCTGGGCAATCATTATTTCATAAGCTGATTTTTTTTCTTCTTTAGTCATAGTTATTATTATAGCAAAGATAGGCATTTAAAACTAGGAACCACCTACTCCTATCCTTCCCTTTCATTTAAAAATAAAGTAAGATCTTGAATCACATTTTCAGGATAATCTGGACTAGAAATCTGATAAAACTTAACCGTCATGCGATTTCTGAACCAGGTTAATTGGCGTTTAGCAAATCGACGGGTATTTTGCTTGAGCTTTTCTAAGGCCTCATCTAAAGTTTGTTTCCCAGAAAAATAAGGGAATAACTCCTTGTAGCCAATTCCACGCGCCGACTGGGCCTCAGGATAATTATCATAAAGCCACTTAGCCTCTTCTAAAAGCCCAAGTTCAACCATCTTGTCAACACGAGTATTAATACGTTTATAAATCAGAGAGCGCTCATCGTCCAATCCGATAATAAAAGGATCAAAAGTCGTCTCTGTATTTTCAGGATTATCAGAAAAGCGATGCAACTCAAGAGCCCTAATGGCACGACGACGATTAATCTCCTTGATTTCTATACCTAAACTATCGATCTGCTCAAAAAGTTCCAAATCAGAAAGTTGCTCTAACTCAGAGCGATAGGCTAACACCTGAACTTGATCCACTTGACCACCCAGATGATAACCTTCAAGAAGACTTTGCAAATAGAGACCTGTACCACCAACAATAATAGGAAGTTTGCCACGATTGACAATATCAGTAATGGCAACTTGTGCTTCAGTCACAAAATCATAGGCGGAATAGGACTCATCAACATCACGGACATCAATCAGATGATGCACTGCCGCTGCCTGTTCTTGAGGAGTAGCCTTTGCAGTCCCTATATTTAATTGGCGGTAAACCTGTTGGCTATCCCCTGAAATAATTTCGCCATTAAAACGCTGGGCCAACTCTATTCCAAGTGCCGTTTTCCCCACAGCGGTAGGGCCAGCCACTACAATAAGTTTGGTTTTCATAATGTTTTCACTTGCTATTCTAGATATTTTTTAGATAATATAAGCATATTATAACATATACGGAGGATAGTCTCATGGCTAAAAAACATTCATTTGCTAAAGGTCTTGCTACTGGCGTTCTCGGAACTGCTGCTACTGTTGCAGGTGCCGTTTTCGCAGTTAAAAAAACAATTATCGAACCAGAAGAAAAGAAATTGGCTTTCATCGAAGAAAACCGTAAAAAAGCAGCTCGCCGTCGCGTAAGCCGCTAATAGTTAGGACCAGGGAAACCTGGTTTTTTGGGCTCTATGTCAACTGTAGTGGATGACGAAAAGCTACAACCTGGAGAGGACCAAATTGGTTCTCTCCTTTTTGATGTTCAAAGCAATGAGAATTCTAGTTTTAAAGTTGTCAAAGTTCCGGAAGCCAAAAGCATTTCGCTTGATGACTTTGATGAGGTTATTGGTAGCCTCTAGTTTTGCGTTTGAGTAGGGAAGTTCCAGTGCATTCATGATCTTGTCTTTATCTTTCAAAAAGGTCTTAAAAACAGTTTGAAAAATAGGATTTACAGAAGAAATTGTTTCGTCAATAAGACTAAAGAAATGGTCTGTTTGTTTCTCTTGAAAATGAAAGAGTAGGAGTTGATAGAGATTATAGTGCTGTCTAAGTTCTTGAGAGTATGAAAGCAGCTTTTCTAGAACCTCTTTATTGGTCAAGTGTGACCGAAAAGTTGGTCGATAAAAACGTTTATCACTGAGTTTACGGCTATCCTGTTGGATGAGTTTCCAGTAACGTTTCAGTGCTTTATATTCGTGCGATCTCCGATCAAACTGATTCATAATTTGTATGCGTACGCGATTCATTGCTCGACTGAGATGCTGGACAATGTGAAAGCGGTCGAGAACGATTTTTGCATTTGGAAAAAGTTTTCTAGCAATATCGTAGTAGGGACTAAACATGTCCATGGTAATGACTTTCACACGACTTCTCACCTGTCTAGAATAACGAAGGAAATGATTGCGAATAGTTGCTTGAGTCCGTCCATCTAGGATAGCTACGATCTTTCTTGTATCGTAGTCCTGTGCAATAAAGCTCATCTTTCCTTTCTTGAAGCTGTACTCATCCCAGCTCATGTGTTCTGGAAGGTGGTTAAGATCAGATTTGAACTCGAACTCTTTCAATTTACGGATGACTGTCGAAGTAGAGACCGATAAACTTTCGGCAATAGCAGTCATAGGGACTTTCTCGATTAATTTTTGAGTGATTTTCTGGTTGATGATCGTTGAGATTTGGTGGTTCTTTTTGACTAAGGAAGTCTCTGCGACAGCCATTTTTCCGCATACTTTACAGCGAAAACGGCGTTTTCTTAATCGAATAAGAATTTTGTAGCCCGCACACTCTAGATAGGGAATTTTAGATTCTTTTTGGAAGTCATATTTAGCCATTTGTCCTTGACAATCGAGACACTTAGGAGCAGGATAATCTAGCTTAGCGATGATTTCTTTATGTGTTCCAGCATCCAGATAATCCAAGATTATGATGTTCTTGTCTTTAATTCCGAGTATGTTTGTGATAAAATTTAATTGTTCCATAAGATTCTTTCTAATGAGGGTTTGGTCACTTTTTCATTATAGGTCTTATGGGGCTTTTTTTCTACAACAAAATCGGCTCCATAATTCCTATGGTGGTTTTACCCACTACAGAAATTATAGAGCCGTTTTTTTGATTACTTTTTTTAACTCTTCTTCCATAACTAGGAGCAAAGACAAACTATTTTTTATTCGTTTTTGACTAAGAAACTATGCTAGGAAATAGGACAGAGTCCCTTGTCATTTCAAAAAAACACCTATCTCGCAACAGGTGTTAATCAACTTTAAATAAAATTTGGGGCAGAATGTGGACAAAACGCTTTAAAACCGCATGGTTAAAGGTTTAAAAATGTCCCCTGCCGGAATCGAACCAGCAACGACTCCTTAGGAGGGAGTTGTTATATCCATTTAACTAAGAGGACTTATGAAAAAATCTGCCACGAGGACAGATTTTTTTGTTGAAATCTGTAAATTATTTACGGATTTCTTTGATACGTGCAGCTTTACCTTGCAAAGCACGCAAGTAGTAAAGTTTAGCACGGCGGACTTTACCGTAGCGTACAACTTCAATCTTTTCAACACGTGGAGTGTGGATTGGGAAAGTACGTTCTACACCGATACCGCTTGAGATTTTACGAACTGTGTACATTTCTGAGATCCCTTGACCTTTGCGTGAAATAACTACACCTTCAAAGATCTGGATACGTTCGCGAGTTCCTTCGACAACTTTCGCGTGAACGCGAACTGTGTCACCAGGACGGAATGATGGGATGTCAGTACGAAGTTGACCTTCTGTCAAACTTTGGATCAATGGATTCATTTTATATACTCCTATCTTACTAATCTTAAGAGCTACCTTTGTGTCCCAGCGGATTAGCCGTTATTTTTGTGCGTCCATTACACACTCTTAGTATCTTATCAAAAAATTACTCGCTTGTCTAGTATCTTATTGCATTTCAAGCATTTTTTGTTGACCATAAATACTAGTCTTATGATTGATGAGATAGGCAAAAGCCATGACAATCACATAAGGAAGAACGTTGGCTGGTCCAAAGACTTCAACACCAATAAAAATGGGTGCTAAGAGGGTATTGGTACTACTACCAAAGACAGACAGATAGCCAAGACCTGCTACAAGTGGAATTGGAAGGCCTAGAACTGGTGCTAAAACTGCACCAAGACTTGCTCCAATGGCAAATAAGGGAGTCACTTCTCCTCCTTGGAAACCAAGTGAGAGGGTGAAAACGGTCAAGAGTAATTTCAAAATCCAGTCCCATGAGTAGATGGTTCCACCATTAACACTAAGAGCAATCACGTTTGTTCCAAGTCCTGTATAACGGCCTTTCCACAAAATTAAGAGTAGAGCTGTTAACACAATACTTCCCAAAAGAACACGATAGTAAGGATTTGGAAGAATCGTTGCAACCTTCTTCTTAGCCAATGACAACAAATAGGCAAAAAGGTTTCCAGCCAGACCAAAGGCCAGACCTAAAAGAGCTAATTTAATGAAAGTTTCAAGGTCTATCACCAGACTATCAGCCACAAAATGACTAAATTTTTCAAGACCTAAGAGGTGACTGGTAGTACTAGCAACAAACGAAGCTATTAGAGTCGGTATCAAGACTGGAATACTCAACTGGCCTAAGGTTAAAACTTCGAGGGCGAAAAAAGTCGCAGCAATTGGTGTTTGAAAGAGCCCTCCAAAACCAGCAGCCATCCCCATTGTCAAGCATAGTCGTGAAGCGTTAGGTATCTTAAAGTAACGACTAAAAGCATGGGAAACTGTGGCACCAAGTTGTACTGCTACCCCTTCACGACCTGCCGAACCTCCAAAAAGATGGGTCAGCCACGTTGTCACTGTCACAAGTGGGATTAATCTTAAAGGAACCTGCTTCTCCTCATTGTGACCAACCTTAAAAATTAAGCCCATTCCTTGTGCTGCTTTGCCTGCAAACCTTTGGTATAGGTAAACAATCAAAAGCCCTGCTATAGGAAGCGCTGGAACTAGATAAAAGAGATGGTGGTCCCGATATTCTGAAAGTCCTATAAGAACACGACCAAAAATAGCATCAATCAGTCCAACTATCACTCCTAGAAAGACAGCATAGAGACTCAAAATCACTAGATTGGAGTATGAGAGACCTTGACTCTCACTTAATTGTCTAATTTTCATCCTAGTAGCCTACTTTCCTTCAAGCCTACCTGCTTGATAAGTACGTGAATGTTTCATAATATCTGCAAAGCTAGCTACGATAGACTTTTGGTACTCAGGATTTACGACACTATCTGCTACCTTACTTAACAAGGCTTTTTCACGTTCAGGATCATAGATAGCCTTCCCGGTGCTCTGTTTATAAGCACTTACCTGAGTTACTAATTTCATACGTTCTTCCAACAGAGCTACAATGTCTTTATCGACAGCATCTATCTGTTGGCGAATCTCATTTAAGTCCATGATGACCTCCTTTTGTTCTATCCATTATAACAAAAATGACTTGAGGACAAAAGAGTCTCAAGTCATTGAATTTGCTAGTTAAACAGTTTTCTAATCTGACTGATATGACTTTCATCCGCAACCAGATATAAAGTAGCTCCTGCCTTTAATTGCGTATCCCCGTGAACGATTTCAGATTGGTCCTTATATATCTGAGTTGTAATCAAAACCCCTTCAGGCAAAGTTAAATCCTTAACCAGACGCCCCGCAAGATTGTCCTTAACAGGTAAATCAATCATAGTTGGTGTTTTGTCTACTTTCTTTGGTGTGTGAGCAATCAAATCATGAAGCATGGCTTCATAAACAGGCTCTCCTCCCATGAAATCCATAATCAGATAGGCTATCAAGGTAACTACTCCAATAGTCATCAACTGGTTAAGATTACCGACCATCTCAGTCACCAAAATCATAGCCGTAAGTGGTGCCTTAGACACTGCACCGAAATAACCAGCCATACCAAGGATGATGAAAACAGGAAACTGATTAGGATGTATGAGTCCTAGATTTTCAAAACCTACCGCAAATACAGCTCCCGAAAGAGCACCTAAGGTCAAAATCGGAAGGAAAATGCCACCAGGAAATCCTGAACCAAAGGACAACATACTCCAAATGAATCTAATTGCCAAGTAAAGAATTGCTACGGTTAAAACAGGTCGCAGACCATCTAAGGCTAAAATCAAGGCGTTCCCACCACCGAGAAGATTTGGGAAATAAAGACCCACTGGAATGATAAGAAGCACTGTCAAAAGACCATGAAAATGTGGGGGTAGATGGAACATTTTTCCCAAAACTTGGTAAACTTTGCCAATACGTAAAACGACCCACTCGTAGCCATATCCAAGAACTCCCAGAAATATGCCTAAAAGCAATAGAATCCAATAATCTTTAAGTGGAAAGAAAGGTAATTTCTCTGTCATGGCTAGGACTGGTTCCTGTCCAAAGACACGTAAGGAAACAGCATTAGCCACTAAAGATGCTGTTAAGGCGCTAACCCAAACATGACGGTAGAAATGGTGGTAAACTTCTTCAACAACGAACAAGAGTCCGGCAATAGGGGCATTGAAGGCTGCTGACAAACCCGCGGCAGCCCCAGCAGCAATCAAGACACGCTGATCACGGGCTGAAAGTTTGAGGCCTTTGGACAAACCTTTCGCCGTCATAGCTCCCAACTGAATACTCGGTCCTTCACGTCCCAACATCAGACCTATTGAAATGCCAAGAACACCACCTAGGAATTTACGCCATAAAACAGACCACCAAGACGGATGTAAGAGCCCCATCAGTTCCCCTTCAACATGGGGAATACCTGAACCTTTAATATCTTTTTCTTGTTTTATGAGATAACCAATCAAAATGGCAAATATCAAATTGACAAGGACAATTCCTAAAATAAGGACTGGATGGTTCAGGGCGTCTTGGTAAATAGATACCGAGATTTGGGCCCCTTTAGCAATTAACCAACGAAAGAGGCTAACGACTGCACCTGCAGCTACACCGACCAAGAGTCCTCGCCAAACAGACCAAAGAAGATGTTGAGATTGCGTCCTAAAATCTCTTTCTATTTCATTCATAAAAACTCCAAATTTGACTACATTAAAAGCAGAAATAACTCTGCTTGTTCCCTATGCTAATGCCTCTGAAATTTTTTCAGCGAAAGCTTCTAGGTTCTCAATATCTTCATCTTCAGCAGAGAGATCAACTTTTACACTGTCCGCACCTTTAGTCGCACCTGTAAAAGTAAATTGATTTTCAAACTCATCTACTGAATGACAGAAATAATCGTAGAAGGTATCTCCTGAACCTACAACACCGAAAATCTTACCTGACAAGTCAAGGTCAGCCAAATCTTCGTAAAAGTCAACGATTTCATCCGGCAACTCTCCATCACCATAAGTGTAAGTTGCAACAATACAGATATCCGCATCTTCAAAATCAGCGGCATCAACCGTTGTACACTCGTCTACATCAACAGTGTGACCCAATTCTTCCAATTTTTTGGCAACAATATCTGCGATTTCTTCCGTGTTACCGGTCATACTGGCATAAACGATTTTTGCTAAAGCCATAATGTCCTCCAAATTAATAAATTAGTTGTATTATACCATATTTTTAAAGAAAATGAACGGGCTAATGAATCAAAAAACTGCCCTGATGGGCAGTTTTAAATTGACATTAATTCTTCTTTTTGGACTTTTCTTAGGTGAGTGCGGACGCTAGCGACTTCCTTCGGAATTCCATAGCTAAGTTTTGAGCCTAGTGTCTCAAAACTTCCGAGTGCCTAAAGCTTTTAAACTTTAGGCACTTTTCTCACAACGAAAAGTCTTAGCTACAGCTCGTTCTGAAATTATTAAAGGAACTATCTCATTTCATCTACAGAAAATAGTCTATGTTTTAATAGCCAAGTCACTTGTTAGAGGAAACTAAAACTGCCCTACTAGGACAGTTTCAAATTTTGTAATAATTCAAAGTGTCGGTAGACTAACCATAGGCCGACACCAATTAACAGAATAAAAATCACTGCTCTCATCAAACCTCTAAGAAAGGTCACAAGCCAAGTTAGAAGCATGGAGGTAATCAACCAAGTCCAACCCGAGATACCGTATAGTGTTTGAATACTCTCCGTAGAATGACGAGTCACTATTTTAAGCCAGTCGGGAATATAGAACCAAATACCATCTCCTGACAAGCCTAAGCGGTGTGCAATCATAGTTCCCGTTGTTTGCAACCAGGTAAAGACCCCGGCATTAAATAGAAAGAGAAAGGTCTGCATGGGATAACGTCTAGCAAGGCGTTTTAAAAAATGCAATACAAACCTCCTTAATTAGCATAAAGAGCATGAACCCGATCAATATCGGTCTGTTGAATACCGTAATAAGACCCTGCTGACTGCATGACTGAAGCCCTAGAATCATCGTGGTCTAAGCCAATGGCATGGCCCAATTCATGTTCAGCTGTATTGACAATACGTTTATGGGTATAGCCGAAATCAGGGTTCAAAAGGAAATAACGATTGAGTTTGACTTCCACATGGGTAATCCGATTGGTCACAACATTGGTCTGACTATCTGCTAGACCCGCTGCCTGTGAGTTAGCATCCGAATAGTCTGTCGCTACGATGTCAGCTTTTGAGGCATCATCTGTAAAGGTAAAGATAAAAGCACCTGTATTATTCCAATTTGTGATAGCCTCCTTATATGCAGCGACCATGGTTTCATCAGTAGACTGAATATAGATGCTGGCTGTATTTTGTGCCCATCTTGCCCCATTTGACTCAGGGATAGTATCTGTCGTTGAGAGATTGGAGACTGATTTTTCAACATCACTGGTACTGTTACCACTAAAACCTAACTCAACTTGTCGAAAGGCTTGATTAATATTGGTAGCTAGTGTGCTTTGAGAGTTGTTTGCATAATAGATAAGTCCGTAACCAACTAAGGCTAGGATAAGGGCAAGTTTAAATAGGCCCCAAATGAGATTCCAAATAAATTGTAAAATGAGTTTGGGAATACGGTAGATTACTCTAACGAATTTTTTCATTATTGAGCCTCCTTTTCGAAGCTTTCCTTAGTATATCAAGCTCTAATAGTTCTGACAAGTGAAAAATATAAGTTTAAGCTTTTATCATCTCTTTGACAAGATGTTACAAGATTGACCCATTAAGACAAACGTTCTTCTTTAACGTAATCAATTGGCAACCATTCTAGGTAAGCTTCCAATTGTTTTTCCCAATAATACCATTCATGTCTTCCATGGTCTGTATGGTAGTCAATATCTAAGCCAAGAGCCTTCAAATCAGCAACTGCTTGATCTTGAGAATCAAAAAGGAAATCCTCCAGTCCACACCAAGCAAAGAATTTGGTTTTCTTGTCATGTTGTTTAGCTAGATTCACCAGTTTGTGTTGCGCAATGTCTTTTCCTTTCAAATCGCCAAAAACACCTTGCCAGTATGCCTTAGAATCACTGGTCTCATCTGTCATTATCTCTGCTGATAAACCAAGAGCACCCGAGAATGAACCTGCACAAGCAAAATGATTGGTCGTTAAGGCTAGTTTGAAAGAACCATAGCCACCCATAGAAAGCCCAGCGATAAAAGTCTTTTCACGCTTTTTCGTCATACTTGGGAAGAAACGCTGCATGACTTGTGGAAGCTCCTTGGCAATGGCATCGTAATAGCGAACTCCATAATTCGTATTGGTATACCATCCATTTTCAGAATTAGGCATAATGACGATGAGGTTGGTCTTTCGAAGAAGGCGCTGAATATTGGTACGGAAAGCCCAAGAATTATGGTTTCCCCCCATGCCATGAAGGAGATAAAGCACTGGAATATCCGTATCGCTTTCGTTTTCTGCAATTTGATCACGGTCTGGATAAATGACATCTACTTGGCGGTACTGTCCTAGAACGTCAGATGAATATTCAATTTGAAAAAAAGCCATTTGTCTTTTCCTTTCTTAATGATAGAAAAGCTGGGTTGACCCAGCTTTTGCTTTTTCAAAACAGTCTTATAAGACTCCCTAATGTCAATGAATGTAAGTAACACACTCACACGATAATCATTGATTAACGTACTTCCATAACGACTGGAAGAATTGCTGGGCGACGTTTGGTTTGGTCAAAGAGGAATTTAGCGACGTCATCACGAACGGCACTTTTAAGTTCTCCCCAATCAAAACTATCTCCTGCCAAGTAATTTTCAACAGTCGCATTGACAATATCAGCAGATTCACGCAGAATGTCACGACTCTTCTTAACATAGACGAATCCACGTGTGTTCACACGCGCCTTAGAAACAATCTTGCGCTCCTTCTTGTTAACCGTGATGGCTACGATAAAGATACCATCTTCAGACAAGACCTTACGGTCACGAAGGACGATATTCCCAACATCACCGATAGCATTACCATCAATCATAACATCACCAGCTGGGACAGCTCCTTCATGAAGGAAACCTTGATCCTCAGACAAGTGCATGATATCACCACGTTTGACAATGTAGATATTCTCAGGAAGAAGACCAACTTCCAAAGCCAACTCAGCATGAGCTTGAAGGTCACGATACTCACCTTGGATAGGGAATAGATACTGTGGGCGAAGAAGGTTAATCATGAGTTGAAGTTCACGGGCGTTGGCATGTCCAGACACTCGCAGACTTTGCGTAATCATCTTAACAGAGCCACCAGCCTTATAAATAGCATTGTTGACACGTGCTACTATTGCTTCTTTGGCAATACTTGGTGTGGTTACGATATAAACCAAATCGCCTTCTTTTATTTGAACGTAGCGGTGACGACCAACAGCCATCTTTTGAAGGCCATCAATAGGTTCACCCATACGACCATTTTCAAGGATAATCAACTCGTGATCTTCAAACTTGTCCATATCTTTAGGTTTGACAATCAGTTTTTCATGATTAACGGTCAATTTTTTAAGACGTATGGCTGTACGGACAATATTTTCAACGTCAAAACCCGTAAGGACAACACGACGTCCATGGTCAGCTGCTGAGTCAAAGACTTGTTGGATACGAACCAAGTTTGAGGCAACAGCAGCAATAATCACACGGCCTTCAGCATCGGCAATCACATGGTCCATTTCTTGACCAACTTCAGCTTCAGACGCTGTTTGTTCAGTGCTTGTCGCATTCGCTGAGTCAGACAATAGAGCCAAAACGCCATCACGACCGATTTCAGCCAAACGTCCCAAATCAGTTTTGTAGTAAGGACGGGCTGCTTGGTCAAATTTGAAGTCCCCAGTATAGACGATATTGCCTTGGTCTGTACCAATAACAACACCCATTGATTCTGGGATAGAGTGGGTTGTCTTGAAGAATGAGACTACTGCATCTTCAAATTCAATTTCAGTTTCTGCATCAATAACATGGAAGTTATTGAATTTCTTAACGCCAGCATTTTTCACAAATAGCTTAGCCAACTCAATAGTGAGTGATGATCCAAAGACTGGTGCCTTAACTTCTTGCAAGATATAAGGTAGGGCTCCAATAGCGTCGGCATGTCCGTGCGTCAAGAAAATCCCTTGAATACGGTCTCTATTTTCAATCAAGTAGTCTAAGTTAGGGATGACAAAGTCAACACCCAGTTGTTCATTTTCAGGATACTTTAGACCAGCATCCAAAATAAAGATAGAGTCGTTAACCTCAACAATATAGAGGTTTTTAGCATTTTCACGGACTCCACCTAGGGCAATAATTTTAATATCGCTCATGCTTGTTTTTCTCCTTTTTAGTTTGACTCTCTTCTAGAGCCTATTTTTACAGACGGTCCAAGAAGCTGAACGTTCGAGCGAACAGGCTTCTTGTCGATTTACAGGCCACAACAAAAAGTTGCATACCCTTTAAGTATACAACTTTTTGGCTTATTTTACAATTTAGAGTCAGGCTAGACCTACTCGAACATAGCGTAGTAGTCTGTGATATCCAACTGACCTTTTTCTTCCTTGGTGAGGTCTTTGATGATTTGACCATCCTTCATTACAATTAGACGATTTCCGTATTTAAGGGCATCTTCCATATGGTGGGTAATCATAAGGGCAGTCAAGTGGTCACCCGTTACAAATTCATCAGTCAACTCCATAAGAGCCACGCTAGTCTTGGGATCCAGGGCTGCAGTATGTTCGTCTAAGAGCAAGAGCTCAGGACGTTTAAGGGTCGCCATTAAGAGACTGAGGGCTTGGCGCTGACCACCTGATAGAAGACCTGCTGGTGTTTCTAAGTGTTTTTCCAGACCATTACTGATCCGTTCAATCAGACCTTGAAATTCCTCTGTGTAGAGATGAATTTGGCGTGATTTAAGGCCTCGTTTTTCGCCACGGTATTTGGCAATCAAAAGGTTTTCCGCAACGGTCATACGAGGAGCTGTTCCCATTTTAGGATCTTGGAAAACACGTGAGAGGTACTTGGCACGCTTCTCAGCAGGAAGAGCCGTAACATCCTCACCCATGATAAAAATCTGACCACTGGTCAACATGAGGGTTCCTGCAATGACATTAAAGAGTGTTGATTTTCCGGCACCATTTCCACCGAGAATAGTAATAAAATCACCTTCCCTAATAGTGAGATTAACATGGTCCAGAATTGTTTTTCGGTGTCAAAACCGTTATTAACCTTAACAGTCGCATCTTTGAGTTCTACAATTGCTGTCATCGTGATAAGGTCACCCCCTTAAAGAATTTTCGGCGTAGGACAGGCGAAATCAAGCAGAGGGCAAGAACAATCGCACTGAAGAGTTTCAGGTAGTTGGTGTTAAAGCCAAGAGCAATAACGCCAGTCAAGAGGAATTGGTAGAGGATAGAACCAATACAGATGGCAATCAAGCGTTCCAACAAGGTCAAGTTGGTCGCATACAAGACCTCACCAATGATAATGCTGGCAAGTCCGATAACGATAACCCCAATCCCTTTAGAAACGTCGGCATACCCGTCCTGTTGACTAATCAAGGCTCCTGAGAGAGCAATAATACCATTTGAGATGACAAGTCCCATCACTTCCATATTGTCTGTGTTAATACCAAAAGATTTAGCCATGTCTCGATTATCACCAGTAGCAATATAGGCTTGCCCTAGGCGCGTGTTAAGAAAGACAATCAAGGCAGCAATGACTATGGTTACGGCTAAGAGACCAACAATCAAGAGGTTGTAGTCCTTACTGAAAGGAAGTAAATCTTGGATCGTTTTAATATCAAGAAGACCAAGATTGGCTCTTCCCATAATCATAAGCATGACTGAATTAAGTGAGGTCATAACCAAAATCCCTGCCAAGATAGTAGGAATTTCACCCTTGGTATAGAGGAGACCAGTCACAAGTCCAGCACCACATCCAGCCAGGACAGCAACCAAGGTCGCAAGAATGGGGTTCCAACCAAAATTCATAAGGGTTACTGCTACTGCCCCACCTAGTGGGAAAGAACCTTCTGTTGTCAAATCAGGAAAATCCAAGATACGGAAGGTCATGTAAATCCCAAGACCAAGGATTCCGTATAGAAGCCCCTGATAAATAGATGAAATAATCATAAGTCCTCCTTATTTATCAGCCTTGACAGCAATGTCTGACTGCTTAAGCACATTTTCAGGGATAGTGATGTTGAGGTCTTGAGCTACTTTGAGGTTGAGGGTCGGTGTTCCATCATCAATCACATCAACTGGGACATCCTTCACTTTTTTACCTTTAAGAACCTTAACGGCACTACGGGCTGTGGCTTTTCCAAGCTCATATTGGCTTTGAGCAACTGAAGCCAGACCGCCTTCTTTAACCATAGTATCAACAGTCGTATAAACTGGAATCTTAGCTTGGTTTGCTTGGGAAACAACTGTAGAAAAGGCTGAGGCAATGGTATTATCCTGAGGTGTCCAAATAGCATCTACCTTACCAGTCATGACTGACATGGTTGTGTTGATTTCATTGGTTGATGGGACGGCATATTCAACCACATTTAAACCATCTTTTTCAGCGTATTTCTTAAAGCTTTCAACCTGTGATTTGGAGTTATCCTCACTAGAAGCATAGAGAATACCAATGGTTTTGGCATTTGGCGTCAAGGACTTAACCAACTCCACTGTTTGTTTAATAGGCACTTGATTGGATGTACCCGTAACATTACCTTCTGGATGTTTAAGGTTTTTAACCAATTTGGCCCCAACAGGGTCTGAGATAGCTCCCATAATGACTGGAATATCCTTGGTAGCTGCCGCTAGCCCTTGTGCTGCTGGTGTAGCAATACCGATAACGACGTCATTCTTGTCATTAACCAATTGTTTAGACATGGTTTGGATTTTAGATTGGTCCCCTTCAGCATTTAATAAGGTGATTTGAACCTTGTCTCCCTTATAACCAGCTTCTTTAAGACCATCTTCGACACCTTTTTCAATTTGATCCAAGGCCTCGTGCGTCACGAACTGGAGGATTCCAACTTTGACAACTCTATTAGCATTTTGATGTTCTTTTTTGAAAAGATCTGTGCCAATAGAACCGAGCGTCAAGATAGCTAAGAAAACCAAAGTCCAAATTAAACGCTTGTTTTTCATATTTATCTCCTTCTATAAATTCTTCTTTTCTATTGTAAGTCATTTTCAGTCAATTAGCAATATTCTTAATTTATAAAAATTGTCTTGTAGAAAAAAAGAACCGGAACGTAATGTCCGATTCTGTTTATTGGTATTGACTTAAGTCTAGCTTCATTATGTAGAAATAGAGTTCACCGTAAGGTCCCTTAAAGTCAATATCATGACCATTAATAGTTACCTTGGTTACTGGTGTTGAATCAGGAAGTTCAATCCAACAGGCCTGCTGCGCTCGTACAAACTCATTGTAATTTTCATAAGAAACATGTTTTTCTTGCTTAGCTGTATTTAGATAAGTGACTTCAATCATAGATAGACCTCCTTTATTTAACTTCTAGCTTACGCTTCTAGGGAGCCAAAGTCAACTTTGACGACTTGAAATAAAAACTTACAAGAGCATACAAATAGCCTTCCTGTCATTTGACAGGAGGGCTATTTTTGCTTTGACTTCGAAAAGCCTTGATATCTTTACGAACAAAGCTTATTTTAGCGTTTACGACGTTTAGTGCCGTAAAGTCCAAATCCTGCAAGAAGACTTGCTAAACCAAAGATTGCAAGGTTTGAATCTTCACTACCAGTTTTCGGAAGTTGAGCATTTTCATCAGTTGGATTGATGAAGCTTGCTTCTTCTTTTGTTTCTGGAAGAACAGATTCTTCTGGTTTTGCTTGTGGAGTTGGCTGTGGCTCTGGTGTCGGTGTTGAATCCGGCACTGGTGTTGGAGTCACGGTCTTCTTGTAGATGTGTTGGGTATTACCATTTTCATCTACAACTGTCTTCACAAATTCATAACCTGGAATATCTTTCTTAGGTTGTTGGCCTTCTTCTGTTGGGTAACCTGGAATTGGAGTGCCATTTTCGTCCACATAAGAAGTTGTCACTTTTTCGTAGACGTGTTCGAAATCACCATTTGGCAATTTCTTGGTTTCGACGAAGCGATAACCAGAAATCTCAGCTTTTGGTTGTTCACCATCAAGAGCCGGATATCCTGGGATTTCCTTGCCTTCTTTGTCCACAAACTTAGTGATTGGACGTACAGTTGGTGTGTAGGTTGCAGAAGCTTTGGTTCCATTCACATCTTCACGAACCACTGTTACTGCTGGTGCAGTTCCTGTGAATTCAGCTTCTGGTGTGAAGGTTACAGTACCGTCTGCTGCTACTGTGTAGGTACCAACACCTGGGATAGTCTTGGTTGTTGAGCCATCGTCAAAGGTTGCTGGAACCTTGTCATTCATTGAAACACGGCTATCTCCTTCGGTAAAGACTGGTTTACCTGTTTGGGTTTGGCCCTTGTTTCCAATTGAAGTTGTAGATTCTGCTGTTGGAGTTACTGGTGTCACAGTTGGAGTGTAAGTTGCAGTTACTGGAGTACCGTTCTTATCCACACGTTTCACTGTTACGCCAGTTCCAGTTCCTGTGAATGATTTTCTGGAACGAAGGTAACGGTTCCGTCTGGAGCTACTGTATAAGTTCCTTCACCTGGAATGGTCTTCGTAGTTGAACCATCTTCAAAGGTTGCTGGTACATCATCATCCATTGGGATTGCAGGGGTACCAGGTGTGAAGCTTGGTTTACCACTTTGTGTTTGACCTTGGATGTCTGTAGATGTTGCAGGATCAGCAGTTGGTACAACTGGCGTAATCTTAGGTGTATAAGTTGTTTCTGTTGGTGTGCCATTTGTATCTTTAGCTTGTACCTTAACTGGAACCACTTCTCCTGAGTAAGATTTATCAGTCGGTGTGAAGGTTACAACGCCTGTAGTCTTATCAACTGTGTAAGTACCGATTTCTTTACCTTCTGGTGACTTAGCAATGACTGAAGTAGCTGGTTGGCCGTTTTCATCAAGGAGAGTAATGGTATCCTTGTCGATTGGGGCAGCAGGATCACCTTCGGTGAAGGTTACAGTTCCCGTTTGAACAACACCTTGAGGATCAGTTGATTCTGCTGGTGTCGCTGTTGGTGTCACTGGAGTCACAGTTGGGGTGTAAGTTGCAGTAACTGGTGTACCGTTCTTATCAACACGTTTCACTGTTACACCTGTACCTGTTCCTGTGAATGATTTTTCTGGAACAAAGGTTACGGTTCCATCTGGAGCAACTGTGTATGTTCCTTCACCTGGAATGGTCTTCGTAGTTGAACCATCTTCAAAGGTTGCTGGAACATCATCGTTCATTGGTACACGGCTATCGCCTTCAGTAAATTCAGGCTTACC
>NZ_CM002130.1:1128631-1130251 GCF_000448605.1 Streptococcus sp. HSISS3
TTGAGTCCAGTTGATTCTGCTGGTGTCGCTGTTGGTGTCACTGGAGTTACTGTTGGGGTGTAAGCTGCAGAAGCTTTTGTTCCGTTCTTATCTTCACGAACCACTGTTACAGCTGGTGCGGTTCCGACGAATGATTTTTCTGGAACAAAGGTTACTGTACCGTCTGCTGCTACTGTGTAAGTTCCAACACCTTCAACAGTCTTAGTTGTTGAACCATCATCAAAGGTTGCTGGAACATCATCGTTCATTGGCACACGGCTGTCACCTTCAGTAAATTCAGGCTTACCTGTTTGGGTTTGACCTTGTTTACCAGTTGAAGTGGTATCTTTAGCAGTCGGTGTTACTGGTGTTACGGTTGGCGTGTAAGTTGCTGTAACTGAGCTACCGTTCTTATCGACACGTTTAACCGTTACTCCTGTACCTGTTCCTGTAAATGATTTTTCTGGTACGAAGGTTACAGTTCCATCTGGAGCAACAGTGTAAGTTCCTTCACCTGGAATAACTTTAGTTGTTGAGCCATCTTCAAAGGTTGCTGGTACATCATCATCCATTGGTACACTTGGGTTACCAGGCGTGAAGCTTGGTTTACCTGTTTGTGTTTGGCCTTGAATGTCTGTAGATGTTGCAGGATCAGCAGTTGGGACAACTGGAGTGATCTTCGGTGTGTAAGTTGTCTCAGCGACAGTTCCGTTTGCATCAGCTGCTTGAACCTTAACTGGAACGACATCACCTGAGTATGATTTATTCGTTGGTGTGAAGGTTACAACACCTGTTTCTTTATTAACGGTGAAGGTACCAATCACGTCACCGGCTGGTGATTTTGCATCTACCGAAGCTGCTGGCTGACCATTTTCATCAAGAAGAGTAATGGTATCCTTATCAATTGGTGCAACTGGGTCACCTTCGGTGAATGTCACAGTTCCAGTTTGAACCACACCTTGAGGTGCCTCTGATGTAGCTGGAGTTGCTGTTGGAGTTACTGGAGTCACAGTTGGTGTGTACTTAGCAGTAACTGGAGTACCGTTCTTATCGACACGTTTAACCGTTACTCCTGTACCTTCTCCAGTGAATGATTTTTCTGGAACAAAGGTTACGGTTCCGTCTGGAGCAACTGAGTATGTTCCTTCACCTGGAATGGTCTTCGTAATTGAGCCATCTTCAAATGTTGCAGGTGTATCATCATCCATTGGAACATTTGGATTACCTGGTGTGAAGGTTGGTGTACCTGATTGCGTTTGACCTTGTTTGTCAGTAGATGTTGTACCTTCTGCAGTTGGGGTAACTGGTGTTACAGATGGTGTGTAGGTCGCAGAAGCTTTTTGTTCCGTTCTTATCTTCACGAACCACTGTTACAGCTGGTGCAGTTCCGACGAATGATTTTTCTGGGACGAAGGTTACTGTACCGTCTGCTGCTACTGTGTAAGTACCAACACCGTCGACAGTTCTCGTAGTTGAACCATCTTCAAAGGTTGCTGGAACATCATCGTTCATTGGTACACGGCTATCGCCTTCAGTGAATTCAGGCTTACCAGTTTGAGTCGCACCTTGAATATCTGTAGATGTTGCTGGCTCAGCTGTTGGGGTTACTGGAGTCACAGTTGGTGTGTACTTCGCTGTGAT
>NZ_CM002130.1:1132975-1135699 GCF_000448605.1 Streptococcus sp. HSISS3
CTTACCAGTTGAAGTTGCTGGATCCGCAGTAGGCTTAACTGGTGTAACTGTAGGTGTGTATGTCGCTTGCGCTTTGGTTCCGTTCATATCTTCACGTACAACAGTCACCGCTGGTGCAGTTCCGACAAATGATTTTCTGGAACGAAAGTTACTGTTCCGTCTGCTGCTACTGTGTAAGTACCTACGTTTGGAATTGTCTTAGTTTTTGTACCATCGTCAAATGTCGCTGGTACAGCTTCATTGATTGCTACTGTCTTATCAACGCCATCAACGTTTACTGTTCCACCTTGGAATTCAGGTTTGCCTGTTTGTGTGGCACCTTGGATATCAGTTGACTCAGCTGGTGTTGCGGTTGGACTTACTGGAACGATTTCTGGTGTGTAAGTTGTATCAACTTTAATACCATTTGAACTTTCAGCTTGGACCTTAGCTGGTGTCACAGCACCTGTGTATGATTTATCAGTCGGTGTGAAGGTTACTGTTCCAGTTGCTGGATCAATTGAGAAGTTACCAATCACGGTTGTGCCGTCTGCCGCATATGCTGGCGTCGCTGAAACTTCGTTGCCATCTTTATCCAAGAGTTTGTAGCTATTGTCCTTAATAGTAATAGCCTTGTCTTGACCGTTGACTTGGACAGTTGTGCCTGCAAAGGTTGGAGTGCCTGTTTGTGTGGCACCTTGAATATCCTTAGATTTAGCCGGTTGAGCTGTTGGAACAGCTGCTACAACTGTTGGTGTGTATGTCGCGTCAGATGTGATCGTTGCGGTCTTACCGTTTTCATTTGTAATAGTTGCAGTTGCTTGGACCGTTACACCTTTAGCGGTTCCGACAAAGTCTTTTTCAGGTGTGAAGGTTACAGCCCCTGTAGTTGGATCAATGGTGTAAGAGCCTTCTCCCGCTACAGTTACAGTTGCATCATCAGTCGGTTGACCAGTTGTTGGATCCACCAATTTCTTGCTTGTGATTTGAGCTGTTTTGTCACTGCTCAAGGCAAAAGTTGGTGTTTCTGTCTGTGGAACGTTTTGAACGTCTTCAGATACTTTATTAGTTGGTGTTACAGTTACTGGATTAACTGTCGGCGTATAAGTTGCTGAAGCTTTAGTACCGTTCATATCTTCACGCACAACAGTCACTGCTGGTGCTGTACCAGTGAAGCTTGGTTCTGGAACAAAGGTTACCGTACCATCCGTCGCTACTGTGTAAGTACCGACGCCGTCAACTGTCTTAGTTTTTGATCCATCGTCAAAGGTTGCAGGAACAGCATCATTCATAGGTACACGGCTATTTCCAGCAGTAAATTCAGGTTTACCGGTTTGTGTAGCTCCCTGAACGTCTTCTGAAACTGCTGGTGTAGCACTTGGTACTACTGGTGTAACTGTCGGTGTGTACTTAGCTGTTACAGCCGTACCATTCTTATCGACACGTTTCACAGTCACGCCTTCAGGTGTACCAACATATGTTGGTAGTGGCTTGAAAGTCACCGTTCCGTCAGCAGCTACTGTATAAGTACCAACACCATCAACTGTCTTCGTTTTTGAACCATCTTCGAAAGTCGCTGGTGTGTCATCATCCATCGGCACACGGCTATCACCTTCGGTAAAGGTTGGTTTACCTGTTTGTGTCGCACCTTGAATATCTGTAGATGTTGCATCTTCTGCAGTTGGAACAACTGGTGTAATCTTAGGTGTATAAGTTGTTTCTACAGTTGTTCCATTAGTATCTGCAGCTCGAACTTTAACAGGAACCACTTCACCTGAGTAAGATTTATCACTTGGTGTGAATGTCACCACTGAAGTAATCTTATCTACCGTAAATGTACCAATAATTACACCTGCCGGTGATTTTGCAAATACTGCCGCAGCTGGCTGACCGTTTTCATCAAGAAGGGTAATGGTATTTTTGTCGATTGGTGCGACAGGATCACCTTCTGTGAAGGTTACTGTTCCCGTTTGAACTACACCTTGAGGACCTGTTGATTCTGCTGGTGTCGCAGTTGGTGTCACAGGAGTGACAGTTGGTGTGTAAGTCGCTGAAGCTTTTGTTCCATTCATGTCTTCACGCACAACAGTCACTGCTGGGGCTTCGCCAGTAAATGATTTTTCTGGAGCGAAGGTTACCGTACCATCTGAAGCTACTGTGTAAGTACCAACATTTGGAACTGTCTTCGTCGTTGAACCATCATCAAAGGTTGCAGCAACCCTATCGTTCATTGGTACACGGCTATTACCTTCAGTGAAGACTGGTTTGCCTGTTTGTTCTTGACCTTGCTTACCAGTTGAAGTTGCTGGATCCGCAGTAGGCTTAACTGGTGTAACTGTAGGTGTGTATGTCGCTTGCGCTCTGGTTCCGTTCATATCTTCACGTACAACAGTCACCGCTGGTGCAGTTCCGACAAATGATTTTTCTGGAACGAAAGTTACTGTTCCGTCTGCTGCTACTGTGTAAGTACCTACGTTTGGAATTGTCTTAGTTTTTGTACCATCGTCAAATGTCGCTGGTACAGCTTCATTGATTGCTACTGTCTTATCAACGCCATCAACGTTTACTGTTCCACCTTGGAATTCAGGTTTGCCTGTTTGTGTGGCACCTTGGATATCAGTTGACTCAGCTGGTGTTGCGGTTGGACTTACTGGAACGATTTCTGGTGTGTAGGTTGTAGCCACCTTGATACCATTCGAGCTTTCAGCTTGAACCTTAGCCGGTGTAACAGCACCTGTATATGAT
>NZ_CM002130.1:1136779-1185359 GCF_000448605.1 Streptococcus sp. HSISS3
GGATATCAGTTGACTCAGCTGGTGTTGCGGTTGGACTTACTGGAACGATTTCTGGTGTGTAGGTTGTAGCCACCTTGATACCATTCGAGCTTTCAGCTTGAACCTTAGCCGGTGTAACAGCACCTGTATATGATTTATCAGTCGGTGTGAAGGTTACTGTTCCAGTTGCTGGATCAATTGAGAAGTTACCGATTTCAGTTGTACCGTCTGCTGCATATGCTGGGGTTGTACCGGTTACTTCGTTCCCATCTTTATCCAAGAGTTTGTAGCTATTGTCTTTGATGGTAATAGCCTTATCTTGACCGTTGACTTGAACAGTTGTGCCAGCAAAGGTTGGCGTACCAGTTTGCGTAGCACCTTGAATATCCTTAGATTTAGCAGATTGAGCTGTTGGAACAGCTGCTACAACTGTTGGTGTGTAAGTCGCATCCGATGTGATTGTTGCAGTCTTACCGTTTTCATTAGTAATGGTTGCAGTTGCTTGAACGGTCACGCCCTTAGCAGTTCCGACAAAATCTTTTTCTGGAGTAAATGTAACTGCTCCAGTCGTTGGATCGATAGTATAGCTACCTTCTCCCGCTACAGTTACAGTTGCATCATCAGTCGGTTGACCAGTTGTTGGATCCACCAATTTCTTGCTTGTGATTTGAGCTGTCTTGTCATTACTTAAATCAAAGGTTGGTGTTTGTGTTTGAGGAACGTTCTGAACATCTGCAGAAACTTTATTTGTAGGAGTAGCCGTAATTGGTGTTACTGTTGGAGTGTACTTAGCAGTCGCTGTCTTAACGTACTCATCACGAATCGTACATCTTTATCTCGTCCAACAGGAGCAGACAAGGTCACCGTTACGCCATTCGCACTGCCTGTAAAACCAGGTTCTGGAACGAAGGTCACTTTACCAGTCGTATCATCGATAGTGTAAGTTCCTTCTCCTGCTACCGTAACAGAAAGCGCATTTGTCGGTTGACCAGTTGCTGGGTCTACCAATTTAGCAGGATATAGCGCACTTGGAGTGATAGCAACCTTATTACCATCTAGGTTAGTTCCTACTACGTTAAAGGTTGGTGTACCAGTTTGGGTTGCTCCTTGCACATCGGTAGACGTCTTGCTTTCGCCTTCAATATCTTTCGGAGTAACCGTTGGGATGTAAAGACCGTCCATGGTATTGATGGCCGTATCGACATTAGCTTCCATGTCAGGGAATTTAGTAGACCAACCTGTATCATAGCCATTGGTATCTGTACGGCGGATCGAAATACCATCCGCTGTTCCTAGGAAGTGATCTTCAGGAATGAACTCAACATCCACTGAAGTCCCGTTTGGAGTGATCTTATATTTCCCTTGACCAGCCACAGCATAATAGCCATCTGCTCCAGGTGTTACGACTTGACCAGTACGGTTGTCCACTATCTGAGGAGCAACAGTTTCGTCAATCTGAGCTACAGCTGTACGGCTATACTTGTAGAGACCACGAGCCGTAAAGGCAACCGTTGCCGTTTGTTTTTCGCCTTGAAGGCCAGACGTTGCTTTGACTTCTCCTTTTGGTGGGTGAGTAACCTGAGTTCTGAAATCTTCAACTTCCCCTGAGAAAGCCATTCCTGTAGGGCTTTCGATTTGAACAGCATCCTTAGCAATCCGGACACGTACGCCTAGTTCATTGACACTTGGATCGATATAGGTTTTGCTCTTGGTGAATCTTAGAGTAACAGAACCATCCTTGGTAATAGTAGCCAACTCAGAACGTTCATCTTCATCAAAGGTGCCATTTTGGTTAAAGTCAATCCAACCATAAATATTGGCTTGAGGCGCCCCATCTGTATGAGCTTCAAGAGTGATGGTGTAGTTCCCTGGATGCGTACGGTCCATCTTGATCATCTCATTGGTTGTCCCTTTGAGCTCAGCTGGGAGCAATTGATCAATTCCTTCATCAGCTGTCGTTGCCTTGTCATCACCAAACCAATCAAGTGCATTGTTTTCATCCATATCTGGGCTCAAGTGACCAAGATAAGGTTGGTTGACTTTTTTACCTGTGATCCCATCAACGGTTGCGATAGAGTGGATAGCCTTACCATAAGACTCTGGTGCATCCCCTTCATCAAGCGGGAAGAATCCAAACATAGCTGACTGTTTCCCACCTGAGACGATATAAAGACCAATCTCAGAAGCCCCCTTGGTCATAACAAGGGGAACAGCAACATCACTTGAAGAAATATTTGGCCCGAACACTCCTGTTCCGAGACCCCCAGTTGTTAAATCGGCACTTCCAAAGTACTTCCAAGCAACCGCTTTTTTATCCGGTCCGACTTGATTTGAACGTCGAAGTTGGTCAAGGTTCGTCCTATAGAGATTCATGCCATTTATATTAGTGGAAGGGCTTGAACCAAATAAATTATCTGTATTTTGTGGAATATAAGTTTTCGTATTTTTATTATTGTTCTTTAACCATTCCCCAATGTGTTGCCAACCTTCTCCGTTTGTGGTGAACATAACCAATTCACCAGGGTTAGCGGACTCACCATCCGCCATGACAATGGCAGGTTTGACCACTTTTCCACGGAAGGTCGCAGAAATTTCAAACTGGACCCCAATATTGCCACCGTCAAACTCGGAACTGATGGTTGTTTTTTAGTACCAGTATTGATGCCTTCTTTTCGTATTTCTGTCCATTGGTTTTGAGCTTCGGCAATAACTTTGGCTTCTTCACCAGCACTGAAAGCTGCTTTGGTATAATTTGAAGTAGCCCCATTCACATAACCATTTCTAGCATTGGGGTCATAGGTAGCCTTTTCAGCTTCTGTCGCTCCTCGGTCTTCCAAGCGCTTTTTGTAGATTTCTGTCGCTTGGAAAGGTTTTAAAGATTTAACTTTGATGGTTACCACATAGCCCGGCATGATTTCTTTGGTATAGGTAGACCCTACTTGAAGGGCAAGATTCCCACTCGATGTTGTGGTTGTTCCAGTCCAGTTGGCTGTATCACCAAAGTCCAACCAAGAGATTTGGCTGGCCAAGTCAGTAGCTTTGATATTTGTTGTGAAACCTGGTTTTGCTTCTTTAGGAGTTGAAGTGGCATCTTGGACATCATCTCCGATGAGGTTTGGATCATTTGGATCACCAATAGAACGACGACTACGACGTTTGCCAGAAGTTTCAGCTGTCACTACTGGTTGTTCCACTACTGGAGATTCAACCCCTCCAGAAAGGGAGTTACTACTAGAAGCCTCTACTTCAACGTTCATATTTTGCGCTTCAGATGCTGAGGCTGAGGCTTGTGATTCAGAAGTGGCTGCTAAACTAGATGCTGTCGTTGAAGCGCCAGTCGTGCTACTAGCTACATTCACAGTACCAGCAACACTATTTGAAAATTGTACAGAACTAGCTGATGTCTCCGAAGTAGAAACAGCTGCCTGAGATGTTGCTTCACTAGAAGCTGGTGTCGTTGATGCTTCAGAGACTATTTGGCTAGCTGTTGAAACAGCTTGAGACTGACTATTTGCCTCAGAACTAGATAAAATATTTGCGACTTCCATCGAAGCTTGAGTTGCAACAGTATTTTGAGACTGTGTCCCTTCACTTGCTACTGCAGTCGTATTGGTCACATCTTCTACTTGGGTTTGGTTGCTAGTTTCATCAGCTGAAACTTGATTTGCAACACCAACCATAACAAGAGTTCCCAACAGAACCGAACAAACTCCTACATTCAATTTACGAATCGAAAATCGACTAATTCGATCATTAAATAAATCTTTACCCACTTTGGTAATCCTCCACATTTATGCATTTAAGTATCTCACCCCTCAATGAGATTAAAAGTATTCAAAAATACTAATCGTTATACATTCTAACAAATTTCCTAATATTTGTGGGAATATTTGCTCATATTTTCAAATATTTTAAATTAATCTTAAATCAAAAGCAACAAATATTGCTAATACAGCATAAATATAATGTTTTTCCGGGTTATATTACCATACCTATGTATAACTATCATTTTTTAGAATTATCTGTAAAAAGAAAATCAAGATTTCATTATTTTCGATATTACGTTTTCAAAATGGGAGTTTTATGGAAACTATTAAAATTCAAAAAATTCCTTATTTTTTCATAAGGTATCCATTCCGAATAAAGCTAAATCGTTAACAACACTAAATAAGATTAAACTACCACACTTCTGGAATAAAAACCTCACTTACTTAACGAATAGCTAATCACTATTTGTCTAAAATAACCCTAAATCTTTAAAGAAGTTTAATGACTCTAGAGATATAGAGCCACAAAAAACAAAAACAGAGCCGCAAGAAAGTTAATTCTTGCAGCTCACCATAGCAAAATGGAACCACTCCATGAGAGTGATGCTACTAAGATATTCTGGATAAATAGAATTTAACTTTCTCGCAATGGGCGCAACAATACCATACATACTGGTAATGCTACTTTTTTAAGATTATTTGCAAGAAAAGTTAATCATCCTTTCACCCCCACTTAAAATATATTTAACTAAATAATATCAAGAAAGCTCTATATCATCAAGTTGTGAACGTGATGCTGGATAGCGTTACTAGATGTAGATGTCAGGATTTTGCCCCCAAAATAGAAAAAATATTAAAATTTGTTTTATTCCGGCCTGTTCGCGATAGGCTTTGATTTTAGTAATCAGCGCCATCTCATACCCCCTTACTGCCCATGATGTAAAATAATACCACCCTTAGTATGGTTACTTCGTATATATATTGCCCCTTAGTAGCGTAGCCCTTATATGCGGTTCAATAATTTTTGCTGATCACAAGCTGAGAAATGATCTCAATCCCGTCAACGGAATAATGATATTCTACAATTTCGGTATGAACAGACTCGTCTAAGAGTCGCTCCGCTTTTTTTAATATCAATTTTTGAACATGATTTACATTAACCGCGAGGAGAAAGACGATAATCCCGAACACTAGACAAATATACCATAGCAATATTAATTAAAGCTTCCTTCTTTTCATCTCTGAAATCCATATGATATATAAACACAAAGCTATCTCATTATTTGCTTGTTATAGTTCTATAAATCTAGTATTTATACCTAATCTAAATATCCAAAAACTCATAAGGCTTTTCCGAAAGAGAAGATTCGCAGCACTCAGCAAGATACGCATCCTTCTCCTTTAGGCTCTCTATGTTCGGATATACGTTTAACACTCTGTCCCCCAGATTCCAAAAATCATGTGACCAAGACTGCGGGTTTTCCCATACGTGTGGATTTCCTTTCGCCCAATTCGGAAGCTCCTTGCGAACCTTGGTTGCCACTGCAAGCTGCCCTTTTGCAGTTTTATAAATCGTGTCAATCCTTATTCCACCGTCTACCGGACGTTCTACACGAGTAATCTCCATACCATAGAACATTACCTTTCTTCTTACCCCTTTTTCATAGAGATTTAACTCAATCTTGTCATATCCTTCGCTTTTGTTGCCTTGAACACTTAGAAAGTCCTGAAGTGCCTGTATCACAGCGGCAGAAACACTTCCGGCGTACTTGGCAGCATCATCAAATAAGTGTAGATCTGCTTCTGCAACATAAATATTTTTTGTGGCCATAACCATACCTCCTTATTTTTGTAACTTGTATCTGAAGTATATCATCTATATGATTATAAACATAATTATAATTATATAGAGTTATTTTGTCAAGATAGACTTTCTTTCCATCATTATGATGTTGAAGACTGTGATTCTTCACTGATACTGGGAGCCTAATATCAAAATGCAATATACAAAGTTCTTCGTTTTTGAACAAAAAAAGAAGACCCCTAGGACCTTCTTTCTATTTAAGTAGAAACTCAAATTATTTGACTGTGCGGATACGCATAGTGTTTGTTCCACCTGTACCTACTGGAACACCAGCAACGATAACAATGTTATCACCAGATTCTACAAGACCTGAATGCAATGCTACTTTTTCAGCAACATCAAACATGTCATCAGTTGAAGCAGGTTTTTCAGTAACTACTGGAATAACACCCCAGTTAAGCATCAATGATTTTTGAGTAATTTCATCGAATGTTACTGCCAAGATGTCAGCTTCTGGACGGTATTTAGAAATCAAACGAGCTGTGTTACCAGATTCAGTAAGTGCAACGACAAGTTTGATATCAATTGAGTTAGTAGCATCTTTAACTGCAGATGCAACAACTTCAGTCTTGCTTGAACGACCAAATGTTGATGAATCAAGACGACCATACTCTTTAAGAAGAGTTTGTGCATTTTTATCAATTGTAGCCATTGTACGAACTGATTCTACAGGATATTTACCATTAGCAGATTCACCTGAAAGCATTGTAGCATCAGTACCATCAATAACTGCGTTAAATACGTCAGATACTTCTGAACGAGTTGCACGAGGTTTGTCAGTCATTGTTTCAAGCATGTTAGTTGCTGTAACAGCAATCTTACCTGCAGCATTGACTTTTGTGATAATCATTTTTTGGTAAACTGGAACCATTTCAAATGGAACTTCGATACCCATGTCACCACGTGCAATCATGATACCATCAGCAGCTTCGATGATTGAATCAATGTTTTCAATACCTTGTTGGTTTTCGATTTTAGCCAACAATTTAACATGTCCATTACCAGTTTCTTCACAGATAGCACGAACTTCTTGTACGTCTTTTGCAGTACGTACGAATGAGATAGCGATGAAGTTAAGACCTTGTTCAAGACCGAAACGGATATCGTCATTATCTCTTTCAGCAAGTGCTGGGAATGGGATTTTAGTGTTAGGAATGTTAACACCTTTTTGTTTAGCGATGATTCCATCGTTTTCAACATCAACGACGAATTCACGTTTTTCAGCATCTTTTTCTACAACACGAAGACCAAGTTTACCATCGTCAACAAGAACTTGTTTACCAACTTCAACATCATCGAAAATGTCAAGTCCACCGGCAACGTTCAAAGCGATAACGTCGCGAGTTGATTTGATACCTTGTTTAGTAGCAACACGAATTTGTTCACCAGTTTTGTATGCATACTCTTTAGCATCACCTTCGAACAATTCAGTACGGATTTCAGGTCCTTTTGTATCAAGAAGGAAACCTACTTTTTGACCAGCAAGTTCTTCGGCCATACGTACGACTTCCATACGTTCACCTTGCTCAGCGTGGTCACCATGTGAGAAGTTGAAACGGAAAACGTTGGCACCTTCCTTGATCAATTGAGCAATGTTTTTAGCAGATGCTTCACGGTCAAGTTTTTCACCCCAGTAACCATCTTCACCAAATTTTTTGCCGCCACGGATTTCAACCGCAGGACCAAGTGTTGCAACGATTTTTACACGTTTATTCATGATAAATAAAAACTCCCTTATATTTTTTGTCGCATTAGCGACGGATTAACAATAATTAATAGAACCGCTATTATTTCAAGTTAGCTAAAGAACGATTGAGGTCTGCAAAGTCAAGACGTGCTTTGTGAGGATTGTTGACGATAATTTTACCGTCTTCAGTAAGACTGAACAAAGCTCCTTCTTCTGCTGTACCAAGGATTGGGCTTTCAACAAGCTCTTCATTGTGGATACCAACAGCTACACCACCAATACCTTGTTTAAGGAGGTCAACCGCATGTGCACCCATCCATGAAGCAAGAACACGGTCACGCGCAGTTGGTGAACCACCACGAACCACGTGTCCAATGTTTGTTGCACGAAGATCTGAAGTATCTCCAGCTTCTTTCATTTTAGCTGCAAATTCTTCAGCACCCATGACACCTTCAGCAAGTACGATAACGTGGTGAGTTTTAGCACCTGATTCGTAACCTTCTTTAACTTTACGTACCACTTCGTTGATATCATACTCTTCTTCAGGTACGATAATTTGGTCTGCACCTGCAGCAATACCAGCCCAAAGAGCGATATCACCAGCGTTACGTCCCATAACTTCAACGACAAAAGTACGTCCGTGACTGAAAGCAGTGTCTTGAATCTTATCGATAGCTTCTGTTGCTGTTGCAACAGCAGTATCAAAACCAATTGTGTAGTCTGTACCAACGATATCGTTATCGATAGTTCCTGGAAGACCAACAGCTGGGAAACCATGTTCAGTCAAGCGCATAGCACCATGGTAAGAACCATCTCCACCAATAACTACTACACCTTCGATTCCATGTTTTTTAAGTTGCTCAATACCTTTAAGTTGACCCTCAAGTTGGGCAAACTCAGGATAGCGAGCAGACTGAAGGAAAGTTCCACCACGGCTGAGGATGTTGTCTACGCCTTTGGCATCAAGTTGGAAGATATCTCCTTCAACCATACCAGCGTATCCACGGTTAATGCCGAAGACTTCAATTCCTTCAGAAATTGCTTTGAGAACAACTGCACGAGCGGCAGCGTTCATACCAGGGGCATCTCCACCACTAGTCAAAACAGCAATACGTTTCATTATTCCTGATACTCCTTTTATATATTTAACATTATCATTATAACACAAACAATTCTAAATAGCTTGAAATTTGAAAAGTTTTACCAGTTTTTTATCTTATAACTGTTTTTAGAGTATATTGGGCCAATTCTTTTTGCAATTCTACCTCATCAGACACCCTAAAACGTTGACTGGCTATTGTTTCCTTACTTTCCTGATAACGGATGATAACAGGAATGTTACCCGGATACTTGGCTAGAATTTTGGAAATCTCTAAGTCCTTTTCATGATTTTCAAGTAAAATCCAGAAACGTTCCGTACTAGCTTCTTCCATATTCGCCAAAACTAATTGGATTCTCCCATCACGCTCCTGAGTTCGTCCCTCAAGATAAAAGAGACCTCCTTCTTTTAACTTATCCTTATGATAAAAATAGGTTTCCGGAAAAAGCGTCACATCTAGCTTGTTTATACCATCAGAGACACTCAGAAAAGCCATTTGATCACCTTTTTTTGTTCTGATGATTCTAATTGATTCTAGTTGAACCAATACTGTGGCTTTACTATTTACTGTCAAATCTGAAATGGGCTGGTAAGGGTGCGTAGCCATTTTCTGAGCCAAATGTAAGGGATGAGGACTAAGACCAACACCCAGTAACTCCTGTTCCATATTATAACGGTCTATCTGACTATAATCGTCATAATCCACCCAGGAATAGGACGACTCTGCAAACAAGCTGCCTAACTCATTGACAAAAGTAAAGAGGTTACTTAAATTTCCAATGATTTTCTGACGATTCGTTTCAAAGATATCAAACAAGCCTATGTTGACTAAAGGTGTCAATACCTCTACTTTCTGATATTTCTTGGGAATACGTGTCAAAAAGTCTTCGATAGAGACGTATTTGCCATTTTCCTTTCGATCTTCAATAATCCAAAGAGCAAAATCTCTAGGAAAACCTTTAATGGTCTTTAGACCTAAAACAATTTTGCCATCTGAAATTTTGTCATGAAATGGAATTCTATTGATATCCAGTCTAGCCAAAGAAAAGCCATTTCCAATAGCATCCTTAATGTAATCACTAGACGAGTAATTCAGCATAACGTCATAGAAAACTTGAGGATAGTGGCTTTTGAAATAAGCCAATTGAAAAGCTAAAGCTGAATAAGCATAGGCATGACTCCTATTAAAACCATATCCGGCAAACTTAGCCATCATACTAAAGAGGCGCTCAGCAATTTGTGGGTTACGTCCTAATTGTTGACTGCCAGACATAAATGCCTCAGACATCTTAGACATTTCATTGGCATCTTTCTTAGACATGGCACGACGAAGCAGATCCGCTTTTCCTAGTGTAAAGCCAGCGAACACCTGAGCAATCTGCATAACCTGCTCCTGATAGAGCATAATACCATAAGTTGGCTCAAGGATAGGAGCAACAACAGGATCAATCAGATCTACTTTCTCCTTTCCATATTTACGAGCGATGAAATTGTCTATATAATCACTGGCTCCTGGACGGTTAAGAGAGGTTGTGGCAACCACTTCTTCAAATTGAGAGGGTTTTATACGTTTTAAGAGGTTTATGGCACCCGCTTGCTCAAACTGAAAAATCCCCTTGGTCTTACCACTGGCAAAAAGGGCGAGTGTCTGCGAATCTTCTAAATCAATCGACTTGATATCAATGACGACTCCTTGCTCTTCTTCCAACTTTTCCTTCATTTTTTGAACAAAGGTCAAATTGCGAAGCCCCAGGAAGTCCATCTTAAGAAGACCATTGGCTTCTACGGCAGAGGCATCGTATTGGGTAACCATCATGTCTTCACCGGCTTTTAGAGGGATGTGTTCTGTTAAGTCATCATCACTCATTACAATACCAGCAGCATGGATGGAAGTCTGTCTAGGCTGTCCTTCAATTGCCTTGGCAATTTCAAAAGCCCTCTGGAATTCCGGTCTCTGATTAATCAATTGCCTAAATGACATATTTTTCTTATAGACAGAGGTTAGATTATCACGAAAAGAAATCTTTTTGCTGAGTTGGGACAGTTCAAATTCCTTAGCTCCAAAACGTTTAAAAACATCTCGAATTGCCTGCTTGGCTCCAAAGGTAGAAAAAGTGACAATCTGAGCAGAGTGCATACTGCCATAACGGTCTCTCACATAATGTAGGAACTCACTTCGATAGATATCAGGCAAGTCAATATCAATATCTGGCATAGTATACCGTTCTTCATTTAGGAAACGCTCAAATAGCAAGTCATTTTTAACAGGATCAATACCTGTTATATCCAAAGCGTAGGCAACTAGGCTACCAGCTGCGGACCCACGCCCCATTCCCATATAGTAACCACGACTACGTCCAAAACGAAGGAGATCCCAAACGATTAAGAAATAGTCATCAAAGCCCATTTGATGGATGACTGCTAATTCTTTGTCTAAACGTTCCTGATAAACTGAGGCCGTTAACTCTTTAGTTTCCAAGCCATCTTGGGCTAATTGACGTAATTGATCAACTGCCAGCATGTCACGATTAAAACGGGGAAGCTTCAGTTCTGTGTCAAATTGATAAGTGATGTCTGAAACCAGTTGGTCCAAATTGTTTAAAGCATCTGGAATATCACTAAATGCACTTTCCATTTCTTGAGGCGAGAAAAGAAGCTGATTCATAGGACAAATAGAGGCCTCTGACAAGGAAACATTTTGTGAGATGGCATGCAACATCTGAATCGTCGAGCGATCTACATTATCAAAGTAACGTACTGTATGTAAAGGTAGGACAGGATAATCAAACTCTTTACCCGCATCTTCTGGTCTTACTCCAATAAAGACATCTGATTCAAACGCCATTCCTGGTTCCCACTCTTCACTGGGGAGGATAAGCGCAATCTCATTCAAATAGTTGGATAAAGCCGTAAACTCACCTTGTCCCGAGGAGAGCTCTGTTGCCAACTTCATCAAATTTTTATAGCCCTGATTATTTTTAGCTAAGAGACGAAATGCAATCATTCTTCCCTCGTAGACTAAATTTGCTTCCATACCAATCAAGGGACGTAATCCATTTTTAGTAGCCAGTTGCGCAAAATGATAGGCAGCATAGAGATTATCACGGTCCATCAAACCAAGGGCCTGGTATCCAAGCTCTTTGGCACGTTTGACATAGCTTGGTAAATCTACAACACTATCCATGAAACTATACACTGATTTTGTATCTAATTGGGCAAACATGAGAGCCTCCTTTCAAAATTATTTTTTGTCAAATAATAATTTAGTTTTCTAAAAAAATCAAAGAAACCTATTCAAATAGTATTATATCACAAGTTTTTAAGCATATTAAAAGCAGAACCAGAGGTCCTGCTTTCTTGAAGACATTATTTTCTTAATAATACTCACCTTGACGGTAGTTCCAAGAATTAAAGTGGTCTGAAAGGTGCATCATAATTTTATCTATATCAAGACCTTTACGGATAACTACTGGACATGGTTCTACTGAACGGCTTCCTTCACCTTGTTCAGGAATTAATTTACCGTCTGCATCAACCATTGATACCATAACACCTTGTTCATAACGTGTTTCAACAGTTTTATCAGGCTGAATTGACGCAACGTATTCATCAGCTTCGATGACAAGGTCAACAGCATTTTCAATACGTTCACCAATACCTTCAACCTTACCACGATTACCTTTACCTGAAGGGTTTGCTGATGAAGCGTAAACCATCTTACCTTCTTTTTCCCACATTTCTTTGGCAATTTGCTCACCAGCTTTACCAAATTTAATAACGAAACATGATGTTCCTCGTACATCAGTCATAAGCTCTTCACGTCCATCACCAAATGCTTGGAGTTTTGCGTAAGCATCCTCACGCCACGGAAGAATACATCCAAGAAGAATATCTTCATCCCAGTGCTTTTGATAGAAAGCATCAATTTCAGGAGTCAATTGTGACAATGCACGCAACTCATCCATGCTTCCGCAAAGAACAACACCTGGTTTGTTACGATTACGTTCTTTAGCTTCGAATTTACGTTCCAAACCAGCTTTATCGCTAGTCATAATAATGTAACCAACTTTAGTTGGTGTAACGATACATCCACCTTCACCTTTAAGAATTTCAAAACCTTCTTGGTTAAGGTTACCATCCCATTGGACATGTTTAGTCATAATGTGTGTTCTCCATCTAATTTATAATATATATATTTTATCATGTTCATAGCTATCAGGCAAGCAATTTTCGGAATATTCGAAAATATAAGACTATTACTGCCAATAGCTTGGACGATGTTTTTCGTACTCGGTGATCAAATCCTCATACTGCAGGGTAATCCCTATATCATCTAATCCATTTAAAAGTTTATGTTTCCATTCACCATCAATTTCAAAAGTGAACTCACCAACCGGTGAAATAATCTTTTGTTGTTCTAAGTCTACCGTCACTTCATCAGTAGGTTTTAATTGTTTCAATTTTTGACGTACTTCTATCGGTTGAACAATTGGTAACATCCCATTATTAAGTTCATTATTATAGTGAATGTCTCCGAAGGAACCTGCAATAACAACTTTAAATCCGTAGTCAGCTAGGGCCCACGCAGCATGTTCACGAGATGAACCTGCACCGAAATTATCACCTGTTATTAAAATAGTTGCTTTACGATATTCAGGTCGGTTAAAAACAAAATCAGGATCCTCAGTGTATTTGTTATCTTTATAACGCCAAGCATACATCAAATATTTTCCAAAACCTTTTTTGTCAATCAGTTTGAGAAACTGTTTGGGAAGAATCTGGTCGGTATCAATGTTATCATTCATCAATGGAACTGTCGTACCGGTATAAATGGTAAATTTTTCCATGTTTCCTCCTTATTGTACTTCTGGCATTTGGCGAACATCAACGAAACGTCCGGCGATAGCTGCTGCCGCTGCCATTGCAGGACTGCAAAGGTGTGTTTTTGCTCCAAACCCCTGTCGATCCTCAAAATTTCTATTACTTGTCGAAGCACAGTGGATCCCATCAGGCACTTTATCTGGATTCATTCCAAGACACATCGAGCATCCTGGGTCTCTCCATTCAAAACCAGCATCTTTAAATATCTTATCCAACCCAATTTTCTCTGCAGCTTGTTTAACAGGTCTAGAACCTGGAACCACAATAGCTGTCAAATTAGGGGCAATCTTCTTACCTTTAACAAATCTGGCTGCCAACTGCAAGTCACTCAAGCGAGCATTAGTACAAGACCCAATAAAGATATACCCAAGATCAATGTCTTCTGCTTTTTGACCCGGACGAAGATCCATATAATGGTATGCACGCTCATCATTCATATCTCGAACTTCAGGGAAAGGCGTATCAAAATCTACTCCCATAGATGGATTAGTTCCCCATGTGACCATTGGTGCCAACTCAGAAACATCCATACGAATGACTTTATCGTATTCTACATCATCATCACTAACTAGTGTCTTCCAGTCAGCTACTGCTGCATCAAAATCCTCAGGAACACATTCTCGACCACGCATATAATCATATGTTGTTTGGTCTGGATTCATAATTCCCATTTTCGAACCAAATTCAATTGACATATTACAGATTGTCATGCGTTCTTCCATAGTCAAATGGTCAATTGCCTCACCACGGTACTCTACAACATAACCCACTCCACAAGCAACCCCATATTTAGCAATCAAGGCGAGAATGTAATCTTTTGAATAAATGCCTTTCTGAGGCTTCCCAGTAAATTCTACCAACATCTTTTTAGGTTTGACTTGCCAAAGTGTCTGTGTAGCAAAGACATGCTCAACCTCGCTCGTTCCAATACCAAAGGCTATAGCTCCAAAGGCACCGTGGGTAGCTGTGTGGCTATCCCCACAAACAATAAACTTACCTGGTTGCGTACGTCCTGTTTCTGGACCAACCATATGTACGATTCCTTGCTTATCCGAACCATGTGGCGCATTGTCAATACCAAACTCAATGACATTTTCAGCAAGTTTATCAATTTGTGCCTTAGAAATAACATCTCTAATATCAAAGATATTTACAGTTGGAACATTATGGTCAAAGGTCCCAAAAGTCAAATCTGGACGCCTTACTTTACGTCCAGCATCACGAAGACCTTGAAAAGCTTGAGGACTAGTCACTTCATGAATATAATGTTGGTCCACGTACATAAGTTGAGGTTGCCCCTCATCACCTGTAATTACGTGGCGTTCCCAAAGTTTATCGAAAATTGATTTTCCGCTCATAAAATACTCCAATTATTATCTAAGGATAAACTAATCCGAAAGTTTTGTTAAGATGAGATATAACATAACAAAATCATTTAGCAGGCCCAAAAGCCAACAAAGCTTAAAGTACCATTTCTTAATCTTATGTCTAAACACAGCCCCACCGAGAGAAGCACCAATACCACCCAAAATAAGGGTTTGAAATAATAATGTCTTCTCAGAAATTCGCCGCCTATGTCGAATAGCCTTGTGTTTGTCAAGCCCATAAGCACATAAAACAACGATATTCCATACCAACAAAACAGAAAGTAACACTTGTTTTAGTGTCATGATGTTAGAGATTGCTAATGATAGCTGCTGTCATTTCGGCAGTAGATGCCTGACCACCCAAATCACGTGTCAAGATGCCTTGATTCAAGGTCTTATCAACAGCATTTTCAATCAATTCTGCCCCTTCAGTTTCATTGAAACTTTCACGAAGCATCATTGCTACTGACAAAATCATTGAAATCGGATTGGCAATACCTTGACCAGCAATGTCAGGTGCTGAACCATGAATTGGTTCATAAAGACTTGGACCATTTTCTGAATGACTGGCTGATGGCATAACACCAAGAGTACCTGGAAGGACACTTGATTCATCAGACAAGATATCCCCAAAAAGGTTTTCTGTCACAACCACATCAAAACGAGCTGGGTTGGTAATCATAATCATGGCAGCACTATCAACGAGTTGGTGTTCAAGGGTTACATCTGGAAATTCCAAAGAAACTTCATCGGCAACCTTACGCCACAATTTAGAAGTTGCCAAGACATTCTGTTTATCAATGCTAGTGACTTTCTTACCACGACCTTGGGCAATCTTGAAGGCACGACGCATGATGCGACGAATCTCATCGGCTGAGTAATCATTGATATCACGAGCCTTATCTTCTTTTAAAATATGTTCACCAAAGTAAATACCACCTGTAAGCTCACGTACAACGACAAAGTCAACACCTTCAATACGTTCAGGTTTAAGAGGTGACAAGTGTTTCAAAGCATCAAAGATGCGGACAGGACGGATATTAGCAAAGAGATTCAACTCCTTACGAATGGCCAAAAGTCCTTGTTCAGGACGAACTGGCGCATTGTCATATTTAGGTCCACCAATTGCAGCCAAGAGGATAGCATCTGCTGATTTAGCAGCATCCAAAGTTGACTTAGGAAGTGGATGACCCTCGGCATCAATACCAGCACCACCAAATGGTTTAGCATCAATATCGTAATCAAATCTGATTTTTGAAGCTATTTTATCCAGAACTTCAAGGCCTGCTGCCATGATTTCAGGTCCAATACCATCACCAGAAAGTGTTACAATTTTTTTTGTCATGTTTAACTCCTCTTAGGCTTGTGGAAGGTCACGGTAAGAAACTTTGCGTGCCATTTCACCAGAATTTTCTTTTTGAACAAGCGTATTTGCATTGATGTAGGCAATTGCTGAAGCTTTCAAAACATCAAAGTCCAAACCAGAAGCATTAAAGATAGTATCTGTATCTACATTTTCCACAGTTACGAGTACACGAGCTTGAGCGTCAATACCATCAGTTACAGCATCGATATTATAAGAAGTCAAGCGAACTGTTTGATTGAAGAATTTATCAATAGCATTGAAGATAGCTTCAACTGATCCTTGACCATTTGCCAAGAATTCCACAGACTCACCATCTTCATTAACTAGACTAACTGCTGCTGTGATTGTTTCATCAGCATTAGTTGTCAAACGGAGATCTTGGAAGTGGAAGCCTTCTGGATTCTCAACGTTAGTTCCAGCCACAAGTGCACGAATATCAGCATCAGTAATGTCATGTTTTTTATCAGCCAAGACTTTGAACTTCTTAAAGAGTGGTTTGATGTCTTCTTCCACAAAATCAAGATCAAGTTCTTTCAATTTTTCAATAAAGGCATGACGACCTGACAACTTACCAAGTGGAAGAGAGCTCTTCTTAACTCCCACAAGCTCTGGTGTAATGATTTCGTATGTAAGAGGATTTTTAAGGAAACCATCTTGGTGAATACCTGATTCATGAGAGAAGGCATTACCACCAACAACGGCTTTATTTTTAGGAATCGCAATTCCAGAATAACGAGACACAAGTTCAGCTGTGTTGACTGTCTCATTAAGCACAATATCACTTGTTGCTTGATAGTAGTCTTCACGGATATTAAGTGCTACAGCCACTTCTTCAAGTGCCACATTCCCTGCACGTTCACCGATACCATTCACAGTTCCTTCAACACGACCAGCACCATTTTTAATAGCTGCAAGTGTGTTAGCTACAGCCATACCAAGGTCATTGTGGCAGTGAGGACTAAAGATGATTTCATGGTCTGATTTAACATTTTCAATGAGGTATTTGAAAATATGACCGAACTCTTCAGGAGTTGTAAAACCAACTGTATCAGGAATGTTAATGTAAGTTGCGCCTGCATCAACTGCTGTTTGAACAACTTCCAAGAGATAATCGAGTTCTGTACGAGTAGCATCCTCAGGTGAAAACTCAACCACATCAAAACGTTCACGCGCATAAGTCACATGTTCTTTGATGATCTCAAGAATTTCTTCTTTTGATTTCTTCAATTTGTATTCACGGTGAATAGGACTTGTTGCGATAAAGACATGACATTGAGGGAATTTAGCATCCTTGATAGCTTCGTAACAGGCATCAATGTCAGATTTTACAGAACGTGCCAAGCCAGAAACCGCAGTTGTCGTCATGGCAGCTGAAATTTGTTTCACTGCCTCAAATGAATCTGGACTAGCTGCTGGGAAACCAGCTTCAATTGAAGAAATCCCCCACTTCTCAAGTTGTTTAGCAATGGCAACCTTTTCTTTGATTGAAAAGTTAACACCCGGTGTTTGTTCACCATCACGAAGGCTCGTATCAAGAAATTCTACTTTACGCATAGACAATCCTCTTTCTAAAAATAAAAACAATAGTAGTAAAAAAACATCTCACTCGGAAACCCAAGCGAGATGTTTTTAACTCCCGCTTGGTAAGCCAAACAGGACTAATGCTTTTGCACTAGCCCTCATCACGCAATAGCAAAGTAGTTGTAGTTGCGAATGTCATTTGACTCATTTCCTTTCGATGTATCTTATCTAGTATGATACATCTTTCGAACTTGAAAGTCAAGGAAAAATTACTGAATTGACTGACTTTTCTGACCGTTTCTTTCAATTTTTTTCAGGAAAAGAAAAAAGCTGACCGAAGCCAACTTTTCTATTTGTTAGTAATAACTACTTAACTCAGCTTATTTTCCGAGGTAGTATTCTTTAACAACGTTCAATTTTTCGTCAAATTCGAATACCAATGGTGGGAAGTTTGGAATTTCAACATCCATGATTTCGTCATCTGACAATTGTTTGATGTGTTTTACAAGGGCACGAATTGAGTTACCGTGAGCACCTACGAATACGTTTTTACCATCTTTAAGAGCTGGAGCAATCTTATCTTCCCAGAATGGAAGAGCACGTTCCAAAGTAACTTTCAAGTTTTCAGCATCTGGAATTACTGAATCGTCAAGTGAAGCGTAACGACGGTCTTTGTGTGCTGAGTGTTCATCATCACGGTCCATGTTTGGAGGCAATACATCGTATGAACGACGCCAGATGTGAACTTGTTCGTCACCGAATTGTGCAGCAGCGTCTGCTTTATTTTTACCAGTCAATCCACCGTAGTGACGTTCGTTCAAGCGCCATGATTTTTCAACTGGAACCCAAAGTTGGTCAGATGCTTCAAGCGCAAGGTTTGTTGTTTTGATCGCACGTTTCAATACTGAAGTATAAGCTTGGTCAAATTCAATACCAGCTTCTTTGATCAATTTACCAGCGTCAATAGCTTGTTGAGTACCTTTTTCAGAAAGATCTACGTCAGCCCAACCTGTGAAAAGGTTAGCTTTGTTCCATTCAGACTCACCGTGGCGAGCGAAAACCAATTTTACCATTAGTAATGTCTCCTTTATATTTTGGGTTATACCCATTTACTCCTTCTATTCTACCCAAAAAACCTTAAAAAAGCCAGCAAAATCCAAAAAATTCTGTAAAAGTCTACAGCTTCTTGCCTGGGGTATTAAAAATGCCTAGGTGAATTCACTTTTAAGATTATTGCCCATCTATTCTTTCCTTGTTTTAGGCATCTTTTCATGCTAAAATGAGATAAAATAGTAACATTTTGCTTTGTGATCTTTAAGGAGGATCTTATGGTTTCTACTGCTACAAAAATTGGCCAGTTTTCATTCGATAACTGCCTCATGAATGCTGCTGGTGTTCATTGCATGACCAAGGAAGAATTGGCAGAGGTTGAAGCTTCAGCCGCAGGTTCATTTGTTACAAAAACAGGAACGCTTGAAGCTCGCCCTGGTAATCCTGAACCTCGATATGTTAATGTTCCTCTTGGCTCTATCAACTCTATGGGTTTGCCTAATAACGGTTTTGAATACTACCTTGACTATGTCATTGAATTACAAAAGCAACCCAATACAAAAAATCATTTTCTTTCATTAGTTGGCTTGTCACCTGAGGAAACACACACTATTCTAAAAAAAGTTCAAGAAAGTGACTATGAAGGGCTCGTTGAACTCAACCTTTCATGTCCTAACGTTCCAGGTAAACCTCAAATCGCCTACGATTTTGAAACAACAACCGAGATCCTAACTGAAGTCTTTTCTTACTTTACGAAACCACTTGGTGTCAAATTACCACCTTACTTTGATATTGTGCACTTTGATCAAGCAGCTGCTGTCTTCAACCAATTCCCACTTGTTTTTGTCAACTGTGTCAACTCAATTGGTAATGGACTTTATATTGAAGACGAATCTGTTGTCATCAAACCTAAAAATGGTTTTGGCGGTATCGGTGGAGACTACATCAAGCCAACTGCCTTGGCAAACGTTCATGCTTTCTACCAACGTCTGAAACCTGAAATCCAAATCATCGGTACTGGTGGTGTCAAATCTGGGCGTGATGCTTTTGAACATATCCTTTGTGGAGCAAGTATGGTCCAAATTGGTACTGCACTTCAAAAAGAAGGTGTGGCTGTCTTTGACCGAATTACTAAAGAACTGAAAGAAATCATGGAAGAAAAGGGCTATGAAAGCCTTGAAGACTTCCGTGGAAAACTTCACTATATTGATTAATTCACTAAAAAAGAGCTTGGAAAAATCTCCAAGCCCTTTTTGTATACTTTGATGAGGATTCTCTTGTTAGACAAGACCATCATCGTCATGTTCATCCCAGTCTTCAAAAGGGTCTTTGCCCTCTTTTTCAGCTTGAAGACGTTTTTGACGTGCTTCTTCAATCTGTTCTTCACTAGGCTTAATCAGCTTACTTATAGCAACAATACCTGATAGTTTTATAACTGTGAAAACCAGAAGAAAAATCATTACCACGGTTAAGGTTGTCATAGTTTCCCTCTATCATTTCATGTAAAGCAAAACCCCTAAAAGCTTAGGGGTTTTAACATTATTTAACTGCGTCTTTAAGAGCTTTACCAGCTTTAAATGCAGGAACTTTAGAAGCTGCGATTGAGATAGCTTCACCAGTTTGTGGGTTACGACCTTGACGAGCAGCACGTTCGCGTACTTCAAAGTTACCGAAACCAATCAATTGTACTTTTTCACCTGCAGCAAGGAATTCTTCGATAGAAGCAAAAACTGCGTCTACTGCTGCTGCTGAATCTTTTTTAGTAAGTTCTGTTGCTTCCGCAACTTTAGCGATCAAATCTTGTTTGTTAGCCATTGTAACAATCCTCCAATATATTTCTAAGCGTAAAGTTTTTCTAGCGCTTGGACAAGTATTATCTTATCCTAAAAGACCTATCAGGTCAAGCAATAAACGCTAATTTCATTGCTTTTTTGCAAAAAGTAAAGGCTTTTTAATTTATTGTCTTGTAGATGTCAAATTCGATACGGTCATTGACCAAATCAAGACTCTTTGCACGTGCCGTTATTCCTTTTTCATTTTTCATTGATTGAATATTTAGGGTAACCTTTTCCTTCTTGTTATCAATGGAAATATAATCAGGTAACTTTGTCGAACGCTTAATCATCTTAAGAGCATCTGAAACAGGGAGGCTTAAAGAGCCAGCTGAAAGATCAGAAACTTTTAAAACGATTGCACCTGATTCACTGACAACCGGGGTGAAATAAACATAGAGGGGGACAGCATATCCTAAAACCTTATAACTACTCTCAAAAACAATTTTAGAATTAGTGACATTAACCTTGAAATGCATTTTATCAGTGGAATAATCTTGAGCAAAACCGGTTAGAGCTGCATCAAGTTCTTCTTTTGTCATGCTATAACGTCCAATTTTGGTAGCACCCTTAGGTAAGGACACTGAACTTGTTTCTACTGGGGTCATGACTCTATATGTCACAACACTTACTAGCGCTAAGTTCAAGGCAAGCAGCCCTAAAAATAGCCATTTCCATACCTTACTCACCTGACCACTCCTTCTTTGTTTGCGTAATACGTTTCAAAATAGCATCTGACATAATTTGATAACCTGTGTTGTTGGGATGAAAATGATCATCCTCAAAAAGGGCATCGTTAAGGTTCTTTGATGATGATTTAGAGGACTGGGATGTTTCATCCGAACTGGTCACGCCCCCTTTACCATCAATTCCCTTATAGAGTAAATCATTGACTGGAACAAAATAAACGTTTTGATATTCCTTGGAAACTTCTTCTGTAGCTTTGTTCCAATTATCAACAATCGTTTGCATCTCTGTCATATCTGGAAAGTTCAGATAGTAGGGATTGTAAATACCAACGATATAAATTGGCAATGTTTTATTGTCCTTACGAGCCAGCTCAACAATTTGTCGCAGCCTCTTTTGATAAGCCACAGCAGGTTTGTTGAAGGTATCAACACTAAGATTAGTGATATTATCCTTAACAACATGCATGACATCGTTACCGCCAACAGTTAAAGTCATTAGTTTGGCTTTTTTAAGGTCCCTCTGAATGTCTGCTTTTTCCTTCATCCGTTTGAGAATTTGGTTACTGGTATTTCCCGCAATGCCATAATTATTTGAGGTCACCTGCCAGTTAAAATCTGCCCCCATTGCCTGAGACAAAATAGGAACAAAGCCGCCTTGATTCGTGGTATCCCCTACACCTTGAGTAAGGGAGTCCCCGATAGCAACATAGGTGACCGTATCCTTTTTATCAGACTTCAGTTTTCCGACAGTTTTTAATGACTGATGATTACTTGGCACGATGAAGACAAAGAGCACGACGAATACGAAAAAAAGCAAGAAGAAGCCCAGAAGGCTTCTAAATAATACAGATTCTTTCAACTTATTCATAGCGAACCATTACGGCAAAGGCGCCTTCACCAGTGTGTGTTTGAATGATTGACCCTGTTTCAAGAATTGAAATTGGAGCATCCAATACCTCAAGTTTCGAAGCAAGTTCATGCGCCAAATCCGGTTTTCCTGCATAAGAAATACCAATCTCTGCTACTTTGCGATCTTTGATATTGTCAATGTAAGCATCCAACCATTTTGTAAAGGTCTTAGCCCCACGACCTTTAACAATAGTATTCAACTGATAATCTTTCAACTCCATAATGACACGGATGTTGAGTAATGATGATAAGAGTCCTGTAACACGTCCAATACGACCACCTTTGACTAGGTTTTCAAGGGTAGAGACGCCGATATGAAGCTCAGATTTGCTTTTTACTTCTTCAACACGTGCTACAATTTCTTCCAAACTAGCACCTGCTTGAGCTAATTTAGCCGCTTCGACCACTTGAAACTTAAGGCATTGATCTGTAAAACCCGAGTCCATAACAGTCACATCAGCACCTGAAAGACTAGCACCTTGACGTGAGGCTTCACAAGTCCCAGAAAGAGTATGCATGATGTGAATGGCCACGATATGTTCAGCGCCTTCATTGACAAGTTTTTCATAAGTTTCAGCAAACAGACCTACTGGCGGCTGACTTGTCTTTGGCAGCTCTTTACTATGTTTCATCATTTCCAAGAAGCGACCTTCTTCCCGAAGATCACTATCTGAATAGATGACACCGTCAACCATAACTGATAATGGCACAACAGTGATTTGATACTTTTTAACCAATTCTGGTTCAATCGTGATTGATGAATCAGTTACAATTCTAATTTTACTCATAATTTTCTCGCTTAACAAAAATTTATATTCTATTATAGCACGACTAGAGAGATTTGCCCAACTGTTTATCTAAACAGGACCATCTACTTTCAGCAAAGCTCTTGCTTGACTCAAGGCAGCATCGGTCACATTGTCACCAGCAAGCATCTTAGCAATTTCCTCAACCCTTTCGTCAGGAGTCAAGAGACGGACACGCGATACCGTCGTCTCATTATCACTTTCCTTAGAAATAAAGAACTGATAATCAGCAATAGCGATAACTTGCGGAAGGTGACTGATGGCTAAGACCTGACCGTGGCTTCCAATTTTATGAATCTTCTGAGCAATGGCTTGAGCAACACGGCCTGAAACACCAGTATCCACTTCATCAAAGACGATACTTGTTTTGTCTTCTTTTCGGGCAAAAGCTGATTTAATAGCTAACATAAGTCGAGACAATTCTCCTCCTGACGCAACCTTAACAAGCGGTTTAAAGCCTTCGCCAGGATTAGTCGAAATGTAAAACTCAACTTGTTCATTGCCATCACGGTTAAATTTTCCCTTCGTAAAGGTTACTTTAAAATCTGCCTTATCCATATAGAGGTCACATAGCTCAGCCTTAATCTCTGCTTCAAGAGCCGTTGCAATCTGATGACGTGCCGCCTGTAAGGTCTCTGCAGATGCAAGCAAGTCTTTTTCCAGTTGCTTAAGCTCTTGTTCCATGGCATCTGATGAGCTGGAATTCCCAGTCAGAAGGTTGTATTCTTTAGTCGAATTGTCCAGGTAATCCAAGACATCATCGACAGTTCCACCATATTTACGGGTAATAGCATTAATGGTATCTAAACGGTGTTCAATCTCCTGCAAACGACCTGCATCAAAGTCTAGATTATCTAAAAGATCACCCAACTGTTTGGTTACATCCTCAAGAACGTAATAGGCCTCTGATAGATTACCAGAGAGTTCCTTGTAATCAGAGTCATACTCTTCAAGGGATTGAAGGTCGTTCATGGCAGAGCGGACATTGGATAGACTAGAAAAATCTTCATTATCCAACATGACATAGGCATTTGTTAGTGTATCAGCTATCTGCTTATGATTCAGTAGTTTATCTCGCTCCTTCATCAAAGCAAAATCTTCTCCTGATTTTAAGGAAGCTGCCTCAATTTCTGCTATCTGAAAAGCCAGCATTTCAATACGAGCTTTATGCTCCTGCTCATTTTTCTGTTTTTCAAGAACAGCTTTTCTTAACTCACGGTAGCGGTCAAAATATTCTTGATACTTTTTCTTCGTTTGGAAAAATGCCTTATCTCCAAAAGCATCCAACATGCTAATGTGAAGAGCAGGTCTCATGAGTTCTTCCTGATCATGCTGACCGTGAATATCGACCAAAAAATGTCCTACTGCCTTAAGAATGGTTAGATTCACCATCTGGCCATTAATACGACTAACACTTCGACCATTTTGGAAGACTTCACGGCGGATAATCAATTCATCCTCAACAGGAATCCCATTATCTTCCAAGAGACTGACTAAAGTAGGATTTTGTTCAATTGAAAAGAACCCTTGAATTTCTGCCTTGGGAGCTGAATGACGTACCACTTCACTAGAGGCCCGTGCCCCTAGCATTAGATTCATAGCATCGATAATAATAGATTTCCCAGCTCCCGTTTCACCAGTAAGGACAGTCATCCCATTTTCAAAGTTAAGAGAAATTTCTTCAATAATTGCGAAATTCTTTATCGTAATTTCGAGAAGCATAAATCCTCCTATTCTTCAACCCACTTGACAATCTGTCCCTGTAATTCAATAGCTGCTAATTCTGACTGAGCCACTAAAAAGAGGGTGTCATCGTCAGCAATTAAACTAAAAATCAAGTGCTTGTATTCGTCCAAAAGAATCTTTTTGATGAGACGACTAGTTCCAGGCTGAACCTGGATATTCATGAAAGCTTGTTGACGGTCAATACGGATTAAGCGCTTAGATCCAACTGGAGATACACCTAAACGTCTAGGGGCATTTGAAAGCCCATAGATATAGGAACCATCTTCAGAAGGGACTTTTGTGATTCCAATTTCATTAATATCACGTGATACGGTGGCTTGAGTAGCTTTTAATCCCTCGTTTTGGAGTATTTTAACCAATTCTCCCTGAGTCGTAATTTTATTTTCTTGGACAATCTTTCGGATTAGCTCCAAACGATCATTCTTCTTCATTTTTCTTAAACTCCTTATGTGCTTGTGCTACAACTTCCTTGATAGCGGATATAACCTCATTCTTAGGCGAAGTTGTTTTCTCTAAGTGGGCCAGAAACTCAATATTACCATGGCCACCTTGAATAGGGGAAAAATCCAACCCTTTAACCGAAAAGCCATAATCAACTGCAAAAGCAGTGACTGTTTCTAGCACCTTCTCATGAACACTGCTCTCACGGACAATGCCATTTTTCCCAATTTGTTCACGACCTGCCTCAAATTGCGGTTTGACCAGGGCAACAACTTGTCCACCATCAACCAATACCTTAGCCAAAGCAGGTAGAATCAGATTAAGAGAGATAAAGCTGACATCAATAGATGCAAATGATGGTAAGCCTTCAGTAAAATCGGTAGGTTCAGCATAACGAAAATTGTACTGTTCCATGGAACGAACACGTTCGTCCTGACGCAGTTTCCAAACCAGCTGGTTAGTACCGACATCAACAGCATAAACCAGTTTAGCCCCATTTTGAAGCATAACATCAGTAAAACCACCTGTCGAAGCACCAATATCAATCGTAGTCATGCCTTCAACTGAGAGATTGAAAACCTTCAAGCCTTTTTCAAGTTTAAGACCTCCACGACTGACATACTTGAGTTTTTCCCCTTTAAGCTTCAACTCTGTCGCATCATCAATTTTTTCACCAGGTTTGTCATAACGCTCACCATTGATAACATTCACAACCAAACCAGCCATAACGCCACGTTTAGCTTGTTCTCGTGTGTCAAAAAGGCCTTGTTTATAGGCCAAGACATCTACTCTTTCCTTAGGCATGGAGTCGTAACCTTTCTATGATTTCTATAACGCTGTCCTTTTTAAAAACTTGACTCTCAGCCAAATTTTGGAAGATAGCCTCAGCTTTGTTAAGAGATTCCTCAAGAATGTCATATGATTTATCCAAACCAAGTAGGGCAGGGTAAGTTGATTTCCCAGCCACCACATCTTTTCCAGGTGTTTTTCCCAAGGCTTCAAAATCAGCTGTCACATCCAAGATGTCATCACGCACTTGAAAGGCTAGACCAATCAGCTGACCGGCTTCCTGAAGATTGTCCAAAACCTCTCGTCCTTGTTGAGCAACAATACCTGCTGCCACAAAAGGAAAGGTTAAGAGCTTACCTGTCTTATGTTCATGAATCTGAGCCAGTTGTGATAAATCAAGTTCTTGACCTTCACCCTTCATATCCAGCATCTGACCACCTACCATACCAAAGGTTCCCGAAGCATGAGAGAGAGCTTGAATCAATTCAACACGAATTTCTGCTGATAGCTCTGTTTGGGCAAGTAAATCAAAGGGGTCTAAAAAGAGAGAATCACCAGCCAAAATCGCCGTTGCTTCGTCAAATTTTTTATGGTTTGTCAAACATCCTCGACGGTAATCATCATTATCCATGGCCGGCAAATCATCGTGAATCAGACTTCCTGTATGAATCATTTCAAGACTCGCTGCGACATCAAAATGACTATCAGTTAACTCTAAACCAAATCCTTCAAGCAAATCCAAGAAAATGAGAGGACGAATACGCTTACCGCCACCATCAACTGAATAAAGAATAGCTGTAATCAGTTCATTTGATACTGGAAGATTCTTCTTTTGGTAGTAATCACGGATAGCAGCATCAATTTTTTCACGCTTAGTCATTAGGCATCCATTTCCGTTTCTGTACCGTCTGCTTGCATAACCTTAACCAATGTCTTTTCAGCATCTTCCAAGGTCTTCTGCAAATCTTTAGACAGGGCCATACCCTTTTGGAACTCCGCAATAGCATCTTCAAGAGCAACATCGCCTGTCTCAAGTTTAGTAACGATGGCTTCTAGGTCCTGTAAATTTTCCTCAAATGTTTTTTTCGTTGACATTTTTTACCTCTACTTCTAGTTCTCCATCCCTCATTTGGATAGTTAATTGATCACCTTCAGTAATATCCTTGATAGTGGTTAGGGGCTTATCGTCTTTATTGACAATAGCATAGCCCCTTGCAACAATACGACTAGTGTCCAGTGATAATAGAGCCTCTTGTGCCTTCTCTAGTCTGACACGATAGCCGTTAAGGGTGTTCTTGGTTGTAGTAACTAACAAACGCTGTAAGGACTCCCGACGGTCCTGATAATTCTCTACACTAGCAAAGAGATTCAAACCTTGCAGTCTCTGACTTAAAAGAGCCGTTTCTTTTTGTTTACGTTCAAACTCCTGCTTTATCAAGGTTTCAAGTCGGGTTGTCAATTGGTCAAGCTTTTGCAAATAGCCGTCATAAAGGCGCTCAGGCTGCCTAAAGACAATAGACTGTGACAATTTGGCTAAACGCTCTTGGTTATACTGTATACGTCTCAAACAAGCTTGATAACCCCTGTTTTGTCTTTCCCGAATCCAAACCAAGGTATCCGCCTTAGATACTGGCGTTGCAAGCTCTGCCGCTGCTGTAGGGGTAGCTGCCCTACGATCTGCTACAAAGTCAGCCAAAGTCGTATCGGTTTCATGACCAACACTAGAAATCACAGGCAAACGACTCTCAAAAATCGATTGCACCACAATTTCTTCGTTAAAGGCCCAAAGATCTTCGATTGAACCTCCACCACGACCGACGATTAAAAGATCCAGATTATCCCTTTGATTGGCTCTTTGGATATTTTCAGCAATTTCTTGTGCAGCTCCTTCTCCTTGAACCTTGGTAGGAAAGAGTAAAATCTCCACTCCGGGAAAACGACGACTAACTGTTGTAATGATGTCTCGAATAACCGCACCACTAGGACTCGTGACAACCCCAATCTTTTTGACAAAATTAGGAAGAGCCTGTTTATGACGCTCGTCAAAATAACCTTGAGCAGTTAGTTTCTTACGAAGCTGTTCAAATTGGAGAGCCAAGGCACCCACACCATCTGGCTCAGCTTTCTCGATAATAATCGAATAGGAACCACTAGGCTCATAGATTTGCACCCGACCAACAACATTGATTTTCATCCCTTCTTCGAGGTCAAAACCAAGTTTTTTGAAGACTCCTGCCCAAATTGTTGCTTGGATAACAGCTCCCTCATCCTTAAGAGAAAAATACTGATGACTAGGCCGACGACGAAAATTGGAAACCTGACCTGTCAAATATACCCTCTCTAAATAAGGATCACGGTCAAATTTCATTTTCAAATATTTAGTTAAAGAGGTGACCGATAAATAGTCTGACACGACAACTCTCCTTTTTAAAACTGATTAGTGAAAAATCCGAGGAGACTAAAAAAGTTCCGTCCAACTGATAATCTCAAATCTCCATAATCAACTTTTTAATTGTATACACGATTACCTTAAATTATACCAAAAAAGACTGTCAAAAGACAGTCTCAGACACCCTAGTCAGGCGTTTTATAACGGTTTAATTAGCTTGTTGAATATTTTTTGGAAACGACGTCCCAAGATCCACTTGAACCATCAAGACCACCATAGGCTTCTAACTGACCTTTTTTGTCAACTCGGAAAAGAAGGACATTATTACCATAACTATCAGAGAGTTGGGCATAGACTAGATTATCGTCATCGTCAGTCCATGAATAAACATTCCAACCCAGATTTTTATAACTTTCGCCTGTTGAGCCTTGTTCCTTGGCATAGGTAGAAACTACCCAGTCTTCTAACTGCTGATCAGACAATGATGACGTATCAACATTAGAGGACTGATTATCTGAAGATGCTGCAGCTGCTTCCTTACTTTTGGCTAACTGGCCATTTTTCCAAGGATTGGTTACGTTTTCGTTTTGGTTATTACTATACCACATTAGAGTGACAACAGGAATCACAACAGCAGCTACTGCCACAACGCCAATCACCCATCTAATCACTTTAGGGTCTCTTAGCCTATCAAAACTCGAAACCTTCCTACTTCTAGTAGGTTCATTCTTACGACGTCTAAATTCGCTCACAGCTTTTTCCTCTTTTTCTTGAAAGTAGTCCCTTTTTTTCTTTTCCTCTTGTTCCAAGAGTTTTTGCACTTCCTTACGGCCCTGCGGATCACTCGTTTGAGCCAAAGAAATTTGCAACTGAAAGATACGATTATCCAAAGCCTGCTCATATTCTTTGGCTGCTTCTCTATCACCATTATCTGCTAAGGCTCTGAGATACTCTTCATTACTGAATTCAGCCATACTATACCGCTCCTGCTTCTAAATCGTTTCTTCTATTTTCTTAAAGCCTGAGACTTTTGTCAAGTTACTAGTTTGTAACAAAATCTTACAGCTATAAAAAAGTTGAAGAAACTCACATTCTCCAACTTATTTCTTAATCATTTCCTTATAATACTTACAATAGCTTTGAAGAGGGCAGGACTGACATTTAGGATTCTTAGCTAAACAATGATAACGTCCAAAGAAAATCATGCGATGATGACTAATAATCCAGTCTCTTTTGGGGATTTTCTTCATCAACTCTGCTTCAATTTCCTCTACAGTTGCATCTTCTGCAACAATATTTAGGCGTTTCGAAACACGTGAGACATGTGTGTCAACAGCAATGGACGGAATCCCATAAACTTCGGCTAAAACAACATTAGCTGTTTTCCTTCCCACACCAGGTAAACTCTCTAATTCTTTGTGTGTTTTGGGAACTTGCCCATCAAAATTCATTAGAATAGCTCTTGCCGTTTTAATGATATTCTTAGCTTTATTCTTGTAGAGGCCGATGGTACGTAAGCACATTTCAACATCATCAAGATTGGCAGATGCTAGATCTTCAATTTCTGGATAACGAGCCCACAGACCGGGAGTAATCTTGTTAACAGCTTTATCTGTTGTTTGCGCAGATAAAATAACCGCAACAAGGAGTTGAAAAGGAGTTTTCCACTCCAACTCTCCATGAGCATTGGGAAACATCTCTCCCATGAGAGCTAGAGCCTCATTAACACGTTTTCTTCCTAACATTATTGACCACCCCATAATTGACGGGCTGCATCCATTCCTGTTTTGAAGTCTTCCGAAACCTGATGAGCCTGTTTCTTTCCTTGATGCTCCAAACGACGCTGTTCAACTTGAAGTTTAGTAGTGATGCCACTCAATTTCCAGTTGCGAAGAACACCTTTAACGTAATTCCAATTTGTTTTTTGGTTAAAGACAGCTTCTCTCAAAGCCTCACGAATAAGTTCAGGATCAGTATGTTCTTCTTGAATTTCCTTGTTTAAATCTTCAATAACCATAGGATTCAAGATTCCCAAAGCCTGTTCCAACTCATCCGTCAGTTGTTTGATGAGTTGTGTATTGGTTGGTTGACCAACGACAGGACCAGTCGTCGTCTTTTCATTACTCACTAGCTTATCTAAAATAGCTAAAGCAGGTGAAGCATCGACAACCATCTCAATTTCATTATTAACCTTAATTGTTGTGGCATCAAGGAGTCCAGCCTCGGTCAATGTCGTAATGCTCTTATTGACCTCAGTTGGTGTCTTACCAGTTGCCTGCGCAATCTGACTAGAAGCCACTTCTCCAATCTGAGTTGTCGTTTGCAGATAGAGAAATTGCCAGACTAAAAAGTCATCCGCCGACGGAAAAATATCCTTAAAATGGAAAAACAAGGCGTTTGGAAGGACCAGATTTCCTGATCGATACTGTTCAAAAAACTCATAATAACCTTTCAGAGTTGCTAGACTAACTCAAAAAGTCTAAATAGTCACACATAAGACTTTTGAATCTGTCTGCTACAAATAACCGTAGAATGAAAAATCGTCTTCCAACTCTTCTAAACGATAAGGTGTTTCTTGATAGACTGCGTAGTTAATCCAATTACTAAAGAAAGCTGATGCCGCAAGGTTCCAACGCAGTTGAGGTTCCTGATTAGGATCATCCTCTGGAAAATAATTTGCTGGTACATCAGGGTTTATGCCAACATCCAAGTCTCTTCGATATTCTCTAGCCAATGTATCCCGGTCATATTCAAAGTGGCCAAAACTATAAACCTCACGAAGATTCTTACTGGCTAAAATAGACAATCCTACTTCAGGACCTGAGACAACGACATCTAAATCTGTCTTATTTTTGATGTCTTCAAGAGTAACTTCTGTATAGCGTGAGTGAGGTGATACAAAGCTGTCATCAAAGCCATTCATGAGGAAATTTTCTGGCATGTCAACGGTTTGTTTATAGATTCCAGATAATTTCTCTGGCAAGGCAACCTTGTCAACCCCATGTTTGTAATAGAGGCCTGCTTGAGCTCCCCAACACAAATGAAGGGTTGAATAAACATGCTTTTTAGACCAGTCAAAAACTCGTGTCAATTCCTGCCAATAATCAACTTCCTCAAAAGGCATTTGTTCAACAGGAGCCCCCGTCACGATAAGACCATCGTAATACTTGTCCTTGATTTCATCAAATGTCTTATAAAAAGTCTTCATATGTTCGGCATGGGTGTTTTTCGATTTATGGCTAGCCATATAAAGAAACTCAACGTTAATCTGTAGTGGCGTATTTGCCAAAAGACGTAGCAACTGGGTTTCTGTCACTTCTTTAGTTGGCATTAGGTTAAGGATTAGGACCTCCATTGGTCGTATATCCTGACTACTAGCCCTATTCTCATCCATGATGAAGACATTTTCCGAACGCAATACATCAAGAGCTGGTAACTTATTATCAAGTTTTATAGGCATAACAACATCTCCATCCTTGTCTATTCTATCTTCATATTATAAACCGGGGAGGTATTGTTATCAAATATATATTTTCTCTAGTTAGCTATAGCTTAAAACTATATAAGAAAGCATATTCTGTTTAAAAGAGTTAAAAAGGCCCTAAGGCCTTTTGTAAAATCAGGAATAAATTATCCCGGGAAGTTCATCAATACTTTAGTGTCATAGCCTTCGATAGCTTGACGTCCATTAAGACCGTCAAGTTCAATCAAGAAGGCACAACCAGCAACAACACCGCCAAGGCGTTCTACCATTTCAATTGTGGCTTTCACAGTTCCGCCAGTCGCCAAGAGATCATCAACGATAAGGACACGTTGACCAGGTTTAATGGCATCAGCGTGCATACAAAGCGTATCAACACCGTACTCTTTTTCGTAATTTGCTGAAATGACTTCACGTGGCAATTTACCAGGTTTACGAACTGGCGCAAAGCCAATTCCAAGTTGATAAGCAACTGGACATCCAACAATGAAACCACGTGCTTCTGGACCAACAATCATATCAATCTTCATATCCGTAGCATACTGAACGATTTCACGAATAGCATAGCCATAAGCTTTTCCATCAGCCATCAATGGGCTAATATCACGGAAAGTAACCCCTTCTTTAGGGTAGTTTTCAATAGATGCAATATAGTCTTCTAATTTCATTTGTTCTTCCTATAGGCATTTTGCCAAAAAATATTTACATATTATTATAGCATGAAACCGTGGATTTAGAAAATACTAACCCCTAGATTCTAAACCAATCATCTTAGTTGGTCACTACTGCTCTGACTTGTAGAGCCAATCATAAATTTCCCGTGGTGTTCCCAAAGCCATAAGTTCTTGGAACTTAACTAAATGTTTAAGGTCTTGGAAAATCTGACTGTCTTCAATGTCACGTTTTTCAGCTTCTTTATTGACTGTCATAACACCATTATCAATGGTCACAAAGTCCAATTCATCAAAAATCTGAATCATCTTGATAAGGAGAATTTTATCAATTTTAAGGTAATGACTGAGGTCATCCAGTTTATAGCGGACATCAAACTCTGGAAATTGGTAGATGGTCTTATAGAGCCTTGCGAACTGCTCTCTGGTTCCATAGCCGGTCAGATAATAAGCCTGTTTGATGCTATTCTTAAAGTATATCGCTTGGAAATCCTTACCTTCAAACCACTCTTTCAATTCTGTCGCAGATTCAGGCAACTTATTAAGGACTACCTCAGGTGCTGTGTCTGATGCTTCTTCTACCATCGGTACGCCTTCTGGTAGAGTCATATTTTTAGCACGAATATCAAATAATTGGATGCCTTCTACACGCGCATCCTCAAGCATAAGCTGGAGTGTTGTCTGACCATTCCAAACATTTACAGATAAGGTCACGGCTAATTCCAAACCTTGAGCTTGTTGGAATTCTTGAAGCAAATGACCTTTATTAAAGGCGACAACATCAAAACTAGCCTTGCCTTGTTTAACCTTAAACTTAAGATGAGCTCCATTTTGTCCCATAGTCCTGGCTTGAGTCACTGTAATATCATGTAGCCAAAAGACTGGCTTTTTATTATCCATGCCAAAAGGAGCTAATTTCCCCAGGCTCTTTATAGTATCCAAGCTAAGCTCACTGAGCTTGAGTTCCTCGTCTAGATTGAGTGTATTTTTAGCGCTTGTATCAATGTCATTGTCATAGACATAATGGCACAAAATATCGGAGAGTTGACCAAGATTTTCCTCTGGAAGGGTCATCCCAGCTGCTCCAGCATGCCCTCCAAAAGCAGTAAAAATGTCTCGATGATTATCTAGGGCATGGAAGATATTGATAGATTCCAGACTACGGGCTGAACCCTTAGCCAGGCCAGCTTCGATATTTAAAACTACCACTGTCTGACTGATTTGTTCCATGATGCGACCAGCAACAATGCCGAGAACACCCGGATGCCAGCCTTCCTTAGCCAAAACCTGAACAGGTTTATCCAAGTCTACCATAGTCATGGCTTCATCAAAGATTTTTTGAACAACTTCCTTGCGTTCTTCATTTTTTGGCATTTATATTCAGAGCAATGGCTTGAGCTTCTTCATCGTCAAATCCGGTCAGCAGTTCAATAGCTGGATTTGGATCGTCTAAGCGCCCCAAGGCATTGAGTTGAGGGGCCAGTTTAAAACCTACTGTTTCTTCAGAAATCGTTGTTGGGTCTACATCTGAAATACGGAGTAACTCTTGCAGTCCAATACGCTCAGTAGTCTTTAGAATTTCCAGACCCACCTTGACCATAATACGATTTTCATCCGTTAGACTAACCATATCGGCAATGGTCCCAATGGCTACCAAGTCCAGCATCTCTGTAGGAATGGTCTCAAGGAGGGCCGTTGCCAATTTGAAAGCTACTCCACAACCTGCCAAATACTTAAAAGGATATTCGGCATCTGGATGTTCCGGATGGACAATAGCGTAGGCATCTGGAAGCTGAGCTGGCATGCTATGGTGGTCAGTAACGATAACATCCACACCTTGCTCTTGCGCATAAGCGATAGCCTCATTCCCCGCTACCCCATTATCAACTGTAACAATGAGTGAAATGCCTTCCTGTTCAATGAAGTACTTGTAGACACTTTCGTTTGGCCCATAACCATCTGTAAAACGGTTAGGCAAATAGACTCGAACTTCAGCGCCCATCATTTCAAGAGCTTCCTTGACAATCGATGCTGATGTCATACCATCCGCATCATAGTCTCCATAGACTAAGATTTGTTCATAATTTTCAATGGCTTGACGAATTCTAGCCACTGCCTTATCCATATCATGCAGAAGATAGGGGTCATGCAGGTGTGATAAATCAGCCTTGAGAAAGTCTTCAATATTCTCTTCTGTCGTAATGCCACGTTCATAGGCAATCTTGGCTGCTGTTTCTGCCAGCCCATGTTCTTTGGCAAGTTTAAAAAAGCCAGCATCTGGCTCTTTTGTATTTATTTTCCAATCATACGTTGATGTAATCATGTTTTTATATTTTCTCCCTGTCATCTAGTCTACTTATTATAACATGAATAAATTTATCAGACTGGATAGAAGTCTGAGTTTTCTAAAAAGAGAACGGAAAAAATCGGAAGATGCATAGACTCGTAGTACATTTATAATCAAGACCTGCTTTTCTAAGCAAAATAATATTCTGGATATTTCTCCCTTATTTGTCTTGTCTTTTCTCCTCTTACTTTTATCTAACTCTATTCTACTATCGTTTTCAAGCAATGTAGGGTAAAACAAGAAGAAAAGGATTCCCTGTCCGGAAATCCTCTACATCAATTTTTATAAATCATCCCTGTACAGGCTTGCTCTGAAAGTTCGACAAAACCCAGAGATTGGTAAAAGGCTAGATTTTTCTCGCTACGTTCAGTGGCAAGGAGCCGTTGATAGACATTGGGGAAAGTTGCTAAAGCCTCTTCTAAGAGTTTCTTTCCGATACCTTGGCGCTGATGATCTGGTTGCACCAAGAGGTCCTGCACAAAAATGACAGAGTGACCATCTCCTACCAAGCGAATGTAGGCTACTAGCTCCTCCTTATCATAGACTGACAACTGCCAGAGACTGGCTTTGACAGCTTCTTCTAGCATAGATGGGTTGTTAGTATAATTGGTCCAGCCAACCGAGCTGTAGAGTGCGAGTAGGTCTTCCATCGCTGGAATTTCTTGTTTGTATTCTAACATCTTAACTCCTTTTTTAACCTATAGTGCTGGAGGTTTTCTAAATAAGATTGGATATTTGATGCCGTCTAGCACCCCCCTATTTGTAGTTAAATATATTGGTAGCTAGCTTGTCCGAGATGCGTGGAAATAGCGTATAGCCTTTGTGAGCAACTGCTAAGAGTCGTGGCAGATTGACTTCTCGTTTGTTTTTGCCCAGAATACGGACAATCTTTTTAGCCACGTACTTAGGACTGAGGACAAACTTTTTAACACTCTCAAGATAAGCTCCAGAGGGGTCAGCTTGATCAAAGAAGCTTGTCTCAATTGGACCTGGATTGACGGTTGTCACATAAACGCCCTTATCAGCTAGTTCCAGACGCAGGGCATCTGAGAAGCCAATTACCGCAAACTTTGTCGCTGCATAGACACTTGAGTTGGCTGTCGCAATTTTCCCCGCCATACTGGCGATATTGATGATATGGCCATGGCCTTGCTCCACCATTTTCTCAGCCATCAGACGTGAAAAGGTCATGGTCGCAAAGGTATTGATATCAAACATATCACGGACTTCTTGGCTAGTGTAACAATCATAAGATTTAAATTCGCCGAAGCCAGCATTATTGATAAAAACATCAATACGGCCAAAACGTTGATAGAGATAATTTACCATTTCATTAATGGCATTGTCGTCTCTAAGGTCAATGGCAAGACAGGTTTTATTTTCCACATGACGATAGCATTTCTCCAGCTTGTCCTTGTCTCGTCCTAAGAGGATAATGCCATCACTGGGGGAGAGCTGCTTAACAATTTCTTGAGCAAGACCTCCTGAGGCACCCGTAATAGCGATAATACGTTGTTTAGCCATTAGATTTCTACCTCTTCCAAGTCTCGTACAATGTAGGTATTTTTGAAAATCGTTTGGGCATCTGCCGCCATCCTACCGATGTCTCGGCCCAAGAAACGAGCTGAAACATGATTGAGTAACAAACGCTTGGCTGAAGCATCTTTAGCGACCTGGGCTGCTTGTATATTGGTTGAATGTCCATGACTTTTGGCAATGTTTTCATCACCCTTACCATAAGTTGACTCATGAACCAAGACATCAGCACCCAATCCCAGACGAACACTAGCATTCGTCTTCCGGGTATCACCCAAGATAGTAATCACTTTGCCTTTCTTAGGCGCAGAAATATAGTCCTTGGCAATGATTTTTGTACCATTTTCAAGAACCACATCTTGACCATTCTTGATTTGACCAAAGAGTGGTCCAAATGGGACACCAGCTGCTTTGAGGGCCTCAGCATCCAGAGTACCCTCTAGGTCTTTTTGAACCACACGGTAGCCAACACAAAAAATAGTATGATCCAACTTATCAGCATAAACAGCAAATTTGTCATTTTCCATAACCAAGCCTAACTTATGCTTATCAATCTCAGTAAAATGCACATGGTAAGGTAAACGTGTCCCCGAGGTACGAAGACTGGTCATAACATATTGCTTGATACCTACTGGACCATAAACCTCCAAATCTGTTTGTTCTTCACTGGATTGGAAGGAACGACTCGCCAAGAAGCCAGGCAAGCCGAAGATATGGTCTCCATGCATATGCGTGATGAAGATTTTCTTAACTTTACGAGGCTTTATCGTTGTTTCTAAAATCTGACGCTGGGTTCCTTCCCCACAATCGAACATCCAGACTTCATTGATTTCATCGAGTAGCTTCAAAACCAAGCTCGATACATTCCGAGCCTTGGATGGTTGTCCAGCTCCTGTCCCTAAAAATTGTAATTCCATAACGTTCTATACTTTCTATCTATTGTTCTTCTTATTTCTGGACAATATAAGCCAGGCATTCACGTTGTGCAAAGCCATAATAAATCACTTGCCCTTTATACTGAGCCAAAAGTTCGACTAATTCATCCTGATTGAAACTAGCCAACTTAATGACATTTCCCTTAAGCTTAGACACACGACTAAGAAGCTGACCTTCTGGAGTTAGTTCTTCTAGCACCTCTTCATCAAAGTCAACCTTAGCCATCTTAATTTTGCTTCCTTCAAGATAAACTTTATACTGTGGAAAAACTTGAGCAAGTTCAAACAAAATAGTCGTTGTTGGAACCTCTAATTGCTCTGAAAAGACATGGGCAACCTCATCATCTGTTTCATAGCAAAAACCGTATGATTTTCCCGAAAGATTGAGACGAATAAAGGGCTTACGCTCATCAAAAGATGGTGCCAAATTAAACAAATCCAATGCTTTTGACAACTCCAAGTAGTAATCCGTTGCTGCTTCTGGAGATTGTTTCTGGTAGATCTCTGCAAAATAAGCATTAATGACACTTGGTGGAGGGGTAATAAAGGCCAATTTTTGACTGTCCGAAAGATCAGACAGGGCATTTTTCAAATAAACCTTATCCAAACTTGTAAAACCACCATATTTCAAAGCTAAATCCATATAATCAGTCATAAAATTCTTCCAATTTCCATTTATTTTTTGGGGAAATAAATCCTGTAATTTCTTCCACTTCTGTCTCAAAGTTGTAACTATCTAGTAAGGCCAATTGACTCAACTGATAGAGTTTATAAGCTTGGTCTTGATGAACCTTAATACTAAAAGGCTCAAACAGTTGCTGAATCTCATCAATCAAGAGTCTTCTAAGTGTTTCTCTGCTCCCCTTGTCACGCGCTGAGAGGCGAACATTAGGAAAGACGGTTGCCACCAAGTTATCAGCTACATCCATCTTATTGTAGATAGCAAGGCGTGGAATATCACTCATATCCAAGTCTTTGAGAATGTCCAAGACCACCTTTTCATGCTCTTCATGATTGGGGTCACTGGCATCAATGACATGCAAAAGTAGGTCAACATTACGGCTTTCTTCCAACGTTGATTTAAAAGCTGCAACCAATTCTGTTGGCAAATCCTGAATAAATCCAACCGTATCCGTCAGGGTCACTTGAAATTGGTCCTTAAGATAAATTTTCTTCGTTGTGGCATCAAGAGTCGCAAAGAGTTCATTGGCCTCATATTGTTTATCATCCGTCATAAGATTCATGATAGTTGACTTTCCAGCATTGGTATAACCAATCAAGCCAATTTTAAAGGTACTTGAATCAACACGCTTTTCACGAATGGTTTCTCGGTTCTTCTCCACAATCTTTAATTGACGTTCAATATCAGCAATCTGATTACGAATGGAACGACGATTGAGCTCCAACTGACTTTCACCAGGTCCACGGCTACCAATGCCCCCCGCTTGACGACTGAGCATAATCCCTTGACCAGCTAGACGTGGTAACATGTATTTGAGCTGGGCTAGATGTACCTGAAGTTTCCCTTCATGGCTTCTGGCTCTCATGGCGAAAATATCCAAAATCAATTGCATACGATCAATGACTTTTACGCCAAAGGCTGCTTCAAGATTGGTATTTTGACGAGGCGTTAAACGGTTATTAACAATGACAGTGCTAATCTCATCCGCATCTACCATGGCCTTGATTTCCTCTAATTTTCCTGAACCTACGAAGGACTTACTATCATAGCGTTCACGTTTTTGGGTATAGCTAGCTACAACCTCTGCTCCTGCTGTTTTGGCAAGACTGGCAAGCTCCTCCATGGACATGTCAAAATGCTCTGTTTCTTGCAATTCAACACCTACTAAAATAGCACGTTCTTGCTGCTTGGCTGTCTCTATCATAGCAAACCCCTTTTCGAAATAGTCGCCTTCTATTATACCACAGGCAGGGGCAAAGAGGAGGACACGGGCCTTAATTTTTTACAAAGAAAAACAAGTTGAACTTGTCAACTTGCTTCTGCTTAGTGTTTGCGTGTCGGTTTATTTTTCGAACCCTTACGACGCTTACCTTGATGAAGGCTTGGCGTATTTTGAGAAATGGTTTGACGCATTTTCTCTGTTGCCTTATCCACCTTATCTTTAGCCTTAACCAACTCTTGAGTGGCCTTATTAGCACTCTTAGAGGGTTTATTTTTTTTAGGATGAGTCTTGGTAACAGGCTTCACATGACTAGTCCCTGAGACACGCATGCGACGAGACATAGCTAGGAGAATTTTATTTTCCTCATTAAGATTGGTTTGATAAGCCATTGAAAGCACCAAACCAACTCCAATTAGGTTCGAGATGAGTGAAGATCCCCCTTGAGAAATAAATGGCAAAGGAATACCTGTCAAAGGAAGGATGCCTACTGCTGCCCCAATATTTTCAAAAATATGGAAGACAATCATCATAATAAAACCAGTAGAGATAAAGGTATAAAAACGATTGTTAGACCTAAAAGTCACTCGTAACATACGGTAAATGAGGAAGAGATAGGTCAGAAGGACCAAGCCACTACCAACCAAACCAAAATCCTCTGCAATTACTGTGAAAATCATATCACTCTCACGAACTGGGACATTTAACTCTAGATGGTTAAATCCTTTACCATAGATACCACCAGTACCAATAGAAATCATGCCTTGAGTCTGTTGAAAAGCAATGCCATCCGCATAAGTGAAAGGATCCAACCAAGCTGAGATACGGTTAATCTGATAAGTTTGAACCCCCATCTTAATCAGAGCTTCCTTACCCCAATCTGTGATAAAGACCATGACAAACAGGGCTACACCAGCCACAAAGGCTAGAACCACTGGCAAGATGATACGCCAGGATATTCCTGAAACAACGACTATACCCGCTAAAATTGCCAGGAAGACCAAGGCTGTCCCCATATCACCCTGGAGAACCAAAAGGCCCAAAACAGGGAGGGTAACTGCTGTATACTGGAAGAGGAGAAGCCAGTCATCCTTAAGGTCGGTCACTTCTCGTCCTTGCTTAGCCCAGACACCTATCCTCGAAAGAAAGAGGATATAGGAAATCTTCATAAATTCAGACGGTTGAAACAAGGTAACCGATCCAATACTGACCCAGTTTTTGGCACCCGTAGATTCCACCACAGCAGGTGAATAGAAAACAAGGGGCAGGACCATCAACCCCAAGCCAAATACATACAGCCAAGGAGTTATCTTCCAAAGAAACTCAGTGTTAAATAACATGACAACAAAAGCAAGTACTGAACCTAGGAAAATCCATAGTACTTGCTGGGACATGACTTGCACGAGATTCTTGGGGTAATCAAAGTTTGTCGCAATAAATATCGAGACTAGGCCAACCAGTAACAGGATTAGAACTGGTAAGAGAATCGAGTAATCTATCCGACTTTCAATAGTGTTTTTTGACTTAGTCATGTGCACTCCAAAATAAAGATTTAGTAAGAGTTATTATACCACTTTTTCGTCCAGACAAATGACCTAAATGTATAAAAAATTAACATTTTTTAACGAAAAAAGCAACCACACAAATGTGATTGACTTCTTTCTTTAGTCTTAATTTGACATGTAGCCTTTTCCTTCAGAATTGAAGTATACCCATTGGCCTGAAGGAATCTTAATCCAGCGATTAACAGCCTTATCCCCTGTATGAACATCATAGTAAGAGATTGAACCATCAGGATTTGAAGCCGTTGCTCCTTTCACCTGTCTTCCAGTTTGGTCAAAGTAAAGGTGTTGTCCGTTGATAGTCTGTTCACCGACAACGACTTCTCCCTTAGCATCAGCATAGTACCAGTTATTGTCTCCAGTAGTGAAGAAAGTTGATACTAACTTATCTCCGGTAGCCCCATGGTAATATGAGCGAGTGCCATTAGCGTTTGTTGCAAAGCCACCTTTAACCTGTTTACCATCAGTACCAAAGAAGAGTTTTTGACCGTTGATTACTTGAGCTCCAGTAACGACATTACCCTTATCATCAGCATAATACCATTTATCATGACCAGTAGTGAAGAAGGTAGAAACCATCTTATCACCAGTATTCCAGTGGTAGAATGAACGACTACCGTCAGTGTTCGTTACGAAGCCACCCTTAACTTGACGACCATTAGCATCAAAATAGAGATGTTGACCATTGATAACTTGTGCACCTGTCACATTACGACCACGTGAGTCAGCGTAGAACCAGTTGTTGTCCCCAGTAGTATAGAAGCCTGGTGTATGAGCCTTAGTCACAACACCCTTAGCATCGATATTAAAGGTTTGACCATCAACTACTAATGATGTATCAACAAGTTTCACACCTGTGATTGTATCGTAGTATGAAGTCGTACCATCAGGATTGTTCACGAACTCACCTTTAACTTGCTTACCTGACTCATCAAAGTAGAGCTCGTCACCATTGATGGTTTGGGCACCACGAAGAACATCACCTTCATTGTTTGCATAGTATGTGGCATCACCAACTTGGAAGAAGCGGTTCTTAACTTGAACACCTTTTTCATTGAAGTAAAGGTTTTGTTTGCCTACCTTAGTAAATCCAGTGGCAACATAGCCCTTATCATTAGCGTAGTACCAGTTACCATCTTGTTCAAAGAAGCCTGAGTACTTACGTTCACCTGAATCACCACAGAAGAACATCAAATGGCCGTCTTTTGTAGGAATGAAGATACCTTTAGCTTGGTAACCATTGTCATAGAAGTATTTTTCCTTACCTTCTACTTCAGTCAAACCAGTAGCCATGATGCCACCTTTGAAGAAGTATTGATAGAATTTTTCTTCCTTACCACTATCATCTTTAACGGTAACTTCTTTCCAACCAGTTTGAGTCGTCAATTTACCTGACTTATCATAAACCAATGATTGACCTTTGGCATTTTTAATAACACCATCAGTAAACATAACACCATTTGGCAAGAAGAAATAGTTTGAACCGTCGATAGCTTGTTCACCAGTTACAAGGTAACCCTTATCGTTAAAGTAGTACTGTTTGCCATTATATGTCACAAATTGACTCTTAGCTTGAGTACCAGATGTTGTGTAATAAGTTACCCCTGTACCATCATAAGCAAATCCAGTTTTAGCTTTTGTATCACCAGTCAAGGCTGCTGGAAGGAAGGTACCTTTATCGTTAACGGTGAAGTACAATTTACCATCGCTGAGAACGTAGTCAGAACCATGTTTTTGGATATTTGTACCGTTAAAGTACTTAGCTTCCCATTGTTTAATCTTCACAGATGGATCAATTGTCTTACCTGACGCTTCCATAACTTCTTTGAAGATTTCTGGATAAAGTTTTTGAAGTTTATCCAGGAAAGCACCACCATACTGTGCTTGGAAATCATTTCCTGATGACTTAGTATTTGTCACATAGAGTTTATTAACCAAGCTAGTATCATCAAGCACCTTACCATGTGTATCTGTACGAGTAGCTGTTACTACTTCTTTACCTGGGAGGGTATACAATTGGTCTGGAACCCAGTCAGCAATGACTTGAATACCTTGTTTGTGAAGAGCCTTAAGGGCATCACGAAGATCTTCTTTTGAACCGTATTTATTGTTTTTGCTCATGGCAAAGTCATAACGGTCTGTGAAGGCATAACCATTCTCAATAATAGAATCAAGGAAAGTTCCATCCTTAGATGAGACATATTGAGGTGCAATTTCAAATGACGTAATGCCCCATGACTTGAAGAGGTCTGCATTAGCTGCAATCAATTTATTAGTGTATTGACTATCTTCTTTAACAAAGTCTTGGAAGTTTGAGAAACCTTCGTAAATCACTTGTGCTTCAAGTGCTGCAGAAGAGCTATAAACCTTATCCCCTTCTTTGTAGGCTTTTGTTGATGGTTTAGCAAGAACGTTTTGATCGTCAGTCGCACCTACTGGTACCCAAACTGAAAGGTAACCACTCATATCAACAGTCTTAAAGCCTTTGATTTCATCAGCTGTGAAGACAAGATTTCCTTGTGCATCTGTATATTTAACAACCTTAGTATCTGAATCATTCAATGATGACACGATACCTTTATCCGTACCAAGCAAGAGTGGACGGTAGGCTTGGTTCTTGTGGGCTACACCCATATTTACAGTAATTGTTTCACCATCTGCTAATTTCAAATCTGGGTTATTAGCAATAAGGGTCAACATACCAGAATTGCGGCCGTATTTTCCACCTTCTGTATCTGTCTTAGACATCAAATCTTGACCATAACGGACAGAGACAAGAACTTCTTTATTATCTTTCGCAGATGACACCCCATCACCAGCAAGGTTGTGGATATAAGATGTTTGTCCACCAGCTACATACTTAGGACGCGCTTTAAGAAGGGTTGTGATTTGATCAAAGTATGGTGATTTCTTAGCCATGTACTGACCATTATCTGTATACAAGTCTCCATAATAAACACGTGTTGCTGCACCCATTGTTTGAAGCATCAAAGCATAGGCAGCAGGAATATTTGAATGTGTATATTCCTTATCCACTTTCAACATATCAGCATTATAAATGTCAAAAGCTTGTTTCAATTGGTCTAATGTGAAAGTAAATCCATCTGTTGTAGGATCAATTTTTTTGCTGATAATGTCTGCGATAACCGTTTGAACTTCTGAGTCGTGTGCACGAACAAAGAGATAGGTTGCAAAACCAAGTTGATCATATGATGTAACTTCCGCACGGTTTGAAAGACCGAAATAACCACCGTTAATAAGGTCCTTCATTGATGCATTACGAGCACCTGTACCTTTATTAGTTACTGGACGAGTCAATCCATGAACAATTGACAAACGGAGACCATTATCCATAGAAAGGGCAGCCGTATTATGTTCGTCCACATAATATGGGTCGTTTTGAGACCAAGCTTCAAGAATTGAGATATTAGCAAGGGCACGTGCTTCAGACTCATTGACCTTGTAAGCAGCCTTCATGTATGAAGACACCAATTGAAGCATATCGATGCTGACATTGTCCACAGCATCAACACGGATACCATCGAAGTGAGCATCTTTGTCCTTGTCTCCAAAGACGATTTGTCCCCAGTTCATGAAGTAATACAATTGGTTAAGCATTTCAGCTTGCACAATTGGGTTTGAGTTGTCGATATCGCTTGAAAGCAAGAACTCATAACCAGCATCACTACCACTCTTGATCTTATCGTTTGCCAAACGACTTGTTGCCGTTTGGTCAAGTTTACGGTAGTCTGAGTTAGCCCACTTCGTTAAATCACTATTAACAAAGAGGAGAGCCCCTTTTTGGAAGTGTTCTTTACCTGGAGATTCAGAGTTAATGTTCCATTTATCTTGGTCTTTAACAAAGGCCTCGATTGACTGACGTAACCAGTCTGTTGACTTATTAGCAGCAATCTTAACCTCAATCTTACGTTGAATGATTTGAGCAGCGGCATTCAAGCTAGCTTGAGAATTTTCAATCGTAAAGACATCTTTTGTTTCTTCACCATTGCTAAGAGCCTTAGTCATGTAGTTCAAGTAAGCTACTTGAGTATCCTTATCAGGCCACCAAGACATCAAAAGTGGACGAAAGTCTTTTTCAGTTGACGCTTTCCAAGTTGTTCCTGCTTCAAGGATTTCTTTTGGACGGTACCAACTATCAGCTGTCAAATAACCATCAACAAGTTCAAAGCTTGCTTTTGTTGAATCGTAAGCAGCATTGTTTTTAGTAAAATCAGTGACAAGATTTGTTGTTTCTTGTGTGAATGAATAAGTTGATGTGCTTGAAAGGACACCATTCTCATCAAAATAAAGGACCTGACCATTTACAGTAATGGCAAAGTTTTTCTTATGTGATCCATCTTCTAAAAGATAGTAATATTTACCATCTTTTCTTTTTTAATATTATCGAGTGAGACTGCAGCTTTAATTTCAGCTTCAGAAAGCTCTTTAGACTTCTCAGTCGTTGGAGCGGCTACTCCAGCATTTGTAGCTACTTCCGATGTTGTAGCTGTTTCTGGCTTAGCTACTACTTCTGGCTTGGCAGTCGTTTCAGGTTTAGCTTCAACCTCTACTGCTGTAGCTCTATCACTAGTTGTTCCTGAATTTGGTTGAACTGTCGCTTCAGCTGGTTTGTCAGCAGTAACTGCTGCTCGCTCTGTTGTCGTGGCATTTGAAGTATTTGCCACTTCAGTTGTTGCTCCTACCTCTTTTTCAACCACAGGATTTGTATTTTCCCCCACTGTAGTTGTTGAAGGTGATCCGTTAGAGTTATTTGTTTCTTCTGCAGAAGCGAGTGAAGTTGTGGTAACACTACCACCAACAATGGTAGCCAAAGCTGCTAAAGCAACAGCCAAAGTAACCCACTGCTTCTTCACTTTGTGCAGTTTATAGCGTACTTTATTTTCCATATTCAATTTTTCCCCAATGTATTTTTTGTCTTAAAATCTACACCTTAAAGACTTACTTATTATATCATTTTTTATTGTCAAAAAAACTTGATAAATCTTATTTCAACGAGTTTTTTACTATCTTAATGATAGATTAAATAATTGTCATGTAATCGAATTGGATACTGTCAATAATTTTGTGTAAATACTCAAGTAGAGTTACGGACTTTTAATCAAATAAGCTTTCAAGTGTGTCAGAACATTAGCCAAACTCTTTATGGATTCGTTGACTTTGCTTGAAATTATAATCTTCAAACAAAGTAACTAAGTAAAGTTCCAGAGCATCCTCGTTAGGAACTCCCCCTTCTTTTTCGTTTGACGTTTGATTTCTTTGTTAAGAGACTCAATGAGGTTTGTCGAATAAATGCTGTGCCAAATCTGGTAGGGAAACTGATAAAAAGTTAAAAGATTATCCGCATTCTCCAAACTTTCCATGACTTTCCTATACTTCGACTTCCATTCAGCGATAAAGTCCTCCAAAGCTTGCACTGCCATTTCTAAATTTTCAGCACGAATGGGAATAAATCTCTTTCTAGTAATGTGTTGCAACTCTACTATAACGGATTTATTCCTTTTTGTGTTTACACAACTTATTGCATACTACCCCCTGAAAAATATAAATATAGACACTTTAATCTATTTTGTACAGAAAATAACAATAAATGACTATACTCCTTGCCTATTTACAATCATTTTGATACTCTACAATCGGAGGTGAATATGATATGACAAAACAAAAATTAATCGAATTGTAGGTTCCATTGGTGCTTTTATTGGAATTATAGTATTTGTTGCCTACATTCCTCAAATTATCGCCAATTTACAGGGATATAAAGCTCAACCATTTCAACCTTTATCAGCTGCTATATCTTGCTTAATCTGGGTTATTTATGGATGGACAAAAGAACCTAAAAAGGATTGGGTACTAATCATTCCAAATTCAGCTGGTGTTATTTTAGGTGGAATCACTTTTTTGACTTCATTTTAACAAATCTAATAGTATGTATAAAAAGCTGAGATGAGTTTCTCAGCTTTTTCTCTATTCTCAGATAATTAAACGCTGCACTCACTAACTTCCGCTTTTTCATTCACAATCATTCTCATGGTCATCAACTAGACCTGCCGCCTGTAGAAAAGCTAAAACTGCGACTGGACCTGTAAACTTGAAGCCTCGTTTTTTGAGATCTTGAGATAACTTTTCAGACAAAGGTGTTTTAGCAGGTGGCTGGCGATAGTCAGGGACATCATTCACGATAGTTTTTCCCTCGACAAAAGACCAGAGGTAGGCATCAAAGGAACCGTAGGTTTTCTGGACTTGTAGAAATGCTTGAGCATTGGCACGCGTAGCAAAAATCTTGGCTTGATTTCGAATGATGGCTGGTTTGTCTAACAAGTCCTCCAACTCTGCATCCGTCATCTCCGCAACACCTTGGACTTGGTAGTTGTAAAATGATTCTCTGAAAGCTTGGCGCTTGTTGAGAACCGTTTCCCAAGACAGACCGGCCTGATAAGTTTCCAAACAAAGTAACTCAAAAAGAGCACGGTCATCATGAAGGGGTTGGCCCCACTCTTCATCATGATAGGCTACACATAAAGGGTTATTCATTTTTACCCAACCACAACGTTTCGGCATATATTTTCTCCTATTTCACCAACATCTTAAGGGCAGATTTGATATAGTTCTCAGCTGTATCCGTCGTTCCTTCGAAGAATTTCTTGATTTTCTTTAGTTCTGTTTCCTTGTAGCCTAGCACCACCATGCCCTCATTGCCAAGGAAAAATGATCAAATATGACTTTCAAAACCCTTCTAAAATTCCTCTCCTTGAACAAGCAGGAACACCTACACTATTACGTCTTAAAAAGCGTCGCTTCCAGTGTAAAAATTGCAGGAGAGTCACGGTAGCTAAGACATCAATCGTTGAGAAAAACCACTAAATCTCCAACCTTGTCCGACAAAAGGTTTCTCAACTTCTAACTGAGAAGGTGTCACTAACAGATATTGCCAGAAGACTTCGTATAGAGACGTCCACTGTTTATCGTAAACTTGACCAATTTACTTTCAAGGAGCATTATGACAAGCTCCCAGCTGTTATGTCTTGGGATGAGTTTGGGTTCAAGAAAGGTGAAATCGCTTTTGTGGCGCAAAACTATGAGACCAACAAACTCATAACCATCCTTGATAATCGTGCTCAAACCACTATTCGAAACTACTTTTTGAAGTATCCATTGAAAGTACGCAAAAAGGTACGGTTTATCACGATGGATATTTCAGGAGCCTATATGCCACTAGCTCGAATGCTTTTCACAAATGCCAAAATCATTATTGATTGTTTCCACATCATCCAACACCTTGGTCGAGCCTTTTTGAAGACTAGAATTGCCATTATGAATCAGTTTGATAAAAAGTCACTACCCTACCGAGCCTTGAAAAATCACTGGAGACTCTTCCAAAAGGACAGCCGTAAGTTATCTTGTAAGTCATTTCACTCGAAGACTTTTGGTCAAACCTTAAGTCCACATGAATTCGTTAAGAAGACACTGAATTTCTCAGAAGAACTCGCTAACTATTATAACCTCTATCAGCTGTTGCTGTTTCACTTTCAGGAGAAGAGGGAAGATGAGTTTTTTGAGTAAATAGAGGAGAATATAAGCAAGGTCAATCACTACTTCAAAACTGTCTTTAGAACCTTTCTTAGACACAAACAATACATCAAAAACGCACTAGAAACACATTACTCAAATGCAAAATTGGAGGGCACCAATAAGCTTATCAAAGACATCAAACGTCTGGGCTTCGGTTTTAGAAACTTTATTAACTTTAGGAAGCGTGTTTTCATCACTCTGAACATAAAAAGAGAAGATCTATCAGGTCCTCTCTAGATGTTAGTTTTTCGTCACCCACTACAGTTGACAAACATACTAAGATTAGTAGTGAAGAAATCTCCGACGGGAGAGAGTACTCACTACTTTTTCTTTATGTTAAAGTAGTGGTGTCTTGTAAAGTCGTAGGGCTCTATG
>NZ_CM002130.1:1187562-1199090 GCF_000448605.1 Streptococcus sp. HSISS3
CTATGCCAGAAAAATCTTGTTCAAGTGCATTCACAACATCGCTTCAGCTAGTCATACTAATCCCTGCCATATCGCTGACTTTTATGAGAAACGAAAAAGACAATCGACAATAGCTTCAACTAAGCCACATACGATTGCCTCTATACATCGTCTCATTCGAACAATGTATTACCTCATTACGCATAACAAACTTTACGATTACTCTTTGACCCAAAATCGATAAGGCTGTCTATGCCGTATTATTGTAACACCTTGTTTCAAAAAATACCAGATGAGGTGTTTTTTTAGCATGCCCATTTATGGATAAAAAGGGTTAAAAATAAGACAGTAACCTCAGAATAGATACTGTCTTATCTCTTTTTTACTTAAAGCCTTGATAGACTTGACAAATGGTAGAAAAGAGCCGAAAAAAGAGAACCGAAGTTCTCCTTTTCAATCTATTAGTTTAACACTTTAGGTGGGTAAGCAAGACCAGTTTTATCAAAGTAAACGTAGACTCCTGGTTGGATTTCTACCCATGTGCTGATGGCTTTCTTACCACTATCACCATAGTAATAGCTAATACGACCATTACCAGCAGTTACCGTTTGTCCTTTTACTTGTTTACCATCTTTAGCGAAGTAATAGGTATCAGCACCGATTTTAACTTCACCAGTTACTGTCTTACCATTAGAACCAACATAATACCAATTGTTATCACCTGTTGTGAAGAATTCATTAGTCAAACGTTCACCTGTTGCAGCATCGTACTTGCTATAGGTACCATCTGCATTCTTAACAACGCCACCTTTAACTTGACTTCCATCTTCTTTAAAGTAGAGGTGTTGTCCATTGATAACTTGAGCACCTGTAACAGTCTTACCGTCAGCGCCTGCATAGTACCATACATTTCCATCAGTTGTGAAGAATTCGTTAGTAACTAATTCTCCAGAACCTTCTTTGTACTTACTATAAGTACCATCTGCATTCTTAACAACGCCACCTTTAACTTGACTTCCATCTTCATTAAAGTAAAGTTTTTGACCATTGATAACTTGAGCACCTGTAGCGGCAACACCATTTTCATCAAAGTGATACCATTTACCTTCAATGTTTCTCCAAGTGTTCTTGATAGCATTACCAGTGTGTGCGTCAAAGTAATAAGTTTTACCTTTAAAGGTTACTAATTTATCTTTAGCTTGGAAACCGTCTTCTCCAAAGTATTGTGTGAAGCCATCAATAACCGTAACACCTTTGGCCATGACACCTTCATTAGTGAAGTAACGGAATTTCACAACCTTAGACTCTTTACCGTCTTTAGTTTCAGTAACATCAAATTTAGTGTAACCGCCCTTATACATTTGACCCTTAGTGTTGTAAAGGTAGGTATTACCATTAGCATCAACATAGTAGGCATTACTCAACATGATACCGTTTGGCAAGAAACGATAAACGTCTTTACCATTTGGTGAGTATTCACCGTTTGTAATCATGTGACCACGAGCATCGAAGTAATAGGTGTTACCATTGAAGGTTACAAAGGCAGATTTAGCTTGAGTACCACTTGTACCGAAGTAAGTGATTCCCTTACCATCACTTGAGAATCCAGTAACAACCTTTTCTTTACCTGTCAATTGAAGAGGAATGAAGTTACCATCTTTAGTGACTGTGAAGTATTTACCAGTTGCTTCATCGCTAAGTACGTAGCCAACACCACGTTCAAGAACGTTTGTTCCGTTGAAGTATTCGGCCTTCCATTGTTTCAATTTAACAGAATCATCAATTGGTTTACCAGTTGAGATCATGTTTACCTTGAACATTTCAGGGTATTTAGCTTTAAGTTCAGCCAAGAATTCACCACCGTATTTAGCTTGGTAATCTTTGCCTGATGACTTAGAGTTAGCCACATAAAGTGAATGGTCGATGATAGCGTCCGCAATCGTACGTCCTGCACCATCAGTACGAGTTGCAGTTACGACTTCTTTACCTGGCAATTGGTAAATTTGGTCTGGAACCCAGTCAGCGATCGCTTGGATACCAGCCTTGTGAAGTGCTTTAAGCGCATCTCGTAAATCTTCTTTAGAACCGTATTTATTGTTCTTACTCATGGCAAGATCGTAACGGTCTGCAAAGGCATAACCATTTTGGATAACTGAATCAAGGAAGGTACCATCGTCAGCAGAAACAAATTGAGGTGCCATTTCAAATGATGTTACGCCCCATGATTTGAACAAATCAACATTTTCAGCAATCTTACGGTTAGTATAAACTGAAGGATCTGAACCATCTGGAATAGTTTGGAAGTTAGAGAATCCTTCGTAGATCAATTGTGAATCATAAGCTTCAGTCGCTTTAAGAGTCAACTCTCCTTCTTTTTTAGCTTCTGTTGAAGGCGCTACTCGAATATCTTGATCATCTGAAGCTCCAACTGGAACCCAAACCGCTACGAAACCAGACATATCAAATGTTTCATAACCCTTAATGTCATTCGCACCGAAAGTCAAGACACCGTTGCTATCTGTTTCTTTCACGTAACCTGCTGCGATTGCATCTGCATCAGATGTAAAGTTCTTGATACCATCAGCTGTACCAACAATCAAAGCACGGTATTTTTGGTTGGCATGGATTTTACCCATTTCAACGTTTAATTTAGCTGATTGATCCAAAGTCAATTTTGGATTGTTAGCTACAAGTGTTACCTGACCAGATGTACGGCTGTATTTAGAACCTTCTGTATCATCAGCTGTCATGATGTCTTTACCATAACGTACTGAAGCATAGACTTCATTTGTACGGTAGAGTTCAACATCTGAATTGTCCATCTTACCATCAGTTGGCAACCAGTATGAACGTTGCGCTTGTCCACCAGATACATACTTGATACGATTCTTCATCAAGTTAACAATGGTATCGTAGTATGGAGACTTAGTTTCCATGTAATTACCATTATCTGTATAAAGGTCTCCATAGTAGACACGAGTGATTGTTTCCATGTTTTGCAACATAACAGCGTATGCTGCTGGGATGTTGTTCAAGGTATATTTTTTGTCGCTGCTGAGCATGTCTTTGTTATAAATCTCAAAGGCTTTCTTCATTTCAGCATCAGTGATTGTGAAACCATCTGATTTTGGATTGATTTCTTTCTTGATGATTTCAGCAATAATATCTTGAACGTTGTTATCATGGGCACGGATAAAGACGTAGTTTCCTGACGCATCTCCGTATTTCTCGTTGTATTTACCGATTGTAGACTGTTTAACTGTTCCGTCTTCGTTATAGGCCTTGCTTCCATCTTTGTTAATCCAATCAGTCTTTTCATCACGTTGTGTCGTGTTGAAAGTATTGTTATACAAAGGACTTACAGCCGGTGTACGTTCTTTGATTGGTTTAGCCAATGAGAAGAGGAGAGCCAAACGTTGTTTGTTTTCCATAGCAAGCGCAGCGCCATCTGTCTTGTCATTGTAGTGGTTGTCATTAAGACTCCATGCTTCAAGGACTGAGATGTGAGCAAGAGCGTTTGCTTCAGATTTGTTAACACCATAGTACTCACGGAAGTAGTTTGTGTAGAGTTGAAGCATGTCTGCATCGACATTATCTACCGCGTCGACACGGATACCATCGAAGTTAGCATCCTTGTCACCCATAACGATTGAACCCCAGTTCATAAGGTAGTGGATTTGGTTCAATTGTTCCGCTTGAACAACTGGGTTTGACAAATCTACGTCATTAGCTAGCAAGAAGTCGAAACCGCCCATGTGGTTTGGATCTGACTGCTCATCAAGAACTGACTTATCAATTGTACCCTTTTGATTAGTAGCCGTATGGTTCAAAAGACGATAGTTAGAGTTAGCCCATGGTGTACGTGAATCATTTACATAGAGAAGGGCACCACCTTGAAGGTGATCTTCGCCGCCACCTTTAGAGTAGTTTTCAGTTTCTTTGTTCCATTGTGGTTGTGTCTTAACAAAAGCAGAAATAGTTTCACGCAACCATTGTGTTGATTTTTCAGCCTGAATCTTTTGTTCAATCTTAACTTGGATATCCTTAGCAGCAACATTCAAAGTTTCTTGCTTATCTGTGCTAGTGTATTTAGCATCCAAGTTAAATACTTTAGACATGTAGTTCAAGTAGTTAACTTGTGTATCTACATTTGGCCACCAAGCCATCAAAAGTGGACGGAAATCTTCTGCAGTTGATGCTTGCCAAGTTACACCATCTTTGATGATAGAAGCTGGACGGTACCAGCTATCTGCAGTCAAATAACCATCAATCAATTCAAAGCTAGCTTCAGATGAATCGTAGGCACGGTTATTTATTGAGAAACCATCAACAATATTTGTTGTTCCTGGTGTGAAAGAGTATGTTGATGAGCTTGTAAGGGCACCATCTTTACCGAAGTAAAGCAATTGACCATTTACAGTAATGGCAAAGTTTTCTTTGTGTGAACCATCTTCATTAACATAGTAATATTTACCATCAATGTTTTTGATGTTTTTCAAGGAAAGCGCAGCTTCTACTTCTGAATCTTTCAAAGCAGCTTCTGGCGCTTTAACTTCTGTGTTTACAACTTCAGCCTTCACTGTTGCTGGTTGTTCTTCTGCTTTTTCAGTTGTAACAGCTAGTGCATCTGTTGTCACAACTGCTTCTTTATTTGGAACAGCTGCCACCGCTACATCAGAAGTTGTTGCTGTTGTAGCTGCTTCAGCTGTTGCTTGTGTGTGCGTTGTAGTTGCTGTTTCGACGGCATTTGTTTCTTTAGCAGGCGTTAAAACATCTGCTTCTTTTGTATTTGTACGTTTATCGACTTCTTTGGTTGCTTCTGTAGAAGTAACTAAATCGGCTGTTGTATCTAAATTTGGTTGAGTTACTATCTTATCTTGAGTTTCATCCGCTGAAACTGAAGATGTTGTTGCAGACAATCCTCCTACGACAGTAGCAAGTGCTGCAGAGGCAACTGCAATTGTGACCCATTGCTTCTTAACTTTATGAAGCTTATAGTGTACCTTATTTTCCATTATAATTTTCCCCGTGATTTTATTTGTCAAAATCAGACTGAAATCTATCCGATTTCAAACAATTACATTATATCATTATTTTCTAACTATTTCTCGAATTAATTGTTTTTTTATAAATTATATGTAACATAACAGCAACATTAGAAAAGTTTTGTAACACACCTATTTCATAGGCTTTCAATTCTCATTTTCATATCATTTGATAAGTAAAACTATTTTCTATAAAAACCACTAAAACCCTTGATACAATGGCTTTTACAACGATTCTGACTCAAAATTGATATTTGTCAGATTTTTTTCTTTAAGGAGCAAAAAAAGGCAAAATTTCTTTAAACGATTCTCGTTTTCAAGAAATTTCACCTATAAATTCATGTCAAATCATATCGTTTTTCACTTAATCTCTCAGATTAAGATTAGATTGATTGATTATTTATCAAAATCAGCATAACCATTTTCATCGAAGAAGACAGTCTTACCGTCTTGGAAAGTGATCCATGTGTTTGTCACACGTTCTCCAAGAACTGATTCGTAGTATTCCACTCCTTTTGGTGTGCTGATTGGGCTACCTTTAACTTGACGTCCCAAATGATCAAAGTAATACTCTTTACCATCGATATTTTGGCGTCCTGTTACAGCCTTACCATCTTTGAAGTAGTACCAAACATTGTTACCAGTTGTCAAGAAACGGTTATTGAGACGCTCCCCTGAATCTTTATCATAGTAAGAAAGTGAACCATCAGCATTCTTAACAAAGTCACCTTTAACTTGGCTACCATCTTCTTTGAAGTAATAGTTTTTACCGCCAATGCTATAGGCACCTGTCACGATTTCACCATTATCTTTGGCATAGTACCATGTCTTACCACCATCAAGAGTGAAGAAATCAGATTTGACTTGGCTTCCATCAGCATTGAAGTAATAGTTAAGGTGGTCAATTGTTTGACGACCTGTGGCGAGGTTACCATCCTTATCAGCATGGTACCATTTGCCGTTTACTTCGAAGAACTTGTCTTTAACCTTGTAACCATTATCTACAGTGTAGTAGCTAATCTTGCCATTTTCAGTAACAAATTCACCTTTAACTTGGGCACCATTTGCACGGAAGTAGTATTCGTGACCATCCAAAGTAAGAGCACCTGTCACATTTTTACCAGCTGCATCACGGTAGAACCATGTTGAGCCATCTGTTGTGTAGAATTCACCCTTCTTAGCTTGTGCATAGCCTTGATCATTGAATTCATACCAGATACCATCGATTTCAGCCCAACGATTTGTGTAGGCATTACCTGAATTTTTATCGAAGAAGTAGAGTTTTCCGTCTGGAGTAACATACTTAGTACCTTTAGCTTGGAAGCCATTTTCATCAAAGTATTGCAATCCTCCACCAGCATGAGTCAAGCCAACAGCCATTTCTCCAGTTGGTGAGAAATAACGGAATTTAGCTTCTGTTTCTGAAGTACCTTCTTTCGGTACATCGAATACAAAGTAACCATCTTTGTACTGCTCACCAAAGCTACCAAAGTAATAATATTTACCATCCTGTTGATAAATAGAATCACGAAGCTGGATACCGTTTGGCAAGAAGAAATAAGTCTTACCATCGATATCTTGACGACCAGTTAACATATAACCTTCTTTATCGAAGTAATAGTAATTTCCAGCATATTTAATGAAAGCATTCTTAGCTTGGAAACCACTATTATCAAAGTAGGCCATACCCTTACCATCATAGTAGAAACCTGTCTTACCACCTTGATCTGTCAAAGGTTTTGGCAAGAAGATGCCATTCTCAGTAACTTGATAGTAGCGACCAGTAGCATCGTTACTGAGAACATAACGACTACCACGACCAAGGATATTAGTACCATTCATGTACTTAGCAGACCATTGCTTGATTTTAACAGATGGATCAATCTTCTTACCAGTTGATATCATCACATCTTCAAACAACTGTGGATATTTCTTTTGGAGCTCATCAAGGAACTCACCACCATATTGAGCTTGGAAGTCCTTACCTGATGATTTAGAATTTGCAACATATAAAGTGTTATTGATATAGGCATTGGCCTTTGGAGTACCATAACTATTAGCACGTGTTGCTGTTACAACTTCTTGTCCTGGCAATTGGTAAAGTTGATCTGGAACCCAGTCAGCAATTGCTTGAATACCTTGCTTGTGAAGCGCCTTAAGGGCATCACGAAGATCTTCTTTAGAACCGTATTTGTTATTCTTGCTCATGGCAAGGTCATATCGGTCAGTAAAGGCATAACCATTTTGGATAACAGAATCAAGGAAGGTACGGTCATCAGCCGATACAAATTGAGGAGCCATCTCGAATGATGTGATTCCCCATGACTTGAAGAGTTCTGCATTTTCTGCAATCAATTTATTAGTATATTGGCTATCTTTTTCAACAAAATCTTGGAAGTTTGAGAAACCTTCATAGATAACTTGTGAGTCCAATGCTTCAGTAGCAGAAAATGTCTTGTCAAGTTTCTTATCTGAACCTTTAACACGGATATCTTGGTTATCAGGTGCACCTACTGGTACCCATACACCAAGATAACCTCTCATATCAACAGTACGATACCCCTTAATTTCATCTCCACTAAAAGTCAAGTTCCCTTCAGCATCAGTGTATTTAATTTTTCCAGCTGCTGCTGCATCATTTTCGTAAGTGACAATTCCCTTATCAGTACCAAGAAGTAATGGACGGTAGGCTTGGTTAGCATGAAGTTTACCCATGTTAACTTTCAAAGTACCATCACCCAGTGAGAAATCCTGATTATTGGCAATAAGGGTCAACATACCAGAATGTTTACTTGTTTCTGCTACACCCGTAGTTTGGTCAGCAGTCATAATATCTTTACCGTAACGAACAGATGACAAGATTTCTTTTCCATTGAACGTGTCGACTTTCATCGATTGTCCACCTGAAACATATTTCATACGGTTCTTCAAGAGCGTTGTGATAGCATCGTAGTAAGGAGACTTGGTAGCCATATATTGGCCGTTATCCGTATAAAGATCTCCATAATAAACACGAGTTACCTGCTCCATATTTTGAAGAATCAAAGCATAGGCAGCTGGAATATTGTTAATAGTATAACGTTTTTCTGCCTTCTTCATATCTTCATTATAGATTTCAAAGGCACGTTTCAATTCAGCATCAGTCATGGTATAACCATCTGATTTTGGATTGATCTCTTTTTGAACAATATCACGAATGATATCTTGAACAAGGTTATCATGAGCACGCGCAAAGATATAGTTAGCTTGTGTATCTCCATACTTACTATTATTTGTACGGTCTGTCAAACTGCTAGTAATCAAATCTTTCAATGAAGAGCCCGATCCATAAAGTGCACCCATAATTGCATAACGAAGGTTATTGTCCATGGCAAGGGCTGCACCATCATGTTTTTGATTATAAGCATTATCATTTAAATCCCAAGCTTCAAGGATAGAAATGTGAGCGAGTGCATTAGCTTCAGATTTATCCACACCAAAGGCTGCTCGGAAGTAGTTTGTATAAACTTGGAGAAGGTCTGCATCAACATTATCAACTGCATCAACACGGATACCATCAAAGTTAGCATCCTTATCACCCATAACAATTGATCCCCAGTTCACAAGATAGTGAATTTGGTTCAACTGCTCAGCTTGCACAACTGGATTTGAGTTATCAACGTCATTGGCAAGTAGGAATTCATAACCACCCAAGTATCTTCCTGTACCATTTAGAGAACCATCTTGGTTACTTGGTGTACGGTTAAGCAAACGGTAATCAGAATTTGCCCAAGGGGTCTTGTCATTATTGACATAAAGAAGAGCTCCCCCTTGAAGGTGGTCAGCAAGGGTATAGTTTTCAGTTGTAGTATTCCACTGGTCTTGTTCTTTTACAAAAGACTCAATTGCTTGACGAAGCCATTCAGTTGATTTTTTAGCTGAAATTTCTTGTTCAATCTTAATTTGAATTGTCTTAGCAGCTGCATTCAATTCAGATTGACTTTGGCTGGTTGAATAAGTTGCGTTAAGGTTAAAGTGTTTAGAGAAAGTATTGAGGTAGGCAACTTGTGTATCTACATCAGGCCACCATGCCATCAAAAGTGGACGGAAGTCTTTCTCAGTTGATACACGCCATTTTTCACCATTTTCCAAAATAGTGACTGGACGGTACCAGCTATTAGGTGTCAAATAACCATCTACCAACTCAAAGCTTTCTTTCTTAGAATCGTAAGCACGGTTATGTGAAGAGAAAGCATCAACTAGATTAGTTGTACCTGGTGTGAACGAGTGTGTTGATGTGCTTGTCAAAGCACCATCTTTACCAAAGTAAAGCAACTGGCCATTAACTGAAACAGCAAAGTTTGTTTTGTATGAACCATCTTCTTTGACATAATAGTATTTACCATCAACTTGTTTGATGTTGTCCAAAGAGAGTGCTGCTGTTTCTTCTTTTTCAGTAACACCAGATTTTGGTTTTTCAGCTACTGTAAGCGTTGTATCTGTCGCAGTCGCAGTTGTAGCTGGTGCTTCTGTTGTTGCATCATTTACTACTGCTGCACGATCAGTTGTTGCTGGTACTGCAGTATTAGCAGTTGTGTCAGTTGTAGCCGTTGCTGGTGCTGGAGTTGCTACAGTATCTGTAGTTGCTGCCTTGTCATTTGTTGCTGCTGTGACATCTGTCGTAGCAGTTGCTGCTGGAGTCGCTACTTCATGCGTTTCAACTACGACATCGCTTTCAGCTGTTGTCGAAGGAACTGGTTTTGTGGTTTCATCTGCTGAAACCTTTTGATTGGTTACGGCTGCACCACCTACAATTGAGGCAAGTGCTGCTGAGGTGACGGCAATCGTCACCCATTGCTTCTTAACCTTGTGAAGCTTATAATGTACCTTTTTTCCCATAATAGGTCCTCATTTCTTTTTCCTAGTTTGAATGAAATCTACACCATTCAAACAGTCTCATTATATCATAATTTTTTTACCCATTTCTTTACTTTATCATTCCAGTTTCGTTTTTTAACCATAACTTAAATTGATTAGCAATATTTCTAATCTAAAAAACTACCGAAATCACGTGACGGTAGTCTATGGTTTATAAGTTGTATTTTAAAGCCTTCAAGGGCTGCCCCAAGCTTAAGAGATGACATATTTCTATTATGGTTTGGAATGTTGAAACCGTTTATTAAGCAAATACAAGAGTATGTTGGACCCTATAGCTGACTAAAAAGAGTAAGGTTTCTGTCTAAAAGACTAGAACAGAGGAGGACAATAACTAAACGAGAAAGCTTTAAAATACTAGGAGTATTTTTCATCATAGGACATCCTTCCTTTCCTCAATGATTTGTATAAATAAGCACACCGAATCTTTCAAAATAAACGAGCTTTCTTCACTCCTATTATAGCATTTTAAAGCGCTTTCTCATTGTAGTTAGAAGGACAAAATCATTAGAATTCCTCTAGCAAAAAAGCCTGAATCATCACTTCAGGCTTTTCATCTTAGTTCAAATCGGTTGAGATAATCCTCAATAATCCGTTACTTCTTTTCGGTCATGGAACATTGCTTTGTTTGCCCTGACGGGCTTTAAGTACGGCTTCAACGTCTTCAGGGCTGACCCCTGTTTCAACGAGCATGACTGCTAGGTGATAGAGGACATCTGCAGTCTCATTGGCAATTTCTTCTTTATCAGCATTTTTGGCCCCAATCACAACTTCTGTCGCTTCTTCGCCAACCTTTTTAAGAATCTTGTCTAGTCCCTTGTCAAAAAGGTAATTGGTATAAGACCCTTCTTTGGGATTCTTTTTACGATCTAAGGCTTCCTTATAAAGTGTTTCTAACATAGCTACTCCTATCTGTCTTGTCTGTCATCATATATATCCGTAAAGAAACAGCTGTGGGCTCCTGTATGACAGGCTGCTCCTTCTTGTTCCACGGCGATAAGCAAGGTGTCCTGATCACAGTCAGTCTTGATGCTTTTGACATGTTGGAAATGACCAGATGTGGCTCCCTTATGCCAAAGCTCATTTCTAGAACGGCTCCAGTAATGCATTTGTTTGGTCTCTAGGGTCAACTGATAGGACACCCTTTTTCTTTGTGGCTTGTTTTAATGAACTGATATAACTTCAGTTTTAGAGCATGATTTTGAGCGATTAGTCTTTGTTTAGGTTCTCCTGTAACCAACTCCTTTCTAATTCTCTCAGTTTTTTTAAGAATTCACTTTCATTCTGACTAATCTCAAGCCTTCTTTCAAGTTCTTTGATCTTACGATTCGCCTTTTCTAACTCGGTTAAGCTATCTTCACTAGGCTTTCGACCGCGATTGTCGTTTAGCCCTTCTAGCCCCTTAAGTTTGTACTTTCTACACCAGTTGTAAACCTGAGCATAACTACAGCCAAATTTTTGAGCGGTCTCCTTATAATTAGAGTCATGATCTAAACAATAGTTAACGATTTCTAAACGTTCTTCTTTCGTTGTTTTCTGCTAGTCATATGATAAACCTCCGGAATAGGATTGTAATCCTTTAGTTCTTTA